>CAVUZO010000005.1:0-114814 GCA_963745935.1 uncultured Parachlamydiaceae bacterium
ATCATTCCAACAAATGGGCTTTTTGAAATTGAAAACTTTAATGATCCGGCCCCTACATTTAGAACGATTGTAGCTGATATGGATTCTTTCGATTCTTTCGGCGGAGGTCTTGAAGGATTTGTTACAGGAGCTGATGGATTTATCTATGGACCTTTATGGTTCACTGGAAAACTTGTAAAAGTTGACCCAAGTAATGGCCATGTTACGATCCTTCCTTTTGATAAAGCCCCACTCTATGGAGGATCGCATACGGCATTCGATTCCAAAGGGGGACTGTTTGCATCTGATATCATGGGACGCCTCATTAGGGATAATGTAAATTCAGGTAAAAGTAAAGTTTGCACGAACTCGCAAACCATAATCGATACAGTTTTTTTAGATTCAAAAAATAAGATCTATCTTTCTACCGCGAATTTGGGGAGCATTAAAACATGCAAAAAAGAGATCATAAAATCAGGTTTTTTCGGGAGTCAAATCGCTCTCTTAGGGAAAGATTTATTTGTTAGTAACGAATTTTTGTGTGGTGTTTACGATAAGGAAAATGGAAAACTAAAGAAAAACATTCATCAGAAAGATTGGATGCCTTCTGCTTCTGACTACAATTTCAACACGATGTTTACGTTTATTGGTGTAGCAGAGATGGGTAAGGATAAACTATTAGCTACGACCTATTTTCCTACGGGTAGAGTGGGTATCTTCGATATAAATTCAAAAGATAAAATCTCGCAGCTCTCAATTATTTTAATGGGGTTAGAGCCTCCCTTTGTAGGTGACATTCCCTTTGCAGGTCTTGCTCTGGATGATCAAACACTCATCATCTGCGGTATTAATGAACTCACAGGTTCCCCCTTCGTTCAACAGTTTAACTTAAACCCAGATTTTTCACTCAATTCGATTGTTCCCATTCCCATTGCTGTAACACCCCCATTGGAACTTCCAGTTGCGCTTGCTAAGTCTCCAGATGGTTCATCGGTATGGGTATCTGATTATGCCACAGGAAGAATTATAGAGATTTTCTCCAATCAGGTAGTGGCTTCGGGAATCGCACTTCCCCAAGGAATTGCTTTAGCAAAAGATGAAAAACATCTTTTATATTTAGAGGAGGCTACTCAGAGTCTTAAGGCTATTAATCTCCAAAATCTCTCTAATCCTCCTATCGTAGTAGCCGATAATCTGGGTTTATTAAATGTAAACCCACTCACAGGGACGCGACTGCTTCCTCAAGGGATTACCTCTGGGGTAACTGTGGATAAAAAAAAGGGAGATATTTTCGTGGTTGCGAGTGGAGCCAAAAAACTGTGGAAAATAAAGGATATGCAGCTCTCAAAATGAGCTGCACTCTTGTTTTTTACACATTAAGAGCTCGCTCGTAACAATTCACCCGTGGGTATTTTCCCAAATTTTCCCCACTTGGACATCGATTACGTAGACCGAAAGCTGATTTTCTCAGGGACAAGATTTTTGAAGAATTACTCCTCTATCTTTCAATTTTTGGAAAGTTTTTTAAATAATCTTCAATCACAAATTATTCCGGCAGTGCCCTGATTCCCGATTACATCCCTAGCATTGAAAGGCGAAAGTTCTCCATCTTTTGAGATAAAACGAATAGTTGCTGGAGGTTTAAAAAATTGGTCCCAATCAGCAAAAGTTTTGGCTTGAGTTGGAAGGGCACTTGGTGAGGCTGTGAAAGCGATGGGGCTTCTTGCGGAGGCAGGGTAAACGGCTTTGAAGAAGGTGAGGGGGTTTTTCCCTATCAAAATCTGCGATGGTGAAAAAAATAAACTTTTTATAGTGCTTCAGGTATCTACTAGAGGGCGTTTTCGACTTTTTAGAAAAAAAGCTAGATGGAAAGTTGACGAAATTGAGAAGGAGTCCTATGATCGGAATTGTTACGATAACCCACCTAGTTTTCGGGAGGAAATTAGGTAAAGCTCAAAGCGACCTCGAAAGTCTGCTGAAGCGAATAGCCTCTAAGCAGACAGAAGAAATTAAACAATCTTTACGAGAGGTAACTTATGAATCATCAATTTTTCCCAATCTTACTCCTTTCCTTTGCAACAATGTTTCTTGGTTTTCAACCTGTTGAAGCTAAGGGAATCAATGATTACATAAAAGAAGCGCCATGGATAGGTCTTATAGCCGATGAGGTGGACTATGGCCCTATCACAATCACGGATGTGAGAATTCACCATGGCAATAAACTCGCCTTTGTCCAACCTAAGGAGACTCTGCACGGCTCTTTGGAATATCGGATTAACGCCGATGATTTGAAATCCATGCGTCTCTACCATCTGGTTATTGGCATTAAAGGCGTAGGGCCTCAAGATTGTGTGACCCACAGTATGGGAGTTTTGGACTCTCATGGAACGGGTAAATTTGAATTAAAAGCTCCTAAAAAACCTGGCATTTATCAAGTGAGATTTATGCTCTCAAAAGGGGTGACCTGTGCTTCGGCTCGCGAAGATTGGACCACAGGACAAAAAGAGCCCTCTTCAAACGCCACAATAGGCGTCATTATTGTTGAATAGCATTTTAAAGAGGGAGCCTTTAAGGCTCCCTCATTCTTATTTAAAAATGTTGACGAAAAAATCAAAAAATCATTAGTAGGAAGGAGTGACACCACCTTCCAAAAAAGTGCTGAGAGGCATTTTTTGAGGAATGTCGACTTTTTGTATTTTCAACGCATAACCTTAGGAAGGTTTTATGAAAAATGAGAAATTGCAGAGCTTATTCATCAGCGAATTAAAAGATATTTTGAATGCCGAGAAGCAGATCATCTCAGCGATTCCTGAAGCGATTAGCGCCGCTGATTCAAAAGATTTGAAAGAGGCTTTAGAGAAGCATTTGGGCGAGACGCATCAGCATGTTGAAAGGCTCAAAAAAATCTTTAAAATGTTAAATACAGATTTTCAAGGAGAGACCTGTGAAGCCATGCAGGGCTTAATTGAAGAGGCAAAAGAGTCCATTGGTCAGTATGAGCGTTCTGCTGTAAGAGATGCCGCCATCATTTCCAAATTGCAGCGCATCGAACATTATGAAATCTCTGTGTACGGAACTTTGTGCACTTTTGCAAAAGAGTTGGGTTTAAGCAAAGAGGGCGCCCTTTTAAAAGAAACTCTGGATGAAGAGGGCCATGCCGATAAGGCTTTGACCAAAATTGCAGAAGGGGGATTAATTTTTTCAGGCGTCAATCGTAAAGCCAACCAATAGGGAGTCCATTTAAGAGATAAGTCGAGCTAAACAGAAGGGTGTGAGTGAGAAAAAAGCCAAGCAAATTGGCTGGGCAACTGTAAATAAGACAACAGGCGGCGGAAAAAAACGAAAATGAGTAAGAGAGAAACTGGGCGATTTGCTGCTGTTTTGTCCGGCGATTATTGACCATTTAACCCATCAACCAGTGAGGAAATAATGGGAAGGGTATTGATTTTATGGCTGCTCGGAGTGCCGATTAGCCTTTTGATTATTTTAAAGTTGTTAGGAATTATTTAAACAAGAAAAAGGAGATTTATATGACAAAGTTAACAGCACTAGCCTTAATTTTAGGCCTTGGATTTGCAAATCAAATCCAAGCCCATTATGGCCAGGATCAATCCTCTTCTACAAGTAGTTACAGAAGCGGCACCATTTCTGATGCGGACTTAACCAGCCAAATTCAGGACAGCGTCACTTCCAAAAATGGATATGAAAATGTCAACGTTCGTGTGACTAATGGTCAAGTGACTCTTCAAGGGAGCGTGAATTCCTCAAGCGATAAACAAAAAATCGAAAAGGACATTCGCACTATCGATGGCGTCAAAGGGATCACGAATCAGATTACTGTCCAAAACCCCACTTCTTATAATGACTCCTATAGCAGACAGCGCACCTATTCCTACAATGATTCGCAAACTGCCAACGACACAACTGCCACTTCACAAAGCTCCCCCAATGATTTTCCTCAAGATAGAGGGACAACAGAGAGCGATAAGCAGCTCAATCAAAAAATTCGCGACAAGGTAAGCCGCGGTTGGGTGACAAACAGCTTTAAAGATGTTGCTTTGAATACAAACAATGGGTATGTGACTCTGGATGGAGTTGTAGAATCTCCAAGCGAGCTCAAAAAGCTTGTTGAGAAGATTCAGAAAATTGATGGCGTTCGCGGTGTGCAAAGCAATTTATCAGTAAAAAATCGTTAAAATTTCCCTTAAAAGAATCCAGGCTTTCGAGCTTGGATTCTTTTTCATTCAGCCTCTTGACGATCCTTAAAAAATGCATAAGTTTGAATGCAAAAAACTTTTAATAGGACATAGGCGGGAGTGGCAAAGAGCAAACCAAATATTCCATAAATAGACCCTGAAATTAGAAAGATAAAAATCAGAGTGAGGGGATGGATGTAGAGCTTCTGCTCCATTACTTTAGGAGTCACTAAAAACCCTTCTAAGAGAGAGGCAATCGACATGATGATCAGAATTTCGATGCCCATCGTGGTACTTGTGGAAAATCCTACGATGAGCGGTAAAATCATCGCAAGAAAGCAGCCCAATGTGGGGATGATGAAGAAAATGAAGGAGGTAAAAGCAAGAAGAAAAGGGTATTTAATTCCAATGAGAAGAAAAATAAGGAGTAAAAAGAGGCTCACGATAAGTGAGGTAATCATTCTTCCACTGATAAAATGAGCGAGAATCTGGTCAGCTGAACTTAACAACTCGCTCGCATAATCGCGATATTTTTCCGAAACAAGCTTTAACGATTCTTGGTAAATTTTTTTGTCATCCTTCAAAAAATAAAAAAGGATGAAAATTGAAATGGTGAGAGAAATAAAAAAACCTGTTAATTGTGAGAGAAAGTTAATCATATTGTCGATGATAAATGTATTTATCAAGTTATAAGTTTGTGTGAAAGCTTTTTGAAGTTCTTGAGGAATAACTAATTTCAAGTTTAAGTTTTTTTCACTGATGAATTTAAAAAAGTCGAGTTGTGTTGTTTTTAAGATGTTAATCTGTTCATAGACAACTGGATAGATGTAAATAGCTAGAAAAGAAAAGAAGGCAAATAGAATAACATAGGCAACAAAAATAGACCCGTAAATAGAAAGAGGTTTTTCTAACCCACGCACAAGAGGTCTAAAAAGATAATAAAAAATGATGGCTATAAAAAACGGGGCAAGTATTTTTATGATGAATTGAATAATAAAAAGTATAAATGGAAAAAAAATATAACCCACACAGAGGGTCAAGAGTGTCAGAATGTAGATCGTGATAAAAGAGGACTTCTTTGCTTTTTCTAATAGGTCGGTCGTCATATCTGCTTAGTGACACATCTCTTCTTTTCTTTGCAAGCAGATTGAAAAAAATGAGATTTACTATGTTGGGACACACGAAAAGGCCCCGTACTGAAGAAACAGCCCATAAACGTGTTGAAATACCTGCGGACAGTGACATTCCAAACCCGATTTGCGCCCTAGCGGTGATTCAGCTGATGATGCGATTTTTTGGAGGCTAAAACGGGGCAATTTTTGACATACTTGAGTAAAGTAGGCGAAAATTGCCCCGTTTTAGCCTCCAAAACAAGCGCGCATCAGATGAGTCATTGATAGGGGGCAAGTCGGGTTTCCAATGTCTTATGATGAAGCGATGAATATCTTGCTTGGAGGTGCTCCTCAAGGGGCTGTATTGCTCCGTGGACTTCGCAACAGGGAAGGCATCACTCAAGCAGAATTGGGCAAGCTTCTTAATGTCGAACAGACAAATATTTCTAAAATGGAGCGAGGCTTACGGCCTATTGGCAAGAGCCTTGCAATGCGCATTGCTAAAGTGTTCAAAACCGATTATCGCCTGTTTCTTTAAAAAGCGAACATAATTATTTTATTGAATATAATGTAATATTAGTATACAATGTTTTAAAAAGGATTTAATAATGTTATTTATAGATGCTTCAGATGTTAAGCAATATATTCCTTCCATCCACTTCCAGGATAAAGACTTGCCTCAGGTGCCGGTTCTATCGGACAAAACGTTGGCGCTTTTTCGCAAAATTCAGCCGACTTTGCCCAACAGCGAGGAGCTTTTGCGCGATGTGCGCCCATTAGACAAGTATGTGTCGGATCTGAAAGCTACTGCCAAAAGCTTGGCAGATGGCAAAAAACGGGAGAATTTGCATAAAATTTTAAGCCTTCTTACTTTGGTCGCTTGGGTTGCAGTCGTGGCAACTTTCGTAGGTTTACTGGTTGGAGGGATTTTATCTGGGGGAGCTGCGATTTGCGCTGGCTTCGGCATTGGTATGGTCGCAGCTGCTGTTTACATATTGAGTTTAGACGCTTTTAAAAAATATCGCACGGATAAGGAGAGTTTCGCAGCTGGGTACCATACCCCCGTCATCGCGATGCTTAGCCTCGGCCTGGCAATTCCTATTCACTATATAATCGCGGCATTTGGCCGAAGACCTTATCTTGAAGGGAAATTGAGCTCCCTTGCGAAACAGGCAGAAACTGACGACAAAAAAATGGGAACCTACCTGCGTGAATTTCATGAAAAATTGCGGGTGGCAATAGTCCAAGATCTACAGATAAAAGAAGCGGATCTTGTCAAACTTCAAGGATTAGGAAATCCCTTAAAGGGGGAGGAGCAGAGGCTTCAGCAGGAAATAGATGGGCACAAGCGGGCTCTCAAGGAACTCGATGCGGTCAAGACCTTCTATTCATAAATGCGAGCTTTGAGAGCAGGGACAAAGGGTTCCATGACGTCATCGACCTCCTGGCAGTACTCCGCATCCGATTCAAGAAGCTGCTCCAGAGTATAATCAGAGTGCCTGTTGCGGATGCGCGGATGCTTCACATGCACGAGATAGTCGCGGTCTCTCATGATATAGTGATTGAGGCGGATTTTATCGATCGCAATGGTGGGGGCTTCGCCATAAATAAAGGGCACTTTGTCGGCGTTGACTTTGTAGCCTTTTGAGAAGAAGACCCAGTGCGGATTGATGATATGGTGCGTATATTGCGGCTTGACGATGCATTTGGTCGTTCTGTTCTTATCTGCGTAGGTGGCCATTTTCTGATTTAGGATTTCGATCATCAGCATCTCTTCAGGGATCTTCTCGACAGAGGAGGTGCCATAATTTTGCCAATTCATGCCGACACCTGAAAACTCCTCATAATCTTGTAAAAAGAGCTTTAGATTTTGTGTCTGGACAGGGACGATAAATTCGTCCAGATCGATGAGGGCAAGCCACTTGACCGCTTTCTGGGTGCGCTTCACGCAGTGCTCATAAGCGCGGCACTGGATCCTATTCCACTCCTGCATGGTATTGTGGGAGCCGTTCCACTCTTTGAGATCGACAACTCCTTGCTCGATGTAGGGCTGTAGGACCTCTCTAAACGCATCTGTGCTCTGATTGTTGTAGAGGTAGAAATGGTCGACTCCGATCATCTGATGAAATTCGATCCACTCCCTCATGAAGCGCGCCTCATTTTGAAAGATGGCGCAGATGGCCACCTCATGCTGATAGGCGCCTAGGGGCATGCAGCAGATAAGGAAGAGGATCAGAAGCTTCATGCTTTTAGAAGGAGTTTGCCGATCGTTTTGCGATCCTCCAACTGGCGATGGGCTTCAGAGGCCTGTGCGAGAGGGAAGACGTGATCGATTTTAAGTTTCAGCCACCCTTGTTGAATGCCCTCAATTACAGCCTGGGCGCGCCGCATCATCTCTTCCCGCGTCTGAAGGAAGTTCTGCAAGCTCCCGCCTGAGACAGAGATTGCACGCACCATCAAGGCATTAGGCAGGATTGGGTCGGCAGGGCCGCTTGCAGCACCAAAGATGACAACGTGACCCCTGGTTGCAACAGCATCCAAGTTGCCTGCAAATGTCGTTTTTCCAACGCCATCGATGATCAGATCAGCTCCATGCCCATTTGTCAACCGCTTTGTCTCAGTAACAAAGTTGTCTTTCGTGTAGAGGATCACCTCGTGGGCTCCCGCTTCGCGGGCGGCTTTTGCTTTCTCTTCTGTGGAGACAGTTCCGATGACCTTGGCACCTAGGTGACGGGCCCACTGGACGAGCAGAAGCCCCATGCCGCCCGCTGCTGCGTGAATCAACACAGTATCTCCCGGCTTAACTTGTCGAAATTCATGGATCAGGTAGTGGGCAGTCATTCCTTGCAGAGGAAAAGCGGCTCCCTGTTCAAAGGAGAACTCTTTTGGTAGGGGGATAAGGGCATCAGCTTCTGTAAGACTTTTTTCAGCATAGGAGCCCGCTTGATGCACGTAGGCCACTCGGTCACCCACTTTAACGCTCTTGACGCCATCACCGATGGCTTCGACAGTACCGGCGGCTTCCCATCCTGGGGTGTAGGGGAGCTTACTCGGGTAGGTGCCGCGCCGGATGTAGATGTCGACAAAATTGAGGCCTGCATGCGAGATGCGCACGAGGGCTTGGCCCGGACCCGGTTTGCCAATTTCAATCTCTTCTAACTTTAGGACCTCAGGCCCCCCATTTTGATGGACGCGTATCGCTTTCATATTCCCCTCTCCCTACAGTTCTTAAATAACAGTAACTTTCGTATCTCTTTTATTGTTTTTGGTAAATTGTAATCGATCGCAACACTCCTGATTCCTATTAGGATACTTCTTAAAAAGGTCTCGCCTTTCTTGGAAACAGAATCGGCAAGCAGATCATCAATCTGCCTTTTAAGTAGGGTGTCAAAGGTGATTTTGCAGAGGCAAATATTCGAAAGATCTACGAGCTGATAGTCTCTTGCGGCTTGGTCAATGCGCAGGAATGTTTCTTGAGAAATTTTTTTCGACAGGGCGGTAGATCCCAGAATTTTAAGTTTTGGAAGATGAAAGCGGTGACTCAATTGAATGCGCGCCATCGCTTCGTCTAAATTGTCGGATTCCACACGGGCTTGCAATGCAAGATGGGAGCAGTTTAACAGAGAACGGTCCTTCAACATCTCCGCGTAGCAGTGAAGCTCCTCTGGGGTTGGCTCGTTAGGATTTGCTGCTGGCCGAGGGATAAACGGGAGACGGATCGCTTGCGCAACATCTGCCGAAATTTTAATGTTGATACGAGAAGGATTATGATCATATCTAAAATATTCAGGAGAAAAAAATCCGGAAGGGAGACCCAAAACAGTTTTGACATTAGCAAAGGCCTTTTTAGCAATTTTTTCTGCTATTTTATGTCCTTCAGATTTTCTAGTCGTTTTGTCAAGTTCGCAGACTGCTAGCTGCATTTTTAAGGGTTCACAACTACTATTGATCACACCTGAACAAGAACTTTTTAGAAGGGCCACCATCAAGTGATAGCCATACCAGTTCACAGCGGGTTCGATTTCATCCTTCGAAAGGTTTCCTCTTTCGATTACAAATTTATTCAGCTCGACGCCACAGGGACGCATGTAATAGAGATCCACGCCGCTCATCTGATTCTCCTTTTTCAGTATCTTAGTTTTTTCATATTTGAAAGAAAAGGTCAAGTGATAGACTAAGCTGCATATGAACTTCATGGACACAACAGTTGAGTTAAAAGAGTTGCATCTGGATGGGCAGCAGCTGCAAACCCTGCCTGCGGCAATAGGCAATTTAGCTTTTTGCGAAAGGTTGAATCTGTATGACAATCAGCTGATATCACTACCAGAAGAGCTTTTCAAGCTGCACTCTCTTCGCCATCTGAATTTGGGTAAAAATCGGCTGACAGAGATTCCAGTAGAGCTATTCTCATTCACCCATTTAGAAGGGCTTGTTTTATCTGAAAATGGCTTTGAAGAGCTGCCTCCAGAGATTGGCGCGCTTCGCAAGTTGCGCATGCTCGATCTGGGGCACAATCGGCTGAGCTCTTTGCCAGAAGAGTTGGGGCATCTCACAGAGCTATCAGAGGCTCTTTACTTGAGTCATAACTGCTTCGAAGAGCTTCCTGAATATGATTTTGGCAAGCTGCGCTACCTGGGATTGACGCATAATCCCTTAAAGAAATTACCTGCCTCAATTGGCAGGCTGCAGAGCCTTCAGGAGCTGCGTTTGTACAATAATGGGTTAAAGGTATTGCCAGAAGAGATAGGAGGTCTCAAGCATCTGGTAGAGCTGCATCTGCAGGACAATAAGCTGACTGCGCTGCCCGACTCGATCTGTGCACTTGAAAATCTTGAGATTCTTGATCTTCGCAATAATTGGCTTACATATCTTCCTGAGGAGTTGGGAAGGCTACAAAAGCTGACCCATCTCGACTTGAGGGCAAATCGCATGAACAAACTTCCGAAAAGTTTAAGCCAGCTGCATCTTAAAAAGCTGGATCTGCGCTGGACGAAACTACAGCCAACCCCGCTCCTCGCAGAACTGCAAGAGCGAGGCTGCCGCGTATTGACATGAAAAAAACAGAGATAATTCGATACTTAGTATCGAATTATCTCTGTTACATCAAATTACTTCTTAACAGGCAGCTGACAGATCACCTGCATGGAGTCATCTTGGACCCCTTTATAGTCTTTCGGAGCATCAAAGTGAGAGTCATCCAAGACGCGAAGATTGCTCACGCGCTGAATGTCGATATTTTTGCTTTTTCCTGAACTGAACCAGCCCGAATAGAAGGACTTATCTCTGTTTTCAGCTCTCTCTTTGTTCTCTTTTGCGAAGGTGTCTTCGCTATATTTAATCGTGATTTCACTGATCTGCTTATCCTCTGTCACATTGCCTTGAAGGAGCTGTTTTCCCTCTTTGGACGTTCCAAAGGCGTAGGGTTCAACTGTGAGCTGTTTCGTCACAACTTTCATCTCTTTTGGACTTACAGTTTCACGATTTTCCACAACGAAGACGATCCGCTTCTGCTGAGCAATGGCATAGCAGATCGGATAGTTTAGCATGTTGCGATGGTGCTCATGTCCCGCAGGAAGGATATCAGGCCCTCCAAACTGCATGCTAAAGGGACCAAGATCAAATCTAAAATCTTGAGCTGAGACGGAACCTGCAACGAGCAGAGAACCAAGAATCAATGAACGAACAATTTTCATAAAACACTCCTTAAGAATTCAAAAATGGCTTTGGGGGTCTCTGGAGGAGGCTGTGGAGCCGCCGTTTTTCCCTTGAGGTTCAAGAAAAAGTCTCTAATGGCATTAAAGACTGATCCAGCCCAAGACACTAACTCTTGAAAAGTCTCCGGGGAATAGAAATAGATGGCATAAAAGAGGAGACCGAAGAAAAAAAATCCGATAATAAATCGCATAAAACTCCTTACAGTTTTCCCAGTAGCGCCAAAATAAGAATAATGATCAAAACTGTTCCTAATAGTCCGCTTGGGCCATATCCCCAACCTGCGCTGTGGGGCCAAGTGGGAAGTGCTCCGAGAAGCAGTAGAATTAAAATCACGACAAGTATTGTTCCTAACATAATTTTCTCCTAATGGGTTGATTTTACTCTTTAATCGCACCCTGCCAGGTGTAAGTTTTTTTTTAAACAAAAATCAGATGGACCGTGTGCGTTCGTCCATCGTCGAGTAGCGCGATCTCCTGGTTTTCTCGGGTGACGCCATCGAGTTGAAGCTGCATCTCTTTCCCATGCTCTAGGGTAATTTCATAGAGGCTGCTCTTATGGTGGTAGGAGAGCTGCACCTTTTCCCACGAAGGGGGCAGGATGGGTTTGAAGCTTAAGCGGTCGCCGCGCAGAGTAAAGCCGATGACCTCTTCAATCCAGACGCGGTACATCCAGGCCGATGAGCCGGTGTACCAGGTCCAGCCACCGCGGCCGATCTGGCCGGGCAGATCGTAGATGTCGGCGCAGACCGCATAAGGCTCCACTTTGTAGCGCTGCACTGTTTCCTCATTTAAGGCGTGATACTGAGGGTGCATCAGGCGCAGGAGCTGGACCGCCTTTTCCCCCTCCCCTTTCCGCGCAAAGGCCATGGGAAGCCAGAGGGAGCCGTGGGTATATTGTCCGCCATTTTCGCGCACCCCGGGCGGATAGCCTTTAATATAGCCGGGATCGAGAGGAGTTTTGTCAAAGGGGGGGGTGAGCAGGAGCACGAGCTTTTCTTCGGTTTTGACAAGGAGCTTTTCGGCCGATTTTAAGGCTTCGGCCTGTCGAAGAGCGTCCGTCGATCCGCTGATAACCGCCCAAGACTGGGCCATCGAATCGATCTTGTCCTCCTCATTGAGATGTGGAACCTAGCGGGGTGCCATCATCGAAAAAGGCGCGACGGTACCAGCTGCCATCCCATGCTTGTGCCTCCACAACTTCAGCAAGGCGCTTTGCTTCTGCGCGAAGCCTTCTCCAGACCTGTACTGTCCAGAAAGTGAGAAGTCAGCAAAATCGTTCATAACATGAATGAGAAACCAGGCGAGCCAGACGCTTTCCCCTTTGCCATGGATGCCGACACGGTTCATGCCGTCATTCCAATCGCCGCTGCCAATAAGGGGAAGACCATGGGGGCCCGCCGTGATGCCGTGCTTGATGGCGCTACGGCAATGTTCGAGTAAGGAGGCTTTTTCCGATGAAAGTGCAGGAACAAAGAAGAATTCGTCCTGATCCTCTTTGAGCAGATCTCCCTTCAAGAAAGGGCATATTTTCCTCTAAGATGGAGATGTCTGCCTGTGACGCGGACATAGTGGGCGTCACAAAAGGAAGCCAGAGAAGATCGTCGGAAATGCGCGTGCGCACGCCCCCACCCGATGAGGCGGATGCCACCAGTGCTGCACATCCCCTTCCACAAATTGTCTTGCGGCTGCTCTTAAGATATGCTCGCGGGCCATCTGTGGGGCGGCATAAAGCAACGCCATGCACATCTTGAAGCTGGTCGCGGAAGCCGTAGGCGCCGCTGGATTGATAAAAGGCGGACCTTCCCCAGAAGCGGCAGCTTAGATTTTGATAGAGCAGCCAGCGGTTGAGGAAAAGATTGACGGCTGGTCAGGAACGTTCCACCTGAATGGCTCCCAAGGAGCTTATCCCACCAGTTGAGAGTCTCTTGGAAGGTGCGATCGATCCAGCCTTTATCACGGCACTGGAGGATGAGCTGGCGCGCCTGCTCGGGCTCTTTGGCATAGCCCAAGATAAATACCATCTCCTTCTCTTCTCCAGGGTCCAGTGTCACATGGACTTGTAAAGCGGCGCAGGGATCGACGGCGGCTCCTGTAAGTCCTGCGAGCTCTTTGCGTTTGAGGGCGGCAGGGTGTGAAGACTGATGATTGCGTCCGATGAATTCCGTGCGGTCGGCCGTAAAGTATTCGGTAACAGGGTTGGAGCTTGCAAAAGCCAGATGGTCGCCAAATTCTGGATGATAGCGGTTATAGGCAAAAAGGGCCTGGCTCTCCGGGTCCCATTCGGTGATTAGATGCATTTCGTGTAGTCTTCTCTATCTCCACCTAAAACTCATTCAGAATAGGAGATGAGACTCAGAAGCCTTTTGCGTGGGGAGCTGTTCTTAAGCTGCAAGCGTTGAATGCGCAAGGGGAGCCCTCCATGCATCATCTACAGGGACAAAGATAATCAGGTCTTGCTCAATGCCATGGCTATTGTGTTCGAAGCGGCGTATACCCTTGTCCATGGTGGATGCGGTAGGCATCCAATTCGCGGATGGGGCCGGGAGTCGGGGTCCAGAAGGTGCCTGTCTCATCATCGCGGATATAGATGGCGTCTGCGATAGGGTTGAGAGAGGATCATTGCTCCAGGGAGTGAGGCGGTTGGTTTGGCTGTTGCCAAACCAGGAGCATCCTAAACCAGCTTCTGAGACCATTGTGCCAAATTGCGGATTGGCAATGACATTGATCCAAGGTGCGGGGGTCTCGCTGTTAGGGCCCAGATAGATGACATATTCACGCCCATCGGGCGTAAACCCACCCAAACCATTGAAGTAGGGAGCTCCATAAAAGGGAGAGGCTTGGAGGGCTCTTCCTGGATTTTTTTGTCGACGAGAAGCCTGGGGGGATAGCTGGTGGGCTCCATCGGGGAGACAACCTGCTGCCTTAAGGAGCCTCGAGCCGCAATCAGGGCAACGTGGGCCACGCAAAGGATGAGGAGCTGATCCTCTTCTGGAATCTGATCGCTATTGAGCAGATAGACCCCGCCCGGCTTACCAATTTCGGGGGGATTGGCGACGGAATAGATCATCCGTTTTAGCTGTTCATAGAGAGGATGCTCATAGCTTGTCGCCTCCTCGTTCAAGATGACAAGGTCAACTTTAAGGCCCCGCAGACGCCAAAAGGCGTGAGCTGTCAACAGCTGTTTGATGAGATCGTCTCATGGCTATCTGCGATGGAGGCGACGACAATGGGCAGATCTCCTGAAATGCCATAAGCCCAGAGATTCGACTGGCAGCGCCGGTTTAAGCGGAGGCGCTTGTAAGAGGGGCGCAGCTGAGCATGGGGAAACAGGACGCGGCTTGCAAGCTTTTGATACAGCTGCGCCTCTTCCTGATGGATGCGCAAATGGCGCAGCTGCAGCTGCGTCTGCGTCCAGGCCATTTCGAGAGCGCGCTGGCTTGCTCCTAGATTGCCATATTTTTTCATCAGGCCGATTGCCTTGTCGCGGTTGTCGGCGATGGCCGTTATGAAAGCGACCTGTTGGCGCTCTCCTGGCTTGAGTGTGATTCGGGTGCGCAGGCTAAAAATAGGGTCGAGGACAGTTCCTGAGCTATCTGATAAGTTTTCATGCAGAGCGGCAGGACTTCGCAAGCTCTTGCCTCGCCCGATAAACCGGTTGCGATCGGTCTCATATTGGAGAGATTGTAGGGATTCGCTTGCAGCTAGAACTTGGATGGCAAAAAGCGGTTGCTCGCTTGGCGAGCGCAAGCGCCGAAAGGCTAAAAGACCGAAGAGTTCTGGATGGGCTTCTGTCTGGATAAACATCTTGTTAAAACAGGGATGAGCGCGATCGGCTGCGTGCGGGCTTAAAGCAAGCTCCATATAACTTGTCAGTTCAAGGGAGTGCGGTTCTCGCGATAAGTTAGCTAAAGTCAGAAGGCGCACTTCAGCATCATCTTCAGGTGAGACAAAGATCTCCGTCAATGTTTCGATCTCTTCGTCGCGCCTTCGAAATTCCACTTTGTCCGCTTTAAAACTGACGCTATATTTGCGTCCTCGCTCCCATGTGGGATGGTAAGCCGTCGACCAGACAGCTTTTGAGGCGAGGTCTTTAATGTAGCAGAAGTTGCCCCAGGAGTCGCTGGTGCTGTCGGCGCGCCAGCGGCTGATATCAAAATCTCTCCAGCGGCTGTATCCTCCCCCTGCGTTTGTCACCATGAGCGAATATTCCCCATTGGAGAGGAGATTTACCTTTGGAGTAGCGCTGTGAGGGGTATCGACGATTCCCATAATCGGTTCTGTTGAAAAGGGGGTGAGGCGCGAGATGGGGACCTCTTTGCGCGATCCTTTAGCAATGGGGGGATTGATGGGAATGCGTTCATAGAGAAGCGATTCAACGCCTGCAATGCGCGGATCTAAGTGGAAGCGCTTCGGCATGATGTTATTGTGAAGAATGTTGTCAAAGGCAAGCAGTGACATGCCTTCATGGTGGGCCATGAAGGCATAAACGGTGACACCCCTCTCCCCATGCGGGCCATGCTGCCTGGTAAAGTCAATCGATTCATAGTAGCCAAAGTCGCTCAGCAATTTCGGTTTTTGAAAGGCCATTCGCTTCAAGTTTTTTGTCGCTTCAATCGGTTCGACAGCTAGAGCTAAAGCAGAAGAATAGGGACTGATGACGAGATCCTCTTCTAAGCCGCGTTTAAAGCCCAATCCGGGGACTCCAAAACTGCGATACTGGTAAATTTTCCTACTATCAATTTCACTAAAGGCTGCTTCAGATATCCCCCAAGGGATGCCGCGCTTCTCTCCATAGAGAATCTGGCAGGCGACTGCATTTTTACAAGCCTGTCCAATGAGAGAGTCAGGGTAGGTCTCCGTAAATAGTTGCGGCATCAAGTATTCAAACATGCTGCCGCCCCAGGAGAGCAGTACCTTGCGTCCGTAAAGAAGCCGGTAAGGGCGCCCAAGAGACCACCAGTGGTCGACTGGGACATCTCCTCTTGCAATAGCGACGAGGCTTGAGAGGCGCGCTTCGCTAGCCAAGAGATCGTAATAGGAGGAGTCGAGTTTGCGATCGTCAACATGGTAGCCGATCGAAAATAGTTTGCGCTCCCGATTGTAGAGGAACTTCATATTCATTCTTTCGCCGATTGTCTTTGCAAAAGAGAGAATCTCTTTGACGAGCCCCATCTTTTCCCCGGCAAGCCATTGAGCCGTGTGGAGCGCTTCGATCAGCTTTTTTGTGACTGGATCTTCTTTAGGGAGAATGTTGAGAAGCCGTTCAAAGGGTGTGTGAAGCGCCCCTGTCGCCAACATCTGCAAGGAAAGAGGAGTCTTCAAAACTCGATCACAAAGGTGCACAATTTGCGCTTCTTCCGTTTTGAACTGATGGAGAATCTCAACAAAAGAAAAATAGCGGTTGATGAGGCTCTCCCACCCCTCAAGTTCCCGCTGCATCGTTCTCAATAGATCTGGCACAACATCGGGATGCTGCTTGGCGATAAACTCTTGTGTGAATCCCAAAGAAGTGCGCACCACTTGAATCAGCTCATTTAAGTCCTTTGGATTCGCGGAAAGGGCACTTTTTAAAGGGCGCAGCTGCTCAAAATATTCAGGATCACGATTTTCTGACTCAATGAGAGCCAAGGTATCCCTTAATCCCTCTAAAAGCGACAGGGGAAGAAGGGGAGCTGCGACCATCTGATAAAGCCCCTGCTCAAGTGTCCATAAGCATGCAAGAAAATTGCCGCTATCGACGGTTGAAACATAGCGGGGATAGAGAGGTTTTAAAGAGCGTGTGTCATACCAGTTGAGGAGATGCCCTTCATAGGTTTCTAGCTTGGTTAGGGTCTGAAATGTGGCCAAAAAGCGATCGATAACCCCATCTGGAGTGAGATAATGGAAATCGTGGGCGGCGAGAGCGCTCAATGTCCAGAGTCCAATATTAGTGGGAGAGGTGCGCTCTGCCACCTCCACCAGTAGGGCCGACTGGTAATTATCAGGCGGCAGCCAATTGGAATTTGGTCCGACAAACTCATCAAAATAGCGCCACGTTCTTCTTGCCACTTGCCTCAAAAATAGACGGTCTTCATCAGATATTTTCTGGAAAGGATCCAGCGTGTAGATGCGATCTAAGAAGGCCACCAGCAGAGGGGAAACGGCCCACAATGCACAGAAGGGCAGTGCGCTCATCATCGCTATTTGATGCACTCCTGGATGGAGAAGGACAATCAGCGCAAAAAGTGCCACGGCACAAAAGGAGATCAGACACAAGCGGATCATGAAGCGTCGGTAGGCAGTAGAAGTGGCCGTTTTGCTTGTCGACCATTCCAGGAGGTGGCGATGAGAAATAAGACGGCGATAAAGCACCCGCACAAGGGCATCTAAAGACAAAAAGGCTTGATGAAGGAGTAGAGAACAGTTAATTGCAGTTCGTAGAAGTCCGATCCCCAGCTCTTTGCAGGCAGCACGAAAGTGGCCGAGGCGCATCAAAAATAGGAGAGCTGGAGGGGTAAACAAAAGTAAGAACACCCCTGCCGTCCAGAAAAAAGGAATCGTAGAAATGAGCCACGCAGTGATCAAGAGAGCGACTATTCCCACCGGAAGTAGAGCGCGTCTCAGATTGTCAAAAATTTTCCAGCGGTTGATGGCAGAGAGAGAGCGATCAAAAAGCCAGTCAATAATCTGCCAGTCTCCTCTCATCCAGCGCTGTTGCCGCTGGCTCCAACTCTTATAGTCGGGAGGAAATTGATCAAGTAGGGAGATATCATTTGCAAAAGCGACGCGGGCATAGCAGCCTTCAAGCAGGTCGTGGCTGAGCAGATGCTCTTCCGGGAACTTTTTCGAAAGGGTTTTATGAAAGGCCTGCACGTCATAAATGCCTTTGCCATGATAGCTTCCCTCATGGGTTAGATCTTGATATACATCGGAAACTGCTTGTGTGTAAGGGTCGACGGAAGAGACGTCTGAAAAGAGCCTTGCAAATAGAGAAAGACGGGCGTTGGCAAAATGGGTGCTCACACGGGGTTGGATGATCGTATAGCCTCTCACTATTTTGCCTTCTTGAGATAAATGGGGGGCGTTGAGAGGATGAGAGAGAGTTTCGACAAGCTGTTTTGCGCTGTCTTTTGGCAGCTGCGTATCCGCATCGAGGGTGATCACATAGCGCACCCTTTTCAACCCCTCCGGAGAGCCAAATTTCACGATGAGGGAGTCATCGCCTTCCATCAAATAACGATTGAGGCTCTCCAGTTTTCCCCGCTTTCGTTCCCAGCCGATCCAGCTTCCTTCGCTAGGGCTCCAGACGCGGTTGCGCAGCAAAAAATAAAATTTATCAGGGCCATATTTTGCTTCTAAATCTTGAAATCCTTTCGTTGCAAAAGCTAAAAGATGTTCATCATTGGGAAGATGATCTTGGGGAGCATCAGCAAAGTCGAAGAAAAGTCCAAAGCGCAAAGCAGATTCGGAATTAGCAAGGTAGGCCACCTCCAATTGATGCAGATTTTCTTCAATATCTTTTGGTCGAGTCAGCATCACGGGATAGACGACAAGGGTTTTTAGCTCCTCCGGAAGACCATTTTCATAAAACATCTTGGGCAAGACGAGAGGGGGAAGGATTTGAGTCAGGATTGCATTTACAACCTGAATAGTCAGTTCGCTGATCGGCAGAAGAGCTAAAAGAGCAAAGAGGAGTGGGTAGGGAGTGTGCCAATGAGCTAACAGAGCAAAAAGAGCCGCTGCCATTCCTAAAGTGAGAAGCCCAATACTTCCCAAATAGGTCGCAGCAGAGTGGCGCGTGAGTGCACGTCGAAAACGTTGCAGGAGCGAGGGTCGGCATCCCATTTTTGCTTCCAGAGCGGGACGTCCCTTGTCGATCAGATAGTAACCCACATGCTTATAAATGCTCTCTTTTCCCATTTGAGCGATCTGTAAAGCCCCTTCGGCCACCGCGCTTTCCGATTGTTTTGAAAGGCGCGCTATTTTTTCTATTGCATGGCGGTACTGGTCGCGGGTGGCAAAATCCATTTGAGAATAGGTGTCGGTTGGATCTTTTTTTAATAGCGCATCGACGATGCTGACTGTTTCAAAAATTGTGCGCCAAGAGAGTTGTGAAAGAGCGATTAAGCTGACGATTGCGCTTGAGAAGGCTGTCTGTTCTGCTGTCTGCTGCTTCTGCTCCCTCTGTATCACATCGGAAATGGGTTCTCCCATCTTTTCTTCCAACCAATTTCTTACGAGGGGAAGAATGGTTTCTTCATCGTAGAGATGGTCGATCAGTTCTTCCGCGAAGTGGGAAGTGGGGTTTGTCCGTGTGCGCGCTAAATCCTCTAAGAAAGCGGAAAGACGCTCGGGTTCTCTTCTGGCGACATGAAGCAAACGATTGCCCCAAAAACTAGCCTGCTCCCCTTCGCAAAGGCGTCGGTCGATGTCGATGGCGAGACATTGCAAGTTTTCGATGAGGACAAAGCGGAGCATGAGAGGCAGTGCCCAAAGTTCGCCGATTGTGAGAGGATCTTGGGCTTGATAGCTCTTCAAAAAGGCGACGATCGCTTCCTGGTTCAAGCGGTTGGCGGTACATTGAACGATCTCTTTTGCAATCAGGTAGATGCGAGGCACCCCCTCTAATCCTTTAGGAAGCTCGTCATAATATCTTTTTGGCAGGTTGCGCCGCACCTCTTCAATATTGCCCTGGATCACATAGCTGTTATCCAGCAGCCATTCTGCCGCTGAAGTGATGGTCTGTTCGACATATTCAGCTTCGGCGACATTATGGCGGATTTCAGTGAGAATTTCCTCGCTCTTGGCTAATCGTTTCAAAAAGGGGTGATCGGGCGTTTTGCGGATGCTAACTTGTTGTAAAAGTCCCGCCAGCTTATAGGCAGAAGCCTCCATTTCTTCAAAGGTTAGAGGCTCTTTGATGAGTGTCTCGTTTTCAAGACGGCTTTCAAAGTGGGGTGAACGCAAAAGAAAAGAGAGAGGGTGACCACTTTCAACATGGCGCAGCAGCTTTAGGGCTAGAGGGGCTTCTGTGGAACGAATCCTGACAATGACAAGCGTTTCATCCCGAATGACTCGCTCAACAAATGGCTTAAGCCAGTTGACATCCTGTCTAGAAACATCAAGAGATAGCTTGCCCTCATGCGAGAGCTGGATTGAAGCGGAGTGCTTCAATCCTTGGCTTCTCAACTTTTGTAAAACAGCATGCGCAGTTTGAGGGTTTTGATAAAAACCTAATGCTGTTTGCCATTCCTGCATGATTTAACGATCTTGATGCGTCGGACTATTCAGGAATTTTAAGGAAAAAAAGGATGGCAATTGAAAATTTGCCATCCAAAAAGATCTCTCCTCACATTTAGGCGCCATTGTGAGGCCTTTTTCTCGCGTGTAATGCATGTAACGCTTTTTTCGCTTTTTTAATAGGAGCTTTTTGGGCGTGAGAAATTGGAGCTTTTCTCATTTTTTTTCCGTTCAATAAATTAAATCCATTTTGAAACTTTTTTCTAATTTGTGCTCCGGATGCCGGAGTAAATAAGAGTGCAGCTGCCGCACCTATTGCTCCGCCCAACAGGGCTCCCCAAACGAAATTCTCCTGGTTTTTGGAAATCATGAGTTTATCTCCTTTTCTGAATTTGCTGGATCAGGTTAAGTCCCAACCCTGCCCAATCCAAAATTTCATCCAATTTAAAACCCGCATGTTTCCCCTTTTTGCTGGAAAGTTTATTGACGATTGTCGTCAAACTATCTTTCCAATCTCCCACTTGTTCCATAGCATTCTGTCGCTTCCCATTAAGATCTGTCACAAAAGACTCTGCTTTTTCACGAATGTCTTCATACTTATCTCCAAGAGCTTCTCTCAGCTTATTTCCTGATTGAGGAGCAAGCAGAAGAGCGGCTACAACACCAATGACAGCCCCAATGGCTCCGCCCATAAGAAATGGGGTCTGGCCATTGAAAAAGCTCACTTCCTCTTCTTCAAAAGGATGCGCAAGCTTATAGCCGGTCTCTTTAATTGTTTCGGTGACATCAGCGATATCTTCACGCAATTCTCTGCCCGATTTAGGCGCTAGCATCAATCCTGCTACCCCACCTAAAAGTCCACCTAATAAGGCCCCTTTAAGCAAATCACTTCCTTGGTTTTCGTGACGCATTCTTTACCTCCTATTTAAGAATTTTGTGCCTAATTTCAGACTCAGCAAAAGCCAATCGGCCCATTCTGAGGTCCATCCTGAAGTCGAAGTGAACTTTTGATCCCTATGCTCTTCATTAGCTAACCGTTCGCTTTTTGTCTCGCAGTAGTCGCCCAAGTTTGACAAGGTGCGCAAGAGAGGATCCAAATTTTTGCTTTTTAATTCCATTTCGAAAAGCGCATGGTCAATTCGCTTCAAGGTCCTTTGTAAAACAAAAAGGGTGCGAATAATAAAAAAGGCCAAGATGGCAAAAATCAGAACGGCAATGGCTACAGAGATTTCGATGATCATATGTTCCTCCTCTGAAATTTAGAATTGCCACCCTAGGAAATTTAGGTCAACGATTTAATTGACGTGCAACATGAAGTGCGCTACATCTCAAAATAAAGGAGAAAAATATGAAGGAGCCATTGCCAAAGAGGCGCGCAACGAGAAAAAGTGCAGAAAAAGAGGAGAAGACAGCTAAATTGGGAAGCGGCAAGCGCTTTCAAGCTGTTGAAAAGGCAGCCAAAGCTTCCGGAGCCAAAAATCCTGCCGCTGTGGCAGCAGCTGCTGGAAGAAAAAAATATGGCGCCAAGAAGATGACAAAGTTATCTGTAGCTGGAAAAAAGAAAAGCTAAAAAATTTCCTTGCGTTGATCTGAAATCATCTATAGAATCCTGGCCCATCTATCAGATTTTTTTAGGTTTGAAATGGAGAATGAGCTTATTCGCCAAATCGTCGACGCAAGCTGCGAAGTGCATCGCACCTTGGGAGGGCCTGGGCTGCTCGAAACTGTTTATGAAGCGGCGCTCTGCTACGAGCTTTCTTTAAGAGGAGTTCAGACCCAGAGGCAGATCGCGATCCCTGTGACTTATAAAAATGTGACTGTACGCGACCCCCTTTATCTCGATATTCTCGTGGAAAATAAAATGATTATCGAAGTGAAAGCAACGGGCAAGGACTACCCGCTCTATCATGTCCAGCTGTTCACACATCTTCGTCTCAGCGGTCTCAAATGCGGCCTCCTCATCAACTTTGGCAAAGAAAAAATTCTCGAGGGAATCTCGCAGATTTTTAATTCCTGATTGCATTTTTACCTGGTCATCTTTTAAAAAATGATCATGCAAGGATGTACAAAAAGGGGGGATTTTGACAAGTACAACGGTGCGCTTGGCACAGCCACATCCTACTGACAACTACCGCAAAGACGTTATTCGATGGGTAAAAAAGGGGGATTGCATTGTTCTGCATGCCGGACATAAATATGCAAAAATCTATCATCAATGCAAGAACCAGAAAAATTTGGAAAATATTCGAGTCATTTATCTAGATCTGATTCACATTTCTGAAACCCCTGTACATGGGGGGTGGCCTGAAATCATGCAGGAAGCCAACTGTGAGGAGTGCGCGTGTGAAATTCGAGCGAAAGTTCTAGACCCCAAAAATATTCCGCATTTTTATAGTTTTGAACTTGTTAAAACCCGACTTGCTAAGTTCGGCCAAAGTTTAAGCGTGATGTAGGGGGCAAGTTGGGTTTAAAGTAGCTTCGTAGGGTCGGGAAACCTCAAAAAGAGTCTTTCGCGTCCTCCCGCTGTAAAAAAGGCGTTACAAACTTCCAAAGGAACCCTCATCGTTATGGAAGAAGTGGCAGACCGCTTTTTGCCAAGCTCATGAAGCACTCCAAGGCCTAGCAAATAGTCGCCCCAGAGATTTAGGAATTTTTTTAATTCATCTCTCTTTTGATGTTCAGGATCTTTTGAAAGGCGTTCAAGTTTTGCCATTGTGTATTCAGGATGTTCAACAGAATTTAGAGTGAAATCCCTAAACGCGATCTTATCTCCTTTAAAAATCCCATTCACTTCGGCCCACATCTGCTGATTTATCTGCTTTTCAAGCAATTGTGCATCGATGCTCTGTATGATCGTGGCCATTTGGCAGCTTACGTAAATATCCCAAAGTTCATCAGCCATTTTGGAGGGAATTAAGAATTTAGTAATAGCAGGCTTTCCCGCAGCTTCTAGAACCGCACTTACGACTGAACGCGAGAGAAGGGGGTTATTTCGCGACTCAAGAATATTTTCAATGTTTGTGCGCAGATTGAAAATATAGCCAAAATCCACTAAATAGGCCCCTAAAAGGGTGAGGAACTGCTTCAGTTCGAGTTTATTTGCATGCTCTTGTTCCTGTTTCAGTAGATTAAACTTTTGAATCCACTCTCGTTTGTCGCACAATAGGGAAATCATAAAGTTTGAAAAAGCTTGAAAGTCACCCTTTTCTAGTTTTTCGATCATGTTAACTAGATCTGGAGGTACCTCCTCTTTTAGTTGAGGATGCGCTTTCACATGGGCCATTAGGACATGGTGTCGAAGCGTTTTAAATGGAGTTGTAAGGATTTGTTTGAGATACTTAAGCTGCTCAGGATAGTGCTTCAGCTCTTTTTCTTTTTGAGTGAGGACTCTCCTCTTCTTGAACTTTTGTAAAAACTTTTCCAAACAGAGGGTCATGATTTTGGTATTCCCGTTCTTGTCTAGATGAAAGGCTTTTTTCTGGACAAATTTCTTGAAAGCTGGAAGCTCTGCTTCAGAAAAAATTCCCTCTTCTTTCACCTGTTTTTCAAACCCATCAATGAGCTTTTCCCGCTCAATGGTGTAAATTCTTGGGAAGATCGATAGGCTGCGTGTCGAAGATAAGGACAAAGGCGGGCTTGTCGTAATTATATCCATAGTGCCTCAACGCAATCTTGCGGAACATCTCATCTATTAGGGCGCATTGCTTGTGCAAGGCGCTGATGCATCTTTCCAACTGGGCTCTATGGGTTTTCTGGGAAACATAGATCCGATCTCTTACTGGTGGAATCATAGAAAGCCCTTCAACTATTTCGAAAAAAATATCGCAAAAAAGCAGTTGCAAGTCAACTTTTCCTCTTGCCATTTTTTTGAAAGGGGCTAAAGATGAGCCTTTACAAGGAAAAAATATGAATAAACTTTCCATTGTTGTTGTGGCACTCCTCCTGCTAGGTTTTCATGCAGATGGACATGCTGATCAGAAGCCCCAGCGGTTCAATATTTCAGCGAGCGATGCGCACAATTTTGTCTGGTTTAGGGTGGCAAAGGTGGGGACGCGCACGATCAGCAAAATTTTGCGCGATAACAGCGTGCCTTACTCTGCCAAGGGGATGCGTCTTCCCTTTAAACCCAAGAAATATCAGCAGCATTTCAAATTTGCTTTTGTGCGCAACCCATGGGCGCGCGTGGTCTCCTGCTATTTCAATAAAGTGGTCACCCAAGTGCACCGCCCCTTTTCAGAATGTTTTGATAAAGATTTCGATTTTTTTGTGGATTTTATCGCTAAAAAGGATCTGAAGAAAGCAGATATTCACATTCGGCTGCAGACGCGTCTTTTTCCAGCTGATGAGGTGAACTTTATCGGCCGCTTAGAGAACTTTTCAGAGGATCTTCAGAAGGTCTTTCACATCATTGGAGTCCCATGTCCTGAAACGATCCCGCACAAAAATCGCTCGCGACACAAGCATTACAGCAGCTACTACAACGAAAGAACGAAGCAGATTATTGCCGATAAGTATAAGGCCGATATCGACGCTTTTGGCTACGAATTTGAGACAAAATAGTTCATTCCAATTTCTTTATAAAAAGAGAGGTAGCTATCGATGGAATTGCGAAAGAGTAGATCCAGCTCCTGAACTGTCTTGCCCTGGTAACGGATTTGAGTTTTGGCACAAACCCCAAGGAACTGATCGGTCTCATGTTGAAAAGAAAAAATACAAGTAAAACCGCGGTATTTTAAAATTTTTGCTTTCTCACATTCGGAACACATGGATATACTCAGTTAAAAGGAACAAAAATATGCGATTCTTCATTTTTTTTCTCTGCTTTTTCTTTTCCTGTCACGCAGAAGAGCTGCATAAATTGACTGTGAATGGGAGTGCCACTCTAAGCAAGCCTGCAGATAAACTTCAAATGACCGTAGGAGTTGTGACGCAAGATGAAAGTGTGCAGAAGGCCATCCAGGAAAACAGAGAAAAAATGGGGCGTGTCGGGGAGGCCATCAGGCGGGTCGGTTTTTCTGAAAAAGAGTTTCAGACAGGAACATTCCAAATTGCCCCCCAGTATACGCCACAGCCTCAAACAATTCCTCCCGATTGGCATCCAGAAATTGTCGGGTATGAGGTGCGCAATACGATAGCCATTCAGACAGCTAAGCTCGATCTAGCGGGCCCTGCAATCGACGCTGTCGTCAAAGAGGGGGCAAATCTGGTTGAGGGGCTCTCATTTACTCTGCAAGATGAACAGCTGGCCAAAAGTGAAGCTATTGCGCAATCTGTCAGCCAAGCGCGCGTCTATGCGGAAGCCGCCGCAAAAGAGGCGGGAATTACTTTAGGCAATATCCTGGAGCTAGCGATCAATCCCAGCATGATCATGCCGCGAGTCATGAGAATGGAAAAATTTGCCAGGGTCTCCGATGCGACTCCTATAACTCCTGGAGATGTCGAAGTGACTGCAACTGTTTCTCTCATCTACGAGATCAAGAATGCCCGAGCTCCCTGAAGTTGAAACAATTGCTCAGGACCTAATTGAAGCGCAGCTTATAGGAAGAACCGTTCAAGAGGCGCGCGTGCTCTGGCCGCGTACAGTGGCCTGTCCGTCGGTCGATCTCTTTCAAAAGAGGCTGAAAGGCAAGCGATTTCTTGCAGTCGGCCGGCGCGGCAAATTTTTAAAGTTCACGCTTTCTGGAGAAGAAACAATTCTGGTCCACCTGCGCATGACGGGTAGGCTCCAGCTGCTTCCGGCTCCCAATGCTCCCCTCCCTCATGAGCGACTGGCTCTCCTCCTTGAAGATGGCTACGCCCTCGTTTATCGCGATCCGCGCAAGTTTGGCCGCTGGTATCTGGTCAAAGATCCCGAGGAGATTCTTGGAAAGCTTGGTCTTGAACCTTTGAGCCCAGAATTTTCGATTTCCTTGTTCACCAAGCTTCTAGCAAAGAAGTCGCGTCAGCTTAAAGCGCTTCTCCTCGATCAAACATCTATCGCAGGCCTTGGCAATATCTATGTGGATGAGGCGCTCTGGCTGGCCCGCTTGCACCCTCTTACTCGCTCAAATCATCTAAATCCAAAAGAGATTGCAGCGCTCCATGCGGCTATCCAGCATGTGCTACAACGCGGTCTTAAAGCTGCCGGCACAACGCTAGGAAGCGGCCAGAGCAATTTCTACCGCTTGAGCGGCAAGCGCGGCAGCCACCAGGAGCAGCTACTTGTGTTTCGCCGTACCGGACAGTCCTGTCCGCGCTGTCACACTCCCATTCAACGCCTCATTGTTGCATCGCGCAGCAGCCACATCTGCCCGCAGTGTCAAAAACAGGATTTAGAAGAGTTTCGCGAAAAGTATGCATCGAAAAATAGTGCAAAGTAGATTACAATGGTTTTATGACGAAAATAAATCTTTATCCCACAGTTGCCTTTAGCCCCTATGCAAAAGAGCATTTGCAACAATTAAAATTCGATGAGGCGCCTCCTCCTGCAAACTTTCAAGCTAGCTTTGAAAAGCGCGACCTCAACTGGTTTGGAAGATCGGTAGCAAAAATAGATGCCGCTGCTGTTAACTCCTTGCCTATCCGAATTGTCCGCGCTGTTGCGATTCTTTTCTTATGTATCAGTCTGATCGGCATTTCTCTTTTCGTACTTTATATACGAGAGGAAATTAAGCAGCAAAAAACTAAAAAGGCCATGGAGAAGGTTGTTAATGAGTTGAATATGAAAATTTTGCAGGTAAATAAAAAGGCGCTGCTGGTAGAAAAGCTGGCTTTCAAAGATTTCGATACCATTCCCCAACTAGATCTTAAAGGTCGCATGGGAGCAACCGGTTATATCGATTTCCTTAATCCCGAAGAGATGAGCGGACCCATTATGAAGGGAGTCGACAAATTTGGACGCCCTTTTATTGCTTTGAAGATGGAGTTAACTGAAAAGCCATTTATAGTGACCCTATTTCAGAGGTATGTGGGAGGGGAGAGAGGGGATATGTGGACATGGGGCACAAATCTTATAGATAAACGACTGGAATCCCTCCAAGAGCTTTTAGGGAATACCATTTACAAAGAAGAGACATTCATTTTTCTCCGCAAAATCATTTCCGGAGAAAAAGTTGCCGATTTTAAACTAGCCTCTTGATGTCGCACGTGTCGAAAAATTTCTAAATTTTTTGACATATAAAACAAACATGTCGATTTTTTCTACGCTGCAACTGCAGCAGGGATATAAAAGCTAAACAGATGTCCAACTCTCTTGAAGGGGGCATTGAGATTGGCGCGATACTGCTTTCCTTTTTTGCGACTGAAGAGGGCAATCAGCGGGAATAGACTATAGGCCACTAGTGAGGCTACGCAGGCGACTACTCCGAGGGTTAAAACGCCAATAATATAGGTGAGGTGAAATTTTTTCCTCGCAACTAGCTGCTGCTTTGTCAAGTAGACAATGTTGCCCAAGGAAATAGAGCGGAGCGCTTCCCGCTTTTTCACAAACTTCAGCTGCTCTTTTGCAAGAAGCGGAATTCTATCTGGATTTAAGCTTTGAATAGCTCCTGGAGTTATTTTTTTCCAGAGTGGATGCTTTTTATCTAATTTGTTAAAGCCTGGGCTGCCAAAAGCATCAACCTGCGCATCTTTGATCTTGGCAACAGCTCTTGCATCGGTAACAACTTGGAGAAGGTCGGGTTTAATATAGGGAACCTTATCCAGAAATTCGGGCTTTGCTTGCAGCTGGACGATCTCTTCTGCTCTTAGGCAGGCGATTCCCTTTTCTCCGAGCAGCAGCCACTGGCTTTGGCTCAGTTTCTCAATGGCCTTACGACTATCTAGAAGCTTGATCTGGTCGCTTATTAACCATTCTGCCTGCTTATATGAGATGTGGCGCAGGAGTGCGGAGGAGAGCGCTTGGATCTGCCACTGCTCAGCTAAATAGGGGACCTGTTTCTCAGATAACAGCGAATTGAGAAGATCTGCCGGGATTAGGTTCACAAGCTCTTTAGAGTCAAAATGTGCCACTTGGGGCTGGCTCAAATGTCTCATGAGCTCATTCCAGCGGGTATGCTTCTCTTTCAACTCCAGAAGCTGCTGCTTCGAAAGACCTTTGACTTGGGCTTCTGTGACCCAGGGAAGCTGCTGCGCCGCGATGTGTGGCATCTGATCTGCTGTTAAGGATGCAAAGAGCGCTTGATTTTGCACCCCCTGAATCTGTTCCCAGCTCTTCAAATGTTGTACTTGGTTTGCATTTAAGACATTTACGGCAATTGGGTTTACCTCTCTGACTTGGTCGGAGCCAAGAAGCGCAAGTTCTTCAGAAGTATCCATCAGCTTAATTTGTGCGGGAGTCAACAGTTTGACTTGGGGTCCTGCCATAGAGCGAAGCTGCGGCTTGACCAGCTGCTCCACATGCTCCTTTGTAGCAGGAATTGCACCCACTTTTATCTCATCTACAATAGAGCGCACTTGTGCTGGAGTTATCAGAGGGATCTGCTGAAGGCTCAAATGCTGAAGGGCCACATCGTCCAATTTTGAAATGGTCTGCTGATTTTTCAGCTTCTGGATCTGCTGTGGAGTCAAAAGGTTGAGCTGTGCACCGCCTAATTTTTCGATTAACGGTTCTGGACAAGTCTGAACCTGCCACTGTTCTGTCAAGAAGGGGAGCTGCGCTTCGACAAGATGCTCAAAGAGCTTTTTCCAATGTGGATGCTGATCCTTCAAAATTAGAAGTTGGCCTTGCGAAAGGCCTTTGACTTGTGATTCAGCGACCCTTTGAAGCTGACCGGGTTCCAGATGCTGGATCTTGTCGCTGCTCAACTTCGAAATTTCCTCTACACAATCCATCAGCTTAATTTGCGCGGGCGTCAGCCACCTAACATGCTGGTCAGCAATGTGGCGGAATTGCAGTTTGACAAACTGCTCCACATACTCTTTTAGGGCAGGAATGGCGCCTACTTTGGGACCATCCTTTATATGCTGCACTTGGGCAGGGATGATCAGAGGGATCTGTTGCAGGGTCAGATGTTGAAGGGCCGCTTCGCCCAACTTGGAAATAAGCACTTGTTTCTCTAGCAGCTGGATCTGATTTGGAGCCAGTAGATTGGCCTGTACATCTGTAATATGAGGGAGATGCCGTTTTTCCAGTTCTTGGACGAGCTCAGCTCTCTCTGGGAGGGCTTTAACCTGGCTTTCAGCGAGAAGCTTTACCTGCTCAGGAGCCAAGTGCTGAATCTGCGCGTCGCTTAATTTTTCGATGAGCGGTTCCGGACAAGCCTGAATTTGCCAAGGCTCTATTAAGAAAAAGAGTCTAGATTCATAAAAATATTTCTTTATTAAAGACGCCGGAAGGAGGGCTGCGAGCGGCACTGTATCTAAATACCTCTGAAACTGGCCCAGTGTGATCTTTTGACGCAGGGCCTCCCAGTTTGCCGGCTGTGCCGTTTTCAATTTAACCAGTTGATCTCCATTTAGCCCCTTCACTTGTGCTTCCGTGACATATTTGAGCTGCTCATCGGCAATATGCGCCATAGGATTGAAGCCACCACTCCAGGGCGTACTGTCGGCAACGAGGCAGGCAAAGCGTTTCGGGTCGGTGAGAGCTTGAATCTGCTCTCTATTTCGTATATGAGGGATCGCTGTTTCAGGCAGGAGATTCACCTGACTCGACCCCAGCTGATGGAACTGCTCCTGCTCAAACCATTTTACCTCATCTGGATCATCCATCTGCTTGATCTGTGCAGGGGTCAAAAAGGGAACATGCTCCTTTTTGAGAAAGCGGAAATGCCTTTTTTGCAGCTGTTCGACATTCTCTTTTGAGGCTGGGAGAGCTTCGACGGCCTCTTTTCCTTCGATAAAGGAGATTTTATTCTTGGGAAGTTTCGGGACTAGAGGAGTTGGGCACTCTTTAAATTGCCACTCTTCCGATAAAAAGGGGAGCTGCTTTTCCGTAATCTTTGTCACAAGACCTTTAGGAATCAGGGCTACAAGTTCGAGAGAATCAAAGAGAGCGATCTGAGCATCAGATAGCTCCTTCATGCGCTCTTGCCACTCTGGATGCCGTTTTTTCAGTTCAAGCAGCTGCCGATTTGAAAGTCCCTTCACCTGATCTTTCGTCACCCACTGGAGCTGCTCGTCGCCCACATGGGCCATCTGGTGTGGTGTGAGGGCCACAAAATAGGGCTCGCTCTTCATGACAGTCTGGATGTATTTAGGCTCTTTCAGATAGGCTGCTTGAGAAGGTTGTATCGAGGCAATCTGATCCTCTCTTAAGCCGGGGACATGTTCGTTGGGGCAGGCCTGGACCTGTTCTTGGCCCTCGAGCAAGCGCGCTTGGACCCGGGCAATAAACGGCACTTGGGTTTTGGGTGAGAGGCGCGGGACATCGCCATCTGCTACTTCAGCGATCTGCTCTTTCGTTTTCAAGAAGGGGAGCTGGTCGTGAGCAAGCTGAGGAACCATGAGAGGGGTCACCCAGGAGGACCAGGTTCCCTCCTCAATTTCATTACACTTAGCTGCAATTTTCTCTAGCTGTGGAATCAGGCTGCGATTTGTGATCGATTCAATCTGCTCAGGTTGAATGTGGATGAGCTGATCGCTTGGAAGATAATCGATCAGGTCCCCCTGAAGCCACTGGACCTGCATAGGAGAAAATTGCTTAAAGAGCACTTTAAAGAAGACAACATTTGACTGGACCTGCTGAACCGTAATCGCTTCAATCTGTCTTTGGGACAGCAGCCCCCCTATTTTCGGATTCATGCGGGTCAGCAATTCGAGAGGGATATTTTGAATCTGCCAGTTCTGGTCGAAATCGCGGTAAAAATCGGGATTGACAGAAGGGATCAGATGCCCCTGCGTTTCGACCAGGCCTGCCACCTGTTCGCGCGTGAGCAGATACTTTTCTGTTCGAATCTGCGCGCCGCTTGTCAGATAGCGCACATTTTTAGGAGGAAGCCAGCAGATCTGTTCAGGGGTTACAAAAGGCCCCTGAATCTCTCCTAAAGCATCAAATTGCAGCTCTGTCAGCTGCTTCGCTTTTTGTTTAAGCTCCTCTGGAGAGAGCCCCTTAAAATGTTTCAAGGCAGTCTGTGTATGGACATCAGTGGCCTCAGAATCAAAACCTAAGAGGGGGACGTAAAGGGCATTGAGGTTGCGAATCTGCTTTCTGTTGTCTAAAATCTTTGTCTCCCACTCCTGAGCCGGTCTAAAGCGCCCCTGTTTCTGCGTCCGCTCCCATTCGAGACGTTTCTTGCACATATGGAAGGTCTGATGCGACGTTTGTCCTCTCTCTTTATCTAAAGCAGCTGCAACGAGCGCGGAGGATTGAAGCAGCTGTTGCTGCGGCTTCTTTCGGAAGGTGCGCAGTTTCAGGTAGCGCACCTTCAATTCAGATTGAGAGGAGAGCCACCTTTCCGAACTCTCCTCATTTTTCTTGGCGTCAAGGAATGAGAAGTGTCCGTTGAGGGCATTGATTTCGGTCAACCCGTCGAGGATGGCATCATGCTCCAGGGGGAATACCTCTTCGCTTTTAACAAACAGAGAGCCGTCGGGCTGGATCAGCCAAACTTTTCCAAACTGAGGATCGCTATAAAGGGCTTCCAGGTGGGTTTTAGCATCTTTTGTTTCATGTTCGCTCAGCATGAGCCAGCGGAATCCTAGATGAGTCTCAACAACTAGAAGCTGTTTTGCAGGTCGCTGTAAGGGGTGAAAAATGGAGAGTAGCTCGCGATTGCTGCAGGTGTAGAAAAAGGCAGAGGTTCCATAGATTTGCTGTTTGAAGATCTCATGGTAGGGGGCGCTATATTTATAGTCGGAAAGCTGTTTTTGAAGAGGGATCAGCTCCTTCGGCTCACTTTGCAGTTCAAGAACTAGCTGTTTAAATTGATCAAAAGGCATCGTAGATTCAGAAGCGATGCTCTCTTTGCTGGCCCCTTCATAGCCCAGGAGTTCGATTTCAATCTCTTTTTCAACTTCGACCTCGGTCTCCTTCTGCACCTCAACTTGCTGCTCGACAAACTGTTCGATGCCAAGGGGGCTGTTTCCTCTCTCCCATTCTGTCGGGAGACTTCTGCTTGCCTCAATCCAGTCTCGAAGCCGGGCGGCTTTCTTTGTAGCTTCAACGATCAGCCCTGGATCTTTCACTGCGACTTTAAACTTCTCTAATTTCAGTTGTAGCTGATCTTGAAGATCTCTTTTTGTATTGACGATCTGACTTAATTGGCCATGCTGTAGATAGGGCTTTTCTTGATAAAAATCTGTGAAAAATTTCTCATAGCAGGTGACTAGATTCGCATAAGAGGCATCAAAAAAGCCCCTCAAGTTAGCTTTGCGTATCTCTCGATCTGCGATGCCTCGGAAGATGTGATGGATCTGCCGCGAAAAATAGCGCACCATGGAAGATGTTTTGCGAAGGGACTGTGCTCTCGCCTCATTGATTCTCACATCCTGAACGCTGGCTCCTGCCCTGTAGAAACTCTTGCGCGTTTTTTTATTTACAAGGAGATCGCAGTTTTGCCCAGCAAGATACTGTCTAAGGCGCATAATCGCTTGCGAATCGCTGCGCAGCAACATCTTCTCATCGACTGTGATAGGACCGCGGACGTTGGGGAGCATCAAAATGTCGGTCGCATCTTTATGCCGCTCGTCGATAAGAACGAGATACTTATCCGGCGTGAGCCCCTTAGCCTTTAAGGCCTCAGGAGTGCTGCTTCCAATCCTTTCCGGTTCTTGAGCCCCTTTTCGATAAGCATAGAGGGTGTTGGGCTGAAGCTCATCGGGATCGGTGTGGAAGAAGAGAACGGCTTCAATCTTCGGGTCAACACGCGTATCAAGGAGGGCCTGCTTTTTCTCAATAAAGGAGAGCCACTCTTTTGCCACATTCGCGTTGCTGCCAAAGTTCTTAAATTCTCCGGCAGGATCTGTAAGGGTTCTAATGTTAAAAAAATCCTTATGGACAGCTAGAAGCTCCCCTAAAAACTGGGGCATCGAGCTAAAATCCAGCTCATAAATCTCTATCCCCTTCTGCATGGAGGCGTGCGCGATGCGTCCTTCAGTTCCGACGCTGGGGAGAAAACCCTCTACCAGCTCCTGTTTGTAGCCATCTACATTCCAGGGAGTTCCCGACATGGTCCTTGTGGAATCGACCAGGTCAAGTAGGGTAAACCCATCATTCGACAGCCTTTCCGATGCAAAACTGGCGTAGCGGTCCACCGCCTCATACTGCATCTCTAAGAGCTTCTCCGGATCCTTGGAAACCCATGTAATCGCCTTTTCCATTTCACCTGGATGATGAATCTGATCGAGCCGCACGCCAAAGGTCTCTTGGAATTCGAGGAATTCAGCGGTCTCTTCAAATTTCTCCACGTTACGATCCATGTAATATTCGGCAGAGGATTTGTAGCTTTCTGCAACTCTCAAGATCTGTTCAGGATTAGGCTTAGATGCACTTCCCCATTGATAGTGAAAAGCGGCAAGCTCCCAGTGATAGCCAAATTTAGAGGTCTTCGGAGCGTTATTACCCTCATAGGGAATGATCTCGTCGGGCTGTTTTGGGTTAGGGGCATAATTTCTTCCCCCGATCTTGCTCAGCGTGCTCTTCGCAACCTCCTGAAGGTAGTGTTTTGTCAGGGCGATGAGGTCGGCAGCTTCTGCCTGATGCTTTTTGCCCTGATGGAGCCGCTTGAGATGGCGTAGGAAGGCGATATCCTGATGGAGCGTTTTATATCCGGCTAATTCAGGAAATTTAGGGAGCTCCTTTCTGACAAGTAGTTCGGGATGGTCCGCAAAGCGCTGCAGGACGTGAGGGATCTTGTTTGAGACATAGCGGAGAAAGGCCTCTTCATAGGTTTGAATTTGTGTCGAAATGGGCTTAAAGTGGGCCGTGACATACTGGGCAAGGTGTGGAACGACCTGTTCGAGGTATACGGAGGGGGTCATGAGCGACTGCTGGTTTTTATCGATGCCGATCAGCTCTTGCTTCAACATGCCCTTGTGAAGGGTGAGCAGCAGCAGGTTGCGCATCGGGTCTACTGGTGTCCGCTCTCCATCGACGAAGGTCACCTCTTGGTAGCAGTCTAAAATCTGATCCACTTCGTCGATCAGCACGTCGGCAAAATTAGCGCTGAGGGTCAAGATCTTGGCGATGAGGCTGCATTTTTCTTTAAGATCGCTGTAAACATACTCCCCTCTTGCGATCTTTGTTCGGATTTTGCGGGAGAGGCTCTTCTCTTCAAGATCTAACATCTGCAAGGTCATGGCGGAAAGGATGAGCGGCAAATCCTCTTTGCGCGCTTTTTCTAACAGCTCATGGATCTGCTTAAGTTTATAGAGGGTAAAATCTTTGCGCTCGAGGTTAAGAGAGAGCGTCTCCTTGCCAAATGCCTTCCCCATAGCCTCTCCAAAGTTGGCGCTGAAGGTCAAGAATTGGGAAGGGGGAACGATGAAGAAGGCCATGCGTCCATGCCGTTTAGCGGCAAGATAGAGAAGCAGGGTGGCTAGGATGGCCGTTTTCCCCCCTCCCATAATGTGCTGGACCACTTTTTCTTTGTAGCGCCCCTTTTCATCCGTCTCGAGCATTTTTAGGATCAGATCGGTCTGCACCTTATAAGGGATATTTCCCGACTGCCCGCTGAAGACGCGTAAGACGACCTGCTCTTTTTCCCCAAATTTGTCAAAGTGGTAGACGTTTTCTAAAAGCTCTGCCAATTTAGCAGCTGAAGTCTCTGCGCAACCTGCAATTTTTTTCAGCTGCGCTTCATAAGATTTAAGATCGACCCATCTGAGGGTGAGCGTGGCAGCTTCATCCACCTGTGGTCTCGTTAAATTCCTGTTTTTTAGCCAAAATTGGCGCGCATCTCCTGAAAGAAGGGCGTTCACGCAATCTTGGAGGCCAATCAGCGTCTCCTGTTTTCCTCCGATGCGCGCCAGCTCTTGCTGGAGTCGTACTGGATGTCTCACATTGATAAGGCCTAAAAGCGTGGCTTCTGTCTCCCGCCTTTCTCTCGTTGCAGATTCCAGAGCGGCTTGCACTTCCATTTGGAGCCTCTTCACATGCTGGGGAGGCAGCGTTGCGAGCTTCATGCTCTCATACTGCTCTTTTCCAGCCTCGTAGTCTTCCTGAAAACTCAGCAAATCACTTTTGAGCGGATCCTCAAAGATCCTTTCAGCAGGGGTTAAGAGATCTTCCCGATAGGTAAAATCTAAACGGGCAGGGGTGACGTGCCGGTCGGAGAAGACGAGCAGCTTTTTCCACTCTTGCAGCTGTCTCCAGCGCTTCTCTTGCGCATCAAATTGCAGCTTTAAAGGGGCGGAGACAATTTCAGCACCATTCTCTGCCCAGTCGCGTTCTGGAGGAAGGGGATAGTTGCCAAAGTCGCGATGGGAGTCTCCAGACCAATGGGACGGCTCAACTGGAAGCTTGCGCGGGCATTTAGAGTACTGCTTCTGGATCCTGAGAAGTGCCTCATATCGTTCAGCTATAAAGGCTGTTTTGAAAGAATCGGGGTAGAGGGGGACAAACTGCTCAGGATAGCAGAGGATCATGATCATAGTATCCAGATGCGGGTCTTGCTGCCGTTTATCCTGCTCTCTCCACATCTTTAACCGATACAGCATGTCTCGGATCGCGGCGCTATTTCCCGATTTGCGATATGCAGCACCTCTAAAAATATGCAGCCATTTTTAAAGCTGCGCATCTGAACGGGAGGACGCGTGTAGGGGTACTTGGGAAATAGTGTAGGCTCGAAAGTTTGAAGTCCTATGTCAATCCAATCTAGCGCATTTTCATCTGCTACGATCTTGACTTCGCCGAGAAATTTTTTATCGTATCCCTTTTCCGGATCTTTCACTCGCGAGGCGCGGCTCAGCAAGCGAAATCTGTCATCTCGCCAATAGCGGTTGTTCAGGAGATCGAGTCTGCCATTTATCTGAGAAAAAGCTGCCTGGAAAGGAAATTCCTTGTCGCCTTTTTCTAGCTTATCTGCGAGCCTTTTTCCATCGTTTAGAATTTTAACTAAAACAGACATCTCCTCTTCTACAGGCATGCGACACGCAGCTGAGACACTGTTTAAAGACTGCAGTAGGGAGTAGAGGTTTTTAATATGCTTGTCCAGTCTTTTTATATGATCGCGATTCTCCTGCTCAAAATACTCCTGGATCGGTTCGCTTGCCGTCTGCTCTCTCTTGCGTATCTGAAGGGCAACGGCGTGCAGCTGCACCATGCGGGGATCGGGATGATCATCCCCGAGAGGCAAATCTTGGATCATATCTAGAATTTTCATTCCGAGGGGCGATACAGTTTCGATGAATGCGATCTGACTCAGGAGCTGGATCGCCTCCTCAGGTTTTTTCTGAGAGAGCCAGATGTAGGCAAGAAACAGCCTACTTTCAACACTACTAGGACGCACTTGCTCCGCGTCAAGTTTATAAACGAGATAGGGGTGCTCTCCGGCTGCTACCACATTCAATGATCCTCCAGCAGTAATAGAAGGAATAAACTGATGAATTGTTTGAACAGGAACTAAGAGAATGGCAGGATCTGAGTCCGGATTTTTGATAGATTCCAGGTAGAGGAAGTTGCGAATCGTTCCAAAAGGCATGCCAGGCATCTTTTTTGGAATGGCGTAATCGCGATTTTCCTCCCACAGAAAGCGCCCGTGATGCGGGATAAACTGCAGTCGGTTGCCATCTAGAGATTTATAACGGGGAAATACAAGCTTTCGAATCTGATCGTCCGAGCTTCTATAGGTGACAATATTTTCAAGCGCATCAAAGTCGCTTAACCCCTTAAGGTTTTTGCTTTCCAAGTAGTCAAGGCAACTGCCCCCAACAATGGGCAAGCCAGTTGCAGCATCAGCTTCGACAAGGAGACCCTCGTGCGTCAATGCAAATTGGATCTGCTGGTTCTGTATCCGTGTGACAACCCCTTTTACCGGATTTTTTTTATAAAAGGCATCTTCTGCTTCTTCCTGCGCTAACCTTAATGCTGGATCTTTTCGTGAATAAGGGATTTTAGTCCCTGCTTCCCTCTCTGGCAGCCAGAGGGCATATTCATCCAGCAGCGATCCTGGAAGGCTGCCTCTCATGGAGTCGGGGCAATACTGAAACCAGCCCAGCTCGCCGGGCATTTTTTTCTGAACGGCTGTCGCTGAATTCGATAAAAGGAGACGAAACGTCCCCTTCTCAGGATCAGTGAAAGTGATGCAGTGGGGACCAATTGATCGATAATGGATGTTTTTTGGGGAGCCAAACAATTTTCTAAAGTTCTCTTCCTTTTCCCAGCAAAACTCCTTGACGTTTGCTTTCAGCTCCTCATTTCGCAGATAGATCTTGCCGGTGAGAAGATCGATTTTCCACTCTCCGCAAGAGAGAAAGGGCAGTCCCAGCGACGCATCGATCGACCAGACGCCCCTGTCTAAAGTTGGAATTCCTACAGCGGACTCATTTAATTGTTCCGCAAGAGCCCTTCCAAGGGACTCACACTGCTCTGGCAAGAGATTAAAGAGAAGGCTTCTAATAGCTTTTTCAGCCCACTGTTCAAGAACAGGAGCGCTCCAATTGCGTTTCATAGGAGGATCGAGCTTATAGAGAATCCAGTTTGAAATGGCGTTTAAGTCCGCTTTAAGGGCATAAAATGAGAAGCGATAAAGATAGAGGGTGGAGCGCTCTTCAATCCCCAACTCCTTCTTATTTTCAAGCCAGCGTGCAAGCATCTCGTTCTGGTTAAACCTCTCTGCAGCTAAGGGAAGGCCCGCATCCGTTAAAAATTTGCACAGATAGAAACTGAGCTCAAAGAAAAAGCGGCTTGTTGCAAGAGAGTTCTTATCGCGAGATTCGCTATAGAATAGACCTTTCTGAATAAAGCTTGCAGCCTGGTCGACAAGCGCCTGATTCTTGACGATAAGCTCCCCAAACCCCATTTCAAGTCGTGCTTTGGGCAAGATGGGATTGCGAAATAGCAGATAAAAAGCGACTGATTGCAAGTCCGATTCTTCAAGCTGTTTGAAAGCGTCTTGCAGCTCAAAAAGAAGCTGGACAGGAGCCAGCTCCCACTGAGATAAGGGGCGCCGGAGCCGCTCGAAAAGCTCCTCATTTCCCCCTTTATAGTCAAAAAGGGTTTGACCCTCTGCTGTCTCCTTCTTCCACTCTTTCTCTTTCCGGCTGGCCTGTTTCCCTTCTAGAAATCTTCTTACTCTGGTTCCTGTTTGAAGGGGGCGGTGCAAATCCCACACGGAGCGGTTTTGCAAGAGCTTGCTGTCATAGGCCCATAAAGTCACCCCATAGGGAGTATTGGTGCGATTTGGGGACTGTAACAGCTCTGCTGTTTGGTCCTGATCTTTTTTGAGAGTGCTCCAGATAAAGTTCTGCGGCAGACAAAGGTCATGTGGCGCAGCATATCGGCATGTTCAAACCCATGCTTGGATAGGAGATTCTGATCAGCAGAATTAAAATAGCCAAGCATGAGATAAGCTTTTGTAAGCGAAGGCAGATTTTCTTGTCTGCAAGGTTCAGGGCTGGGAGAGCTAAAGTAACTTCGATACGACTCCTCCTGCCAAAGCTTGAGCTGGGCTTGGTATTCCCTTTCTATTGTTCGTTGGCTCTTCGTCGGAAACATCTCTTCAGCTTCACTGTCGACGGATTTTTTAAGAGTAGGATCAGAATTGTAGAGCGCCATCCAGTAGCGACTATTTGCCGGCCAATCCTTAATTCCTTTCTGATCAACTTCGCTGGACCCCTCTGAATTAAAGAGAGGATCTTTGTGCGCAAATTTTAATCCATTAAAAGAGTGAAAGTAGTGCACTGTTTCCCGGACTCTCTCAAATTCGGCACGGTCCAAGAAATGGAGTCCGGGAATTTTGACAATCTGCTTATCAAAAAAAATCGGGTAGTTTTCGAGCCGTCCCTCTTCAACTCCAGAAGGGCTTTTAGCATCAATTTTTAGCGACAAATAGTGAAAGATCGCTTGCAGGGGAAGGATAGTCGCCATGCGGCGCGGCAAAAGTTCGCAGTCGTAGTATTTTTTTGGGAAATAGGCTTTATGGAGCAAGGTGTAGAGCCCTTTTTGAGCTGTTTTAAGCTCCTCGAGGGTAAAGGTTTCCCAAAAGGGGGCCTCAAAACAATCCACTTTGCTTAAAGATTCAACACTCTCTTTCATATTGGGCAGAGGCAGCTGATCGACGAACTGCTCAATTTGCAGGGCATAAGAGTGTTCATGTATAAGCTGCAGCTCTGGCGCCACGCCCACCATCTTCTCTTCAATCGCCTGGCACGCCTTTTCAGTTTTTAATAGCGCCTTCATATAAGTGTCAGGGCTATTTCCTAACCGGATTGAAAAATCGACGAGAGCCGCTGGCTTGATAGCTGGAATTTCAGTGAGTGCAGCGACAGGATGGGGAAGCGCTTGCCGCTTTGCCCTCTGCTGGTCGACCCTAAGTGTGGAGAGGTCAGAATCGACTGCACTCACACTTCTCTCTTTTTCAACGATCGCTTCACCCTCAGCAACCCTCCTCAAGCTGTCATGAGCCGTAGCGCGAGCCATCAACGCCATTTGCTGGTCGATCAAATTTCCCTTCAGCATCTTTTCAACATAGCGCAAAAGGCGTCTCGACATATGGGTCAGTACTTTGCGAGCAGTGTGAGCCTCAGGAGAATCTTGATCAAGCAGATCGGAGAGGGATAAGTGGCAGGCTGTAAGCAGTTTCATCTGACATTGAAACTGCATCTGCTTGTAAAGGTGCAGATCTTTAGCATGGGTGCGCATCCAGACCTTTGTTACGGAAGGGACGCAGGTTCCCCCACGCTGCCCTGTGACGAGCCCGCACTCTTGGAAACTGGAATTGACAAAGTAGGGGGAGAGAAAATCAAAAACTTGCAGCGTGTCATCATCGTTGACAACGCGGTTGAGGTTTTTTTTTGCGCCGGCCGTTAACTCATTGAGAGCCGCAATGAATCCAGGGCGCACGATGCCATCGCGATTAAAAAGAAGAACCTCTTCAGGAATTTTTTCATAGCGTACGATAGGTTTTAGTCGTCTTTTTTCGATTAAAAGGAGGTCGGCCAGCTGAAAATTGGTCGAGGTGTAGAGGTGAATATCAAACGAGCCCTCTTCGCGCCTCTGGATCTCATAAATCTGAAGATGGCCGACGCTCTCGTCTGAGCCGTCATTCATATACCCACCCACAAAGACCTCGGCCTCGCCAGGCTTTAGAGCCTGTACCTGTTTTGTCAGTGCGAGCGCATCTTCATAGAGAGTCTCATCTGCTGCTTTTTCAACATTGCGCCTTTCCAGTATTTTGCTGTGCGCCAGCAATTTTTGAAGCCCGCTGTCGAGGTTTTTCAGGAAATTAGGTTCGAACTTATCGGAGAGATCTTGAATTAACCAGCGCCAGATCGCAAAATTGCGGGAGGGCTGCATTCCCTCGTATCTTTTGTCTCCCGTGATCGAGCCGCTGCCTGCAAAATTGACCGCGATTCGAAGGATATTTCGAGTCAAGTCGTGGCCTCTAGGCAGTTCAGCGAGAGTGACAAACTCATCGCGCAGCTGTTTCGCCTGAGGCTGCTGCAAGAGTGAGTGGCTTTTTATCTCCTCGGGAGTGATCAGCCAATCATCATCCAGTTTTATCGGATCGGCCGCTTTTTGGATCTGACGGCCCACAGCTTCAAGTGTCGGCTGTATAATAGGAGCGAGAGGAGGCGTGGGAGATGGCCTAAAAACAGGTCCCGCTTTTAAATTAAAGAAGAAAGTATTTAAGGAAGAATCCATATTGAAAATTTATACCATATTTATTATTAAATTTCAACTAAATAAAAATTTTTCTTGCCTACGTAACATCTATAAAGTAATCTGTCTTTATGCAAATTCTGTTTATCCTCTTTTTTCTCCTTTCAAGCTGCCGCGTGGGGCCGGTCTATCATCATCCTGACCCTCCAGTCCCTGCCGACTGGAAAGCCCCCACCCTATGGCTCGAGCAGTCTTATGAAGTTGAAAATTGGTGGGAACTCTTCCAGGATGAAACGCTTAACAGCCTAGAGGAGCAGGCCGTTGTCAATAACCCGCAGCTTCAGCTCGCTCTTGAAAGGGTAGCAGAGGCAAGGGGCATTGCAGGAGTTACGCGCGCAGATCTTTTTCCGCAGCTGAACCTCAATCCCACTTACAGCGATACAGAAACGCTATTTGAGCTTTACGGGGTTCCCGCAGGCCTAATTCCTGGGCTCAAGCCGATCCTCCGCGTCCATGAATTTTTGTATTCGCTGCCGGCGACTTTAAGTTATGAGCTCGATCTTTGGGGAAAAAACCGCAGCCTCTACCTTTCGGCAGTTTACAATGCCGAGGCGCAAGAGGCGGCCTATCGCGTTGCGCTGCTTGGGTTGACAGCAGATCTGGCCAGCTTTTACTACAACCTGCGCACTGTCGATGCGCAGCTTGATTTTCTCCAGCAAACCGTTGGGTTGCGGCGAAAGTCTTTAACTCTCAACCATTCGAGATTTACCTCGGGAATCGCCAATGCGATCGACGTGTCGAGCTCAGAACTTGAGCTCAGCAATACGGAGGCGCAGTATGAGGATGCGAGACGCCAGAGGACCCTCTTCGAAAATGCAATTGCAACACTTTTGGGGATTCCCGCTTCCGATTTTTGCCTTCCCTACAGCCCCTTAAAAGGTGATCCCCCTATTATTCCAGCAGGATTACCTTCCACAATACTGCTACAGCGGCCAGATATTGCTCAGGCAGAGCGGAAGATGGCAGCCCAGCATGCCCAAATTAATGCGGCCTATGCCGCTTTTTTCCCCTCCATCACATTGACGGGGACAGTTGGCTATTTAAGCCCAGATCTGAAGCAGTTTATGAGCTGGAAAAGCCGCTACTGGTCTTACGGTGCAAATGGTTCCCAATTTCTCTTTGATGCAGGGAAAAGAGGGTCGCAGGTTGAGGTGGAGTGGGCGCGCTTCCATCAAGCGGAGGCCTCCTATCAGCAGACCGTCTTAACTGCCTTCCAGGAGGTGGAAGATGCCCTCAATAATCTGGAGTGGGATGCCAAACAGCATGAGACGCTGCTTAGATCTATCAAGGCATCAAATTTAACCTTGCAGCTTTCAAACCGGCGCTATATGAAAGGCATTGCAGCCTATTATGAAGTCATCGACAGCGAGCGGTCGGATGTCACCGCCCAGCTCAATGCGATCGGTGTGCAGGGGCAGCGCTTTCAGTCGTCGATTCAGCTGATTAAAGCGCTTGGCGGTACCTGGGAAGGGATCTAGAAAAAGCAAATCGGGTAACGACGGCTTTACGTTTTAAGGGACACGTTTACGGTCCTTTGTCGAGTGTTGGCGGTTCAGTTCATTGAGAGGGTTTTTCAAGGGCCTCTTGGATTTTTTTCTGCATAAGGTCGATAGGATCTGTTGAAAATAGGCTGATGAAGCCTGTCGCTAGGGACCACTCTTTTTTCAAAAGGGGATGCTGCTGAAGGATTCGAAGAAGATCGGCAGAATTGTGAGCAACCAGCTGCATGACAACGCTCCAACGCACATATTGCAGCTGCGACGGAACAAGAGTCTGCTTTTGTAACCGGTCCAGAGCTCCCATTGCTGCTTGCCTAGTCTCTAACTCCGCTTCTGTTAAAAGGTAGGGGAGTTTATCCAGTTCATTCAGAGGAGCACCAGGGGGGAGGATCGATAAAGTCCCCGACAACTCAGCACGGCCTTTGCGCCAACGCAAGAGGAGATGCGTTCCTATTTCCACTTCCAGCGCACGGCCACTTGGAAGCTGCATCTCTTTTGAAAGAAGATCGGCCCACTGGTTTGCGAGGGGAACCGGCAAGAATCGAACGCGCGGCGGCAGAAACTGCTCTCCCAATTGTCGGTATTCCACAGGATAAGAAGCCCCCAAAATTAAAATCTGCTCTGGATTTTCCGCTTGAATGCGTTCCGCTAATTTTCTTTCCACACGCGGCAGCTCAAGGAGCTCTCTGTTTGTAATTTCACGGATGCTTTTGAAGCCATGCGACAGAAATCGCTCTGTAAGCTCTTTTTGAGAGAATATGGGGAAAATAACCTTTCCTGCTCGGCAATTTAATGTTCGCGACAGCTGCTGCCTCGCAATATTGATCTGAAAAATGTCCGCAAGGGGGCTGGAATGGGTTTTCTCACACTCGCTCGCTAACCATTTCGCAAATGTCAAGGCAGCAGAGGCATCGTCAGAAGGCACTTCGCTTTGGCTGAGCGGACGAGATTGGAAATAGATCTTCTCAGTTTGAACGACACAATCTTGAGTGACTTTGTAATAGTGATTGCCCTGCCGCACTCTGTTACAGAGGTGAGGCAGTACCTCAAATAGCCAGGAGATCTCTAGAGGGGCTGCAAGATCTGCAAGATGGCCGTGAGAGCCTCGAAAGTAATCCACTTTGCGCACTCCACCGGATAAGATGAGAGGAGCTTTTTGTGGACAAGCTGACTGGACAGCCAAAGTAAACTCCCCCAATTCTCCCAAAAAATTTGATGAATGGGCTTTGGCAATATGGTCGATATTTCCCGATGCTAGGGCTTTGCTTAAGCCCGTTTCATCAAATTCGCGTTCTGTTCTCAGATCTTGTGTGAGTGGCGTTGTTGATGAAGCCAGAATTTGTCTGATCTGCTTCATTTTCTCTTCTGAAAGATGAATATTTTTAAGGCTTAAAAAATGGGCTGAGCACCAGTCTAGCAATTTGTTACCTAATTCCTTTTCCACTGTTTTGAAATTGCGGTAGGCGCGCACAATTGCAACAAAATCGCTCTGGCTTTCCCCAGCCCATAATTTTCGAATTATATGTGCAACCCAGCGGCTGCCTTGCTGATGGGGAAATTCTTTTGATCCGCAGTTTATTTCCCACCCCGTCTCCCTTTTCGAAATCCAGCTCGGTAATGGGTCGTGATCTTTGAAGATATTCTTAAAAAGATTATCATCAATAAATAGGGTCTTATCAGGCTTTTCAGTCCGAAAGAAGCCCCCTGTAGACAACACAGATGTGACGATCACAGCCTCAGGGAGGACTCCAAATTTCTGCGCTGTCAGGAGCGTCTTTGCGAGTTCTGGCGGAAGCGGAAATTGGACGAGCCTCTCACCTATTTCAGTAATAGCCTCTCTTTCGTCAAAGGCCCTTAAGTTTTTCAAACGGCTCACAGTCTTGTCAATCTTATCCGTAGGAGGAGAATCAATGAAGGCAAAGTTTCGGATCGAACGTCCCACTGCAGCTACCTGTAGCGCTGCATGCGTGACCTGTTCTCGCAAAATAGCTGGCTGAGGCCAGGGAGTCAATGTCTCATACTCGCTACCGAAAGAGACAGGCATATAGAACCCTGGACCTGTGCGACCGGCCCGCCCCTTGCCCTGATCTGCTTCCGCTTTTGATACAGGGATTTTGGATAGCTCTCCAACACCATTTGAGTGTGTGATGAAACGTTTTATCTGCAGCGAATCGATCACTCCAACCACTTCAGCTGGCGTCACGGAACTCCTCACAACCTCCGTCGCGCAGACGAATCGCAATGTTCCCGCTGGAACAGCTGTCTGGATAAGACTTTGCTCATCTCCTGAACTTTCGCCATGACAACCAAACGCTTGGAGGCGCTTCTCCGCATTAAGTCTCTTGGCCTCCTTCCAAATTAAAGCAAGAACTTCACTAATGTCCTCTTTGCCTGGAAGGAGGACAATCACGGTCCCTTTCTGGACGATTGTGCGTTCAGGCACAAAAAGAGAATTTTGTAAAAATCGCCTGAAAACCTCGCAGGCACCTCTTGCACTCCCTTGCGTATGATGTTCCCCGTAGAGAAGAGGGAGAACTTCGGTTGTGACAGGAAAACAGCGCCCCTTCACATGTATGACAGGAGCTTTATAAAAAAATTCTGAAAATTTCTGCGTGTCGATCGTTGCAGAAGTAATGAGGAGGCGAGTTTTTGGAGAGTCTTTGAGACGCTCCTTAAGCAGCCCTAAAAGAAGGTCGATCGAGATGGACCGTTCATGCGCCTCATCGACAATGATGAGCCCTTCCGGAAGGCCATCTTGATTGCGGATGCGCTGCACAAGAGACTGGTCGATCAACAGCTCAAGACGTGTTGCTTGAGAAGTTCTATTCTCATCAAATAGCCGCCAGCCGACCAGCTGACCTGGTTGACACCCAATTTCAGAGGCAATATGCGTTCCATTCATGCGGCACGCATTGCGGCGCGGTTGCGTCATGAACACTTTTAGCAAGGGATTTGCAAGAATAGCCGCTTGGCCAATGCGAGTCGTTTTTCCTGCACCCGTTTCCGCCTCGCAGACCACAACTTGAGCCGTTTTGAGCAGCCCAAGAATTTCATCGAGCTTTTCGTCGATCGGTAATATAGGACGGATGCGGCTGTCTGGCCAATTAAACATTATTTTTAGTCATCCAGATCTTCGTGTTCATCATCAAGTGAGAATTCAATTTCTTTAGGAGCTAGCAACGCTGCTATGAATGGCTTAAGATCTTCTTTCAGATCTTCGTTAATATACAGTTCAGCTTTATACTTATGAAGTAATTTTATCTTGGGTTTTGCACTGTACTTGACACCTGTTTTGCAAGCAAGATCAAAAGGAGTTTCACCGTCATTATTTTTTGCATTGATAGAGGCGTTGCTACCATCTAAGGCAAGCAGTCCTATACAAGATTCAATTCTTGCTTCAGAAAATAGTTTATGAAGAATTGTATTTCCTTTCATGTCCTTATGGGAATAAAAAATAGGATTTTCTGAAAAAAATTTTCGTATTTCCTTGAAAGTAGCCCTATTAATTTCTAATTGCATTAAACTATTAAACTTCTTCACATTAGCATCGTGTTCTGCTTGCAATGAACTATTAAATTTCATAATAGCAGCAGCGTATTCTAGAGAAGTAGTGCTGGCCTCAGCTTGAGCTGGATGTTTCGCAACAGGTGTGGGTAAAGCCACAGATGGAGCCGAACTTTTTGGAGTTTGCATAGGTAAAGCTACAGATGGAGCCGAACTTTTTGCAACAGGTGCAGGTGAAGCCACAGATGGAGCCGAACTTTTTGGAGTTTGCATAGGTAAAGCTACAGATGGAGCCGAACTTTTTGCAACAGGTGCAGGTGAAGCCACAGATGGAGCCGAACTTTTTGCAACAGGTGCAGGTGAAGCCACAGATGGAGCCGAGCTTTTAACAGGTGCAGGTGAAGCCACAGATGGAGCCGAACTTTTTGCAACAGGTGCAGGTGAAGCTACAGATGGAGCCGAGCTTTTAACAGGTGCAGGTGAAGCCACAGTTGGAGCCGAATTTTTTGCAGCTGGTACAGCTAAAGCTACAGATGGAGCCGAGCTTTTCGGAGTAGAGACAGGCGAAGCTACAGGAGTCGAACTTTTCGGAGTAGAGACAGGCGAAGCTACAGGAGCCGAACTTTTCGGAGGCGAAGCTACAGGACGAGTCGAACTTTTCGGAGTAGGTGAGGGTGCAGGTAAAGCTACAGTTGGAGCCGAACTTTTTGCAGCTGATACAGGTAAAGCTACAGGAGCCGAACTTTTCGGAGGCGAAGCTACAGGACGAGTCGAACTTTTCGGAGTAGGTGAGGGTGCAGGTAAAGCTACAGTTGGAGCCGAACTTTTTGCAGCTGGTACAGGAAAAGCTACAGTTGGAGCCGAACTTTTCGCAGCTGGTACAGGGAAAGCTACAGTTGGAGCCGAACTTTTCGCAGCTGGTACAGGGAAAGCTACAGATGGAGCCGAACTTTTCGGAGTAGAGACAGGCGAAGCTACAGGAGCCGAACTTTTCGGAGGTCTGATAGTTGACTCTTCCAAGATTAGAGCTTCAATAATTAATTCAATAGAAGCCGAATCCAGTTGTACGGTCGCTAAATTTTTTGCAGCAGGTGTAGGTAGAAACCAGCCTCCAGGAGCTGGTTGAGTGCTTTTTGCAGAATGGATTTGTTGTCCCTCTAGCTGAGAAGCTGGGCCACTTGTAGCACTAACAGCCGCTTGAGCCTGCTGAGTGCCAAGCATTTTTGAAATATCTGCCAACTGTTGCAAAGCCTCTGCGCGCATCTGTTCTGCTGGAGTCGGCAGAATAGGGCTTGTCAGGCCGCTGAGAGGAGATGAAACGAATGGTGTTGGATAGGAAAAAAAAGGTTGAGGAAGTGGGAGACCGTACACATCTAAGGGTGGATAATGAAAAGGCGTTTGAAATTGAAAGGGTAGAAAATTTAGGGGGCTGGGAGGAGGAGGTAAAACTGGAGGAGGTGAAACTACGGGTATTGGAACAAAATCTTGAGCTTTTGGAACTTCGAGGCGCGGTTTTTTCTTTGCTGGTCCTTCGGATTCTTCTTCTGATCCAAGGAGGTGTTTTTTTGTATTTTTTTCTGCAATTTCGAGGATTTTGTCTAGAGTTTTTTTTAATTCAACCGAGCCCGGATACTCCTCTTTAAGATTAAGAACGATCCTGATGGCTTGAAGCGCAGAGTTTCCATCTCCGGTTTTTGCAAGGCGTTTCGCTTCTCGAATTTGTTGGGTACACCTGTCAAAATGCCCCGCAAATTGAGGAGCCTCTTTTTCACTTTGAATCTCGTCATTTCTTGGAAAAGTAGATCCGCGTGAGAGACCTGTTGAACTACTAAGAGAATCCATTTAAATTCCATGGTTAATTGTTAAATTAGATGAATTTTATCGCGATATAGTATTTGATTACAATAATTTTCTTTCTAAAAAAGGGCGATAGTAAATGTACATAATGCGATGATTGCCACTGGCAACAGTTGTGGATACCACGTCTACCGCATCGGTTTCAGAAAAATCCTTTTCGCAGGCAGCATTAAGCACGGGAGTCTTTCTCGCTAGCCCGAAGGAATTGAGGCCGGATCTTTGCAATGATTTTTGCCATCTAAATTCTCTAAAAGCTTTTATAGCAAACTCTAATATCAGTCCAAATCGTCGTCCACGAGTCGGGAAATCATTTCTTCAAAAGCTGAGTCATTAATTTCTTTAAATTTTTGTGCTTTAGTAGCTTGCAAATGGGTTATAAGCTCTTTGACAGATTTTTCTTGAAGATCGTGAATATACAGATTAGCGTTATACTGATGCAGTAACTTTATCTTAGCTTTTACGCTCCCTCTGACAACTGTTTTGCAAGCAAGATCAAAAGGTGTTTCACCTTCATTATTTTTGTCATTTATATGGGAACTACAACCCTCGATTTTGAGCAGATTTCTACAGAACTTAGTTGTTGCTTCATAAAATAGTTTATGAAGGATGGTATTTCCCCTCTCACTCTTTTTAGAGAATAAATAGGGATGTTTAGAAAATAGTTCTCGTATTTGCCAGAAAGCATCGGTGCTAACCTCAAGCTTCATGACACGGTGAAATACTATTGAAGGGTTGTAATCCTTTCGGACAGGCGTTGAACTCAATTGTGCAGGAGTTAGACTTTTTGGAGCACTGACAGCTGCTCCAGAGCTAAGTGATCCTATACCAACTTGTGCAGAAGCTAGACTTTTTGGAGTACTCTCTGCTGCTGCTGGTACTCTCACAACTACTCTAAGGATTGGAGGTGCTGGTACAAAAGTTGGACTTTTTGGAGCACTGACAGCTGCTCCAGAGCTAAGTGATCCTATACCAACTTGTGCAGGAGTTAGACTTTTTGGAGTGCTCTCACCAGCTGCTGGTAGCCTCACAACTGCTCCAGGGCTAGGAGATACAGTAGATACTTGCGCAGAAGCTAGACTTTTTGGAGTACTCTCTGCTGCTGCTGGTACTCTCACAACCACTCTAGGGATTGGAGGTGCTGGTACAAAAGTTGGACTTTTTGGAGCACTGACAGCTGCTCCAGAGCTAAGTGATCCTATACCAACTTGTGCAGGAGTTAGACTTTTTGGAGTGCTCTCACCAGCTGCTGGTAGTCTCACAAAGGCTCTAGGGATAGGAGATACTGAACTCAAGGGTGGACTTTTTGGAGCACTCACAGATGGTAGTAAACTCCCAGCTGCTAGAGGAACAAGAGGCACTGGACCCAATGCAAAAGTTAGACTTTTTGGAGTACTCACAGATGGTAGTAAACTCCCAGCTGCTAGAGGGACAAGAGGCACTGGACCCACTTGTGCAAAAGCTGGACTTGTTGGAGTGCTCTCATATGCTGGTAGCCTCATAGCAGCTTCAACAGAACTTTTCCAAGCGCTAAAAACTAGTGACTCCGGAGAAGTAGCTGCAGGATTTTTCGCCACACTAACAGGCCCCATACTCCATTCTGTGGCAGGAGTTGCCGGGAAACTTTCTACAAACGGAGCCATCTCTACTGGCGATATACCTGCTTGAGAAGTCTGATGGGGAGTTGGCAGGGAGCTAAAGGCTGGCACAAATTGAGGTTGGGGCGACAAAAAGGATGGAGCAAATGGGGGTAAACTATACCCGGGGTAGAATTGTTGAAAAGCTAAAGGCGCCTGGAGTTGTGAAAACATGGAATGCAAATTTGGGGGATTGAAGGTTGGGGGGAGAAACATAGACAACTGAGGGTTCGGATGTGGGATTGACGGAGTAGCAGTACCTAGAGATTCAGGAGCTTCTAGACGGTTTTTTTTCTTTGCTGGTTCTTCAGGCTCTTCTTCTGAATCGATGGGGCGCTTTTTTGAAGGTTTTTCCGCAATTTCAATGATCTTTTTTGAAGATCTTCCCGCAATTTCATATATTTTGTCTAAAACAGTTGCAAATTCTACGGAGTCAGGCTCCTCTTTTTGAAGATTGCGAATGATTTTGATTGCGCGTCCCAAAGAGCTAGCATCTCCAGCTTTTGCAAGGCGTTTCGCCTCTCGAATTTGTTGGGCACACCGGTCAAAATGTCCCGCAAATTGAGGAGCCTCTTTTTCTTTTTGAAACTCTTCTCGGCCTTGAAAAGCAGAGGGGCGGGAAAGACTCGTGAAACTATTAAGGGAATCCATTTAAAATCCATATTAAGTTGTTAATCGGATGGATTATATCGTGAGATATTAATTGATTACAACAGTTTCCTTCTAAAAAATCTTGTTGCAATAGTTAATGTGCATAGGGCGATAATTGCCATGGGCCAGGTGTTGTGAAAGACCACGTCGGCCGGCATCGCTTTAAGAAAAACCCCTCTCGCAACGACTAGGAAGTAGCGCGGGGGGTTGGCGTAGGTGACATATTGCAGCCACGTGGGCATATTTTCGATGGGGGTGGCGAAGCCTGAGAGCAGGATGGCGGGGGTCAAGAAGATGTAGGAAACTAAAATAGCCTGCTGCTGGGTAGAGCAGAGGGCGGAAATGAAGAGGCCCACACCCACAATGGCGCAGACGTAAAAGAACATGCTTCCATAAAGAAGGAGAAGCGACCCTGTTAGGGGAATTTGAAAGATAAAAATGGCAGCTATGACGATGATCGACCCTTCAGCCATAGCGATGACAATGGCGGGTAGGGCCTTCCCAATCAGAATTTCCAGAGGTTGCATCGGAGAGACGAGCAGCTGGTCAAAGGTGCCCATTTCGCGCTCACGTGCTATTGAAAGGGCTGTTAAAATAAGGGCCACTAGCATAGTGATGATGCCACAAAGGCTCGGGACATTGAACCAGAGGTAGATTAGATTGGGATTAAACCAGTTGCGCGGCACCAGCTGCGTATTTTGCTGTTCGATTCCTGCATGGACGGTAAAATCTTCATTGAACTGGCTTACAATCTGCTGTGCATAGCCTGCGATGATCTGCGCGGAATTGGATTTGCGACCGTCGAGAATCAGCTGCACATTGGCTGATTGACTAGCATCAAGTTTGCGCGAAAACTCCTCATCGATTGAGACGACCATCATGCCACGCTGATTGTCGATAAAGGGGCCAATTTCATGAACGGAGGGTAGATAGACAATATGTTTGAACGTAGGCGCGCCGTGAAAGCGCTGTGCGAGCTCAAAGCCTTGTGCCCCATTGTCGCGATTGACGATGCCGATGGTCACATTTGTCACATCGAGAGTCGCTGCAAATGCAAAAACTAGGAGCTGGATGAGAGGCGGCATGATCAGGACGATGCGGCTCTTTTTATCGCGCCAGACGGCTAAGGATTCTTTTTGAAATAAAGCAATAATCCGACCAAGCATTTAATTAAACCTCACCATTAATCCAGCCTCTTGACCGTTTTACTGGCTGTCACAATAAAGATGATGCTTCCCAAAATCAGCATGATGCCAACGTTAAAGAAGAGGAGCTGCCACACATTGCCAACTAAAAAGAGGGTCTGGAGGCAGGAGACAAAGTAGCGTGCCGGCACCAGATAGGTCAGAAGCTGGATAGGAAGAGGCATGCTGGAAATTTCAAAGAGGAAGCCGGACAAAATAAAGGCTGGCAAGAAGCCGGTGACGATGGCTATCTGGGCAGCTACAAACTGGTTTTTTGCTACTGTGGAAATGAGTAGGCCAATGCCGAGGGCGCAAGCGAGAAAAACGGTTGTCACTCCTATTAGAATGAGAAAAGAGCCGCGCAAGGGGACATCGTAGACCAGGACTGCGACGCTGACACAGATCAGCATCGAGCACATGGCTAAAATATAGTAGGAGATGAGTTTGGAGGCGACGAGCTCAATAATGCCCACAGGAGTAGCCATAAGAGCCTCCATGGTGCCTCGTTCCCATTCGCGCGAGACGACGAGGGCGGTCAACAGGGTACCGATGAGGGTCATGATGATGGCAAGCGATCCTGGAATTAAAAAATTGCGGCTCTCAAGCTGCTCATTGTACCAGTAGCGAGTCTGCAGAGTCACAATAGGCAATCCTTTGAGATCTTCACTTATTGCTTCTTGTTGAAGCCAGGTCTGGTAAGCACCGCGCACATAGTTCTGGACAAAGTTAGCCGTGTTGGTTTCGCTTCCATCAGCAATTACCTGAATGGGGGCTATTTGACCCGACTTGCGAAACATCGAAAAATAGGAGGGAATGACGACAAAGCCGCGGATAGCTCCTGTAATGATTTTATCGCCAAGTTCCCTGCGGTCTCGCACGAGCGTCACTTCAAAGTAAGGGGAGTCTGTCAGCGCTTTTGCAAAGCTCTGCGCATCGGGAGCTGTATCTTCCATGACGAGTCCAATGCGCAGATGGTTGAGGTCGAGGGAGACGCCATAGCCGTAGAGGAAAAGCATGAGCAAGGGGAGAAAGACGCTAATCAGGAGGCTGCTCGGATCGCGCACAATCTGGTAGAATTCTTTGATAATGAGTGCTCTGAGGCGTCTAAGTTTGTTTGTCATATTTCTCAATCAAGGATATAAAAGCGTCTTCCAATGTAGGTGAGGGGTTTTCTGCTGTCCTAGCTTCACGTTTAAGGGCGTCTGGAGTTCCAATGTGGATGATTTTGCTCTGGTAGACGAGCGCGATGCGGTCGCAGTATTCAGCTTCATCCATAAAGTGCGTCGTCACCATCACAGTGACCCCTTTTTCGACGAGGCCATTGATATGGTTCCAAAATTCGCGACGGGTGATCGGGTCGACGCCGGAAGTGGGTTCATCGAGGAAAAGGACGTCGGGATTATGCATGACGGCGCAGGATAGAGCCAAGCGCTGTTTATAGCCGAGCGGCAGCTCTTTGGCAGAGCTGTCGAGGTAGTCGTGGAAGTTGAAAATAGAGATCATCTGGTCGATCATCTCTTTTCTTCTTTTGCCTTCCAGATTGTAAGCACCTGAAAAGAAATTGAGGTTCTGAAGCACGCTTAAATCGCCATAAAGAGAGAATTTTTGCGCCATGTAGCCGATTTTAGCGCGCGCCTCACCAGGGGCCACCTGCAGGTCAACTCCATTGACGAGAGCTTTCCCTTCTGTTGGCTTTAGCAATCCACAGAGCATCTTAAAAGTGGTCGATTTGCCCGCGCCATTGGGCCCAAGAAGGCCAAAAATCTCCCCGCTTTTGACAGAGAAAGTGATGTTGTCTGCTGCTGTAAACGTTCCAAATTTTTTGGTAAGGCCAGTGGCCTCGATGATCCCCTCTTGATGTGCTTCCCGCATAGGCATGCTTTCGGCTAGAGCTGAATTGCCTCCCGGTCCCCCTCCCAGAATGTCGATGAAGGCATCTTCAAAGCGCGGTGGTGTGGGAGAAATCTTCGCGCTGGATCCAGCTTCAAGAGCTTTCTCATCGAGCGGGGGCGCCTCTTTTTTTGTCACAAAGCGCACATCGCTGCCTTGGATCAGGCCGTGGATCACCTGTTCCTGGTTCAAGGTATTGACAAGGACTTTGCGCCGGTTTCCGTCGATCTGGCTAATGGTAAACGTTCTTCCTGCTACGCTTTCGGTTAGCTTTTGAGGGGGACCCTGATAAAGAAGCTTGCCCTCATTGAGGAGGATGGCAATGTCGCATTTTTCTGCCTCATCCAGATAGGCGGTGCTCCAGATGACTGAAATATCCTCGGCTAAGAGTTCATGGACCATTTTCCAGAGCTCTCGCCGAGAGATGGGATCGACCCCCACGCTCGGTTCATCTAAAAGCAGGAGAGAGGGTTTGCGCAGCAGCGTGCAGGCAAGGCCCAGCTTCTGCTTCATGCCTCCCGAGAGATCCCCTGCAAGGCGATTTTGAAAGGGGGCGAGACTTGTAAAGCTAAGCAGCCGTTTAAAAGTTGCCTGGCGCTCATCTCCCAGGACTCCTTGAAGGTCGGCATAAAGGACCAGGTTCTGAATCACCGTCAGGTCTTCATACAGTCCAAATTTTTGCGGCATATAGCCGACAATTTTGTGAATCTCTTCCGCATTTTGGACCGAATCGAAGCCTGCGACTGTAATTGTACCCTCTGTCGGCAACAGAAGGGCTGCGATGAGGCGGATTAGCGTCGTTTTGCCGGCGCCATCGGGTCCGGCGAGAGCCACAATCTGCCCTTTGGGAACGGTGACACTGATATTTTGAAGCGCAAACTGTTTGCCAAAAGCTTTTGAGAGATGCTGTATCGTGACAAGGTCAGTCATGAAGTTTTACAGTCACAGGCATGCCCTGCTTCAAAAACTTATCCGGGTTTTCTGCAATGATGCGCAGGCGGTATACCAGGTCTGTGCGCAGCTGGGTGGTTTCGACAGTTTTAGGGGTAAATTCAGCGACGGGGGAGATAAAGCCAATGTGTCCTTGATAAACTTTACCTCCCTTTGTATCTGTATGGACTTCGGCTCGCATGCCGGGAAAGATGCGCCCCAGGTCTCTTTCGCTGACAAAGGCTCGGATCCAGACGGGAGAAAGCAGCGAAAGCGTATAGACAGGTTCGCTAACTAAAACCGCTGAGCCAGGTTCTCGAATGCGCGTCAAGATGGTGCCCTCAGACGGGGCGTAAATGTCTGTGAATTGAAGATTCGTCTTGGCCACACCAAGAGTTGCCTGCGCGGCTTTTAGGTTGGCGCTGTCGACGTCGCGAGAAGATAGCGAATTGGTAAAATCTTCTTGGGAAACGCTTCCATCTCCCACGAGCTCATTGCGTCTTTTAAAAATAAGTTCCGAATTTTCCAGGGAGCGCTTGAGCGCCTCCACTTGCGCTTCCGCCTGTTTTACCTGGTCCAAATAGGGCTGACGATCAAGCGAGGCGACCAGCTGCCCCTCAAGGACAAGGTCCCCTTCTTGGAATGGCATTGTCACGACAAGCCCTCCGACCCGAAAGCCTAAGTCGACCTGCCGCACGTCGACATTGCCATAGAGGACTAATACATGGGGGTTTTCCCGCTTTTTAAGCAGAAAGTAGCCAAAAAGGACGATCAGAAGAGCAATGACAATAAAAAGAGGAATGAATTTGCGCATGCTTAGAATTTGTAAATTTTTTGCGAGATAAAGTCAATGCTATAAGTGGACGTTTTCTTGTCGACAGGTATCTTTAGAAGCTTCGGTACAGGATCACGCTTGCGATTTTTTTTACCACAGAGAGAAACTTTTGGCTGTTTTTTCTATGGTGAATATATAAGTAACTGAATATTTGTGACCTATAAATTTATTATGCTGTCTATCAATGTCCATCCTGAAAAAATTAATCGCACATTTTTTGCTTGCAAGGTTTTCGGCCTTTGATGTAAGTAAAATCTTTTGTTGAAGTAACGGAGGATTATATGAAACATTTTGAAGAGCTCGATCATCGTACCCTGCGCTCATTAGCGTGGACCTTTATGGCAAGCAGTCTGCTTCTCGTTCTCATTTCTGGGCTCAATTAGACCTCTCGCATCTTGCTTAAATTGGTCCATTTGAGAGACAATAGAAACAAATGACCAAAAGTGAGTTTCATGCAGGAGCGCCTTAGCGAAATTGACAACTATCAAGAGTTGAAATTTTCGCGGGAACCAAGTTTTTTTGACAAAAGCCGCGGGATACGCTGGCTGATCGGCTTAGGCTTTACACTATGCCTATTCCTGATTGTTCATTTTCGTCAGGAGCGCGTCGAAGTGTTGGAGTTGAATAGCTTCGCTCCGGGCTATGTGGTCGCTCAGACAGATTTTGACTTTCTTGATGAGGAAGCCACGATCATTCTCAAGCAAGAGGCGGTTCAAGATGTGAGCCGCATCTATGAGATTTCGCCTCGCGATATCCAGCAAAAGCGCATTGAATTTGAAAATTTCCTCATCTATAACCAAGAGTGGCGTAAAAAGGCGGAAAAGAGCTCCTTCGATACGATGGAGATGAGTGTCGATCTGCTCGAAAAGGCGCTGCTAAAACTCCGTTTCACCGATCCGCGCACCTACCAAAAAGTCCAAGAAATTCATCTTTCCACAGAATCCTACTCGATCTATACGCCAGGGGATTTAGGCGTCGGGCATATGTTGCCTGCGAAAAATTGGGAGTCCCTTCGCGCCCTCTTGGAAGAGAAAACCCGCAATCCCGAAAGCGTCAACTTTGTCATCGAATATTTTAAATCGAAATTGTGGCAGTTTGAAGAGGATCTGGCAGCGCAGCGGACGATACGCCGCCGCATTCAGGAGACAATTCCAGATAATTACTCCCATGTCACGGCAGGCAGCTTGATTATCAACCAGGGCGATCGCGTGACGGCGCGCCATATCGCCATGCTGCAGGCGATGAAGAACGCTGTTGGGGCTAAACGGAACCTAAGCCACCCCCTCACGATATTAGGAAGCGCTCTCCTTGCCCTCCTTCTTTCCGGGATCTGCATCGCCTACCTTCAAGTGCTGCATCCCCAAATCGTCATGTCCAACCGTAAACTTTTTCTTCTCTTTTCGATTGCCGTATTGACACTCGGTTTTGGCAAGGTGGTGGAGCTCTTCTTGCTCTCTTCAAAAAACAATCTGATCGACTACATCCGTTACCCGCTCTTTGCCCCTTTTGCCGCCATTTTGATCTGCAGTTTGATGAACACAGGGATCGCCACATTCGCAAGCGGCTTTTTAGTCGTTGTCATGACCTTGACGCTTGTTTTCGATAAATCGGAGTTTATGCTTTTAAACCTCTATACGGCAATTGTTGTCATCATGACGACCCGCACACTACGGCGTCGCAAAGAAATCTTTGTTGTATGCGCCAAGGCTTTGGCTTGTGCGATCGCTCTGATTATTGCCATTCATTTTTACTCGAACACCTTCTGGAGCATGAGCGTTTTAGCCGACATTTTAAGTGCGGCTGTCTTCATGCTGTTGACGGCTGTCTTAGTGGTGGGGCTTCTCCCACTTTTGGAATCTACCTTCCGCATCATGACAGATGCGACGATGATGGAGTACATGGATCCAAATAATGACCTGCTACGCCGCCTTTCAATTGAGGCTCCAGGCACTTATCAGCACTCTGTTGTTGTCGGCAATTTGACCGAGGCTGCCGCGACAGCGATAGGGGCGAATGGACTATTCTGCCGCGTGGCGACACTCTACCATGACATTGGCAAGATGGTGACGCCCCAGTATTTTACTGAAAATCAGCAGGGAAATGTGAATATCCATCAGCTGCTAACCCCCCAAGAATCGGCCCATGTGATCATCGCGCATGTGAGCGAAGGGGTTGCCCTTGCACGCAAGGCGGGTTTGCCCGAGCAGTTTATCGACATCATCAAAGAGCATCATGGAACAACGCTTGCCTACTTCTTTTATCGCAAGCAGCTCGATCTTGTCGGCGGGGATAAAAGCTTAGTTGACGAGAAGGAGTTTCGTTATGCAGGACCCAAACCGAGGAGCAAGGAGTCTGCCATCATTATGATTGCAGATTCAGTGGAAGCGGCTTCCCGCTCTTTGGAAAAAATTACGGAAGAGTCTTTAAATGAGCTGGCCACGCGTCTCATCAAAGAGAAAGCAGAAGATGGGCAGTTCGATCAGTGCATCTTAACATTTGAGGAATTGGCACTCGTTAAAGCCACTCTTATCAAAACATTGGTAGCATTTGGCCATGCGCGCATCAAGTTTCCGTCGCGCGAGCTGAAACCGATTCCTCCTCAACAACAGTTTGAATCATGATAAAATTTAAGAAAGCTCTTGTCACCGGAGCAAACTCAGGAATTGGAGAAGCGGTTGCGAGACTCTTAGCAAAACAGGGAATTTCCCTGATTTTGACGGGCCGGAACCTGGAGCGTTTGCAACGCGTGCAAAACGAACTGAAAGAGCTAGTGCCTGTGGAAATCATTGCCGCAGATCTTGCCCAGCCGAATGAGCGAGCCATCGTGATTGCCAAGATTCGGGAAGCTAAGCCCGATCTTCTCATCAACAATGCAGGGTTTGGCTCTTATGGCGATGCGGTGACCCATAATAAAGAGAGGCAATTGGGCATCATCACTGTCGATGTTGAGGCGCTTGCGGATTTGACATTAGAAGCGGCCCGGGTTTTGACCCAAGCCAATCTGCCGGGGGTGATCCTCAATGTGTCATCAGCATCGGCTTTTCTCGTCTTTCCAAAGTTTGCCGTCTATAGCGCCTCGAAAGCCTTTGTCAACCAGTTCTCCGAGTCGTTAGACTGGGAGTTAAAATCAAAGGGTGTGCGCGTTTTAGCCGCATGTCCGGGAATTGTAGCGACCCGTTTTCGCGAGAATGCTGGGGGCAAAACTCCCAAAGCTAAAGAGCTTCGGGAAGCGATGACGGCCGATTTTGCTGCCGAAGAGATCTGGTGGCAGATTAACAAGGGACGTCCCGTCCATATTTTTGACTATAAATACCGTTTTATGACCTTTTTGACCCGTTATCTACTCCCCAAAAGCTTGGTCGCGAAGATTGTGGGGCAAATCATAAGGAAAACCCAAGCATGAGTGGATTTGAGAATTTAGGTTTAGATACAGCCATTTTAAAGGCGCTGGAAAGGATGGGGTATAAAGAGCCCTCCTCCGTCCAAGCAGAGGCAATTCCGCTGATTCAGCAGAAGCGCGATTTAATCGCTTTGGCACAAACAGGCTCTGGAAAAACAGCGGCGTGCGCAATTCCCATCTGCAATCGGGTCGATGTCAACTCTAAAGAGATTCAGGCTCTCATCATTGTGCCGACGCGCGAATTGGCTCTCCAGTACGCTACAGAGGCGCAAAAAATTGGGCAGGATAAGCATGTAAAAGCGTTTGCCATCTACGGCGGGGAAGATGCTGCCATGCAGCAGTCTAAGCTGCGCCATGGCGTACAAGTTCTCGTCGCAACGCCCGGCCGATTGATCGATTTCATCTATTCGCGGCAGATCGATCTCTCCCATGTGGAGACCCTTGTGATGGATGAAGCGGACGAGATGCTGAGCATGGGCTTTGCAGAAGATCTTGAATTTATCGTCCAGTGCCTCGTTCATGAGCATCAGACGCTGCTTTTTTCGGCGACAATGCCGCCTCTCATACGAAAAATAGCCTTAAAACATATGAGAGACCCTCTTGAAATGTCGCTCGTGAGCAAACAGGCCGCCCCCTCAAGTCTCGAGCATCGCTTTCTCTACTGCCGCCACGACCAGCGCTTAAGCTCTTTAGAGAAGCAGATCAGAGAGTTGCAGCCTAAGCAGGCGATTATCTTCTGCCATTCGCGCATCGAAGTCGAGCGCGTCTGCCGCGATTTGAAAAAAGTGATCGATGGCGTTGACTATCTCCATGCAGGTCTTGGACAAGATATGCGGACGATCATTACGGCTAAATTTCGTTCGGCCCGCGTCCGTTTTCTTGTCGCTACGGATGTGGCTTCGCGAGGCCTCGATTTTTCAGGGGTCACTCACGTCTTTATCTATCATCTTGGCGACGATCCGGACCTCTATGTGCATCGCTCCGGCCGCACAGGGCGCTTCGATAAAGCTGGAATGGTGGTCACTTTAGTGACCGATCGCGAGATGGGAACTTTGAAAGAGGTTTTACAAAAGATTCAGAAAGAGGCGATCTGGATAGGAGAGCCTCCAAGCCCTCGCAGTAGAGAGGGAGCGGCGCGTCCACCTAGCAGTGGAAGACGGCGATCATCAGCCCCTAGAAGAAAATAGGAGTTAAGAAAATAGGAGTTAAGAAAATAGGAGTTAAGAAAATAGGAGTTAAGAAAATAGGAGCTCTTTTAGGGCATGCGTAAGGGCGTCTGCCCGCTTTTCCGCTAGCTGTTGATCTTGAAACCCTTTTTGAACCACTCCACAGTAGATCTTGATTTTAGGTTCCGTCCCGGAAGGACGGACCATCAGCTTGCTGCCATCACTCATCCAAAATAGCAGAACATTGGAGGACTCTTCTTGGACATTAACAGGGGTGTTGCAAATAGCTGTTGGCGGATTATTCCGCAAATTTGCCATCCCTTGCGCCATGCGCGCTTTATCTTCTCGACTCTCGTTGAAATGAATGGAAAGAAGCTTCTCAAAATAAAAACCGTGTGTGTCGTAAAGATCCTGAAGCTTATCGACGAGCGTTTTTTTCTCTAATTTAGCCTTTAAAGCAACTTCACAAATAAGTGCAGAGGCTGTAATCGCGTCCTTATCGCGCGTCAATGTCCCAAGAAGGTAGCCGTAGGACTCTTCCCCTCCAAAAATAAACTGGGGACCATTCAGCTCTTTTTCCCATTCGCGGATTTTCTCTGCAAAGAATTTAAACCCTGTTTGAACATTGATGCAGGAGACCCTGTAGGCGTCGCAGATCGCCTGAAAAAGTTCTGTTGTCGCGATGCTTTTGATAAAGGCAGCGCGCTCTGGCAGCCGTTTTTGTAAAATAAGTGCCTTGCAAATGTGCTCAAGGAGGATGCAGGCGACCTGGTTGCCATTTAAAATCTCAACGCGTCCCATGTGCTTGACGGCGACACCCACGCGGTCGGTATCAGGGTCGGTAGCGATGAGAAGGTCGGCATCCTCATGCAGCATCTTGGCAATACCAAGCTTCAGGGCGCTTGCCTCTTCAGGATTTGGCGTAGCGACAGTTGGAAAGTCTCCGTCGGGATGACTCTGTTCGTCGACTAGAAGAACGCTCGAAAATCCCCAAGATTGCAGAGCTTTCGGTACTAATGTGCCACCCGTTCCGTGAAGACTTGAATAGACCACTTTAAGCTGCTTTCCAGTGTTTCGATTCTGCTCAGGATAGAACTGAAGGGGGTGAATTGCGGCGAGATAGGCGGTATCCAGCTCTTCAAGTATCTTTTCAATGAGAGGATGATCCAGATTTTCGATGCATTTAACTTGGCTTGGAGTGCTGATTTTTTTCACTTCGCTGATGATACTGAGATCATGAGGAGGCAAAATCTGCGCTCCATCGCTCCAGTAGACTTTATAGCCATTATAAATAGGAGGATTGTGAGAAGCAGTAATCATGAGACCCGCGCTGCATTGTTTTGAACGGCAGCCAAAAGAGACGAGAGGAGTCGGGCGAAGCTCTGACAGGAGAAAGACGCGAATGCCATTGGCCGCGAGCACTTTAGCAGCTTCTTCCGCAAATTCTTGCGAATGGTGGCGAGAATCATACCCGATCATGACGGCATGGCCTTGCGGGGGCATCGGCTGTTTTAGAAGGTAGTTAGCAAGCCCTTGAGTGGCAGCTCGCACCGTGTAGCTGTTCATGCGGTTGCTGCCAATGCCCATGATGCCGCGCATTCCCCCGGTTCCAAAGGAAAGATCAGTGTAAAAGGCATCTTCAACTGCTTTTGGACTCTCTTGCATCATTTTTTTGATTGCAGAGCGCGTTTCCAAGTCGTAATCGTCCTGGAGCCATTTTTCAATATTTTGGAGAGTAGTTGGATCCATCAGTCACGATCGCTTAGAATCTGCTTAATTCCTGCGACGACGAAGAGGATCAGGAAGATGATACAGACAATGCCTACGACGGAGGCTTCGACAAAAAGACCGGCAAAAAAAGGGGTGATCATGGTGCAGAAGATTAGCAATTTATAAGCAGTGTTGTCAATTTTTTTCAGGATGGGGAGGATGGACAGGGTAACAATTGCATAAATAACTTAGTATTAATAGTTTAAGACACGATATTTCTGAGGTCATTGCAATAATTTCAGGCTCCATGGTAAAATAAAAAGTACGAAGGAGGTCACACTCATCATCTGCAACAATTCATAACATCTTAAACCACCCGGTTCCTAGAAGGAGGAATTTGCTCATGAAAGACACATCCCACCACCTGAAACAAGTCCAAAGAAAAGTTCTTCAAGCTATACGTAAAGAGACAAGAGTCCGCTACAATTCTGGCGAACTCAATAACAGAAATTACTTAATCCCGGCCAATTCGAAAGCGACGGCGAAGCGCGCTTAATTCCAATTTTGGAGTGCGGTTTGACCGCACTCCAGTGATCCCTATTCCTCATCATCTTCGGGAGCGTCGCCGATGAGCGCTTCGGAAATAAGGACAATACCACCCACTGAGGCCGCATTAATGATGCAGTTTTTAACCACTTTTGCGGGATCGATGACACCTGCTGCAACCAGGTCTTCCACCTGACCTGTAAGGGCATTGAAGCCAATATTACCCTTTTTTTGACGCACTTCATTGACAACCACCGAGCCATCGAGACCTGTGTTATTGACGATCTGCTTGATGGGGGCCTCACACGCTAGGGCCACGATTTTTGCGCCCATCAACTCATCGCCTTGGAGTTTGAGTGAACCAATGACATCGCTAGCGCGCAAGAGTGCGACCCCTCCCCCAGGAACGATGCCCTCTTCTAGAGCTGCTTTGGTTGAGTTGAGGCTATCTTCAAAGACCTGCTTTTTCTGCTTGAGTTCTGTTTCTGTTGCAGCTCCGACGCGAATGACAGCAACGCCGCCGCTCAATTTCGCTTTGCGCTGCTCAAGCTTTTCCTTATCATAAGAGTTTTTGGCTGCTTCAACTTCATTGTCGATCTGTTTGATGCGAGCCGCAATCTCTTTTTCTTTGCCCTTGCCATTGACAATCACGGTATGTTCTTTATTGACCGACACCTTGTCTGCAGATCCTAGGGCAGAAGCTGGAATCTCTTTGAGGGACATTCCAGTGTCTTCAGAGATGACTGTAGCGCCTGTGAGGATGGCAATATCTTGAAGCATCGCCTTGCGGTTGTCGCCAAAACCTGGAGCTTTGACAGCGGCAACTTTGAGAGTCCCTCTCATTTTGTTGACCACTAATGTCGAGAGGGCGTCGCCTTCGATATCTTCTGCGATAATGAGGAGAGCGCGTCCCGTTGTAGCTGCTCCCTGCAAGACAGGTAGCAGTTCATGAATCGAGTTAATCTTGCGATCTACGATCAGGATTTGCGGGTTTTCCATCTCCACCGACATTTTTTCGGCGTTTGTGCAGAAATAGGCGCTGATATAGCCGCGATCAAATTGCATCCCTTCGACGATTTCGATCGTCGTCTCTGTTCCTTTTGCCTCTTCTATGGTGATGACGCCAGACTTGCCCACTTTCTCAAGGCTATCGGCAATCATGGTGCCAATCTCCTCATTGCCGGAAGCTGAGACCGTTGCGATATTTTGCGTCTCTTTTTTATTTTTAATAGGGATGGCCGATTTTTCAATTGCTTTGACGATGGCTTCAACCGCTTTATCGATTCCACGCTTGATGCCGATGGGGCTTGCGCCTGCAGAGATGTACTTCAAGCCATGTTCGACAATGGCTGAGAGAAGCAGAGTCCCTGTCGTTGTGCCGTCGCCGCACTTTTCTTTGATTTTCTGGACCACCTCTTTGGCCATCGACACACCCATATTTTCATACTGATCTTTAAGGGTGATGTCCTTGACGATGCTGCTGCCATCATTTGTGATGGTTGGCGAACCCCAGCTCTTTTCGAGGCCTACATTCCGCCCTTTAGGTCCGAGGGTGACACCGACCACATCGGCCAATTTTTTGATCCCCTTGAAGAGCTTTTCACGTGCCTGTTCTTCAAAAATGATTTCTTTGGGAGTTGTTGACATATGAGTGTCTCCTTAGTTGTGAAGGTAGAGTCTACTGAAAAATGGAGATGGCTGCAACTGTTATTTGCAGATCTTAGCAGTCAATAAATAGGAATGCTAAGACCCCGATTGCACCCTTAATTCCCCTCGGGGTCTAAGTCCGACTCTGTTCAAGAGTTGGCTTGATACCGGGATTGAAATATTCCTGCTCTTTAACAACGAGAGCAAGTTTCGTTAAGGGAGTGTGGGGAGAGGGAATGATTTCGGGAGAGGTTACCTGCAGCATCATTAGGGAGTAGTCAAGGAAGTCTCTTTTAATCTGAGATCCCTCTTTGAGGGCAAAAAGATAGGGATGTAAGATCAACTTGAGGTCTTTATTCGATCGAAATGCCATAGAGATACTCCTGACTTAAGCATATCAGGATAATCGATTTAAAAGCAAAGCGCCAATTTTACTAGGAGTAAAATTGGCGCCAGATTGAGTCTATTCTAGTAGAGCCAGCCCCAGCTTAAACCTGCGGCATATTTTTGTTCTTTAAGGCTCACGTTGCCCCCTCCAAAAGGAATCAGAGGAATGACATTGTCGCCTTTAAGCTGGTGTCTGAAGCCCCAAGCGAAAAAGGCAGAAAATTCATTGTTGCAGTCGTAGCGAAAGGTGGCGCCCACAGTGAGGAAGTTCTGGACGAGATCGAGTGTGAGAGCGTTAACCGCTGTTTGTGTGCTGCGGACAGGGGTAGGAGCGTAACGGAAACCGGCACGAATTGTCCAGTAGTCGTCGAGCTGGTAATCGACACCCACTCTGTAGTACCACTGGTTTCTAAACCCAAATCCTGGACCATTCTCAGTGCCAAGCAGCATGAGCACATTATCGTGCAGGAGCTTATTAGAGAGAGAGTGGACCTGACTCCAGCGAATCCATTCGACATCGAATGCGATTGCACAACACTCAATGGGATAAAGAGCAATTCCTGCGCCCACCTTTTCAGGCACATCTAGACGCCCTTTTACTAAGAATCCCTTATATTTTTTCATCTTGGACATGGTTGTCTTTGGCTGATAGGTTGCGCCAAATGCCAGCCAATCAAAAATCTGGCTTCTCCAGCCAATCGTAGCCGTCACCCCATGTGAGTAGTCGTATCCTCTGTTGGTCACGTCTCCAGGATGAAGTGTGAAGAGTGGGTTGTCAAAATTTTGAAGACCATTGACTTTGAGCCGTTCAATTTGCCAGTCGACAGAGACGCCTAAAGAGTGGCACTCCCAAAGTTCTATGGCAATAGTAGGTGCTAGCGTGACGTGAACATATTCTAGACCCGGTTTTGTCGTTCCAAAGAGCGGCTGCACCTTTTTGAAGCGCGTTTTTTGGAAGTTGCGGTCGTAAGCTGCAAAACCGAGCGCCCAGTTGAAACATTCGCAGGAGAACTGCTTTGTTATCCCTATATCGCCTGCATAGATGTTTTTGCGCGACATCCCTTCGAAGGAGCCGTTCACAGTGGGGGAGAGATTGTTCGACACGCGGCTGGAGCCTGTGTTGTGGAGCCAAACAGCTCCGATATCTAATCGATCGCCGACCAGCATAATCCCTGCTGGATTGTAGGCGATGCATGCAGCGTCAAGCGGATAGGCGATCGCTGTTGCTGCCATCCCCGTCGATTTTACACTGGCCAAAATGGCTTCAGCCTTAGCTGTGGGGGCGCAAAGGGAGAGAATTAACCCTAAGCATCCTAAAAGTGATACATTGCGGAACTGCATTCCACGCTCCTGTTGAATTTTGAACCCTATTAATAGGATAAAACTATCAATTTTGTAAACAAAAATGCTAGCGCATGACAGCGTTGTAGATGGTGCGCTTTGGGACGCCGCGCAATTTTGCCACGGCCTTGATCGCCTCCTGGCGACTTAAGTGAAGCTCCTCTTCAAGCTGCTGGACATGCTGTTCTGGAGAAATAGCGCTCCAATCTTGAACAGTCTCGCATGCTGGAAAAAGCAGGATGATTTCACCTTTTAAAGGGCTTTTTTCCACTTTTGCCAAAAGTTCAGCGGCCGACCCGCGCAAAAATTCCTCAAATTTCTTTGTCAGTTCCCTTGCAACAACAAGATACTGATTTGGATTCAGCTCAGCTAATATTTTTAAAGTATCACTCAAACGATGGGGAGACTCATAACAGATCGATGTTCCCCGATAAGAGAGAAGCTCTTTGAAAAGAGCTGTGAGCTCTCCACTCCTGCGCGGCAAGAAGCCGATAAATTGAAAACGCTCTGAATCGAGCCCTGAAGCGGTTAAGGCGGCAATCGCTGCGCAGGGGCCAGGGATACTGGTCACGAGAAGATCCTCTTGCAAGCATCTCTGAACGAGTCTAGAGCCCGGATCTGCAATTCCTGGTGTTCCTGCATCGCTTATCAGGGCTACGTTTAAGCCTGCTTGCAGATCTTGCACCACTTCAGCTTCTCTGGAAGCTTCATTAAATTTGTGAAGGCTTTTGAGTGGTTTCTGAATCTCGTACCGTTTAAGAAGAGGGAGGCTATGGCGCGTGTCCTCACACAGGATATAATCAGCGCTCTTAAGAATTTCAACAGCGCGAAAAGTGATATCCCCCATGTTGCCAATAGGGGTGGCGACGAGATATAACATTTTGAAAGGTGGCACCCAGATTCGAACTGGGGATCGAAGCTTTGCAGGCTTCTGCCTTACCACTTGGCCATGCCACCGAAAAAGCTAGTTATAGGCAATTTCGCGCTATAATGTCAACATACGAGAAAGATCGCATTGCGTTTTTCCAGATTGGGAAGAGGACTTTTTTTCCAGACGCCGACTGTTTGCGACAAAATTCCTTGTGTCGGCAACGTCAGCTCCCAGGCCACACAAAGAGATGTTCCCTCTCCCAATGTATCCAGAAGCAGTTGGAGCAGTTGCTGATTGCGATAGGGGGTTTCGATAAAAATTTGCGTGCACTTCTCTTGGCGCGCCTTTTTTTCGAGCGCCTGAATCTGTTTTTTGCACTGCCCTCGCTCCTTGTCTAGGTAGCCGAGGAAGGCAAAGTGCTGGCCGGGCAGCCCTGACAACATGAGGGAGAGCATAATAGCAGAGGGGCCGACAAAGGCTTGAACCACAATTCCCGTCTGCCTTGCCCGTGCGACAAGCTTAGATCCCGGATCTGCGATGCAGGGGAGACCCGCATCAGAAACAACTCCCCAGCGCTCTCCCTTGCGGATAGGCTCTAATAGAAAGTCCAATTCTTGATCCGTCGTGTGCTCATTATACAGGGCCAGAGGAATCTCATGGGCAGGTTTTTTTGTCTGAAACCGGCCAAGAAAGCGGCGGCCTCCCGATGCGCTTTCAGCGATCAAGCCGTCAAGGCTGGAGACAGCCCGGTCGACGCTGACGGGAAGGAACAGTTCATGATGCGGCTGTTCGCCAAGCAGATTGGGAAGCAAGAGCAGGGCTGGCGATCTCTTCTTATCTTGTGAGTCTGACAATTAAAACCTCTAAGAGTTCACGTTCAGGGGCACTATTTTTTGCTTGAAGCTCAGCTTCATCAATTTTCAAAAGACCCGCTTTGAAGCGCTCCAGGCCATAGTGGCGAGCCGCTTGACAGTGGCGATCGAGAATGGCTCCCTTCATATAAGCAAAAAGGGCTGTCACTTCCGCAGGAGAAGCCCCTCCAGCTAAAAGGGCGGCCACTTGCAGGTCTGTCTGAAATTGCGAGCGGATCTGCCGCAAAAGGGAAAGGAGGGGAGTTCCCTCATCCAAGAGAGCGTGCCCAATGCGCAGGGCTGTAGAGGCATCGAGTTTGAAAATGGCCTCTCCAAGCTGCCAGATCGTCTCGCTATTGATGCCGGTACAGATGGCCGCGACATCCTTCACGGAGATTTCGCGGCGGCCGCCCACATAGCAGATTAGCTTTTCCATCTCTTGCACAAGGGTTTCTCCATCGGTGCCTACCTGTTTGACAATGGCATGGGCCGTCTGCGAGTCTACCCCTTTCAGATAGGCTTGCACCCCTTCGATGCAAGAGCGCTCTTTTTCCCAAGGCTTTTCCTCAGCGATATCGAGGACGATGCCATATTTTTCTACCTTCTTAAAAAAAGTGGTCCCATGATGCAAGCTAGCGGCAGTTAAGAGGAGCGTCATTTTTGGGGTCGGCTTTGCAAAATAGGCCTCTAGCCACTCCATAGAAGGTTTTGGAAGTTTTTCGCAGTTGTGGATGGCCACCCAGCATTTTTGACTAAAAAGAGAAGAGGAGTAGAGGGCGTCAGAAAGGGTGCGGATATCGAGCCCTTCAGCTTCTAAACCTGTCAACGCAAGAGCATCTCCAACCAGAAACTTCATGACCCTTTCATACGCCGTTTTGCGCTGGAAGGCATCTTTGCCCAAAATGGTATATAGAGCGGAAAAATGGTCGGGAGCCGCCTCTTCAAGATGCTTTTCGAGAGCGCGCAATGCTGTATATTTCATATACCCAATTAAGTTCATTTTTAGGCTGATAGGGGCACATCTGGCATCCTCATTTAGTCGCCGGCTGCATCGGCTGTGTCTGCGAAAACAGCCTGCTTCCCCAACAACAAACTTGAGGTGCCAGAATGCCCTCTCAGCCTATAAATGAACTTAATCGGGACTTCAGACCTGCAAAGGTTTTAAGCGCATGATATTGCGGGAAAGTTCCACCCAAAGCTGCCAGTCTGCACGCAACCTTTTTTGAATGGCGTCAAGTTCTTGGGCGATATTGTCAAGCGTGGCATTCTCGACCTGCTCTTTTTTAAGTTGGCGATAGCGCTCTTTGAGCTGATTAAAGCGTGAAAGCTCCGCTACAATCCGTTCCGAGATCTCATCCACTTTTTGCGAGAGCTCTTCGCTCTTCACATACCAGAGCTCCTTGATGCGCTCCAGAAGCAGATTTTTGCGCTCCATGACAATTCTCTTTTCAATGACAGCGGGATCCATCTGTTTAAGGTTATGCGCAAGGCCCAATTTGGCAAAGGTCCAGATCAGCCATTTGGTTGGGTCAAAGTGATACCAGCGGATGCCATTGCGGTAGTCGTTGGCAAAGACATGGTGATAGTTGTGATAGCCCTCACCAAATGTGAGCAGGGAGATGACATAGTTATTTACGGCTGACTGCTCCTGGCAGAAGGGCTTATCCCCCCAGGTGTGGGCGAGGGAGTTGATAAACCAGGTGAAGTGGTGGAGCAAAAAGATGCGCAGCCAGGTCGCGATGAAAAAAGCCCCCCAGAAATCATTCAGGAGCCAGCCTACTGCTAAGAAAACAGAAACATTAGAAAGGGTAGCGCATGTCCCATACCAGTTGTGCTGAAACATGATGCGCGGGTTTTTCATGAGGTCAGGGACGATTTTTGGATCGATCGCCTCTTGCTTTTCCATCATCCAGAGAAAATGGGCGTACCAGAACCCCTTATTAATGGAGTAGGGGTCTTTGTCCGTGTCTACATGGGCGTGATGAAGGCGATGATCATTCGCCCAGCGCAGCGCGCTACCCTGAATCGCCATGGAGGAGAAAAAGAGCAAAATGGTCTCAACTAGGGGGCTTGTCTTATAGCTGCGGTGCGAAAAATAGCGATGGTATCCCCCTGTAATGCTCAAACCGGTGAGGTAAAGCAGGACAAGAGAGACCAGCCAGATGCCAAGTCCAGGAAAGGAGCTCGTCAAAAAGAAGGGGAGCGCGGCCAGAAGAAGAATCTGGTAGATGATCAGAAAGAGGGCAGAGCCCCAATTAACGCCTTTACTTAGATCCACTTCTCTCCTCCTTAAGTCAACATTGATATAATACAATTCTATACGAAAATGGTTAAAATGAAAAGGGATTTTGCTAAAAGTCAACAGCCGCTCTTTCCCCTGAAGCCTGATAAAACCCGACTTGCGCCCTATCAATGACTCATCTGATGCGCGCTTGTTTTGGAGGCTAAAACGGGGCAATTTTCGCCTACTTTACTCAAGTATGTCAAAAATTGCCCCGTTTTAGCCTCCAAAAAATCGCATCATCAGCTGAATCACCGCTAGGGCGCAAGTCGGGTTTAAATTACCGGTACGACGGAATATTCACTCCATATCTTTTGCAGCTTTTAAGAAGTATGGGAAACCGTTGTGTGATAAAATTCATGCCATTATAACATTTTTTGGAAAATTAGTTGATCTAATGTTAATTGAGTGCTGTATCTATCATAGCTTGCATGTTTTCTAAAGCTTGCGATATTTTCTGCTTCCCTGTTTCAGATATTTCATCAATTTCTTTATCCATTAATATAGCAGAAATAAGTTCCAATTCCCACCATTCTGTTTGAAAAGCTGTTTTCCAATCGTCATCAATATTTTTTAACGAGGATAAAAGCTCCTCTAAAGATTTTGTTATATCAAGTAAGTTATCTAAAAAAGGTGTTGTTTTTTCGAAATTTTGTATACGATATTTCATTAGTAGTAATTGTTGTTTATCAAGTTCTGTTGTCATTTTGATTATCTTCCTATTTTTCCGTGACCTACTGTAATTACGTTGCCATTTTCATTGAGAACAACGGATACTTTATTTACTGGATCATAATAATTTGTCGTTTTTACTCCTTCGCTAATTATCTCTTTTTTAACCCCAGTTTGAACTGTATTCTCAACAACTCTAGGAGGAATTCCTCTATTTTGCATCTGGTCCAGTGCATGTCCAGTATATTCTCTGTCTAGAATTTTTCCAGGTGGATTCCTTGTTTTTTGGAACGAAACATTGCGATTCTGGAGTGACCGGTTACCAACTGCGGCTGAAGCAGGGGGAGCCACTTTCGTAGGGGGCTTACCTTTTTTAAAAATTGCTTTCGCGATTTTGTTAGCTTTTTTTCCTTTGGTGAGAATTTTAGCCCCTGGAACCATTCCTAAAGCGATTCCGCCGGCAGAGCCCCATCGACCTTTTTCTTCTCCGGTCACAGAATCTTTTCCAATGATTAATTCAAGAGCAGACTTGAGACTCCCCACGATAGGAATAACATCTAAAACAAGACTTGCGGCTTCGCTTGATGCAGACGCCTCATTGTGCTTGGCTACATTTTGTCCAAAGGAGTCTCGGGACACGACCTGTCCTTTAGGACAGATAAATTGGCAGCCATCGCCAAGGGCTTGTTGGCCGTCGATATTTACTGCTGCTTGTCCTGCGTTGATGACCGTAAAGGCTCCAGCGCATGGGGAGGGGGGCATACCTGGAGGAAATTTGCAAAGGGGAGCTGGGAGAAGAAGGGCGTTAGTCTGGTTTCCTAAATTTTTCGATTCGCCTTTTGAGGGGGAGGCTGGAACCAGGAGCTTTAATTTGCCCGAACAGAACTGACAAGAAAATTCGGCACCATCAGCAACGAGATTTGGCACAAAAAAAACCTTAAGTTAAGTCTTCCATTTTATGTCCGGCGGCCAATTTTTTTAGGGTGTGGAGGAGCTGGTAAGCGGGGATCTGCATCTTCCTTGCAAGCAGGCCTTCGCTATACTGTCGGCCACACCAATTGCGATCAATTCCGTTTGAACGCAAGGGGGGGAGAAGGGGGTAGTATTCAATTTGATCGGGAAGAAAAGCGGCCCCTAACTGATCGACAATGTGGCGGGCGATGTCGCTGTCCCACTCCTTCTTTTCCGCTTCGGATAAGGTGGGCTGCATCGGATTGACAAAAACGAGCAGGACAAAGAAGTAGTCCCCAGGGGGATTTGGTTTTTGGACAGCGTGTAGCACACAAGCTTCCACAAACGGAAGAGAATGGACAATTCTCTCTAAAGGCTCTTGAGGAAATGTGACGGCATCTCTGCAAGGGAATGCTGTATGGGCAATCGTGAGCCCCTTTTCAGCTTGTAAGAAGATGCGGTTGCCCTCAACTTCGCTATTTTCGCTGCAGGACAATTGGGGGGTGAAAACTCCATAGACGCGAAAGGCTGTCTGTGAAGATTCTCCGACGGGATTCTCTAAAGTCCAGGGGGTGCCAAGAGCTGGTTTTAAACGGAAATCAAACGAATCTAGGCTTGGCTGTGAAAAAAGGGTGATGCCGCCCATGGAGCTGTCCATCAGAATATTGAAGGTAGCGGTTTTTTCGAGGGTATTTAATTTGAGGAAGCTCTTCCATGCCTGATAGTTGAAATCGAAAGGGGCTTTATAGCAGGCTTTGAGAGAACGAATGGGGGCTGCGGGCGTTCTTGACCAGAGCTGCTGGAGAGGTCCGGAGATGCCAAGAAGCTGGATTTTTTCATCTTTTAAGATTTGAGGATCACTCTTGAGCGAATCGTCGGACACATGCACCTTTCTAGCTCCCGCTAGAAGGGTCGACAAGGTGCTGCAAGGTTCCGTTCGGATGGGACAAGATAGGGGAGAGGCCCATGAATTATTCTCAATCAGGTTGAGGGTGATGTAGGCATCTCTTAAAGAGTGCAGGTAGAGGGTATGCGCGTCTAAGGGGACGAAGGCTAGCGGCTCTTGCCGATAAAGGGAGAGAGCGATCTGAATAGGTGTCGAGGCTTTATATGAGAAAGAGAGAGGAGCGTGATTTTCCTCATCGAGACCTTTTGGATCGATAAGGAGGCGTGGGACCTCTTTCAATTCAAAATCGTCTGCTGAGACAATGAACTGAGGCTCTAACTTGGATAGGATGGATGTAATTTGGCCCTTTCCTAGAATGGATGTGGGAGGCAAAAAGCAGAATGTTAGTCCAAGTCGAAGAGCAGTCAGGAGGGCAATGAGAAACTCAGATCCAGGCAAAAGGACAATGGCAATGATCTGACCGGCTTTAAGGTCCTGCTGCGACCACTTTCTCACATGGAAATTGACACAGCGATGCAGCTGCTTATAGGTCCAGCCCTTGTTCTCTCCCTTTTCTATAAAGGTATAGGCAAGGTCATTAGAGAGGAGATGGCGGACGATGCAGTCGTGGTAAAAGTCATAATGGTCGGCGCGGACACTTTGAAGAGGGGTGCGTCGGCTCTTCTGGTGCAGAGAAAATAGCTCTTCCCAAAAAGGCTCAGGATTGGAACAGCTCTCTTCGCAATACTCTTCGCAATCTAAAGTTAAGGGAACAGAAAAGTCCGACCAGCAGCGATTCAGCAGTTTTTCGAGATTCATCCGCACCTCTTTTGCTACACCTCTTTCAAGGTTTTAGCGCATTTCTACAGAACTTATTTCATGTTCTCCTAGGACGACATGCACCTCTTTGCAGCCATCAGAGGGATCTATCAGCTGCTTCCATCTTTCTCCACATTGGGTAAACAGACAGTAGATACCTGTCGACTGACCAGGAGGGGGCTCTGCGACGAATTTGACACTCTTTCCAGGAATTAAACAGAGGGTGGTGAAACAGGTAAAATCGGGATTGGAACTAATGCTGTAATCGGTGATGGAGATGTAATCCTCCATTAAAAAATGGGGAAAGTCGGTAAATTTGAGAACGACGTACAGGGGGGTGCCTCCGTTCGTCTCTTTTGTCGAAGTGATCGTCAGGGTGGTTGCAGGTGCCTCATCAGCAACGTATGACGAATGCGTACAGCTGCTCATAAGGCTTAGAATCAGCAGAAGCCAAAATCGATTAGCCATCAAACCCTACCTATAGTTGGGGATTTGCAAAAGTTGGAGAGGATTTGTTTCAAAGCTAAAAGAGACCTTGTAGGGCTCTTTTCCCTCTTTGTTTGCCATTTCCCAGCTCCATGTATTGTTATCGACTTGTGTCGCTTCTCTCATGAGTTCAAAGAAGCACCAGGTCGTATGCAGCTTTTGCACGTTTTTATAGGACTTGCTTTTCGCATCCCTGTCGAGCAGCTCGACTCCAACTAAGCAGTTATCCTCCTTCCACCAGTCGATCTGAACGGAGTGCCACGATGGCGTCTGGTTGAGGTTGCGTATGGAGTCATTTCCTACAACTAGATAAGAGAGCACAAGGCTTGGGCTGCCCCCTTCCGCATGTGAAAATGGCACCGGCTTGATGTTGAGAGTGATTGCCTTAGGATTTCCCTGGATATCCCAGAGAAGGTCAGCGATGTTTTGGGAGGCGACGAGCCCCGCGGTAATTCTCTCATCCAATTTCATGTTCTGCGGATCAATCGCATGCCAGATTCCATCCTTTTTGTGGTGGCAAACGCTCATGACCTCTGTGATCGTCTTGTAAAATTCCGCATTGGGGTTAAGGATCTGATCGAGTTCAGCTACAGAGATGGTGATAGTGCCTTGCGGATCAAAAGGGAACTTTGTAAAGAGCGATTCAATTTTGGGTGAAAAATGGCTCGTCCAGACCTGTTCGATCGATTTTTTCAGATCCTGCATCCCAAGCTGGTGCAGACGCAAAAGAGGCTTTACAAAGGGGCTGCGGTATTTCTCCGGGATATTTAGATTATCCAGGCTAGCAGTGACTCTTCTCAAGTAGGATTGAGAGTCATTTTTTAGGATGTGGGCGCTGATAGCTGCCTGTGGATTGAGATAGGGATCTAAAATCCTATTAAAATCTTTCCGGGAAGAGCCTGTCTCAAGGTCTTGGATGAGTTGAACGATGATCTCGTTGTACTCTCTAATCGGAGCCTCCCCATTTTCCTGGCTAAAGAGGTTGTTCAAAAACGCAAACTCATCGATCGTATCTGTACTTTTCAAAGAGAGAATAGGATCAGAAAAGGGGCTCGTGTGGTAGTGAATTGAAAGCAGAAAATCATGAAACTTAGAGGAGCGATGGGCTAAGTCGTGCAGTAGGAGTTTCAAGTTTTCTAATGAAATGTTCTCAGGGACATCATAGGAATCAAAAAGGCGCGCATAATGATCTTGATAGCTCTTCATGTAGTTGATCACTTCATGCGTCAAGAACGTTTTGAAGCGCTTTTTCTCTTCAGGATTGATGGATAGAGAATCGATCAGATGCACCAGCTTTTCTGCTGTCGATTTGACCTTTTTCTCATACTCTATGCGGGAGTAGCGTCCTGGAACGGAAACCTTATTTTTATAGAGCGGAACGGGTGTCGTCAATAATGCCAGAGCTGGCTCTGGCGCTTCACTCATGTTCTTAAAGAAGATTTCTCCAGCGGTGTTGGTGTTGGCCGTGATGTAATTGTGGATCGCATGCTCCACGTTGTGAGCGATTACAAGATCGATCCAAGGTCTCGTTTGAAAGGAAAATAATCTCTCTTCCAGCTTAAAGTGGTAGACCTGGTTTTCCTGTTCTTTGAGGGAAGATCTCTCTTTGATTTTTGTGAAAAACTGGGCGATATTTAACCCCTCAATATCAAGGGGCAATGTGGAGGTTTGCAGGATAAAGCCTAGATAATTGTGAAGGGCATCGATATTTTCTCCAATCCAGCGGATCACTCGGATATTTTCACCACTATTTTTGAGTCCTATCTGCTCTTCGAGCAGCGTGGCTATGGGATGGGCGAAGTGGTCACCTTTCACCCGACTTATGGCTAGGAGCAGCTTATCGGTATCTTTGATCACATCCTCAAACTGCTGATCAATCAAGATGGGATGATTCGTCAACTCTTGAATATTGCTAAGGTAGGTAGCCCAGGGGGTGAAACTCGTGAGCGGAAGAAAAGGGTTCGTGTTGTGGAGTGGAGTCGCATTTTGGTCAAATTGAGGCACAGCGCTAGAAAGAACATACGCTTTCAACAACCCCTCCTCAATATCGAGAGAGTGGGCGATCTGGGGTGAATTCTTAAGGATGAATTTTCCCAAGTTATTATCGCGGCAGGAGTGCATCAAGCCGACGAAGTAGAGGCATTTCAGTTCCCCTTTATGTTCCAAGACGGCTTTGCGCACTTCCCGTTCTATGAAATGTTTCAGAATGCGGTTGGCTAGCTGCCCTTTGGTCTGAGTAAGCTTCTCTCCAAAAAAGCGCGGTTTCATATAAGTAAAGTAGCCGGGAGCAATGTCGACATAGCTGACATATTCGGGGAGAATTTCCTTCTGGAAGCTGTTGAGCTGCAGCAGATCGAGCTGTTCAACTCCCTTCTGGGCCAAGTTCAGCTCTCTCTGTTCGCTTAAATAGCCATAAGATAAGAACAAAGTAGAAGCAAGAAACAGAAAAGAGGCTGCAAGCTGATGCTTCAATAGGGGATAGCGGAAGAAGAGCTGCATGGAAGGAAGCCTCTTCCACTGGAACGGGTTGAACGAGGTGCTCGTCCTCTGATTGGAGGTTAAGGAGAGCATGTCCAGTTCCAGCGAGCCTGCGAAAGAAACTCTGGAAACCAGCGCTCTTAAAAACTCCTCAATATTGGGGAATAGAAGCGGCATCTCTTTTGAAAAGCGAATAATCTTGGAAAAGTCCTGGTGTGAATTTGTTGTCAGAAGGAGATTGGTATGCTCTTCGAAAAACCTTTTTAGAGATGTTTCAAGCGTATTTGTGTCAAAGTTTGAAGAGAGGTTAATGTTAAAGTCGAGGTTTTGCTGCTTTAAGAAGCGTGCAAATTCCAAGTAACCTGGGACCTTATCGAGATGGGTCAAGGCGATGCGGATTTTACACCCCTTTTTCGTAATTTCAGAAAGAAGGGAGATTTTTCCTGCGAGCAGCTGGGCTAGATGGTTGAGTTCCCGCAAGTTCTGATGCTCACTCGAAAAGCAGTCATAAGCGATCAGGATGATGGGATCGCGATAGGCATAAAGCTTTTTCCAGAGCTGAATGATCTTCTTTCTTACCTTGATCGATTTATCTTCTAACGAGGCGTAAGAGATCTCCTGAATCACCTGTGTAGGGCCAAGATAAAACTGAATATCGGGAACTTCCGTGTAGGAGGTGTCGAAGGGATAGAGGTCCTGGCTCTGCTCTGTCAAACCTTGGATCAGATCAGATTTTCCACTTTGAGCTCCGCCTAAAACGATAAAATGCTGATAAGAATTGATGGTGGAACGCGATTCGGTCGGGATCTGTCGGATAAATCTTTTCCAGACCTGGTAAAAAGAGGGGGAGGAGTTGTCCCTTCGGAATAAGCGAGGGAACCTTAAATTTGAAATCCAACTCGGTAAACTGATCTTTGGAAGCTTAGGCCACTTCATAGGATTCTCCTTTAAGTTCAGAATTTCAAAGCGATTCTAATACTGACGAGATTATTTGTAAAAGTTAATTTTTCCTAACAAGGTGAATCTAAAAAAAACTGGACAACAACTCCTGTAAAGAGCATCTTCGGTGTCTGAAAGCTTTAGTAAAGAGACCGATGACAAGCCCAACATTAAGCTTTGATGGTGATGTCTTGACACTGACTGCTGGAGGCGCAAGCTCCCTCTACCCTGCGGTGTCGGGAAAACAGGGAATGTATCCCCCAGTTCCTGAGGGGCAATACTCCATTCGACGCGAACAGCTCTCCATTACCTGGATGCGTCCCACAAAGCAGCGGCCTCTTTTTGAATTTATGATAGAGGGGATGGGAGAAGCGGACCGCCCTTACAGTAGTTCCAGCATGCGGATCACTCTCCACCCTGCTGATTCTGAGGGCGATGGAAGATGCTTCATTTTCGGAGCCTCTGTGGGGAGTAGAAATTGCATCAATCTTTTCGACCATTTTTCAGATTTCCTTTCGGATCTTAAGTCACTGTTTAAGCAATTAGATCTAAGCGACATTTCTTTGACGGTCTCCTACGCCCAAGAGACGAAGAGCTCCGCCGAGCCTGCTCCTATCGGCTCCAATAATCCAGCCGTAGGGGCCTCTTTAGGGCTAAATCGGCTTAAGGGATTGGTTCCCGACTCTGTGATCGCCGATCTAGCGGAGTCAGCAGGAAAATATGGGATTACAAACAAGTTGAGATTAGCGCACTTCTTGGCTCAATGTGCCCACGAATCAGCAGGATTTAAGGTGACCCACGAAAATTTAAACTATTCTGCTAAAGGGTTAAAAAAGATCTTCCCAAAGTACTTTTTAAAGAACCGCCACTCTGTGAGCGACTATGCGCGCCAACCGCAAAAAATAGGTTCGCTGGTCTACGCTTTGCGCATGCGAAATGGCAATGAGGCTTCGGGGGAGGGCTTCTTATACCATGGACGCGGCTATATTCAGCTCACCGGAAAAGCGAATTACGAGGATTTTGCAAAATTCATTGGAGATGATCAGATCGAGAAGGAGCCCGATCTTGTTGCAACGAAGTACCCGTTAGCTTCGGCGGCCTTCTTTTTTAATTCAAAACATCTGTGGTCCATTTGTGATAAGGGGTCCGATGACGCGACCATCACAGCGGTCACTAAAAGAGTAAATGGCGGGGTCATCGGATTAGCAGATCGAACGGAGCGCTTTAAAGAGTTTTACAAACTTCTGACAACCGATCTCCCTCAAGTTGAAAATAAAAGGAACTTATGACTTCCCTAGATATTCTCCTGAAACAGCTAAACGGGTCGCCACCCTCTTCTGAAACCCTTCTTACACATTCCCTTTTTGATCAGATTGTCACGCACATTGAGCAGGAAAATATTGACGAAGCGGTCGACCTGATCGAGAAGGTTTTCACCAAAGGGGTGCTAGACATTCGCCTGGTCGCCTATTATCTATACGCCCACTTTTTTAATCATGGTATCAAGAGTTTTTTAGAAATATTCCCCAGCTTAAGGGGATTGATTAATAGCCACTGGACCACGTTAAGACCCTCGAATAGAAAAGACAAGCAGGTGCAGAATAGCATCAACTGGTTTATTTTAAATTTAATTAATAAATTAAAGTATTGCGAGAAGCTTGCGAAAACAGGAAAGATTCACCCGATCTGGAACAAGTCAACTCTGGAAATATCTGATGGAGAGCTCAAGCAGATCGTCGCCATCTTGAGAGAATTTCAAGACTTTTTCCAGGAAAAATGGCCAAAATCGCCCACACAAGATCGCCTCATGCATCTTTTGCAAATCGTGAGAGATTTAAAAACCTTTGTTAAAGAGGATCCCGAACCTATTCCAGAAGTGATAGAAGAGGTTCCAGAGAAGGAGGAGGAGCGAGAAATGGAGCTTCCTGTTGAAGAAGATGTGCTTCCCACAGCAAGCGAAGCTCCTAGATCCTATTCCAGCGAAAAAATGGATCATCTGACAGAAAAATTGCGCGTCTTTGAACTCCTTGTAAGCAAAAATGAATTTTTCAAAGCGGCCCTTGTTGCTAAAGATATTGAGGAGCTGATTGAGCATTTTGATCCAACGCTCTATTTCCCAAAAATGTTTGCAAAATACTTTTCCCTGCTCGCCAAGCATGTGGCAGCTTTATCTGAACAGTGGCAAGTGAAAGAATCGATGCAATTAAAATATTTAGAAAAACTTTATAAAACAGATGTTAAGTCATTTATTGAATGGTGAATCGATCCGCCACTTATATTTTTTGTTGATCTTTTTCAGCTGCAGTAGCTGCTCTTGCGTCTCCTATTTTTTTGGTTCTGAAGAAAAAGAGAGAGAGATCACGCTCAACGTCAAAACTGCTGAGTCAACCAACGACCACGCTCCCCTCTATCTCCTGATCAGAGAGACCGATTTTCCTCATTACTTAATGGAGGGCTATCAGCAGATAGCGGCTGACGTTTCCCTTCCAGACGAAGAGGCGCCCCCTCTTGCCACTCTCTGCCTGTTTCCGGGTACAACTCAGACGGTCATCCTCAAGCCTCTAGAGAATAAAGCCATTGCCTTTTACGCTCTTTTTACAAAACCCGGCCAAGAGTGGAAATCGATCCTGAATACCCGCCAGGAGTACACGGAAGTGGATGTTGTGCTAGGTGAGCATGAAATCGAATCTATTCATATTAAGTAGGTCATGTGACAATACAGAAGCGGATTGCACAAAAAATTAAAAGTTTTGACATTTGCGCTCTGCTCAAGCTTCTGCTGGAGCTCGGGTATGAAATGGAGGATATCTACTTTCAGTCCAATGCCGATTCATCCTCCCGCGCCTCTTTATGTGAGAATATTTTCTTTTCAGAAGAGGCCCCCAAGGTGACCATTGTTCTCAACATCGGCCTGTTATCCAGCAATTCGCCCCTCCCAAGTTTTTTTAGAAGGAAAATGGATTCCGGTTCAATTGATCCCGTTCTTTTTGCGAACTTTATTAGATTTTTTGATCATACGATCATTAAAAATTTATTAAGTATGAGCATGCCCGATGTGAATGCTCTTTTTTTTGATAGCTGGCGAGAAACCCAGTATCACTATCTCAAATTGCTAGATTTAAGTAGCAGCAGCACTCTCTGGCATCTCTTCCAGATCTGCTTTCCTGAACTTCAGGTGCAAGTTGTAAAATTCCCCATGCTTTTCAAAGAAAAGAGCTCCTCAATTATGCTTGGAACATCCCAATTAGGAGTGAACGCCTTCCTGGGGAAAAAAATTGAACAGGCCCTTCCCAGTTTTAAGGTCATTTTAATGGGGGAAGAGACTTTAACGGATCAGCTTGTTCCTTGGCCTCTTGAAGTGAAGAAGCGATTGAAACATCTTATTTTTTCTATTCTTCAGCGCGCCTCCATCCACTTCCGCCTCTCCCTAATTATTAAAAATAACCGAGATATTGCCAAACTTTCCTCCTCCTCTTATTTAGGGTATTGCAGAATTGGAAAAAACGATCGCTCTTTAAACCTCTTGCTCTTTATGGGTTATTCTAAAAATTTGGATAAGCTTCGCTGCTAATATCTCTTGCAACAATATTCCAATTTGACTAACCTCCTCTTTTCTCTAACCTTATAAAGGGGGAAATTTTATGCCATCAGTCCAAGGAAAGCCCTGGGTAAATCTATGGGCAAATCTCAATGCACCGGAGGCGCCAAAACCTACCAAAGGAAAAGGATATGCTTGGGGTACTGCAGCTGCGGTCACTGCTATTGCCGTGGCAATTTTGGCTGTAAGCGGAATAGGCGCTTGCGTTTTGGGCGGCAAAGTCTTGTATGCCGTTAGTCTCTACTCTCCACTTGGTCTGTTGCAGTTTTCTGCAGGAGCTCTCATGCTTTCCGCCGGTTTACCCCAGCTTGTCTCAATTGTCATCAATTCTTGGAAGTATTCCAGATATCATCTGCAAGGAGCGGCAGAGGCTAAACAGTCTGCTACAGCTAAGGATTCCAAGATTTAAAAGAGGAGAAGCCATAGCCGTTGGCTATGGCCCTATTCATTTCTTAGTGGATCTGCACAATTGAAAGATAAGCGGCTGCACTTTCTGGATCAGCAGCGCTTATAGAGACGTTAGAGCCGCTTTTATTGACTATTTTTAAAGTCTCTTTAGCCTTTGCGGGAACCATAACTGTAATCGTTGCATTTCCAAGACCAAGCGTCAAATCTAAATGGGTCGTAAGTTTTCCGCCCATGACACTTTTTCCCGATAATTGAAGTTCAAACACACTGAGTGCATTTTTGGTGGTGACACTAAACGTGACGAGGTAGACCCCTTTATTAGGAAGCGTGAAGGCGCCATTGGAATAGGCGATATCGCTTTCGGGCAGGTCTATTTTATTAAAAGGAACGGAAGCCCCATCTTCTACATTGACGCTCTCTCCACGGTTAATCCAAGCTCCGTAAGGTGCTGTCGCTTTTAAAGCCCCCAGAAGTTCAACTGGAGGCTCTTTCGTTTTTGCTAGAAGGTTGTGACAGGGGGTCAGAAAAAGGGTCACAACGAGCAGTAAGAGGCGAATCTGTTTCATACATGTTCTCCTAAATTTTTAAGACTTTGTTTTAGAAAGTTTTTCAGGCCAATCCCCTTGATACTTTTCAAAGATCACTCCATTGCGATAAATGGGCTGTGTCATCCCCTCGTCTGGGTCGCACTCATAGAGAAGGATAGGAAGGGGTAAATCTAAGATGATTTTGCCCTGTGCATTGGTTTTAAATACATTGTCAAAGCTCACGCGTGCTTCAAAGGATAAATAGCGCGTCCAGTTTAATCCCAAGCGGGCCTGCCCACCAAAAACATGCTTCTTATCAACTTTGGGATAGCGGTTATCATGATGCTCTTTGCCTGGATGCCAGTAGTAGGGACCCAGGGCTCCATAAACCGAAAATTTTCCCCCTTGCCACAACTGTGTGCCGGCTTCTAAGTCCAGGCCTGCGTAGGTAAATTCCACTTTCCGAAAATGGATTTCGGGATTCGTTGAAGGCTCGTGGCGCGTTCTTTCACTATTAAAGGGAAAATAACCGTTGAGTCTAAAGTCGAAACATAGCCCCCAAACGTCCACATTGAGGAGTTCGGCTCCAAGGCCGATACGGTTAAAATTGCCAAGATGGCCTTTGCGAAAATCATAGAAGAGATTTCCTCCCCAGATCCGAGAGGCGGCATCTTTCCAGCGCGCTCCTCCACCTATGCTGGAGGCGAATTGTCCATTATTAAGGCGGTAGATTTTGAGATCGCCAAGGGGTTGGAAATTGCGGATCAATCCTGGAGTAAAAAAGGCTCCCAATTCGCCATAGCCCTGTTTGAGTCCGATAAATCTGCCGACAGCATATCCACAGTGGAGTCGAATAGCTGAAGGGCAGCAGAATGGGTCGCAGCATGATTTGAGAGAGGGATAAAAACGGGATTCAACAGGATAAAAACCAGTTTCAGCATAACTTAAGGTACTAATCACTAAGAAAAGACTAAGAAGATATTTGATCATGAGAATCTCACTTTTAGACAAATTTTAAAGTCAGGATGCACCAAAATTGAATAACAGGCAAATTGTTTTTAAGATAGGTCTAGGAGCTGTTCCATTTCCGTTAGCTCCTTGTAAACGGCTCTACTGTTTTTCTGATTTGCTCGAATTCTGCTGAAAAAGAAGCGAAAAGTGGCGCTATTTTCATATTCGCTGGAGATGGCTTTTTCTAGCTGGTCAAGATAGTAGTTGAATTGGTGGCTGCTCTCAAGGAGCTCTACCAGCCCATTTTCTACGGGAACAACCGGTTCAGTTTCTTTAAAAACAGGCTGGACGATCACTTCGCTTATAGGGAGCTGTTCGGAAGCTGTTTTAAAAAAGCTTTCAGTATAAAGTTCATCCACTACACACCTCTTAAGGTAAGTTAGAAACCAGAAATAGGGCCGCAAAAACAAACAGAAACAATCCGGCCGAGAAAGCATAGCAGTGCCATCTTTTAAGGCGCCTCTTTTTCTGTGGCATGGTCATAGCGGTCTCTTCTTTTTGCGTCGTAGCTGTTGCCGCAGGGATTTTATCGCGCAGCATATCCATGTACTTTGCAATTTGAGTTTTGGATTCTTGATGCTTTCCTTTGAATCCCCGTTTCAGCATGGCATAATAGACCTGATACACGATAGCGGGGGTGTTGGAATCTTCGAGAATCTCATCAATGCTTTTGTAAAACACCTCGCCAGCAGTGTAGGCGGCATAAAAGTCCTTTTGCATAGGCGCCCAGCGCGCTTTGGAGGCGTTGTACTCATAGCTTTGCATTTTTTCGTCGACAGCCGCCACTATTGCAAACTGGATGAGAGAGGCGTAATGCTTGTCTAACTGCTTCTCCAGCCCCGCACGCATATTTTCCAGCAGGGTGACCATCTTTTTTCTTGTCGACTCCATCGCTGCAGGACTATCCGGGGTTTTCTCAAAATCGACTCTCTCTTTATCAAGCTCATCAAGATAAAAAGAAATTTCTTGCCAATACTGATAACTCATTTTTTGATCCTCGCTTAAAAATTAAGGGTTTTTTGTGCTGCGGAAAATGCACCTTCGTTTCGATTTCAAAATTGGCTAACCAGCAGTTCAGGAGTTCGTTCAACAGTTTAAAAAAGAGGACAACGAGTTCCGCTTTTTGACTTCCAAGCTCCTTTAAATGAAACTCATATTCGAGTAGAGTGCTGACATCTTTTTGGTTAATTTTTCGATTGATTTTCAAGTCCTGGATACAGTCTGGAACAGAGTCAAAAAAGCTGCGATTGAGTTCTTTCATCGTGTTCATGATGAAAAGAATTTCATTCAAGCTCAAGTAATTCTGGTTTTTTAGAGAAAGTACGCGGATGAGAAAATTGGGATCGTCTTCAACTGTTTTTTCATAGCGATGAATCGAACCTAATAGGCGAGCCGTCAATCCAAATGTTTCAGCTTCTGTGAATTGAAGCTTGAGCTCCTCGTTAATGTAATTTGAAAACCAGGGCTGCGTCCAGAGAGCTGAAACGGCGACAGTTTTGGGATCACTGAAGGCATCGGGAAGATTGATGGAAAGGCGGTTATTAAAATAGTCGATCTCATAGGTTCCCCCTTCCCCAATGGCTAACATCCCTGGTTTTAAAGGGCGAAAGCCCTGAGGCAATATTTCCAGGGCATTGACTAGCGTATGCAGCTCAAACTGATGCGTTGGCTCCGGGTATAAAACGGGGTGACTATCTTTTGTTCCGTCGTGAAAGATCGGATCTGCGCTAGCTAGCTTGAGGTTTATTATCGGTGTCACAAAGGGGATAAAAGAGTCGTGAGTTAATTTAAGACCTTCCGGCCACCGATTATCGAAATCGAAGCAGAAGGCGATCGATTGCCAGCGCTTGCCTGCGGCTGGAACTTCCAAATTGATGAATAATTCTTGCTGGGGAAAGTGGAGTTGGGAGCGAATGTGCTCCACGATGTGGTTAAAAACCTTTCTCTCCTCATGGGCATTGCCATAAGAGATCGCACACTCTTGTCCATTTTCATCGGCCGCTGATTTGTCATATAAAACTTGAACCTTTTCAAGGGAGTACTGCAGGGCAAAAAAGACAGAGAGAGAGGAGATAAAACTATTTAAATGGTTAATGTATAAACGAAACGAACCAACCTCTTCTGTACTGATATGGGGACACGCATATTCGAGGAGGCATCGCCAACCGGCATCGCCGCGGCGCTCAAATGTAAATTTCTTAAAGAGAAGAGGAGCTACAGTGACAGGATCTGTCGTCTGAAAAGTAGCTTCCAGCTCATTGGCCGTTTTAAAGACTAGCTCAGTACCTGGTGGAAACTGCACCTTTTCCGGATAGCGGATGGAGGGTTTGAGCTGCAGCATGGCAAAGGCAGGAAGAGGACTGACCAGATAGGGGAAATACTGCCTAAAAAGACACTGATGAATCTCCACAATTTTTCGCGTCCCTTGCACCCGCGCGCGCGCGCCAAAGAAGGCCAGAGATTCAATGAGTCGCTTCGTATAGGGATCCTCGTTCTCGACAGCTGTTTCTCCATAGATGGCAGCGTGAGAAACTCGAAATTTCTCAAGCTCGAGCATCTCCTCCAAATAGGCCTGGTACATTTTATCGTCGACGCTGTTCATATTAAGCTCGGCTTTGTCCAATTTTTGGACGAAGATTCGAGAGAGAAGCAAACTGTAGCGTAATGAATTTCGCAGGAAGGGGTTTTTTCACCCCTTCCGAGAAATTCATTTAGCTGCAGGAAGCTTCTCTCCGAAGATGAGTTCATAAAATTAGACAAAGCCTGAGTTAAGGTTTTATATTCATCGCTTTTGTGGGGGCGTCTACAACCGGAGCGTCATGAAAAATCTTCGTTCCCGCTTTTTCGGTAATGGTGTCTTTCGCTGTAAACGTGATTTTCTCAGCATCCACATTAAAATTTTTACAAGTGACAGCAATGGTTTCAGGGCCCTGGACAATCGTGCTGGTTCCCTCGTTTCCCTTAAAAATAAGAGTGCTGTTTTTCCCATCAAAGAGAATCTGTTGAGTAACTCCTGCTGATTTATCCTCAAATGAGATGATGACCCCGCCATCTTTATTAAGTTTGACAAGAACGGTTTTTTTGTCCTTTTCATCAACAGTGATCAGGAGCTCCTCTTTCTGCACCTCAAGCGTCTGAGTCTGCGTCTCTGAAGAGGATTGTTTGATGGCAAAGTAGGGATTTTTGCCATCCTTGTATTCGAAATTGATGGAGGTGTGCTCATCTTTTCCATTGGAGCCCATCATTAGCTGATTCCCTTGAACTCCACTCGGATATCTCGTCAGAGGGCCCCAATTAATGCAGCGGTTGATGAGGGCTGTGCGGAAATAGATCAGGAGCTCAACTTCACTGTTTTTTACAAGGGGGCGAAAGTCTTGCGCGGTATCATGGGGAGTGAAAGGAGCAATGACTTTTTTGCCCCCCTCCACAAAAGGCACCTTCACAAGGTATTGTCCAAGGGGAGCCTTTTCCGATTCCTGAATTTTATAGGTTGTCTGCTCCTCGTCGCCGATATCGCTAAAGACCTTTCCAAGCACTTTAAAGGGATAATTCGGAGCCAGGAACGCAGGCCGCAGCACAAAAGGCTCCTCCTCCTCCTCCAAGACCACTTTTATCCCCGATCTATAATGCTGGACCGTCTTGTCAGGCTTTTGTGAAATGGGGATGGAGTCCGACACCATATAGAGGCTGCGAACGCGATAATTTTTAGTCAGTTTTTTGGACCATGTACCCAATCCATGATCAGGTTTGAAAGAGACGCCCGATCCGGGAAGCAGCTTGTCAATAATAAGATCTTCCATCTCATTAAATTCAACGACAAGGAGATCCTTTTCTGGGGCCAGTGTGGAGTGGACTGTTTCCGGAGCCTCGTCGGGGAAACGGTGATAGTTTTCCGAGCTGAGGGCATCTCTTCGGACAGATTTAAAGGCGTCCTTATTTTCTTTATCTTTGTTTTCGACACGCTCAGAGGTGTGTTTCACTGTTCTACTGTTGAAGCGGGCTGGTTTCGCAGGAATATGTTGAGGCGTCTCGACCCACTTTTCAACAATTGCAAAAGGTTCTCCGGCAGGTTTTGCCTTTTTTCCGATAATGGAGTAGGTGTGCTTCTTATAGTCATAGGCCCAGATCCCATTTTCCATATGTAAATACCAGAATAGAAAGGAGTAGAAGCTCACCTGATCTTCATTTGAAATTCCATTCCTGTGGGGAAGGGTAAAAGCAATAACCGGATGTTTGACCTCCAGTTTATCCCATTCAAATTGGGGGGAAATTTCAGGGTTGGCGTGCTTCTCGAGCACCTCCTTCATCGACTGGTCCACATAAATGTTATTGGTAGGAAAATGCTCCTCCCAGGTGGCCTTGGCATTATCGCTGATCCAAATTTCATGGTAAGTCGGCGTTTCTGTGAGCGTTTCGACAGGATTCCACGATTTTGAGTATTTGTGTGTGACAATCCCTTTAATCTCGAATAGGGGATCCATTATTTGCTTGCTGATAGGGTTGATCGCTTTAAAAGAGAGCGTGGCTTTAATCACACCCTTTTCTTCAAGGAGCGCATCGACCTTCTCATAAAAGCTGCTGAAAAATATGCCACAGCTGTGTCCGTAAGATTCGAGAGAGAGATTCAGCTTTTCAATGTGTCCCGCAAGAATTGTCTCTTTCTTGCCATTGGCTTCCAATTCTAAAGAGACTCCCAGATAGTGTGTCAGCGATGCAAAATGGGACATCATTTCGCTCATTTTGTGGCCTCCAGATGATACAGATTCTTCTGATTAGAGAAAGAGAGCTGAAAAAAGTGAGGAACTTTTTCTATTTTGCACTGGATTCTAAAGGAGAGAATCGAACTGTTCTCATTTGAAACTGGCTGGATGTCTACGTCGTGCACCCTTTTTTCATATTTTGCTAAACCAGCTCTGACATCTGCAATGAGCTGCAAAATGACCTGCTGGTCCGTACCTAGATAAATATAGGAGTCGATCCCATAGTCAGCCGGATAGGCGCCAAAATTTCTTTTAGTATTAAGAAAATCGACCAGATGTTCGACAATCTCCTCTTTAAAGCTTGGCCTTTTTATGCTTCTAAATTTATTGAGCAATCCCATAGTGGAAGACTACCTCCAGTATAAGTAGGATTGGACTTCCGGAGCTTCGCCTTGAATAGAAAATGCCAGCCTCCCCTCTTTGAGAGCGTGCTCCCACTCTGCATCTTTTTCGAGCTTATAGACGTAAGCAGACTTGCTAAAGTTATTGTTGAAGGGGGCCGATTCCAGCCGCAGCAGCAAAACGCCAGAGAGTGCAAAGCGATGGATGTTAAAGAGACGCGAATAACTTGCCAGCTTCAACCCTTCGGTTGCGAACTTCGTTTTGGGGTCCACATTTTGCACGATAAAAAAGACCTCAGTAGCTTCATGCAGCTCTTGAGGCAGCTTTTCTGAAATGTAGCAGTTTGGCTTTCTCTCGAATTTGATAAAGGCTAGCTGCTCCGATTTCGGTTTGAGGTATTTAAGGAGCAGTTCGATCTGTTTGGCAAAGAGAAGCGCCAGCTTCTCATGCTGATAGGGAATGACCGCAAATTCTGCATGGTCCACATAGAGAAAGGCCAACGTATTCAAAAATTGAGAGAGCTGCTCATAGAGATAAAAGGGGTGGGTGATGATGAGCCGGTCCAGGTTGAGGAAAAACTGTTTTATCTTCGCCACTTCGATCAGGCAGATTTTGGTCTCGAGAGTGCGCTGCTCAAAGAGCCTTCCCGTCGCACTTTCCAGCTCCAGCTCTTTTTGGAAACTCTCCAGAATCGTGCGGATCGAGGACAAATGGGCGGTCAGAAAGGGGTGCGGGATAATCGTAAATAAAGGGGGAATATACTTTTCTGAAAGGCTCCAGCGGTTCTCCACATTTTTTTCAAATTCAGCCAGCTTGATTCCCGTTTTTGCGGAGAATATATGGGCTTCAGGCGATAGCAGAAGCTGATTTATGGAGTAGGTGATCTTCTCCTCTTCATCCAGAGTGTCTCCATACACCTCCTGCTCGGTTGCATCTTTTAATAAATGGAGGTAAAGGGAGACCGAATTTAGCCCGCTGGTATTCAGGTCAAAGGAGGCTATTTTGCCATTGTCCGGGACGTCTACAACTTCTCCGGTAGGAAAAATGAGCGTGCATTTGCTCATGGAGACCACACCTTGAGTGAGGAGGGTGTCGTCCCACTTTAAATTTCCAAGTCCGTAAAAGGGAATGCCACTATTTTTGATGTAAAAATTGAGATGCGCTAGGAGTGAATCTTCTTGGGCAAACAGATGGATCGGGAGCAGCGGCTGCCCAATTTGCCATCCAACCCTTTTTAGTTGTTGCATAAGACCTTTGGTTTTTCCGAGCGCCGATTTAGTTTAAATTTAGAGTGTGGTCCTAAAAAGACCACACTCTAATGGGAAAACATTAGCCCACTTTTGTTCCAATAGTCAGGACCGTCTTAATATCAGTGAGAGCAGCATAATTGACAGGCTGTGCCTCCTCATTGCCGGTCAATTTGATATTAAAACTAAAATTTACGGGCTTCTCAATGTCTTTAGAGGGCTCAGGGTTGATGCGCACCTTGCTCCCTTTTTTAATGTTTAATTTAAGGGGAGTCCCTTCGGTGTGGAAGCTCTTGAAGAATTTCGTCGTGCCGTAGTCATACTCATAGACATCAATTGTTGCTGTCAATTCGGCACTCGCATTGGGTTTTGCTAAAGCACCTTTCAAAATCCCTTTGTTTTGTGAGGAAAGTCTTGCCGAGACTTCAATAGGATCGGTAGGATTTCCCGTCCAAGAGATGTGATCGATTGTGGCGATCACTTTAAGTTCGGACTGGTCGATGGGATTTTTTACGGTCCAATCTGCTTTTAATTTATCCCCCGCTTTAAACTCCAAGGTGGTAATGTGCCCAATGCGTTCGGTTTTATTCTGGACGTAATTGAGCGCCGTATCGGAATTACAAGGGTCATTTATCACATCAAAATAACTTTCAGCCATATGCTTTATCTCCTTTGTTTAAGGTCAAAGAATTCTCGCTTATTTAGAACCAAGCCGAGCGTCTAACCGAAGCTCGACATCCATTCCTTCCATTTGAAGATGCGGTAAAATCGAGATTGAGCAGTCGTACCACCCAATGCGCCCCGGTTTTTCTACAACTTCGATTTTTGCTGCTTTAAAGGGAAAGCGCAGGAGCGCTTTATCGTCTGGATTGGTGGATGTCGTTACATAATCCATAATCCAGTTGTTCAGAACATTTCTGATGTAGGTGGCATCTGCCGAGCTGCCGATATTGTCGCGCACAATGCTCTTCACATAGTGGGCAATACGCGTGATTGAAAAGGTGTAGGGGAGATTGCAGACCAGCTGGGCGTTTTCAGAATCCTTCGGATCTCTAAATTTCTTCGGTCTCTTCAGCGACTGTGCACTGAAGAAGCAGGCCTCTCCAGTTCCTTTCTTATAAATCAGAGGGATAAAGCCGCAGTTTGCAAACTCCAGTTCCCGATAATCGGGGATGGCCATTTCGACCGGAACTTTAATCTCCTCTTCTCCGCGGATGTTAAAGGTGTGCACGGGAAGTCCGGTCACCAGGCCGCCGCCCTTTGGGCCTCTCAGATACTGGCACCAGCCAGAATTTTGAAAGGAGCGCACCATATTCTTTGCAAAAATTGCAACGGAATTGCCCCAGAGATACTTCTGATGGTCATCTCCAAAGGTGTACTCGGTAAAATTAAAATTGCCGCACGGGTTTGTGACTGGATGCCAAGGCAATCTCAAAACATAAGAGGGTAGACAGAGACCTAAGTAGGCCGCCTCTTCTGAATCGCGCAGGGCGTTATAGGCGGAGTACTTGGGATGGTTCAGAAGCCCCTCTAGATCTTTTATGGAGGCAAGTTCCTCGATCGTATCGCATCCGAAAAATTGTGGCTTGACGCTGCTGATAAAGGGAGCGTGGCTTGCATTGGCGATTTTTCCCATGACCTTCAGCCAGGCTAAGTCAGCGGGAGTATGTTCAAACTCATAAAAGCCGAGAATAGAACCAAATGGTCTTCCGCCAAACTGGTCATACTCGCTTACATACACTTTCTGAAAAAGGGCTGAAGAGGCAAAATCTACCGAATTGCTCTCAAAGTCTTCCTGAAGCTCCTCTTTGGAAACGTCGAGCATGTCGATCATCACATTCTTGCGAAAGTTGGTATTCTTAATGACGTCGAAAAGCCCTCTCCAGTTAGATTCCAGCTTTTGAAACTTCTCATGGTGGATCACCTCATTGACCTGATCGTTGATCATCTTATTCAGACGGGCGATCAGCTCCTGGATTTTAGCCTTGTCCAGACGCGAGGTTCCCGGTTCGATATTCCAGATGAGGGTCGCAAGCGAGGATATAAATCGAGCTGCATCTGTGACCTCTTCATTGACCTCTAAAAGTCCGTCGCTGAGCATGGGCACAAGCGTCTTTGTCTCATCATAAGAGGCAATTTTCACAGTTTGCAAAAATTGTTCCAGGCCGATCTCCTGTTCTTCTTCAACTACTAAGGTCTCAGTTTTTGCCATGTTTATTCCCCTTAATTTTTAGAATCTTCAGATGCAACTATTTCAGAAGGAATCTGATACATAGAAAAATTCTGCAATTTTTCGCGCATCTTATTTAATGAGTCGGTATCTGCGTAGAGCTTGCTCAGAAGCTGCGCAAACTCTTTTTTGTTGGCAACATTGGACTGGATCTCTTCCAGAAGCTTTTTTAGGAGCAGAAGAGAGCGCACTTGAGGGATTTGCTTCGCCACAGAATCTGGGTTAAAAGAGCTCATGCTGTCGATGTCCAGCTTGACACGCATCTCCTCTTCCTTCGGGTTGATCTTATTGGGAACGACGATGTCTAGGTTGATCCCCATATCTTTCATGACTTCATCGGTATTTCTGCCGTTGAAGTTCCTTGGAGCCCTCTCTTCCAGCTCCACTTGACTATCCTTGGAAGATCCGCCGGAAAAATCTCCTAAAGCCATCAGGCGCAAAGGAAGATCGACAACAGCGGGTTCGCCATCAACTTCTGTTTTATATGTTAGAGTAATTCGCGACTTAGGGACCTCTTCTTGAACGGCCATAACTTCCTCCGAGGCTTAGGTTTGAACTATTTTCAAGCACGTATGCTTCTTTAGCTAAGCCACAATAATTAAAATCGAATTTACGGGCAAGCTAAAATTTTTACTGTTAGGAAAGTATTCAGATTACTTGTTTAAAAACTTCTCATTCCGTAACCTAGTGTCGATTTTGTATTCTGAACTCTAAATATTTAAAACTATGCCAAATTATTCATTGCGCGAATTGGCCAACACAATTGGCTGCACAGTAGAGCGTGAGGCTACTATTTCCGGAGTGGCGGTCGATAGTCGCCTTCTCAAAATGGGGGACCTCTTCTTCGCCCTAAAAGGGGAAAAGGTTGACGGGCACGACTATTTGGCTGAAGTAGCCTCAAAAGGGGCTGTGGCGGCTGTTGTCAGCAGATCCTTTAAAGGGAATTCAGCCGGCTTGCCTCTTCTTTATGTTGACGATGTTTTAAAAGCTCTGCAGGGGCTAGCTAAAGAGACAATCGCTGCACGAAAACCACTTGTAGTTGCAGTGACAGGGTCTGTTGGGAAGACAACAACAAAAGAGTTTATTGCGGGTCTGCTCCGCTCGAAATATCTTGTCGCAGCATCTCCTGGAAACAGCAATTCACAAATTGGGCTGCCGCTTGCCATCCTCAACCATACGGAGGGCAAAGAGGACGTTCTTGTCTTAGAGATGGGGATGACAGAAAAAGGGCAGCTTGCTGGACTTGTTCAGATTGCTCCTCCTCACATTGCCGTGATTACGACGACGGCGCTTGTCCATGCGTGCAACTTTTCAGGCCTCGATGAGATCGGACGGACGAAGGCTGAAATATTTTCCCATCCAGAGACCCAGGTGGGGATACTCGATCGAGGAATTGTCAATTTTGATGAACTGACCCGCATCGGCTCATGTCGCAAGCTCTCCTTTGCTGTCGACCGTCACGATGCCGATTTTTCGTTGCGTATTGAGAGCCAAAAAATGGCCATAGAGTCACCTGATGGCGTCGACCTCCTCCCCATTTTGCAGCTCCCAGGGCTGCACAACAGGCACAATTTCTTAGCTGCCGTTTCTGTAGCGCGCACCTTAGGGCTTGAGTGGGAAGAGATTGCGCTTGCCATGGCGCGTTTGGAGCTTCCTGAGAGGCGTTTGGAGATGGTTGAAAGAGAGGGGGTCCTCTTTGTAAACGACTCCTATAATGCCAACGAACTCTCTGTAAAAGCCGCCCTGAGTAGTCTGCCAAACCCTAGAGATGGTGGCAATCGCATCGCTGTTTTAGGGGGAATGGTCGAGCTGGGCAAATTTTCTGAAGGCTGCCATCGCGCGGTGGCAGAATATGCCCTCGATCGCGTGGACCAGCTCTTCTGCTTTGGTCAGGAGTGTCTTGTGATGCGCGATGTGTGGCTTGCAGCTCATCGTCCGGTCGTTTGGGCCCAAGAGCGCATCGAAATTGTCAGGGAGCTGCGCAAACTTTTAAGTCCGGGAGACATCGTCCTCTTGAAAGGGTCCCGTGCAAAAGCGACTTGGAAAGTACTGGAAGAGCTATGATTTATCTACTTATTCAATATTTACATAAAGAGTTTGGGTTCAAGATTCCTGCGGCTTTCACCTATTTTTCAACCCGCATGATGCTGGCTGCCATGACAGCCCTTATTTTGAGCATATTTTTGGGGCCGCGCTTTATTAAAAAGCTCTATGAGCTCAAAATCGGCCAGTCGATCCGCACTGAGGATTGCCCACTTCTTGGCGCTCTGCACCAGAAGAAAAAAGACACGCCGACGATGGGGGGATTGCTGATTCTTTTCTCCATGATTGTGTCGATGCTTCTCTGGATGGATCTTAAGCATGTATTTACGCTCATTTTGCTAATTACGACGCTATTTTTAGGCTTCTTAGGGGGTCGCGACGACTACCTCAAGCTGAAATACCGCAATACAGCAGGTTTGGCAGGCCGCAAAAAATTGCTATTTCAGGCCCTTTTAGGGGCTTTTCTGGCTTTTTATCTTTTAAGCCCAAGCTTTGCCAAAGCGCTGCAGATTGGACAATGGTTTGCTCCGCCCCTTGTGAAAGATCAGCAGCAGCTGATCAGTCTGCAGGAGTATGCAACACGCTTTTATCTGCCATTTTTTAAGGATCCGCTCTTTATTTTTTCGGGAGCTTTTACAATTCTAGCAGCGCTCTGGATTATCTTTGTTGTCACAGGAGCCTCTAACGCAGTCAACCTCACCGATGGACTCGATGGATTGGCCGCAGGTTCCCTTTTAATGGTGGCCAGCTGCTTAGCCTTTGTGGCCTTCGTCTCGAACCACGTCGATTTGGCCAACTATTTAAATATCCTCTACATAGAAGGGAGCGGAGAAATCGCAATCTATCTCTCTGCCTTTGCAGGCGCCTGTCTCGGTTTTTTATGGTACAATGGCCATCCGGCGCAGGTTTTCATGGGGGATACGGGCTCTCTATCGCTTGGTGGGGTCATCGGAGTTGCCGCAATCTTGTTGCGAAGAGAGATGTTGCTGGGTGTTGTCGGAGGCATTTTTGTCGCGGAAGCCCTCTCCGTGATTCTGCAAGTGGGGAGCTATAAATTGCGCAACAAAAAGCGCATTTTCCTCTGCGCCCCTCTGCATCACCATTTTGAATATAAAGGGTGGCCCGAAACAAAGGTGGTGATCCGTTTCTGGATTGTGGGGCTGCTGCTTGCGATCATTGGACTCGCTTCTTTAAAGTTGCAATAATGATGTACATCGGTAAAAAAATTCTAATCATTGGCTTAGGCTTAAGTGGAAGGGCGGCAGCTCACTTTCTTCTCAAGCGCGGCGGAGAGGTGCATGGAGTAGATCGCGACCGGGAGCTCCTCGTGCATCATGAGGAGCTGGGACGTCTGCGCCAGCAGGGTCTCCACATTTCACATGATAGTGAACGGTTCGACATGGATAGCTTTGACCTCGTGGTTGTATCTCCAGGGGTGCCCAACACACATCCTCTCTATGTCGCTGCTCGCACCGCCTTTCGAGAAGTAATTGGAGAGGTGGAACTGGCCTGTCGCCATATCCAGGAGTCCTGCCTCGGGGTGACAGGATCCAATGGAAAGACGACCACAACCATGCTTGTGGCGCACGCGCTCAATTATAATGGAAAAAAGGCGCGCGCGTTAGGCAATATTGGCGTGCCGATGACGACCGTTCTCGACACTTTGCGCGAAGAGGGGGAAACTCTCGCTGTCGAATTGAGTTCATGGCAGCTAGAAACCTTGCAAGCGCGCGTTTTCGATGCGGGAGCTATCTTAAATATTACCCCCAACCATCTAGATCGGCACGGTTCGATGCAGGCCTATGCAGAAGCCAAAATACAGCTCAAAAACTGTCTAAAGGCTGATGCTCCCCTTTTTATGGGCAGCCAAGCCGCAAAAGAGTTCGCCCCGCTTTTGAAAGGGTTTCCAGTCCAAACTATTGGATTTGATCCCGGTTGCACTATTTATTCGGATGGTGCGGCTGTCTATCAGAAAGAAAAAAAAGTGTTTACACTACCCGCAGAATACCGAGCGGCCCACGATGTTGAAAACTTGATGGCGGCTTATGCCATTTGCCACTCCGTCGGGGTGAGCGGGGATGCTTTTATCGCCTCATTTGCCACTTTTCGCAAACCCCCCCATCGCATCGAGTTTGTCAAAAAAATCGAAGGTGTGGCTTACTATGATGACAGCAAAGGGACAAGCATCGATGCAGTTGAGAAAGCAGTCCTTTCGCTCGCAGGGCCGATCCATCTCATTGCAGGCGGTGTCCACAAAGGAGCGAGCTACACTCCTTGGCTTAAGCTGTTCCAGGGACGCGTTTCAGGCCTCTATGCGATTGGACAAGCTGCTGGACAGATTAGGCAAGATTTAGGGGATTTTTTTCCCGTAGAAGTGTGTGAAAGTTTGGAAGAAGCTGTTCAGGCAGCTTCTAAAAAGGCAAAGCCGGGAGAAAATGTCCTGCTATCCCCCGGCTGTGCAAGTTTTGACATGTTTAAGGATTATAACCATCGAGGCGATGAATTTAAGCGCCTCGTCCAAGAATTAGGAAAGAAAGAATGACACGACGCGATCTTATTATAGTAGCCGTTTTGGCAAATATTGGTGTGCTGGCGATTCTCTTTATGCTCGCCTTCCGTACGGAAGAAGAGAGCGTAAAGGAAAATAAAGAGGTGGCCTACACCATTACTGAAGAAACAGTGAACCCTCTTCAGCCCCCTGTTGAGCTGCAAGCTCCTTCAAAACCTGAACCTGTCGATATGATTGACGCAGCGCTTGAAGAGGAGAATGCTGCTCCTGCACCCTCTATCATCACAGCCGACGACGACAGTTTTCAAATTATCGAACCGGAAACTCATGAACCAAAGCCTGCTCAGCTTAAGTCAGAAGAGGCAGCTCCCGCTGATGAAACAAAGTTTGTCGATGTGACAGTCAAGAGCGGGGATGCCCTTGAGAAGATTGCGAGAGCCAATGGGACGACCGTTGAGGCCATTATGAAGGCTAATAACTTGAAAAGCGATCGGCTCAAAATCGGACAAGTCTTGAAAGTTCCTGTCGGAACCCGGAAAAAGCCAGCAGCGAGCGCTCCTACGCCCTCGAAGCAAATTGCTCAAGCCGATTCTTCCGGAAAAGGGGAATATTACACTCTGAAGAGTGGCGATAACCCCTGGAAGATTGCGAAGCAGTTCAACATGAAGCTGGATGAGCTTTTAAAGCTCAATAATCTCAACGAAGAGAAAGCGCGCAATCTCAAGATTGGCGATACCGTACGCGTTAAATAACAAAAATAAGGGCGGCAGCCCTAGGCTGCCGCTCCTCCCATTATGCGCTCACTCCTCCTCCTCGTCACTACCTGCATCGTCGCGATGGGCCTTGCCATGATTTTTAGCACTACTTCCGCTGAAATTTTGGACCACGATCTAGACAAAAGCACCCATCAAGCGCTGCTTAAGCAGATGTACTATGCCATTTGTGGCATTGGCCTTGGGGCTATTGTCTATAAATTCGGCTACCGCCGCCTCATTGCCAATAGCCCTATTCTCCTGGCAATTTTGACCCTGGCCCTGGTTGCAGTACTGATTCCTGGCGTCGGCCGCGAAGTCAATGGATCGCGCCGCTGGCTCTCCCTTGGCGGCCTCTCCTTTCAGCCCTCAGAGTTTGTTAAGTATCTGGTGCCTGCCTTTTTTATCCTTTCCATTCTCAAGATTAACCCTGAGGAGCTTGACTTCAAGCGCTTTTTAAAGCTTGTGTCACTCCCCGCAATTCCGATGTTTCTCATCATGGTGGAGCCCAACAATGGTACTGCCGCTGTCATTGGCACCTCAATGGTTCTGCTCTGTTTTCTGACCAGCCTTCCGCTCAAATATTGGGCCTGGCCGCTCGTTGTGGCTGTAGCCATCGGCGGCGTCTTTGCGATTAACCTTCCCTATGTTGCAGGGCGCCTCAAAGTCTACATGCATCCAGAACTGGATCTTAAAGGCCGAGGTCATCAGCCCTATCAGGCCAAAATTGCAGCCGGCTCAGGTCAGCTCTTCGGCAAAGGGCCTGGCAATAGCTTGCAGAAGCTTAGCTACCTTCCCGAAGCGCAAAATGATTACATCGCGGCGATCTATGCCGAAGAGTTTGGCTTTGTCGGCATCGTCGGGCTCATTAGCCTCTACGCACTCCTCGGCTACCTCGGCTTTCAGATCGCGAGCCTTGCCCCCGACCCCGAAGGCTTCTACTACGCCGCCTCAGTGACCTTTCTGCTCTGCTTTCAAGCCTTCTTAAACCTAGGAGTCGTCTCCGGCCTTCTTCCCAGCACCGGCCTCAACCTGCCTCTCTTCAGCCAGGGAGGCACCTCCCTCATGGCTAACCTTGTCGGTGTCGGGATTCTTCTCAGCGTTGCCACCGCCTCAAAGAAGGTCGCGCCGGTTGAGCTATGTTAATAAGGGATATGCATATATACAGTATTGGGCAAAATAATTAATAAGAGCTATTCTGGTAACCTTTAAACCCGACTTGCGCCCTATCAATGACTCATCTGATGCGCGCTTGTTTTGGAGGCTAAAACGGGGCAATTTTCGCCTACTTTACTCAAGTATGTCAAAAATTGCCCCGTTTTAGCCTCCAAAAAATCGCATCATCAGCTGAATCACTGCTAGGGCGCAAATCGGGTTATAAGCAATTTCATGATAAAACCTTGTGCGGTGACAGCGTCTATTCTTCTAGGCAATAGCCTTGTCAAACTACTAAAAGAGTTCTCGATTTTTTCTCAGCTTACCTCGAATAGAGTTAAGGGACCCTGAATGCTGTCTTTTTGAATTAACCTTTCTTTCAGGTAAGAAATGGATTCCTGCAATATCTGAAAGCTCTTCTTCAAATTGATAATCGGTATATGCTTTGTCACCGTAAATCTTTGATCCCTCTCTTAGATCAATGTGCATAGTCTTAAAAGCAGTAATATCAGCGTGGGAAGCTGGTGTAATGATAAACTCTACAGGTAGTTCAGAAGCTGTTGTCAGCATGTGAAGCTTAAAACCATAATAGAATTTCTTTTTCGCTTTGCAAAATCCGATAAACTCTTTGCCTTTAAACCCGATTTGCGCCCTAGCGGTGATTCAGCTGATGATGCGATTTTTTGGAGGCTAAAACGGGGCAATTTTTGACATACTTGAGTAAAGTAGGCGAAAATTGCCCCGTTTTAGCCTCCAAAACAAGCGCGCATCAGATGAGTCATTGATAGGGCGCAAGTCGGGTTTTAAGGATTTTGCACCGATAACTTCTGTAATTAGCACAAACTTCTACAGGCATGCTATCCACGAGGTATTCAAGAGTACGATGAAAGACTTGAGCGACAATATGAAAGGCCATTTGCCAAATTGAAGCATCTATAGCGTGCAATTGACGATTTAGCCTGCTTTCACTCAGCATATTAGTAATATGACCATTCCACATGAGCACTTGACGTGCCCTAGAAAAATTGCCTCCATAAAATAGGGCTGCTGTGATAGCGACGGTCATAATTTCAGCAAGATTCATTTTACATTGAGAATCAGATTTGATACCCGCTGCGTGAAGCATGTCAGAGCAAAAGCTGTAAATAAAAATAATTTTCAATTCCATAGTCTTCTCCTTTTTGGGAAAACTTTGCAAAAATTGAAAATTAAAAAGAATATCGCGCTTAAACTTGCCTGCACTTAGCAATTTGCTCTGCTAAGCCCCTTGGCCAAGTCGCGACTTGGCCTTCGGAGCTTATCAGGCAACTTGCTAAGTTCGGCCAAAGTTTAAGCGTGATGTAGGGGCGCAAGTCGGGTTTTAAAAAACCTCCAGAAAAATACCCTACTAATTTCTAGCGAAAAATAGCCATTTTTATGAGAATGATCCCTCTAAGTGAGTCGGCCATGCAAAAGAAAAAAGTGTTAATTGCTGCAGGGGGGACAGGGGGCCACATTTTCCCCGCTCTTGCACTAGCCAAACAGCTGTCCGAACTGTCAAATGTTGATGTGATATTTGCTGGGGGAAATTTAGCTAATAATCGCTACTTTGACAAGGGCGTCTACCCCTTTCACAGCACTGCTTGCGGAGCCTTTACAAGCAAAAACCCGCTGAAGCTCCTGCAGGCAATGGGAAAAATAGGTCAAGGGGTTTGGCAAGGCCATCGCGCGCTTGCTGATGTGTGTCCTGACATTGCGGTCGGATTTGGCAGCTATTACACTTTTCCTGTAATTGTAGCAGCCCTTTTGAAGCGCATTCCGGTTGTGCTGCATGAGGCCAACAGTATTCCTGGCAAGGTTAACCGCCTGCTTGCGCGCTATGCGCATACGACGGGGATTCACTTTCCAGAAACAGCTTTCCACTTGAAAGGCAAAACAGCCGTTGTGGGAATGCCGCTGAGGCCAGGGTTTAAGAAGGATCATGTCACTAAAGAGGAAGCCAAAGCCTATTTTCAGCTAAAGGGCGATAAGCCAGTTCTGCTTGTTTTTGGAGGCTCTCAGGGGGCTCAAGCGATTAATGAAGCACTTCTGCAGGCTCTAGCCTCACCTCTTGGGCAGCAGTTTCAGGTCATTCACATGACGGGCCATCCCGAAATGGCTGAGCGAGCCCGTTCGCACTATCGTAAGCATGGCATTGAAGCAGCTGTCAAGGAATTTGAAACACGCATGGAGATGGCGTGGCAGGCAGCAGACCTGGTTATTTCGCGCTCAGGCGCCGGGACCATTTCTGAAGCGATTGAATTTGAAGTGCCGGCTCTCTTAATTCCCTTTCCACGAGCAGCTGACAACCATCAAGAGCTCAATGCCGATTTTATGGTTAAGACTGTCGGGGGTGCGGAAAAGCTCCTGGAACGCGACCTCAACAGCGAACGTTTACGGCAGCTCATTGCTGACGCAAAACTGCACGAATGGCGCGTCCACATTGTGGCCTACAAGAGAGAAAAAAATAATCAAGATTTAGTTGGATTAATTCGCGAAATTTTAGGATAGCAGTATGCAAAAGTGTCATTTTATTGGGATTGGCGGCATCGGCATGAGCGGCTTGGCGCGGCTTCTCTTAAGCAGGAATGTTGCCGTTTCTGGAAGCGATCTTGCCTCCAGCTATGTGACAGAGGGGTTAACAAAAGCGGGAGCTAAAGTCTTCTTTGGCCACTCCGCGCACCACATTTCTCCCGATATGAAGGTTATCTACACTTCTGACATCAAGCTGGATAATCCCGAATTTTTAGCAGCTAAAAATCTCAAATGCACCCTGTTACACCGCTCAGAGATGCTTGCAGAGCTCATGGAGGGATATAAGACGCTTGCCGTGGCAGGAACGCATGGCAAAACCACAACAACTGCGCTATTAACGCACGTCTTGCGCGAAGCTAATTACGATCCAAGCTTTGCTGTAGGTGGCGTTTTGCCCAAAATGCAGGTTAACTCTGGCCACGGGGCAGGGGAGTACTTCATTGCAGAAGCAGACGAGAGTGATGGCACTTTCCTGAAGTACAATCCTTGGGGTGCGATAGTGACAAATATTGATCTGGACCATCTGGACCATTTTAAGAGCGAGGCGGCGTTAATTGAAGCGTTCACCAAGTTTATGGCCAATGTAAAAGTTCTATTCTGGTGTGGAGATGACTCACGCCTTGTTGCCCTAAGCCCTTCTGGAATAAGCTACGGCTTTGGTCCGACCAATCTTCTGCGCGCTTCCCACTACTTTCAAGAAGGCTTTAAGACATTCTTTGATGTCGATTTTCAGGGCCATCACTATGAAAAAATAGAGCTGGCGCGCATCGGCAGGCACAATGTGCTGAATGCTCTGGCAGTATTTGGTTTAGCCACTACTCTTGGAGTAAATGAAAAGGCAATTCGCGCCGCCTTCCAATCCTTCGAAGGGGTCGTCAGACGGTGTGAGAAGAAGGGCGAGGCGTATGGCGTTCAATTTTATGACGATTATGCGCACCATCCGACAGAGATTCAGTGTACGCTTGGCGCCCTTAAAGAGGCTGTTCAAGAGAGGCGTCTGATCGCTGTCTACCAGCCGCACCGTTATACCCGGACGCGCGATTGTCTTGGCACCTTTGGCAAAGTATTTGATGCTGCAGACGAGGTTTGGATCACAGACATTTATGGCGCGCGCGAAGCGCCCATTGAAGGGGTCACGAGCGAGAAAATTGTGTCTGAAGTGACGACCGCGCCCTGTCGCTATGTACCTAAAGAAGCTCTTGTTGAATCCTTAGGAGCCTATTTGCGCCCGCACGATGTGCTTGTGACTTTAGGAGCTGGGGATATCACCCGGCTTGGGCCCGATATGCTGGCCTATTTTAAGGAAAATCCTATCCGCAGGCTGAAAGTGGGGGTCATTTTTGGGGGTCAATCTGCCGAGCATGAGGTGTCGCTTATGTCGGCACAATATATCTTAAGCTCACTTTCTGGCAAACTCTACGACATTTTCCATTTTGGCATTGCCAAGAGTGGACACTGGGTGAGCGGGACGACAGCGATGCAAAAATTAGAAGAGAAAGAAGATGCAGAGCTGCTCCCTCCCGCAGTCTTAAGTGAACTTTCTCAATGCGACATTCTTTTTCCCATTCTTCACGGCCCCCTGGGGGAAGATGGGGCGATCCAAGGCTTTTTTGAAATTCTGGGAAAACCCTACGTGGGATGCGACCATCGCTCCTCAGCCATCAGCATGGACAAAGCGTTGACTAAGAAGCTGATGCTGCTCAATGGAGTAGACGTGATCCCTTTTGTCGACTTCAGTGAAACGGAGTGGAAGCGCAATCGCGAAACCTTGCTAAAGACAATCTCTGAGCAGCTCAGCTGGCCCTATTTTGTGAAGCCACTTCACTTAGGATCCACGATCGGGGTCAAAAAAGCGGAGAATCTGCAGGAGCTTGAAAGCGCCATTGAGGGGGCGTTTCGATTAGATACACAAATTCTTGTAGAAAATGGCATAAAAGTGCGCGAGATTGAATTTGCCCTTCTTGGCAACGACTGGGTGACGGTCTTGCCTCCAGGAGAGGTTTGCGGCAAGGGAGAGCTCGTCGGCTACCATGATAAGTATGGCCCAAAAGCCGTTCCCTTTCTGGCAAAGGCCCCTCTCTCTAAAGAGCTGATTGAAGAGGGGATGTATTTGGCGCAAACTGCCTATCAAGCCGCCGGCTGTTCAGGTTTTGCGCGGGTCGATTTTTTCCTCGATGAGAATCAGAAATTTTGGCTCAACGAGATCAATCCGATCCCCGGATGTACTCCCACGAGTGCCTATCCGCAGATGTGCCAGGCAAACGGAATCACGGGAGCGGAACTTGTCGATCGACTTCTCATTTACGCCCTGGATAAAAAGCGCCGCTCAAAATGAAAATTGTTTTCTATCCTCTCGACTGTACCCCCTTCCATGGTAAAACTCTGGAAGAGAGGCCTCTTGGAGGAACGGAGACAGCTGTCATAAGACTTGCAGAGGCCCTTGATTCTCTTGGACACGAGGTGACAGTCCTTTCAGAGTTGTCCCTTCTTCCGCCCTCTCGTCCTAGATATCTGTCTGCTCTGCGTTTGGAAGAGCTTGAGCCCTTTGATGTCTTAATCGTCATTCGCGGATTAAAAGGGCTGATGCAGCCCTTTCCCTGTAAAATGAAACTCTACTGGGCAGGTGACGCTTTTGACAATCTCCATACTTTTGGACTCGGGGATCAGCGCATGATTCGGACAATTGACGCCTTTTTACCTGTGAGTGAATGGCATCGCGACACCCTCTGTAAAGTATCGGGATTTCCTCTTGAAAAAACTTTTCTGCTTCGCAATGGCGTTCAGCTAGCCGATTTTCAAGGGGAAGAAAAAGAGGCGGCGCAAGAGGCTGATCTATTCCTCATCTCCTCTAAGAGGGCTTGAAAACTTGACGGCGATATTTTTAGAACTGAAGCGGCGCCATTCAGATGCGGAGCTGGCCATTTTCAGTAGTGCGAGCGTCTATAGAACTGAATGGCCTCCTATTAATGTGTCAGAAGGGGATGTCTCCTCTCTTTTTGCCCGGCTACGATCGATTCCAGACTGCAACATTTATGGACCTTTACCTCAACATAGGCTTGCGCGCGAATTCATGAAGTCGGCTATTTGGGCTTATCCGACTGAATTTGGAGAGACCAGCTGCATCACTGCTCATGAGGCAATGGCCGCAGGGTGTGTTCCTGTCACTAGCGCTCTGGCTGCACTGCCAGAAGTAGTCAAAGATGCAGGAATATTGTTAGAAGGGAAAGCGGGTAGTCGCGATTATCAGAATCGCTTTGTTGAAGCTTGCGAGGCTCTTTTTTCAGATGAAGATCATTTTCAAAGGCTTTCTCAGCGCTGCCTGGAGTACGCCCGAAATTTTGACTGGAAGCTGCGCGCCGAAGGGCTGCTCAATTATTTAAAAATAGGTTTTAAGTGAAAATTCTATTTTATCCCTTCAACTGCGAACCTTTTCACGGCAATACGTTAGAAGAAAAGCCGTTAGGAGGGATCGAGAGGGGCGTCACCTATCTGTCGCGAGCTTTGGAAGCCCTTGGACATGAGGTCTATGTTGTTACCCCAATTATTTCTCCTCCGCCTACAAAGCCGCGCTATCTAAGCGTTGGGGAGGCTTGGAATTTAAAGAATGTGGATCTGATGATTGGAGTGCGCAGCTGGAAGGCCCTCTGGCAATTCAAGGCAAAAAGGAAACTTCTCTGGATCCATGAAGACGATAAAAATGCGCATACCATAGGGATTGGCGATCCGCGAGTCATGGCTCTTTTCAATGAACTTTTATGTGTGAGCGAATGGCAAATCAATACGCTTTGCGGCTCCTCAGGCTATCCGCAAAATAGGGCGCAACTTTTGCCTGCTGGAGTTGATCTGAGTGTCTATTCTGGGCACGAAGAGAGAAGAAGAAAGCGCCTCCTTTATGAGGGTCCAGCAAGTCAGGGACTCAAGTTTATGTCCCCTATTTTTCTTGAGCTTAAAAAGAGACATCCAGATCTTGAACTGCATGTCCATGTGGATGAGATGTCTCAAGCCGTAGACCTGATACGGCAACTGCCAAATTGTACCGTCCAGGGCCCTATGCTTCATCAGCAGTATGCTCAGGAATTGATGAAAGCTGCAATACTGGTCTCTCCGACCAGTTATGAAGATGCAAGTTGCGTAAAAGTTATGGAGGCGCAGGCTGCTGGGGTCTGTGCGGTCACATCCGCACTGGGTGCTCTGCCTGAGGTTGTTGCAGAAGCCGGTATAGTGATTCATGACCAGCCTGGTACAGCTGTCTATATAAACGCCTTTATCGCCGCTCTGGATAATATCCTGACGGATGATTCCCTTTTTCAAATGCTTTCTCGAAAAGCTCTTGAACAGAGCAAACTGCGCGACTGGAAACTGCGCGCTTTACAACTGGAAAAATATGCGCTTTAAAATTGTCGTTCCTTCCTTCAACAGTGTTGATTATCTCCCCAAAACGTTGCAATCGATTGAGATGCAAACGTTCAAGGATTATGATGTGTGTATCATTGACGATGGCTCCACATTAAAAAAGCAGAGAGAAATTATCGAGGATTTTTCTAAACGAAACGGCTGGAAAAAGATTTTTCATCAAACAAATCAAGGGGCCTTACAGGGACTTGTAGAGGCTATCAAGCTCTTAGAATGTGAGGACAGCGATGTTGTTGTCGTGATCGATGGAGATGACTGGCTCGCCTATGAACATGTTTTGGACACCCTGCATCGCGCTTACACGGATCATGATATCTTGATGACTTGGGGGCAGTGTGAGATTTATCCCCCTGGCAAGACCCCCATGAAGTATGCTCAGCCCATTCCAGAGATGGTTATCGACCAGCAGCTCTATCGCGATATTCCTTTTGTTTTTTGGCATCCGGCAACATTTAAGTATTTTTTATGGCGTCATATTGACGATCGCGATCTGCGCGATATCAATGGCGAATATTTCCGCGTCTTGAAAGATAAAGCCACCCTTTTTCCGATGCTGGAGATGTGCGGACACAAAAAGATGTTTATCGGAGAGACGCTTTACATCTATAATATCGGCAACCCGCTCAATGATTATGCCAACAGTCGCGAAGAGATCGACCGGGTTGACCTAGTTCTTAAAAATAGGCGCAGATATTCAGTTTTATGATTCCAAGAAAAAAAGCCTGGTTGCTGATTCTCTGTTCGATTCTAATTGTCTCTGGAATCGCTTTCGGGACCCGCTCCTATTTTCGCCATGTCCGCGCAAAGCAGTTCGATGACCCAAAGTTTCGCCTCGTGGCCCTTGCACAGGCCAGTAGCGATGGGGAGCTGCTTAAAACAGGCTATTTAGCCGAGCTTCTCAATCTTTCGGTCGACCGTCCCGTTAGCCTTCTACGATTTAACTGTGCAGAGGCGGAGCGCACATTGCGCGCCAATCCTCTCATTAAAGAGGCGCACGTTGCCAAAATTAAGCCTGGAACTTTGCTGGTTGAGCATCAGCTGCGAAAACCAATGGCATTTTTAGGGGATTATCGCAATACAGCTATGGACAGCGAGGGGCATCTTTTTCCTTTCCATCCCTTCTTTACTCCTAAAAAATTGCCCGAGATTATCCTAGGAGCCACCGCTTTTGACGGAATGGGTGACATTGCAACAGATCCAAAGCTTCTTTGGGGACAACAGCTCAAAGGGGGGCGCTTTGAGATGGCGCTTAACATTTATACACACTTGATGCACCTATTCAGAGATGAACCGGTGTCCATCAGACGGATCGATGTCTCAAAAGCCTATTCTTTAAGTTATGGTCAGCGCCAAGTGGTGCTCATCATAGAGGAGCGGTTGAGCCAGGATCGCGATGGAAGAATACCTCTCATTACCCAGGCGCGTGTCTTGCGTCTAGGAACAGCTAATTGGAAACAGGGGCTCGCGCGCTATCTGGTCTTACGCGAATTTCTTGCAAAAGAGGAGAGCAAAAAGGTTCTTTCTGAAGGCTCTCTGGTCGAAAAAGCAGCCCTGAACATCGATCTGCGCGTCCCGAGGCAGGCGCTGTTTTATTAAACCCGACTTGCGCCCCTACATCACGCTTAAACTAAAGTACTCTGTTCCAGCCAGTCGAGGAACTGCTGGTTGCCTCCAGCGATTGAGGAGAAGATAATTTCTGGGACTTGATACTTGCAATTTTGCAGGATAATCTCTTTAACTTTGTCATACATCTCTCGACGAGTCTGCATGATAATAATGCTCTCTTGAGTGGTTTCGAGCTGGTTATTCCACATGTAGACAGATTCGACCCAAGGAATGATCTTCGCACACGCTACATGCCGCTCTTGGACAAGGTAACGGGCGATTTTGCGCGCTTCGTCGAGGCTGCCGCTGGTCCACTGGATCTGGATAAAATCAGACATGCCAATAGACTTAGCAGATTTTCGCATTTGGGCCAAGTTTGAAGTTGTCATTGAGTCAAAACAGGGCAGCGTGGTATGAAATACGGATTGTACGCCAGGAGACACCCGGTGAATGAATAAACGTGATGACAGGTTATTATGAAGGAATTTATTGAATATTTAGTGAAAAATTTAGTCGATCAACCCGATAAAGTTGAAGTGCAGTGTACCCAAAATGATCGAGGCATCCATGTTCAAGTGCGCGTCTCCCAAGATGATATGGGTAAAGTAGTAGGGCGCAAAGGGATGACCATTAAAGCGCTGCGCACCATCGTCCTTTCTGTTTGTGCCCGGATCGGTCAGCGTGTTGAACTTGATTTAGTGGAGTAATAATGGCGTAATATCCTTAATATCAGTTGTTTCCTGCTCATTTTTTTTCGCCTTGTTAAAAAAAAACTATGTGAATATGGTGGGGCAAAAGAAGGATATAAGGAGATGGCGATCCTATGGCGGCTCTGAACAAAGTTATCATTGCTGGGAGACTCACGAAAAAACCAGAGCTGCGCAAAACTCCAGGTGGAGTCGCCGTTACGGATCTCCTCGTCGCTCTCAACCGCGATTATGTCAATCTTATTGGAGACAAGCAGCAAGAGGTCTGTTTTGTCGATGTCGTTGTCTGGGGGAAACAGGCCGAGGTGTGTGTGCAAAGGCTTGAATGTTCTTCACCTGTACTTGTAGAAGGTCGTTTGCAGCTTGATGTTTGGCATGCGAAAGATGGAGATAAACGCTGCAAATTGCGCGTGGCGGCAGAAAGAGTGCAGTTTTTAGAAAAAAGCTCAACAGGTGCGCACGGCAAAAACAGTGTCTCTGCTCCAGACTGTGTGGAAGATAGGATGGCATAAGTTCAAAAATATGTAAGGCGATCGTCGAGGTGTTTATGGGAATCGGTGAAGGCGTTGTCGATGTGAAAGAGGAGAAAAAGGGCGACATTTTGATCCTCCGGATGAGAGGCAGATTGGATGCCGTCTCTTCGCCTAGCGCCGAAAAAAAAGTATTCGAAAGCATCAACAGCGGCGAGAGCAAACTTCTCATTGACTTCAGCGGAGTTTCCTATTTGAGCAGCGCTGGGATGCGCATGCTTCTTTCGACAACGAAGAAACTCAAAAGTCTCTCAGGAAGACTTGTCGTTTGTAGCGTGACCTCGAATGTGATGGATGTCCTTAAGATGTCTGGTTTCGACCACGTATTAGAGATTTCCCAGACAGAAGAGGAAGGCTTGCGTCGGTTTTAAAGAGCACAATTTGTAGAGGGGTTGCAAAACTTCCTCTGTAACCCCTATTTCCTAGAATGCCGTGACCAGTGAAACCACCTGTGTAGAAGAAGAGATTGAACGTATTTTTGCCGGTTTTGCGGTTGAAGCAAAAAAGCAGATTCCTGAAAATCTCCAAAAGCCTAAAAAGCGCGCCATTATCTTGGCCGGCCCTACCGGATGCGGCAAATCTGCTTTTGCAATTTCCCTAGCTAAAGCCATGGGAGGCGAGATTATCTCTGCCGATTCCATGCAGGTCTATCGAGGCATGGATATTGGGACTGCGAAGCCAACGCTCGAACAGCGCGAGACTGTCCCGCACCATCTTATCGATATTCGCGATGTGACCGATAGCTTCAATGTAGTCGATTTTTATTTTGAAGCGCGCCAGAGTTGTCAAATCGTCACTGGAAGGGACAATGTGCCGATTTTTGCTGGAGGCTCTGGGTTTTACATTCACTCCCTTCTTTTTGGCCCTCCAAGTGGTCCTCCATCGGTACCAGAGCTACGGAAAAAATTAGAAGAAGAGATCGAAACGTTAGGTTCAGAGTCTCTTTTTGAGCGTCTGAGGCAGCTTGATCCGCACTACGCGGCGACGATTACAAAACATGACAAGCAGAAAATCGTCAGAGCGCTCGAGATCATTACGTTGACGGGAAAGAAGGTCAGCAAACTTTCCTGGAAAGCGCGCCACAAGCCGCAAACTTACGATTTTCGCTGCTGGTTTTTATACCGTCCAAAAGAGCGGCTCTATCAGCGCATTGAAAAACGTTGCGAACAGATGATTCACGAAGGCTTTTTAGATGAGGTGAGAAGCCTCATCCAAGCGGGCTTTAAACAAAATCCATCCGCTTCACAAGCCATTGGATATCGACAAGCGCTTGATTTTCTGGAGACGGCGCAGACTCCGGAAGAGTATCGCCGTTTTGTTGAAAGCTTTAAACAAGCTTCGCGCAACTATGCCAAAAGACAGTTCACCTGGTTTCGCCGCGAGCCGATGTTTCGCTGGCTCGATCTCGATCTGCACGACCCTGAAGTTGCCATCGATATGATCCGCCAAGATTATGAGTCGGAACCTAGAGGTTAAATATGGAGTATGTACATATTTAGCTTCATGTAAATGCGATAATCCCTTATGATTCTATTTAAAATTTTTAGGAAAAAAGCAGTTTTAGACACACAACAAATTAGATTTTTTAATTTATGAACCTTAGCGAAGAACAGATCCCCAAAACCGAAGACTCTTTTTCACAGTCTGAGGTAGCTTCTCAACCCGAATCTAGCCAGCAAGAAGAGCTGCTTTCTGAGCAGGCGGCTGTCGATAATCCGCAGCAAGAAGAGCTGCTTTCTGAGCAGGCGGCTGTCGATAATCCGCAGCAAGAGGGCAGTTACAAAAAAGCGTTTGACTCCTTTCTGGCAGACCTTGAGAGCCAATCTGATGGGGAAATGAAGCTGAATAAGGCAATTGCCTTTATGGAAGCGGCACTTGCGCAGGGGGGAACTCCCCATTTTAAAAGCTTCTGGGAAGCGCGCAATGTTTGCATTGAGCTGTTCAAGCAGAACATCAATCCAGCTTCTCGCGCCTTTTTATGGGCCAAATATAGCGACCTTTCTAAGGAAGCAAGGCGCCTTAAGGATATTCTAGAAGAGCAGAGCGCTTTTGCTGCCGAACAGATTGAAATTGCAGTAGCAGCTCTAGAAAATGAAATTGCAAACAGCGCAGAACAGCTGGGCCATTTGCCCCCTTTCCAATTCGGTATTGCAACAAAATTGTCCGATAATCAGTTGAAAACCTATGCAGGGATCCAGCAAGAGCTGCTTATATTGAATGCTCAGGCCTCCCGCATCAATGCACTGCGCAAAGAGCTCATTAAAACGGAAATGCGCATCAAGCAGAAAAATAAGTTTTTCCAGCGCCTTTCTCAGGCTGGAGATAAAATTTTTCCCCGGCGCAAAGATCTCATCAGGGAAATTAGCCAGCAGTTTGTGCAGGATATCGATGCTTTTATCGCCGCCCATTTCAAAGGCCAAGAAATCCAAGATTCTCTTTTCTTTTTGCGCGAAGAGATTAAGGCCCTGCAGGGAATGGCCAAGCTTTTGACGCTCAATACCCACGCTTTTACTCACACAAGAATGGCTCTCAGCAAGTGTTGGGACCAGGTCAAAGAGGTTGAAAAGGAGCGAAAAAAAGAGCGGGCTCAACAAAAAGTGGCCTTTAAAGAGAATTACGATCAACTTCACAATCAGATTCAAGCATTTTGCTCCACCTTTGCTGAAGGAGGGGTTGCCCTTGCCGATGCGCAAAAGAAGCTGGATGAGTTAGTGGCCCTGATGCGCCAGCTTGAACTAGGAAGAGATGAATTAAATGCTCTTCGCGATGAGATGGGCGCTGCGCGCCAGCTTATTCAGCAGAAGCAGAAAGAGGCCGAAGCGGAAAAGCAGCAGATCGTGCTTGAAAAAGAAACGATGCGCAGAAAGAGTACACAAGAGTTTATAGACAAATGCGAAAGTCTCCTTGCAGAAGCCGACAAGTTGGATGCGGATAGCCTCTCTCTTCAGCGCGAAGAGCTCTTATCAAAAATTGCAGGCGCCTCTCTTTCCAAAGGCGAAAAGCTGGACCTAGAAAAGCGCTTAAAACCTCTCCGCGACCTCATTGGAGAGAAAAAAGAGCAGGCCCTGCTTAATCTTTCCGACGATGATCGCGATCATCTGCAGCGGCTAAAAGAGCTGCTGAAAGAAAAGAGAGAGCTCCGCCAGGAAATCAAAGAGCAGATCGAAATTTGCCGCAAATCTGTGAATGGCTCATGCCTTGATTTTGAGCTTTCCATGAGCTACAACGCACAATTGGCAGCTGAAAAAGAGCGGTTGGAGAAGATCAACCAAGGGATCCGTGAGGTCGAAAGTAAAATCGATGAGATCGAAAGCAAAAGTTAGCATTTTCGATCTCGATCACACGCTTCTGAAAGGGAACAGCAGCTTTCTTTTTGGCTCCTTCCTCTATCAAAAAGCTGGATTTTCTCTTCTTTCCCTCGTCTATTCTGTCGGCTGTTATGGCTTGCATAAAGCGGGCGGACTCTCCCTGCAGAGTACCCATGAACGCCTTTTTAACCGCCTTTTCAAAGGCTCCTCGGTTGCCTCGGTCAAGCAGATCGCCGCTCAGTTTGTAGTAAAGATACTCCCTTCTCTCTTCTATGAGCCAGTCCTCTCTCGGCTGCGCGAGGCGCAAAGCTTAGGACATCGCACTATCATTCTCTCTAGCGGGCCCGACTTTCTTGTTTCAGAAATCGTCTCCTGGCTAAATGTGGAGGAGTGGCAGGCCACCCCCTATCGAGTCGACCAGCAGCGATTTAGCTCTTTAGGAACAGTTTTTTGCGGCCAGGAGAAACGCCGCTATTTGAATCACCTTCTTGAAAAAGATGGGTTTGAGCGAGAAGCAGTCTACGCCTATTCTGACAGCCACCTGGACCTCCCTCTTCTAGAAGCGGCAGGTCATCCTGTAGGCGTCAATCCCGACCGCGTCTTACGCTCTATTTGCATGAGGCGCGGATGGGAAATTCTTTGAAACGCATTGGCTTCTTTGGAGGGACTTTTGATCCCATTCACTTAGGACATCTCAATTTAGCTGTCGAAATCATGGAAAAGCGCCAACTCGATGAGGTCTGGTTTTGTCCGGCGCGCGTCAACCCTTTTAAGCAAGATGAGCAGGCTACAGATGCGTTCCAGCGTCTAGAAATGGTCAAAATTGCCATTCGGGATATTCCCTTTTTCCGGGCAGTCGATGTTGAAATGTCTCGAGAAGGGCCCTCTTATACCTATGATACAATCGTTGAACTGCAGAAAAAAAAAGAGGCTCAATATTCTCTTATTCTTGGCGAGGATGCCCTGCAGAGCTTTTTCCGCTGGCATCGGGTCGTTGAGCTGGTCGCGCTTGTTCCCTTAGCTATTGGGAGTCGCGCAGGAGCTGTAAATCTTAACACTCTTGAAGGCCCTCCCTCTGTTTTAAAAGCCATTCAGGCGGGCTTGACAGTGACTAGGGAAATGGACATTTCTGCGACTGAGGTGCGCCACAGGTTAAAAAGTGAACTTATTTGCGACCATCTAGTTCCAAAGGAAGTGCTGGACTACATAAAAACTAATCATTTATACTTATAGCCTATGAAACATTCAAACCAACCTATTTTAAATGCAATTTCCCAGGCCATTTTCGACAAGAAAGGCTTTAATATTTTAGTGCTCGATGTGCGCAAATTCAGCACAATGGCCGACTACTTCATCATAGCCGAAGGGACTGTCGATCGGCATGTCAAATCGATATCGAAAGCGATTGTCGATGCCGCTGCCGCTTTAAAAGTACCTTTTTGGCACATCGAAGGGGATAAAAGCGCCGAATGGGTGGTCGTCGATTTTGGGGACATTGTCATCCATCTTTTCATCCCTGAACTTCGAGAAAAGTATGCTCTGGAAGAGCTCTGGAAACAGGCCGACATCGTGGATGTTGCCATCGATTTTAAAAAAGAGATCAAATGAAAAAACGAATTGTCATCACAGGCATGGGTGTCGTTTCCAGTTTAGGATCCGATGTCGACATTTTTTATCAAAATCTCCTCGCCGGTAAAAGCGGCATTTCCACAATTAGTGAATTTCCGACCGAAGAGTTTCCCACAAAGTTTGCAGGCGTCATCCACAATTTCGATGTGGGCGACTATCTGGACAAAAAGCAGGCGCGCCGTGTCGATAAATTCATCTCCTACGCCATGGTGGCGGGCAAAAAGGCGCTCGAATCCGCAGGTCTTAAAGACGTAACAGCGCTTGAGAAACCTCGCTGCGGAGTGCTCGTTGGCTCCGGAATGGGAGGCATGACAGTCTATGCGGATGGTGTCCAAGCCCTGCTTGAAAAGGGCCCGCGCCGCGTCACCCCCTTCTTTGTCCCCTACATCCTGACCAACATGGCAGGCGGCCTCCTGGCTATGGACATAGGCTTTATGGGCCCCAACTACTCCATTTCCACAGCCTGTGCCACCTCCAATAATGCCATTATCTCCGCCGCCAACCATCTGAGAAAAGGGGAAGCCGACCTAATGGTGTGTGGAGGTGTCGAGGCGCCTATTCTGCCCATTGGCCTCGCCGGCTTTTGCTCCTGCAAAGCCCTCTCCCAACGCAACGACGCCCCCGAAAAGGCTTCACGGCCCTGGGACAAAGGGCGCGACGGCTTTGTGATGGGCGAAGGCGCCGGCATCCTGATCCTCGAGACGCTCGAGCATGCCCAAAAGCGGGGCGCCCCCATCTTGGCAGAATACTTGGGAGGCGGCATCTCCTGCGACGCTTACCACATGACAGAGCCGCGCCAGGATGGCGCTGGAGTAGCCCTCTGCATTCGCAACGCACTTCAGGATGCCGAAGTCAATGCCGATCGCGTCAATTACATCAATGCGCACGCTACCTCGACACCTCTTGGCGATATGGCCGAAGTCGAAGCTCTTAAGCAGATTTTCTCCAGCCGAAATAAGATCGCTATGAATGCCACAAAGTCGATGATTGGACATGCGCTTGGCGCCGCGGGCGGCATTGAAGCCGTGGCTTGCGTCAAAGCCATCCTCGATGGCAAAATTCATCCTACCCTCAATCTTGAAGACCCTGAACCCGGTCTCGACTTCCATGTCCCCACCCATGCTGAAAAATGGGACGTCGACGTGGCCATCTCCAACTCCTTCGGCTTTGGCGGCCACAACGCCACCCTTGTCATGAAGCGTTATGCCCCGTGAAACTTCTTATGGGATTATTCCCTTGCGCAAACAAACAGGAGAGTGGAAAGTTCTTTTAGTTCAGCATAAAAAGGGGGCGTTTTGGGCTTTTCCAAAGGGACATCCTGAACCCAATGAAACGCCTCTAGAAGCTGCTGTACGTGAACTATTCGAAGAGACAGGCCTCAAGATTAAACATCTTTTAAGAGAGACTCCTTTTCAAGAAGTCTACACGTTTGCGCGCGGTGAGCAGCTCATTCAGAAGCAGGTATTCTATTTTTTAGCAGAGGTCGAAGGCCAAGTGACTTTACAGCCTAGCGAAATTTATGATAGCCGCTGGGTGAAGGTAGCGGAAGCTGCAACATTCATCACATTCCCCGAAAGCCAACGCATTTGTAACGAGGTTGCTGCCCTTAATAACTTGGAATAACTGGCGTCACGGCCAGCTTTTGGGTAGTGTAACATTGTTTCTGTAAATTCGTAATTGGCGGTCGAAGGGAGTGGTTGCCAAAAAAAGTCTGAGACTTGATTCTCTTGAATAACGACAAACAAAGAGGAACCATGATCTCAGACATTGTTAAATCTAAAATGATTGCAGAAATTTTGGAAGGCTTAATTCACGGAGGTACTGAAAATTTTGCACCCGTTCTTGAAAAGCTGCTCAATGAACTAATGAAAATTGAGCGGGAGAAATGTATTGGAGCCCAGCCTTTTGAACGTACTGAGGACCGTAAGGGTTATTCTAATGGCTTTAAAGATAAGATGTTGCAAACACGTTCTGGTCCATTGCAACTAAAAATACCGCAAGTTCGCGATTTGGAATTTTATCCTAGTTGCCTTGAAAAAGGATGCCGCTCGGAAAAAGCGCTGAAAGTCGCCATAGCTGAAATGTACGTGCAGGGAGTTTCTACAAGGCATGTTAGAAAAATAACGGAAGAACTTTGTGGCTTTGAGGTTAGTTCTACGCAGGTTTCCCGATTAGCAAGCCTCCTGGATGAAGAGTTACAAGCTTTTCGACAGAGGCTTTTGGGCAAGATAAAGTATATTTACGTGGATGCGCGATATGAGAAGGTGCGACACGCAGGAAACGTCAGAGATTTGGCAGTGCTTTCAGCAATAGGCGTAAATGAAAAAGGCAAAAGAGAAGTGTTGGGTGTTTCGGTGAGTCTTTCTGAAGCGGAAGTTCATTGGCGACATTTTTTTGAAGATCTTCAGAAACGCGGAATGAATGGCCTGGAGCTCCTTATTTCGGATGACCATAGTGGTTTAGGGGCAGCCAGAAAGGCTGTATTCCCATCAGTTCCTTGGCAAAGATGCATATTTCATATGGCTCAAAATGCTCAAAGCTATGCTCCGAGGCAAGAAATGAAGGAAGAGATAGGACAAGTAATGAGGGATATTTTCAATTGTCCGAACTTAGAGCTGGCTCGGGAGTGCAAGAGAATTGCAGTAGAAAAATACGCAAAAGCGGCACCGAAGTTCGCAGAATGGCTTGAAAATAATGTGGAAGAGGGCTTGACGTTTTTTCAATTTCCTCAAGAGCACAGAAAAAAGATTCGCACGTCCAATGCAATGGAGAGGCTGAATCAGGAGATAAAAAGGCGGACAAGAGTTGTGAGGGTGTTTTCGAATGAGGAGTCCTGCGAGAGATTAGTAACAGCGATTCTTCAAGAGATACACGAGGAGTGGGTGACTGGAAGGGTTTACCTGGACGTGGAATAAAAAGAGTGGAGTCGAGCAGCTAAGTAACATTTTTTTGCCCCTGGATTGTGAGTGTCAATTTTACCATGTCCCCTCGCCCGCGACTTGCCTTGGGGGGCATGGTAAAATTGATGCGAACAATCCAAAAGGGCAAAAACACCGAAAAAAAATAGGTAAGAGAAGAAGAGCTCAGATTTTACAGAAAAATTGTTGCACAA
>CAVUZO010000006.1:0-33635 GCA_963745935.1 uncultured Parachlamydiaceae bacterium
TAGTACAAGCCCCAACCGCAATCTGGTCAAAAGCAATAGCATTTCCCTCAATTGGGATTTTCCTGTCTTCCAAGGCTTTTTTTATTATAACCAGCAGCGGCAGATTAGGGCCCAAATCCAGGAAGCTTTGGCAAATTTGGATGTTCAAGTGGCAAACGTTTCAACGCAAGTTGTCACAAACTATTACGCCTTTACAACAGCTGCGGCCAATTTGCCCAATAGCATGGCGCTTTTACAATCGAGCCAGCGCGCCTATAGAGGCGTTGTCAGCCAGTATAAAGTGGGGGTTTCATCCTTTTTGGATATGCTCAATGCCCTCACGACTTTAAGCAATGCGCGCGCGCAGCTGGTGCTGACGCGCACCCAGTGGGCCGCTTCCTTGGCCAATTTGGCCTTTTCTATAGGAATTTTAGAAGAGACCAGCGCAGAATGGGAAATGACGCCTCCAAAAGAATTAGCCGAGTTGAAAATTTATGACAATGTTAAGTAAAGCCATTTTTCTGCTTCTGCCTCTCTTAGCTTTCGAAAGCTGCTCCAAAGCTAAAAAGACGCAAAGACCCCCTCCCACAGTATCTGTAGCGACCGTCGAACAGAGGGAAGTGCCGCTCTACATCGACGCCATCGGGCAGGCCATTCCGCCAGTCACTGTCCAGGTGCGCACTCAGGTAGCGGGCAAATTGCTGGCGACCTATATCCAGCAAGGGGCCGATGTAAAGTTTGGAGAGCTGCTTTATACGATCGATCCGCGCCCCTACGAGGATGCCTTAAGAGAGGCAGAGGCGCAATTGATTCATGATCAGGCGCTGCTGACCTATGCAGAAAGAACAGTGGAGCGGTATAAGTCGGTTCTCGAAGACGATTTTATTGCTAAGCTGACCTTTGAGCAGTATGTCAGCACAGCTGAGTCGGCTAAAGCGCAAGTTGAGCTGGATAAAGCCGCAGTTGAAGCTGCAAAGCTCAATGTCGAATTTTGCAGTGTCGTCGCGCCCGTATCTGGCAAAATCAGCTCTTACAACGTCGATGTGGGCAATATCCTTGTTGCAAATGATCCCACAGCCATTACAACCATTCGACCGAATGCCCCGATCGATATCAGCTTTTCACTGCCGCAGAAGTATTTTGAAATGATCCGGGCAGAATGGGGTCTCGAGAAGCCCTGGAACTATGTGGCGACATTGCCAGAAAATCCGAAAGAGACCTATGAGGGGGAGACCTATTTCATCGACAACCAGGTCAATCAGGACACAGGAACCATTCTCCTTAAAGGGCGTTTGTCCAATTTGAAACAGCAACTTTGGCCGGGGGAATTTGTCCGCGTTCAAGTGCTCCATAAAAAGGTGCCAAATGCCCTAGTTGTGCCTCCTGGGGCTGTTCTTATGGGAAAAAACGGACCTTATGTCTATAGCATCAGTAAGGAAAAAAAGGCGGAAGCGCACAATGTGACAGTCTTGTCACGGATGGATACCTATGTCGCATTTGAATCTAAGGAACTTGCTGCTGGAGATATTGTAGTCGTGGAGGGGCAGATTAATATAGCTCCTGGAACTACTGTGGGGACGGTTGTGGAGAGCAAGTGAACCTATCAGCTCCCTTTATCCACCGTCCCGTCATGACCACGCTGGCCATGGTCGCCCTCTTTGTGGCTGGGGTTATTGCCTACTGGCAACTGCCGATCAGTAGCATGCCCAATGTCACCTATCCGACCATCAATGTGAAGACCACATTCCCGGGCGCTTTGCCAGAAACGATGGCGAATGCCATCGCGCTGCCCCTTGAAAAGCAGCTCATGGCTATTCCTGGGATACGGCTAGTGAGCTCAAACAACACTTTGGGAAGCAGCAGCATCATCTTGCAGTTTCAGATCGATAAAGATATGCTGACCGCTGCCCAGGATGTTCAAGAAGCTGTCACAAGCGCGTTGCCCTATTTGCCCCCAGGGATTCCCTATGGCCCCACCTATCGGAAAGTTAATCCTGCGGAACAACCCGTCATCTACCTATGTCTGACCTCGAAGACAATGCCGCGGACAGATTTATATACGTACGCCAATACGCTGATAGGACAGCGCATCTCGATGCTAACAGGCGTCTCTCAAGTTACCACTTTTGGGTCTGTGCTCGCCTATCGCGTGCAGCTGGATCCTGCTCAGCTTGCGGCCCACGACATCACTTTGAACGAAGTCGCGATCGCGCTCAAATTAGGAAACGCCTTTCTCTCGACAGGCCAACTGGATGGGGAAGTAGAAGCCCCTCTTATTTCAGTGGATGGCCAGCTCATGAGCTCCTCTGCATATGAAGCGCTGATCGTTGCCTACCGCAACGGCACCCCCGTCAAAATTAGCGACCTCGGCCGTGTGATCGCCAATTTTCAAAATAATAAAATCTACTCGCAGTTCATCGATGCGAAAGGGGCTCAGGAGTCTGTAACGCTTGCCATCCAAAAAGAGCCAGGAGGCAACACCGTAGAAATTGCTGATTCAATCTATGAGTTGATGCAGTCTCTTAAAGGGGAGCTGCCGCCTGCCATCGATATCCATACCGTTTACGACCGGTCGATCCCGATACGCGCGGCCATCGAAGATGCCAATAAAACGCTGCTTTTAGCCCTCTTCTTTGTCGTCCTAGTCATATTTCTATTTTTAGGCAAGTGGGCCGATACGCTTATCCCATCGCTTGTTTTGCCTATGTCTGTTTTTAGCACTTTTATTGTCATGCGCATGTTTAATTTCACATTAGATAATCTGTCCATTCTGGCTTTAACACTTGCTATTGGATTTATCGTTGATGATGCTGTCGTCGTCATGGAAAATATCGTCAGACGTGTAGAAGCGGGGGATACCCCCTTACAAGCGGCTCTAGAAGGCTCGCGTCAAATCTGTTTTACCATTGCTTCTATGACTCTCTCTCTCATTGCCGTATTTGTTCCAATCCTTTTCATGGGAGGCTTAATCGGAAAGATCTTCAGCGAATTTGCCATTACCTTGACGGCGATTACACTGATATCGGGGATCATTTCACTCACCTTGACACCCATGCTTTGCAGCCGGTTCATCCCTCCTCGCGATCAGACAAAGAAAAGCCGAATCGCCAGATGGTCTGCTGCCTTTAATGAAAAGCTGCTCTACTGGTACCGGAAAGGTCTCCACAAAGCCCTCGATTATGATAAGCTCATGCTGGGCATTCTTTTTGTCTGCTTACTTGCAACAGTTTTCCTTTTTTATAAAGTTCCGACAGATTTTACCCCCGATGAAGATGTGGGATTTTTCACCATCTATGTCCAGGAAAGGGAGGGGGGCTCCTCCTTTAGCATGCGCGACAATGAGGAGAAAATTATCGATATTGTGAAGAAAAATCCCGCTGTTGACAGCTTTGTGGCCATCTCCTCCTATTCTGAATATCGCAAGGGGTTGAATTTAGTGCATCTCAAGCCGAATTCAGAAAGGGCCCCCATTCAGAAAGTCATCCAAGATATTGATACAGAGCTCAAAAAAAACATCCCCGACGTGCAGGCCTTTTTAAAAAATATCCCGCTGATCGACCTGGCAGCGGGACAGGAGAGCCGTGCTGCCTACCAGTTTGCCCTCCAGAGCGTCTTTGCAGAGCGCCTCTACCCATCCGCTAAACGCTTGATTGAAAGCATGAGAGGGGATCCGATGTTTGTGGGAGTCAATAGTGACTTAGAGGTGGATACCCCTCAGGTTAACGTCGCTCTTTTGCGCGACCAGGGGTCGACCTATGGGATTACGGCAACAGATATTGAGAATGCCTTTTCCTATAGCTATTCGGGCAATTTTGTAACGCGCGTCCAGACAGCGATCGATCAGTATGATGTCATCCTGGAGCTCCTGCCGGAATACCAGAGACAAACGGCTGTTCTGAACAATATCTGGCTCCGCTCTGCGATTTCAAAAGAGCTAGTTCCGCTCAGCGCGGCAATCAGCTGGGAAGAGGGCTTAGGAGCTTCAAGCATCAACCACATCGATCAATTCCCTTCGGTCACTCTCTCTTTCAATTTAAGTCCAGGAGTGGCTCTGGAAACAGCTTTGAACAGGCTGAATGAATTGACGGCAAAACTGCTGGAACCTGGGGTTTCGGCACAGCCCATTGGCGCCGCCCAAACATTTAAAGAATCGATCCAGAGCTCCGGCTATCTGCTGATCTTGACGCTCTTTTCCATCTATGTAATTTTGGGCATCTTATATGAGAGTTTCATCCATCCGCTCACGATCCTTTCCACATTGCCACCCGCCACTTTAGGGGGATTATTGACACTGCTGGTTCTAGGAATGCCGCTTTCCATGTATGCTTTCCTCGGCATCATTTTACTGATCGGCATTGTTAAGAAGAATGGGATCATGGTCGTGGATCTAGCGCTTGAGAACATCCGCCATAAAGGGATGACGGCTAAAGAGGCCATTCTAGATGCCTCTTCCGTGAGATTCCGGCCCATTATGATGACAACAGCCGCTGCAATCTTTGGGGTCCTTCCGATTGCCCTGGGGGTCGGGGCCAACGCTTCAGCGCGCCGCCCCTTGGGACTTGTCATCATTGGAGGGCTGCTTCTTTCCCAGCTAATTACGCTTTTCATTACTCCTGTTCTTTACCTAGAATTCGAGAGGCTTCATGATAAATACTTCAAAGCGAGAAAAGCGTCATGAACCTCTCCGCCCCCTTCATCCAGCGCCCCATTGCAACCACCCTACTGATGATCGCGCTCCTTGCAGCTGGTTTTGCGGCCTATTTTCGGCTGCCTATCAGCAACATGCCTAATGTGACCTATCCCACAATAAATGTCAGCGTTCTATTTCCAGGAACTACACCTGAAACAATGGCGCACGCGGTCGCAATCCCCCTGGAAAAGCAGTTCATGGCCATTCCTGGAGTCAAACTCGTCAGCTCCAATAACACTTTGGGAAGCAGCAGCATCGTCTTGCAATTTGACATTACAAAAGATATGACAGTTGCAGCTCAAGATGTGCAGTCCGCCATTATTACAGCCACGCCGACCCTTCCAGCCAATTTGCCCTTTGCCCCCACTTACCGCAAAGTCAATCCTGCCGAATTGCCCATTATTTATGTGAGCTTAACCTCTAAAACAATGAGGCTAAACGACCTATATGTGTATGCCAACAATTTAGTCGGACAGCGCATCTCCATGCTGAAAGGGGTCTCGCAGGTCACCCCCTTTGGCTCCCCGCTAGCCATCCGGATCCAGGCCGATCCAGGTAAATTAACAGCCAACGACATGTCTTTAAGCGAATTAGCGGCTGCCATTAATTTGGGAACGGCAAATCTTTCGACCGGCCAGCTGGACGGTCCTGTAGAAGCGCCCAATGTCTTTGTCGACGGCCAGCTGGTGACAGGGGAGGGGTGGAACTCCCTGATTGTCGCTTACCGCAACGGCACCCCGATTCGCATCAGCGACATTGGAAGAGCTGTCGAAAGCTTTCAAAATGATAAGATCCATGTGCAGTACGCCACAAAGGATGAGAGTGAGTCCGCAATCGTTTTGGCCATTCAGAAAGAGCCTAGTGCCAATACGGTAGAGATCTCAAGCAGCATCCACGCCCTCTTAGAATCGCTGCAGAGTGAGATTCCTGCTGCTGTCGATATGAAAATCTTTTTCGACCGCTCCGGTTCGATCCGCACTGTAGTTAGAGATGTCAATATTACCCTTCTGATCGCTCTGTTTTTAGTGGTGTTTGTCATTTTTATCTACCTAGGCAATTTTGCCGACGCTCTTATTCCCTCTATCGTCTTGCCTTTGTCTATTATTGGGACCTTCATTGTCATGGACGCCCTGAATTTTACCCTGGACACCCTCTCCCTGCTCGCTCTAACCTTGTCCGTTGGCTTCATCATCGACGATGCCATTGTCGTTTTAGAGAATATTGTGAGACACCAGGAGGAGGAGAAGGTCGATTCCACGACTGCCGCCCTGGAGGGTTCCAAGCAGATCGGTTTTACGATCGTCTCCATGACCTTATCGCTCGTTGCAGTTTTTATCCCCATGCTTTTCATGGCGGGGCTGATCGGAAAAATTTTCCAGGAATTTGCCCTGACTTTGACCTCAGTTACCCTTATATCCGGGATAATTTCACTGACATTAACCCCCATGCTTTGCAGCCGCTTCTTAAGGTCAGGGCCAAAAAGTGACAACAGAATCTCCAGATGGGCAGAAAATTTTAATACACGTCTGCGGGAAGCCTACCGAAGAACTCTCGTGAGCGTCCTAGACCACGTTTACACCGCCCTTGCCGTAGTTGTGATCTGTCTGATCGCTACACTGCTTCTGTTTTACACCTTACCTACAGACTTTGTACCCGATGAGGATGTGGGCTTCTTTATAGCCTACACACAAGCGCGCGAAGGGGGCTCTTCGAGCAATATGCGGAATTTTGAAGAGGGAGTCATCGACATCCTGCGCGCTCATCCTGCTGTCGACTCTGCCGTCGCGATCAGCTCCTACTCTGAGTATCGCAAGGGCCAGAATCTGGTGCGCTTGAAGCCGCTTGGGCAGCGGCCTTCTATCCGCGCTGTCATGAATGACCTTCAGGTACAGATTGAGAAGCAGCTGCCGGGTCTCCAGGCCTTTATGAAAAATGTGCCCCTGATAGACCTCTCAACAGGGCAGGAGAGTCGCGGCGACTACCAGATCGCCCTCCACAGCATCTATCCCGATAAGGTCTACCCCTCTGCACAAAAGCTTATCGACCGCATGCAGCAGCTTCCCATTTTCGAAGGGGTCAATAGCGACTTGGAGATTAACTCTCCCCAGATTAACGTCTCCATTATGCGCGATAAGGCCTCCTCTTTGGGCCTTACAGCCACGGATATCGAAAATCTCTTCCTATTTGGCTACTCCTACAATTTTGTGACCCGCATCGAAACGGCGATTGACCAGTATGACATCATTTTAGAGCTGCTGCCCGAATATCAGAAACAGACCAATATCTTTGACTCTCTCTGGATGCGCTCCCCGACCACTCTTAAGCTCGTGCCGCTCGGGGCTGCAGCCAACTGGGAAGAGGGGCTGGGGCCATCGAGCATCAACCACATCAACCAGTTCCCTTCAGTGACCATCAGCTTTAACTTGGCTCCTCACGTCTCTCTCGATCAGGCGCTCAGCACTTTGCAAGATCTGAAACAGGAATTAGTGGATCCTGTCGTCATCTTTGAGGCGATCGGATCCGCTCAAACCTTCCAAGAATCGCTCCAGTCAGCCGGCTATCTACTTCTCCTCGCCATTTTTGTGATCTACATTATCCTGGGGATGCTCTATGAAAGCTTCATCCATCCCATCACCATCTTGACAACGCTGCCCCCTGCGATGTTGGGTGGCCTGCTCACTCTAATGATATTTGGGCTACCGTTGTCAATGTATTCCTACCTCGGCATTATCCTCCTCATTGGAATCGTCAAGAAAAATGGGATCATGATGGTTGACTTTGCCATCGCCAATATCCGCACGAAGGGCATGTCTCCGAAAGAGGCCATTTTAGATGCATGCCTGGTGCGCTTTCGCCCCATCATGATGACGACAGTCGCCGCCATCTTTGGCGCCCTCCCTATTGCGCTAGCCCTTGGCGCCAACGGCTCCGCGCGCCAACCTTTAGGCCTTGTCATCATCGGCGGCCTATGCCTTTCGCAGCTGATCACCCTCTTTATGACGCCCATCCTTTACCTGCTTTTTGAGAAGGTGAATGAGAAGATTCCCTGGAGGTGAGGCAGCGCTGACAATATGCACTAAAAACCATAAAATGCGTGCCATTTAGCTATTCTTAAGAAATTTGCCATCCTGTCTATCTTTGTCTTTCCTGAAAAATTAGCTTTAAACCCGACGTGCCCCCTACATCACGCTTAAACTTGCCTGCACTTAGCGATTTGCTCTGCTAAGCCCCTTGGCCAAGTCGCGACTTGGCCTTCGGAGCTTATCAGGCAACTTGCTAAGTTCGGCCAAAGTTTAAACCCGACTTGCCCCCTACATCGCGCTTAAACTTGCCTGCACTTAGCGATTTGCTCTGCTAAGCCCCTTGGCCAAGTCGCGACTTGGCCTTCGGAGCTTATCAGAGCAACTTGCTAAGTTCGGCCAAAGTTTAAGCGTGATGTAGGGGGCAAGTCGGGTTTTAAGCGTGATGTAGGGGCGCAAGTCGGGTTTTAAACATTCTAATAAGTGAAGCAGTCGCACCCAAAGACCCAAGGATTGAGCGACTCTTTACAGCTATTTCCAAGCAATACATCGAGGGATTTTTTTTGACAGGAGCAAGAGTTGCAATATCCCTGATAATACCTTACAGGGGACCAGTCGGGGCTGACAGGCAGATCTTTATTCTGGTCCAGGTGAGAAAATTCTTCAGCAGCATAGACCGCTTTGCCGCCCAAAAGCGTCAATACTGAAGTAATGTCCTTAATTGCCTCTTCGGGGACGCTAAAATAGTCCTGCGATAAGACAGCCAGGTCCGCATACATTCCAGGCTTAAAGGGAGCCTTTCACGTTTTCTTCGCGGGAAAGGGCTGCACTGCCAAGTGTATAAAGGCGCAGCGCCTCTAAGCGTCCCAGCCTATTCTCTTCCCCATATAAAGCGGTTCCTCCGACAGTTTTGCCCGTGACAAGCCAGTACAGAGAGATCCAAGGATTATAGCTGGCGACGCGCGTGGCATCGGTTCCTGCTCCGATAGGGATTCCAAGATCGAGCATTTTTCGAATCGGAGGACTTCTCTTTGCAGCCTCGGCACCATATCGCTGGATAAAATATTCTCCCTGAAAGGCCATGCGATGCTGGATTGCAATGCCCCCTTCGAGCGCTTTGATTCTCTCGAGATTGGCATCGCTCACCGTTTCTGCATGGTCGAAAAACCAGCTAAGCTTATTGAAGGGCACCTCGCGGTTAATCTCTTCAAATACATTCAGGGCGCGGGTAATGGTTTCATTGTAGGTGGCGTGCAAACGAAAGGGCCAGCGATTCTCAACAAGAAAATGCACCACCTTTTTCAAGTCTCCCTCCATGTTGGAGGGCATGTCGGGCCGCGCATAGAGAAAATCTTCAAAGTCTGCAGCTGAAAATACCAGCATCTCTCCTGCACCATTGAGGCGGTACATGCTGTCGCCAGAGCTTGGAGTAACCATTTTTGACCATTTCTGAAAATCGGTAAACTCCTGTCCTGGCTTCTGCGTAAACAGGTTGTAGGCTATGCGCAGAGTGAGCTGCTGATTTTTGTGCAGGGTTTCGATCACCTGATAGTCTTCGGGATAGTTCTGAAAGCCTCCCCCCGCATCGATGCAGCTTGTCAGCCCTAGCCGGTTGAGTTCGCGCGTGAAATGGCGCGTTGAGTTGATCTGATCACTGAGTGACAATTTTGGACCCTTGGCCAGAGTGGCATAGAGAATCATGGCGTTGGGTTCTGCGATCAGCATGCCTGTTGGGTTGCCGTTCGGGTCGCGCTCAATGCGTCCTCCAATTGGATCTGGAGTCTCTTTTGTATAGCCGACAGCGCGCAATGCAGCGGCGTTTAGGAGAGCGCGATCGTATAAATGGAGAATAAAAACGGGGGTTTCTGGAGCAATTTCATTCAGCTCTTTAAGCGTTGGCAGCCGCTTTTCCGCAAATTGAAACTCCGACCAGCCCCCAATCACGCGCACCCACTGAGGCGGGGGAGTGCGAAGTACTTGTTCCTTGAGCATCTCTAGCGCGTAGCTTAAAGAGGGAACGCCATCCCAGCGCAGCTCCATGTTATAATTGAGGCCGCCGCGAATGAGATGCAGATGGGAGTCGTTGAGACCGGGAATTACGCGCCGCTGGTTCAAATCGATGCATTCAGTACCCAACTTTTTAATCTCATCATCGGAACCGATCGCTTCGACAAGCCCCTCTTTAATGGCAATAGCAGAGACCTCTCCCTGCAATGTTGTAATTTTGCCGTTAAATAGGATCAGATTCATCGGCCAGCTTCAGAGGCATGCTCACCTAAAGCCCACTTAGAAAAGCGCACCTGTATCCCATAAGGGGAGTCTGCCTTCAAGATCTCTATGACCCCTTCGTAGGTAGCGCTTCGGGCCCAGTCCTGCTGCAACTCAAAGAGAAATTGCAAGGAGGTGATCGGAACAGCTCCCGCTTGAATCAGCCGCTGCATGCTGCGCTCGTGGGCTTCTAAAGAGACATCTCCGCAAGCATCGGCCGGAATGTAAACTTCATACCCTGCTTTGAGCATATCGAGAGTGGGAAATAGAACGCACGCTTCTGTCCAGAGACCAGCCAAGACAATTTTCTTTCTGCCTGTCGCTTCAACCGCTTTTTTAAAATCGGCATTGAGCCACGCATTGATAGAGGTGCGGTCGATGATCTGTTGACCTTTAAAAATGTCGGCAATTTCAGGCGCAAGGGGCCCGCTAAAGCTATCTTTTGCCACTGTCGACAAGATCGTCGGAAGCTTGAAAAGTTTCGCCGTCTTTGCCAAGACAACTGCATTGTGCATCACGCCCAAGCGATCGTGACTCTGCACCCCAAAAAACATGGCGGGCTGATAGTCGATCAGTGCTAGGGCACAATTTTGAGGCGTTAAAAATTCTGTGTAGCTCATAGAATCTCCTCTTTTTTTCCTAATTGATACTTCAGAAAAATTCAGTCAATACATATTCTCTAGTTTTTAACAGGAGAACAGGATGAAATTACAACTCGCCCTTTTTTTTGCAGTCACAAGCCTCCAAGCAGCAGATCCGGCAGTGGGGACGAAAGAGCTGCTCGGCAAAGTTGATGGGCTTGAGATTGAAGCGATCGTCCAGAGCCCCTCTGCACAAGAGACCCCGTTGCAGATTGTCTGCCTCTTTGAATATACAGAGGGCGATATTTTTACCTCCCCGCCTGCTCTTCCAAAAGCATTAAATGGCATGGTCCACGTCGATGAGGCACTCCAGGGGCTCATTACCGATTTAAGAAAAAGCAAACAGTTTGAAGGTAAATCTTTAGAAACGCTGCTTCTTGTCCCTCCTGCCAATACAATTCCAGCCAAAAAGCTCCTGCTAATTGGGCTTGGGGATCGCAATGCTTTTAAAGCTGAAAATATGAGAATGGTTGGCCTAATCGGCATGCGCGAAGCGCTGCGGCTCGGTGTAGCGAGCTATTCCCATGCCAGCGATTTAAAAGATGCCGGCATCTCCTCCCCAACGGCAGAAGTTGCAGGTCTCGTCGTCAAAGGGGCCCTGGAGGCATTTCGGACCCAGATAAATCTGAAAAATAAAAAGGCGAGCGAGCCTCTCAGCGTCACTCGCGTGACGCTTCTCACAGGTCCTGCCTACTTTGAAGATTCTAAAACGGGAATAAAAGGGGTGTTAGCAGCTCCCTATTTATTTTAATTCATTATAAGTAGTATAATTACTAAATATGGATACTGTTTATTCTTCAAACCCCTCTTTGCAGAGATTATATCTTCTTTTGGAAAGCTATGCTCCTGCTGCTTGGGATAAAGAGCAAAAAAAGCTGAAGATCAGCAGTTTGTTCAAAGAGAAATGCGGCAGCTTTAATCCTAAAGATGTCAGTGAACTGCGTAAATTAGCATCTACGCTAGTTGCCAAGCAGTATCTACCGGAGCTCGCGTTGAAAATTGAATGGCTTGCTGATGAGCTGAGCAGCTACACGGATGCAGCGACCTCTTTCAAAGATTTACCTGCAGATGTTCATAATGAAATTATCCGACGCATTGGCATTATCGGGCAAGCTGGGATCTACTCTTCGAATCGAGCTTTAGCTAAAAAAATGGAAGAGCCTCTCTATGAGGCTTCAAAAGCTGCACTGGTTGCAAGTATCGAAAATCCCGCTGCTCCTATGTCCATTGTGGAGCTCATCAAACATCTTAGAAAGTGCGGCCCCCTTGTCACGGTTCTTGACTTTTCGCGCCTCATTAAAGAGGCAGCGAAAGATTATATGGATTGGTTTGACGGGCCAAACTGGACAAATGTGGGTCGACAGATGTGGGCATGAAGATCTTAGGCGAAATCCCCGCTTAACTTCTGCAGAATTAAAAACAATTATTGACAGTTGCCCAAACCTGCAGATGTTAACTTTTTACAACAACCATGAATTAAACTTTATCGATCTAATCGTGGCTCTCAAGGATACGCCTGCGAGCAGATCTCTAGAATCTATATATATTGCTTCTTGTTCTCTTATGACTTCCCTTGACCGAGAAATTTTTCCGCATATACAGATAGAGGATTGTAACTCGCCCTTTTTAGATTTTTTAATGGTTAAAGGAATGCGTCTGACTGACTTTTTTAATAGTCCTTTGCGAGAGCTTTTGACCATTGAGACTCCTTCCGTTCGCGATCTAGTGAATACAATTCAAGGAATAGCTCAAATACTCCCACACTTAAAATTAGAAACCGTTCAACTGCTTCTAAGTCAGCGCGACGCCACGATCAAATTGGCTCAAGCGAGCATGAATTTTATGGAATTTGACGCCCTTTTACCTGCTCAGCAGAGCCTCATCCTATCAAAAGCGGAACTTCTCGAACCGGACCAAGCGGGTGGATTGAAGCGCGCGTCGGATGAATCTACTTCTGAAGATGAACGAGGCTCGAAGCGGCGACGCAACGAAGAGTCATAAGACGCCAAATTCGGATTCCAATCTGAATTCATCTTTGCTGAGCGAGGCTCGTTTATGAATAAGGAGACCACAAATCTTAAGCAAAGCCCGCTGTCTCCCAGATTCGGAGCTGTCTCCCAGATTCGGACAAGGGTGCCGATGGGTTCTGTGATGTGCGCCTGGGCCGCTCCTACAACTAGGAGGAGGCTGAGAGCAATTTTGAACATAAATAAATTCTAGTTGGCATTATTTCTGTTTGTCAACTACAAAAAGGTTATGCGCACCAAACTTATCCTGCTCTTATGTATCTGCTTCACAAGCCTTCTAAAGGCGGATGATCCGCTCCCCTCCTGGAATGAGGGGGCTGCTAAAGAGGCAATCGTTGCCTTTATCCGTGCGACGACAAACGCTGCAAGCCCCCATTTTGTGCCGCCGGAAGAGCGCGTAGCCACATTCGATCAGGATGGCACGCTCTGGGTTGAACAGCCGCTTTACACGCAGGTGATCTACTGCCTGGAGCGCGTTCCTGCAGTTGTCGAAGCGAAACCGGAGCTTAAAGAGGTCGAGCCGTTCAAGACGGTTCTCTCCAATGAGCGTGCGGCCATCGCAAAGCTGACGCTACCCGACCTAGAAAAGATCGCCATAGCGACGCTCACAGGTATGTCGATCGAGCAGTTTCAGGCTGACGTGAAAAAATGGCTGGCCAATGCGAAAGACTCCCGCTGGAAGCGTCCCTATACCGAGCTGACCTACAGACCTATGCAGGAGCTTCTGAACTATTTTCGTGCAAACGGCTACAAGACCTACATCGCCACAGGAGGCGGGCAAGATTTTGTGCGCGTCTATGCGGAAAAAACGTATGGCATCCCACCCGAACAGATCGTCGGCACTGCGGGAGGAGTGAAGTTTGGCTATGACAAGAACGGGCGTCCTTTTCTCACCAAAGAGCCAAAGCTGCTACTGAACGATAACTATGCCGGTAAACCGGAGGGGATCCACCTGATGATTGGCCGTAGGCCCTATGCGGCGTTTGGAAACTCCATTGGGGACCAGCAGATGCTGGAGTACACGAAAGCAGGGAATGGGGTGCGCCTCTGCATGCTCGTCCTACACGATGATGCAGAGCGCGAGTATGCCTACGGCCCAGCTCTTGGGCTGCCCGACTCCAGAGTGGGCACTTTCACTCAGGCTCTCTATGACGAGGCGAAAAAAGACGGCTGGCCGATTATCAGCATGAAGAGAGACTGGAAAACCATTTTCTAGATGACAAAATTTTCAAGATCCTACAAATAGAAAATTATACACAAGGAGTCGCTACGCTCCTGATCCAAACGAGGGGAGCGCTCCTGAAATATCGCTACGATGTTACCCATAAAGGGGAAAAGGTGATCAGTCCGACCGAAAAGGCTGGCTGGTGGTAAAGCGAGTTTTGCAACACCCTCGATAGATTGACAGGATTAGCCGAGGGCGCTAAGGTGCGAACATGGATACATCCTCTATCATCCTCATCCTCCTCGGCGTGTTGGCCTGCCTCTTTTTTCTGTTTTGGCGCTATCACACGCCTATTATTGCCTGGAAGCTGGGCTTTCCGCAGCCGAAGATGCGCGTCGTCGTGGAGCGAAACCTCCTAGTTCCCATGCTGGATGGGGTGCAGCTCTCGGCAGACGTCTACCGGCCTGCGGGTCGCGGCAGATTCCCTGTCATCCTAGCCAGAACCCCCTATGATAAAAAGGGATCTCTCTTTTCCTACAGTGAAATGGCAAAGCTGTTTGCAAGCCAAGGCTATGTGGTCGTCATCCAGGATGTGAGAGGGAAGAACGCCTCCGAGGGAAAATTTATTCCCTACTTCAACGAAGCCCTCGACGGCCATTCGACGATCAACTGGGCGGGGAGTGCCCCCTGGTCAAATGGCAATGTGGCTCTGGTTGGGGCCTCCTATCTTGGATCGTGCGCCTGGCTTGCTACCCAATATGCCAATCCGCATCTTCGCACGATTATACCCATGTTTACGACTTTCGATACCTACTCCATCTGGATGGACCATGGACTGCCCTTTTTAAAAGGGCCTCTCGCCTGGCTGAGCCAATTTTCGCAAAGATGGACTAGGCGCGAGTTTGCTTACAGCAAGATAGAACCTGTTTTGTGGAAATTGCCCGTAAACGAACTGGACGTTTTTGCCGCCGGTCATCAGATGCCGTTTTATCGAGAATACCTCACACATCGCATCCCTGACCAGTTTTGGGAAAAAATCGGCCCCCAGAATGTGGAGAGCCTGGATATTCCTGTGCTGATCGTCGGAGGCTGGTATGATCCTTTTGTAAAAGGAACCATTGAAGATTTTCAGCGCCTAGGTCACTCGGCCCACTCTGAGCTCCTCATTGGTCCCTGGGCGCATAATCCGGCTCAGGAGTTTAAGGGAATCAACTTTGGGAAAGAGGCCGGTTTCAATTTCATCCTTAACAGCTGCTTAAAGTGGTGCAACCGCTGGCTGAAACAGACCCTGCCAATCGCAGACCACAAGCATAAGATCCGCTATTTTCTGATGGGAAAAAATGAGTGGAAAATCGCAGAGCAGTGGCCGCCTGTGAATGGGAGCGAAAAAAAACTGTTTCTTAGTAGAGAAGGGCTGTCTCACACACTGCCCGGTGAAACAAACAAGCAGCACTACATCTACAACCCGCGCGATCCGGCCCTTTTTCGAGGAAGCTATCTTCTCTATACGGATGGCTGGATCATGCCCATCGAACAGGAACAGCTGCGGGATCGAAATGATGTGATCGTTTATACCTCCGATCCTTTAGAGGAAGAACTTGCTGTCACTGGAGAGGTGAAGCTCATTCTCCATGTCTCTTCCAATGCATTGGACACCGATTTTTGTGCCAAATTGAGCGATGTGCATCCCAGTGGAAAAATCTACAATCTGACGCCTGGATTTCTTCGGATGCGCTACAGGGAGTCTCTCACACATCCAGAACTGATGGAGCCGGGCCAGATCTACCGCATTGAAATCCCTTTTCGGCCGGTTGCCCACGCCTTTTTAAAAGGGCATCGCATTCAGTTGCAAGTTGCCTCTTCAGACTTTCCCATTCACAATCGCAATCTCAATACCGGATTGAGCTGCGAATTTTCGACAGAGATCAGAGAAGCGGAACAGACTTTGTACATGGGTGGAGAGTACGATTCGCATCTTTTAATGCCCGTATTAAAAGTTTAACGGTGAGGGGTGATTGAGAGAGTTTTTGGAGCTGGAGCAAAGGCTGAGCACAGATATTTCCAACTCTCAGATCTTAAAAACAAACTGTCAAAAGTTAGAAAAGAGAGATTTAAATCCGGAAGCCATTCATGAGAAACGCGTCGCAACGAGAAGGCTTCGGGCAGCTCTAAAAATATCCCTGCCAGCCAAAGCGAAAAAAATTCGAACGGATCTACAGCGGTTGGGCATACTCTTTGGCGAAAAGCGGGACCTGGATATTTTCTCGGCATTTATTAACTGTAAACTTCCAAAATTGTCTCGCCAAATGGAAAAACTTAAGAAAAGAATGCACGCTCTTTTTGAGTCAAAATTCTACTCGCGTCTTATAGAACAGCTTAAAAAATTAAAACCGAAAGAACAAAACGTGAAGGCGCGAAAAAAGATTCGCAAATGTCTCCATAAGGTCTTGAAAATAGCTCCGCACATTAAGCCACGCGTCGATGATAAAACGCTGCACAAACTTCGCATCGCCATTAAAAATTTGCGCTATGTGTGCGAATTTTTCGCCCCACTCTTTTCTTTAGATCAGATGATTGCAAGAACAAAACAGATTCAAGATATCCTGGGGCAACATCAAGATGCTATTACAGGTATGGCCCTGCTAAAGTTATATGGAGGAGAGCTTCCGGTTGACAAGTTTCAGAAGCTTAAAAAGGCTTTTGAGCGTAAGAAAAAGAAAACGCGCCAAACATTCTTTAAAATTTGGGAGAAGGAAAATGAAAATTCATAACAAAGATTTCCGTGTTTCGGCTCGGCAGAAGGTGCATCTCGAAGAGTGGCCGACGCTTGTGAAACCCTTTTATTCATCCAAGAAGGAGTATCAGGAGCTCCTCCAGGAGCAGGTGGGAAAATTGAGCGCGCTGCAACGCATTCATTACGCCTCAGACAAATATGCCCTTCTGCTTATATTTCAAGGGATGGACGCTGCCGGCAAGGATGGGGCCATTCGGCATGTCTTATCGGGCATCAATCCGCAAGGCTGCGAAGTCTTCAGCTTTAAGCAGCCAAGCGCCGAGGAGTTGCAGCACGACTTTCTCTGGCGCACCAACTACCGCTTACCTGAACGGGGGCGGATCGGTATCTTTAATCGCTCCTACTATGAGGAGGTTCTCGTCGTACGCGTCCACCCGGAAAATCTCCTCAATCAAGGTCTATCGGAAGATCTGGGCAACAAAAAGAGCTTTTGGGAGGGGCGCTACCGCTCTATTCTAGATATGGAAGAGCATCTTTACCGCTGCAACACCCGTATCCTCAAGTTTTACCTCCATCTCTCCAAAGAGGAGCAGCAGAGGCGCCTTCTTGCACGCCTGGATGATAAGGAGAAAAACTGGAAATTCAGCCTTGCTGATATTTCGGAGCGGGGGTATTGGAAACAGTATCAAAAGGCGTATGAGGAGTGTTTAAGTGCGACGAGCAGCTCTCACACCCCCTGGTATATCGTTCCTGCCGATGACAAAGAGAATGCAAGACTCATTGTTTCCCACATCGTTCTCGATCAGCTTGAGGAGCTGAAACTGAAGCTTCCGAAAATGGGTCCTGCCAAGCGGAAGGAGTTAGATCTGATCCGCAAAAAACTGGAAGGTTAAAACCCGACTTGGCGCCCCTACATCACGCTTAAAACCCGACTTGCGCCCTACATCACGCTTAAACTTGCCTGCACTTAGCAATTTGCTCTGCTAAGCCCCTTGGCCAAGTCGCGACTTTCGGAGCTTATCAGGCAACTTGCTGAGTTCGGCCAAAGTTTAAGGTAGGGGCGCCAAGTCGGGTTTAAATTTTACTCACAACTTCGCGATACAATTCATGCGCCAACCCATCGACTAAGCCGATCCTAGGCACATAGATGAGCTTAATGCCAGACCAGCGCATGATGTTAATGTAGATTTGCAGGGCGGGGACAATGACTTCAGCCCGGTCTGTATTAAATTTATATTTCTGCATGCGCTCTTCGATAGAAAGGTTTTTAAACTCTTCATAATACTGTTTCAGTAGCTCTAGCGATAGAGGTTTTCCCTCTTTATATTTACTAAGTGAAAATGTTTTATTAATATTCCCGCCAGAACCAATAGCTACAACTGGCAGATCACTTTTTACATTAGTTTTTAGTTCAGTTTTTAAATTCGCCCAGCTCTCGTCAGTTACCTGATTTTTTAGGATTCTAATTGTCCCAATATCTATCGATTTTTTATAGCGCAATTCTCCAGAGACAAAAAATATCAGTTCGCAGCTGCCCCCTCCCACATTGATGTAGAGATACCCATGCTCTTTATCCATATTTTCAGCGATGTGGGTCGCGTTGACAAGAAGAGCCTCCTCATCACCTGAAATAATCTGGATTGCAAGGCCCGTTTGGCGCTGCACCATTTCAATGATTTCATGGCTATTCTTTGCGTCTCGCATGGCGCTCGTGGCACACGCTTTTACCATCTTGACATCGTAAAAGTTAATTAAATTCTGAAAAACCTGCATTGCATTGACGAAGAGCTTAGCTTTTTCGGGACCAATTTCCCCCTTCTCAAAGACATCAAAACCCAGCTGGATGGGGAGTCGGACGAAGTCTATTCGATTAAATTCAGCTACGTTTTGTTTGTTGACAACGACATCTACAATGAGTAAACGCGCCGCATTACTCCCGATATCAATAGTTGCAAGTTTCATGTTTTCTTCTGTTTTAAATATTCATAAATAGCAGCTTGTGAGCGAATTTTCTTTTTCTTGCGGAGGATACATACTGGTTAGAAAGCTCACCATCTAACAGACGCGCCTTGACAGTATCATCCAGCTTGAGCTGAAGGATCTGTTTCAGCTCCTTCCTTATGGCTCGATCTATAATCGGTACAGCGACCTCTACGCGATAATCCAGATTGCGAGGCATCCAATCTGCTGAAGAGAGAAAAATTTTTTCACGGCCGCCGTTATGAAAGAGCCAGATGCGGGTATGCTCTAAATACTCATCGACAATGCTGCGCGCTGTCACGGTTTTGCCTGGCTCCTTCCTCATGCAAAAGGCGCTCCGTATAATGAGTTTTAGGGTGACGCTCGCTGCCGCTGCCTCATCCAGTTTTTTTATGAGCGGTGCGTCTGTTAATGCGTTTAAGCTAAGCGTGATTCTACCCTTTAATTTAATTTCATTGTCAATTAATTTATACAATGATCCGCGCATAGTGACTGGAGAGACAAGGAGTTTTTTGCATTTACCAAGCTGGAACCACTCTTTTTCAGGGCTTTCCAGAGCTTTAAAAATGCGTTTGATATCCCTCATGATGGCGCGATGACTGGTGAGCAAAAAATGGTCGGTATAGCTTAATGCTGTCCGCTCATTTAGATTCCCTGTGCCAATAAAGCCATACAGCTCAAGGTGCTGCCCCACGCGCTTTTCGATCAGACAGATTTTTGCATGCACCTTTATGTTGGGAATCCCGAAAAAAACTTTCACCCCCTCCTCTTCCAGTTTGGTTTTCCAGTCCAAATTTGCGGCCTCATCAAAGCTTGCACGCAGTTCCAAAAAGACATGTACCTCTTTACTGTTGCGCACAGCATTAATCAGCGCGTTGCAGATTTTTGAGTTTTGCGCCAAGCGGTAGCTTGTGATCTTGATGCATTTGACGTCGGGATCCATTGCCGCTTCGCGCAGTAGATCGATGATCGGATTAAAGGAGTGGTAGGGGAGATGGAGCAGAACATCGCGCTGCTTAATCACATCGCTTACACGCAAAGATTTGGCCAGATCGGGATGTTTAAAGGGAAGAGGGCGCGCATGGCTGTCGGAGAGGAGGCCTGGAAAATCCAAAAAATCGCGAAAATTGCGAATGTACCCTCCTGGAATAATGCTGTCCAGACTGGAAAGATTCAGTTTCTGGATGAGAAATTCCAGCAATTCCCGATTCATCTTTTTATCGTAGAGGAACCGAATTGCTTTTGCTTTGCGACGGTTTTTTACACCCTTTTCAATTTTTTGGATAAAAGTTGTCGAGATGTCATTGTCAATATCGATTTCGGCATCTTTTGTCACTTTAAACATATACCCTTCAAAATGGGTGTAACCCAAATGAGAAAATATTCTTGGTAGGTTAAAACGCACCAACTCTTCCAATAAGATGATGCACTGTTCTCCAGGGTTAGCGGGCAGGGAGACAAAACGGCTATGATTTTTTGTCGGAATTTCTATGAGCGCAAATTTCTGTTCCAACTTCCCATTCCGCATCACGACTCCTAAGAAAATATTATCATCTGCAAAGGAGGGGAGCTTTGCCATACTTTCGATAAAGAGAGGAATAATCGATGAGCTGACTTCCAGATCATAATAATTTCTACAAAATTCTTTCTGCTTTGAATTGAGATGCTTGTCGTCAACTAAAAAAACTCTCTCTTTTTTCAAATCAGTTAAGATTTTTTTCCAAATGCGATTGAAATTTTTTTGCTGAGCTAAGACGATGCGATGGATCTGATCAAGAATTTGTTGAGAATTCTTTCTCCCCTTTTTTAATACGGAGACGCGCACCCGGAAAAATTCATCGAGATTATTGGAGTAGATGGCTAGAAAGCGAATTCTCTCCTTTAGGGGGACAGTGGGATCGTCAGCCTCCTGTAGAACACGCGCGTTAAAACTGAGCCAACTAATTTCAGGTTCAATGGGAAATTTATAACTCATTTTTACAGGCGTGTTAATTGGCTAGGCTCCATCAGCCAGGCCAGTTCACAGCCCCCCGCCTTGATCTTTTTATCTGATCCAAGCTTTAAAACCGCCCCTTTTTTAAGATCTATAAAAGATTTTTTACTTTTCGAAAGACAAAACGAAGTAAATCTGCTGAGAAAGGGCTCATGGCCAACAAGGGCGATCTTTTTTGCCCCTTTCAGCGTATTTAAAAATTTGATCAACTCGCTATACGAAGAGCCGGGCTTCAGCTGGTTGCAGAGGGTGACCTCCGTGCCATCGTTACATAAAATCTCGGCACTTTCTTTTGCCCTTGCAAAAGGGCTCGTCAGCACGATGTCGAAAGCTATCTCTAGCTTTTTCAACCCCTTGGCAATCTCGTGCATCTTCTTTTTCCCTTTTTTTGTCAGCTGGCGCGCCTCATCCTCTTTCTCTTTTTTAACGCTTGTCCCTGCCTGACCGTGCCTAATCACATAGAGCTCTAACATTGATGGACTCCCTGGTGTAATTCTTCCGTATATGCTTAAATATTTTTTGACAAGTAGCTTTTTTTGTAACCCCCGGGCTAAAATTAATCTCATGCCAAAGATTACCATACTCTACGACAACCGCTGCGATAACTGGCAGCTCCAGGAGGGGTGGGGATTTTCTGCGCTCATCGAGCAGGAGGGATCCAAGATCCTTTTTGATACGGGGGGAGATGCAGCCGCTTTTTCTTCGAATGCCAGCAAAATGCAGCTTCCTTACAGCAAAATCTCCCATCTACTCTTTTCACACCGCCACTGGGATCACATCGCTGGCTTTAAAGAGATTGTGGGTAAGGTTAATAAAGAAGCTGCACTTCATGTACCCAAAACATTTCCCTGGCTTCTACTCAGAAGCTCTCGCCTAAAGACAAAGGTGGTCCGCTCCTTTGAACAGATCGCCCCAAATGCCTACTCACTGGTGCTCCGGGGCGGGTTTTGGCTTTATGAGCAGGCTCTTATCTTACAGACCCCTGAAGGGCTCGGGATCATCACCGGTTGCGCACATCCTGGAATTTTAGAAATTATCAGTGCGGCAAAGCAGCATCTTCCCTCGAAGATCTCCTTTGTCTTAGGCGGGTTTCATCTCCTCTTTGCACCTGCAGAAAAGAGCGCACAAGTCGTTAAGCAGTTTCAAACGCTCGGCGTTCAGAAAGTGGCTCCCTGTTACTGCTCAGGGGACTCTCTTATCCGGCAGTTTCAAGAGGCCTACGGTTCCAACTTTTATAAAGTGGGCACCGGGACGGTTCTTAATTTGTGAAAAAACTGGGCTTCCGTAAGCTTTCCAATACGTAAATAAAACTAAAAAGCAGAGCTCCATAGGCGAGGTCCCCCACGATCTGGTTCGAAAGAAAGGGGAGAGCAGCCAAGTAGCAGAGGCCTAAGCCTGTGGCCGTTTTTGGATACAAAGCGCCAGTCACCCAGACGCCAAAGTTGGTGACAAAGAAGAAAAGCAGGGAGACGCCCACACAAACCAGAGGCTGTGGATAGAGGCCTCTTTTGAGCTTTTCCCCGATCAGCAGCGTTAAACCAAAACTTAAGTAGACAAAGGGCAGCGTAGAATGCATTCCAAAGATCATGTCGCTCAAAAATAGGGTGGAGAGCAGTGTCGCAAGCGAAAGCCAGCTGTTTCCCAGATAAAAGGCACCAAAAAGTGCAAGCGCATTGAGAGCGGTAAAGTTGGGGGGGTGAGGGAGAAGCCGGCTCACAACTCCAATTGCGATAAACCCTAAAATTGTTAAAAGACGAGAAGATTCCATAAAAAACACCTTTCAGTACATGCTGAGGAAATGATCAGATTTTGTCAAGTCGCCAGTTGATATTTAACGCATGTATTCCCATCAGCCACTTCAATCTCTGTGATTAAGAGGTTTCCCACCTCGCTGGTTGAGGCTACAATTGTTCCTCCATCAGCAACAACCCCAACGCCATCTAGCTTGAGGGCTCTTAGAGGCTTGTTTTTTGGCAATCCTGGCTGCAAATAGAGGGCCTCTGCTTCAATATTTTCGGGAAGGTCAAACTTCCAAGAAAACTTGTGGGCATTGGCAATGAGGGCGTTCGACTGCTTTTGTAGGGCCTCTTTGATCTCTTTTTCGACCACACCCTGATAGAGAATGAAGGGTTTTTTCCCATGGTCGCCTTTTAAGGGATATAAAGGGGCTGGAGAATAGCCTAGCAGATACATGGAAAAGTCAATCACATGGCCTGCAGAATGAACCCGCATGTTTTTGTAGCGGCGCTCCCAATCGATATTTCCCCTAATTTCGGTTCCTGGAACCGGTTGAGAGGTAGTTTTCACATAGTGATTAATTTCGCCATCTTTGAGTAGGACTTGGTAGACCTCTCCCTGAGAGCCATCAGGAAAAATGAAGTATCCTTGATCTGTCGGCTGTCCTCCTCCCATCGGGTAGAAGATCGTTTCATCCAGAATGAGCTTCCAAACTCCCTCTTTTTCTTCTGTGGCCGTGATGATGCGCGCACGCATCTCCCTCTTGTAGGGATCTTCAAGATAAATGGGCTTCGTTTTCACTTACAACCCGACTTGCGCCCTATCAATGACTCATCTGATGCGCGCTTGTTTTGGAGGCTGAAACGGGGCAATTTTCGCCTACTTTACTCAAGTATGTCAAAAATTGCCCCGTTTAAGCCTCCAAAAAATCGCATCATCAGCTGAATCACCGCTAGGGCGCAAATCGGGTTTACACTCCTTTCATATCGGGTGGCCAGATAAATTTATGAACCTGGAGATTGAGACGGACAGGCAATTTATCTGCAAGAATCCAGGCGATCAGCGCTTTCGGGTCAAGCTGACCATGGACAGGAGAAAATAGAAGCTGTTTTCCAAATAAGTTGTACTGGCGGCAAATGGCGACAGCATAGTCATAGTCAGCCCGATCGAGGAGAACAAACTTGATCTCATCATGGTCGTGCAAATGTTGCAAATTGGCCCAGTAGTTTTTATGCTCCATCTTGCTACCGGGACATTTGATGTCGTAGATGATTTTGACAGCCGGGTCCACTTTTTCAGTGGTGAGTGAGCCTCCTGTTTCCAGGCTGACCCGGTAGCCGCGCGCCAGAAGCTGCTGCATCAGAAGGTAGACGTTTTCTTGCAGAAGAGGCTCACCACCCGTCACACATACATAGGGACAACCAAATTCGTGAACCTGATCTAAGATGGCATCGATCGAAAAGGGAGTGCCGCGTCCAAACGAATAGGGGGTATCGCACCAGCTGCAGCGCAGGTTGCAAGCTGCAAGGCGTATGAAAGCTGTCGGGAAACCTGTGAGGCTGGTCTCTCCCTGAATGCTAGCAAATATTTCAATAATGTTCAGCGAAGGCGCTGTAATTTTTATCGGCATAACAACCTAATCATAACAAGAAAGTATATTTGTTATAAAGTCAATGCTTGGCGCACCAGTCTGGGGATCTCCTTAATTAAACCCGACTTGCCCCCTACATCACGCTTAAACTTGCCTGCACTTAGCAATTTGCTCTGCTATGCCCCTTGGCCAAGTCGCGACTTGGCCTTCGGAGCTTATCAGGCAACTTGCTAAGTTCGGCCAAAGTTTAAGCGTTATGTAGGGCGCAAGTCGGGTTTTAACTTGCCTTTTGCCCCTCCTCTCTGTATAGAAAATTTTAACAGAAGAGGGTTTTGGATGAGCAAGCCGATCAAACATGTTGCAGTAACGGGCGGGGCGGGGCAAATCGCCTACAGCCTGCTATTTCGAATAGCCCGCGGGGAGATGCTCGGGAGCGATCAGCCGCTCATTCTCCACATTTTGGAAATCCCTGCGATGCTCACCGCTTTAGAAGGGGTGAAGATGGAGCTGGAAGATTGCGCCTTTCCACTCCTGCGTGAAATAAAGATTGGAAGTGACCCGCGCCTTCTCTTTGAGGGGGTCCACTACGCTCTCCTGGTAGGGGCATCGCCGCGCGGGCCAGGGATGGAGCGGAGCGAACTGCTCCAAGAAAATGGCAAAATCTTCGTCGAACAGGGCAAAGCTCTCAATGATGTGGCGGATCGGGACGTTATAGTCCTTGTGGTGGGCAATCCGTGCAATACCAACTGCCTCATTGCAATGCAGAATGCCCCAAAACTATCGCCTCGCAATTTCCATGCGATGACCCGCCTCGATCAGAACCGTGCCGTATGGCAGCTGGCGAAGAGAGCAAACGTCCCTGTCACCGATGTCAAGAGGGTCACCATCTGGGGCAACCACTCCTCCACTCAGGTTCCCGATTTTGTGAATGCAGAGATCCAGGGAAAACCAGCTCCTGAGGTCATTGAGGATCATGCGTGGCTTAAAGGGGAGTTTATCTCCTCGGTTCAAAAACGCGGGGCAGCAGTGATTGCAGCGAGGGGAAAATCCTCAGCCGCGTCTGCTGCCAGTGCTGCCATCGATGCCATGAAAGCGCTTGTCACCCCCACACCTAAGGGAGAATGGTTTTCGAGCGGCGTGTGGAGCGAAGGAAACCCTTATGGGATCGCTGAGGGACTCATCTTCTCATTTCCATGCCGCTCTATGGGCAATGGAGAGTGGGAAATCGTCCCCGATCTGAAACGCACTGATTTTTTAAACAGCCGCCTGAAGACGACCGAAAAAGAGCTTATAGAAGAAAGGGAGTTGGCTATATGACAGAAGTACTCTTTGAAATTACAAAAGACAACCTGGAAACGGGGATGCGCGGCTATCCGGTGGGCTACTGCACCACCTCCACTGTAGATCCTGTAAAAGGGCTCTTCTACGCGGGAAAACCGCTCACCGAAATGGCCGACTGGCAGCCGGAACGAGTCATCTATCTCCTTCATGCAGGTAAAGAGGGGACATCTACAGAGGTCGAAACCTTCACTAAACAGCTGCGTAGTCGGGCCCACTGCTCCCCCGAACTGCTTGCGCAGATCCGACTTCTTCCTCGGCGCGGCCATCCGATGAAACTCTTCACAAATGCGCTCTTGCTCTCAGGAATGCTCGAGGGCAAAGGCGACTACCGCGAAGATAGCCTCGATCTGATTGCAAAAGTTCCTGAAATTGCAGCGACGGTGATTAACCATCACGCTGGATGGGGGACAGGCACTCCAAATCCCTCTCTTGGGTATATGGAGAACTTTACCCAGATGCTAAAAGTCCCCCACGTCAATTCTAAAGAGCTCGGCGAAGTTTTTCGTCTCTTCAACATCCTTCACTACGACCATGGAGGCGGCAACTTATCCGCCTTTGTCGGAAAAGCAGTGGCATCGGGCTTGGAGGATATGCATGGGTCTATTGCTGCTGCGATGTGTGCCCTCGCAGGGCCGCGTCATGGCCGCGCCAACCAGGAGAGCCTCGATTTTGTAGAAAAAATATTGGCCGCTTTGGGCGAAGAGGCCACGCCAGATGAGATGGAAGGCTACTTGCGCAAACTTTTAGAGAAGAACGAACTTGTGTTTGGCTTCGGCCACGCTGTTTTGCGTGTCGAAGATCCGCGTGCGGCCCTCTTTTATCAAGTGGCAGAGCAGCGCTATCCGAACCACCCTCTCGTAAAAATAGCCAAACTCCTCCGCTCGGAAGGTCCAAAAGTTCTTGGCGAAAATCCTAAAATCAGCAATCCTTATCCCAACGTCGATGCGATCTCGGGAACTCTGCTCTCCGCAGCAGGGTTTCACTATCCCGAATACTACACCATTCTCTTTGGAGTGGCACGCGTAGTGGGGATAAGCATCCAGATCGTCTATGAAAGATGCCTGGCGCGCGACGGAAAAGGGACGCCCATTGTGCGCCCCAAGTACCTTTTTAAGAGTTTAGATGAATCTCAGCGACATCAAGTTCAGCTTTAACCGCGCGCTAGCCTTGACCTTCAGCCGTAAAAAGCTGCTCCTCGTTTTTACCGTTTTAGCGCTTTGCGGACTGCTCGTCGTCTTTTTTCGCGCCCTCGCTGTCAACGCCAGCCAGTGGATGCTCCTCAGTTTAAGCTTCCTGCCCATCTTTCTTTGCGCCGGCTTCCTGCTAGCCATGGGAGTGATCCTTGTGCGCATCTACCATGACGAGGTGAAGCAGAAACCGACCCGCTACCGCGACATCGTCGCCAAGTCATGGGAGACTGCCATCGGCTCCTCCTACTTTTCGATCCCGATCATTCTCTGCTACCTGCTGCTCTGGATGCTGCTCGGCATCTTTGTGCTCCTCAAGGAGATACCCGGTATTGGTGAATTTTTTGGCGTTATTTTAGCCTTCGGCCCCTTCCTGATTAACCTAGGAGCCCTAATTTTGGGCTTTCTCAGCCTCTCCATGCTCTTTTTTGTCGCCCCCGTCATCGCCCTAAACGGCCTCAACCGCATCAAGGTCTCCCAGATCGTCATGCGCCGCTTGCGAGAAGATATGTTCTCCAACATCTTCCTCGCCTTCATCGCCATCCTGCCTCTCATTCTCTTCGTCTCCACGCTCGTCTTCGCCGCTATTTTGACAGGCAACGTCTGCTACGCGTGCAGCGATCCGTTTCATCAAGTGATGCAGTGGTTCATCATGATGATTCCCTTCACAGCACTATTGGCGCCGGCAGTCATTTTCTTTTTCAACTTCGCCGCCGAAGCCCACGTGCTGATTCAGCGCAGCTTGCGTTAAATAACTTCAGAATAGTTGATATTCAGGAAGCGGAGCAAGCTTTGCAAAAGGTTTTCCATTTTTTGTAATAATAAACCCGATTTGCGCCCTAGCGGTGATTCAGCTGATGATGCGATTTTTTGGAGGCTAAAACGGGGCAATTTTTGACATACTTGAGTTAAGTAGGCGAAAATTGCCCCGTTTTAGCCTCCGAGATGAGTCATTGATAGGGCGCAAATGATAGGGCGCAAGTCGGGTTAATAATCATCTCTCCACGGTTCGCGGCGTCCACAAGTTTAAAAAAATGTAGCTTGGCTTCGCGAATAGTGATAAAAAGCATGTTGCTCCTCAGAAGCCTTGCACAACCAAAGTTAACAACTTCAACAGGACATCTGCATCATGGGACACCTTCTCGAGGGCCGTCTTTTGGGTTTGCAGGGCTTTTTTGGTTGAGCGAGAGCTGCTTACAGTAAACCCATTTTCTGGTATGTTGTAGCGCATCTCCCATTCAAGCTCCTCCCAGACCTGGGTCAGCTCCGCATACCCTCTTTGTCCTAATAATCTTCTCTGCAAAGAGGCTACTTTGCGCGTTTCTTGCGCGATGCTTTCAGCAGATTTAGCGACGGTGTCACTTGAGAAACGCGTAAAAGAGACCAGGTCATATTCTTTAATGAACTCCTTCACATCTTCTTGCTCTAAGGAAAAACCCGATCTTAGCACGTGTGCGAGCAGGGAATGTCCGAGCTCTTGATGCACCTCTTTTTCACTGCTGTAGAGCTGATCTTGAATCATGCGCGCACGCAATACAAGCTCACTCACCGTGTGAAAGAGATCAAAGCACTCGTTCACCAGAAGATCGCTACTCGCTAAGCTCGCGACGCGGGTCTGTGCAAGCCTATAATCGAGCATCTCAAGATTCCAAACGGCATACTCTAAGCACTGTTTTGCCGCGGGATGCACGAGTTTCTGCTTGAGCAGATCGATCACCTTTACAACGCGCGACGGTTTTTCCCCTATGGATGTAGAGGCTGGCTCAAAAGAAGAGATAATCTCAAACAACTCTGCAAATTTACTCTGAAGAGGCGATTGTGCAAGAGCGAAATGGTCGAGGAGGCTATCTAAAGCTATCAAAGCCTGCAATAGCTCTTGTTTTTCAGAAAAAGCATCATACTGCTGCGGCCTCCGAGCTGCAGCTCCTGCGTTGTCATAGCGTCTGAAAAGCTCAGCGTATCCATCAACTTTGGCACGTTTAGCAAGAGCCGTCAAAGAGTGCACCCTTTCAGCAGTGGGATTTTCCAAAAGTGCTGTAAGAAGCTCCTGCAAGGCTCCATGGATGTACTTTGCAACTGTCATCGCATGGAAACGCCGATGTGCATCACATAAGCCTTGCGAGGCGCTAAGCAATTCCGCTATGAGTAGGGAAAGCTTCATTGCCCCGCTTTGCAAAAAGTGACGTTTTGCAGCTGGGACCATTGAGGAGATGGACTTAATGCTGCGTTGCAGATCCTCTGCGATCAGTAGAAGCGCGTCTGGATAACTTTTCTGCTTCCCTGAAACAGTTTCAGGAGGATTCTCTTCTTCCACCTCTTCTTGGGATACTTTTGTCACTTCCTCTTTTGCGGAAACAGAAGAGATAAGAGGTCTTGGCTTACGGCTTGAGAGCAACTCCTTAATTACCTTATCGCTGCCTAGGGCCTTTTCAACTTCTTGTACAAGCTGCTTCCTTTTGGCAAAAAGGCTTTTCATCTCCTGGGAGGTGATGGAAGCCACTGCCTTCATAATAGGACGCATCTCACTTAAAAGTTTATGCAGCTGAGAGCAGCACATGGAGGCTTTGAGAAATTCCCTCGCATTTGGCTTGCCCTTCACATTAGCTTGGATAGAGACCCACTTCTTCCAACTGCTAGGGGGATTAGAATACCCACTCAGTTTGCTATAGGCATTTAATAAATCGAAATTCAACTGCTCAGCGTTCAGTTTTTGGTCCAGATTCTGGTTTTCTTTCAGATAGGAGTCGAGGGTTCGAATGAGAGCTAGCGGCTCAAGCACATCTGCTAGATTTCTAAGCATTTCAAGTTCGAGTTTTTCAAACTTTTTTCCTAAGTTTTCGAATCTCTTCCAATTGTTCTTAAAGAATAGAGCAGAAGCCTTTTCCTCAGCGTCCAAGGCGTTAATGATATCACCGACTTGGTCAAAAAACTCGATCCACGCTGAATCGAGAGGCTGAGTCATTCCCTTTACCAGCAGTTTGTAGGCACACTGGAGTTTAGTGCACCAACTTAAATGGACCTCCTTGATAGTCTGCTGCAATTGCGGGCTTCTGTTCTGCAAGGAAATTTCCAAATCTTGCTGAAATAGAGTCACGCAATCGTTCAAGCTGCAATTCCAGTGATCAAAACAGTCGAGCAGCTGTCTATATACAAGCTGCTGAATCAGTAGATTCCCTTTTGCTTTATTCGCAACAAAGACAGCCACTTGTGGCAGGGAAAAAGGGTTCGCCACCTCAACTCCCTCTGCTGTCTCTTTTCTTAAAATAGACAAATTTTTCCTCTTCAGCAAACCTTTGCAGGCTGCAAAGAAATTGGACATGGCGCCAATCCAGTTGCTATTTCTAGGCGAAAGTCTATTTAGAAGGCGTTGGGTCAAATCAAGGACAGCGATTTTGGACTCATCTTCGTCCAAAAGCAGCTCTCCAAGTAGCTGTTGAAACTCCAAAGCAAAGGCGTGTGAATCTTTATCTTCCAAGTTCCCCGTATCGTATACGGCGGAATAGAAACACTGCTGAAACAGGGAGATGAGAGGCAAAGGGGCCGCATAATTTAAACAAACTGCCGGCACCCCTTTTAAACTAAGGAGGGAGAAACTTTCGTCAAATGGTCGGTTTACATTCTTGCCGCTCTCAGGATTAGTGAAGAAGCCCAAGAGGTCATCCATCTCCAGAAATGTGATCGGAGTGCCCTGCTGATATCCTATATTAGCGAGGGAGCGTACATCTTCAGCGCTAAACTTTTGGCTTCCGGAAATTTTTTCTGGACTACTCATAGGAATAACCTTAAATTTTACTTATTTTTTTTGCAAAGAGGGCATGGTAAAGAAGCCCTTTCGAACCCATGCCAGTCAACACCCAAGTCTTATGGTCGATCTGCTTCATGAGAGGCTTGTGGCAGGGTGTTGAGGCGCGCAAGCCGGCGCGACAGCTAAGGAGTTTAGACCTTTGCAAACCCGGCAAAAGAGCTGTGACCTTTGGCAGGATGTCGCGCAAGGCTACTTCTGAATCTGGATTTTCTGTTAAAAAATGGCGCTCATAGGTCGCTCCAGCAAGACAGCTCCGATTTCCTGGCTGCATAAGAATGTAGGCGTGGCTATTCAGCGGGACAGGCAGGGGAGGAAGGTCTGCTGGCCACTCAAGCTCAAGAACCTGCCCTTTGACCTTTGTCACTGAAAGGTTACAAAGCTCTCCAGCAGCGGCTCCCGTAGCAATGACAGTCCCATCGTAGTGCGCAATAGCATTTAAAGAGGCGATTTTTTGCTGAAAAAGGGTCGCTCCCAGCAATTCACAAGCCTTCCAAAGCCCTTGTAGGTAGGGGAGTGAACGCACCGTCAAAGCGCTCTCGATCCAGATTCCAGGCAGCGGTTCCAGGCCAGGAACCTTCTCCTGGCACTCTTGGGCTCTCATCCAGGTCACATCGTCATAGAGCTTTGCACATTGCTGAAAGTCATCGACCATTTCTACAGTCGCGGCCAGTCGCAGCATCCCTGTCCGTTCAAAAACAGGCTTTTCAAGTGCAGAAGATGCAATATTTAGCAGTTCATACGTTGCTTCAAGACCTTCACGGCCACTCTCTGCGAGCTTTGCGTGGATCCCGAAAAAGGGGTGAAGAAGCCCTGCAGAGATACCTGAAGCGCCACCGCCTACTCCAGCAGAGTCGTAGAGGTGCACGCAGTGGCCCTTTTGCAGAAGTTCCCAGGTGAGGGCAAGCCCGCAAAAGCCTGCTCCCACGACGGCAATGGTTTTCATGGTTATAAACATACCAGATTATACTGAAAAAAAACAGGTTTTGAGTTGTATATAAAGATCTAAGTCTTTTACATAGAGGATATAATGTAGGCAGGAGATGGCCAATGAAGTCCTGAATGCAGCAGAATATGAAGGCAAAATGGTGCTGCTGGGAGCACACAATCCTCTCTGACATTGCCAAATCTCTGGGTGCCCATGACGCCCCAAAATGGCCAAAGGACTCCTACGACCGCCTCTGGTTGATCAGCTACTCAAAAAGTGCAGCCTTTTCCCCATCCTTTCGTGATTTGCCTCAACAACTTCTCGCCGGGGATGCGAAGAAGTAAGCTGACAAATCTTTGACCGAAAACTTCTCCAAGTCCTATAGTGGCCTCATGACAATTGAAACGAAGCCAGCTAAACGGAAAGAAGTGCGCAACCTGCTACTTGTCATGGGTAGCGCAGTCGCTTGCGCCTTAGCTTTAGCTCTCTGGATGCTCTATCAATATAATCCGACAGGCCGCTATCTGGCTAAAAATGTGCTCTTGTCGCCCCAAATTATGAGCCAGATCTCATACCCTGAGACAGATCCAAAGACAGGGGCGACGCTGCGCTATGTGTTCGATAGCTTTGAATTTTCCTATTTTGATACAGCTAAAAAAACTTGGAGCCATTCCACAGTAAAGCCAGAAGCCTATCGCGAATTTTACCAGGCAGTCGCGGAGGATGTAAGCATTCTGCCGATTAGCGAAGAGATGCGTGCCCTTTTTAGTAAAACCCCTCCCACAACGCTTCTTGTGCACATGCATCAGGGGGGAGCAACTGATGGAAAAATCACTTTTCAGGAGGTCGACTTTGCGCCTGGAGGCGACTTTTACCGCATCCAGCTACGTGTCGAGGCTGAAACTTGGGCCTACTTTTTTCATCCCGGCATTGAGAGATATGCCAAAGCTGTGTTTTATCCATGACAGAGGCAACGCTGCTATTTTTGGGAACAGGAGGCTCTGTGGGTGTTCCTGTCATAGGATGCGACTGCCCGGTCTGCACCTCGGGCAAAAGCGTCAATGAGCGGTCGCGCCCTTCTGCGCTCATCCGTCTCGGCTCGAAAAACATTATCATCGATTGCGGTCCCGATTTTCGCTGGCAAGCGCTGCGCTTTCATGTCACTCATATCGATGGGGTCATCTTAACGCATGCCCACAATGATCACATGGCAGGTTTTGACGAGCTGCGCCTCTTCTACTTTCGCAATCAAGCGCCTCTTCCCTGCCTTCTCTCAAAAGAGACGGAGGAGGGGCTAAAAAAGCGCTTCCACTACATCTTCGAGCCGCATGGCGCCTATGAGCCGTTTACTCCTAAGTTTGATTTTCAGTACATGACAGGGGAGCAGGGGAGCATCGACTTTCTAGGACTGCCTGTCGCCTACATGAGCTATGAGCAGGGCGGAATGAAGGTGAATGGATTGCGGTTTGGCAACTTGGCCTATGTGACCGATATCCGCCACTATGATCCCTCGATTTTTGATCTTTTGCAAGGGCTTGACACTCTGATTTTAAGCGCTCTTCGCTTTACCCCTTCTCCCTTACATCTCGATGTGGATGAGGCGGTTGAATTTTCCCGCCGCTGCGGAGCAAAAGAGACCTTTTTTACCCACATCGCCCACGACCTGGAGCATGACCAGACAAATGCCTACTTGCCAGCGAATATTCGCCTCGCGTACGATGGATTGAAACTTGCGTTCAAGCTATGACAGAAATGACCGAAAAACCGCGCCGCGCCCTTTTAGTCTCCGCTTTTAAGGGAACAAGAGAGCGCCCCACCTGTGAAGAGCATCTGGAAGAGCTTGCCCTCCTTGCACGCACCTGGGGGGTTGAGGTCGCCGAGAAAATTCCCTGTCTCATCCGCAAGTATGACGCCTCCACCTTTGTGACAGAAGGAAAACTGGAGGAGCTTATCGAGCGCGCCACTGCTTTGGATGTCGAAATGGTGATCTTCGACGATGAGATCACTCCTGGCCAGCAGCGCAACCTTGAAAAGGCTTTTGGAAGATCTGTCATCGACCGCACAGAGGTGATTCTGGCCGTTTTTGCGCAGCGCGCCCAGACGAAAGAGGCGCGGCTGCAGATAGAACTGGCGCAGGTGAGATACCAGGCGCCGCGCTTGAAAAGGCTCTGGTCGCATCTGTCGCGACAGGCGGGGACAAGTGGCGGCGGCGGGGGGAGGCGGGCTATAACCTAAAAAAAGGGGAAGGGGAGAAGCAGATCGAGAATCGACCGGCGCATCACTCGCGAAGCGATCTTGACCGGCTCGAAGCGGAACTGCAGGAGGTGAAGAAAACCCGAGAGACACAGCGCCGCGCCCGCAAACGGACGGCGATTCCCGTTTTCGCCATCGTCGGCTACACCAACGTGGGCAAATCGACGCTCCGATGAAAGCGCTGACCGACGCCGACGTTCTGGTCGAAGACAAGCTCTTCGCAACCCTCGATACCACCCGAGGAAGTTCGTTCTCCCCAACCGCCAGGAAATTCTCCTAGTCGACACCGTCGGGTTTAT
>CAVUZO010000007.1:0-292525 GCA_963745935.1 uncultured Parachlamydiaceae bacterium
TGGCAGGAAATGCTTTTTTCTGGCAGAGAAGACTTTTTTAATGGCTTTTTCTTGATTATTCCTGTAAAATGTCACCTTATGACACTAACGCAGTATCCCTACAGGCAAGAGGCGGAAAAGCGGGAAGAGCAGACACTGTATCCGAGGGCGGCTTTTTCGAGGCAGCATCAGCGCCGTTTTGGTCCCGAAGACGACCACCGTTTGCCCTACAAGAGGGATGTCGACCGGATCATCCATTCCAAAGCCTACGCCCGTTATCGATAAAACGCAGGTTGTCTATCTCATTGAAAACGACCACATCACCCACCGCAGCCTGCACGTACAACTTGTCAGCAGCTTTGCGCGCGGCATCGCGGAAATTTTGCGACTTAACCTCGATCTGGTCGAAGCAATAGCCTTGGGCACGATGTGGGCCATCCCCCTTTCGGACATGAAGGTGAAGGCTACTTTTAGTCAGAGCTTGACCATGAATTTGCCGGCCCTTCGCACATCCGTGGCAGTCGTGCCGCCTTTTCACTGAGATCGAGCCGTTGAATTTAGGCCTTTCTGTCTACGACGGATTTCTTTGCCACGATGGCGGCATGCGGAACACAAGCTCGTCCCGCGCTATGGAAAAACATGGGAGGACCACCTCCCAGATTTGCGCCAAAAGCTGCAAGATCCTGATGGTAACATCTGGCCGGGGACATTGGAAGGTTGTCTCGTTAAGTTGTGCGACACGATGAGCTATCTTGGACGCGATCTCGAAGATGCGATCAGCATCAAAATCCTTTCGAGAGCCGATATCCCATCCTCTATTTTAGGCAGCTCCAATCGCGAAATTTTGGCCACTGTGGCGCGCGACATCATCGAACAGAGCTATGAGCAGGATTACATTGCCGTTTCCAGTGCGGTTTTCGAAGGGATGCTCAACCTGCGCGCCTTTAATTTTGATAAGATCTACAACCATCCCAAACTGAAAGTGGAATCGAAGAAAATTGAGCGGAGCTACCGCTATCTCTTTACAGGCCTTCTCGAAGAGCATGAAAAGCAGAAAGAGAAAAGCTACTTGAGCCAGCACTACCTGAAAAATAAGAGCGAAAAGTATCTCGCCGAAACAAACGCCGTCCAGAAGGTCATCGACTACATTTCAGGAATGACCGACAGCTTTTTTGTGCGGACGCTTGAGCGCTTCTTAGTCCCTCGGCAGATTGATCTCTAATCTCATGCCTATTCTTCTCATCGAAACATGTACGGAAAGGGCGATGGTTGCCCTTGTAGAAGGGGATAAACTGCTCTTTCACATCGATCTGCCGTTCGGGTATCAGCAGTCGCGTCACCTCTTGCCCGCGATTGATGCTGGGCTAAGGGAACAGAAGCTGACGATGCGCGACATCGCCGCTGTCGCCGTTGGGGCGGGACCCGGCTCTTACACAGGAATGCGGGTCGGAGCTATGACGGCAAAAGCTTTAGCGTTTGCTTGTGAGCTGCCGCTGGTGGGGATCTGCACCCTCCATATCTTTAAGGGAGAGGCTGTTCTGATCGACGCCAAAATGGGAGGAGTCTATCTCGCTATCGAAGGAGGAGAACCCGAGGTGTGCTCTTTGGAGAGGGCTGGAGAACGCTTGGAGGGGATTCAGACGCTTGTCACTCCCCATGCCGCCCAGCTCAAGGAGAAATTTGACAAGCTTCATCAGCAAAACAGCTGGCAATGGGAAGAGGCTGCCCCAAATCCGCTGCAGATGGCAAATCTTGCCACTGCTAAGCTTGCGGAAGGGAAATACTCCTTGGATGGGCATCTCGATCTTATTTATTTGCGTAATTATGCCTAAATCGGGTAAGATAGGCGCATTAACAAATCAAACCCCGTAACCCTAAGGTGAGACCCGTTACATGACCGTTGTGAAAGTCCGCATTGGTGAACCGTTAGGATAAAGCCCTACGCGCCTTGAAGAAAAGGCTCGATAAAGAGGGCGTAATGAAATCAGTTAAAGCCCATCGTTTCTATTCTAAGCCCTCCGTCAGGAAGCGCGCGAAGTCGAAAGCAGCACTGAAATACAAGAGAACGCGTTAACAATTTTAGCACTCATTATGTGTGAGTGCTATTTTTGTTTGCCTAAAATCTTATCGCCTTGTTATAGTATTCATAATTAAAGAGGTGTGCTTTGTCACGAAATGATATGGCAGATTATTACAGCATTTTAGAAGTGCCGCGCACCGCTTCTCAGGAAGAGATCAAAAAAGCTTACCGCAAGCAGGCGCTCAAGTTTCATCCCGATAGAAATCCTGGAGACAGCGAGGCTGAAAAGCGCTTCAAAGAAGTTTCCGAAGCTTACGAAGTTTTAAGCGACGAAAAAAAACGTCAAATCTACGACCAGTATGGTAAAGAGGCTCTGAAAGGAGCTGGAGCTGCAGCTGGAGGCCATCCTGGTGGTTTTGCATCCATGGACGAAGCCCTGCGCACCTTTATGGGCGCTTTTGGCGGATCGGGTGGAGAGTCGATCTTTGAAAGCTTTTTTGGAGGCGATATAGGCGGAGCTCGCGGAGGCGGGGGGGGTGGACGCGGGCAGCGCCAAGGCGCCAGCAAGCGCGCCAATATTACCATCAGCTTTGAAGATGCAGCCAAAGGGGTTGACAAAGAGCTCGTCATTACCAATTATGTCACCTGCGCCACCTGCAATGGGCGCGGAAGCGCCTCAGCGAAAGGGTTAAAAAAGTGCAGCCGGTGTGGCGGTGCTGGACAGATTTACGAGCAGCGCGGCTTTTTTAGCATGTCGATGGTCTGCCCTGAATGCCAGGGGGAAGGTCAAGTGATTACCGATCCCTGTCAAACCTGTTTCGGTCAAGGCGCAATCAAAGAAAAGCAGCATGTCAAAGTGCATATTCCTGCTGGAATTGATACCGGAATGCGCCTCAAAATGAGCGGGTATGGCGACGCTGGACAGGGCGGTGGCCCCGCGGGCGACCTGTATGTGTTTATCACAGTTGAGCCGCACGAGATGTTTCACCGCGAAGGAAACGACATCATTCTCGATCTGCCCGTCAGCTTTACAGAAGCCGCTTTAGGGTGTAAAAAAGAGGTGCCTGCTCTCCATTCGCGCGCCTGCCGCATCACAATTCCGGAAGGGACGCAAAGCGGCAAGGTCTTGCGCGTAAAGGGCGAAGGATTCCCCAACGTCCACGGTCAGGGCAATGGGGATCTGCTGGTGCGCGTCATTGTCGAAACTCCCACAAAACTCTCTGAAAAGCAGAAAGCTCTTTTGCAAGAGTTTGGAGAGCTGGAAGGCCCCAGCAATCTGCCGAAGCGCAAAGGGTTCCTCGACCAGATCAAGGATTTGTTTAAGTAATTTGGAGGAAAGATGCGATTTTATCTAATACCGCTCATCTGTTTATCTCTTCTTGGGCATACTGTTGAAGCTATTACAGAGACGGAGAGCCTCCACAAGTTATTTGACGAAGTTTTTCACACTTACATCCAACAGTCTCCAGAATCAGGTACCATCTTTGGTTTGACCGGCTACGACCATCTCTGGAACGATCTTTCACATGAAACAATTGAAAAGCAGCACCTTTTTAACAAACTCGCGTTTCAAAAACTGAAGAGCATTGATTTGAGCCGCCTCAAAGAGCAGGATCAGCTGGATACCTCTATTTTATCCTGGTACTTGAAAAACCAGTTAAACTGGATAGAGTTTAAAAGTGAACTCATGCCTATCACCCAGCAGCATGGTCCCCACTTTGAAGTGAGCTTCATGCTGCAGCTCATGCCGACGGCATCCGTCGAAAATTATGAAAATATTTTAAGCCGCCTTAAAGGCGTACCCAAGCTGTTGAAGCAGACTATCGCCATGATGGAAGAGGGGAAAGAGCAGGGGATAACCCCCCCACAAGTAACTCTCGGGGATGTTCCCGCTTCGATTTTAAAACAGCTGCCAGAAGACCCGGAAGACAGCCTCTATTACAAGCCTTTCAAAAAGATGGCTGAAGGGATTTCTGAAGGCGACCGCAGCCGTCTACGCCAGCAGGCGCGCGATCTGATTATGTCTCAGGTTTATCCAGCAATGCGCAACCTGCATGACTATTTTGTAAAGGAGTACTACCCCAACTGCCGGACCACAACCGCGATGAGGGACCTACCAAAAGGGGAAAAGTGGTACGCGCAAGCTGTGCGCTCTTATACGACGACCAGCCTCACACCCGATGAGATTCATCAGATTGGTTTGAATGAGGTCAAGCGTATCCACAAAGAGATGAAAAGGATCATAGCTGAGATCAGCTTCACGGGCGATTTGTCTCAATTTTTCACATTTATGCGCAACGATCCAAAGTTTACTTTTGCCGCCCCTGAAGAGCTGCTTGAAGAGTATCGCCGTCTCGTCAGAACAATTGAGACAAACCTTCCTAACCTTTTCGGAAGGCTGCCTAAAATTCCTTGCAAAGTCGAACCGATCCCACACTATAGCGAAAAGACAGCACCAGGCGCTTATTACATGATGGGAGCTCCCAAAACCGGACGTCCAGGGGTTTTCTATGTTAATACTTATGATTTAAGAGCGCGCCCCAAGTGGGAGACAGTGCCTCTCGCCCTGCATGAAGCTCTTCCCGGCCATCACATGCAGCTCACCATTGCAATGGAAAATGAGACTATCCCTAAATTTCGACTCCTCACCCATTCGACAGCCTACATTGAAGGATGGGGTCTCTATTCGGAAGGGCTTGGGGCTGAACTTGGGCTTTCCATGGACCCCTACACGCGCTTTGGAGTGCTTAGCCATGAGCTCTTCCGCGCCGTGCGCCTCGTCGTCGATACCGGGCTGCATGCCAAAGGGTGGAGCCGCGAAAAGGCGATCGGCTATTTTCTTGCCACAACATGCCTTCCAGAGCATGATGTGATCTCGGAAGTCAACCGCTACATTGTGCGCCCCGCGCAAGCATTAGCCTATAAGATTGGGCAGATGCATATCCTCAAACTGCGCCAGCATGCGAAAATCGTTTTGGGCGACCGTTTCGACATCCGCGCCTTCCACGACGCTCTTCTTGAGCAGGGCGACATGCCCCTCAACATCTTGGAGCAGCATATGCACAAGTGGATCGCTGCGCAAATGGCTCTTTAGAGTCCAAATTTCTGGAGCAAAAGTCATGACCATTCAAGGAAAAATTGCGGAGCTTCTTACCGCATACCCTCCTGTTTTTTTAGAGAAGTTAAAGAAAGAACTTCAACAAGCCACTGATCCTAAAGAGAAAGAGCTGCTCTATTATCGCGTTGACATGATAGTGAGAGATTCTTTTCGCTGTTTGAATAGTTTAAAACTGTTTGAGTATCTAGATGTTGAAGTGGGCGCTGGAGTAGATTTTGAAACAGCGCGTCAAATATTTGAAAAATTGACGCAAAGGCCCGATCCTCAAAATAAAGAGTGGCAAGGAATCAAGAAAGTTCTTACCTCCCTTTTCGAATTACCCTCAAGATCTACAGAGCAAAAAGCTCCGTCCACTGCGCTCGAAAATCCCTTGAAGGATGAATCTAGGTGGGAAAAGGTGGATGCTCGTACGACGGGCGAAAGGGGGCATCCCAATTCTGATGGGAAGCTAATGAAAGCGATTAAAGAGATCTTGGATGATGTTGCAGACCCCATTTCGCTTAAGAAATTGCACAAGCTGGTCTATAAAAAGCTAGGCCTTGAGTATCCCCATTATGTTTATGAATATAAAACGCATGCTAAAAACTATTGTGAAAATTTATTGCTTCTACTGGTTATAAGAAACGAACCAGCCCTCATTTTATCCATTCTTGAAAAATGCACTTTTGATCTTTCTGCGATTGTGGACGCTCAAGGAAATAATACCTGTCATCTGGCCGCTTTTTTTGGATTAGAGAAAGTTCTGGGATCCCTTATAAGCTTTTCAAGGGATAAGCCCTATTTCAAGGCGCTTATCAATGGGCGCAATGAGGAGGGCACAAATCCTTTAGGAATGGTTTTTTTAAATCATAAAATAAATCTGAAAATCGCTTCACAATTTATTTTGGAGCCATTTTTTAAAATTAATCGCTATCTGAATAATTTTAAAGGGCAGGATGTTTTCGCTCCCCATAAGTTGAGGAGCATTGGTGGAATGACTTGTCTGCATGTTGCTTTAAAGGGAGGGAACAGGGATCTTTTGAAACTTCTTCAGAAAAGAGAGGATGTCAATTTTAAATATCCCGCAATGAATCCAGACTTTCACATGTGGAATCCTAGCAAGTTGGCAGAAGCTCAATTGAGTGATGAATATGAGGAGATTCTTGGCGCTCTGGACGAGAGTGATAGCAGCGGCGATTCCGATGATGAAAAAACATCTGCTGGGGATTATAAACGAGGCTTGAAACGTTTTGCCGACTTTTTAGATGAAGAGGATGAGAGTCCGGTGAAACTAAATGAGCGGCTATTAAATTCCCCAAAAGATACGCCTTTAACACCCAAACAGCGCGAAGAAACTCAAGAAAACGCCAGAAAAATTGCGATCGCTCATTTTCACGGTGTCCCGTTAATGGCGGGGCAATTAACAGACAAGGAGAGGCGAGACGTTGGAAGAACGATGATAGATATTAATATTGAATATCTTGATAATAAATTTAAAAATAGTTCGAGGAATTTAAAATTAAAATCGATCTATTCGCGCACAACTACAACTTCCCACGGAATTGAGAATCACAAAATGCTGGTCACGGCCTCTGAAGAGAAATTGCGGCAGATGACGGCCACCAATCATCTCTTGAGACATTTGTGGAGTCAATTTTGGTCGGACCTTCATTTTTTAGAAGAGATAAAAGCCACAGACGGCCATTATATCAAAAAGCTCACAGAAAAATATGGGCTTGCTGATCATCCAGGGATAAAGAAGTTTGAAGAGCTATTCAGAGCTATAAAGAGCTGGCAGGAGCATCCCTTCTTTTTTGTTATTAATAAGTACATTAACAATTTTCCTGATGACGATTTAATGCCATTTTTCTGGAAAATTTTGGAGTTAGTAACTGGACCTATTCCAGGAAGTATTGCTAAATATCGCTTTTCTACAGTATCGGTTGCTAAAACTCCCGACCATTCCATCAACTATGGTTTTGGCTACAATGTCGAAACTGCGAAAAGAGGAGAAGTGGCCATTCAGCCTGGCTATGTGGAGGGGCGCCCTCATCATCGTTTAGCTGGCTTCCTCTATGTTGTTCTCACCGATTTGGCGACTTATAAAGAGATGGGGGAGCAGTTGCAGTTTCTAGATGCTGTTCAACACAACAAAGCAAGCAAGCTTAAAGTAAGTCCCCTGATCGCCCATCAAAGTGAGGTGGTTTTTTTGGGTGGGGTGGATGGGGAGCATGTCGCTTTAATCATTCCGCTTGTCTATTTGAATTTCGGAAGAGAAAAAAATAGAGAATTATATGAAAAAGTTTTTAACCTCACCGAACAAGATTGGGAGATTGGGAAAAGTTTAAAGGGCTCTTTCAAACAGCGAAAAGGTGAAGATGGCAAAGAAAGTGCGCAAACCAAAGAATTTCAATTGTTGTTAAAAATTTATATCCCACTTGCAATAAAATTGGCAGAAAAAGTCGCTAATAAGCAGGGGAAGGCTTTACGGTGGCTAGATTCTAACAATCTATTAACGCCCTATTCTGATCAGATCAGCGAAGAAAAAAAGGAGACGCATCAGTCAGAAGTACAGAGCTCCTTAAAAAAACAAACTTATGGAAAATACGCTGAAGGAAAAAAAAAATTAGATGCAATTCCAGAAAGGAGTTTCAACCGGCGTTCACTCAAGTTTATCCCAATCAACCTGTCTCAGGAAATTCCTAAACCTATTGATTTATTGAGTCAGAGGAGTTTGGGTGCGACAGGCATTGAGAATAGGGGAAACGATTGCTTTTTCAACGCCCCCCTTCAGCTCCTGTTTCAGAGAAGAGAGCTCTGGAGTCTGCTGCTGGATGAAGCTCAATTGGAACAAGAGGATCCGCCCGAGTTTTTTCCTTTTCTAACGGAGTTAGCTCTCAACTATTTTAAAGGTTCACAGCAGCAAACAAGCGTGCAGTATGAAAGCAGCGTCATGCGCCCCTTGCTTGGCTTTTCAGACGAGGGTCACGAAGATGCAGCCGAAGTTTTAGATAAAATTTTTGGTTTTTACAATTTAGAGAATTTCCATTCCACTTTTACACGAAAGCGGAAGGTCAATCTCGAGAAGAGGGTTCGTGTAAATGGTGAGATGGTTGCAGACTATCCTGAAGCTGGCCCGGATGGTCATCTACCCAGAATCCGAGAAACGCATTTTATGTTGAAAGTGCCCCTCGCAGAGCAGAGGGGATCTTTTCAGGACTGGGTGACACGCTTATTTGAGCGTCAAGAAGGGAGCGACCCTGTTAAATTTAGCAAGAATGGCAAAGTTTATCAAAGTTCTTGTAGCGAACTGTTGCAAATCAGCGAATTGCGCGCGAGTCTATTCTTACAAATCAATCGTTTCACGGAGGAGAGCTATTCGAGCGCCTTACCTCTAAAATCTATGGTGCTAAAAATTGGAGCCAACAGCTATGCAATAGAAGGTTTTATCGTTTATATCCGGGGAAAGAGACGCAATTTAGACCATTACATCAGCTATTGTAAAAGTGAGGAGGATTGGATCTGTTTTGATGATGACAAGGTTCCCACCCATTTATCAAACAGCGCTATTTTAGAAGAGGCTAAGAAAGCCTATATCTTCTATTTGCATCAAACAACCTAAAACGCAATGGCCTTCCCAAGCATATCTTGGGGGGCGATACTTAGGTCGAGGCGGATGCCATGGGTCTCCAGGATGCCGCGCACCACATTGAGGGCAACTTCTGGGGCGTTACATTAGCTTGAAACCCGACTTGCCCCCTACATCACGCTTAAACCTGCCTGCACTTAGCAATTTGCTCTGCTAAGCCCCTTGGCCAAGTCGCGACTTGGCCTTCGGAGCTTATCAGGCAACTTGCTAAGTTCTGCCAAAGTTTAAGCGTGATGTAGGGGCGCAAGTAGGGTTTGAAAGGTGGGCGATATGCCTCTCAACATCTTGGAACAGTATATGCACAAGTGGATCGCTGCGCAAATAGCTGAGACTCAAAATTTGACAAATGCAGATATATCCCTGGAGAAAAGACAAAAAAACGCCTTACCCGAAAGAGTAAGGCATTTAAACAAGGTAGCTTATTTGCAAGAAACTTCCTGTCTAATGGAATGGGAAACGGCGATTGTTGTTGTAGGTCCTTGAGTATAGCCTTGAGTGTTCAAGCTCGCGATCAAGGCTACAGCAGCAGGATCTGTAACTGGAGTTGGTGGAGCAACAGGGGAGACTTGTTGCGTGTTTACATTGAACAAAATATTTGTCACTTTGTATCTGGGATTTGTAGAGTAGGCAACAAAATCCAGTACGGTATATGTTTTAGTCGTATCGTCTATGGCAATGCTTACCCCTGTGCCATAACGGGTATCAGTCAAAAACATCTCTGATCTTAAACTTGGGCCAGTTCCATTATTGTTGCTTAAGGTTATAAAAGTGTCAGCCCCTACGTTTATGGTAGAGCTGCTCCAATTAATTTTACTTTTGCCATTTTTTTTAATAGTCGATTGTAGCACATACGTTTCTACACCCGGACTATCAAAATATGAGACAAAATCCCCTTCAAAATCTTTTAAACTGAAATCTGCCCACGATACGACGGGTAGAAGTAGCGAAAGGCAGGTGAGAACTTTTGTAAATGCTTTCATTTGATCAACCTTTTTTTGACAAGTTAAATGAATTTTCTTGGGCTCATTTCCCGTTGGAGGAGCATAAACTTATCAATAGCTTCATGTCTTTTTTTTGTCAAAAAAATCAAATTCTTTGAGCAATTTTTGAAGACACACGCGTAATGAGTTTCGCAGGAAGCACAACAACCTAAAACGCAATGGCCTTCCCAAGCATATCTTGGGGGGCGATACTTAGGTCGAGGCGGATGCCATGGGTCTCCAGGATGCCGCGCACCACATTGAGGGCAACTTCTGGGGCGTTGCATTCGCTTGAAAGATGGGCGAGATGCACATGTTTGAGGCCTGAATGGGCGACTTGAGCGAGCAGGTTGCCGCACGCTTCGTTGGAGAGGTGGCCGGTGCGGCCGAGGACGCGCTGCTTGTAGACCATGGGACGGGGCGATGCGTGGACCATGGAGGGCTGATGGTTGGCCTCCAAGTAGAGGTAGTCGCAGTCGCGCAGCTTGCTTGAGACGAGCGAGGTAACAAAGCCTAAATCGGTGCAGAAGCCAAGCTTTAAGCCGTTGAAGCGGATTGTGAAGGCGACGGGATCGAGTGTGTCGTGCTGGACGCTGAAGGGGTGAATTTCGAGGTCGCCAAATTCAAAAGTTTCGCCTGTGGAGAAGATTTTAAACTTGGGACAGTCTTGGAAGACCTCCACGATGCCGCTTGCGGTTTCATGGTTGGCGAGTACGGGAATGCCCAGCTTGTAGGCTAGGACTTTAAGGCCCTGAATATGGTCGCCATGTTCGTGGGTGACTAAAATGGCGTCAATATCCGAGATGTCGACCTGAATTTCTTGCAGCTTGGATTGGATGGCTTTCGCGCTTAAGCCAGCGTCGATGAGAATCTTCGTGTTGGGAGTTCCCACATAGATGCAGTTTCCTTTAGAGCCTGAAGCGAGCGGGCAAAATCCAATCATAGCAGATTTTATACGCGATTAATCGATTAGAAGAAAGCAAAGATTTATTTTGACTTTTGAATGGTTAATTTGCGAAGAATAGCAGTAGGAGAACAAGAGATGCCCACCCCTGCAAAAATTTTGGAACAGATGGATGCCATACTCGACCGTCTGATTAAAACGGCCGAGATCATGAAAAAGCTCTCTTCTCAGGTGGTTTCGGAAGCGGAACTTGCCCCTTTGCAGAAGGCCCAGGAGGGACTTGTGCTGCAGCTTACAAAGCTGGATGCCTCCTTTCAAAAAGTTTACAAAAAGATGGGGTATACCCAGGTCTCCCCGCTGCGCAAAACAATTGAAGAGAAGCTTAAGAAGTTTCAAGAGCTCAACAAGGGGTTCATCGAAAATCTTAAAAGTGGGCAGAAATTGATCGAAGTCGAAGCGCCAGACTCAGAAAATAAGAAAAATCAGTGAATTTCCTCTTCATCAACCAGCGCCAAATTCTCAGATTCCGGTTCGGGTGTGACAGGTCCGCCGCGCTTAGCTAGGATTTTGCGCGGCTTGGCTCCTTCGGCAGGACCGACAATGCCGCGCGTTTCTAGCTGATCGATCAGGCTTGCTGCGCGTGCGTAGCCTACTTTGAGCTTGCGCTGCAGGAAGGTGGTGGAGGCGTTACCCGTTCCCAGGACAATGTCGAGAGCATCTTGATAGAGGCTGTCTGTGGGCTCCTCATCGCTTTCAGAGACCTCATCGTCTTCAATGCGCATGCGGTCGAACGACTCAATGACATAGTGTGGAGGGGCCTGGTCGCAGATGTGCTTGATGACGGCATTGATGTCTTCATCGCGGATGATAGGCGCCTTGAGCGCGCACAAGATGCGAGGTGCCCGGCGGCAGAAAGAGCATGTCGCCATTGCCGAGGAGCGATTCGGCGCCGATTTCATCCAGGATGATTTGGCTGTTGACCCGGCTTGCCACTTTGAAGGAGATGCGCGTCGGGAAGTTGGCTTTGATGAGGCCTGTGATCACTTCGCGCGAGGGGCGCTGCGTGGCTAGGATGAGATGGATGCCGACGGCGCGCGCCATCTGGGCGATGCGGGCGATGGGCGTTTCGATATCGCTGCTGGAGACCATCATCAGGTCGGCAAGCTCGTCGATGATGCCGACGATGTAGGGAAGCTTTTCAGGGATCTCGATTCGAGTGAGGTCTCTCGAATTCCTTGTCGATGGTGCGCGTGTTGAAGGCTTCGATATTGCGCACGCCGATCTGTTTGAGGAGCTCGTAGCGGTTCTCCATCTCTTTGACCAGCCAGTTCAAGGCGGCGCAGGCGCCTTGCGGCTCGGTGATGACCGGGGCGAGCATATGGGGCAGGCGCGAATAGGGGGTCAGCTCCACTTTTTTCGGATCGACCATGATCAGTTTGATTTCGTCGGGGCGCGCATTCATCAGGATCGACATGACGATGGTGTTGATGCAGACCGATTTTCCCGAGCCTGTCGCCCCGGCGATGATGCAGTGGGGCATTTTGGCCAGATCGCTCATGACATAGTCGCCATTGACCGCCTTTGCCAAGCAGGATGGGGATATGGAATTTGCGCGCGCCTGCTGGTATGAGCCTGCAGCATCTCTTTAAAGCTCACCTCTTGCGGCTGGGCGTTGGGGACTTCGATGCCGACGGCCGCTTTGCCGGGATCGGGGCGATGATGCGGATCGATTTCGCTTCCATGTTGAGGGCGATGTCATTTTCGAGCGCTTTGATTTTTTGCACTTTGACGCCGATGGCAGGATGCACTTCAAATGAGGTGATCGTAGGGCCGCAATTGATCTGCCCCACTTTGGCTTCGATGCCAAAGCTCATGAGGGTCTCTTCCAGAACCTCCGCTTGGCGCCTGAGATCTTTTTTAAGCGACTGCTGATCTACTTTCTTGGGCAGAGTTAGGAGGTTTGGAGAGGGGAGCTTATAGCCGCTGAAATCGCCGTTGTGAACCTTCTGAGCAGCAATTGCGGCTTCACGCTTGCTCTCTGTTTTTCGCTGGGGGGGCTTCACAGGCTCTTCAGCGACAGGTTCAGACTCGGGAAGGTCGCTCAGCTCCTTGCGGGAAAGAGAGGGGCGCACTTTCGGGTTGCTATCGGGCTGAATGGCCATCAGCTCTTGGCTTTGAGCTTGGTTCTGGGCCGTACGCACCTTGACCATACGGGAGAGCTCTTTTTCTTCAATTTTTTCTTCCCGCTTCTCATTATAGCGCCGGAACCATGCTGCAAGGCGTGCTCCAATATCTGTGGGGCTGATTTTAGCGAGGAAGAGGATGCTGGCGAGTAGGCTGCAGCTAAACATTAGGGCAATTCCTAGCGTATTGAAAGCCTTGTCCAGATTAAGACCCGGCAAGTCTTGATAGAGATAAAAAAGAGGCGCTCCGCCTAAGTGATAGCGCATTTTTGTTCCGGCGAAAGCTGGATAGGAGAGATCGCGGAAAAAGGCGCCTACAGTGGGAAAACGAAACTCCATCAGGTTCAGAAGGAGGCCAAGCGAAAGGAAAAAGAGGGTCATGAAAAGCCCCTTCAAGACCGGATGATGGATCGGTTTATTGAAGGCGAGGCGCCAGCCAAACCAGCCGGCGAAGAGGGCTAGAAAATAGCTGCCGAGGCCAAACAGAGCGTGGCCAAACCAACCGATGCTAGCGCCTAAGAGGCCCAACCAGTTGTGAGGACGCGCAATCGCAAAATTGAGGCAGCTTAAGAAAAAAATCAGAGCGCTGACGCAAATCAGAAGCCCGATAAAGGGCTTCATATCGCGCTTAGGAGGCTTCTTTTTTGTCTTTTTAGACATTGAAGTAAATCAGTGTTGTAACCCCAAGAAAGAGGCAATACCAGACAAAATACATGAACTTGTTTTTCGCAGCCAGCTTAAGAAGAAGGAATAGGGAGCCTAAGCCGAAGATAAAGGAGGTGAGAAAGCCCGCGAGGTAGGGAGCTAGGCCAATTGAAACCGCAGTCTCATTTTTTAAAAGCTGAAGCGTCTCAATGGCCACACCTCCGAGAATGGCGGGGATGGCAAGGAGAAAGGAGAAGCGCAGCGCCTCCTCATAGCTCCAGCCGAGCAGCCGCGCCGCCGATACGGTCGAGCCGCTTCTTGAGACGCCAGGTAGGATGGCAAAGGCCTGGAAGGTTCCGATCAGAAGCGCGTCGCGAAAGCTCGCTTTTGGGTCTGCTTTTGCCCCTGCAAAGCGAATGCCGCACCAGAGGAGAAAGGCGGTGATCAGGAAGAAAAAACCTAACAGTTCGGGCTGATTAAATAGGCTCTTAATCGGCTTGATGAGGAGCACAAGGGGGAAAAGAGGCAGCGTGGCCAGACTGATTTGCCAAAACAGGCGCCGATTTTCGGTCACAAGCTCATAAATCGAGCGGTAAAAAACGCAAAAAATAGCCAAAAGTGTCCCAAGGTGGCAGACTAGGTCAAAAACCACATATTCATGCAGATTTTTCATGCCAAGTAGCGCCTGCATGAGGGTGAGATGGCCTGATGAACTAACGGGTAAGAATTCTGTCAGCCCTTGGACAATGCCGAGAATGATTGCGTTGATAAATGTCATAAAGGAAAAGTGGGCGATCGACGGGGCTCGAACCCGCGACATTTGGATCCACAATCCAACGCTCTAACCAACTGAGCTACGACCGCCATAAAAGGTAGTAGTTTGCTGGATAATGCCGCTTTTCGTCAAGGAAAACCCGCCTTGCGCCCTATCAATGTTAATCTGATGCGCGCTTATTTTGCTGCTGCGGACCAGCGCAATTTTCGCCTACGTTAGCAAAAATGTCAAAAAGTGCTCTGACCCAACCAGCAAAAAATCGCATCATCAGCTGAATCATCGATAGAGCGCAAGTCGGGGTTTTAAACTTGCCTGCACTTAGCAATTTGCTCTGCTAAGCCCCTTGGCCAAGTCGCGACTTGGCCTTCGGAGCTTATCAGGCAACTTGTTAAGTTCGGCCAAAGTTTAAGCGTGATGTAGGGCGCAAGTCGGGTTTAAAACAAAATCCTCACAGTGCCTTGTGAGTCGACTTCTAAGTAGCCTTCGTTGCCTTCAGAGGCAAATTCGCCCTCTGTTCCAGACATCTTCAGAGAGCGGAAGTGGCAGGTTTGCGGAGCAGAAGCAAGCGCGTCAAGTCGCATTTTAGTTCCATCGATTCTCACTTCTGCTGCACTGTCGAGGCGAAATTCGCGGATGCCATCATCTCCATGAATCAGATGGGGCACATTGACGAGGCGTAGCTTCCAGCTCTGATCGTCGCTGACAGCTGTAGAGGTATCTCTGAGGGCTAGAGAGCCGCCTTTTGGAAGGGAATAAGTTTTAGCGTTGAAGCCGCCCCCAGCTCCTCCTTGATGAGGCAAGGTGGCGACTCGGATCACAATGCCTGGACCGCGGGAGTGGTCCATGAGGTGGGCCTGGAGCTCTTTTGCATACTGATTGACCTGTTTCACAACACGTTCTTGAATGCTTGTATGATGGTAGCGGATGCGGGCGATTTCGATGCTTTCTAGATTGGGCATAAAATCAAAAAATTCTGCAAGGTATTCTCCCTGGCTCTTCCCTATTTTTTCCGTTGATTCTCTCCAATTTTTGATCTGCAGCTTATCCAAAATCATGGCAAGAGAGGCTCCTACGGCATAGTGGCGCCCCTGGATGGCGTAGTCCGTAATGCTCTGGATTTCATTAGAGAGAGCCTCTGCAGGTGTCTCGGGCCAAGGGAGACCTGCTGCCTGTAAAAGGCGGTAGGCGGAATAGTCGGCGAGCCCTTCCATCAGCTGCATATGCAGCTCCCATGCAATCGAAGTGGGGGTAATAAAGAGATGCCGAAACTGGTTGAGGGCGACAAAGTCCTTCAGCGCATCGGTCTGATTGGTCTGCATGAAATCAACCAGCGCGGCCTCTTCCAGTTCTAGGAGACCCAGGTTGACCGGATTCATATGGTCGCGATAGCCTCCAGAAATTGTGGGGCGGGGGAAATGTTGAAATTGATGGAGGTGAAAGCTCTCATGTACGAGCGCAAAAAGGGAGCGGGAACTCATTTGCGAGACGCGAAAGACCATCACCTGCTCTTGACCTAAGGGGTGGTAGGGGCTAAAGGGGATCTTTCCAACGCCCCAATAGTCCTCTGGGCTGAACCAGACGTTAGCCGCTATCTTTTGCCAACGCGAGTCGGGATTTTTTAGCTGTAACGCATAAACATGGCCATTGCTGAATGAGATGACAACAGGTCTAGAAAGCTGAAAACCTGGCCAAGATAGGTTATTTGTAGAGCGCGATGTGGCGATGAGTGTTTGTAACTGGTCGACAAATTGTTTTTCAGGAATAGATAACAAAGGAGATGAGATAATAAATAATATTGCGAAAATAATTTTCTTATACACCGTAAAATCCTTTTGAAAGAATTATACGCGTTAGGCCTATTGTTTTCAAGAAAAAACTGGGAGGAGAATAAGCCGGATTTTGTCGGCCACACTTAAAAGTTTAAGTGCAGCGCGCAAGCATTCCTCTAGGGGATCCGTCGCCGGAACCCTCAAGCAGCTACCGAGGAGCACAGTGGAGAACTGTATCGCTCCCGCTTCGCTTTGCTTCGGATAGGGTTTACCACTCCCTAGGTTACCCTAGGTGAGGCTGGCTCCTAAAGCCAGCATTTCACCCTGTCTGTCCAAGCTAAAAAGCTTGAAGCAGCGGAATATTTTCTGTGACACTTTCCGTAGCCTTGCGGCCCCCAGCCTTTCACTGGTATCCTCTCCTGCGAAGTCCAGACTTTCCTCTCTCATCTCTTGCGAGATGACAGCGCCTGCGTTCTCTTCCCAGAAAAAAACGAGAAACTAAACTTTTGTGGTGCGGCGACGGCGGGTTTTTGGGGCAGCTGGGGCTCCTGTATCTTCCGTCGTTTGGCTCTCTTGCCAGTAGTGGATGCGCGAGCAGTGTTCGCAGAAGACAAGCCGTTCGCCTTTGCGCACTAGGTTTTCATCTTGAGCTGTCAGCATGATATGGCACCCGCTGCAGCAGCGATTTTCGATCGGGACGACGACGCGGTCTTTCTTATTGCGCAGTAGTCTCTCATAGATGCGGAAAACTTCAGGATCGGCCAATTTAACGAGAGCGTCGCGCTGCTCTTTGAGAGTGCGGCCCTCATCGTTGATGCGGCGCACGCTTTCATGAATTTCGCTTTCTAAGACTTTGCTGCCATCAATCGTGGTTTCAAGGCTCTGATTGAGCTGTTTAACCAGCTCCTCTTCGGCCGCTAATTTATCGATCAGATCGCTTAGCTTCTGCTCTTTGGCAGCGCGTTCGCGATCCGTTTGGGCCATTTCCTGGCTCAACGCATTGAACTCTTCCACTTTTTTGATGGCGTTTTGCTGCGCTTCCAACTTTTTCAGTTTGGCTGCAACTTCAGCGACGTCGCCTTCCATGAGGCGGATATTTTTCTTATTTTCGAGGATCTCTTCCTCTTTTACTTGAACTTTTACCCGCAGATCATTTTTGACGCTATTGATGTTTTCCTGATCCCCTAGGCGCTCTTTTTTCAGGCGCATCAACTGGATCATCTTCATATCAAGTTCTTGGATTTCTAGAATCGTCTTCAAGGCTTTCTGCATGGGTCTTCCTACGTTGTTACGAATAGTTTACACATCATGCAGATATTTCTCAAGGAATTTCGCAAGGAATTTCGCAAGAAAAAATATTTTGGCATCCTACTTGCAAGCTAATATATTTAGAAGTTAAAAATATTATAAATAAATATAAAAATAAATTATAATTTGCTATAATGAAATTAAATAAAGAGATGTTTTATTAAATAGTGAAGGAGAAGTTTATGGGTATGCATGTTGGTCACGGTCAGGTTCAACACCCTCACGGCCTCACGCCATCCACGGAGGCGCCTCCTAAAGTCACAACCCACGCACCAGCCCCTCCTTCAGATTCGGTGTCATCTTCGGGTGGCACTCCTTCTAGTCAGATTCTCTATTTCGCCGGCACCCCCATTTTGGCAGCCCCAGGAGTGGAGGGAATGAGCAGCGCGGATTTAATGACCTTGGTGTCATCGGCTTTAACGAAGCAGCGTCAACGGCAATTAGAACAGGGGGTCCAACTTAGTCCTAATCAGATTCTTATGGCAACAACGTCAAATGCGACTTCGACAACTACTACAGTTACTCAGACAAAGAAAGGCCTGGTTACAACCACTTCAACTGCAAATGTTAAGACCTATTCGATGCAAAATCAGACCTTGGGAGAGATTGCAACTGCGGTGACAACGGACCTGCATGACGAGTTGAAAAAATTGCAGAAGGGAAAGAATAAACTTCTGAATTTAGGTGGGGCGCAGTCCCTTGTGCATCAGGTTTTGACCAGTGGTGTCGTTCTCTCTATCATACCGGCTTTGGATCTGGTGGAAGCAAGTAGTGCTAAGGGGCATCAAGCGGCAGCTGCCGCCACTGCTGTCTCATTTGCGAAGGTGATTAGCCGATCTGGACCCGCTTTTCAGCAACTTTCCGAGCAGCTTTACCCTGACGATCCAAAAATGGCTGCTCAAGTGACTGCAACCACAAAACAGGAGTTCAACAGTATGGCTCTCCATCAGTTGGGAGCAACTCTTGGTCTTCCTGGTTTGTCCACACAGGTTCAGACTCACGCTTCAGTCACCAGGCAGCAGAATAAAACGATGAAAGACTCTTCGTTCCAAAGCAAAGAGGTCCATAAGCTGACCGGGGTCGCCGTCAGCGAAGTCCCAACTGCCAATAAAAAAGAGGTGCAAGCCAACATTCAAAAAGTTTTAGCACAGGTAGCGAAAGGGAATTTCAACACGAGACAAGAGTTGTTAACTGCCCTGCAGCAGGCTTTTAAAGCAGCGTTTCCAAACAACCTAGAGCTTTCAAATAAGCTGGCTGCACAAGTAGAGGCTGATGCTTTAGATAGCGCTCTATCCTCAACCGGAACTGTCTACGCCGCTCAATTTAACCCCTCACAAATAAACGTGAATACTCTCTCCGATTCCATCAAAAATTCGATTTTGGACCAGTTTGCGAAGAGCCAGGAGGAGGTTCATGCCGCTGACATTGCAGCAGCAGCAACTGCTGCCGTTCAAGAAGCTGCCGTTAAAGGGCAGCTTAAGAGTGCTCAGAACGTTCGAGACATCATTGCAGTGCAGTTACAGGGTAGTGGATTTACAGGGGCACAGGCGAAGCAGGTTGCAAAAACGGTCGATTTAGGAATTCCTATTCCATTGCCTTTAATCGATACAAGCATCCAGGCAGTTTTATCCCCAGAGGATTTTAAGAATTCTGTCCATGAGGCGCTCATTTCCAAGCTCGGGGTTTCTCCCGATTCAGCTCTTGGCCAATCGGTGGTTGGGCTGGTGGGGCTGTCTGATAAACCTACCGGAATGATTGGGCTGATCAATCAAGCCTACAAGGCTGACCAGGTGAAATCTGATAATTATCTGCTTTTGAAACCGAGCAAGCAGGTGATTAAATACTTAATGGATTTTCTCGATCCTGCCAAACAGATCGTATTGAGTTTCAGCGCGATCATCAATGGCACTCCCGATCATGAAAACAGCAAACGAGCCGCGAATAGCATGGTTTAGTAAGTATTAAGTCTTTACTTTTTCACTTTTTTTGCCTATCCTCATTCCCTATTTTACGCGCGGGGGTGAGCGATGGGGCGTCTAAAAAAATACTTAAAAGAAACGGCAGTCGATCAACTTAATGAGCCTACTGTGGCCTATCTGGCAGGGCTGGACCAGGTGGAAGCTGTTTATCCGGAAATTGCTTCAAGCATCATCCAGGAGCTTAAAGATCAGCGCTCCCACCTGAAACTGATCGCCTCAGAAAACTACTCGTCGCTGGCTGTCCAGCTTGCCATGGGCAACTGGCTGACAGACAAATATGCCGAAGGCTATGCCCATCACCGCTTTTATGCCGGCTGCGACAATGTCGATACCATCGAAGAGGCTGCACGAAATGAGCTCAAAGCGCTTTTCGGCGCCGAGCGCGCCTACGTGCAGCCCCATTCCGGCGCCGATGCCAACCTGGTGGCGTTCTGGGCGATCCTGGTGCAGAGCATTCAAAATCGCCGAAGTCGAAAAACTTGGGCAAAAAAATCCTCGATGAGTTGACCGCCGAGGAATATGAAAAAGTCCGGCAACTGCTTAGTCAATCAAAAGGTGATGGGCATGTCGCTCAATTCCGGCGGCCATTTGACCCATGGCTATCGCCATAACATCTCCTCCAAAATGATGCAGGCCTGTCCATTACGAAGTCGATCCGAAGACGGAGCAATTGGACTATGCTAAGCTCGCCAGAACAGGCGCAAAAGGAAAAACCGCTCATCCTGTTGGCCGGCTATTCCGCCCATCCGCGCCGCCTCAATTTTGCCAAGATGCGCGAAATCGCCGATAGCGTCGGGGCTGTCCTGATGGTCGATATGGCCCATTTTGCCGGCCTCGTGGCCGGCAAAGTCTTCACAGGGGAGTTCAATCCCATCCCCTATGCCCATATCGTGACCTCGACGACCCATAAGACCTTGCGCGGGCCGCGCGGCGGATTTGTCCTCTGCAAGCAGGAGTTCGGAGAGCGTCAATAAGGGCTGTCCGCTTGTGCTGGGCGGCCCTCTGCCGCATGTCATGGCCGCAAAAGCAATCGCTTTCAAAGAGGCCAATACGCCGGAATTTCAGACACTATGCTCAACGAGTCGTCGATAATGCGAAGACAATGGCGGAGCAGTTTTTGGCAAAGGGGTGCGCCTTGTCACGGGCGGCACTGAAAACCACTGATGATCGTCGATTTGACCGTTTGGCCTCACGGGACGCCATGCTGAAACTGCCCTCGAGAGGCCGTGCTGACAGTCAACCGCAACGCCATTCCCTTTGATAAAAATGGCCCCTGGTATACTTCTGGCGTGCGCTTGGCACGCCGGCCATCACGACCCTCGGCATGGGAGAAGCGGAAATGGACGAGATCGCGGCCATCATCCTCGATGTCTTAATCCAATACAAAGCCGGCACTAGTGGAAAAAACGGGGCAGCCGAAGCAAGCCCAGCAGGGCGTAAGCGACACGGAGCTTGAAGAGCTGAAGGGAGCGGACCACGCAGAGGGTGGCCGTTCTGCCCGAAAATATTAACTTTTTTATCCCGAAATTGCCGATTTAAATCAGTATAAGAAGTCAATATAAATGGGAGCATTCCATGGCGAAAGCCGACAAAGAGACCGCAGCAACAACCCCTACTTCAACTATCAAGGACAAAATCAGAATTTACTCCTCGAATCGCGTCGCATTTTCCTTTCGGATGCTGTCGATAGCGACACCTCCAATGCCATCATTCGCAAGCTCTGGTACTTAGAGCTTCAAAATCCTGGAAAGCCGATTTTTTTGTCATCAATAGCCCAGGCGGGGCTGTCGATGCGGGTTTTGCGATCTGGGATCAGGTCAAAATGATCTCGTCGCCAGTGACGACGCTGATTACGGGTCTTGCAGCTTCCATGGGGTCTGTTTTGAGTTTGTGCGCAGCCCCTAAGCGCCGTTTTGCGACGCCTCACGCGCGCATCATGATCCACCAGCCGCGCCTTTCTGGAGCGATTCAGGGCCAAGCGACCGATCTGGAAATTCAAGCGAGAGAAATTATTAAAACGCGGGCTCTTTTAGTCAGAATTTATATGGATGCGACAGGCAAAAGCGAAGAGGTGGTCGATCAAGCCATTGACCGCGACATGTGGATGACCGCGGAAGAGGCGCTTAAGTTTGGGCTCCTGGATGGCATTGTGAGTACATACAATGAGCTCCCTGCATAAATCTATCGCACAGGAGAATATGTCTTTTTATTTTTCAGGATGGACAGAATAGACAGGATAAAAAGTTGGATCTCATGAAGCTCAGCCCTATACGGCTGAGCTTCATTTGTTATCCTGTGCATCCTCCTTATCCTGAAATAAAAAGCTTCGCTTATGCCCCTCTCTTTTTCTAAGTATTCCGGCTGCGGAAATGATTTTATCCTGGTCGATAATCGCCTTCTGCACTTTCCTGTAGATGCAGCCTATATCGCTAAGCTTTGCGACCGCAAGCGAGGCGTGGGGGCGGATGGGCTTATCCTTCTGCAACTTTCGCAAATGGCGGACTACCGCATGCGCATTTTCAATGCGGATGGGGGCGAAGCGGAGATGTGCGGCAATGGCATCCGCTGCCTGATGCAATTCATTCGCGAGCTCGGGGGATTGGCCCCGCGCTATCGCATCGAAACGATGAACGCTACCTTACAGGTGGAAGAAGAACAGGGAGGGCTTGTCTCTGTTGAAATGGCAGAGCCCCATTCGATCCAGTGGGAGCTCTCTCTTCCTGGTTTTTTTCAGCTCTCCTCGCTCAACACGGGCGTGCCGCACGCAGTGATTTTTGTAGAAGATCTGGAGAGAGATCACTGGATGGCCATAGCCCCTCAGATTCGGCATCATGCCGCTTTTGGTCCCAAAGGGACCAATGTCAACTTTGCTCAGCTTAAATCTGATGGAACGCTCTCCGTGCGCACCTATGAGAGAGGAGTCGAAGGGGAGACGCTCGCATGCGGGACGGGAGCGACAGCTGCAGCTCTTGCGGCGGCAAAGCGGTTTGGATTGCCGGGTCCCATTCAGGTTCTTCCGCGCTCAAAGGAGCCTCTTAACATCTCCTTCTCCTGGCAGGGAGACTGTCCTACTGCGGTCACCTTGGCGGGTCCGGCTCATTTCATATTCCGCGGATTTATTAATTAATACTTTTAAAATTGTGTAATTTGTTATAATTACATATATGGAAAAAGTAATTAAAGCTGAAAAAGGTCGCGATTTCTTTGAAAAGCTTTTCTTTGCCGATCAGCTGCAGGAAGAAAAGACGCCGCAGGAGATTTGGGGAATACCCGAAGAGAAGATCGATAAAATCTACCAGTTTGCTTGCGATCTCTACGATGAAAAGCGCGATGAGGACGCCTCCGATGTTTTTCTCCTTCTGACGACCTTAAGGCCCGACGGGCTGGCTTTCTGGAAGGGTCTCGCCTTTTCAAGCCAGCGCAAATCAGATTTCGCTGCAGCGCTCATCGCCTATGAATACGCCTTGGCCCTGGATCCCACTCATGCCGAACTCTATCCCTACTACTTGCGGACTCTCTGTGAACTGGATCGCAAAGAGCAAGCCTTAATCGTTCTAAAAGAGCTTATGGATCGCGATTTTGACGATTCGGCCGCAACACTGAGAATCATTCGTACTCAAGCAGAAGCGGTGGTAACATGAATCCCGTTTCTCCGGCCTCTTCACCTGCAACATCTCCTCCTCTTTCCAGAGCGGCCCCCGCTGCGGGAAAACCCCCTGACACACTGCGCCCCAAAAAGCACTATTGTAAAACAAAATGCGCGATCAGTCTGGTTTTGCTCGCGCCGCGCGTCGCCATTGGATCGGCTTACCTCGCTTCATCGATCATTAAAGGGATCGTAGGAGGGATTGCAGTTGGAATTGCCGCTGCAAGCGCAAAGAAGGGTCCATTGAAAGGAAAAGCGGCTGCCATCAAAAGCTTTGGCGCTGCCAGCTTGCGAGAAGCGCGAAAAGATGTATCTCGCGCGCTTCTCCTTTCCATTGCGGGGGTTTTAGCGCCGATTGGCCACGGTTGGGCGGCTTGGGATGTTCATGAAAATCAAGCGCCCACAGGGTTTACGGTAACCAACCTCGGAAGTGCCGATGCGAAAAGGTATTTTGGGATTCGGGGAAGAATCTATGCTCAAAATCTGATCGATCCTGAACGCCCCAAGGAGCCAAATCCGCATATCTGGCGCAAGATCGACAGTAAGCTAGACAGTATCGCCAACTTTATAACCCAATTTAAATGGATTGAGCATGCGATAGAAAAGGCTTCCGAACCTATTCACCTCTTGCGCGAAAAGGAGAAGAAACCCGGTGGACCATAAACGAAAAGTCAAACAGCATCTCGCCCCTCTTCTCAAGATTGTCCTGGAAGAGGAAAAGAAGAATTTTTATAGCGACGTGGAGTCGTGGGATTCTTATGAGGCCAAGGTGCGCGCCGAATTTGAGGAGATGGCAGAGAGTTACCAGCATCGACTGCTGCACGCTTGCGACCTCATCAGAAAGCGGTTTGGTTTTTGACCTCGCGTTCTTTGCCATTGAAAGGAAGTCGCCTATCCCATAAAATTTGGCAACAAATCAAATGAAGGCGACAGATGTCCAGCAAAACCAAGTTAGAAGCTCAAAACCCCCTTATTCTCCGTTGTCAAAGACTTATGGAGGCGTTTGCGAAGTCGGACGACGAGCGCGACTTTTATCTTGACAGGGGGAAGGCTTCATCATCTATGTCGACCTCGACAAGCCGGAGGAAGACTTGAGCTCTTGAAAAAGAGATTAAAGAGAAGTCGACCGCTACTGTCTTGATTCCGAAACTGACATTCTATGAGACAAAAAAGATCATGGAAGGGTTCATCAACGAAAAGGTCTACGACATCGACACTAAAGAAAAACTTGCTGGATATCATCCAGTCGAAAGAAGCTCGTGAGAACTTTCTGGAGTTCATTTACGACCATCATTCCGAATTGGAAAAATGGCAGAATTTTATCAAGAGCGTTCACGCATTCGCATTATCGAATGGCTGCGCAACAACAATTTCCATTTTGTCTTTGAAGAGGATCTAGAACTTCCAAGACTGCTTATTGAAAAGTTGAAAAAGCAGCTTTTCGAAACAAAAGTTGGAAAAGATATCCAAAATGCACGAAAAACCCTCTTGGCTAAAGCCAAAACCTACTATTCCAACGAAGCGCTTAACCCGCGTCCAAAACGTGGTCGTCCTCCTAAGCAGACTCCAAGCTGGAGATCGAACCGCAAGTCAGCACCGACATTTTTATTACAGTGCCGAATGAGATGCGCCCATTCCTCTTTACGCCAGATCATGCAGCCTCTTCTCTTGCGACCTTCTCTTCAAAATTTGAGACGGAAGAAGATCTGCTTGCCGCCCGCCGCGCGCTCCATCCAACTGCGGCAGACCCTGGTTTGGAAAGTTTGAATCAGAAGCTTGCAACGCTTCGAACCCTCTCGAGCCGCTGGGTCGAAGCTGAAGCGAAGCGAAATGCTCCTCCAGCAGTTCCTGAGATAGATTTCGAAGAAGAAGAAGAGGAGGAATGGGAAGAGGAAATTTCGGTTCCTGTCAAGTCGGCTCCCGTTCCAAAGGCTGTTCAAAAAATCAAAATTCCCGAACCGGTTCAGGCAGCCCAAAAGACGAAGATTAAAGCTCAGACTCCCGCTCCCAAAAAGCCGGCGCCCAAAAAAGTGGCTCCAACCCCTCCAAGAAAGCCGCCTAAAGCACCTCCTGTGCCAAAAAAACTAGCGCCTATGAAGGCGCCTCCCGCACCAAAAAAACCGCTGCCTAAAAAAGCGGCGCCTAAAAAACCGCTGCCAAAAAAAGCTGCGGTTAAAAAAGCTTCACCTGCGAAGAAAGCTGCACCTAAAAAAGCTTTCCCATTAAAAAAACCGGTCGCCAAAAAGCCGCTCCCAAAGCCAGCCTTTAAAAAACCGCTTCCAAAAGCTAAAAAGCCCATCATCAGCAAAGGGGCCCCACCTAAGAAAAAGAAAAAGTGAATCAGACACGGTTCAAAAGGCGAATTCTTGTCGTTGGCGGGGCGGGCTATATCGGCTCCCTTGTCAATAAAATGCTCGACCAGGCCGGCTACAGCACAGTTGTCCTGGATGATTTAAGCCGCGGGAGCCGCAAGGCCGTCGTCCGCGGTGAATTTCTGGAAGGGGACATGGGAGATCGCGCTTTCGTCGACTCCCTCTTTACCCGCGACTCTTTTGATGCGGTGATGCTTTTTGCAGCCTTTATCGATGTGGGGGAGTCGGTTGCCCACCCCGATCTTTACTATGAGAATAACGTGGGCAAAGTTTTGACGCTTCTTCAAGCGATGCTGCGCCATGGAGTTAAACGACTTATCTTCTCCTCAACAGCCGCTATTTACGGCCTCCCGCTCCAAAAAAAAATTGACGAGGAGCATCCCACAGCCCCCATCAACCCCTATGGGGAATCCAAGTTGATGGTGGAGAAAATTTTGCGCGATCTCGATAGGGCCTATGGATTAAAATACTGCTCGCTGCGCTATTTTAATGCTGCTGGAGGCGATCCTGAAGGCGAAATCAGAAATATGAAAGCGAGTGAATCCAATTTAATTCCAATGGCCCTCCGCAGTCTTAATTCCGGCGAGCAGATGAAGATTTTTGGAACAGACTATCCGACGAGAGATGGGACCTGCATCCGCGACTACATCCACGTTTCTGATCTAGGGAGCGCTCACATCGCTGCTTTAGAGCAGCTTTTGGCGGATCAGCCCTCCGCTGCCTATAATTTAGGGAATGGCGAAGGCTTTAGCGTGCGCGAGGTGCTCCAAGCAGTTGAGAGAGTGACGCAATTAAAGTTGAATATTGTGGAAACCTGTCGCCGCTTGGGTGATCCTCCCGTCCTTGTTGCTGACGCGCGCAAAGCTCAAGAGAAGCTTCGCTGGCTGCCCCTCTACCGCGATCTCGACACGATGGTGGCTCATGCTTGGAAAGCGCTTTCTTCTAAATAGGCGTTCGGCGTAAAATATGCTTTTTTCTATTCTATTAAATTTATGGCAGAGTATCAAGTTTTAGCCCGCAAATATAGGCCCCAAACTTTTGCAGAAGTAGTGGGGCAAGAGGCGATCGTCACGACCCTCCGCAATGCAATCAAAATGAAGCGGCTTGCCCATGCCTACCTCTTTTGTGGAGCGCGCGGGACAGGCAAAACGACGCTTGCGCGCCTTTTTGCAAAGGCTCTCAACTGTTTGCAGCCGACGCAAGAGGGGGAACCCTGCAACAGTTGCGCCTCTTGCAAAGAGATCACTGCTGGCAATTCCCTGGATGTTCTTGAGATCGACGGCGCTTCGCATCGCGGCATTGATGAGGTGCGCCAAATTAATGAGACTGTCGGCTATGCTACTTCGACAGGTGGATATAAGATCTACATCATCGACGAAGTCCACATGTTGACAAAAGAGGCCTTTAACGCCCTTCTCAAGACTTTGGAGGAGCCTCCTCCTCACGCCAAGTTTTTCTTTGCGACCACGGAGCCTCACAAAGTATTGCCGACCATCTTGAGCCGCTGTCAGCGCTTTACCTTAAGTCGCATTTCGACCCAAAAAATTATCGAAAAGCTAAGCTCCATTTGTCAAGATATTGGCGTAGAGATAGAGGAGGAGGCGTTAACCCTGGTCGCCACATTGGCTGACGGAGGCTTGCGCGATGCAGAATCGCTTCTCGATCAGATCCACTCCTTCCAAGAAGGGAAGATCACCCTGGAAGCTGTGAATGCAATTTTAGGAAGGGTTTCGAGCGACTGTTTCTTTGAGCTGGATCGCGCCGGTAAAGAGGGCAACCTTGCGAAGGCCTTTGAACTCAGCCATGAGCTCTTCACACAGGGCAAAGATCTCGTCCATTTCGTCGAAAGCCTGACAGAGCACTTTCGAAACCTCCTCATGGTCAAACTTTCCGGCAAGAGCGCCCCGTTCCTCTCTCTTTCGGCAGCAGAGCGCGATCAGTATGAGCTTTCAGCTAAGCTGTACACACAGGAGCAGTGTTTAACCCTTCTCGACTTTCTCTCTGAAGCTGAGCAGCAGATCCGATTTGCCACAACAGGGCGCGTTGCCCTTGAAGCGATCCTTTTGCGCATCTTGCGCAGCCACCAGCGGCTCCCTGTCGAATATCTGGTGCGCCGTTTAACAGAGTTAGAGCAGGCAATAGCTGGTGGTGAGACGACAGCCCCAACAGCTCCTCCGCCTAATAGACCGCAGCCCCTCCAACCAAAAGAGCCTCCAAAAGATAGCTCTGTAAGCATCGATCCCACCCCGACTGCGAGCGATCTGGGCAAAAGAGAAAAAAGCGTGCCTACAAAGCCTTTACAACCTGAGGCGCCTAAAATAGGGACGCCCACAAAGCCATTACAACATGAGGCACCTAAAATGGGGACGCCCACAAAGCCTTTACAACCTGAGGCGCCTAAAATGGGGAATAGTGAATCGCGCCTCTCAACTCCTGAGAATCAACGCCGACATGACACTCTGCTTCAATTTGCTGCGGTAGAACTCGAGGGAACCATTCAAAAAAATAGCAATAGGGACTTTAGGTAGATTATGGGAACAGGTTTTTCCAAAAAAAAGAAGCAGGCCAAGATTCTGCAGGAGCAGCTCAGCCAGATCCAAACCCAGATGAATCAAGTGGAAGTCATCGGGACGGCCGGAAATGGCCTTGTCACAGTAACGTTAAATGGTGAAAATGAGTTAAAGCAGATTGCGATTAAACCCGACTGCGTAGATCCAGAGGATGTTGAGGGTTTGCAAGATCTCATCAAGGCCGCCTACGGCGATGCATTGAAAAAACTCAAAGACAAGCAGTCGCAAAATGTCCCTAAAATGCCTCCAGGCATGCCCGATTTGAGCAGCTTCGGATTTTAACTTAAAGGATTTTTATGACAAAAGAAGTGGTCAAGCATCGCAAAGATGAAAAGAAAAAGCCTACTCTCTCAGCCAAAGAGAAGAAGGTAAAGAAGCAGGAAAAAAAGCAGGGTAAATCGAGCTAAACCTTCGCTTTTTCGCGGTCGGTACTGATTTTAAAGCAGATCACACTTGGCTGCGAGGATGAAGTCGCTCTCTGCTAGACCGTCGATTTTGTGGGTCCAGAGAGTGATTTTGACTTTTCCCCAGGCCAGATAGAGGTCGGGATGGTGCCCTTCCTGTTCTGCAAGCGCACCGACGCGGTTGGTAAACTCTAAAGCTGTTGCAAAATCGGGAAAGCTCCACTCCTTCTCCAAGTGGTGTTCGCTGACAACTTGCCAATCGCTGCCAAGCAGCTCTTGATATTTCGCTAGTTCTGCCCCTTTGAGAGGCTTAATCCCTCCCTGACAAGGGATGCATTTTTTCTTGGCTAAGGATTGCTCTGAAGGTTGCATAGCTTCCCACAAATTTTTCTTCATTTTGACTTTGATCACAGGTCTAGAATGGTGTATATTGAGTGTACATTCCGCAGCTGCGTGAGAGATGCAGCTGCAAAGAAGTGCGAGGCGAAAAATAAGTGGGAATATCATGTTCTCCTCAAGTTTCGAGTCAAATTCTAGAGCTTAACTTTTTTGTCCAACAATTGCAAGCTCCTCTTATTGGAGCTTGAGAAAATAACAGAAGGAGCAAATTCAATGGCAGGTATTACCCCTTTCAATAGTACAATTCCTAGAGTCCCTTCAGCCTCTTATGCGGGCCATGCAAATTTACCTAATCGAGTTTCCAACGTAAGTGTGCCCGCCTTTTGGACTGGATCAGCGAGGAAAGGCTCAGCTCTAAAAGCTGGCCCGAATTACTTGAAAAATAGGGCATCCCCTGCCTCTAAAGTTGAAACAGCAAAAGAGAAAAGAATCCAGACTATCCATGAACAGCAGGCTGCTGCAAACTTTGAAAAAGAACTTGCAGCTTTTTTAAACTCTGCAGCAGAGAATTGGAACGAGAAGGTCAAGCAGCAGATTATTACAATGATTCAGGAGCGGTTAGGAGTCTCAAAAACGCGCCACGAAAGGACACAGATTGAAAATCAGCTGCAGAAATTCCTTCCAAAACGATTCAGGGAGCTCCTTCAAGCGCTAGATGGTGACAAAAAGCGCGCCCTAGCACAGGTGCAGACCTATGTCCCAGTCGTTTCTCCTATAGACTTCATGGTCCCCCCGACAGGAAATAGCTCCTGGCAATATGCAACCCTATGTGTCTCAAACAACTCGGGATTGTGGATGGCGGCAAACAGCAGCAATGTGCAAGCGGTTCAGCTTTTTTCGCTTTTAAATGGTGTGATCCAGAGGAATAGTAATGCTTCAGCTACGATTCAGGCACAGCTTCCGCAGCAGCAAGGGAAAAACAACAATTGTTTCATGGCTTGCAACAATGGGGAATTTCAGATTCTCACTTCGACTGGCATAACGACGGTTTTTCACAAAGTGATAAGCAACCAGAAGCTAGTCGTTCCCGAATACGAGGTCTCACCCACTATTTCGCTCGCAGATTCTTACGGAAATCCTATTTGGAGAATTATAAAACTCATCCAAGATGGCGTAGCTGCTTTTGTCTTCGAACCGAATGGCCAGAATCTTGTACTCTCTCAAACAAATAGTAGCGGACGTTTCAACACTTCTAGTAATATCCACATACCAAACTCCAACGCAACTGCAGATGAAGCGATGTTCAGCTTTTTGGACAACACTACTCGGGTCCTAGTTGATACTCCGACAGGCCTTTATGAAGTTCAGTTTGATAGTACGGGCAAAGTTGGTCCCGTTACTGAAATTAATGGAGGGTTTCGTCTTGGCGCATGTCTCGCGACTCCCAAAACTCTTCTTACACCTGGGATGCCTATCTCGATTTTGGCTCTCAAAGACACTGGCATCAAGCACCTTCTCTATACCTATTATCCTGGTATTTATCCCAATGTGGGCAAAATCGTGTTGGAGCAAATTCTCGGCACCGTTCTCAATTCTTTCCCATTCCCGACGATTGCAGATTGCGGGGCCGGGATCTATTTTGGGGTTCGGGCTGCCAGTTATGGCACGTCAGGAAACGTTACTTTGGCCTATGATTTTTATGATGCGCAGCAAAATAGCTCGTCGATAATTGGGGGACCCGGGTCCATCACAAATTCAACAGGTCCTTCAGATACCGGCTGCGAGGTTGATGAAACTACTATAAGGGGTTTTGTCTGCTATTTGGACTTGAATCAAGATGCTCCTTGCTTAACCATCACTCTTAATCCTACAGAAGCTACGCCAAGTCCTTTAGTGGCCACAGCCAGTCCTGTAGGGGCTACGCCAAGTCCTTTAGCGGCCACGTCAAGTCCCCCAGGAGCTGTTCCGAGTCCTGTAGGGGTTGTTCCGAGTCCTGTAGGAGCTGTGCCAAGTCCTTTAGCGGCCACACCATGTCCTATAGGAGCTGTTCCAAGTCCTGTAGGGGCTTTGCCTAGTCCCTTAGGAGTTGTGCCAAGTCCTATAGGAACTGTTCCGAGCCCTGTAGGAGCTTTGCCTAGTCCCTTAGGAGCTGTTCCGAGTCCTGTAGGAGCTTTGCCTAGTCCCTTAGGAGCTATTCCGAGCCCTGTGGGAGTTGTTCCAAGTCCTATAGGCGCTGTGCCGAGTCCTTTAGCGACCACACCATGTCCTGTAGGAGCTGTGCCAAGTCCTGTAAATGCTGCAGAACCGGTTGTGATAACAGTTGCGCTCCCTATCGATTTGAACACCACGTATATTCCTATCACGGGCAATATCGTCTCATTTACCAATAACACGGCAACTATACAACTTGTCGATGAGCAAGGGGTTAAGATCGTTTTCACAGCAAACTTATCGGCTGTTCCGCTGTTTATTAACTTTACAGCCTCAGAAGTCTATAATTTCAGTATCGGGCGGACCAATGACTCAAATGTCTCAGAGCCTATACTGGTTTTTGATGGATGCACATTCGATCAGGATCAGGCGTGTAACAGATCAGAAGTAAAGCCCTACATCCCCTCTCCAATCGCTATGCCTGCAGAGGAGGTTCCTCCTTTAAATCTCCCGTTAATCATCTCTCTCCCGGTGGCGGGTGGAATTCTGGCTATCTCTGCGGCGATTGCGGCGATTCTCTATCACTCCTGTTATAAGAAAGGGGCTGCAGAACGCAGGGAGAAAAGATTGGCAGCAGAAAGGATGGTGGCTAGAGCACGTGAACGTACGATTGCAAGAGGACAAACTAATGTATAGCCTACAATCACGTCCGCAAGCAATTGTAGGCTAAAAAGAGCTTTCAGAACTTCTGTACACTCCAGCTGCCAAGGCGCATCTGAAGCAGAACGTATAGTTCTCCACAAAAATATCCCAATTGCGAAAGCAAGAGACTTGCGATCTCTTTTGGAAAATCGATGGGGAAAATGCGGAAAATAATAAATCCTAAAGCCCCTGAGAGAATAGCCAGGAGAGCAGAAAGGACATTGCCCCGCTTTTTATAGAGAGCGAAGAGAATGGGAACAAAAAAGCAGCTGACAGAGAGCTCATAGCTCTGAATCAGAAGATCGACAACATTGTCAAAATAAAAGGCAAAAAAAAGGGCGAAGATGCAGATCAGCGTTGTCGCTCCCTGGATTAAGCGAACACCTTTTGCACCTTGCATCTGAGGCCAGCTGAAGTCGCTTGCAACATTGGAGCTGATGGCATTGATGAGCGAGGTTGCCGTCGAAATGATCGCCGCTAAGACGGCGCACCCCACAAGGGCTGTGAGGGCAGGAGTAGTTGTCGCTTCAACCACGGCCATCAGCACGCTGGCACTGCTTGGCACAACAAGTCCAAGGTCCCTTGCCAGCACTCCTAAAAAGATCGGCACGAAGCAGACTGCCATTGTCACAAGGCCTGCGACAATCGAGGCTCTTGAGACTGTTTGAGGGGAGCTTCCTGCAAAGCAGCGCTGCCCCATATCCTGCTCGATGACCATGAATAGAAAAGGCATCAGCAGCCAGCCTGAGAGTTTAGAAGAGACCTGGCTGAAATTTTCCAGCTGAGGCATCGACAAAGCTTTCACAGTGGGCTCAAAATAGAGAACAAAGGCGAAGGAGGAAAGAAAGACCAGAGTGAAAAAGGCGGCCTGCACCAGATCAGTAGAGATCACGGCTTTAAGTCCCCCTTGCACGGTATAGGCGATGACAATGGCCCAAAATAGCATAAAGAGAGGCGTATTGCTGAAACCGACGCTCACTAAAAATTTATTCGATGCAATGATTTGGGCTACCAGAATCATGAATAGAGCAAGTATGGAGAGAAGTGAAGCCAGCTTGCGCAGCTTAACTGAGCCGTAAATCAGTTCGAAAAGTTCTGCCACTGTTGAAACTTTAAATTGTGCAAGTTTGCGTCCCACGACACCTAACAGAAGCAGCCCGAGAGAGGCTCCTAGAGGATAAAAGAGGACTGGCCAACCAAATTGGTAGGCCTCATTCGCCGCGCCAAGAACAAGGCCGCCCCCCACTTGGGTCGCAAGGAAAGTCATCATGAGGGGAAAAAAGCGCACGCTTTTACCTGCTAATAAGTACTCCTCCTGGCTTTTCAGATTTTTTGATGCGCGCCTGCCCACAACCCAATAAAAGAGCTGAAGAGCAAACATGAGTGAAATAAAAAAAATGGTATTCATTTGATACACCTTTGTTTAAAACTTTGTTCCAATATTTTGACCGCTAAAATTTCTAGCGGATCGATGAGCTGCTTAGTGCAGAAGGCAAGTTCCTTCGCAAAAAGTGATAGTTCCGTACATCCCAAAATGATGTGGGATGCAACTTGCCCCTCCAAAACAGCGCTTAGCTTCTCTTTTATGGCTTTCCCTTTAAGAATCATGTCGATGATCTGATCGACCTCTTCTTGTGTGCGAATTTCGGGATAGTGACAGGGGAAAAAGCGCTGATGCAAAGCGAATCTTACCGCAGTAGAGGTGCATAAAACTAGAGGAGTCACATCAGAAGGAATGACTTCAGCTACAGTGCGTGGCAAATGGATAAGATCAGCTTCATTTTCATCTAAAAAAGCGTGCAGCGTGTTGCAGGCAATGGCTAAAACCGAAGCCCCATTTTGGCGTAGAACGGTCAGGCATTCCTGCAACTCTTTTTTGATTTGCAAGGCGTCTAAATCAGCTGCAAGCATCGCTGAAAAGGGATAACTGATAAGCAGGACTTTAGGAAAATCGGCATCGCGAGCACAGCCGTATCTGCTCATGGAGAGAGTGAGGAGGCGTTCAAGAAGAAAAGCCCCAGCGATAGGGCCGGCCCCTCCTACAATCCCAATTGTTTTGGGTTTCATAGAAAATTCCTCAAATAAAAAATTGTCAAATAAGAGCGTTTAAAAAAGCTTAATCAAAAACTTCAAACGGCTCGGTTCAAATAAGCTGTAAAAAGGGACAATTAATGGGCTGAATGCCCGTGATGATGGGAAGAATGGAGAGAAGAAAAAGTAAACAAACAATTTAGCGACAAGGTCTGCAGACTGCGCAAGCGCTCTCCACAGCCATTCGGGTTGTTACGCATGATGAGTTCCTTTTTTTGGGACAAAAACGTCCACGCTATTTATCATACATAATTCGTGATTATTGCGCAAGTTTTTATCGATCGACGAATCCCATATTCTGGGCATTATAGCGATCTCCCGATACTCTTGGAAGCTTCGCCTCGAGCTCATGAAAGTCTTGTGAGCTAAGTGTGAGGGCTGCAGCAGCTACATTTTCCTCAAGGTAATTACGATTCTTCGTTCCAGGGATAGGTACCAGGTCATCTCCTTTCTGAAGGAGCCACGCAAGGGCAATTTGAGCTGGAGTAGCCCCTTTGCGAGCGGCCAGGGCGCGCACGGCGGAAACAATAGTCATGTTGGAGTCGTAATTTTTTCCTTGAAGGCGCGGATCACCCCGACGAAAATCCATTTCTGGATACTCTTCAGCACGTTTGACCGTTCCGGTTAAAAAGCCGCGGCCGAGGGGGGCAAAAGGGACAAGACCGATGCCGAGCTCACGAAGCAGCGGAATTATTTGAGGCTCTAAATTGCGCTCCCAGAGGGAATACTCGCTCTGCAGGGCTGAAATGGGGTGGATCTTATGGGCGCGCCGTATAGTATCCACACCTACTTCTGAGAGGCCGAGGAAACGCACTTTCCCCTCCTTAACTAACTGAGACATGGTTTCAACCACCTCTTCAATGGGCACAGCCGGATCAACGCGATGCTGGTAAAGAAGGTCGATATAATCGATCTGAAGTCTACGCAAGGAGGCTTCTACGGCATCTCGTATGTGTGCAGGTTTGCTGTCGACGCCTTTGATTTTTCCCTTATCGATATCGAAACCAAATTTTGTCGCCAGGATCACTTTTTTTCTCTGGCCTTTTAAGGCGCGTCCAAGCAGCTCTTCATTGGTGTAAGGGCCATAAACTTCGGCTGTATCAAAGAAGGTGACGCCCAGTTCAATGGCTCGATGGATGGTTGCAAGAGATTCTGGATCATTGGGGACTCCATAGGACTGGCTCATTCCCATGCATCCTAGTCCAATTTCAGAGACGACAAGACCTTGTTGTCCTAGCTTGCGCTTTTTTAACATAGGGACCCCTTGTAGTGATATCTTGATGTTACTAAATTTGTTGAATCTGAAAAAGAGCTTTTGCTAAGCTCCCGTTTTCCGATTAAGAGGAGATTATGATAGTTGATTTTCCTGCAAAAATGACCGAAACATCCCCTTCGATCGTTCATGAATACTGTGTAGTAGTCAAGAAAGACAAAGAGCAGCAGTGGAATATTCCTCTCAGCACTATTGCAAAGAAGCATCTTAAAACATTGAATGATGAGGAATTAGATCGCGACTGGATGCTTGAGGATTTTTTCGAATCAATTTTCGTGATCAATCTTCCATCTGCTCAGGCGCGGTTGCAAAAAATTTCCAAAGAATTACACAAAATTGGCACAAAGGATTTCCAGGTTTTTTCAGCCATTTATGGCAAAGATCTCGATCGATCTATTTGGAATAAGCTGTTTAAAAATTTGCATCATATCGATATCACTACAGAGGAGGGTAGAGCCGCTTTAGAGCGTGTTCACCAAGGGCAGGCGGGATGCTACCTGAGCCATTATACAATAATCAAGCAGATGAACGCGTCCTTTGAGAGCGCCTTGAAAGAATTTAGAAAGGCAAAAGGCAAAAATGACCGAGTAGCTGTCAAAATCGCTCAGAAGAAGTTGCGAAAGTATAGCAGAGTGCTCATTTTGGAGGATGATACTGGATTTGGCTTCCTCGATGAGGAGAAGAAAAAGGTCTCTCTAAAAGGTGTGGGTAAACATTTGCGCAAAGCCCTCAAGGAACTTCCCGAAAATTGGGACATGCTCTATTTTATCGTTAATCCCGTTCAACCTGCGAAAAGGGTCTCACCTTTATTGTTCAAACTTAAGCTTTCATGGTGTTTAAACGCTTATGCCATTAATTATCGGATGTATCGTCCTTTAATTGAGCATCTGAAAAAAATTGAAGATCCCGAAGTGGAAAAGATAGAACCTGTAGATAAGGAAATTGCTTTGCTTCATAAGTCTCATAAAGTTTATGCCATCTTCCCTTCAATTGCTTTTTCTCATGGCGGCACAAGCCATATTACCGACAAGACGTGGCAGCCTTGGCAAGGACAACCCAATATCAAGACACAAAGAGTAGTAATAGAGGATTAAAACCCGACTTGCCCCCTACATCCTGGCTCGAGTGTTATTTTAGCTGTTGAGATAGCGCAGATTGCGCTGTGATAGCGACGGTCATAATTTCAGCTAGATTCATTTTACATTGAGGATCGGATTTGATACCCGCTGCGTGAAGCATGTCAGAGCAAAAGCTGTAAATAAAAATAATTTTCAATTCCGCTTAAAACCCGATTTGCGCCCTAGCGGTGATTCAGCTGATGATGCGATTTTTTGGAGGCTAAAACGGGGCAATTTTTGACATACTTGAGTAAAGTAGGCGAAAATTGCCCCGTTTTAGCCTCCAAAACAAGCGCGCATCAGATGAGTCATTGATAGGGCGCAAGTCGGGTTTAAACTTGCCTGCACTTAGGCCAAAGTTTAAGCGTGGGGCGCAAGTCGGGTTTAAACTTAAGGTCTAGGAAAAACCGGAACAAGGCTTTCAAGAAGCTTCTTTTTGTTCAATTTGACTATCCACGTCTCGCAATCCTGCTTTCCATAGGCCACATAGACATCATCTTCATCAAAAATAAATCCTGTAGGAAATAGTGCGCGCAGGAACAGTTCGTCAAACCCTTCAATGGGAATTGGCTCCCCAGCATAGAACTCGTTGCAAACGATCGGATAGGGGCTGATGCGAGTGATTTGAAAGGGCGGTTGTCCTGCAAAAGTATAAGCCCCCATGAAGTAGCAGAGGACCTTTTTGCCCTCTGACATGCTCCAGCTGGAAGTGTGGAAAAATGCAAGGTATTGCTCTCCATCCAAAAGGGCTGGAGTTCCCCCTCTCAATACTCCCCAGTCCCAACGAAAGGCACCTTGACTTGTCGCAAGAATTTCGCAGCTCTCTGTGTCAAAAATGGGGCGTAGAATGCGATGTGGGGAGAGGCTATAGCCAAGTAGAAGTGATCCCTTATAATCAAAAGGGACCCAGTTTTTTTCAATTATATTTAGCCGAAAATTTCCGATGCGTGAAAGCAGCTCGGGTTTTTCTACAAAAAAGCTCTCACCGTCAAAGAGCAGTTTGGCTACGCTCATGAGACGCGTTTTAGATGCAAGCTGATTGTAAACAATGAAAAGATCTTCTCCAGCAACACAGAGACGAACATCTTGAGCGCGGGTATCAACTGCTGGATCTCTTTCTAAAGTTAGCATTTGAGGGAGGCCTATGGGACAAAAATTGCGATCGAGCCGAATGAGCCCTGTTCTGTTTATTGGAAAATCGTTGATATCGCGGACTCGAAAACTCATTAAATAGCCCTCTTGCCATCTAATCAGCGAGGGATTGAATGCTTTCGGATGGCCTGGAATTGCCACTTGGATTGTTTCCAGCACAAAATCTTGCTTAAAACGCTGAAGGTCAATATCTGCCGAAAGTTGAACTGTAAGAAAAAGGAAAAAAGCCCACCAAACGTTCATACGTCTCCATGTGTGTGTCAGAGTGTGCGTCCTATTCTAGCAAGCGCACAATAAAATTCCATTTCAAAATAAATGAGATTTGGGTTAAGACTGAATATCTTTTGATTAGAGGATTTGTATGTTAAGAATTTATTTTATAGCTGCGCTGCTCCTATTCTCCCAGATGTATGGAGGGGAGTATGGGCTTTTTGCAAAAAGAGAGAGCAGCGTCCCCATCACAAACCTTATGGTATTTTCTGAACGCTGCTCGGGCAGCAATTTCATTTTGAGTCTAATCCGAACAAATCTTCAGATTAATTCCCCATTTTTTTGCCACAAGCATTTTCCACCCTGGTTTGAATTGCCTCCTGAAAGCTATTTAGGTAATCCAAAACACTATCACTTTGAAGGGACAGAGGATTATCTATTTGTGATCATCTTTCGAGATCCCTACGATTGGGTAAGAAGTTTACATCTAAAACCTTGGCATGCAAGTCGCTCTTTAATCCATATTCCCTTTGAACAATTTATCCGTCTGCCCTGGACGTTAAGTGAATCGGATCGGCAAATTATGTATGGAAAAAGGATTCACCCTCTGTTAGACCTTAACCCGTTAGACGGAAAGCCATTCAAAAATGTATTTGAGCTGCGAACAGCAAAAATTCAAAATATGCTGATGATCAAGGAGAGGGCAAAGAATGTTTATTATGTGAATTATGAAACTGCGCGCGATCATCCAGAAGAGGTCTTGGAAGAGATTGGAACGATTTTTGGACTGACCGCAAACCCTTTAGGTTACACACCCGTGGTAAAATATAAAGGGATGGAAAATAAGGAAGACTATAAAGAGAAAAGTTACTTAAAAATTAGTGAGAATGATTTAATATATATTAACTCTCAATTAAGCGAAGAGATTGAAAATAAAATCGGGTATCGACTGATTCATAACCCGGATGAGCTGATGAAAGAGATAGCGTCGGAGTAAGACATTCCTATCTCCAGTTAAATGTTACCTCTAGCAGCTCTTCCAGCTGGCGATTAAAGGGTTCAAAGTACTCAGCGAGCTGTTTTCTCATTTGGGGATCCATGGGAGGATAGTCACTTTTGCTGTGAGGGTCTCTCACAAAAACAGAAAAGCTTGAGAGTCCTAAAAATGCATAAACCCTATTTAAAGTTTTCTTGGGATGTTCCCTTAGATCTGTTGCAGAAATGATGAGGATCTGTTCACGCGGAAATAGAGCTAGAAAAGATTTTATCTGATCTGCATAATTTCCCTTACTCAAATAGGAATACAGTCGCGGAGGAACGGCTCCCTTTGCGAGCTGTTCTAGCTCTTTCTGAATAGCCTCTTCAAATGATGAAAATTCGAGCTTTTTTCTGACATTGAACCAGTAATTGGAATAGGCGCGCTCAACAGGATTTCGCAAAATCATCATAATTTTTATCTTCGGGAAGAGAGCATGAATCCGCTGCGGGACTAAAGGATGCAACATGTAAGTGCTTTTTTCCCCGACAATAGATCCAGCAGGACAGGGCGGAAACTGTTTTTTGTACCATTCGACCCCCTTTTCAAAATGGTTGTCAAAAAAATGAATTTCTCCCGTTTGTTTCACGATCTTAGGATGCTGAATAATCAAGTTGTAGAGAGCAGATGTTCCCCCTTTTTGTGCTCCCACAATTAAAAAATCGGGGGCCCACTCCTCAGCTAAAGCCAAGTTAAAAAAAAATGCTGCGACTAGTAAAAGAATTTTCATAGCCAGTTAAATTTCACCTCGAGTAGCTCTTCCAGTTGATGATTAAAGGGTTCAAAGTACTCCACAAGCTGTTTTCTCAATTCGGAATCCATGGGAGGATAATCACTTCTGCTTTCAGGATCGTCAACAACAACCGAATAGCTGTTCAGCCCTAAAAATGAAAAAACGCTATTTAAAACGTCTCTGGGATTTTTTCTGAGTTCTGCAGCGGAGAGGACAAGGATTTGCTCTTTGGGAAATAGATCTAACCAAGATTTTATCTGGTCTACATAGACTCCTCTCGCTAAATAAGAATAGTTGCGATGATTGTAACTATTAGGAGCAACTCCCTCTAGGCGCGACGGCTCTGCTTCAATAGCTTCTGCAAATGTCAACGATTCATTATTATTTCTAATATTATGCCAGTACTGAGAATAGGCGCGATCCACTGGGTTTCTCAAAAGCAGCATGATTTTCACTTTTGGGTAGAGAGAATGAACGCGCTCAGCGACTAATGGATGGAACATGTAGTAGGGACTTTTTTCCCCAACAAGATATTCAGGGCTTGGGCGGAGAGGAAATTGCTGTTTGTACCAGGCGACTCCTCGCTTAAAGCTCCAATCAAAAAAATGAATTTCTCCCCTGCGCTTTACAATTCTAGGATGCTGGGTAATGAGGTGGTAGAGAGCCGTTGTCCCCGCTTTTTGAGCTCCGATAATTAAAAAATCGGGGGCCCAAGCCTCTTCAGCTTCGGCTCTTGAAAAAGTTAAAAGAATGACAAGAGCAAATATAGGGATTTTCATAAATTCCTAATCGTTTCAGCAGTTATAGAAACAGTCCTCAGGCACATTTTGCTTATATTCTCGGTTAAGGAGCTCCTCGATTTCAAGCGCAGTCGATAACTCAAGAACGCGTTCAGCCAGTGTGCTAGCGGCAACAATGCTGGTGTTGCGAATCGCATTTTTGACAATGGGGAGATAGCGCGACGCAACAGAAAGCTCATGGACGCCAAGTCCTAGAAGGAGTGGGGTAAAGCGCGGGTCAGCGGCTACCTCTCCACAGACTGTCACAGGGATGCCCTGATGGTTAGCCTCTGCGACAACGTGTTTAATGAGACGGATGACGCTCGGGTGGGTGGCTGAATAGAGGCCGCTCAAGGAGTGGTTGTCGCGGTCGACAGCCAGAGCATATTGCACAAGGTCATTCGTTCCGATTGAGAGAAAATCGCACTCTTTGGCTAAAAGGTCAGAGATGATCGCCGCGGAGGGGACTTCGATCATGCAGCCGATCCGCACAACTGCTGCTACCGGTTCACCCATTTCCAGGAGCTCCTCTTTAGCCTGTTTGACAAGACTTTTGGCTTCAGTTAACTCGGTAAGCGCTGAAACCATAGGAAACATGATGCTGACATCTCCAAAAGCGCTCGCCCGCAGAATGGCGCGCAGCTGTGCTTTAAAGATCTCTTTTTCTTTGAGTAAAAAGCGGATGGCTCTACATCCTAGATAGGGATTGGTCTCGTGAGGAATTTTGCGATCTTTAATGACCTTGTCTCCTCCTACGTCAAAGGTGCGGATGACGATGGGAAGACCGTGCATTTTTTCTACAACGCGGCGGTAGATATGAAACTGCTCCTCTTCGGATGGAAAACGCTCATTGGCGAGAAAGATATATTCAGAGCGAAACAGGCCGACGCCACTACTTCCAAATTGATGAAGCGTCTCCGCCTCATTGAGCATGTCAATATTGGCCGAAAGCCTGACCTTATAGCCGTCCATCGTTTCGGGCTCCAGGTTCCCAGCCCTTCGAAGCTGATGCAAGTGCGTGTTGAGTTTGTCGTAGAGGTCCTGATAGCGCTCGAGGGTTTCAGGGGCGGGATTTAAAATAATTTCTCCCGTGCGGCCGTCGACGATAATGGTTGTGTCGCTGTCCAGTTCTATTCCTGTAAAATTGACATTGGCGACGTAAGGGATGCCTTTTGCTTTTGCAACAATTGCGGCATGCGACATCGAGCCTCCCACCTCAGCGATGAGGGCGACAGCGCTCGCTTTATTGGCTTCCGCAATATCTGAGGGGGTAAATTCACGGGCAAAGATAATGGAGTTTTCCGGAATATCTACTAATGAGAAGCGCACAGTTTCGAGAAGGTGACCCATGACGCGGCGCGAAATGTCGTGGATATCTTTAAAACGTTCGCGAAAAAACGGGTCGGACATCGCATTGAACCGCTTTTGATACTGTTTGATGACACCTTGAAAGACAGACTCTGCGTTTTTGCGCGTTTTGAGGATCTGCTGTTCGACGTCACCGTTGAGCGATGGGTCCAGCATCATCTGCTGTTGCGCATCCAAGATGGCAGCAGCATCGAGAATCTGATCCTGTTCAAGCTGCTTTTTGAGGCGGGCCAAATCGCCTTTGGCTTTTTCCAAAGCTGTTCGGTAGCGAATGATCTCAGCATCGAGGTCGTCCACAGCAATTGTAAACGAGGGGATGACATCTTCAACAATGTTAAAGAGAAAGAGCTTGCCGATTGCAATGCCGCGGCATATCGGAATTCCGCTGCGAATAGTATCAGGGGATGTGATTTTCATAGCGTTATTATTCTCCAAACTGTGAATCAAACGCGTCCACAAGCTTTTCTAAGGTCGCTTCGGCATCCTCACCCTCAATGGTGATCGTGATGCACGAATTCTTTTTTGCGGCCAACATGAGCAGGCTCAAGATGCTCTTTGCATTGACTGTCATCCGCTTATATTTAAAAGAGACATCACTTTTGCATGCTTGTAGCAATTTCACGATAATTGTTGCAGGTCGAGTGTGGAGCCCTAATGGGTTTTTCACCAGAAGCTTATGTGTCAGTTTCAACTATCTAGCTCCTTAAGTACTGTTCTCGAATGTTTCTTTTGCACGGCTGACGAGGCTATCATATCGAGGAGTTTCGATTTAAATTCTTTGGCAGAGTTGTATCCCATCCTCTTGAGGCGATGGTTAAGGGCAATTGTTTCAAGCAGCAATACGACATCACGGCCGGGTTTTACTGGAAGCGTATGAAACGGCACCTTGACCCCTAAGAAAGCAGTCTGCTTCTCATCCAGTCCTAAACGGTCATAAAATTTCTGATCATCCCAATCTTCAAGTTTGACGACAAGATCGATGCTTTTATTATCGCGTACGCAGATCGCTCCATAGAGGTGAGCGACGTTAATGATGCCAATCCCGCGAATTTCCATGTGGTGGCGTGTCAGCTCAGCGCCATGCCCTTCGATAAAGGTGCTTTCTCTTTTGCGGATTTTTACAATGTCATCGGAAACGAGTCGATGGCCTCTCTCTATCAACCCTAGAGCCGCTTCACTCTTGCCAACAGAGGAGTCTCCTTGAATGAGGACGCCGACCCCAAATACTTCCACAAGGGTCCCATGACAGCTCATGCTGGGGGCAAATTGCTCTGTAAGGAGAATCATGAGCTTGCTCAGCAGGTTCATCGTGCTCATGCTAGTGCGCAAAAGTGGAACATTCAATTTATCGCATAGTTGGACCAGCTCTTTAGGAGGGCGATAGCGACGCGTCGTGAGGACAGCAGGCATTTCCGGACTGAGGATTGCTTGTAGGCGCTCTATTCTCAATTTTGGACTCAGATCGCGCAAATACTCAATTTCCACCTTTCCAAAGACGAGGATGCGCTTGCTTGCATGACTTTTGAGATATCCTGCTAGACTCAATCCAGGTCGTTGAGCCTCAGGGACATAGATTTTGCGTTTGAGACCGGCCTTCCCTGCGATCAATTCTAAACCAAGGACATCGCCATGATGCTTATAAAGATCTTCGACGCGGTACATAAGTTAAGGATTATAGAAAGAACTGGAAAAAGCCAAAAGGGAAAAAGAAGGTCCCTATCAAAAACATTAGAATCTTAAGCGATTCTTTCAAGGTAGAATTTCAACCAGTCAAAAAATGTGGGGAAGGACATGTTTTCTAAATTAAAACCCCTCTCCCTAGAGAAGGAGATTGTCTTTGTCAAATCAGAAAAATAGACATTCCCCATCTCTTCTTCTGGGTACCAGTCGCTCCAAAAGCATTGAAAATAGGGCATGCCAAAGGATTCATAGAAGGGGATTAGAGTGGTAGGATCCACTTCATCGCCCTCAGAAGTTTTGAGGATTTCGATTTGCGTGACCATCTCTTGGAACTGTTCATACAACCCTCGCATTTGGGACGACGGGATGATCCCTGTTGAATCAGTCGTTTTCCAGAAGCCATCATGAATCCGCAAAAATGCGAGGAAGTCAGCAGGAAGCTGCACATCGGGAAACTCTTTGCGCAGGCGAACAATGGCTTCTTCCGATGCTGGAGGTCCCCCTCGATAAAACCCGCTGTCATCTTTTAAGCTATAAACAAGGTTGACCTCAAAAGGATCAGCGAACTTCTTTTGGGTGATGTAGATGCCGATATCATCGAGATTTTCAAAAAAACGCATCAGAAATTCAGCAAACTTTTCTCGGTAGGAAATTTTGGACAACCAGTAGTCCCGGGTGAACTCGATGCGATCTCTACTTGGAAGACGTGACAGTTCAAACCATCCTTTGGGAAGGCTCGGGACCTTGCGGCGTAGCTCGGACCAGTTGATTTCGGGGGTTTCGTGGAGAGAAATAACAGAATGAAAAGAGCCTCTAGGAGTCTCATCAGAGCTTTGTGAAAAAAAATCTTTGAGATGGGTGTCCATAAACCTCTTTCTAGCACAAGAAATTATTAATCTCAAAAATATTTATTGACTGATGCACCTCTTTTTGTTACGTTTCACTATTATGGACTTTCCCCAGTTTCAGATTGCGCGTCCCGAGTTTAAAGACTTTCGCCGCCCCAACTATTCTCAGCATGCGCATGTCGAAGTTGCTTTGATAGACCGCTCGCAGCATGGGGTGTTCCATCATGTCTTTCAACTCAATAACTCTGCCATTATCAACATCGATCAGATTGACCGGCTCAAACAAGAGATTGCGAATCTGGATCGCGATGCGTTTACCTTCATAGGGGAGGCCATCCAGGTCGATATGGATAAAAAGATGATTCTCTTATCGGGGAATAATACTATCACTTTCAGGTACTTAATCGTAGTCTCTAGCCCCTTTCATGCAGGGGAATTTAATGCCTTTCTTACCGCCTTAAAAGATTCCCTGCTTTTAGAGGCTTTGAATGCAAGAGCTAAGATTGGTGAAAGTAAAAAACAGACGCAGCAGGGCTTTAGCGCTATTGAGGATTCAAGTCCCAATAAAGTGTCGCCTGTCGTTCAGAAGCGCATGGCTCAAGTCGATCTGCCAGATGCAAGCGCCAATCATGCCGTGAATCCCAAGCATATCTGCCAAGTCAAGACTTAAAAACCCGATTTGCGCCCTATCAATGACTCAGCTGATGATGCGATTTTTTGGAGGCTAAAACGGGGCAATTTTTGACATACTTGAGTAAAGTAGGCGAAAATTGCCCCGTTTTAGCCTCCAAAACAAGCGCGCATCAGATGAGTCATTGATAGGGCGCAAGTCGGGTTTAAAATTTTAAAAAAAGCAAATTGGGCATGGGCGCGAAAAACTGTAGTGTGCTGTTTGCTCTCTTTGGTGACTATTTTAAACCCGACTTGGGCATGGGCGCGAAAAACTGTAGTGTGCTGTTTGCTCTCTTTGGTGACCATTTTAAACCCGACTTGGGCATGGGCGCGAAAAACTGTAGTGTGCTGTTTGCTCTCTTTGGTGACTATTTTAAACCCGACTTGGGCATGGGCGCGAAAAACTGTAGTGTGCTGTTTGCTCTCTTTGGTGACCATTTTAAACCCGACTTGGGCATGGGCGCGAAAAACTGTAGTGTGCTGTTTGCTCTCTTTGGTGACTATTTTAAACCCGACTTGGGCATGGGCGCGAAAAACTGTAGTGTGCTGTTTGCTCTCTTTGGTGACCATTTTAAACCCGACTTGGGCATGGGCGCGAAAAACTGTAGTGTGCTGTTTGCTCTCTTTGGTGACTATTTTAAACCCGACTTGGGCATGGGCGCGAAAAACTGTAGTGTGCTGTTTGCTCTCTTTGGTGACCATTTTAAACCCGACTTGGGCATGGGCGCGAAAAACTGTAGTGTGCTGTTTGCTCTCTGGTGACCATTTTAAACCCGACTTGGCCAAGGGGCTAGCAGAGCAAATTGCTAAGTGCAGGCAAGTTTAAGGGCGATGTAGGGGGCAAGTCGGGTTTTAAGCAAATATATGACTGCCATTGAGAAACTGTTTGAGACAAGGATACTGCTCAGGATCCTGCTCATAATCTGTCTTCAAAGCAGTTTCCACAATTGCTCCATTCTGCATCAAAAGCAATTTGCCATTTAACCGCTTGACCAGCTGCATATCATGGGTGGCTAGCAGGACAATGCGCTCCTCGCGTGCAAGCTCCTCGATATAGGCCGCCATCTGATCTGTCAAAAGGGGATCTAGGGCCGACGTCGGCTCGTCGAGGCAGACAATTTTAGGATCTAAAGCGAGCGTTCGCGCGATACTTAAGCGCTGCTTTTGCCCTCCTGATAGCTGTTGAGGGTAGGCGTTAGCCTTTTCAAGCAACCCAAATCGGGAGAGCAAAGCAGAACTTAAAATTAGCGCTTCTTCGCGACTTTTTCCCGTTGTCAAAGTCAAGGGGAGGCTGATATTTTCTTCAACCGATAAATGGTCAAATAGGTGGAAATGCTGAAAGACCATGCCTATCGTTTGATCAGAGGTAAATGAGCCGCTCTCATAACTCTCCAACCCATTCAGAACGCGCAAAAGGGTCGATTTGCCGACGCCTGAACTCCCTAAAAGAATGGCGATTTGCCCCTCTTCAGCTTCGAAGCTGACCTGTTGTAAGATCCGCGTTTTTAACTGGCTCACCTTAAGCATGAATCTGCAAGCTCCTCTCCAATTTTTTTATTCCAAAAGCAATGCTCATTGTCAGGACGAGATAGATGAGCGTAATCGCAAGCAGGATTGAGAAGGCATCGTATGTGTGGCTCCGGATAATGGAGGCTGCTTTAGAGAGCTCCATGACGCCAATGATACTGGCCAAGCTCGAATCTTTTACCAGGGTAATCCACTCATTCCCGAGAGTTGGAAGAGCGATCCTAAACGCCTGTGGAAGCACGATGTAGCGCATCGTCATCGCGGGAGTGAAACCGAGAGTTTTAGCCGCATCAATTTGCCCTTGAGGAACTGCCTGAATCCCTCCGCGGACAATTTGGCTAATGTAGGCGCTACTGTTAAGGCCAATGGCCAGACTGGCGGCCCAAAAAGGGGCGATGATGATCCCAAATTGAGGCAGCACGTAGTATGCGAACAGGATTTGCACCAGCATCGGGGTTCCGCGAAAGAGGGCCACATACCCACGCACAAAATAGCGAAGAGGGGAGTGGCTCGTTTCAACCACACCTAAAAAAGTGCCAAGAAGAAGCCCTATACAAGAGGAAATGAGCGCAATCAGCACGCTAAGCCAAGCTCCTTGCATAAGTGCAGGCCAGGAGTTGAAAATCAGAGAGAGGTCGATCATAAAAGCTTCCACTTCTTTTTAAGTTGGTCGATGTACCCAACCTTCTCCATTTCATCCAGAGCACTCTGGATTTGTTTTAAAAGGTCGGGATTATTTTTAGGGAGAACAAGCGCACAGTTTTCAGCAGTTCCTGGAATGCTTTCCAGCGCGAAGTGTGCGTCCCCTTGTGCCGCATAAAAAGAGCGCACCGTACTGTCCGCTGTTACAAAAGCATCGGCACGCCCGCTTTTTAATGCGATAAAGCCGTCTGCAGTAGTTGGAAGACGCACGAGGTTGACCTCATTTTGTTTGGCAAGGTAAATGTCGGCGGTAAATCCTTCATTGACAACGACTGTTTTCCCTTTTAAATCCTCAAATTTTAAAGGCTTGTCGAGGGTTACAATCAGTAAGGGATCATCATGGAGGTAGGGTTTAGTAAAGGCGACCCGCTTTGCCCGCTCTTCTGTTGCTGTCATCCCAGCCGCAATAAAATCGATCTGGCCGAGCAGGAGGTCTGGGAGTAGTGTGTCAAAAGGCATGTCTTTAAACTGCATCTCTTTTCCTAATCGTCGGGATACCTCTTTTGCAATGTCGATGTCAAAGCCGACAATTTCCCCTTCTTGTCTAAATGTGAAGGGGGGGAATTCCGCATTTGTTCCTACAAGTAGAGCAGTATGAGGAGAGGGTTTAAAAATAAGAGTCCAGCCTGCAAAAGCAATGAGGATAAAAATAATAGCCTTCTTCATGAATCCTCCTTAGGTTTAAAGTGGAGCCGCTGGCAAACTGCCAGAAAGCATTTGTGGATGTTTTTAATGCTTCTAGGGGCAACAAAAATGGTATTTTCGCCTGCCAAACATCCCATCATTTCTAAATCTGTGAAGTAATCGAGACAATCTCCTACAAAATCAGCCAGCGCTGGATGGGTCTTGATAACAATCATGGCTTCATTGTGCTCGATGTCGATGATCGCGAGCTTAAGGATTTCGGTCATGCTATCAGTGGCAGGCAGTTCGTAGACAAATCGCTCGTTGATCTGCTTTTTGACGATTCCTAAACGACGTAAATCGCGTGAAACCACCGCCTGGTTGGTCTCAATTCCATACTGCTCTGCAAGTCTTTCGACAATCTGTTTTTGATCAGAGAGCAGCTCTTTGCCAAGAAGCTCGATGATCGCTTCATGCCGTGTTCGCGGTTTTTTGGACATCTTTTCCTCTGTATAAATATGTTATTTAATCAGAATAATAATGCATTCTTATTTGAAGGTCAATCTTTTTTTTTCTTGCGACGAAATAGCTCTTTGCGCTATCTCTCTTCGGCCATGTTTTGGTGCAAATATCCAGCTCTGTTATATGGACTCTCCACCCTTCTTGGCTGTTACATGACATTAACTCCGACGTTGTGGCTCATGTTGCCGACGGCTCTTCTTTTTGTCCCTCTTGTCTTCGAGGCAAAGCGCCTCTTTCTGGCGCTTGCTCTACTTCTCATAGTTTGCATAAATATTCATTATACTGTCAGGTTCCCTTCCTTGCAAGACACAGGGGTGGCCCTTTTCCAGATCGAATCTTTAGCTGAGAGGCATCACCACTTTGGAAAGCAGTGGGTCTACAAAGGGACTTTGAAAAATTTTCTTCCTGACACTACCTCTGAAGCTTCTGCAAAAGGAATTGCCTGCACTATTATTTTGCCAGACTCTCCAGAGATAAAGCGCCCTATTGCGGATCACTCATATCTTTTGCATGGGACGCTCAAAGCTTTAGAGAGGGGAGGATACCTTTTAAAAGTAAGCCAACATGCCCCATGGCATGCAGTTTCCTACAGTTTCAGTTTGGCAGAAATGCGCTATCAGGCGAAAAAAATGCTCTCTAAATATATCCACGATCATATTGTAGAAGCCCGGAGCGCCATTTTCCTTTCAGGTATTATCACAGGGGATTTTGACGACAGGCTGATGCAGCATGAATTTGGGAGGTTTGGCCTCCAGCACCTCATGGCAATTTCCGGCTTCCATTTTGCAATTCTTGCAGCCATTTTTAGCATACTCTTAAGGCTGTTTTTCAGCAGGCAGACAGCAACATTTCTCCTCATTGCGATTCTGAGCTTTTACTTTTTTTTTCTCGGCTGCAATCCTTCGATTATTCGCTCCTGGATCGCCGTCATGGCAGTGTTGATAGGGCTGTTAGTAGAGAGGCAAGGTTCGGGCTTAAATGCCCTTGGGGTGGGCTTGATGGCTATTTTGCTCTATGATCCTTGTATATGCCTGCATATCGGGTTTCAATTCAGCTTTGCAGCGACAGCAGCCCTTTTGATGCTATTTCCAGGCTTTGAAATACTCCTGCAGCGATATTTACCAAAACGTTCGCTAAGCGTTGGGATTCGGATGGACATCTTCAATCAGCAGGGGCTCATCCTTCTCACCCTCTTTCGACAAGGGGTTGCGCTAGCCATCGCGGTCAACCTGGTGACTTTGCCGCTGCTGCTCTATCACTTTCACCGCTTTCCTCTGATGAGCTTGCTCTATAATCTTTTCTTTCCACTGCTCGTCAGCTTTTCCATGTTGCTGCTGATTGCAGGGCTTCTTCTCGGGCTGATTTTTCCCTTTCTTGCTGATTGTCTGCATAGTCTGAACTGCCGCTTCACGCACGGGATGCTAGATTTTACCTACAGCATTCCGCCGAGCATTGATTGGGTGCTGCGCGTGCAGGACTTTCCCATCGAGATTGCAATTGTGAGCCTCAGCCTATTTTTCTGGCTGGCCTTAAAAAGAGATTTTTCAGGATGGACAAGATAGACAGGATTGGATCTGTTGCTTCCTGTCAGTTTATCAAATTACCGCTGAATCGCGTCGAAGAATTCGCGACGCAGGAGGGGGTTTGAATCAAAGGCCCCACGGAGGCAGTGTGTGATGGCGTGGCTCTCCTCTTCTTCGATGCCGCGCGCTTTGATGCAGTAGTGTTCAGCCTGCAGCGATACGGCGACATCTTCTGATTCTACAAGAAGGGAGAGAGAATCGGCAATCTGAGCTGTCAGACGTTCTTGAACTTGGGGACGGCGAGAAAAGAAGCGCACGAGGCGCGGGATTTTGGAGAGGCCGATGAGCTTGCGATGCGGAAGATAGGCGACATAGGCACTGCCGATCATCGGGACAAAATGGTGCTCGCAGAAGCTGCAGAAGTTCACTTTCATGAAGACCATGTTCGATTGGCCCGCATGCTTATATTCATCTTTGATGAAGCTAACGGTGGGAAAGTGAGCGGGATCAAGCCCTGAAAAAATCTCATTCACATACATTTTGGCGACCCGTTCGGGCGTTCTTGAGAGGGATTCGTCAGAGAGGTCGAGACCGAGTGCCTCCATGATGTCGCGAAAACGGTTGGCGATCAGGGCGATTTTTTCCTCTTTTGAAAGAGACGATTTTTCAGAGACAATGGGGGATGGAAAACGGGTAATAGTTGGATTGATCCTATTCTCTTGTTTGCTCATGGAAGGCGCGCCTCTTTTTTTGCCAGATACTCTTCAAGTGGTCCGTCAAAGAGATGGACCCCATCTGCTTCAAAGGCAATAATCTTTGTTGCCACGGTATCGATCAGGTCGCGGTCGTGGCTGACGACGATGACCGTGCCTTTGTACTCTTCAAGGCCCCATGCAAGCGCGGAGACCGCTTCCAGGTCCAGATGGTTATTGGGTTCATCCAGAAGCAGAACATTATGGTCGGCGAGCATCATTCCCGCAAGAATTAAGCGGGCCGTTTCCCCTCCGGATAGCGTGGAGACCTGTTTAAAAGCGTCATCGCCTCCAAAGAGCATTTTGCCCATGGCACTGCGGATATCTTGATCATAAAGGCCTGTGCGTCTCTCTTTGAGCCAGTCAAAGGCGTTGCAGGTGAGCTTTTTGTCGATGATCTCCGCATGATTCTGGGGAAAGTAGCTAAAGATAGCTTGATGGCCAGGTTCCACAGCTCCACTATCCGGAGCGAGCACACCTGCGAGCATTTTGAGAAGCGTTGTTTTGCCGCGACCATTGCTACCGATCACGCCAATTTTATCGCCGCGGTGTACCTCCAGCGAAAAGCGTCGCAACACCTCCTTGCCCTCATAGCTTTTGGAAATATTTTCCGCTTTGAGCACAATTTTGCCTGGCGCCTTCTCCATCGGAATAAAGCGGATATAGGGGCGCTGGATATTCGTCTTTTTGAGCTCTTGCGGCTGCAGGCGCTGAATTTCGCGCTGCCGCGACTGCACTTGACTTGCGCGCGTTCCTGCTCCAAAGCGGCTCACAAATTCGCGCAGCTGCGCAATCTTCTTTTCCTTTGATTTAGCTTCCGATTCTGCGCGGTCGCGCACAGAACTCTTGGCGACCACCATGTCATCATAATTCCCAGGGTAGAGAATGATGGTTTCATAGTCGATATCGGCAATATGGGTGGTGACAGCATTGAGAAAATGGCGGTCGTGGCTAATGACGATCAGGGTTCCTTTATACGCATGGAGGAACTGCTCTAGCCAGCCAATAGAATCCATATCGAGATGGTTGGTCGGTTCATCCAGGAGCAGCGCTTGCGGATCGCCGAATAGGGCCTGACAAAGCAGGACGCGGAACTGCATATCGATCGGGATTTCGCGCATCGGGAGATCAAAGCTGTCATGAGTAATTCCCATACCGCTTAAGAGAACTTCTGCATTGGCGTCTGCTGAATAGCCATCCTCTTCGGCCACAATTCCTTCAAGCTCCCCTAAACGCATGCCCACATCATCAGATATCTCAACGGCATAAAGGGCTTCTCGCTCCATCATGGCTGCCCATAAGCGGGCATTCCCCATGATGACGACATCGCGCACTTTGAACTCGAGGAAGTCTTCGATGTTTTGGCGCAAGATCCCGACGCGATCTGGAAGAGTGACGCTGCCGCTGGTCGGCTCGTCAAGTCCCATGACGATTTTGAGAAGGGTGGACTTGCCAGCGCCATTTGGCCCTGTCAAACCGTAGCGGTTGCCGGCGCTGAAGGTAATGGTGACATCATCAAAGAGAATGCGGCTGCCAAAACTCTTGGAAATGCGATTCAGTGTAATCATGGGATGCAAGGATAGCGAATTTTGGCTAAAAGTGCAAACAAATAGTTATCCATTGTAAAATAAGCAAAAATCTGCTATATTTTCTTTTTATGATCGATTTTTATGAACTAACACTTGCAAACCTTGCTGCTTGGTTTGAACAGCAGAATGAGAAGCCCTTCCACGCCACCCAAATTTTTGACTGGGTCTATGGAAAAGGGGTGGTGAACTTTGAGGGGATGAGCAATCTCAGCAAGGAGCTGCGCGGCAAACTTGCGGCAGCTTTTCGCCTCAACGGGATTGAAAAGGTAAAAGTCTCCGCATCCAATGATGGCGAAACGTACAAGTTTCTCTGGAAGCTGCGCGACGGTAGTTTTGTCGAATCGGTCTTAATCTATTCGGGGACGCGCCGCACCGTTTGCGTCTCTTCGCAGGTTGGCTGTCCTGCCAAATGCGCCTTTTGCGCCTCTGGAAAAGGTGGCTTCATGCGCAATTTGCGCCCTGGAGAAATTGTCGAACAAGTTTCCGAGATTAACCGCTGGCTGATGGCAAAAGGGGAGCGCGTCTGCCACGTTGTCTACATGGGGATGGGAGAGCCTTTTAAAAATTATGATGCCGTCATCGCTTCTGTGCGGCTGTTGTGCGCTCCAGAAGCGCTTAACATCTCGCAGCGCCGCATCACGATTTCCACTGTCGGCGTCATCGAAGGGATCAAACGGCTGACTCACGAAGATCTCAAAGTCAATCTTGTCCTTTCGCTGCATGCCCCTACGCAGCATATCCGCCAAAAAATTATCCCCTACGCCCGCAAGTACCCGCTGGATGACCTCATGAAGGCGATGGATGAGTATGCGGAAAAGACCAGACGCGACATCACCTATGAGTATACGCTCTTAGCGGGCATCAATGATCACCCTGATCATGCTCACGAGCTTGCCCATTTATTAAAAGGAAAGCAGTGTACCGTCAATTTGATCCCTTACAACCCAGTTGCAGGCCTTAAGCTCAAACGTCCCGAAAAGAAGACGATCAAAGACTTTCGCAGCGTGCTCTTTGGCTGCCGCATTGTCAACACCTGCCGCTACACGAAAGGCGACGACATCGCAGCGGCTTGCGGCCAGCTCGCCCTGCAAGAAAAGCTGATTCCACTAGGGCCTATCATGAAATAATTGCCGATTTCGGCAACGCGAAAGCCCCGGGGTTGAACGATCGTAAGTCGCCCGAAATAGGGGGCGACTTACGATCGTTCAACTGCGGGAGCTTTCATGCCGTTTGATCCGAAGCGCCTAGAGAGTTTTTCAACACAGCCTGGCGTCTACCTGATGAAGAGTAAATCGGGGGCTGTTCTCTATATTGGCAAAGCAAAAAACCTGCGCGCACGCCTCAAGCAGTACTTTGTCGCAGGTGGCGACGGGCGTCCGATGATCCCCTTTTTAATTCCGAAAGTCGAGAGTGTCGACACAATTCTCGTGCGCTCTGAAAAAGAGGCGCTCCTTTTAGAAAACAACCTGATCAAGCAGCATCAGCCTAACTACAATGCCCTCCTCAAAGATGACAAAACCTATATTGCCCTAAAAGTGACCTCCAGAAGTTCCTGGCCGCAGGTGCTTCTCGTGCGTTACCGGGGGCGGCCAGAGGCCGATGGGCTCTATTTTGGCCCCTACACCAGTGCCTACGCAGCGCGCGATACGCTTGACCTCATCCAGCGCCTCTTTCCTTTAAGACAATGCTCCGATCAGGAATTTGCGCGCCGCACCCGCCCCTGCATCCTCTACGACATGAAGCGCTGCATTGCGCCCTGTGTCGAAAAGTGCACCAAAGAGGAGTATCTTAGCCTAGTCGAGCGCGCCGTCAAGTTCTTGCGCGGGCAGGATAAAGAGATTTTGAAAGAGCTCTACCAAGAGATGGAAAAGGCAGCTGAAGGGCTCGCATTTGAGAAGGCGGCATCGCTCTTGATCACCATTCGCCATATTGAAAAGACTATTGAAGGCCAGAATGTGGACAAGCCTCTTGGGAATGATCTGGACGCGTGGGCCATTTTTAGACAGGGGCGCGAGGTCATTCTCAGCCTGCTTATTTTCCGCAATGGCAAGCTCATTGGAGTGCGTCATGATGACTTTACAGACATCGCAGAAGATGATGAGGAGCTACTTGAGTCGTTTCTGCTGCAGCATTATGAGAGGCAAGAGGAGCTTCCTCACGAGATTCTCCTGCCCGTGACGCTTGAAGATAGCGGGCCTATCGCCGAGATTCTTTCAGCCAATCGAAAACGGAAAGTCTCTATTCAGACCCCTCAGAGAGGCGAAAAGCGCGCCCTTGTCGATATGGCGCGCCTCAATGCGGAAGATACTTTCAAAAAGGAGAAGGATGAGGCCACCTTGCGGGAAAAGAGGCTTTTAGAGATGCAGGAGCGCTTCCGTTTGACCCGCTATCCCCACCGCATCGAATGCTTTGACAATTCAAACTTGAGCGGGTCGGAGCCTGTGTCTGCCATGGTGGCCTTTACTGATGGGGTCAAAGACAAAAGTCGCTACCGCAAATATAAGGTCAAAACCGTGCAAGGGCAGGATGACTACGCCACGATGATGGAGGTTCTCCAGAGGCGCTACAAGAGGGCCAAAGAGGAGAACGATCTCCCGGATCTTCTCATTGTCGACGGTGGAAAAGGCCACCTCAATGTGGCTTTAAAGGTCTTAAGTGATCTAAATATAATCAGCATGGATGTGATCGGACTTGCTAAAGAAGAGGCCAAGCACACGAAGGGCATGACTCAAGAGCAGGTTTTTATTCCCAATATAAAAGATCCCATTATTCTCAAGAGTCACTCTCCGATTCTATTTCTCTTGCAGCAGATCAGAGACGAAGCGCACCGCTTTGTGCTCACTTTCCAGCGCAAAAGGCGCTCTAAACAGACTATTCGCACCGCTTTAGCTGAGATTCCAGGGATTGGACCTGCCAAGTGCAAGATCCTCCTGCGCCACTTCGGCAGCCTCAAAAAGATCCTGGAGGCCTCATTAGAAGAGCTAGGTCAGGTCAAGGGGTTATCGCAGGCCAACATCCAAGCTATTGAAAAATTTAAAAATCTTTAGTTGTCAAAAAAATACTTTATTTATAAGGTCCGGATAAGCCCTAAAAATAAGGAATCCTTATGCCAACCACAAAAGCAAACCTTGACCAGAAGCTGGTGCTATCCCTGTTGCAACATTTTTTTGAAGCATTCCAGAGCTGCTGCAATGCACCTGGAAAGGATGCAGCTGCGGCTTTTGGGCCCTATCTTTCAAAAAATTTTCAGCTGACGAGCAGCGACCATATCATCGCCAGAAGCCTGTCCGACTATCAGAAACACATTGCCAACTATAAAGAGAAATTTTCGCATATCGAGATTATCGGCCCAACAGCTGACCCTTTGATTAATGGCAATCGCTGTGCCCTTCAGTATACGGTGGACTACACGCTCCATAACGGCAGCAGAAACGAAGTCTTCATCATCGCCATTGCGACGATTGAAGATAATAAGATCGCTGCGTGGACGCAAGTCTGTCACGAAAAGGGAACTGGGCTCCACTGGAAAGCTTAGTCATTAGTCTGTTTCGTGCTGCTCATTTCTGGAGGAGCTGAAGAGGGACGCTGGGGGACTATATTCCCGGATGGGTCCAATTGGACCTGCTGATGAGTGAGATAATTAGTAAAAACGAAAGGTGTTTTCTTGCGCCCTACCAGAGGCGATTCTTTCTTATCCTCCTTCAGCCAGCTAGTGGTTGAAGTGGGGATGATCGTCTTACAGCGCTGGCAGTATTCTTGGTTGAGAGAATTCCAAACATTCTGCACGGTTCCTGCCTGATAAAATTTTTCTGAATAACCAGTAGGCAGTGGCTCTTCCACTGATGGGGCCTCTAATTGTCTCCACCCCTTCCTGATAGCTATATACACTTGCTGTAAATGGGAGTGGGAGCGGGCATGCGCTTCAAAAATTTTAGGGTCGGCTGTTTTAGAAATTGTTTCAAGCTCTTCTAATGCAAGAAAGCTGACAACCAAAGCAACGGATAGGAGTCCCTCAGCCGCATCGATCACTTCTCCATTATTCCATGGATCATCTGCTTGCTGTTCAATAAGGACGTGGAAATATTTGATTTTCCCCAGTTCGAATAGAGTAAGCACGCGTGCCAACTCCGCATTAGGATTAAAGATGGAATGAATCACTCGCATGTGTGGTTGGATCAAAGGTTGATCGCATAACCATTTGCGAACCTCTGTAATTCTTGCTAGGGCTTGAGGGGAATAAGATGACGTTGCTTCCATGAAAAACTCCTATTTTATGCGTAAAAATTGTAGCATGGGACCATGGACGCAAGCAACTCAATAGATTATTTGCTCAAGGAGATCGAGGCTAAAGAGGGTATCTACCATGACTATGAGTATCCGAAAGTGACCATCGTCATCCCCACTTACAACTGTGCTCAAACGATCGCATCCACGCTAGAAAGCGTCTTTGCACAAAGGTATCCCGACTTTGAATTGATCATTGTCGATGGGGGTTCAACGGACAATACCCTGGCAGTGATTCAGAGCTACCGATGCGAGACATTGCGCCTCTATTCGGTCTCCGAATATCGACGCTATGCCATGCTGAACAAGGGGATTTCGCAAGCTGAAGGGGTCTATCTCAATTTTCTTTTGCCAGGCGATACTTATATTGCACGCAATAGCTTAAAGCAGATAATGCATCTTGCGTTGAAAGAGAAGCTGCCCGATCTGGTCTACTGCGGGACGCTGCTTCGAGAAGGGCGCAAGGATCCAAAAATGCTATTTCGCCCTTTACAACTTGAATTGTTGAAACAGGGACTGCAGCCCACTAGCTTACAAGCCTGCTGGTTTAAGCAGGATCTTTTTCATAAAATTGGAAAATTTCACTCCTCCTATGATCAGAGAGGGGGGTATGAGCTTTTGTGCCGTTTTGCCCTCCTAGATGTATTGAGAACTGCTTCAACTTCCAACGTCCTGATCGACTTTGACCTGCTCTTTGTCAACCGTCGCATGGTTCTCAGGCACTTCTGGGAGACATTTAAGACCATCTGGAGCCTTTTCGGGCCATTTGCGACAGTCCGCTGGCTATTTATTCAAAAAGACATCGCCCGCTTCACAGCGCTTTGGATGCGCAGCGTGCGCCTTGCTCTGCTTGGGAGATAATTTGGAAGTAAATTTCGTGCTGCAAAAATGAAAAAACTGTAGCATAAAGCTTCGCTCATCCTGTCCATCCCTGTCTATCCTGAAAAAAACCAAAAAGATGTTCTCTCTTGCAAAATTTGCACCCCTTCGCTATCCTTCCTCTATTCCACCGGGGTATTAGCTCAGTTGGTTAGAGCGCCACGTTGACATCGTGGAGGTCAGCTGTTCGAGTCAGCTATATCCCATATATCCCATGAACCAAACAACACTTGACTCCATTCGCAGGACGACCGCCGAGGTGATGGCCTGCGCGGTCTGCGATCTTTTCCCAGAGACGCACTTGTGGCTGCACAAATAACTCAAGAGGGTTTTTTCTGCGATTTTGAGACGCGGCAGCCGATCGATGATCAGGCTCTGCCGCTCATTGAAGAGAAGATGCGCGGTTTAATCAAGTCCGATTTGCTCCTCGAACAGAGGGAAATGATGCGCGAAAATGCGGCGGAGCTGTTTCGCCATCACGGCCTGCTCCATCAGGTCGAGCAAGCAATAGATGCAGATACACCCACAGTGATTGTTCTCCATATTGGAAAATTTATTGACTATCTTCCAGAAGGGGAGTTGTCAACTGCGATCGCTGAGTGCCGCGCCTTTAAAGTGCTGTCGATCGACCGTGAAACGCGCTACGTCGAGGGCTGGGGAGAGATTCCTGTCCTGCGCTTGAAGGGAACAGCCTCAACGGATCTTCAATCCTTAAAGCAGCTCATTAAAACAATGAAGGCGGCCTCAAAGAGGGATCATCGTCTGCTTGGCGAGCAGATGCAGCTTTTTCGCGCATCTGACTCCCTTTTTCCTGGAAGCTGGAGCTTTCTCCCAAAAGGGGTCGAGCTGTGCGAATCTCTTTACGCCTTCTGGAAAAGCGCGGTACAAGCCCAAGGCTATCAGCTGGTTGCGACGCCGCCACTTCTTCTGGATGAGACTGAAGGTGGGCTCGAATTTGAAGAAAAACATTATGCCGTTTTACCTGCAAAGGCGGCAGCTCATGCGCGTCTTTTTTCAGAAGGGAATTATAAGGTGCCGGTCAAATTTGCTGAGTGTGCCGAAACATTTTTTCCGTTGACGCGCGAAAAAACGGAGGGGCTTTTGATGAGCCGACTCCAGCGGGTGGATGCCCTTCATCTCTTCTGTACTCAGAGTCAAGCCTTGCAAGAATGCATTTCTTCCTTGCAATTCTTTGAGCAAACGATTAAAATTTTCCCCTTTGAGCCTCACTGGGTTCTCCTGGATTCTCGCCCTATCCATGCTCCGGTGCGACAAGCGGAATGGCGGCTAGCCGTTCGGCTTCTTGCGCAGGCGCTTGAGGGGCAGCAAATTCAAGCTGAGAAGAGTTCTCAGCTTGCTGCAAAGCAGGGGCCCCGCCTCGAGATGCGCGTCAGCGACTCTTTAGGAAGGAAATGGGCCGTCGCTTCGCTTGGTGTCGATGTTTGGCAGCCGGCGAAGTTGAATAGGCCCTTTGTGATGCTCACAGGTTCGCTTTTTGGCTCCTTTGAGCGCTTGATTGCGCTCATGCTAGAAAATGGAGCAGACCTAAACCTATTGAGGAGATCGAAACCAGGTTGAAAGTTAACAGAGAAATTAGAGCTGCGAAAGTTCGCGTCATCAATCAGAAAGGGGAGCAGGTCGGCATTATTACTCTGTCAGAGGCACTTGCCATGGCAGAGGAAGCGGGGCTGGACCTTGTAGAAATCGTACCGGGATCTGTTCCGCCCGTTTGCAAGATCATCAATTTCGGAAAGTTCCGCTATGATCAGACCAAAAGGGAAAAAGAGAGCAAACGGTCGCAGCATCAGGTAAAAGTTAAAGAGATCAAGGTCAAGCCAAACATCGATATTCATGATTTGGAGACCAAGATTCGCCATGCACGAGAGTTTATCGCCAAAGGGAACAAGGTCAAGGTGACCTGCGTTTTCCGCGGTCGTGAAATGATGCACACAGCGTTTGGGGAAAAGGTCATCCAGAAGGTTTGTGATGATCTGGAAGATGTGGCGATGCCAGAATCGCCGCCCAAGATGCTCGGCCGCATGCTGGGTGTTGTGCTGGCACCAGGAGCGAAGAAAAAGAAAGAAACACAGAAACCGAGTGGTCCTGAAGGGGGTGCGCCAAAAGCGGCGGCACCAAAAGCGGGTGTGTCAGGAGCAGGTGTGTCAGGAGCGGGTTCAGAGCCTGCTCCCAAAACCTCTCCAAAAGCCCCTCCAGAGATTGCTTAAGAACTAGGAGTGAGTGTTGTGCCAAAGATGAAAACGAAGAAGGCCCTTGCGGCCAGATTCAAAGTGACCGCGACGGGCAAGCTGAAGCATAGCCACCCGGGGAAGCGCCACTTATTGACAGGAAAAGCGCCCAAGCGCAAGCGTCAATTGAACAAGCCTTCAATTTTAAGTGAGGCTCTCGGTAAAACATACAAGCGCTTGATGGGCGTATCATAAGTGAGGGATTACAATGGTTAGAGTTACCAATAGCGTTGCATCGCATCGCCGAAAAAAGAGATTATTTAAACGCGCTAAGGGCTTTGTAGGCGACCGCAAGAACCACTTGCGTTTGACCACCGGGGCTGTTGTCACGGCCATGGCGTACAACTATGCGCACCGCAAATTGCGCAAGCGCGATTTTCGCAGCCTCTGGATCATCCGCATCAGCGCGGCTGCAAAAATGAACGGCATCTCTTACAGCCAGTTAATTTTCGGCTTAAAGAAGGCCAATTGCGAGCTGGATCGCAAGCTCCTCGCAGACATGGCAGTGAACGATCCAAGCGGCTTTGCCGCTGTCGTCAGCCGCGTCAAGCAAGCGATCGCATAAGTATTTTGAAGGGGGGGAGTCTTGGACTTCCCCCTTACAAAGGTTTTTTTCATGCAGCAGATAGAATCCCTCCGCAAGCAGTTTGATCAGGAACTGTCTGAAGCTAAAAGCTCTTCCGATTTGGAAGCGCTCAAAGTGCGCTACCTCGGAAAAAAGGGCCCTGTCCAGGGGCTGATGCAGAGCCTCAAAGATGTTCCTCCTGAAAAGCGTCCTGAGCAGGGGAAGTGGATCAACGATTTTAAAGAGCAGCTCTCCGAGCGCCTTTCCATTGCCCATGAAGCGCTGATTCAGAAAGAGGAGGGGCTACGCCTAGCCCAGGAGACGCTCGACGTAACGCTTCCAGGGCGCCGCCGCTTTCCCGGCCGCAAGCACATTGTGACGCAGATGATGGATGAGATGATTGCCATCCTCTCCACGATGGGCTTTTCCGTCCAGTATGGCCCCGATATCGACTCCGACTACTACAACTTTGAGGGTCTCAATTTCCCTCCCGACCATCCTGCGCGCGACATGCAGGATACTTTCTACATTACCCCTCAGATGCTATTGAGGACTCAGACAACCAACATTCAGCTGCGCACGATGGAGAGCCACAAGCCCCCCATTCGCATCATCGCGCCGGGCAAGGCGTATCGCAATGAGACTATCACGGCGCGCTCTCATGTTTTTTTTCATCAGGTGGATGCCCTCTACATTGATAAAGGGGTCACCTTTGCCGATCTGCTCGCTACGATGCAGGAGTTTCTCTCTAAGCTGTTTCACCGCGAGGTCGAAACACGCTTTCGTCCCAGCTACTTCCCCTTCGTCGAGCCCGGGATGGAGGTGGATGTGCGCTGCCTAACCTGCGGCGGAAGCGGCTGCATGCTCTGCAAGTATACGGGCTGGCTCGAAGTGGCAGGGGCAGGGCTCGTCCATCCGGAAGTGCTTAAAAACGGCGGGATCGATCCCGAAGAGTATAGCGGCTACGCCTGGGGAATGGGGGTCGAACGCATCATCCTTTTGCGCCACGGCGTGCGCGACATCCGCCTTTTCACTGAAAATGATATGCGCTTTCTCGAGCAGTTTTCGGCCATTTAATGGAGTTTGTCGTGAGTCCTGTTGAGTCGGGAATGAAGCTGATCGACTTCCTCCGCCACCATCTTCCCTCTCTTTCCGCCCGGCAGATCAAGCGTTCAATCGAGCAGAATGGCTGCCTTGTCAATGGACGTGCGGAGCGCTTTGCCTCTCAAGCGGTAGGAAGAGGGGATCGGGTCCAGTTTCTGGAGGCTATTGCGCAGGGGACTCGAGGGGAAGTTCTTTTCGAAGATACTTCGTTTCTTTTCTTCAACAAGCCTCCTGGGGAGCCCTCCGAAGTACTATTAAAAAAGCTACAGCAGAGCACTCCGCAGCTGCAGCTTGTCCATCGGCTCGATAAAGAGACAAGCGGCGTGCTGCTACTTGCTAAGTCAAAAGAGATGTTTGAAGCCATGGTCGAGCTCTTTAAAGAAAAAAAGGTGGCCAAGGAGTACCTGGCGCTTGTCGACGGCTCTCTCTCAAAGGCGCAAGGCTTTATTGAAAATCAGCTTGGGAAAGTCGCGACCTACCAGGGACAAACCCTCTGGGGAGAGGTAGCGCAAGGGCTCTATGCGCGAACCGAGTGGCAGATTGAAAAGGCGGGACAGAATGCAACGCTCTTGCGCTGCTTTCCTATTACGGGGCGCACCCATCAGCTGCGCGTTCATCTCAGCAGTATCGGCCACCCGATCTTAGGGGATGGGCAGTATGGGCGCAAATTTCGCACCCCTTTTAAGCCAAGGCGCTGCATGCTGCACGCCGAGAAGCTTAAGTTTACCCATCCCGCGACAGGGGAGGAGCTTGCTGTAAAAGCCTCCTTGCCCAAAGATTTTGTCGAAGCCATGCAGGAGGTTTTGTGAGGATTCTTATCGTCAAAACCTCCTCGCTTGGGGATATCATTCACGCCTTTCCAACTCTCGCTTTCTTGCGCAAAAAATACCCCGAAGCTTTGATCGACTGGGTCGTCGAAAAGCCCTTTGCAGAACTGGTGAGAGCACATCCGGAGGTCAATGAGGTTTTAACCGTTGAGACTAAGGCGTGGCGCAAGAGCCCCTTTTCACCTGCCACCTGGAAAGCAGTGCGCGATTTTCGCCGGAGCTTGCAAAGCCACTCTTACGACCTTATGTTCGACCTTCAAGGCAACGTCAAGTCGGGGCTGATCACCCTGCAAGCCCGTGCCAAAACAAAGGTGGGCTTTGGAAAGAAAACAGTTGCTGAAAGGCCCAACAGCTGGCTGACAACCCAGCAGTTTGACCCACCTCCGGGGAGCAACATCCGCTCCGACTATCTCTTCTTAGCGCAGAGCGCTTGCAATGACTTTAGCCCCTTTACCGATGCGGGGGTGCAACTAAAAATGACTCCTATGCAGCAGCAGGCTCTAGAGGCCATTCTTGCCAATCCGCTGCTTCAAAAGGGGCCTCTCGTAATGGTCTGCCCAGGCTCCGCCTGGCGCAACAAGCAGCTGTCTGACAAAGCCTTAGAGCAGTTTCTACAAAAGCTGCAGGGCCATCTCTCCTGCACCTTTCTCCTCATCTGGGGAAATAGTGAGGAGAGGGCGCTCGCCGAAGCTTTAAGCCATTCTGTACAAGCTCTGGTTGTCGACAGGCTGCCCCTTCCCGCCCTCCAGAACCTGATGGGGCGGATGCAGCTTGTTATTTCGATGGATTCCCTCCCCCTGCACCTTGCAGGCACCACTGCGACGCCAAGCTTTAGCGTTTTTGGAGCCTCTTATGCCTCCAAGTACAAGCCAGAAGGGGAGCGCCACCAGAGCTTTCAAGGCGCCTGCCCCTATGGGCGCACCTTTGAAAAGCGCTGTCCCATCTTGCGGACCTGTCTTACCGGCAGCTGCATCCGAGATTTGAGCGGCGAAACCCTATTTCAGTATTTCCTAAATAACTGCAAATAAGCAATTTATAGATTTTTTTTAAAAAAGTTTATGTAAAATATAGCCGTTCGGCTATGAGGGGTTTAAGACGTCAATACTTCAGGAAAGTATCGCCGCTACAGAATTTCGTGTGTAGTGGACAAGGAGGTCCCTACACCGTTTTACCAGCATCAGGCATAAATTTTACAACTCATTGGTCTATCGACTTCACATTTAAACCCGATTTGCGCCCTAGCGGTGATTCAGCTGATGATGCGATTTTTTGGAGGCTAAAACGGGGCAATTTTTGACATACTTGAGTAAAGTAGGCGAAAATTGCCCCGTTTTAGCCTCCAAAACAAGCGCGCATCAGATGAGTCATTGATAGGGCGCAAGTCGGGTTTTAAACAGATGGCTCTTATCGACAAGAGCTTTCAGAATGCGCATGTAGAACTGGTCTCTTTTTGCAAAATAGTGGCGGAACGACCTGTGTCTTTTCATAGACTTTTTCTGCGGTTTGCCGATATCTTCGTTAATCCTTGCAAGAATCTTTTCTGCTTTTTCGCGCAAGGTAACCTCCCGTTTCAAAAAGGGCCCTGAATTCTTAACTTCACTGACAAAAAGAGATTGAAGCGTATGGTGACTAAGCCTGAATGACATAGGTGCAACCCCGTTTATCTAACTTAAATAGATAGCCCTTAGCAACTAAAGCATTTAGGATGCTGTCAAGCCACTGCTTCTTTGCTTCTTCTTCGCTGACGATGGACTGCCCCTTTGGAAGGCCTAGATTTGCAAATTTCCCTAGTTTGCCGGAGCCAACGTTGAGCTGGAGTTGGCGTCCTCTTTTGATTGAAGCGTCCAAAGGGCTCTTTTTGAACTCTTTGTTAATTTTTTCTACAAGTGCTTCTGCAACCTCTTTTAAGGTCACGCTTTTCTTCTGACCTACACGTTTTCCACCTTTCTCTACGAATGTGTGGATCTTGCCCACCTCTTTCAGATCTAAGCCAAGGGAATCAAAATCGACCTGTAGGGGTTTCTGAGGCTCTTTTACTCCCAGCTTTGCATGGAAAGCATCCAGGTTCCGATCCTCCGCAAGCTCTTTGAGCCGCTTATCCTTTGCATTGTGAGCCTCACTTTTATAGAAGCTGACGCCATGTTTAGCAGCCTGGTTTAGGATCTCATCGATCTGCTCCTCACTGCCTGCACATGCAATGAGCCCTTGTCTCGCAAGCCAGCTATTCCCAAAAAATCCTGTGTGGGCACTCTCCATATGTTCCACATCGATGAGGCCGATCTTGGACTGTCCCACTCCATCCAAGATCGGAAGATTGCGCCAACAGTTATCGCTGGAGCCTGTTTTTGCTGTAAAAATAGCGAGCTGTCCAAGAGTTGGAACCAGATCCTTGCCTCTTTCATAGTAAAATCTCTCTTGAGCCATCCAGTTGGGATTAAAAGAGAGGCGCTCTTCGGCGATTAGGGCTGCAGCTCCCACTTCGATTTTTTTAGCATGAGGCAGGATGAGGCGGTCCAGCTGATGAGTGAGACAAACATCTTTTGCTTTTATCATATTTTCAAAGCGCAGATCTGTCATCGTGCGGGCATTGGGCCTGTTTGGATCGTGCATTTCTTTTGCTAATTTAAAGACCAGATTAGGTGTGGAAGCCAAGCTAAAAACGAGACTGTTGCCCTTTGCAATCCATTGAATCTCCCCATCGTCTTTTCCCTGTTCGATTAAAGGGAGAAGGGATTGAATTTTTGCGATCGTGGAGGGCGCTATTTCAATGCCCTGCTCCAGCTCTTTCCTGGCTATTTCCAGAGGCTTTTTTGGGTCTTCGACAGGCTCCGGCTCTTTTTTGGGTTCAGCAACAGGCTCAGGCTCTTTTTTGGGCTCCTGCATTTTCTTAGGATCAACGAGCATGAATCGATGCTGGGAGCGCAAAATCGCTTTGAGTGCCAGGAGAAGCAGGGGAATGACAACGGTGCAGTAGCTGGCGACCTTTGCGGCTGATTCGATCATGGGGCGCCGTTCATGCTGGCTCAGAACGACCCGTTCGCGTCCATTCTCCTTTTTGCCTGCAAGGACGACTGCTTTCTGCCCCCCGAGGAAGAAGTAGGCGTCGACCTTTTCAAGAAGCCTATTTGGAGCTGCTTGGTATGTGACGGGGGTGAAAAAGCCAATTTTTTTCATCTGTTTTTCCTACAATTTTTTAAAATTGAAAGTTTAAACCCGACTTGCGCCCTATCAATGACTCATCTGATGTGCGCTTGTTTTGGAGGCTAAAACGGGGCAATTTTCGCCTACTTTACTCAAGTATGTCAAAAATTGCCCCGTTTTAGCCTCCAAAAAATCGCATCATCAGCTGAATCACCGCTAGGGCGCAAATCGGGTTTTAATAGACTTGTGTTAAGTTTTGATAAAGATTCAGAATTTCCCAAATTCCGTGGCTCCTTTGATAGGCAGCAGGTTGCGCGTCTTGATGGCTTCCATAAGTTCATTATTTTTGTAAACGGTGATGGCAGACGATTCCGTTCCAATTTTAGTGACGGCATAGATTCGGTACTGATCGGGAGATGCCAGTAGCGTTTTCCACTCCATAGCTTGGAGAAAAAAATGGACGTGAGGCTTGGCTGTGCCCTTTGCTTCGACGAACCGCTTCTTTAACTCTTTGCCGGCAGCTGTCCAGGTCACCTCAATATCGTAATGCTGGCCACTATCCCATAATGGATCGTCTTTTTCCTCTGTAGGCCTTCGCTCAGGGTCATTGTACCAGAGAAAATCGATGCTTGTGTCTTCTGAAGCAAAACGGATTTTTCTCTGGCCATTGCCAAGTGATTCAACTTGAGTTCCCTTGTAGTCCTTTAAGTACTTTTCAATCAGTTTGTTAAGGACATGCTGTTCAGCCCACTGACCCTTTCTTTTTTTCTCTATAAGTTTAGCAAGGTTTACCTTCTCACTCTTTTGGGGTGTGGGATCCTTTTTTTGAGTCGGAGTGGTTGCAGGAGATGCCGCTTGAGGCGTCATGGAAGGTTTTGTTAAAGCTTTCTGAATGGGCATATGCGTCACCTCTGTTGCAGAAATTTTCGGCGACCAGCTCTTTGGAGTAGCCTTTAGAGGCTCCTCTTCGCTAGAAGTTTCTGCATTGGATCGCACAAGCTGCCGTCGTCTTACGACTTTTAGCGGCTCTTTATAGGGAGAATCGGAAGGTAATTCGTCGTCTGTAGAGGGTGTAGTTGGAGCCGCAACTTTTAAAGTTTCTTCCGAGGCTCGTTTCGTGTCAGGAGGAGGGGTCTTGTCTCTGGAAGGCTCTGGAGGAGCTTTTTCTATGTGAGTGTATTGTGCTGTAAGCTCACTGGTGAGCTCCTCGATTTTTTTCATGCTTTCTCTATTTTTATAAGGCTTTCCCCATTGCAGGGCTGTCTTTACGGCATCTCCTTCATTTTTTTCTAACTTCAAAAATCTGGCTAAAACCTTTGCAAGAGGTTTTTTTTGATCTTTCCAATCTTCATAATAATAGAGGCAATCGTCTAATAAATTGAATACGGGTCCTTGAGCTTCTGTGTCATACTTTTCAGGGATGCAAAAGAATTTCAAATGAGCCAGAGGTTCAGTCAGCATCGTGATATACTCTCGATTCGATCTTGAAAAAGATTGATGCCTTGCCACGTAAAAGGCAATCTCAGGTATTTTTTCATAAATAAAGTCTCTCAAATCAGTGGCTGCTTCCGCACTTTTAAGAAGTGTTTCATTCTGAAATTGAGTCTCTTTGGGAATTCTGAAAAAGGCACAGAAATCTTCAAGATCTTTATCGCTAGAAAATAGCTGCTTAATCCAGCCAGGAACATTGTGAGGGACCTGGCTCTGTGGGACTGCCCATAATTTGAGCGCGTGCGTTTTTTTCCAGCTATTTTGGCTGTCTTGAAATTCCCACTGCAAGCTAGTAGGGAAAAGGGCCCCTCTGCGGATATTTTCGAGGAGATGCCTCATGACGATCATGTAGGCCTCATGCGCGAACTTTTTTTGAAGCTGCAGCAAAATTTTGTGACAATCAGTGGGATCGAGGGTCATTTTAAAACCCAAGAAAGCTTCAAGTTGTGGAGAAAGCCGAACAGATAGCGCGGCTGTTGAAGTTGTGACCCCCTTCAAGGAGGGGGCGTAGAGTTGATGAGCAGGGTGCAAAACTCCCCGCTCATCAGGGATTAATTTTTGCGTTCGAAAGACATACTGCAAATAGGGTTCAGCTTTTTCTTCAGGAGGACGACAAGCTCTTCCATAATAGGTCGTCGTTGAATAGGTTGTGAGGATCTGTGCTTCACGCTGAATGAGCTGTTTCCAAAAAAAATCAGAAAACTTGGGGCTTTTCCCAATCGCCTCCATGTAAGGAAAGCCGCAAAAGGGAGAAATTGTATCTTGATTTAAGTCTCGACCCGCTGTTTTAGTCGCTTTAGGGATACTTTTTAAATATTCTTCCATATAGGATGTCCCTACACTTCTTAATTGTGCGACGTTTTGCAAGTGGAAGAAATCGCAACTCTCCCTGACGCCAAGTTTATAGAAAAATCGTCTCCAGGTTTCGATCTCCTCGCCAAAATGTCTATATTCTTCACAAATAAAAAAGGCGGGGAACTGCGGAATATGAGGTTCTAGATTAAAAGCTGGAGCATAAGAGGCGGGGAGAGATAAACTTAACGAACAGCAAACTGTATCTGCTTTTGAGATAAGGAGGATTCCTCTCAAAGCTTCAAAAGCTTCTTCTTTGATCAGATTATCCTTGAAAAACGTGAAAAAGAGTCGAATGATCTGGATGTTGCTCGATTTCTCTCTCAAAGATTCATCATTAAGTTTAAATTTATATGCATCGACAATAGCCTGTGGGCTTAACTGTTCAAGGCCAAAAGTTTTTAACCAGGCCACCTTTTCTGGGGAGTGTAACTGCGGATGCAGGATGGTAAAAGGTAGTTTGTCAGGAATTGCGAAATTTGGAAAAAAATGGGGCCTCATCCCTAAGGAGACAAGTTCAAGCTTATGAGTCAGGACAAAACTAGGCGCCTTAAGTGCTTCAAGATCCTGTCTTGAAGTAAACGTTTCCGTCAAAATATCGAGGAGGAGAGCGCAGGTTTCTACAGTCCGATGGGTTGTCATGAGTTGCGGCAATTTCGCGATGACCTCTTGCAGTCCAAGTTTTTTTACTCCGGGAAATCTGCCCATAAAATAGTTCAAATCTAGTTCTGGATGAACTAGAGGCTGTCCGGCTGACAGCTGCGGACGCACTCTATAAAGTCTCTGATAAAATCCGGTTGTATCGACATAACATTCTCCCAACCTAAGCAGCTGCTCACCCTGCTGAGTCGGAACAAAGGGCTGTGTGGCAATCAAATCGCTCATAGACTTTCTAAAAGCAGTTTGTAGGCGCTCTTCGTTAAGAGAGATGCCCTCCGGAGCCATGACGTAGAGAGCAGTAAAAGTTTTGCTGGTCAGCCAAAATTGTATATGCTGGAAATGGTGTGAGGCAATTTGTCTGATTAAAAATCTGTTCCAGGGGTTGTCAAGCAGCTTTTCCCTTGCTGGGTCGAGGAGAAAGGAGCCGTTGACAAGAAAGGGATGACCCGTTCGTTCCGCTGTGGGAAGGGTACAAAATAGGGAGGCTGAGTTTACCTGAATGAGCCCTTTATCGCTCAGGAGATAAGCAAAAGAGAGGGTTGTTTCTGTTGCGATTCGAAGCCATTTCGGGCACGCTGCCTCGGCAGCATCCTTTAGAAATGTCTTGGCTTCAGCTTCATCGATGGGAATCTGCCTTTTGACATGTATCCATCTGCTTACGACGTTTGAATTAACACAAACAAATTCTCCTCGGTTTTCGATTGTATAAGTCTTTTCTGGAGTCTCAATAAGCAGATGGCGGATCTTTTTTAAAAAGAGGATACTTTCAGGTGTCGCAGCTAATTTCTGCAGCACTTCTGAGACAGCTTCATACTCAGACTTTCGCAATTTAAAAATGAAGCTGGTTCGCTTAGCCTCTTTCACAATTTTTTGAGCGGCTTCAGATAGATCCTTCTCTTCTGTCCAGAGCGGGGAAATTTGCCAGGGATGGGGCTGCTCCCCATCTTTTCTCGGCCATTTCGTTTCATCAAAATGAAAATGCCACTCGTTAGACCAGATGTCGACGCGAGAGGCGATCTTAAAAACCGCTTTAAAGCCTAAATTTTTATAGCCCGTTTTGTCAGCATCGTGGCTTTTGCGATTCTGCTCATAGTTGCCATAATCGCAGAGGCGCCGCACATCTTCCTGATCAAACTCTTTTCCTGTGTGGTAAACAATAAGCTCATCTTTAAGAAGTGCAAAGGTCACTGTTGCATTGTCTTGCAGGGCCTGGTCGTCGGCGTTTTGCAGAAGTTCATGAATGACGCTTGCGGTCTTAAACGCAGTATGAGTTACTGTTTCTAATATTCGAGCGACGAGTCCATCGTCATGTTTCTGCTTTGCCTGATGTAACTCTTCAATAAATTTGCGCGGATCGATTGTCATTTGCGAACTCTGTTAAAATTTTTCTTGTCACCAGCTTGGTCTCTTCAAAAATGGCGACGTCCGATTCGAGGGCTTCGACCTCTTCCAGGGTGAACCAGCGCATCCCTTCGGTCTCTTCCCAGTTGCAGGTCTCCGCTCCTCCGACAGGCTTTCCCACGTAGATCATGTCAATATGCTGATGGGCCGGCTGATCGGGACGAGCAGGAATCTCTTCAAGGAGGCACATATAGGGGCGCTCAAAGCTCTTCGCATTCCAGCGGTCGATCCAGATGTTTTCTTGAGGGATCAGGGCGATTTCGAGGCCGGTCTCCTCGCGCGCCTCGCGGATGGCTCCAGTAGAGGGGAGCTCATTCGGATCGAGATGACCGCCGGGGGGAAGCCACTTGCTGAGCTTGCGATGAAAAATCAGCAGGACGCGGCTATTTTCGACGATGTAAACGGTCGCTGTGAACTGTCTCTCCATCTTTCTTTTCTTTTATTCTTTCGCCGCAGTATAATCGAGCCTCTTATGAATCGCAATTTTATTCAATCCAGCTATTCGAAAGAGGCTGATCCCAAAGAGGTTGTCGAAAAGGAAGACAACAGCTTTGAGGTGCCTCTACGCCCCCAGTCGCTTGGAGATTTTGCAGGGCAGGAGCAGATTCGCGATCGACTCGACGTTCTAATAGGAGCGGCGAAGGGGAGAGGCGAATGTTTAGGACACTGTCTCTTCAGCGGGCCTCCAGGTCTTGGCAAGACAACGCTTGCTCACATTCTCGCTAAGGCGATGGGGAGCAATCTGGTTGTCACATCGGGGCCTGTCATCGAGAAGGCGGGGGATCTGGCGGGCCTTCTGACCAATCTGAAAGAGGGGGACCTGCTTTTTATCGACGAAATTCATCGCCTAAACCCCGTTGTGGAAGAGTATCTCTATCCTGCCATGGAGGACTTTAAGCTGGATCTGGTCATCGACAGCGGTCCCAACGCACGCTCTGTCCAGGTGCCGATTAAGCGCTTCTGCCTGGTGGCTGCGACAACGCGCGTAGGGCTCCTTTCTGCCCCTCTCCGTTCCCGCTTTGCCTTTGCAAGCCGCCTCGATTACTATGAGCCGGAGGTTCTAGACCGCATCCTCAAGCGGTCGAGCCGCATTCTCAACCTCAATATCGAACCTGAGGCCACATTTGAAATTGCCAAGAGGGCGCGCGGGACGCCGCGCATCGCAAACAATCTGCTGCGCTGGGTGCGCGATTTTGCCCAGATGCGCGCTAATAACAAAATATCCCCTACCGTTGTCTGTCAAGCCCTAGAGCTTCTTTCTATTGATGCTTGCGGGCTGGAAGAGATGGACTTGAAAATCTTATCGATCATTTCAGAGCACTACCAGGGCGGTCCTGTCGGCTTGAATACGATCGCCGTTGCCGTCGGCGAAGAGAGCCACACGATCGAAGAGGTTTATGAGCCATATCTCATTATGCAAGGTTTTTTAAAAAGAACGCCGCGCGGACGGGAGATCACTGCCCGCGGCCAACAACATTTATCTAAAAGAGAGGAAACACGATGAAGACACGCATCTTTTTATTTCTGATGGCTTTTGTCCCCTTTTGCGGGGCATTAAAAGCCGATATGATCGACTCCATCAAGAGCATGTGGAGCGATTCAAAGAAGGAGCTGCCCGCAATTAAGGTCCTGATTCTCCATGATCAGGATGCGGCTAACCTCGAAGTCAAAGGCAAGTATACACTGGAAGACCCTTACGCAAACAACAAGCACATCAGCACGCGCCTTGTAGGCAAAGCTCAAGTGATCCAGGCGATCTCTTCAGGGCTCAAATGGGGGGAGGAGTTTCCTGGTCTCCATCAGATCCAGATCACTCCCACCACTTCTGAGACGCAGATTTTTGTCAACGGCGTCGAATATAAAGGCAAAGTCCAGGTTTATAACATTGGCCGCACCATTAGCATTGTGAATGAGCTGCCGGTTGAGCAGTATCTCAGCTTCCTGCTCCCTGAGCAGTATCCAGAGCAGCTTCCAGACGAAGTTCTTGCGGCTCTGACGATCACGGCGCGCACCAACGCCTATTATCAGGCGCTATTCCCCAAAACAAAATTCTGGGGCGTTGATGCGCGCCAGATTGGCTACAAAGGGGCAGTTGCCGTGGATGCGAACCAACCCATTCAGAAGGCTCTTAAAAATACGCGCAACATGGTGATGAGCCAGACAAGCACCTATGAGCGCGTAGTTACCCCTTTTGCCGCTCAATGGGAAACAGCAGTGCCAGGCAAAGCGGTCAACTCCCAGATCAGCATTACGGAAGCTGCCGACATGGCAAAGAAGGGCGCTCATGCGGCCAATATTCTTGAAAAAGCATTTCCACGCACGACTATCCAGTTGATGCAGTAATCCTTTTCCCGCCCACCCCTTAAAAATGGGGTGGGCTTTTTTTATGCATTTTTCACTGACAGACTACCAGTTTGATCTCCCTCAAGAGCTGATCGCTCAGGCACCCTGCAACCCGCGCGACAGCTCGCGTCTGATGCTGGTCGAACGTGCGACTGGACGCATCTCTGAATGTGTCTTTCGCGATCTTCCCACTCTGCTGGAGCCGGGGGACTGTCTCGTCTTCAATGACACCAAAGTTATACCAGCCCGCCTAATTGGAAGGCGTCCTGGCGGGGGCCTGGCAGAGCTTTTATTGATACGCCGTCTCCCAGATGCTACCTGGGAGGCGCTGGGGCGCCCCGGCCGCAAGCTGCAACTAGGGACGCGTCTGCTTTTTGGTCCCGATTTTTCTGCCGAAATTGTGGAGCTTCTGCCCGACGGGGTGCGCCGCGTCCGCTTTTTTGGAGAGTTTGAAAGCGGCCTCGAACGGTATGGACGAATGCCGCTGCCCCCCTACATTCAGCGCGAGACTGCCGCGAGCGACAAGGAGCGCTATCAGACCGTCTATGCCGCCAATCCCGGCGCCATTGCTGCCCCAACGGCTGGCTTGCACTTTACTGAGGAGCTTTTAAATTCTCTAAAAGGCATCTCTCAGGCAAAAGTGACCCTCCATGTAGGACTTGGAACCTTTAAGCCGGTGCAGGTGGAGGATATCCGTCAGCATCCCATGCATCAGGAGCTCTGCCTCATTCCAGAAGCCACAGCTGACCTCTTAAATGGTCGCACAAAACGCTCCATCTGCGTCGGGACGACCAGCTGCCGCACCCTCGAGTCTGCTGCCGACCCAAAGGGGCTGATCCATGCAGGAAGCTATGAGACGCGTCTTTTTATCTATCCTGGATACTCCTTCAAAGCAACGGACGCGCTTCTGACCAATTTTCACCTTCCAGGATCCTCCCTTCTCATGCTGGTTTCCGCCTTTGCCGGCTATGAGCTGATGCGCGAAGCCTATGCCAAAGCCATCGAAAAGCGTTTCCGTTTTTTCTCCTATGGCGATGCAATGTTAATTCTGTAGTTGATTTTATCTAACTGTTTTGATTATAGTTTATCTTTTTAATAACATAAATGGATGGTATTATGGCTTCTGTAACAAATTATTTATTTTCTGCTACTGGTAAGGTGTCTTTATTTAAAATAGAAACAAGGAAGGAAGTCGCTCCGACCAGTAGTCCTGCAAAACTGGCGCAGCGCCGTTTGTCCTCTGGCAATGCTGAAGATCCGATTGTGATCGATGATGAACCCGCGCCTTTAAAAAAGGATCGCATTAGAAAGAGTTTGCAGCATGAACTTATTCCCACAGAAGGTGACCCGGCGAATAGATGCGATTACAAAATTAAAAATATTCTTTTCAAGGATATCATTCCCCCTACAGAGAGAATCGCGGGAAAATTAACGCGCCAGAAGGCGAAGGCATTAGCCGAGGCCATAAAGAGGCCGCGCATTGAAAATGATGAAGAGCCGGAAGCTCGTCCTGCAAAACGACCCAGAATGAGCCCTCCAGAGGGAAAGAAGAGCGAGTCTAAGGAGCCCTCCATCATCGATGTAGATATGGGGGAGTCTGAGTCAGAGGCTGTAGAAAAGCCGCCTTTGTCGCCGTTAGACGTTCTAATCCAGGCCTCTGCAGAGGATGCCATGGTTGTTGTCTCAGAAAAGCCTGGGTATATGACAGAGCTTAACAGCTTCCAGGCCATCCAGCTGTTTTCAGCCTCTTTAGAGGAGGACATTTACATGCTTGAGCGCTTTGCACGCAACTTGAAAGCCTATAAAGATTCAGGAGATGCCGACCCTGAATATATCGAACAAGCAAAAGCTCTCCTTGCCGAAATGGCAATGAATCTGCACTCTCAGTAGCTTATTTAAAGCATCTTTTGCTGTGGGTGATGGGCGGGGATTCGGGAATGGCAGTGTGCAGGCGAATCTCTACTCCGCGCTCCTGCTTTAACTGTTTGTGATGGATATAGAGGCGTCTCAGGAGCGACTGCTCATCGAAGTGTAACACAAATTCGAGACAGCCTTCCGTGAAGTAAAAAGAGAAGAGGGAGCTGCTCTTAAACAGCTCTTTGCAGCGCGCATTGCGGAAGGCCTCTTCAGCAATGTGGCGCGGCATGAAACGGTTGAGGCGCGTGGGGCGAAAGTTCGGGCAGGTAAGCCGTTCGACAAACTGATCAAAGGTGAGAAAGTTGGGCATTTCGATCCCCAGCGCTTGAGCCACATCCTCAGGCATGGTCATCGGATAGCGAAACCGTAACATCAAGCGACGCAACTGATCGAAAGCCTTCATACAATTTCTCCTTATTGAAGTTCACATCCACCCTCCCAGTCTATCAAAGGGGCGAGAATCTGAGCAATAAAAAGTTGAGCAGAAATAATTAAGGTAGTGTTTATTTATTATATAAATAGCGATTTTAAACTAACTATCTAATATTCATGAGCTAAAGAGGCCGCCATAGAGAAGTTTAAAAATCTCTTCGTGCATGTCTGAAAATTGGGGGAATTTTCGACCGTCCATGTTCGAAAACAGGACCAAATCTTTATACTTCATGTTCAAAAATCGGGTTTAAAACCCGATTTGCGCCCTAGCGGTGATTCAGCTGATGATGCGATTTTTTGGAGGCTAAAACGGGGCAATTTTTGACATACTTGAGTAAAGTAGGCGAAAATTGCCCCGTTTTAGCCTCCAAAACAAGCGCGCATCAGATGAGTCATTGATAGGGCGCAAGTCGGGTTTAAACTTGCTAAGTTCAAAGTTTAAGCGTGATGTAGGGGCGCAAGTCGGGTTTTAAGAGGGCCCACCCTGTTTGATCAGCTGATCCCAGTATTTTTTATTACGAGGGGAAAGATACCTGCGAACAGTGTCAAATTTTCCATGGGCGTAGGGGTACTCTGTATCAATAAAGGAGAATTTCCCATTTTTGCTCAGCCAGATATTGTCGGGCCGGTAGCTGGAGCCACCGGCATTGCGGATGATCTGATAAAGCTCATCGAGGTGGCGATGGCTCATTTTCTTCCAAGCTTCTAGATTCTTTTCCCACGGCTCTAGCTGCATGTCTTCGACCAGGAGAACGACCGACTGGCGCAACACCTTAACTCCCTTGGGGGGTGCTGGTTTGTTGGGGAGGAGATAGATCCATTTGCGCGGGGCTTGAAAGTTAGCAAATTTGCTTTGGGCGATGACGCGGCGAATCTTTGCGGCTCCTTGGCAGCGCCTTGCAAACCATTTCCAGGTGGGGGTCCCCTTTTTTTCCTTCAGAAAAGAGTCGAGATTGGCTTTGATCAGATGGCCAGGGAGATCGGGGTGGCGCGCAACGCGGATAAAGCTCCGCTTTTTGGAGAATAGGATCTTAAAGCCAGACTCTCGCAGCGACTGATCATTGAAAGTGACGCGGCTTTCGTTAAAGATGGCGTCGAGGGCCGGTTTCAGCTTATGTTCAGCAGGCAGCAGGTAGGGCTGGATGGCCTTCTGCATCTCCCCTCCAAAGGAGAGAGCGCTAATCAGGAGAAGTAGAGCGACAATTTTTCTTGTAATCATTGTAATCCGCACCATAAATTAATTCTTAAAATGTGGCAAGTATGAATGATGAAACGAAGTTAAAAATGGCTTTTCAAGTCGGTCTGGGCTTAGATGGAGCCCCTCATTTTGAGGAGCTGGAGTTCTCCAAAACGGCAGCTTGGGATTCGATTGCGCACATGCGGCTCATCGCAGCTATCGAAGAGGCGTTTGCCATTCGGCTGACAATCGAGGAGATTTTGGGTTTAAGCTCCTACCCGGTTGCAAAGCAGATTGTCGCCAAGCATTTATGATCTTTCCCCTGAACCATGACGCCGATGCCCTCATCGACATGGAAGAGGGGAGGCGCGTCTCCTATCGGGAGATTGCCTGTTTACAAGAGGATCTGCCGGTAGCGCGCACCCTCGTCTTCCTTTTTACGCAAAATCGCTGGCAAGAGGTAGCCGCCTATGTGGCGCTGATGAATCAAGGCCATCTCCTTTGCCTGCTCGACGCGCGTCTGGATGAGGGGCTGAAAGAGAAGCTGTTGACGACGTACCGTCCAGAGTATGTTGTCAGCGGTTCAGCTGGCAATTATGGCATGCCGCAACCGTCGCCACTTCCTGGACTCAACATCTGGCGCCGCGCCGCGGCACCTCCTCTGCATCCAGAATTGGCGCTGCTGCTTTCGACCTCAGGGACTACTGGCAGCCCTAAAATGGTTCGCCTTTCAAAGCAAAATATTTTGAGCAACGCCAGCTCCATCATCTCCTATCTTGGTATCGATGCAAAAGAGAAAGCGCTCGCTTCGCTTCCGATCCACTACTCTTATGGCCTTTCGGTTTTACATACCCATCTTCTGGCTGGAGCCACGACGCTTTTGACACGCAAAAGTGTGGTGCAGCAAGAGTTTTGGCAGGAGGCCGCTGCCTTTGGAGGAACCTCTTTTGCCGGCGTCCCCTACACCTACAGCCTTCTCGATAGAATCGGGTTTGAAACGTTCGATCTGCCCGCTCTCAAGACGATGACGCAGGCGGGGGGCGCGCTTTCAAAAGAGCTGGCGCTCAAATTCCATCGCCTGATGCAGGAGAGAGGGGGGCGCTTTTTTGTAATGTATGGCCAGACGGAGGCGACGGCGCGCATCGCCTATCTGGCTCCTGCTGATCTGCCGGCAAAGGTGGGAGCAATTGGAAAGGCAATTCCTGGCGGCACATTAAAAATTGTGGAGGGGGAGCTGATCTACGAGGGGCCCAATGTGATGCTCGGGTATGCGAATAGGCCGGAGGATTTAGCGCTCGGCGATCAGCTGGGAGGCGTTTTGCACACGGGTGATCTTGCCAGTTGCGATGCGGAGGGTTTTTTTACGGTGACGGGCCGTCAAAAACGCATCTCAAAAGTATATGGCGCGCGCATTAACCTGGATGAGATCGAGGGGCTGCTGCGCCCACTTGCGACAGTGGCTGCCACAAGCGATGATCAGCAGATTTTCTTATATTTCGAAGAAGCTTCAGAGGCGCTGATTGAGCAGGGAGTGAAACTGGTTGCAGACAAGACGCATCTCCACTATTCCACATTTAAGGCGCTCTCTGTTGCCAAGCTGCCGCGCACACCCTCTGGGAAAATTGATTATGGGACCCTTTAATTTAAGCAAAGAGGAGAAGGAGCCCTTCATGCTGAAGGAGCTTGGCTCCTTGACGCAGCACCATCTGAAACATTGCGCGGCCTATGCACGCCTTTTTGAGAAGCTTAAACTCAAGCTGCCGCCCTATGCAGCTTTAGAGGAGATCCCTTACTTGCCTGCGGGACTATTTAAGAGTCATGAGCTGCTGAGCATTCCGAAAGAGCATGTCTTTAAAACATTGCTCTCCAGTGGCACTACAAGCACGATTCCCAGCCGCATCTTTCTCGATCGGGAGACCGCCCAGCAGCAGACGGCAGCCCTTGCGGCAATTGTCACTTCTTTTATCGGCAAAGAGCGGCGGCCGCTCCTAGTCGTAGATACGGAAGAGGTGATCCGCGACCGCACCCTCTTTTCGGCGCGCGGGGCAGCCCTAGTGGGAATGCTGCTGTTTGGGCGCGACTCATTTTATCTCTTCGACCACGATGCAGCTGCGTTTGAAACATGGCAAAGGCAGCACAAGGATGAGCCGTGGCTCATTTTTGGGTTTACAAGCCTCATCTGGCAGGCGTCGCTACCGCTCTGTCCGCCTGGCTCGATCCTCCTGCATGGAGGCGGCTGGAAAAAGCTGGAGACGCAGGGCGTTTCTAATGAGGATTTTAAAGCTAAACTGAAAAGTAGAAGCGGCATTGCGCACTGCCACAATTTTTACGGCATGGTGGAGCAGACAGGCAGCATCGCGATGGAGTGTGAAGAGGGGCAGCTCCACACCTCGGACTACTCCGATATTCTCATCCGCAACCAGGATACATTTAAAGAGGCCAAAAGGGGAGAGGTGGGAGTCATCCAAACCTTCAGCACCCTGCCCAAGAGCTATCCAGGACACTCCCTTCTCACCGAAGATCTCGGTTTTGAATGTGGCGAGGATCAGTGCCCCTGCGGGCGCAAAGGCAAAACTTTTCAGGTTGTGGGACGTGTTCCAGAGGCAGAGCTGCGCGGCTGCAGCGATGTGGGGGGAGTATGAATAGACCTTTTGAGGAGGAGTTGACAAGCTTTTGTGAAGGGCTCTCCCAGCGCCTATTTGCAGAGGCGGACCCTAAGCGACATCCTGAGCTACTAGCGCTCGCCTTTTGGCTGCGCAAAAGTCAGATTGCAAGACTAAAAGAGCGGTTTTTCTCTTTTGAGAGGCCTGGAGAGCGGTTGGTCCCGCGCGGAGTCGCCTTTCACATCGCTCCCGCCAATGTGGAGACCCTCTACGTCTATTCCTGGATTTTATCGCTGCTCGTCGGCAATGCCAATATCGTCCGTTTGCCGTCGCGACAAAGCGAGGCCACCTCGCTTCTCTACCGCTTGTTGCAGGAGCTTCTCCCGGAGTTTCCAAAAGTCGAGAAGACAACCAAGCTGCTCTCCTATGGCCATGAGGAGGAGATCACGGCTGCCGTCTCTAAGGAAGCTGATCTACGCCTTATCTGGGGGGGCGATGCGACGATTGAAGCAATTCGAAAAATACCCCTCAAAGTGACAGGAAAAGAGCTTCTCTTTGCCGATCGCTACGCCTTTGCCGCCTTTCGCGGCAGTGAGCCGAAGCTTGCCGAGCTCTTCTTTCGCGACCTCTTCTGGTATGATCAGAAGACCTGCGCCTCGCCGCGCACCCTATTTTGGGTGGGGGAGCCTGAGAGAAGTCTCTACAAAGAGATCGCACAAATTGCAGAAGCTAGGGAATATGAGCTACCGTTAAGCAGCCGCCTCAACAAGTTGACAGAGCTCTATCGCGCCGCTCTCGACTTGTCCGTCAAAGATGTCGCCCATTATGGACCTTTGACGGTTGTGAGCCTAGAGCAGTTTCACCCGGCATGCCGCCAGTTTGGGGGCGACGGGCTGCTATTCGAGGTTAGTGTGCAACAGGTTGCAGAAATTGCCCCCTTTATTATACAGAAAGATCAGACACTGGTCCATTCGGGATTGAGGGAGGAGGAGCTGCAGCAGCTCGCCTCCAGGCTAAATGGAAAAGGGCTCGATCGCCTAGTCCCCGTGGGAAGCGCTCTCCAGTTTAGCGAAGTGTGGGACGGGTATGATCTTCTTGCGGAGCTGTCAAAGCGGGTGGTTGTCCAGCATGGATAAAGAGGCATTGATTACAGCTTTAAAAGCCCTAGGAATTGAGGCTGGAGATCTTCTGCTCGTCCATAGCGATTTACGCCCTTTTAGATTGCCGCAGATGCCGCCTCAAGAGATTTTGCGCTTCTACTACGATGCGCTTAAAGAGGTTTTAGGACCGACAGGAACTGTGGCGGTGCCTGCCTATTTTTATGAGTATGCGCGCTATGGAGAGCCCTTCGATACCGACCTTTCGCCAGTTTCAAAACCGCTTGGCGTCTTCAGCGCTTACATCAACGCGCTTCCGGGTCGGATCAGAAGCGCCAACCCCTTGCAGAGCCTTGCTGCAATTGGCCCGCATGCCGAAAATCTTTGTGGAGGCGATTCTCTGATGGGCTATGGAACCAACTCTCCCTGGCATCGCCTCTGCTCGCTCCAAGGAAAGATGCTTTTCCTAGGCGTCGCGCTCCAGCCGATGACCTTTGTCCATCATATCGAACAGCAGTATGGGGTGCCCCATCTTTATCAGAAACTGTATCAGATGCCAGTGACGCGCAGCGGCAAGCCTATTCCCGGGAACCCCGTTAGCAGCGTCCGCTATCTCGACTATGAGATCGTCTATCAGCTGAAATTTTTTCAAGAGGAGCTTAAAAAAAGAGGCCAACTGCATGGGACAGAAGTGGAGAGGGCTCCTCTCTTTTTAGTTTCGGCGCAGGAAGCCTTTAAAACTGGCCTTGAACTCCTCGCGCAAAACCCCTACTGCTTCTTGCAAAAGCCCCCCAAGTTTGTTCCAGGAAAAATCCCAACCGATGGATATACATATGGATAACGCAGCTATTGGCGTCGATATTGGAGGCACGAAAGTCGCCGTTGCTTGTGTGGACCGCTCTGGACGCATTTTAGAGAGCAGAAAGTTTCCTACACAGAGAGAACCGCAACTCCTTATCGAAACTCTTGTAAAAACCATTAAGGAGATGTCTCAATCCCCCTCAAAAGTAGGCGTCGGGCTTGCCGGGCAGATTGTGGAGAAAACGGGCGTTGTGACCTTTGCCCCAAACCTTGGATGGCGCGACCTTCCCTTTCAGACGCTGCTGCAAGAGGCGCTCAAAGTTCCTGTGGTCATCATGAATGATGTGCGCGCTGCAACGTGGGGGGAGTGGAAGCATGGAGCAGGCTCTGGCCTGAACGATCTGGTCTGCCTTTTCATAGGGACTGGTATTGGAGGCGGTGTGGTGACGGGGGGTGAGCTGATGCGCGGCGCTAGCAATTGCGCCGGAGAGCTTGGCCACATGACAATCCAGATCAAAGGCCCTCTCTGCACCTGCGGAAACCATGGCTGCTTAGAAGCGCTGGCGGGTGGATGGGCGCTTGCCATGCATGCACAGCTGGCGGTACAAACTGAGACGCGCCAAGGGGAAAGGCTTCTGGAACTCTGCGGAGGACAGGTTGAAAATATAAGCGCACGTACTATTGTGGAGGCTTCCCTGCAAGGAGATCCCCTCTCTCAGCAGATTGTCGAAAGGGCTATCGAAGCTTTGACGGCCAGCTGTGTAGGCATTGTGAATGCCTTCAACCCCGCCCGCCTTATTTTGGGCGGGGGGCTAGGCAGTGCGCTTCCGCAGCTCGTCGAGAGGATCCAGGAGGGTGTGCAGCGCTCTAGCCTCACAGCTGCCAAAGAGTCGCTTACCATTGTGCAGTCGCAGCTTAAAAATGAGGCTGGAATGGTTGGAGCGGCAAGCTATGCTTTAACGCAAGGGTCATGATGATACAAAATTTAAAGTATATGGCGCTCTATCGGGAGCGCTCTCAGCCGCAATTAAACTGGGCCATCTCCTTGATGCAGCAGTTAGACTGGAAAGGCTTAAGCTGCCTTGTCGATCTTGGCTGTAGAGAGGGGCGGGCGACGCGCGAGATGGCAAGGCGTTATCCGGAGAGCCATGTGATTGGCTGCGATAGTGCCATACAGCTGCTGGAAGAGGCCAATGAGAATCTGGCAAAGGAGCCCCTTCCAAACTTGGAGTATCGGTTTGTCGACCTCCTCTCCTTAGACCTGCAAGAGGGGGTCGATGCCATTTTTTCAAGCAGCTACCTCAACTGGATCGACGATAAGTCGCGACTCCTGCAGGCAATGCGTAAGAGTCTTAAATCCAGCGGCAAGATCGCTCTTTCGTTCTTTGCTCACCCTCGATTCGATTCTTGCATCCGCGATGTGACGAGCTATGCAAAGTGGCAGCCCTATTTTGAGGAAATTCAATCAAGCCATCATGAAGTTCAGCCGCACCGCTTTGCCGAAATGCTGAAGGAGGCGGGCTTTGGACTCAAGCGCCTGGAGTTAGTCACCACTCACGATGTGTTTACAACCCCGATCGATTTTGTCGAGTGGCTCACCACTGTAACTCCGCAGCTGCAGCAACTTCCAGAAGATCTCCACGAGGTCTTTTTAGCCGATGTGACCGAGCGCCATCTCCAGCAGTTTCCGCTCGATGAGCGCGGCCACCTGCATGTGTACGATGATCTCCTTGAAGTTGAAGCGTGGAAGCTTCCGTGAAAGAAGATGAGGAGTTAGAAAAAATGAAGCGGCAGGTCGCGCTGATCCATCGCCTGGCCTCCCGCCTTCCCTGGATTGTCGTTGCTGCTGTACTCCTGACAGCGCTATTTTGCATCGTTTTGGCGCTTCTGTTGTAGCTTTTGCACATATTCGATAAGGTGGTTAGCTAAATCGGCATCGATCTTTTTCTGCAGCTCCATCAGCTCTTTCTCAGCTGCAGGTCTCTCTTCGGCGCGCATCTCGAAGAGTTCTTTGACATTGTATCGACGTGTTTTAAAGTCCTCAAAACGGTTCTTCGCTAAGTCTTCTACTGCATCGCTATAGAGCATGCTTAAATAAAAGGAATCTTCTTTCTTTAAGGCTTTTGCGAATATTAACTGTTTTGTTGAATCTTTAGTTTCTGCTGAGAGTTTGTGAGGAAGCGCATTTTCAGCTTTGACCATTCTTTCAGGAATGAGTTGCCTCTCGCGCGCCTGGGCGATTCTGCTATCTCCTTTTTTCTGCTTTTTTACAGAGCGTCTTTCCCACTTTTGGGGAGCCGCTGTTTTTTCCGATTTTGTTTCAGCAGATTCTGGAAGTTTTTCAGGAATAGGAGAAATACTCATAATTGCTCCTTGTTAATTATAATTATTATTATAAATAGTAACTAATAATAAATAAACAAAATATCTTTACAATAAAGCATGGGCAATTCTATATCTCGTGTCAAAAGGAGACGCTCATGTTACTTTCTGCCACTGCAACGGGAAGAGAGCCTCATCTTCCTAGACCCGGAAATAGCTCTCAACCAGCACTGCAAGTTTTAAGCCAGATTTTTCACACGCAGGTCACGGAAATGCCGCGACTTGAGCTTATCGAGTCAAAACTCCTCGACGCGCGTATCGATGGCTTCTCTAAAAAGGTTCGAATTTCAAAAAAAATTATGAAAAAATGTGTGATCCCATTTTTACAAGCCCATCGCGAAGTTAAGATTGTCGATTTTACAGTGGCGGATGTTAAAAAAGAGGCTATTTCAGCATTTATTTTTCTTGTTCCAACCCATGTTAAAAAAGTAATTTTTACAAGAAAATACTCGAGTAAAAGTATCACATCAGACGAAGTAGGCGGAAATCTCTACCGGTTAAAAGTAGACGTTATTGGATATTACCTTAAAGTGAATAACGTGCCCTTGGGGGACAAGTTTGTCTGCTATAAAGTCAATCCGCATGAGCCTCCCAAAGAGTTTGCTGAAATCGTGGATCGCTTTTATCAAAATCGTGAAAAACGCCGCTCAAAACTGCTGGAAGTTTGCGGCCTTGATAGCCCCAAAGAAGTTACGGCTTTTCAGTCATAACTTCATAATGGCCACCCATGTGGTAGATAGGAATAGGTGCATTTGTAAATTCTGCACCATAAATCAGCTCATCTCTAGGCTGAAGCTTATTATTGACCACTTGGACGCTTCCAAGGAAAAAGGTGTGGATACGTTTTTTATAAACTTCTGCGGCAGCCCTAAGTTCTTGTTGGCCAAACCAGGCGTGCGGTTCTCGAATGCCTTTAATGTAGTCTTCGAAACGAATTTCTTCTGATCCACCCGCTCCATCAGGACCTGGAAGTCGGTCACAAAAGGGCTCAAAATCAGCGCGATGCGCCAGCATGTAATCAGCCACCTCACGACGTAACTTCAGAGAATATTCATCTTCTTTCTGTTTTGCTTCAATGGGATCTGTTTTGCGCAATTCAAGAATCTCTGGCCATACGCCGTTGGTTAAAGAGCGCGCTCCGCAGGCACCATCGCCATGGATCTGATAGCGCACATATTGCGTAGCCAGCAGAGCTTCAAATCGGGAGCGCTGCATGTGGGAAGGAAGGTAATTAATCAGCGCGATCTCTTCCTGCATATTATTTGTAAGAGGAAGAGCTTCAACAAGAGCTTGTAATTGAGCAGGAACGCCCTTCACAAAGTCTTGTAGAGGATTGAGCTCTTCAAAGGTTGTATTCACCCGCTGAATGAAGAGGGGCGCTAGGTATAGTTTGGGGTCATGGGCTCTCTCTAGAAACCTCGCCATCTGATCAGACATGTCTTTGGCTTGTATTTTGAGCTCGCGAAGCTGAGCCCCTATTTGCAGAAGTTCTTGCCGCTTTTTCGCTTCATCCGACTCGCTTTTGCACTGATTGAGCAGAGTTTTGACCTTGTCGGATAAAAGCTTGACCTCTTCTAGCAGATCCTTTGAAGGCGGAAGGGCCTCCACAGCTGCATGTAGTTTCGCTGGAACTGCTTGTACAAAAGCTTCAAGAGGCTTTAACTCCTCTAGGGTTAGAGCCACCTGTTTGATGATGAGGGGCTCTTTGGAATCCTTCATAAAGCTCTTCATCTGATGCGACATCGCTTGAACTTTACTTTCCAGATCGAGAAAGAGAGAAGGCAGTTTCAGGAGCGCTAGAGGCTTAGCAGCAGCATCTTTAAGCAGAGCTTGCGCATTTTCCGATAAGGAACCAACAGCATTGCAGATAGGAGCCAGCACTGGAATCCAGATCCCGATTTTTTGCCGCCGCGATTCAGGGGTGTCAGAAATTTTTAATGTCTTCAAGAGAGCATCAAAGCGGGGGCCCTGCTTGACTGCAGGGAGCAAACCGATCAGCATTGGCTCTTCTTGCGGATTGTTTGAAAGGGGGAGCGCTTCGACAGCCGCTTCCAATTCGGCAGGAACGCTCTTTACAAAATCTTCAACCGGTTTTAGCTCGACCAAGGCTTGAGCCACCTGCTTGAGAGCGTTTGGATCTCTGCTACTCTTAAGAAAAGCCTTCATCTGCTCGGACATCTCTTGAACTTTGCCTTCCAGATCACGCTGAAGGGGTGCCAGTTCCAGGAGTGCCTGCCGCTTTGCAGCCTGATCGACCCCATTTTTGCAAGGGATGAGCAGAGCTTTAACTTTTTCATGTAGGGGATCAACCTTGTCGCAAATAGAGGCTAGCGCAGGAATCCAGGTTCCTAAATGTTGACGCCTTGTGTGAGGATTATCGGAGGTTTGATGCGCCGAAAGGAGGCGAAAATGCTCTTTTTTAAGTTTCAAAGTGTAATAATAAAAAATGGCCGGTATTACAAAGGTGAAAATAAAGAGAGCCACAGCGCGAATCCGTTCGTTGCGGGGTAGGCGCGCCCATTTCCCATCGGGACTTTTATAAGTAAAAGGGCTCAAGATATTCGCGCGCATCGACGGAAGTGCGACTTTTGAAACAGCCATTGTTATCCTCTTAAAACACGACTTGCGCCCTATCAATGACTCATCTGATGCGCGCTTGTTTTGGAAGCTAAAACGGGGCAATTTTCGCCTACTTTACTCAAGTATGTCAAAAATTGCCCCGTTTTAGCCTCCAAAAAATCGCATCATCAGCTGAATCACCGCTAGGGCGCAAATCGGGTTTAAATTAACTCAATTGTACACTCTCAACTCCTTACTAGCAAATTAATTTGTTTTATATTTATCGACAAGCGACTTCCAGAATTTTTGCATTTTGGGGGAGAGGCGGGGAAGCATCTGATCGTAGGGCATCGGTTTCAACTTCGTGTGAAAGTGTTCCGTGTCGATGAAGGCGATGCGATGGTCTTTACAGAAGGGGATATTGTCGAGATAGAGCGAGTCGATCAGCAGATTCTCCTTCAGGACGACAAAAAGCGCTTCCAGTAGCTCTTCATGCATCATGAAGCGGTATTTGGCCGCATTTTTCCCATACGGCACGATATGCATGTTCTCCACGATGAGGAGGTACCGTTTGGGGAAACAGTTGGGGCCCGGTTTTGCGATGCCAGCATCTGGAAGTGGGTAGATCCACTTTTGCGGAACGGCAAGAAATTCACCGTAGCCGTGGCGCTCGATACTTTCGCGGATCTTCTCCGCGCCTTGTGCGCGGCGCAGCCACTGCACCCACTCGCCTTCGCGCAGGGGCTGATTGTCGAGATACAGTTTGACGAGAACCCCTTTGAGCTCTTTGTGACTAGCGACAATCATGAAGCGATCGCGGCGCAAATGAAATTTAAAGCCCGCTTTGCGCAAGGATTCCACATCTTTGAGGGGCTGCTGCTCTGAGAAAATTTTGTCGAGTTTGGGTTTGAGGGGATGGTCTGCGGGGAGAAGATAGGGTGCCATCTGCTCCAGATGCGCGTGAAGCTCAAAACAGATAAGAAGCATCCAGCAGGCAAAAAGTTTTTTAAACATCGGTTTCCTTTACTGTTTGTAAGGCCGCAAGAGCTCGCTTGCGCGCCTGTTCATGATCGACGATAGGTTTAGGATAGCTGTCTCCTAGGACAATGCCCGCTTCTTTCAAAGCAGCATCTGGGGCATTCCAAGGCTGTTGCAGCCATATTTGAGGCAATTTTTGAAGTTCCGGGACCCACTTGCGAACATAGGCGCCTTGCGGGTCAAACTTTTCTCCCTGAAGAACAGGATTAAAGATGCGGAAATAGGGGGCGGCGTCGGCGCCGCAGCCAGCGATCCATTGCCAGCCCAAGGTGTTGTTGGCAAGATCAGCATCGACGAGAGTGTCCCAAAACCAGCGGGCACCCTCCTGCCAGGGCAAAAGCAGATCCTTGACTAAAAACGAGCCCACAATCATCCGGACGCGGTTGTGCATCCAGCCCGTTTGCCACAATTCTCGCATTCCTGCATCGACGATCGGATAGCCTGTCTGCCCCTTTTGCCACGCCTGCAACGCCTTTTCATCATATAGCCAAGGAAAAGCTGCAAATTTTGCATAGAGTGGTTTTTGCACGGTCTCAGGAAAATGGTAGAGCAGATGGTGCGCAAATTCGCGCCATCCAAGCTGTCTTAAGAAAGCATCGCCTGCTGGCTTTTTGACGCTATGCCAGATCTGCCGCGGGCTGATCTGACCAAAGTGTAGATAGGGGGAGAGGCGCGAGACGCCTGCCAGATCGGGCCTGTCGCGCCCTTCAGCATAATGGACAATAGGGCCAGCAAGAAAGCGCTCCAATACTTGCTCCGCACATTCAGGCTGCCACGCCTCAAATTTTTTAGATAGTTTAAGCTCGTTAAGGCTTAAGGAAGGGAGCTGCATGGTTTTAAATGGCCCTCTGGGCCTTGGCGTCGGTTTTGCAGGCTCTTTTTCCGTAAGACAGGTGCGCCAAAAGGGGGTAAAGATCTTAAACGGCTTTCCCTTTTTATTTGCAATTGTCCAAGGCTCAAATAGAAGAGCACTGTTAAAACTGCGTACGCTGATCTCACACGCCGCCTTAATTTTTGTATCGCGCTGGATGGCATAGGGCTCATAGCGCCGGTTCCAAAAGAGATGCGTGGCTTTTGTTTCAAGTATTAACCCACTTAAGGTTTCCTGGCTGTTTCCGATGCGCAAGATGAGCGGAAGAGCTAGCTGTTCCAGCTCCTTTTGCAGCTGCGCCAGGGCGTGATGGAGCCAGCATCGCGATGCGCCGCCAAGCGTCCAGCCGTTTTCTTCATCTGGAGACCAGATGTAGACGGGGATGACCGCACCCCCCGCGGCAATTGCTGCATCCAGTGCGGGATTGTCGCTGACTCTTAAGTCTTGTCTAAACCAGACGATGCTTGTCATAATTACACGTAAAGGAGTACTATTCTACTTTTCTAGCAAAGAGAAATTTATGGCGGAATTAGATAAAAAAGCAATCAAGACCTTATCGCAACTGAGCCGGATCGATTGTACGGAAGAGGAGCAGGAAGCTCTACTCCAGGATTTAAAAAAGATTTTACATTATATCGAACAGCTCAACGAAATTGACACGACCCATGTGCCTCCCTGCAACCATGTGCTCGATGAGATCGCCAATGTGATGCGTGGCGACATTCCCGGAACAGCCATGCCGCGCGATGTCTTTCTTGCCAATGCTCCCTCACACGTCGGGGGAATGATCCGCGTGCCCCCAGTCATTAAATCGAGTTAATCTTTATGCATAGACTTTCAGCTATAGAACTGCGCGACAAATTTATCCGCGGTGAGTTGAGCGCAGAAGCCATTGTGCGCCATTTTCTTGACCGCATCGCCAAATATGATGGGCAGATCGGCTCCTTTTTGCGGACGCTCGACGAGCGCGCTTTTGCCCAGGCCAGAGTGCTCGACGCCAAACGGCGCAACGGGCAAAAGCTGGGAAAGCTGGCAGCCATTCCAATTGCTGTCAAAGATAATATCCACATTCAGGGGCAGCTGTCGACCTGCGCTTCCAAAATCCTCGCCAACTACCGCGCCCCCTTTGAAGCGACGGCGGTACGCCTGCTCGAGGCAGAAGATGCGATCCTGATCGGCAAAACGAATATGGATGAGTTTGCCATGGGCTCGTCGACCGAAAATTCGGCCATGCAAAAGACAGCAAATCCGTGGAACTTAAAATGCACCCCAGGCGGCTCCTCCGGAGGGAGCGCCGCGGCTGTAGCTGCGCGCCTCTGCCCCATCGCGCTTGGAAGCGATACTGGGGGATCGATCCGGCAGCCCGCGTCACTTTGCGGCGTCGTTGGCTTTAAGCCTACCTACGGACGCATTTCGCGCTCTGGACTCGTGGCGTTTGGCTCCTCGCTTGATCAGATTGGTCCCTTTGCTATTCACGCGGCCGATGCCGCTTTAGTGATGGAGGTACTGGGAAGGCATTGTGATAAGGATTCGACCAGCATTCCAGAGCCTGCGGAAGAGTACTTGTCCCATTTCCAGCAAGATCTGAAAGGCTGGAAATTGGGAGTGCCGTGGCAATTTCTAGAAGGGCTTGAGGCGGAGACCAAGAAGCGCTTTGAGATCTCGCTCAAAGTGCTCCAGCAGCTAGGTGCGGAAATCGTCGAAGTCGATTTAAGCATCCTGAAATATTCGCTTGCGACCTATTACATCCTTGCTACAGCCGAGGCTTCGACCAACTTGGCGCGCTTCGATGGCATCCGCTATGGGTTGCGCTCTTCGCGCGCCAAAACGCTGGACGAGGTGTATGATTTTTCTAAAGAAGAGGGCTTTGGCCCAGAGGTGAAGCGGCGCATTCTCCTTGGCACCTATGTGCTGTCGGCAGGTTATCAGGACGCTTATTACAAAAAGGCGCAAAAGGTGCGCACGCTTCTCATTCAGAGCTACAAAGAGGCTTTTAAGAAGTGCGATCTGATCGTCATGCCTGTTTCGCCCTTTCCCGCCTTTGAAATTGGAGCGATCACAGACCCTCTCCAGATGTATCTGGCCGATATCTACACGATCGGCGTCAACTTGGCGGGTCTGCCCGCTGTAAGTGTGCCTTGCGGCTTTACATCCCAGGATAAACCTATCGGACTGCAGCTGATCGGTCCCCAAAAGCATGACCGGCAGGTTCTCCAAGCAGCCGACGCCTTTCAAAAACGAACCCCTTTTGCTCATCTTCTTCCACAAATGGTGCAAGCATGACCTCTCACAAAGCATGGGAAACAGTCATCGGCCTGGAGATCCACGCCGAACTTAATACCAGGTCCAAACTTTTCAGCGTGGCCCCGAACCGGTTTGGGGATGAGCCCAATACCAATATTACAGAGGTCTGCACAGGACAGCCCGGGGCGCTTCCCGTTCTCAATAAAGAGGCGGTCAAGAAGGCGGTCCAGCTGGGATGCGCCCTGAACGCGAAAGTTGCCAAATTTAGCAAATTTGACCGCAAGTCCTACTTTTATCCAGATAGTCCGCGCAACTTTCAGATTACGCAGTATGATCAGCCGATCGTCATTGGCGGAGTCGTCGTGGCTGAGCTGGAAGGGGAGGAGAAGAGTTTCCAAGTCAATCGCGTCCATCTAGAAGATGATGCAGGCATGCTGAAACATTTCAGCAACTTTGCAGGGGTGGACTATAACCGCGCCGGCGTCCCGCTGGTCGAAATCGTCTCGGAGCCGTGTATCCATAGCGCAAAGGAGGCTGTCGCCTACGCTATGGCGGTCAAGGCGATCTTGCAGTATATCGATGCAAGCGACTGCAACATGGAGGAGGGGTCGCTCCGCATCGATGCCAATATCTCCGTGCGTCCCGCAGGAGAGAAGGGGCTTCGCAACAAGATTGAAATCAAGAATATGAACTCCTTCAGCAATATGGAGATGGCGATCGAAGCGGAGATCAAGAGGCAGATCCGCGAATACACAAACCAGCCCGACAAACCCCACTCAGAAATCATCCAGCAGGCCACCTACCGCTGGGATCCCGAAAGCAAGGGTACCGTCTTGATGCGCCGCAAAGAGACAGCGGACGACTACCGCTACTTTCCAGAGCCCGATCTTGTTCCCATTATGCTGACAGAGGCCTACATTGAAGAGATTCGCAGCGCTTTGCCTGAGCTTCCTCTCCAGCGCTTACGCCGCTATATCAAAGAGCTCGCTCTCGCTCCTGACGCCGCCTTTTTGATGACCAGCGATAAGGCAATTGCTGACTATTTTGAAGAGGGGCTTAAAAGCTGCCGCAATGCGCGCAGCCTCTGCAACTGGATGGTCGTCGAATTTGCCGGCCGCCTCAAAGAGTCGGGCAAGACCCTTTTGACTCTCGGAATCCCTCCTGAGCAGCTGGCAAAGCTAGTCAACATGATCGACAGAGGTACCATAACAGGAAGAATTGCGAAGCAGGTGGCGGACGAGATGGTTCTCCACCCCAGCAAAAGATTCCGAGGCGATTGTTGCGGAGAATCCCGATTTCAAGCCGCTGCATGATCAGGAGGAGATTGAAAAGCTGGTCGATCAGGTGCTGGCCGAACATGGGCAGTCTGTCACCGATTTCCGCGCAGGGCGCGACAAAGCGTTTGCCTTCCTGGTGGGACAGGTGATGAAACTCTCCCGCGGCAAAGCGTCGCCTCAGCTGGTCAATGACTTGCTGAAAAAGAAGATTAACGTGTAGGTTGAACCTATGGCTTCTTCAGCAGTTACAGAACCAAAGCCCAATGTTTATGAAAATATGGGAAAGGGGGCCGACAAGCTTTTTCAGAAGGGGCGTCTCGGTTTTCGTAAAGTCCAGGAGCTGATCAAAACCCACGATGCCACCCTCTATCCCATCGCCCTCGTCGCCATTGCCGTCACTCTTCTTTTCGTCAATTTTCTCTCCTCTATCTTCTGTTTTGCAGCAGGGGCCTTCTACTTCAATGTCAGGGGCGATCAGTGGAAAGAGGGGATCATCCAACCTGTGACAGAGCTCTGGGAAGGATCAACAGTAGGTAAAATCGCCGTCTTCGCTTTTTTCATTTTTGTAATCGCTCCCTATAAGTGGCATGTAGCCGCTTTTGGATTTGGCATCCACATCGCAAAACAGTTTAAAGAGTGATCCCCACACTTCTCACAGCATTAACAATATCCTGCGAGGGGGTTACAAAACTCCAATTTGGGGCCAAATCCGCGCTTTTGCCCTTGGATTCGCATTGTTCGCAAGTTGCCTACTTTCAACCAAGTATGTCAACTTGCTACAATCGCGACCCAATGTCAAAATCATCGAATTTGGCCTCCAAAGCGAGTTTTGTAACCCCCTCTTTTGAGAGGGTCGATACGGTCAACCCTATCCTCACACCACGACCAGAGTCGCATTTCAGCTGCCCTCTTAAAGATAGAGAGGTGCGCTGGGAGCATGACCACACCTTTAACCCCGCTGCCGTCGTCCGCAAGGGGGAGGTGTTCCTCTTCTACCGCGCTGAAGACAATTCAGGCACGGGACTTGCGCAGCACACCTCGCGCATCGGCCTAGCCAAAAGTCGCGATGGACTTCACTTCAAGCGCCTTAAAAAGCCTATACTTTATCCACAAAACGATGCGCAGCAGGCCCATGAGTGGCCCGGAGGTTGCGAAGATCCGCGCCTCGTAGAACGCGAAGATGGCCTCTACGTGATGACCTACACCCAGTGGAATCGAAAAGTTGCCCTCGTAGCTACCGCCACTTCGCGCGATCTCCTCCATTGGAAAAAGCATGGCTACGCCTTCGCCAAAGCAAACTTTGACCGCCGCTGGTCAAAATCGGGCTCCATCGTCTGCCGCCAAGAGGGCGATCGCCTCCTCGCAACAAAGATTCAGGGCAAATACTGGATGTACTGGGGAGAGGGCCACATCTACGCCGCTACTTCAGACGACCTCATCGACTGGAAGCCTCTCCTGGATGCTTCTGGAGAGCTTATCCCCCTCGTAGATGCGCGTCCAGGCAAGTTTGATAGCGCCCTCGTCGAACCCGGCCCCCCCGCTCTCCTCACAACAGAGGGGATTCTCCTCCTCTATAATGGCAAAAATAGCCGCACCGATGGCGATCCAAACCTTGGAGCTGGCGCCTATGCCGCCGGCCAGCTGCTTTTTAACCTAAATGACCCCACACAAATACTAGCACGGTCAGACGACTGCTTTTTCAAGCCCGAGCGGCCCTTTGAAAAGACAGGCCAGTACAAGGACGGCACCGTCTTCATCCAAGGGCTTGTCCATTTTAAGAACCGCTGGTTCCTCTACTACGGCACAGCCGACTCCGCCATTGGCGTGGCTGTCGCTGAAACCCTTTTTGCAAACCCCGCTGCAAAACCAATTGCTGAAAAAATAGAGGATCCCCTAAGATAACCACTTTCATTCCGGAATAGCTCAGCGGTAGAGCAGTGGACTGTTAATCCATTGGTCGTAGGTTCGAATCCTACTTCCGGAGATCTTTAGAATTAGGCACTTCGGAAGAGATTCTGATCAGCTGATTTTGGTGACCGACCTTAATTGTGGAAGTTCCGGCCAACATTTTGTTTCAGAGGCTTTAAACCCGACTTGCCCCCTACATCACGCTTAAACTTGTCTGCACTTAGCAATTTGCTCTGCTAAGCCCTTGGCCAAGTCGCGACTTGGCCTTCGGAGCTTATCAGGTTGCTAAGTTCGGCCAAAGTTTAAGCGTGATGTAGGGGCGCAAGTCGGGTTTTAATGATGCCCAATGTGAAGCAGGTGGGACAGGCAACAGCGGGCCAATCATCTTACATTAATGTTGTAGAAATTCCCCTGACAAGCAAGCTGGGAGATGTCATTCTCCCTATGTGTGTTTCGCGCAATGATCTAAGTCGGACACAGCCTTTTATGCCCAAAGAAACTTATCCAGGGCACATCAATGACACCCCCAAACTCAAGCAATGGGTTTTAATTCCAGTCATTCCATAATAATCGAAGCCCAAAGGACCAAATTCGTCTGTGTTTATCATCTTCAGTAAATTTCTATTTTACTGGGAAAAAAATGAGCTAAGTACTATCGCCCTTTCCCCAAAAACAAAAGTTTCCTCTGCCCAGTGACTATTCTTAGAATGGGGTCTTGCTTAAAACGGTTAACTTTATTAACATAAAATTAGAGGATCGACCAGTGCCGAAGAAAAAGCCGCAAAAACTGGAAATGTTCTAAAAATGGTCGCTGAGTCAGTTTCACTAGTTGATGTGACATTGCACATTGGGTCAAAAACGGCTCTCGCAATGTCACCAACAGCTTTTTCCCATCCAATTTCAAGTTTGAAAAGACGAAATTCAACTATTGCTGTTTTTCAGGCAATTCCGAACTAGGAAGATTTCCGCCCTCTTAGCCAAATCAAATACGGTCTGACCCTGATTACAGATTGTTACCTCGTAAAGACCGCCCTTTAGGTTCATGACCTTCACGTAGCACCCCTTTGGAATGTAGAAATTCCACAGCCTCAGCAGAATCCTTCACTTTAGAAGCACTACGTGCTAACATTTCTTCTTCAAATTCAGTTAGTACAATTTCTCTTATTCCGGTTTCTCTCCATTTAGACAAGGGAGTACATGCTATTGAAATGTTACGAGCTAGTGCCAGTGCATCCAACAGAGCCTGATTTGCACCTTGTCCTTTAAATGGACTCATAGGGTGAGCTGCATCTCCAATCAAAGTAAATGGCCCAGCTTTTTCCAATACTTCCGGTTTGAGTAATTCTCGGTCGTACACGGGATAACCTGTAATTTTTGCCGGTAGTGTTGCTGATAAAATTTGAGGAATAGGCTTATGCCACTGTGTTCTACGACACGCTTCTTCTTTAAGTGCCTGAGCTCCTTGTGCACTCAAGGTCTTAGCTTCTTCTTCTGATAGGGGGAAACTAAGTTGCCACATTACAGAGTCTAACGAGTAAGGCATCATATAGATTCGCTCATAGCCATTAACGGTTTGAAACACGGTAGCTGAGTCAAGCAAAGAACTCTCAAGACCTTTAAGAGCCTCTAAAGAACAAATACCCAGAATTACCATATAACCCAGGTAACGTAAAGGAGTAAGATCCTCACCAATCAACAAGCTGCGCACAACACTACGAACACCATCGGCACCCACCAGCAAATCTGCCTTGACATTTTTCATCTCTCCGTTAACTAGAAAGCTCAGCTCAACACCTTTATCTTCACATTGTTTAAAACTAATTAAGCGGTGCCCCCACTGCACGGCATCATGGTCGCCCAATTGCTTAAGCAACGCTAAGCGCAAGGCCTGTCGCGGGATATGGACATTTATACGCCTTGGAGACTTTTTAATGTTTGAATGCGTCGTCTTTCCCCATTCAGTAATTTCTTTTCCTTCTGTAGTATGCACTACATGGCGTGTGGAATTACCCGCGTCTTTTAAAGAGAAAAGACCCAATCCTTTAATTGCGTTACTTGCTTGTTGCAAGGTAAGTCCGTAACCCTGAGCTCGTGCATCGAAGCTGCTATCGCGCTCATAAAGGGTAAATGGAATGCCACGATGCAAACAAGCTACAGCCAGCGCCACGCCTCCTATACCTGCACCAATAATTGCTACATGTGGATAGTTTTCTGAATCTGCTGTGGGGTGACTAGTAGCAGGAATTAAGCCTGATCCCCTGCAATTATCGCATAAATATTGAGTAATCTTAGGCCGAACCGAAGCCTTTCCTTTACCCTGAGTTTTTTCAAATTCATTAATTGCTATTTGGTAGCGGAGTCTCGCTTTCTTGCGGAGCCTCAAGTTTTTTTTGCCGCGTCCCAAACATTTCGGACAAATAGCCCAGTAAGCCTCTTTATTTTCCACTTTTTCAATCTTCTTCAGTTTGGGCTAAAATCTGGTACATTTGACATAGGTTACTAACAATCAGATCTTTAATGATTATACAAAACAATAAGGTCAAATTTATCTGTGTTTTGCATCAAAATTCTAAACCGTTTGGTTTTTTTGCCAAATTTTCATTTTCATTGGTTCAAAAGGCTTATCTTACACCAAAAAAGGATTTTTGCAAAGAGCTTGGCAGAGTCCCTGAAAAACCATTTTCAGGCAAACGTATGCTTCGGCTGCCTCCAGAAATACATGAAAGGGAAGCAGACAAGAAATTTGTAAAAATGTTAGAATATACTATCCCAACGGACAAAGTCCTGTACCCAGTTGCGATAAAAATTATCAGAGCTCGGAGATTGGCTTATGGAGAATCGATCATTGCGTAGGGATATGGCAGTGCATATCATAAAGAAGAACGACAACACTTCCGATTTGCAATTCTGGCAACAAAAAACTCCTCAGGAACGAATCGATGCTGTCGAATTTTTAAGAAGCCAATACTATTCCCTTTCTGGTTAATCCCAGAATTGCTAAGATTATTCAATTTAGAACCCATCATTCGTGGCATAAAGACTTTTTTAATGTTGACGAAGGAAGGGTAAATAGGGTAAAAAGTATGGCTTTGTAAACTTAGGATATGACGAAAGGGTTTGCGAAATAGCCGTAGGAGAATATGGTCTCTGTCTCTTTTTTGGCCTTATTCATGAAAATGGTCCCCCTGTATATGAATATAGGGTTGGGATATGCTGCCTCAAGGGCTCTTGGGACTACGCGAGACAGCATCGCGCGGATCATGTTTTTCATCATCAATCCGCTGATCATTTTTAATGGCGTTCTCAACGTAAAGATAACCAGCGCCGTACTCTTTCTTCCTGTTCTCACATTTGTCATCTGCTGTTCCATCTGTCTTATTTTCTACAGAATCGGGAAAGGGCTATGGAGTGACTCATCACGAAACCTCATGGCTTTTTCTGCAGGTTCTGGCAACACCGGCTATTTCGGACTTCCTCTCGCCCTGCTCATTTTCAATAATGAGGCCGAAGGGATCTACGTGTTGGCTCTTCTTGGCATCGTGCTCTATGAAAACTCAGTTGGCTACTATATTCTTGCAAGAGGCAAATACACACCCGCAGAATGTGTGAGCAAGGTGCTCCGTTTGCCCGCGATCTATGCTTTTTGTCTTGGAATGGGCTTCAATTTATCTAGTGCCGAAATACCCGATGCTTTTGTTCAATTTTTCAATTACATTAAAGGGACATTCACCGTGATGGGAATGATGATCATTGGCCTGGGTCTTGCCAAACTCGAACATTTTAAATTTGACAGAACATTTATTGGGCTCACCTTCTTTGCAAAATTTCTGATCTGGCCGGCTCTCATCGTAAGCTTGAACGCAATTGACAGCGCCTTTTTTGGATTCTACGACGATGTTGCTCACAAAGCTCTTTTACTAATTTCGATTGTGCCGATGGCTGTCAATACTGTCATCATTGCGACAATTCTTGATACTCAGCATGAAAAAGCCTCAACAGCAGTTGTCCTGAGCACAATCGCAGCTCTTATTTATGTGCCGCTCATGTCGACAATTTTTATTTTGTGAATTTGTTTTGATTTTTTTTGAGAGTTTAAATATTGTATCAGTTCAAAATCGTGAGGGACTGTGGAATCAGTGATTTTTTCACAAAAAAACATAGCTGTTGATGACTATGCGTTAAAATCAGTCAAAGAGACAGAAAAAAGAGGGAGCTTGCAAATCGCTATTGTTACGGCAAGCTATTGCATGGCAACGTCTGGACTCTTCACAGGAGCTGCGATTGCTGCAGGTCTTTCATTAAGGGATGCCATCATTGCTACCTTAGTCGGCAATGGGCTCTTGACCCTCATCGCGGGGTTTATCGGATCAGCGGGTGCGAAGCATGGCGTTTCGACAGTTCTTTTGGCGCGCCACGCTTTTGGAAGACTCGGTGCCAATATCATAGGGGGGGTAGGCGCAAGTACACTACTTGGCTGGTTTGCAGTGCAGACCGGTTTTTTTGGACAAACAATTAATGCGATGCTGCCTGACGCAGGTTTTCTGGCCATTCCCGAGGTGGCTGCTCTTTGGGGAGGGCTTCTCATGATGCTTACCGCCTATTTGGGTTATAAAGGGATAGAAGCTTTGAGCATCATCGCCATCCCTGCGCTCGTTCAGCTGGCTATGTGGGGTGTTCATGCCACTGTTAGCCAAGCAGATGGCTGGGAAAATCTGTTTACCCTTTCTCCTCTCTCGCCTATTTCCTTTACTGAAGGAGTTGTTTTAGTTGTGGGCAGCTTTGCTGTTGGCGCTGTCGTTCAAGCAGACATTTGTCGCTATGCGAAAAGTCCAACTTCCTCATGGATAGCCTGCATTATAGGTTTCCTTTTTGGTAACGGTTTCATGATCATAGCCGGCTGCGTTACCGCGTTAGCCACAGGTTCAGGTGATCTACCCGCTGCGATGATTGCTACAGGATTAAGTATTCCAGCTCTGGTCATTGTCATTGCTGCCCAGTGGACGACAAATGATAGCAATCTCTACTCCGCTTCTTTAGCTTTGTCCAATTTATTAAAGATGAAAAAATCTCGTATCGTTTTGATTTGGGGGTTGATTGCCAGTTTGCTCGGAGTGATGGGGATTGCCAACTACTTTATTCCATGGCTCAATGCTCTGGGTATCATCATTCCCCCTATCGCTGGGGTGATGATCGCTGATTATTATGTCATTCAACAGAAGGCCTATCAATTTGGTCCAGGGACAGAGTACTGCAAATATGTTTGGCCAGCATTTGCCGCATGGGCATGCGGTATTTTAGTAGCTATTTGCCTTCCTGTAGGAATTCCATCTATTACAGGTATTTGTGTCGCCTTTGGTTGCAACATCGGCTTGCATAAACTTTGTGAGAGATGGCAACTCCCTTCAAAATTTGGGTTAGTACGAGAAGATAGTGAGGGTTTTTAGCAGGATGAGATGGATCGGTGAAAAAGAGGTTGAAAATTTAGCGCTGGGGGCAACTTTGCTTGGAGCTGGCGGTGGAGGTGACCCGAAGCTTGGAAAGCTGATGGCGATCAAAGCGATTCGTCAGTATGGTCCTATTCCAATGCTGGATCCTAGGGAGTTGCCCGATGATGCTTTCATCATCCCCACCGCAATGATGGGAGCTCCTACGATTATGATGGAAAAAATCCCGAATGGTGATGAGGCTCTTAAATCCTTGCGCATGCTTGAAGGGGTGTATGGAAAAAAGGCATTTGCGACGATGGCGATCGAATGTGGAGGAATTAATTCGACCCTGCCGCTGACTGTTGCAGCTCAAGCAGGCATCCCCATTGTAGACGCGGATGGAATGGGACGCGCGTTCCCAGAGCTTCATATGGAGACGTTTCATATTTACGGCATAAACGGCACTCCCATGGCACTCCACAATGAGAGGGGAGACAGCTGTCTGATCAAGACTTTAGATAATGAAATGCTCGAGTACCTCTCGCGAGGGGTGGCAATTCGCTTTGGAGGGGTTGCGCACATTGCAGAATATGCCATGAGTGGAGCTGATGTAAAACGTGTGGCAATTCCAGGGACGATCAGCCTCTGCATCGAGCTTGGAGAGGCTATCAAAGAGGCTCATGCCAATAAAAGAGATCCCATTGAGGCGATCAAAGAGGTGACGAGCGATTCCCTTTATGGGGTTGCAGAGATTCTCTTTCGCGGTCGAATCGCCGATGTCAAAAGAGAAACTGCGGGGGGGTTTGTAAGCGGCCATACCTACGTCGAAGGGTTTGAGGAGTATCACGGAATGGTTTTAGAGGTTCAGTTTCAAAATGAGAACCTTATTGCAAAAATAGAGGGTCGTCTCGTTGCCGTTGTTCCGGATCTAATCTCCCTCTTAGATATTCAAACAGGCCTTCCCTTTACGACGGAAGGGTTAAGATATGGACTGCGTGTGATCTGCTTGGGTATTCCTAGTCCTGAGATTATGCGAACCGAAAGCGCTCTCGCCGTTTGGGGACCGCGCAGTTTCGGTTTTGACTATGACTTTGTCCCTCTTCAAGAACTTTATGCACATGTATAGAATCGGCATCGATGTAGGTGGCACCAATACGGATGCTGTCCTGCTTGATCAATCGGATCAAATTATCCAAAGTGTTAAAGTGCACACGACAACGAACATTGAGGAGGGGATCTACGATGCTGTCGACCAGCTCCTGGCCAACTCTCCTGTGGCAAAATCCGCTATCCAATATGTGATGCTAGGAACAACACATGCGACGAATGCGATTGTTCAGCGAAAAGATCTGGCTAGAACTGCAGCTGTTCGGATTTGTCTGCCCGCAGGGCGAGCTGTTGAACCGATGTTTACTTGGGATGAATCGCTAAAAAAAATGATTGGAGGAGACGTCTACTATCTTCATGGGGGGGCTGAATTTGATGGAAGGCCGCTCAGCTCACTGGAACTTGATGAAGAGGAGTGTTTAAGGGTCATTAGCAGGATTCAGCGGACAGGGATGGCCTCTATAGCGGTGACATCGATCTTCTCTCCTATTTTTAACAAGTATGAGAAGGCCTTTGCCTCCATGGTAAAAGAGTTTCTGGGCGAGGATTTTCCCGTTACTCTCTCTTCAGAAATAGGGGGCTTAGGACTTTTAGAGCGTGAAAATGCCACAATTCTGAATGCTGCCCTGGTACAGGTGATCCGTAAAGTGGCTATTGGGCTTGAGCGCGCTTTGCGGCGCTATGGAATTCAGGCTATCATCTATTTTTCTCAAAACGATGGCACCCTAATATCACTTGAGACTGCAAAACGTTATCCTGTCCTTACTATTGGTTCTGGTCCTACAAATAGTATCCGGGGGGCCGCTTATTTAACGGGATTAGACGATTGTATTGTTTGCGATATCGGGGGAACCACAACGGATATTGGGATCCTGATGAAAGGTTTTCCCCGTGAATCGAGTTTGGCAGTCAGCATTGGTGGGGTAGAAACCAATTTGCGCATGCCAGACATCATTACCATTGGTATAGGCGGTGGAAGCCTTGTACGCCATGAAAATGGAAGGGTGTCAGTGGGTCCCGATAGTGTCGGGTATCGCATTGCAACGGAAAGCATCGCTTTCGGTGGAAAAATGCTCACTGCCACCGATTGTCTCTTGGCATTAGGGGGGGTGCGTCTAGCCAATCCCGCATGTGACCTATCAAGGCTTGCCTCTATTAATAAAGATCTTTGCCTCCAGGCCATGTCCATCATTCATAGAGAGGTGATCAGCGCATTGGACAAGATCCAAATTTGCCAAGACCCACTCCCTGTAGTACTTGTCGGAGGAGGGGCTATCTTGATTCAGGGGGAACTCGCTGGCTATAAGGTCATCCGTCCCCATCACGCTGACTGTGCCAACGCCATAGGGGCTGCCATTGCCAGCGTAAGCGGAGAGGTGGATCTGATGCTGCCTAGTGCGGGTAGATGCCGTGAAGAACTTTTAGAGGTTGCCAAACAGCAGGCCATTCAAAAAGCCCTCGCTGCTGGCGCTGATCCTGCGACAATTGCGATCGTAGAGCTCGAGGAGCTCCCCATTTCCTATACAGCCTCAACCATTTTAAGAATCAAAGCTAAAGCTGCGGGCACCCTGCTAACTAATCGCTTTTCGTAGTAAGGACCAGCCTGATCCAGGTAAAGCTTGGAATGAAGCTCATAGTTATATGGACCTAGCTTCGGATTTCTATGTCATTACCAGAAAAAAGATGTACGACCATCCCAGGTGGGTGGGTGCCGGTAGATGATTGAGTGAAAATCTATCAGATGAGTCATTGATAGGGCGCAAGTCGGGTTTTAAGCGTGATGTAGGGGGCAAGTCGGGTTGTAATGACAATTAGCTAGCAATTAATCATGCAGCAGCTGATGGACAAAGGCGATGGCGATCGATCCTTCGCCTACTGCTGAGGCGACCCGCTTGATATTTCCCCCTCTGACATCTCCAACGGCAAAAACGCCTGGCAAGCTCGTTTCAAGTAGATACGGGGCCCTAGCAAGGGGCCAATGGGAGTCGGCCAGCTCATTGGGGAGCAGATCCGCACCGGTTTTGATGAACCCCTTTGCATCGAGGGCGATACAGCCTTTAAGCCAGTTTGTGCAGGGAAGTGCGCCGGTCATCAGGAAGAGATGGCGGATGGGATGAGTCTCAACGCCATCTGTTTGATTGTTGCGCCAAGTGACGCTTTCGAGGTGCAGATTGCCTTCAAGGGCTGTAATTTCAGTGCTGTGCAACAAAGAAATTTTAGGATTCGTCTCGATGCGCCGGATCAGATATCTCGACATGGTGGCAGATAAATCATGCCCTCTCACAGCCATGTAAACGTGTTTAGCCGTTTGCGAGAGAAACACGGCGGCCTGCCCGGCGGAATTGCCGCCGCCGACGACAATCACCTCTTGATTGGGGCACAACTGCGCTTCCATAAACGTCGCACCGTAGTAGACGCCCTGTCCTTCGAACCGAGACAGATTTTCCAGAGGCAGCTTGCGATACTCAGCTCCGGTGGCGATGATGACGGTTTTCGCGAGCATCTTTGTGCCATTGTCGATCTCGATGGCGTAGGGCTTCTTCTCACACAAGAGCTGTTTGGCGCCTTGGGCAACGACGATTTGCGCTCCGAACTTTTGCGCTTGAGTGAAGGCGCGTGCTGCGAGTTGCTGACCGGAAATGCCGGTGGGAAAGCCGAGGTAGTTCTCAATTTTCGAACTTGATCCCGCCTGGCCGCCTGGCGCTCTAGTTTCGATGAGGAGGACATCCAAACCTTCTGAGGCCGCGTAGACTGCAGCAGAAAGCCCTGCGGGACCGGCTCCAATAATGATGAGATCGCGCAGCTGCTGGCTGTCGATCCTCTCATTTAAGCCTAAGCACTCTGCAATTTGGGCGTTGCTGGGGCGTTTAAGGAGCAGCTCGCCTCGGCAAATCAGGACGGGCACTTCCTCGTAGGAAATATGGAAATGGTCAAGAATTTCCTGAACGCCGCTATCGCGGTCAAGATCGATAAACATGTAGGGATGTCCGTTGCGTATCAGGAACTCCTTAATGCGAAGCGTTCCACTGCAATTGTTTGAACCGAGAAGAACGGCGTCTCCATATTGATGTTCAATTAAATTAACTCTGCGGAGAATAAAGGCGCGCATTAAGATATCGCTAAATTCGCTATCGGTTTGGATGAGTGTGAGCAGCTCTTTGCGATCCACTTCGATCACCTCGCCTGAGACAGTTACGCGCAATTCGACTAATCCACGCCGGTCGGTGACCATTGCAATCTCGCCGGTAAACATGCCAGGTTGAACGGAGGCGATGAGTTCCTCCCCTTGGCATTTGCGCGTAAAGGCTTGAATTTGTCCCGATAAGACGACGTAGAATTTGATGTAATGTTCCCCTGGATGAACCAGCACCTCGCCCTGCTTGATCGGTCGTTTCTGCCCATGCGTAGCGATCCTCGCGATCTGGTCTTCAGACAGGATGGGAAACGTCTCGTTAAAACGCGATTCGGAGTCTTTCATGGCTTAATCACTCTGTTTTTTAATGCTCTCTGCAAAAATGTTGCAGCAAGCATCGTTTCGGCTCTATTTTCAACTGTAAACCCGACTTGCGCCCTATCAATGACTCATCTGATGCGCGCTTGTTTTGGAGGCTAAAACGGGGCAATTTTCGCCTACTTTACTCAAGTATGTCAAAAATTGCCCCGTTTTAGCCTCCAAAAAATCGCATCATTAGCTGAATCACCGCTAGGGCGCAAATCGGGTTGTAAGTTGATTTGTTCCCGCGCTCGCTGGATGATATACAGGGGTAAAGAGGGCAATTTAGACAAGTCAATGTGTTTGACCTCTTTTACCTTCTCCTCAGGTTTTTCAGGAATATCTCGTGGGTTTACTTGCAAGGAAACCTCCCTCTCTCTTTTATAATATAATAACAAATATTTGTTTAAAATAAATATATTTTAATTTTAAAATCAAATTAAAAGGGCGAACGTGAATGACTTGAGAACCCTTGCTGCAAATCAAAAAAAGTCATTTGAACCCGCTTTGGAACAAGCAATTCGCGACTGCGTCTCATTTTGTGTGGCAGAAACAAAGATCGAGGAGCCGCCGCCAAATTCACTCACGCCTCGCGAGGCTATTATTGCACGAAAGCGGGCAGAATTTGACAAAACGATGCGCTATTTTTAATTTTCAATTTTTGCAAAGTTTTCCCAAAAAGGTTTTATCATGAAATTGCTTATATTTATTTTTTCGTTTTCACTTCAAAAGATATTCTAAAACGCTCTAGCACGAGCGTTATTTAAGCAGTCGATCTAGCGCATCTTGCGATTCGCCAAGGGGGATACCCTTGGCTTCATCGCAATTTGCGCTATCTCAACAGCTTAAATAACACTCGAGCCAGGATGTAGGGGGCAAGTCGGGTTTAAAACCCGACTTGCGCCCCTACATCACGCTTAAACTTTGGCCGAACTTAGCAAGTTGCCTGATAAGCTCCGAAGGCCAAGTCGCGACTTGGCCAAGGGGCTTAGCAGAGCAAATTGCTAAGTGCAGGCAAGTTTAAGCGCTATTTTTAATTTTCAATTTTTGCAAAGTTTTCCCAAAAAGGTTTTATCATGAAATTGCTTATATTTATTTTTTCGTTTTCACTTCAAAAGATATTCTAAAACGCTCTAGCACGAGCGTTATTTAAGCAGTCGATCTAGCGCATCTTGCGATTCGCCAAGGGGGATACCCTTGGCTTCATCGCAATTTGCGCTATCTCAACAGCTTAAATAACACTCGAGCCAGGATGTAGGGGGCAAGTCGGGTTTAAAGTCAAAAATTAGATAAGCAAGTTGGAAGATTAACCTCTGGTCGCAGGTTCTAAAATTTTAAACGCTTAGGTGTCCTCCTGCCATGACTGTTTTTTCTTGCTTCAAGACCCCTTTTCTGTCTACAATTGTATCCTAATATGAGCTCAGTCTGCCTAAATGTCCCACCAAACTTGCCCCCAGCTCCACGACTCACTATAACTGAGTTGCCTTTAGACTTGTTCGACAAGTCTTTAATACTCAACGTAGAAGAGGGTCAGTTACGCCGCGTATCAGAAGTCAATCGATTTTTTCATACAATATTTATAAAAATATTCGCGCGGCGACAAAAAACTGAAATTATGCGTCTTATTGCTAAAATGAGGCAGAAAGCTTTTAAGCTCGAAAGTCCCGAACAGCAGCGACTCGAACAATTAGAAAACTATGAATGGCCAGAAGTGAAATGGCACTCAGATATAAGATGGGTCAGAATTCAAATGGTCGAAGAGCTCGCCCTTCTTTTTTTTCGCTCTTCACCCCCAACCCAAACAAAATGGAAGCCTCTTGCTCATCAGCATCCCATTTTAAAGGAAGTTTTGGCTAAAGCCGCTGTTCTATCCCAAAGTAACTATGCAAATCTATTTCTTCAGGATGAAGATCTGCCTCAAGTCATCTCCGAACCAGATTACATAGCCATCTTTGGTTCAGGTTGCATAGAACAGTTATGTGAAGCGAGGCTACTTCGCACAGCTGAAAGATTTTCGAGCAGGGAATATAGGTATATGTATGGATGTTATGCCTTTCGTGATCGCATTCAAGCTCTTATCAGCGACCGCTTATTTGACGCTGCTTTGACAGTGGCAAAAAGCTGTTCAACAACCTATCATCAAATCAGTGCTTATGAGTACATTAAAAAGGGATTTAAAAAAATGGGATATACGTGTCAGATGAGCTTCGTAGTAAAAAACATGCTCGCTCAAAAATCGGATTTTTTATGTCAAGTTAAGCAATTATTTAAGCACTCCACATATTTCTGGAATGTACCAGACCGCCGTGGTTTTGCAGAAGCTTTTTTGGAACAGGCTCTTCCTCTGGCTCAAAATTTGCCTGAATCCTCGGAAAAAACAGAGATTGTGGGTTTATTAAATGATGTAGCTCTTGTAATTTTATTAAGAGATCAGACAGAAAAAGGTGCCACAATTAAAATTGAAGAATTAAAAGAAATTCATAATGAAGATATGAAATGTTGGATCACTTGTATTGTAGCATTTAAGATGGCTGCACATAATCGTGAAAAAGGTTTTCTTTTAGCTAAGACAATGTGGGCTGAGATGACAACTACCCTAAGAGAACGTTCTGTTATCAATAACGTGTTTTGGGGGATAATCGACCATTATACGGACGGACATTAAAAACCCGACTTGCGCCCTACATCACGCTTAAACTTTGGCCGAACTTAGCAAGTCGGGTTTAAAAAGAGTTGAACATGTCACTCCGCGGATATTCATCGTGGCGGCGCCACCAGATGCCTTTTTCGTTGCGCCCTTGAGGAGCACGGTCGAGCCACTGATACATGCCCCAGAGGCCATCCAAACCGCGCGCATAGGTGGAATAGGTGTGGTAGATGACGCCATCTTCGAGCACAAACGCGCTCATCCCCGGCCTCTCGCGCGTGTATGTCGCCGCGTCGGTGCCTGCCATGGCTGCTATCTCGGCGAGGGGCCCTTCGTGTGTCGCGCCACTCTGGGCTCTTGTTTTCTCGCCGGTAGTTGTATGCGACGTTATCCTGGCGCTGCTGCTCCTCGGTGATTGACACGTTAAAATCGAAGTTGAAGTCGCTCCCTAGCGAGGAGGCCCAGGGAAAGGTCCAGCCCATTCGCTGCTTATAGGCCTGCAGTTTCGCAAGAGGCGCTCGCGACACCGCCGAGAGCGTCACGTCGTGGTTGGCAAGGTGGACGGCAATGCCATTGAATCCATCGGCGATGGACGAGCAGGAGGGGCAGCCCGCTGTGTATTCGGGCCCGAACATGAAGTGGTAGACGAGGAGCTGCGAGCGCCCCTGGAAAGGTCTGCCAATGAGACGCTCCCTTCATCGGTATCAAAGCGGTACTTCTTGTCGATCCGAACCCAAGGCAGTTCCTGCCGCTGCCGCGCCAATGCGTCGCTCTGCCGCGTGAGCTCCTTCTCTGCGTCGAGAAGTTCGAGCCTTGCGGCAAGCCACTCTTCCCTTGTCCCTGTCTTGTGCGTTGGCATCGCTCGTTCCTTAAGTTTTTTTAAACAGTGATAGTGCAAAAGTCCGAAATTTGCAAATAAAAGTTGTCGTGGATTAAAACCCGACTTGCCCCTACATCCTGGCTCGAGTGTTATTTAAGCAGTCGAGCCAGGATGTAGGGGGCAAGTCAGGTTAAACATAAGGGATGCGGAAGTTGCGGCTGTTTAGATAAATTTCTTGACGCATGTTTTTTTTTCCCTCATAAAAAAGAAAAATTACCGGGGAGAAAAGCGATGCCAAAAATGCGCGCCGTTCAAGTCACACGTCCAGGGGGTCCGTTAGAGCTCGTGCAGCGGGAGGTTCCAGAACCGGGCGCCGGCTCTGTGCGCATCAAGGTGGAGGCTTGCGGCATCTGCCATAGCGACTCTCTTACCAAAGAAAATAGCTTTCCCGGAATTGTGTTTCCACGGGTGCCAGGGCATGAAGTGGCTGGAAAAATCGATGCTTTGGGCGCAGGTGTTAAAGGGTGGAAAGTGGGAGATCGCGTGGGAGTGGGCTGGCATGGAGGACATTGCGGCCACTGCCCCTCATGCCGCCGTGGCGACTTCATCACCTGCCAAAATGGAGAGGTGCCAGGAATTAGCTACGATGGAGGATATGCGGAGTACATGATTGCCCCGGCCGTGGCTCTTGCCCATATTCCTGAAGAGCTTTCTGCTGTTGAGGCGGCCCCTCTGATGTGTGCAGGGATCACCACCTTTAACTCCTTGCGCAATAGTGGAGCAAAAGCGGGTGATCTAGTGGCGATTCTGGGCCTTGGGGGCCTCGGCCACCTTGCCACTCAATATGCGGTGAAAATGGGCTTTCGCACAGTTGTTATTGCAAGAAGAAAGGATAAGGAAGCTCTTGCAAAAAAGCTTGGCGCTCACCAGTACATCGACAGCGAAGCTGAGGATGTCTCCCAAGCTCTCAACAAACTTGGAGGAGCCAAACTGGTCCTCGCTACTGTGACAAACAGCGAAGCGATGAGCAGCGTCATCAACGGCCTTGCAGTCAATGGCAAACTGCTCGTCGTGGGAATATCAACCGAATCCCTCGACGTCTCTCCGCTCATGCTTATCGGAGCGCGCCGCTCCATTTCTGGCTGGCCAGCAGGAACCTCCTCCGATTCACAAGATACGATGGCTTTCAGTGCGCTCACGGGCGTGCGTTCGATAAATGAGGTCTTTCCCTTAGAAAAAGCGGCTGTTGCTTATGAGCATATGATGAGTGGAAAAGCGCGCTTTAGAGTTGTTCTGACCCCCTAATCTCAATGAGAGAGGTTTACAGGAAGAGCGTTGCAGAAATAAAATAATTTCGAAAAAGGTCTCCAGATCTCGTCGCAGGTTGCCTGTAAAAAGCGACCCAACAATTCCATCAAGGTCGAAGTTTGCGGCACCCTAAAAGCCAAAAATGAGGTTGTCGATAAGGAGATGATCAAGGAGCTGCACGCTCAAGGATACCAGGTTCCAGACGTGTACCAGATCCATTATATTCAAACCCGACTTGCGCCCCTACATAGCGCTTAAACTTTGGCCGAACTTAGCAGAGCAAATTGCTAAGTGCAGGCAAATTTAAGCGCGATGTAGGGGGGCAAGTCGGGTTTCAAGTGTCCAAACAACTTGAGGACATGAATTAAGAAAAAATATTTCTATTAAATCCGCCTACTGCTATTTCTGAATTTTACAATGAATAATCCGGGGAATGTCTCCATGGAATTTACAAATATTCCTCATTTAAAAACTGCTGTTTATCGACGCCATTTTAAATGAGACGATCTCCCTGCCAGTGGGAGCTGGCAAAATTGTGATGAAAGGAGAAAAGAGATGACAGCGAAAGCCAGCTTTATTGGCCTCGGCAGCATGGGGGCCCCCATGGCCATGAATCTATTGAAGGGAGGAGTCAGCCTAAGCGTTTACAACCGTTCCAAAGAGAAGGCGACTCCTCTGGTTAAAGCGGGAGCTAAGCTTCTGGAGCATCCTAGCGAGGCATTTTCTCAGGCTCCCCTCGCTTTTTCAATGGTTGCCAATGATCAAGCCCTAGAAGCCATTTCAGAAGATCTTTTAAAAGGGGCAAAGCCTGGATGCATTCACATCTCTTCAAGCACAGTCGCTCCTGAAACAACGCGTAAACTTCTGCGCAAGCATGAGGAAAAGGGGGTGCAATTCATTGCCGCACCCGTTTTTGGAAGGCCCGATGTGGCAGCGAAGCATGAGCTCTGGATCTGTGTAGCAGGGGATGTAGAGGCTAAAAAAAGGGCGGAACCTCTGTTAAGGATGATGGGAAAAAAGGTTTATGATTTTGGAAACAGTCCCGAATCGGCCAATGCAGTTAAAGTTGCTGGCAACTTTACAATTTTATCTGTCGTCGAGATGCTGGGGGAGGCTTTAGCTTTTGCGGAGAAAAGCGGCGTTAATCCTGAACAGCTGCACGCTTTTTTGACCGATTCGTTATATCCTTCGCCCGTTTTTGACACCTATGGAAAAATCATCAATCAGAAGAAGTTTAGCCCCGCTGGTTTTAAGCTGACGCTTGGATTAAAGGATCTCACGCTTTTTTTAAACGCTGCTAAGTCCGTGCACACCTCTACGCCGCTCGCTCAGCTCCTTCAGAAGCAGCTTCAGACCAGTGTCGAAAAGGGGCGTGAGGAGATGGACTGGTCTGCCATTTCTCTTCTTGCTCAGGAAGGCTCTTGAACGCTATTTCGAAACGGTTGGCTCATAAAGTATTTTTTTCAGCTGCACACTTTCGCTCGTATACCCATAAATACTTCCAGTGTTGATAAGCGAAGAAGCGAATTTGTCATAAGTGACAATGTAGAGCTTGCGATCTTTGGAAGGTTCCGTAGGCTCGCTAGGATTAGCAAAGCAGACCATATTGCCTTTCGCCGTCAACCAGATTCCAACAATGATGAGGGCTTGCGTTTCTGCTATTTCACGTTTTTGAGTCCCTCTTGGCCAGATCCAGAACTTTTTTCCAAGAAACGCTGCTTTATTCTCAATCGAGTCTTTAAAATCAAATTCAAGTTTCATAAAAACAAGCAGAGGTCCCTTTGTTTCAAGAAGTTCTTTCAATTTTTCAGGAGTTTGCAGGGGGGGCAGGTCCGATTTTAGAAGGCCATATTTTAAACAGTGGCACTCAAAGGCCATCTGACTTAAGGCGTCGTGAGCCTCTTTCGCTGGAAGTCTGAGGGATTTTTGCAGATCCGTTAGAATGGGTAAGAGGAGTTCCCGCTGGGTCTTTCTTTTGCTCTCTTCATTCAAAAACGTAAATAGAAGTTCTACTCTTTTTTCTATCGTGGAGCTGCTGTGGATATCCCTTTGCAACCTCACAGCTCTACTTTCCCACTCTTGTCTTTTCGCATACGCATCCATGTAAATTTGCCCCACATGCCAGCGCATGCTTTCGATGGCAGAATACCAGGAGTAGACATGGAAAGAGTGATCTGCCGCCACCCGAAGTCTTGTGTCTATTGAACCCCTGGGAATGGGGCAGGAGCGACTTGGATCTGGGACCCCAGAGGGAAGATGGACGAGAACTTTAATGTTAGTGGCGTCACTCTGATGGAAGCAGGATAGAAGCAGCATCTTGGTCTCCAAACTTGAGTTTCCATGGAATATGCCAGGAGCTCTTTTTTCTTTCAAAAATTTTTGCGATAAAAGGCGCTCTTAAGAAAATTTCTGTTTCGAGACAATCCTTCAAAAGGCTAAAATTTTAGTCAAAACCCGACTTGCGCCCTATCAATGACTCATCTGATGCGCGCTTGTTTTGGAGGCTAAAACGGGACAATTTTCGCCTACTTTACTCAAGTATGTCAAAAATTGTCCCGTTTTAGCCTCCAAAATCATCAGCTGAATCACCGCTAGGGCGCAAATCGGGTTCAAATTACTGGAGGAAAATGGACACGACTCGAATTTTCGCTCTGTTTTTGCTGTTTTTCACCTCCCTTTCTTCTTATACTTCTGCACTTGATATCAGCTCCCTATTTGATCATTTTACGGGCCATTCCCAGGAAGCGACCGAACAGCTTCCCATGCCCGACCCCTACACGCTTCACCCTCAATGGTGGCACTATTTTGATGAAGAGGAGGAGCTCGAGAGGAGAGTGGAAAGCACGATCGCCCACTTGCAAAAAATAGAGGAGGCCTTGTCTCCAGAGGATCAGCAAGCGGCGTTTCACCTCATCAATAGCTTCAAGACGAATTTAAGAGCCTTGCCCCAGGCAAAAAGAGAAAAGCCCGGGGAACTACTCTCCTCCAAAACCTTTAATAAATCCTATACGCTGGAACAGCAGCTTCAGCTCAACCAGCAGAGGCGCAAAATTCTTCTGGAAATAAAGAAGGATCAGGATGAGCTGGAAGAGCTGAAAAAAAGAGTTGAAAATGGGCATAAAAATACCGACACGCTGCTCGCCATCTACCTGAGAGGCGATGCCAAACCGACCAGCAGCAGATTGTTAGCAGGGCTGGAGATCATGGCCAAGCGCGCAGCGACTGGGATTGCGGAAGAAAACCTTAGAGTTTTAAAACTGGAGCTGGAAAAGGAAAGGGGACAGCTTGTCCTATTGGAAAAGGAGCTGGAATATGCCGCTAAATCCCTGGATGGCTCTCTTTATGATGAACCGCGCTTGGAACGAGACATCTTGCATGCACAGAGCAATTTCGAAAGAAAGCAGATGGAGTATTTAAGGGCCGAAGCATTTGCCATTGAGGTGCGGGGGACGGGGCTGCAGGGCAGAGCGATGAAAAACCTGATGGCTCAAAAAACTGTTCACAGCGCAGTTGAAGAGGCTCTGGCCTGGTCGCAACTTGCTTTTCACAGCTTAAAATTCAATCTGATCATGCATTTCAATAATCGCTTTAATATTCAGAGTCGCGAGATGCGCGAAAGGCTTAAAGGTTGGAAAGAGCAGCTTCAAAAAATTCTGAACCAGCAGTCCAACTGGGAAAAATTGACTCTTACCGAGCAGGAGAGAATCCGCAAAGATCAGGGAATCTTAACTGCCGACGCCGAAAACAGGGAAAGCAATTTGACAGGTCTTAATAATTCGCGCCGCCAAGAGACCTCTGAAACGCTTTCCAAGCTGCATCAGCTCACGGAAGAGATCGCCCATGTGCAGTGGCTGATCGGCCAGATTGAACATTCCATTCGAGTCAACAGCAATTTTATTGTCAGATGGTGGGGAGACGCCACCGACTCCGTGATCAACGTCTGGTTTGAAAGCATGAAGATATTCAATGTCAGCCTTTTTAAAATTTTTGAAATTCCAATCAATGTTTTAACTATTCTTAGAGTCGTTTTTATAGTATTTATTTCGCTTTTTCTCTCTTTTATCTTACGTTTTGGTATAAAAAAAAGTGCTGTTTTCTATCTGGATAATAAAATTTCCTTTGTGAAAAATATCGAAAGCATCGTTCACTATTTTGTTCTATTTGTCGGGGTTATTGCAATATTTTCCTCAATAGGCCTCGATTTTAACCATATGATGATTCTTCTAGGTGCTTTGACGTTTGGAATCGGTCTCGGATTGCAATCGGTCGCCATGAACTTCTTTTCGGGGTTAAAAATCCTTTTTGAAAGGAAAATAAAGATTGGAGACACCCTTGAGCTCGATTCAGGCCGCTATGGCAAGGTCACTGAAATTCATATTCAGAACACCGTCATCCGCACATCAGATGGCGTTGAAATTGTGGTCCCCAACTCTGAGTTGATCAGCTCTCCACTTGTAAACTGGACCATGAGCGATGACTACCGGCGGCTGCACATTCCCTTTTCCATTGCTTATAACAATGATAAAGATCTCGTCCGCGCCATCGTAAGCCGTGCCGCTAAAGAGGTCCCCTGCACTGTGATAAGTCCCGAATATGGGGACCCTCAGGTCTGGATGGTAAAATTTGGAGAGCATTCGCTGGATTTTGAACTTGTCGTTTGGGTCGACTATAAAGCCAAATCCTATACCGATTCAAAAGAGGGCGATTTCCTCTGGGTCATTGAAACAGCACTCCGAGAAAACAGTATCGAACTTCCCTTCGAGTCGCAGGTTGTCTATTTGAAACGCATTACAGCCCATGCAGAAAAGGAGCCTTCTTACCCCTGAAAAAAGTCGGTCCCGAGGGACCGACTTTGAAAATTATTTTTTAGCTACTGCTTCTCTGTAGCTCTTAGCTTGGAAATTGCGCATAGTATCAAGATTTTCCAAATCTTCTTTAGAATATTGAGCATCTTTGAGGTACTGAGCGACGAGGTTTGTATGGAATACTGGAGGATTTTTAAGAACATCGTGCCATCTTATCTGTCCCAAAAGGAACTCCTTTGCGAACTTCTCTAGAATAGCCAACTTCTCAATGTTTAAGCGAGGATCTTTCCCATCTTCTTGCAACTCGGCTGGATGTTTTGCCTCCTTATTAATGAAATCATTGAATTTAACAGGGAGGTAGGGAATATAGGGGATTTCTTTCGCCTCACATTTAGTAATTCTTTCACGAAGATGTGGAAAATCATGTAAAGGATTAAAGAATTTGTGAAGCGTCAGATAGTGCTGATGGGCATGCACCTCTCTGCTCGTCTCAGGAAGCTTGTCAAAAACAAAATTGCTGAGAACGTTAAAGATACAGCTTGCAGTTTGATAATCTTCTCTCTCGAGGGCCTTAAAACCTACATCAAGAAAAAATTTCATCATATTCTTGCGTTCACTTAATGTTTCTCTAAAGATAATGGCGTCATAAACATATTCAGCGAGGGCATTCGTACACTGAGTTAAGGCTGCATAGGCGCTGCTTTTCTCATGTTTTACCAGATCGCTATCTTTGAGTTGGCAAAATAGCCGTACAAACATCTGAAGAAGGTCATCTGCAGTTTCTTTTACAAACGGGTCTGTATTTATAATTTCACCCTTTGCAATAGATGCTAAAATTGCGTCAATGTTGTAACTCGATGCCGAGGGAGCAAAGAGAACGGGGGCAGCGACCTCTTTCGGTTTCAAGGCCGCATCGAGGTTGTTTTCTAAATTTGCGGCCTGCTCCCGGATATATTTAACAGTGGCTACGTTGGCTACATCACTACCAGTGTACGCCTTTGTTGCCTTGACGATCGCGCGCATCGAAGTTTCTGCTTTCGGTGCTAGCATAGGCTGTTTCTTTATCCAGTCGATACAAAAATTGAGGAGACTAATCACACATTTTTCGCTCTTAGGATTTGCTTGACTTGTTCGAAGAAAAACCCGCGCCTGGATGATTTGGAAAAGCTCATCTGTAGGAATGACCCCTTCGTTATAAAAATAAAATTTGCGTTTAAGACTATGGTTTTGCACCTCTTCAATCATTTTAAGGAACTGCTCATTGCGAAGCGTTTTCTGGACAGCTTCCGTATTTTTAACTCCCATTTGGAGAGAAGTAGGGGAGAGAATTTCAGGCAGAAGAGAGGAGAGGCTCTGAGACTCTTCTTCGAGCCGCTCCTGCTGTTCTTTATACAATTTGGCAACTGCCGCCCGGGCTCGGGGATTCCAATTAGCCACGGTTGACTTAGGGATGTAACGGGAGCGTTCCATCCTTTCCGGCTTTTGCTCTGCAAACCTTTTGCGCTTATCATCTACGATAGATGGGGATTTTGGATCGGGTTTCTGACTGATATCGGGAGCTTTGGACGTTGCAACAACTGGAGCTGTTTTTGCTGAAAGTTTTTCATCGGATGGAACTTTCTGTTCAGCAACCGAAGAGGTTTTGGTTGCGAGCTCTTCAATAAAGTCGGCCCCTTCCCTCGAAGTTCGGCGGCGTAGCAGAATTCTTTCGGCGCCCTTCCCGCTGAAGGAGGCGCTTCTTTGTCTTGTATGGACTTGCGAACTATCTGCTGGGTTTATAAATGGTTTGCTGCCTTTTGTTGGATCTAAAGACATCGTAATTATCCTTAATTAAATTGTTAAATTAATATTAATTTTACTGTAAGTAATAATTTATGTAAATAGATTTTTTTTGTTTTTATAGGGCTGTTTCACAATTTTTCAAAGTCTCAAGGGCAGAAAACTCCTTGACTTTCTTCTAAAATTCTCTATGTTTGGTAAAAACAACAAAGGGATTTTTGGAAAAGATGAAGAAGAACGGAAAGCCTTTTGTACCCTTCATGCTGTTCTTTGCAGGAGTCATTCTATTTCTCTTCCTCGTGATGCAGCCGTTGCAGGTGCTGAAATTCCGCAGCAATATCGCGCTCCTATTTCCCAGCGGGATCATCGCGCTTGAAGAGCGCAACCTGCTCCTGATCATCCAGGGGATCATGCTGCTCGTTATTCTTCCTGTCTACCTGTTGACGTTTATATTCTCCTGGAAATACAGGTCGGACAACCCGAAAGCCAAATATGACCCGGATCTAGTTGACAATACACTTGCAGAGTACATCTGGTGGGGGATTCCACTTGTCCTGACGATAATCATCGCCGTTTTAACATGGGTGAAAACGGAGCAACTGGACCCGTTCAAGCCGATCGCATCCGTTAAGAAGCCGGTGACGATCCAGGTGGTCGCCCTGCAGTGGAAATGGCTCTTTATCTACCCTGATGAAAAGATTGCCAGTGTCAATTTTTTGCAGTTTCCCAAAGAGACTCCCATCCATTTTGACATCACGGCCGATGCCCCGATGAACTCCTTCTGGATTCCGCGCTTAGGCGGCCAAATTTACGCCATGCCGAGCATGCGAACGGAGTTAAATCTGATCGCGCAGGAAGCTGGGGATTTTAGAGGCTCCTCCGCTAATTTAAGCGGTGAGGGGTTTGCAGGGATGCATTTTATTGCGAGGGCCTCTTCCGAGGAGGAGTATCAGAAGTGGCTGGAGTCGGCCAAAAAATCTGAAAAAAGCCTCGCCTATAAACAGCTGGCAGCCCCGAGTGAAAATAATCATCCTGAGACTTACCTTCTGAAAGATCAGAAACTCTTCGATCAGATTATCATGAAATATAGGACCCCTCAGTAATATGTTTGGTAGACTAACCTTAGAGGCTTTTCATCACGAGCCGAGTCAAAATGCAGCGGTCTTCGGGATGCTCTTGACAGGCCTTGGGCTCTTTGCCCTCACGACCTACTTGAAGCGCTGGAAGTGGCTCTGGGAGGAGTGGGTGACCACTGTCGATCCGAAGAGAATCGGCATCATGTACATCGTCGTCGTCCTTCTCATGTTTTTCAAAGGCTTTGCGGACGCTCTGATGATGCGGCTTCAACAGGCCCTGTCGGTCGGAGAGGCCCACGGGTTTATCTCTTCAGGCCACTTTCAAGAGGTCTTTTCTGCACATGGGACCACCATGATTTTTTTCGTCGGCATGGGGATTCTCTTTGGCCTCATGAATCTCATTGTGCCCTTGCAAATTGGTGCAAGGGATGTTGCCTACCCCTTTTTCAATGCTTTAGGTTTCTGGCTTTTTACAGCGGGGGCCTTCTTGACTCTGGTATCTCTGGCAATCGGCCGCTTTTCTGCGACAGGTTGGCTCGCCTATCCGCCGCTTTCAGGCATCGAATACAGCCCTGGCGAGGGGGTCGACTACTGGATCTGGGCCGTACAGATTTCAGGGATTGGGAGCACCCTCTCAGGCATCAACTTCTTGGTGACGATTCTGAAGATGCGCTGCCCAGGGATGACCCTAATGAAAATGCCGATCTTTGTCTGGAGCGCTCTCTGCTCAATGATCCTGGTCATTTTCGCCTTCCCGATCCTGACAGCAACCCTTGCGATGCTTACCCTAGACCGCTACCTCGGCATGCATTTTTTCACAGCGGGGGGTGGTGGCAATCCGATGATGTACGTCAACCTCATCTGGGCGTGGGGGCATCCTGAGGTTTATATTTTGATCTTGCCTGCCTTCGGCATCTTTTCGGAAGTGGTCCCCACATTTTCAGAAAAACGGCTCTTCGGCTATGTCTCGATGGTTTGGGCGCTTGTCGTCATCACCATTCTCTCCTTTATCGTCTGGCTGCACCATTTCTTTACGATGGGCGCAAGCTCCAATGTCAATGCCTTTTTCGGGATCATGACGATGCTGATCGCCATTCCCACCGGCGTCAAAATCTTCAACTGGCTCTTTACAAAATTTCGGGGGCGCGTCCACTTCACCTCCCCGATGCTCTGGTTCTTTGCCTTTGTGCTCAACTTCAGCGTCGGCGGGATGACAGGGATCCTGCTCTCGTCGCCTCCTGTCGATTTCCAGGTGCACAATAGCCTATTCCTCATCGCCCACTTCCACGGCATGGTGATCGGAGGGGTTCTCTTCGGCTTTTTCTGCCGGCTTCACCTACTGGTTTCCCAAATTCACTGGGTTTTTCTTGAGCGAAAGGTTAAACCGCTACGCCTTCTGGTGCTGGTTTACCGGGTTCCTGCTCGCCTTTATGCCTCTTTACATGCTCGGCTTTATGGGAGCCACAAGGCGCCTCGACCATTATGACGCCGCTACGGGATGGCATCCTCTGTTTATCACCGTGGGCATCGGCGCTCTCATCATCTTGTGCGGCGTCTTTGTCCAATTTATGGGCTTTATAAGAGCATTCGCGAGCGCAACAGAACAGGGATCTCACCGGCGACCCGTGGAACGGCAGAACGCTGGAGTGGTCGATACCCTCGCCGCCTCCCTTCTATAATTTTGCCATTACGCCCACAGTCGACCAGCTCGATCCCTTGTGGGCCATCAAACGCGGTCAGGCTCCCAAACAGCGCGACTATGAAGATATCTACATGCCCAAAAATACACCCATGGGCTTTTATATCGGTGTTTTGAGCCTCATTTTCGGCTTCGCCATGACCTGGCACATCCTCTGGCTCACTCTTTTAACACTCATCGCTATCATCGGCTGCGTCATCGTGCGCCTCTCCGGTGAGGATGAGCATGAGAAAATTACAGCCGCACAAGTGAAAGAGATGGATTTAGCGCGAGGAGGTGTCAAATGAGTTCCTTAACCATACACCATGCACGCGATCCTCACGCCGATACAAGCCTTCCCGACCCGCACCAGGATACTTTTTCTAAAACCGTTTTAGGTTTCTGGATCTATCTGATGAGCGACTGTCTGGTATTCGCTTCTCTCTTTACCACCTATGCCGTTCTCCACAACAGCACCTTTGGCGGCCCTTCTGCGCACGACCTCTTTAGTCTTCCCACTGCCTTTGCCGAAACCATGATTCTCCTTTTCAGCAGCGTCACGTGCGGTTTTGGCATGCTAGCTTCGCTTCGCAACGAAAAAAAACAGCTGATTCTCTGGTTTGTTGTCACATTTATCTTAGGAGCCTCCTTTGTCGCGATCGAGCTCCATGAATTTGCAGATCTTGTCAAAGAGGGGCACAGCTGGACAAGAAGCGCTTTTCTATCCTCTTTCTTTACTCTTGTGGGAACGCATGGTCTCCACGTCTCTGTAGGACTGCTCTGGATGGTTGTCATGATCTTCAGCTCCTTGTGAAAGGGATAACAGCCACAACTTTTAGAAGAGTCGTCGTCTTTAGTCTTTTTTGGCACTTTCTGGATCTGGTCTGGATTTTTATCTTTACTTTTGTTTATCTGATAGGAGTTCTATGAGCGATAACTTACAGCAGATTCAAAAAGAGTGGCATGGAACCCTTCAGACCTATTTGACAGGATTCTTCGTCTCTCTGCTTTTAACAGCGGCCTCTTTTTTTCTCGTCATCGCACAGCCCCTCACCGGACAGCCTCTCATTTACATATTGGTGGGCCTGGCGCTCGTCCAAGCAATTTTTCAGCTGCGCTTTTTCCTCCACTTAGGCGAGGAGGAGAAGCCGCGCTGGGAGTCGCTCCTGTTTTATTTCATGGTGATGATCCTGCTGATCATCGCTGTGGGCTCTATCTGGATTATGAATGACCTAAACGCGCGCATGATGATGCCAGGGATGAAACATGATTAATTACTACCTCTTGACTAAGCCAGGAATTATCCTCGGCAATCTTGTCACAGTGGCCGCCGGGTTCTTGCTCGCTTCAAGAGGCGCGGTTGACTTTGGACTCTTTCTCGCAACCCTTCTTGGGCTTGCCCTGATCATGGCTTCGGCCTGCGTTTTTAATAATTACATCGATGTCCCCCTCGACAAAAAGATGGTGCGGACAAAAAGCCGCCCCCTCGTTCAGGGACTTATCTCAGGGCGCTATGCGCTCCTCTTTGCGACAGTTCTTGGCCTCCTTGGGGTTCTCGTTCTGTTTTTCTTTACCAATCTTTTGACCGTAGGGGTAGCTGCCGCTGGCTTTTTTATCTATGTGCTGCTCTACAGCCTCTGGAAGGGCCGTACCGTCTACGGAACTGCCATCGGCAGCCTTGCAGGGGCCACACCTCCTGTCGTCGGCTATTGCGCCGTCAGCAACTCCTTCGATGCGGGAGCCCTCATCCTCTTTGCCATGATGGTGCTCTGGCAAATGCCCCACTTTTTCGCGATCGCTCTCTACCATTTTGACGACTATGTAGCAGCAGGAATTCCGGTTCTCCCGGTGAAAGAGGGCCCCTTGCGCACCAAAGTGCACATGGTTCTTTATATCTTGGGGTTTATTGGGGCAGCCGCGCTGTTAACTCTCTTTAACTACACCGGCACGCTCTACCTGTTCGTGGCGATGAGTTTAGGGTTAGCGTGGCTCTTGCTCTCTTTGAAGGGGTTCGGATGCGCGAGTGACAAGCGCTGGGGCGGTCAGATGTTTCGGCTATCGCTGCTGCTAATCGGGGCCATTTCGCTCGCTATTCCCTTTGACTTTGTCTAGGAGGGATTATCTTCTTTTACTTCCTCCCCCTTAACATGAGCTAAGAACCTTTTCATGCTTTTCGGACGAAGAGTCTCGAGTATTTCAGCCTCAATGGCTTCATAGGTGCGCTCTATTTTAAGTTGCGTGGCTTCTCTGTTTTTTACCATCTCCTCTAGCTCAATTGCTAATCGAGCCGATTCAGTTTGCTCTCTTTCGAGCTGGATTTCTCTCCGAGTACGAACATCCAAAGCGCTCTCAAAAGCTTTTGACTTTTGCTCAATTTCTCTCGTTATCTTTTCAAGTTCTCTCGTTATCTGTTCAAATTGGGTTTCCATTTCTGTCAAACGAGTTTGCTGGGCTTTATAAACGCCCTCCCTCTTCTTTATCGTTTCGCCATCGCGCCATTCTCGGACTCTTTCGATGCAGCGCATCAGCTCGTTAGCAGCCTCTTCTTCTTGCTTTAACCTATCTTGCAGTGTGGCAATTCGACCTTCCACGTTTGCTAAGTGATCCACGAAAGTTGCTTCATCTTCCTCCAGCTGTGCAATAGTCTCTTCTTTCTGTGTGATCGAGGCTTCTAAAACATGTTGCTTAGAGCGCAATGTTTGAAATCTGCTTAAAGATCCCTGAAATTGGAATTCAGCACTCAGCTCTTTATCGAGATCCGTATTAGCAACTTTTGTTTTGGCCAGGAGTTTTGTTTTGTCTGCGTGCTCTTTTTCTGCTGCTTTCTGCTCATCTTCTAATTGTCGTACCTCTTTTTTTAAGGCAGGAACCTTAACTTCAAGAAGCTGTTTAGTCGTGTTGAGAGCGGCTAGGGCTTCCGTTAATCCTTTAACCTTGCTGTCGGCCTCTTTTGATTCAACAGACTTCGAATCAAACTCTTTGCGGGCTGTTTTTACAGATTTCTCTAAAATTTTCGTCTCGTCTTGAAGCCGTTGTATCTCATTCTGTATCTGGCTATATTCTGTTTTAACGCCATCCAGCTCCTCATTTGCTTTCTTGATCAAGTTTTTTTCTGCAGCAACTGCTTTATCTTTCTTCAGCTTCTCTTTCTTCAACGCTTCCAGCTCTTCATCGAGAGCTTCGCCCTCTTTTTTCACCTGATCTTTCAACTGTTTTTTTTCTTCCAGCAGCTCCCGCCTCGCTTCGAGATCACTTATCTGTTTTTCGATTTGAGCAACCTCTTTCTCCAGCTTACCTTTTTTGTCTTGAGCAACCATTTTTTTTCCGCGCAATTCTTTAAATTCGTCGTGGATCTGGCTGATCTCATCTGAAACTTCTTCAATAATTTTTTTTACTTTAGCGTCTGAGGCTTCTCTTAGAGCGCGTGGAGTGGGAGGTGGAATTCTTGGCCCGCTTTGTTCCGCACGAGGTGTTTTTGGTTCGCTTTCCTCTTTTTGGATATTTTCTTTCTTTTCATTCAATATTTGATGGACTAAAAAGAGAACAAGACGTGCAATTTTTGCAGCGCAAACCTCGATCTGTTTTGAATCAATAGAGGCTTCCTGGTTAGCTTCAATGGAACATTCAAGCTCTAGAAGCTCGCTACTTGAACTTTCAAGTGTTTCTACGAATTCACCCAGTTTCTTCTGAAACAGTTCGGGGTTAAGGGTGATAACAGAATGAAGATTGTTTAATTTGACTTTTGTAGATTGAAGACGTCCAAGAAAACGATCAGAAAATAGCTTGATAGATGTTGCCGTAATGCCATCAAGGGTTTGATAAAAAGCTGCGTAGATTTTTACCGCTTTCTCTTCTTCAAAACCTTTATATCTATTGACTGCTGCTAATAGCAATTCTAATGTAGCCATAATATGTTCTCTCTATCAAATAGACTTATTTTTTTGGTGTCTCTGCAGGTTTCCGAGCTGTCTCTGCAATATCTTTTAAAATATCATCCAAATTGTCTCCTACAAACTGAATACCGTCAGTGTGGGCAGTTACTTCGACTGCTTCTTTTATAGGTGGAATTGCAGTTTTTTTAGTTTTTCTAGGGGACTCATGATTGGGGGCTTCCGCATGTTTATCGGGTTGGAGTGGAATAGGAGGCACAGCTCTATTCTCTCTTTGGGCCTTGCCAGTAGATGTTAACGCGGGCTTAGAAGGAGTCCCTGACGTTACCGCTGTAGGCTTTGCAAGAGCTGGTTTTGTAGCAGGGCCTATCGAATCTCTTCCAGTTTTTAGGGGAGCTGGTTTGCCAGCTAAAGGCGTTTTTGCTGGATTAGCTGCTCCAATTTTTGCTGGAGTTGGCTTAAATCCTAATGAGTCTCTTCCAGTTTTTGCCGGAATTGGTTTACCAGCAAACGGATCCGATCCTGTTTTTGCTGGAGTCTGTTTAAATCCAGCTTTTGCCTGAATGGGTCTAGAAGGAGTCTGTTTTACTGCTGATTCTCTTCCCGCTCTTAATGGAGTTGGTTGAACAGATGCACTTCCAGTTTTGGCAGAAGTCTTTTTGGGCGTGACCAAGGGTTCAGTCGCTTTTTCAGCCTCTGTAGCAGCTTGCTGTTCGGGATCTTCTCCGCTATCTGAAAAGCCGCTTTCTTGCGAGGTAGAAACTTTTTCCAGATTTTCGGGAGGATCTATCTGGAAAGCATCCGACTCTTGATCTGCTTCATCTTCGCTATCTATCCCTTCAACGTGCTCAGACTCTTCTGGCTGTTTAACTTTATCCTCTTCGATGCTAACCGAAGCCACGGGTATCCGATCCGGCTCTTTTTGTTGCGAAGAGCTGCTTTCCGCTTCGATGCTAACCGGAGCCACGGGTATCCGATCCGGCTCTTTTTGGCTGCTTTCCGCTTCAAAGGAGGCAAAATCTGGCAGTTTGGGCTCACTACTTGGAGAAGCAGAAAATTCAGTTTCCTGGTTGCCTCTTTCACTTTGTTTAGGCAGCTCACTCTCTCTTGGTGGAGATTGTGCGGATTGTCTCTCTGCAGCGGCCTTTAGCTGCTCCTCTAACTCTTTCACTCTCTGAAGAGCTGCACTCTTTTCTTCTTTTTCTCGATTGAGCTGATCGGCCTGGAACCTAAACACTTCCTCAATTTTCTTTAATTTTGCCTCGAGATTAAGATCTTGATAGTTAGATTCTCCGGCAAAAGATTTGATTCTGTTGAGGAAAGAGTTCAATAGCAGATCATTATTTTCTAGCTGATCTTGCAGCTTTTTTATTTGAGTCTGCGCAGCTTCTGTTATTCGAACAACTTCTGTCTTTTGCGATTGCAATTCAGACATCAGTGCATGAATTCTAGCTGCTTGTGCTTCTTGCTCGGTCCTATTATGAGCGCTGGCTGCGCGTTCCTTAGTAAGCTCTGTTTGCAGGGATTTCTCAGCAGTTTGCAACTGCTCAAATCGTCCTTGAAGCAATTGAAAGTTGGCCCTAAGAGCATCTTTCTCGCTTGCATGAGCCGCTCTAATCTTTGCCTGCTCTTCATTAGCAGCTCTGAATTCAGCTAATGTATCATCAAGCCTCTTTGATAGAGTAGCTTTCTCAGCTGTAAGCTTGGCATTTTCGGTGGCAGTTGCCTCGTTTTTTTCAAGAAGATCTTTATGCTCTTGGCGGAACTGCGCTAAGCTACTTTCATGCTGTTTATTAAGGTCTGCCAGTTTCGCTTCAAGAGCTTTTGCTGCAGCTTCTTCGTCAGCTTTCAGCTGTTTTTCAAGCGCATCTGCAAGCGCGACTTTGTGATCATCGCGAAGGTGCGCTAAATTAACATCATGTTGTTTTTTGAGCTCTGCAGTTTTTGCTGCAAGTGTTTGTGCGGCTGCTTCTTCGTCAGCTTTTAGTTGTTCCGCACGAGCTTGTTCCTGAGCAGCTTTATGTTCTTCGCGAAGCTCTGACAAGTTAGCTTCATGGCTAGAGTTAAGCTCTGCAAGCTTGGTCGCAAGAGTTTGCGCAGCTTCGGCTTGAGCAGTTTTCAGCTGTTCCGCACGAGCGGCAGTAAGAGCAGCATCGTGATCTTCACTGAGCTTTGCTAAGCTAGATTCATGCTTACTCTTGAGGTCAGCAAGCTTTGTTTCAAGAGTTTGTGCAGCTTCTACTTGAGCAGCTTTCAGCTGGTCAGCACGAGCTTTTTCAAGAGCGACTTTATGCTCCTCATGGAGCTCTAACAAGTTAGTTTCATGGCTGCTGTTAAGCTCTGCAACTTTTGCTGCAAGGGTTTTTGCAGCAGTTTCTTCGTCCGTTTTCAGTTGATCAGCACGAGCTTTTTCAAGAGCAGCTTCGTGTTCTTTACTGAGCTTTGCTAAGTTAGAGTCATGTTGTTTATGAAGTTCTGCAAGTTTCGTTTCAAGAGTTCTTGCAGCAGATTCTTCGCTAGTTTTCAGCTGTTCCGTACGAGCTTTTTCAAGAGCGATTTTGTGATCGTCACGAAGCTTTGCTAAGCCAGATTCATGTTGACTATTGAGGTCAGCAAGCTTGGTCGCAAGAGTTTGCGCAGCTGCTTCTTCATCAGTTTTCAGCTGGTCAGCACGAGCTTTTTCAAGAGCGATTTTATGCTCCTCATGGAGCTCTGACAAGTTAGTTTCATGGCTGCTGTTAAGCTCTGCAACTTTTGCTGCAAGGGTTTTTGCAGCAGTTTCTTCGTCTATTTTCAGTTGATCAGCACGAGCTTTTTCAAGAGCAGCTTCGTGTTCTTTACTGAGCTTTGCTAAGTTAGAGTCATGTTGTTTATGAAGTTCTGCAAGTTTCGTTTCAAGAGTTCTTGCAGCAGATTCTTCGCTAATTTTCAGCTGTACCGCACGAGCTTTTTCAAGAGCGACTTTATGCTCTTCGCGGAGCTCTGACAAGTTAGTTTTATGGCTGCTGTTAAGCTCTGCAACTTTTGCGGCAGTTTCTTCACTAATTTTCAGCTGTTCTGCACGAGCTTTTTCAAGAGCGGCTTTATGCTCATCGCGGAGCTCTGACAAGTTAGTTTTATGGCTGCTGTTAAGCTCTGCAACTTTTGCTGCAGTTTCTTCCCTAATTTTCAGCTGTTCTGCACGAGCTTTTTCAAGAGCAGCTTCGTGTTCTTTACCGAGCTTTGCTAAGCTAGAGTCATGTTGTTTACGAAGTTCTGCAAGTTTCGTTTCAAGAGTTTGTGTAGCAATTTCTTTATCAGTTTTTAGTTGATCAGCACGAGCTTTTTCCAGAGCGACGTTATGCTCTTCGCGGAGCTTTGACAAGTTAGTTTCATGGCTGCTGTTAAGTTCTGCAACTTTTGCTGCAAGAGTTTGTGTAGCAATTTCTTTATCAGTTTTTAGTTGATCAGCACGAGCTTTTTCCAGAGCGACGTTATGCTCTTCGCGGAGCTTTGACAAGTTAGTTTCATGGCTGCTGTTAAGCTCTGCAACTTTTGCTACAAGGGTTTGTGTAGCAATTTCTTCATCAGTTTTTAGTTGATCAGCACGAGCTTTTTCCAGAGCGACGTTATGCTCTTCGCGAAGCTTTGACAAGTTAGTTTCATGGCTGCTGTTAAGCTCTGCAACTTTTGCTACAAGGGTTTTTGCAGCAGTTGCTTCGTCAGATTTCATTTGATCAGCACGAGCTTTTTCCAGAGCGACGTTATGCTCTTCGCGAAGCTTTGACAAGTTAGTTTCATGGCTGCTGTTAAGTTCTGCAACTTTTGCTGCAAGAGTTTTTGCAGCAGTTTCTTCGTCCGTTTTCAGTTGATCAGCACGAGCTTTTTCCAGAGCGACGTTATGCTCTTCGCGAAGCTTTGACAAGTTAGTTTCATGGCTGCTGTTAAGTTCTGCAACTTTTGCTGCAAGAGTTTGTGTAGCAATTTCTTCATCAGTTTTTAGTTGATCAGCACGAGCTTTTTCCAGAGCGACGTTATGCTCTTCGCGGAGCTTTGACAAGTTAGTTTCATGGCTGCTGTTAAGCTCTGCAACTTTTGCTGCAAGAGTTTGTGTAGCAATTTCTTCATCAGTTTTTAGTTGATCAGCACGAGCTTTTTCCAGAGCGACGTTATGCTCTTCGCGGAGCTTTGACAAGTTAGTTTCATGGCTGCTGTTAAGCTCTGCAACTTTTGCTACAAGGGTTTTTGCAGCAGTTGCTTCGTCAGATTTCATTTGATCAGCACGAGCTTTTTCAAGAGCAGCTTCGTGCTCTTTACTGAGCTTTGCTAAGTTAGAGTCATGTTGTTTATTAAGTTCTGCAAGTTTCGTTTCAAGAGTTCTTGCAGATTCTTCGCTAGTTTTCAGCTGTTCCGCACGAGCTTTTTCAAGAGCAACTTTATGCTCTTCGCGGAGCTCTAACAAGTTAGTTTTATGGCTGCTGTTAAGTGCTGCAACTTTTGCAGCAGTTTCTTCACTAATTTTCAGCTGTTCCGCACGAGTTTTTTCAAGAGCGATTTTGTGATCTTCACTAAGCTTCGACAAGTTAGCTTCATGTTGACTATTGAGCTCTGCAATTTTTGCTTTAAGAGTTTGCGCGGCTTCTGCTTGAGCAGCATTTAGTTGTTCCGCACGAGCGGTAGCAAGAGCAGCTTCATGATCTTTACTGAGTTTTGCTAAGTTAGCATCGTAGCTACTGTTGAGCTCTGCAAGCTTTGTAGCAAGAGTTTTCGCAGCTTCTGCTCGATCAGCTTTTAGTTGTTCCTCACGAGCGGCAGTAAGAGCAGCTTCATGTTCTTGACTAAGCTCTGCAAGTTTTGTCGTAAGAGTTTTGTCTGCTTCTTTTTTATCCGCTTCAATTTGTTCTTCACGAGCGGCAGCAAGAGCAGCTTCATGTTTTTCACTGAGCTTCGACAATTTAGCATCGTGGCTGCTGTTAAGCTCTGCAAGCTTTGTAGCAAGAGTTTGCGCAGCTTCTGCTTGAGCAGCTTTTAGTTGTTCCTCACGAGCAGCAGCAAGCGCAGCTTCATGTTCTTTTCTGAGCTTCAATAATTTTGCATCGTGGCTGCTATTAAGCTCTGCAAGCTTTGTAGCAAGAGTTTTTGCAGCTTCTTTTTTATCCGCTTCAATTTGTTCTTCACGAGCGGCAGTAAGAGCAGCTTCATGTTCTTTACTAAGCTTTGCTAAGTTAGCATCGTGGCTGCTATTGAGCTCTGCAAGTTTTGTAGCAAGAGTTTGTGCAGCTTCTGCTTGATCAGCTTTTAGTTGTTCCTCACGAGCGGCAGTAAGAGCAGCTTCATGTTCTTGACTAAGCTTTGCTAAGTTAGCATCGTGGCTGCTATTGAGCTCTGCAAGTTTTGCTTTAAGAGTTTGCGCAGCTTCTTTTTTATCCGCTTCAATTTGTTCTTCACGAGCGGCAGTAAGAGCAGCTTCATGTTCTTTACTGAGCTTTGCTAAGCTAGCATCGTGGGTACTGTTAAGCTCTGCAAGCTTGGTCGCAAGAGTTTTCGCAGCTTCTTTTTTATCCGCTTCAAATTGTTCCGCACGAGCGGCAGTAAGAGCCGCTTCATGTTCTTTACTAAGCTTCGCTAAGTTAGCATCGTGGCTGCTATTGAGCTCTGTAAGCTTGGTCGCAAGAGTATGTTCAGCTTCTGCTTGAGCAGCTTTTAGTTGTTCTTCACGAGCGGCAGCAAGAGCAGCTTCATATTCTTTACTAAGCTTTGCTAAGCTAGCTTCATGGCTACTGTTAAGTTCTGCAAGCTTGGTCGCAAGAGTTTTCGCAGCTTCTGCCTGAGCAGCATTTAGTTGTTCCGCACGAGCGGCAGTAAGAGCAGCTTCATGTTCTTTACTAAGCTTTGCTAAGCTAGCTTCATGGCTACTGTTAAGTTCTGCAAGCTTGGTCGCAAGAGTTTTCGCAGCTTCTGCCTGAGCAGCATTTAGTTGTTCCGCACGAGCGGCAGTAAGAGCAGCTTCATGTTCTTTACTAAGCTTTGCTAAGTTAGCATCGTGGCTGCTATTGAGCTCTGCAAGTTTTGTAGCAAGAGTTTGCGCAGCTTCTGCTTGAGCAGCTTTTAGTTGTTCCTCACGAGCAGCAGCAAGCGCAGCTTCATGTTCTTTACTGAGCTTTGCTAAGCTAGCATCGTGGCTACTGTTAAGCTCTGCAAGTTTTGCTTTAAGAGTTTTCGCAGCTTCTGCCTGAGCAGCATTTAGTTGTTCCGCACGAGCGGCAGTAAGAGCAGCTTCATGTTCTTTACTAAGCTTTGCTAAGCTAGCTTCATGGCTACTGTTAAGCTCTGCAAGTTTTGCTTTAAGAGTTTTCGCAGCTTCTGCTTGAGCAGCTTTTAGTTGTTCCGCACGAGCAGCAGCAAGCGCAGCTTCATGTTCTTGACTAAGCTTTGCTAAGTTAGCATCGTGGCTGCTATTGAGCTCTGCAAGTTTTGTAGCAAGAGTTTGTGCAGCTTCTGCTTGATCAGCTTTTAATTGCTCTTCACGAGCGGCAGCGAGAGTAGCTTCATGTTCTTGACTAAGCTTTGCTAAGCTAGCTTCATGGCTACTGTTAAGCTCTGCAAGTTTTGCTTTAAGAGTTTTCGCAGCTTCTGCTTGAGCAGCTTTTAGTTGTTCTGCACGAGCGGTAGTAAGAGCAGCTTCATGTTCTTTAATAAGCTTTGCTAAGTTAGCATCGTGGCTGCTATTGAGCTCTGCAAGTTTTGTAGCAAGAGTTTTCGCAGCTTCTGCTTGAGCAGCTTTTAATTGCTCTTCACGAGCGGCAGCGAGAGTAGTTTCATGTTCTTGACTAAGCTTTGCTAAGCTAGCTTCATGGCTACTGTTAAGCTCTGCAAGTTTTGCTTTAAGAGTTTGCGCGGCTTCTGCTTGAGCAGCATTTAGTTGTTCCGCACGAGCGGCAGTAAGAGCAGCTTCATGTTCTTTACTAAGCTTCGCTAAGTTAGCATCGTGGCTGCTATTGAGCTCTGCAAGTTTTGTAGCAAGAGTTTGTGCAGCTTCTGCTTGATCAGCTTTTAATTGCTCTTCACGAGCGGCAGCGAGAGTAGCTTCATGTTCTTGACTGAGCTTCGCTAAGTTAGCATCGTGGCTGCTACTGAGCTCTGCAAGTTTTGTAGCAAGAGTTTTGTCTGCTTCTTTTTTATCCGCTTCAATTTGTTCTTCACGAGCGGCAGCAAGAGCAGCTTCATGTTCTTCACTGAGCTTCGACAATTTAGCATCGTGGCTGCTGTTAAGCTCTGCAAGCTTTGTAGCAAGAGTTTGCGCAGCTTCTGCTTGAGCAGCTTTTAGTTGTTCCTCACGAGCAGCAGCAAGCGCAGCTTCATGTTCTTTTCTGAGCTTCAATAATTTAGCATCGTGGCTGCTATTAAGCTCTGCAAGCTTTGTAGCAAGAGTTTTTGCAGCTTCTTTTTTATCCGCTTCAATTTGTTCTTCACGAGCGGCAGTAAGAGCAGCTTCATGTTCTTGACTAAGCTTTGCTAAGTTAGCATCGTGGCTGCTATTGAGCTCTGCAAGTTTTGTAGCAAGAGTTTGTGCAGCTTCTGCTTGATCAGCTTTTAATTGCTCTTCACGAGCGGCAGCGAGAGTAGCTTCATGTTCTTGACTAAGCTTTGCTAAGCTAGCTTCATGGCTACTGTTAAGCTCTGCAAGTTTTGCTTTAAGAGTTTTCGCAGCTTCTGCTTGAGCAGCTTTTAGTTGTTCTGCACGAGCGGTAGTAAGAGCAGCTTCATGTTCTTTAATAAGCTTTGCTAAGTTAGCATCGTGGCTGCTATTGAGCTCTGCAATTTTTGCTTTAAGAGTTTGCGCAGCTTCTGCTTGAGCAGCTTTTAGTTGTTCCTCACGAGCAGCAGCAAGCGCAGCTTCATGTTCTTTTCTGAGCTTCAATAATTTAGCATCGTGGCTGCTATTAAGCTCTGCAAGCTTTGTAGCAAGAGTTTTTGCAGCTTCTTTTTTATCCGCTTCAATTTGTTCTTCACGAGCGGCATTAAGAGCAGCTTCATGTTCTTTACTAAGCTTTGCTAAGTTAGCATCGTGGCTGCTATTGAGTTCTGCAAGTTTTGTAGCAAGAGTTTGCGCAGCTTCTGCTTGATCAGCTTTTAGTTGTTCCTCACGAGCGGCAGTAAGAGCAGCTTCATGTTCTTGACTAAGCTTTGCTAAGTTAGCATCGTGGCTGCTATTGAGCTCTGCAAGCTTTGTAGCAAGAGTTTGCGCAGCTTCTGCTTGATCAGCTTTTAGTTGTTCCTCACGAGCGGCAGTAAGAGCAGCTTCATGTTCTTTACTGAGCTTTGCTAAGCTAGCATCGTGGCTGCTATTGAGCTCTGCAAGTTTTGCTTTAAGGGTTTGCGCGGCGTCTGCTTGATCAGCTTTTAATTGCTCTTCACGAGCGGCAGCAAGAGCAGCTTCATGTTCTTTACTGAGCTTTGCTAAGCTAGCATCGTGGCTACTGTTAAGCTCTGCAATTTTTGCTTTAAGAGTTTGCGCAGCTTCTGCTTGATCAGCTTTTAATTGCTCTTCACGAGCGGCAGCAAGAGTAGCTTCATGTTCTTGACTAAGCTTTGCTAAGCTAGCTTCATGGCTACTGTTAAGCTCTGCAATTTTTGCTTTAAGAGTTTGCGCAGCTTCTGCTTGAGCAGCTTTTAATTGCTCTTCACTAGCGGCAGCAAGAGTAGCTTCATGTTCTTGACTAAGCTTTGCTAAGCTAGCTTCATGGCTACTGTTAAGCTCTGCAATTTTTGCTTTAAGAGTTTGCGCAGCTTCTGCTTGAGCAGCTTTTAGTTGTTCCTCACGAGCAGCAGCAAGCGCAGCTTCATGTTCTTTACTGAGCTTTGCTATGTTAGCATCGTGGCTGCTATTGAGCTCTGCAAGTTTTGCTTTAAGAGTTTGCGCAGCTTCTGCTTGAGCAGCTTTTAGTTGTTCCTCACGAGCAGCAGCAAGCGCAGCTTCATGTTCTTTACTGAGCTTTGCTATGTTAGCATCGTGGCTGCTATTGAGCTCTGCAAGTTTTGCTTTAAGAGTTTGCGCAGCTTCTGCTTGATCAGCTTTTAGTTGTTCCTCACGAGCGGCAGTAAGAGCAGCTTCATGTTCTTGACTGAGCTTCGCTAAGCTAGCATCGTGGCTGCTGTTAATCTCTGCAAGTTTTGCTTTAAGAGTTTGCGCAGCTTCTGCTTGATCAGCTTTTAATTGGTCTTCACGAGCGGCAGCAAGAGTAGCTTCATGTTCTTGACTAAGCTTTGCTAAGCTAGCTTCATGGCTACTGTTAAGCTCTGCAATTTTTGCTTTAAGAGTTTGCGCAGCTTCTGCTTGAGCAGCTTTTAATTGCTCTTCACTAGCGGCAGCAAGAGTAGCTTCATGTTCTTGACTAAGCTTTGCTAAGCTAGCTTCATGGCTACTGTTAAGCTCTGCAATTTTTGCTTTAAGAGTTTGCGCAGCTTCTGCTTGAGCAGCTTTTAGTTGTTCCTCACGAGCAGCAGCAAGCGCAGCTTCATGTTTTTGACTAAGCTTTGCTAAGCTAGCATCGTGTCTGCTATTGAGCTCTGCAATTTTTGCTTTAAGAGTTTGCGCAGCTTCTGCTTGATCAGCTTTTAATTGCTCTTCACGAGCGGCAGCAAGAGCCGCTTCATGTTCTTGACTAAGCTTTGCTAAGTTAGCATCGTGGCTGCTATTGAGCTCTGCAAGTTTTGTAGCAAGAGTTTGCGCAGCTTCTGCTTGATCAGCTTTTAGTTGTTCCTCACGAGCGGCAGTAAGAGCAGCTTCATGTTCTTGACTAAGCTTTGCTAAGCTAGCATCGTGGCTGCTATTGAGCTCTGCAAGTTTTGTAGCAAGAGTTTGCGCAGCTTCTGCTTGATCAGCTTTTAGTTGTTCCTCACGAGCGGCAGTAAGAGCAGCTTCATGTTCTTGACTAAGCTTTGCTAAGCTAGCATCGTGGCTGCTATTGAGCTCTGCAAGTTTTGTAGCAAGAGTTTGCGCAGCTTCTGCTTGATCAGCTTTTAGTTGTTCCTCACGAGCGGCAGTAAGAGCAGCTTCATGTTCTTGACTAAGCTTTGCTAAGCTAGCATCGTGGCTGCTATTGAGCTCTGCAATTTTTGCTTTAAGAGTTTGCTCAGCTTCTGCTTGATCAGCTTTTAGTTGTTCCTCACGAGCGGCAGTAAGAGCCGCTTCATGTTCTTGACTAAGCTTTGCTAAGTTAGCATCGTGGCTGCTATTGAGCTCTGCAATTTTTGCTTTAAGAGTTTGCTCAGCTTCTGCTTGATCAGCTTTTAGTTGTTCCTCACGAGCGGCAGTAAGAGCAGCTTCATGTTCTTGACTAAGCTTTGCTAAGCTAGCATCGTGGCTGCTATTGAGCTCTGCAATTTTTGCTTTAAGAGTTTGCTCAGCTTCTGCTTGATCAGCTTTTAGTTGTTCCTCACGAGCGGCAGCAAGAGTAGCTTCATGTTCTTGACTAAGCTTTGCTAAGTTAGCTTCGTGGGTACTGTTAAGCTCTGCAAGTTTTGTCGCAAGAGTATGTTCAGCTTCTTTTTTATCCGCTTCAATTTGTTCCGCACGAGCAGCAGCAAGAGCCGCTTCATGTTCTTGACTAAGCTTCGCTAAGTTAGCTTCGTGGCTGCTATTGAGCTCTGCAATTTTTGCTTTAAGAGTTTGCGCAGCTTCTGCTTGATCAGCTTTTAATTGCTCTTCACGAGCGGCAGCAAGAGCCGCTTCATGTTCTTGACTAAGCTTTGCTAAGTTAGCTTCGTGGGTACTGTTAAGCTCTGCAAGTTTTGTTTTAAGGATTTGCGCAGCTTCTGCTTGAGCAGCTTTTAGTTGTTCCTCACGAGCGGCAGCAAGAGTAGCTTCATGGCTACTGTTAAGCTCTGCAAGTTTTGTAGCAAGACTTTGCGCAGCTTCTGCTTGAGCTGCATTTAGTTGTTCCGCACGAGCGGCAGTAAGAGCAGCTTCATGTTCTTTATTAAGCTTTGCTAAGTTAGCATCGTGGCTGCTATTGAGCTCTGCAAGTTTTGTAGCAAGAGTTTGCGCAGCGTCTGCTTGATCAGCTTTTAATTGGTCTTCACGAGCAGCAGCAAGAGCAGCTTCATGTTCTTGACTGAGCTTCGCTAAGTTAGCATCGTGGCTGCTATTGAGCTCTGCAAGTTTTGCTTTAAGAGTTTGCGCAGCTTCTGCTTGATCAGCTTTTAATTGGTCTTCACGAGCAGCAGCAAGAGCAGCTTCATGTTCTTGACTGAGCTTCGCTAAGTTAGCATCGTGGCTGCTATTGAGCTCTGCAAGTTTTGCTTTAAGAGTTTGCGCAGCTTCTGCTTGAGCTGCATTTAGTCGTTCCGCACGAGCGGCAGTAAGAGCCGCTTCATGTTCTTTACTAAGCTTTGCTAAGTTAGCATCGTGGCTGCTATTGAGCTCTGCAATTTTTGCTTTAAGGGTTTGCGTGGCGTCTGCTTGAGCAGCTTTTAGTTGTTCCTCACGAGCGGCAGCAAGAGTAGCTTCATATTCTTTACTAAGCTTCGCTAAGTTAGCTTCGTGGGTACTGTTAAGCTCTGCAAGTTTTGTCGTAAGAGTTTTGTCGGCTTCTTTTTTATCCGCTTCAATTTGCTCTTCACGAGCAGCAGCAAGAGCAGCTTCATGTTCTTTACTGAGCTTTGCTAAGCTAGCATCGTGGCTACTGTTAAGCTCTGCAATTTTTGCTTTAAGAGTTTGTGCAGCTTCTGCTTGATCAGCTTTTAATTGTTCTTCTCGAGCGGCAGCAAGATTAGCTTCATATTCTTTACTAAGCTTCGCTAAGTTAGCTTCGTGGGTACTGTTAAGCTCTGCAAGTTTTGTTTTAAGAGTTTGTGCAGCTTCTGCTTGATCAGCTTTTAATTGTTCTTCTCGAGCGGCAGCAAGATTAGCTTCATATTCTTTACTAAGCTTCGCTAAGTTAGCTTCGTGGGTACTGTTAAGCTCTGCAAGTTTTGCTTTAAGGGTTTGCGCAGCTTCTGCTTGAGCAGCTTTTAGTTGTTCCTCACGAGCAGCAGCAAGAGCAGCTTCATGTTCTTGACTGAGCTTCGCTAAGTTAGCATCGTGGCTGCTATTGAGCTCTGCAATTTTTGCTTTAAGGGTTTGCGCAGCTTCTGCTTGAGCAGCTTTTAGTTGTTCCTCACGAGCGGCAGCAAGAGTAGCTTCATGGCTACTGTTAAGCTCTGCAATTTTTGCTTTAAGACTTTGCGCAGCTTCTGCTTGATCAGCTTTTAGTTGTTCCGCACGAGCAGCAGCAAGAGCCGCTTCATGTTCTTTACTAAGCTTTGCTAAGTTAGCTTCGTGGCTGCTATTGAGCTCTGCAAGTTTTGTCGTAAGAGTTTGCGCAGCTTCTGCTTGATCAGCTTTTAGTTGTTCTTCACGAGCAGCAGCAAGAGCCGCTTCATGTTCTTGACTAAGCTTCGCTAAGTTAGCTTCGTGGGTACTGTTAAGCTCTGCAAGTTTTGTCGCAAGAGTGTGCTCAGCCACATCTTTAGCGGCTTTAAGCTTTGCGTCAAGAGCTGCCGCAAGAGCGATTTTGTGCTCATCCTGCAGCCGTATTAATTGCGCTTCATGGAGTTGAGTTTGCTGAGCTAATTTCCCTTGAAGAATTTTCTCAGCATCTGCTTCTGTGGCTTTGAGCTGATCTGTGCGCGCGGTCTCAACAGCTTTAGTATGTTCTTCATGTAACTGCTGGATTTTAGCTTCGTGGCTGCGCGTTTGTTCTGCTAATTTGCGCTTTAAAGCTATCTCTGAGTCTTCTTGGGCTGATTTGAGCTGCTTCTCAAGCGCAGCAATCCGATCCTGCTTCTGCTGGACCTTCGCAAGCTCCGTTTCAATCTCCAGTTTCTGCTTATCGAGCAGCCTTTTTTTCTCACTGTCTTTTCGCTCTATATCGGAATACTGTAGCTTGAGTCCGAACAGATCATCCTGCAGCTTTTTCTTAGAGCTATCTAGATCTGCTAACGCTTTTGTGAGCTCGGTTTCGCGCAGCGTGGGCATCACTTTTATGGGTCCAGCAGCTCCCGCTCCCAGTACAGTTCCTGGCACTAATGTGGGGTCAATCGATCGAAAGACATGATTCGGAGAAGCCTGGCGGGGAATCACATTCAGTTTTTCAAGTTCTAGCCTTGCGCGCGTGCCCTCCTCAATTTTCTTCTGAAGGGATTGGATGGTTTTGGCGTCAACAGCAGGCACTTTTTGCGGAGTGGAGATCTTAGTGGGGAGCTTTTTGCCGCCCCGTTTTGTCGTTCCGACATTGCTCACACTGCGCTCGACTAGGCTCAAATTGCGATAGGCCGCCGCAGCATCTTTAGGGTCAACGATACCCATAAAGGCCGACAAAAAGCCAAGAGGAAGGGCAACAATCACTTTGTAAACATGTTTCAACAGATTGCTACCGGAAAACTCCTCTGGGATCGCATCTCCTAGCTTTCTCTTGCCTCTGCGGATCTGTCCAATCGTCACTTTGATCAGCGTCACTGGAAGCTTACTGAGCGCGAGGGTATTATAGGTAACCGAGGCTAGCGTTGTTGGGAACGCGAGCGTCAAACATAGAATGGCTGCTGCGCCGCGTTTAAACTTGGAGTTGGACGCGGCCAGAACCTCCATCCGCTCTGCAACGAGCTGTGCGGGGTCTAGGCTTGTTGGAAATGCAGCAAAACGCAATGGATTTGTTTTCATAGCCTTAAAAATTTTGTTTGAATCGGTATTATTCTGATAAACCTATTTAAAAGCTAGTAAAATTTTCGTTAAAGCCTTAACCCCTATTTCATTTTCGAAGGAAGCTTAATCACTTTGCCATCGACAGTGAACAGCCCTTCCCCGCAATGATGGAGGGTGCGCTGCCGTTTTCTCGAAGGAGTGATCCACGCTTTTAGAACTTCTAGAATGAAGATGTTATATTTTACCGCCATTTTCATGTCGACTACCTTGCACTCAAGATTGGCGTAACACTCGCTTATGAGAGGCGCATTGACTAACGACGCCATCTCCTGGGTCAGCTGAAATTTTTTAAACTTGTCAACAGAGCGCCCCGAGCAGTTGCCGACAGCGACAACTTGCGAAGCCAATTCAACCGTTGGGATATTAAGCGCGCACTCTCGCGTATCCTTAAGGATATTGAAGGTGTAATTGCGGTTGCTGATCACGCAACCCACGAGCGGCGGCTCAAAGTCGATCATCATGTGCCACGACATCGTCATCACATCAGCTTTTCCATTTTTCGAAGTTGTGACCAGGACGACAGGCCCAGGTTCTAGCAGGCGATAGACTTGCGAAAGCGGCAATGTTCTTTTATCCACTACTTCTTCCTTTTACAACTGCGCAACAAGAGATTCATATTTCTTACCTTAAAGAAATTCAAATAAATATTCCACACTTTTGAAAAGTGTAGAATTGACACTAATTAGCTTTTTATCTATAATAGTGTCGTATTTACATTAACAAGGAGGTTAAGAATGAAATATTTAAATCTAATTCTGCTCACAATCTGTTTTTTTTCTTATGCAGCGGCAACAGAACATAAAGTGATTCCGTTGATGAGCGCTGAGACCCATACAATGGAAGGGGCCTTGTATGGCTACATGGATCTAAAGGTGCATGAATGGATTCGCGAGCGAGAATATGAAACCATCGTAGTCGTAGGAGAGTATGATCGCTCAAAAGGCATCTCTAAAAATGAAAAAGGAGGCAAGCTGTTTAATTGGCAGCGTCCCACAGCCGAGGTTAAAGGCAACACACTCATCATTAAATGCTATCCGGGTCGCGAGTATGTGAAGCATTACGCGACGCTGATTGCAACCTATTTAGCCCTCCATAATAAAAAGTGGAGCCATGTGCGCTATCGGCTGCCAGATGAGCTGGCGAGCTGGGAGCTACTCACCAAGTCAAATTTGATGGAAGTGCCAAAAGGGGATCTGGTTGTCATGGGTTATGGTCTGGAATCCTTGGCAGACGTTTCTGAGAGAGATTGGAAAGGAGAGGGAGCCTTCTCCTGGGTGCAGAGGCAGGTTGGGGATAAAAAAGTCATCTACTTGGGCTGCCGCCACAGCTATTGGGGCGATACAGCAGAAAAAATTGTTAAAGTCTTGGCCGATCGCGGTTTTCAGCGCATCCTTTATGTGGGAAAAGTGGGAGGATTAAACCGGCAGGGAGTGCCCAACGAGACGCTTGCAACAGGTAGCGCCAGCTATGTGGAGGGGGAAATTGTGCATTGGCACAATGTTTTTGACTTTGCACAAGCTGACAAGTCGATTGTTTTTGGAGACAACTACACCATTCCCTCCGTGCTCCACGAAACCAAAGAGTGGTGGCATAAAAGCAACCCTTACGCATTTGTCGATAATGAAATTGGGTATATGGCGCGGGCAGCCGTTTCAGAAAAAATCGAATTTTCTTACCTTCACATTATCTCCGATAATTTGAACGCTACGTATGGAGAAACTCTGGTCAACGAAAGAGCTGAACTTGTGAAAAAGAAGCGCGCACTCCTTTTGCGAAAAGTGAAGGATCTCATTAAAGAATCGATCGTACAACGCCCCCTTCTACGCGAAGGGAGGCGCCATTAATGGCCGCAGCCCGCTCGCTGCAGACAAAGGCGACAAAATCTCCCACCTCCTCCACGGTTGCAAAACGCTTGAGAAGGGAGCTTGGGCGCACAGATTTGAAAAACTCCTTTTCAAAATCATGAGAGCTTGCTTTTTGCGCCTTTGAAATCTGTCTCACAAACTCTTCCACCCCTTCGGAATAGGTGGGGCCCGGCAGAACGGAGTTGACGGTGACACGTGTGCCGGCTGTCATTTCGGCCATCCCGCGCGCCACTGCAAGCTGCGCCGTTTTAGTCATGCCGTAGTGGATCATTTCGGCGGGAATATTCACTGCGGATTCGCTCGAAATAAAGATAACGCGGCCCCAATTTTGCGCTTTCATGAGAGGAAAGTAGTGGCGGCTAAGGCGAATGCCGCTCATCACATTGACGTTGAAGATGTGCAGCCAGTCGTCGTCGCTGATCTGCTCAAAGGGGCACACCTCATAAATGCCCAGATTATTGACCAGAATGTCTAGTTTTGGAATGGCTTGGATGAGGCCATCGGCTCCAGATTTTTCAGAAAGGTCGAAGACGGCAGGACGCAGCTCTCCTCTCATTTTTCCGATTGCAGCCTGAACTTTTTCTTCCGAGCGGCCGTTGATATAGACGAGGGCCCCTTCTGCCGCCAAAGCTTTGGCAATGGCAAAGCCGATGCCTGCTGTCGAGCCTGTCACGAGGGCCACTTTTCCTTTCAAACCAAGATCCATAGTGTGTTTCCTACTTAAAACCCGACTTTCGCCCTATCAATGACTCATCTGATGCGCGCTTGTTTTGGAGGCTAAAACGGGCAATTTTCGCCTACTTTACTCAAGTATGTCAAAAATTGCCCCTTTTAGCCTCCAAAAAATCGCATCATCAGCTGAATCACCGCTAGGGCGCAAATCGGGTTTAAAGCTTAACCAGAGAGTGCGGCTGCTCAACCCGACGATAAGCAGTCCGACAATAAATAATAGGGGTCTAGCAGGCAGATGCTTGCAGAGCCAGGGACCAAGAGGGGCCGCGCAAGCCCCTCCTAAACTTAAGGCCAAGACCGTATACCAGCCAATGTTGGCCCCACCGATAACAAAAGTCGTCGAGGCGGCGACGGTCACAAAAAACTGGGAGGCAGTGACACTGCCAATGGTGGTGCGCACCTCATTTCCACTCGCCAGTAATGTGGAGACTACAAGAGAGCCCCATCCACCGCCTCCAATTGCATCTAGAAGCCCTCCAATAAGACCGAGAGGCGTTAGATGCTGCGCGATTGCCTTGGGAGCAATTTCGCGAAAGGCCTTTAAAAGGATGATGAGACCCATTGTGAGCAGGTAGAGGCCTACAAATGGTTTAATGGTCTCAGCCTTTAAATGTGTCAACAAAAAAGCCCCTAAAATGGCCCCTAGAATTCCTGGAAGCACTAACTTGCGAAATAGGAGGCGGTCGATGTTGCCAAAATGATGATGCGCAATTCCGGAAAAGCCAGAGGTGATGCATTCTGCCATATGGGTGGTGGCGCTTGCAGTCAAGGGAGGAACCCCCAAACTCAGCAGAAGTGACGTCGAGGTAAGTCCGTAGGCCATCCCGAGCGCTCCGTCGATCAGTTGTGCTAAAAAGCCAACGATTAAAAATTCAGAAAAATGTTCCATTTGCTAAAACGGCCACTTCCAGTTAGCCACATCGGGCTTATCGATTCCAAACTCATGGGCATATTGGACACATTCGATTTTGAGATTTTGAAAACGCTCTTTGGCGTGAGCTCCAGCTACCTGTAGCTGAGGAATGCGGTTGATCGCATCGATGCTCAAGGTAAAGCGATCAATTTCGTTATTGATGGCAAGCTCAAGGGGAGTGTTAATGTTGCCCTTTTCCTTGTAGCCACGCACATGCATGTTTTCATGATTTGTGCGCCTGTAGGCGAGGCGATGGATGAGCCAGGGATAACCGTGGAAATTGAAAATGATCGGCTTGTTTTTTGTAAAAAGGCTGTCAAAATCCCAGTCAGATAGTCCATGGGGATGTTCAGATTGCGGCTGCATTCTAAATAGGTCGACGACATTAATGAAGCGCACTTTCAGCGTCGGAAACTCTTGACGCAATAGAGCGGTCGCTGCCAACGCTTCTTGCGTTGGAATATCCCCTGCAGAGGCCATCACAAGATCAGGTTCTTGGGCCCCATCGTTGCTGGCAAAGTCCCAGATGCCGATCCCCTTTGTGCAGTGGGTGATGGCGCTCTCCTTATCCAAATATTGCAGATGCAGCTGTTTATCGCAGACGATCACATTGACATAGTCTTCGCTCCTGAGACAATGGTCGGCAACGGAGAGGAGGCAGTTGACGTCGGGGGGAAGATAGATGCGCGTCACTTTTGCGCTTTTATTGACGACCAGGTCGAGAAATCCAGGATCTTGATGCGTGAAGCCGTTGTGGTCTTGTCTCCAGACGGTTGATGTGATGAGAATATTGAGCGAAGCGATCTCGCGGCGCCAGGTGAGGTCGTTGCAGATGGCGAGCCACTTGGCATACTGATTAAACATCGAATCGATCACATGGATGAACGACTCGTAAGAGGAGATAAGGCCGTGGCGACCTGTGAGAAGATACCCCTCCAGCATGCCCTCCACAGTATGTTCGCTCAACATTTCGACCACTTTGCCGTCGGGGGCCAGCTCTCCGCCATCAGCATCTTCAGGGAAATACTCTTCGATCCAAAACTTCTTGGTCGCTTCGTAGATAAGCTGCAGCTTATTGGAGGTGTTTTCGTCGGGAGCAAAGACGCGGAAATTGTTGGGATTCATTTTCATTATATCCCTCAAGAAGGCTCCTAAGGGCTTTGTGTTCTCTACCTGGCTTATGGCGGGATGATCGACAGCTATGCCATAGTCGCGAAAATCGGGGAGGCGCAAGCTTCTCTTCAGCAGGCCGCCGTTGGCGTGAGGGTTTGACCCCATGCGGCGCGTCCCTGTAGGGGCAAGAGCCTTGAGTTCGGGGATCAGGCTCCCTTTCGCGTCGAACAGCTCCTCTGGTTTATAACTTCTCATCCACTGTTCTAAGAGGCGCAAATGTTCCGGGTTTGTCTTCACTTCATCTAGAGGCACCTGATGGGCGCGCCAGGAGCCCTCCAGGCGATGCTGATCGACCTCACGGGGGGCTGTCCAGCCCTTTGGACTGCGCAAGACGATAAGAGGCCAATGGATGCGCTCAGATTTTTTTGTCCGTTGCGCCTCTCTGATTTGTAAAATGCAATGTTCGACAGTTGCGGCCATAGCCTGATGCATCGTGTCGGGATCGGAGCCCTCGACAAAGTAGGGCTTCCATCCATACCCTTGCAGCAGACTTTCCAGCTCCTCATGAGGAATGCGCGCCAGAAGCGTTGGGTTGTTGATCTTGTAGCCGTTGAGGTGCAGGATGGGGAGAACAGCCCCATCGCGGATCGGATTGAGAAACTTATTGATGTGTAAAGAGGTGGCCAGCGGTCCTGTTTCTGCCTCGCCGTCGCCTACGACGGCTGCGACGATCAGCTTTGGGTTGTCAAAAGCCGCTCCGCATGCGTGTGAGAGAACATAACCTAATTCACCCCCTTCATGGATCGACCCGGGAAGCTCCGGGGTGCAGTGGCTTCCAATGCCGCCAGGGAAGGAAAATTCTTTAAAAAATGTGCGCAATCCTTCCAGATCTTCGCCCTTGGTCGGATAAACCTCCGCATAGGTTCCCTCCAGGTATACAGGACCTAAAACGCCCGGCGCCCCATGCCCAGGACCTGCAAGAAAGATCATGTCGAGATCATATTTTTTGATGACGCGGTTGAGATGCGTATAAATAAAAGCGAGGCCGGGGCTCGTTCCCCAGTGACCTAAGAGCCTATTTTTAATATGCTCAGGTTTCAGAGGCTCTCTCAAGAGAGGATTATCGAGCAGATAGATCATGCCGAGGCTCAAGTAGTTGCAAGCGTTCCAGAATGCGTGCATGTGGCGAAGCTCCTCGGAATTGAGCGCTGCTTTTGCAATGCTGCTTCGCGCTGGACCGTAGGCGCTGATTGAAAGAGTTGTCGTCATGGTTTGCTTCATGTAGCATTTGAACAAAAATGTCAATAAATAAGTTGAGTTGACAACTCATTAGAGTCTGATTTACAAGGTTTTATATGGATTTTTATCTAGCACTTCCAAGGCGCGACTACTATACCGAGGCGATCTTATCTTTTTGTCAGAGGGAATGTGAAGAGGGAGTTTCTGAAATCACGCAACAAGCGCTGCTTGTTTTCTCAAAATTTGAGCTTCCGGCTCGTCCTCTAGCTATTGGCTGGGTCAAACTTCTCACAAAGTGTGCCTTCACGGGAGCTCTCAGCAAATTTTCTGTCACTAAAATAGTGATGAAATTTCATGAAGTTCATCATTTTAAGGCTGAGGAGCTTAAAGCGGATATCTGCATCCATGCAAGCGATGGCTCTATTCCTTTTTCACGAGCGCTGCTGCTGCAGTACCCCTATTTTCACGATTTCGTCAACGATATAGTCTGGAAAGATGTTTCAAAAGAGGTCGTCGAAGCTTTTCAAAGCTATCTCTATACGGGAAAAGTAGCGCTCACATCTGCGGACTCCCGCTCCCAGCTTTTTGACTGCGGGCGCATCATTTTGGATTACAAGCTGATGCAGCTGACGGTTGGAAATGATGAGAGGCTGCAGGCTCTTTTAGAAGGACAGCGTCATGCAGATCAGGGCGATTTTACCTCAGCTGAATTAGCTTTTGTAAAAGCGCTAAAATCCAAAGAGGATGCGTTGACATGGGCCTCTGTAGCTGCTGTATCGGCTGATAATCTCGAGTATGCAGAATTTGCGATTACTCGCGCCTTGGCATTAAATCCCACAGATCCTCATCTTAATCTTAAAAAAGGGCAGATTTTACTCAAGCTTAGAAAAAAATCTAAAGATGCACGCGTTGAGCGTCTGCAAGAAGCTGAAGTTTGCTTAAAGCTTGCGCAGAAGGGGTTAAAAACAGATGCGCTTTTTCAGGATCTTGCATCTATCTATCTAAAAAAAGGGATGTTAATAGAGGCGCAAGCGCTATTAAAGGAGCTGTGTCAGATGGCTCCTGAAGAGCCCTATTTTCGCTGCTTGCTTGCTAAAGCCTATTGCCTGGATCGGCAATTTTCTACTGCAAAGCCTATCCTCAAGCCTCTTTGTGAAAAGACAGCAGGCACGCGCGAAAGGTTTTTTGCCTTACAAGAAATGATTCTTTTGTGCCTTTTGACGGAGGATGCGGAACTAGACTCATACATCGCAGAACTTATAAGTTTTACGCAGAACTACAGCAGCTTCAAGAAGATCCTTAAAGGAGCTCCCGAAAAGATACCAGCGCTGTTCGCGGCGCTTCCAAAAGAAAATCTTGGCCTGCGCAACTTTGTGATCGAATTTCTTTTGGAACGCGGATCTGTTGCTGATAGAACAACTGCCGACAAATATCTGTCACAGGCTCAACGCATCGATCCTGACTCTATCCTCATTCATCAGTCTCACTGGATGCGCCACTATCTTTCGCCAGATGTTATTGGAGAGTGTCGCGCTCAATTGACTGAAGGAGACTTTACACAGCTGTGTGAAGCGTTCCAATTCTTTTCCGGGGACAATATTACGCTTCCTCAGGAGAGACCCGGTCGCAAGAGTGTCGTTCAATGGGTCGACCTCTTTATCGAAGGGGCCAAAGCTGGAGAGTTAAACAAGGCGAAAGTAGGTCAACTTCTCTCTACCTTTCATTCTGTTTTACGGTTTACAGAAAGCGAACTAATCTCTCATGTTCGCTTTAACAGCACTCTTCTGCCGATCGCTCTTCTTCTTCAATTTCCCTTCTTTCACCCTTTCATTCATCGCAATCAAGCGGAGACTTCGCTTTACGATAAAAGTCTTTCAAAGCCGCAACTTCTCGCATTTCGCGCCTATCTCTTTTATGGAAAACTGCCCGAAGATCCAGCGCTTTTAAACTCTCTATTCAACTGGGCCAGGGCCATTCAAGCCAGTTCTCTCATGCAAGGCTGTTATGAGAAGGGTGTGAAGTGGGAAGCGCCAGAGTTGGAATATGGCATTAAGAATCTACTCGCAGTGCTTCGCCGCCAAAATCGGGCCGCGATCCATTTGGCCCTTGCGCGACTTTACTTAGCAGAAGAGGAGGATGAGAATTGTGAGAGGCACCTAAACCAATCGCTTGCATTGGATATGGCTCCTTACGAGCTTTTGCAGTGTGGAGAGCTCTTCTATAAACTACAAAAGTGCTGTCGCGATCCCTTAAAAAGGGTGGCAAATCTGAAGACAGCTGCTCGCTGTCTGAAAGTCGCGCAGCGCAGCATGCCGGATCATGAAGAGCTGCTTGAGCTTTTGGGAAAGGTGAGCCTTAAGTTAAATGACGCGGAGTGGCCTGAAGGCTGCTTCGAAGCGCTGCATCAGTATTATCCAGAGCGTCTTGGACCAGCTTTGCTTTTTGCGAAAAGTCTCTGCTTAACCCATGATTTTGATGAGGCCGAAAGTATTCTCAAGCCTTTTCAAGATAAGTCTGAGAAATTGTGGGCACTTTCTATATCGATTTCCTTGCTTAAAGGAGAGAGAGAAGCAGCAACTAATTCTCTGGCCTCTCTTCCAGCAGAACGCAATGAAATACTCTCGCGGGTCATTAAATTGCTCGTACAGGCCGAGGCTCTCGATAAACTCGATCTTTTTTTTGAACTTATTAAAGTCTCTGAAAAAGAGGATCTGCTGCATAAAACCGTTTACACAAAGATCCTTGTGAAGCAAGCGGAGTATCTGCTTCAACAAAATCTGCCAGGAGCTCGAGAACTAGCTGAAAGGGCCTATCGGATTGATCACAATGCAACAGCCGCTCTGAATATTCTGGGAGATATTTATTCGCAAGAGGGTTTTCTCTCTGCGGCGGCCAATTTTTTCAAAAAATCGCTTTCTCTACTTGAAGATCCCGAAGTTCGAAAGAGGCTAACTCTTGTTCTCCTTAAAGAATCGGAAAAGCTGCGCGAAGAGGCGCTTCTCACTGATCCTGACTACTTTGCGAATTTAGAAGGCGCGGCTTTTTTTTAGGGGAGGGTCCTGGCGATTCACTAGTGCTCTCGGTGCTAAATATGGAATCCAGCAAGGTGTCGCTGAGGAACTTGCTTAGGGCATCAAATTTTTTTTCTCTAAGATCTCGAAAATAAGAGGAAGCTTCCCAAAGATCAATCATCCCTCTTTTGGGATGCTCAAAAAAAGCGCGCACCAGCCTTTCAATCGTCCCAAGTTCCCATGTCAGAAACTTAGGATTTGCGCACAGTAGGTTCCAGGGAGTTTTTTCTTTGCCATTTGCCTGTGAAGGACGCAGCTCCGGTTTTGACAGCAGAAACAGAATTAGAGGAGGAAGACCCCATCTACAAGCAAGGTGAAGCGGGCTATTGCCATCCTGATCGGCAAGATTGGGATCGATGATCTTCTTTTTAAGAGCTGCACAAATCAGTTCTGAATCTATCTCAGAGCCGCATAAATTCCAAATGTCCTGCAAACTTGTCCGAGGATGGTTTAAGAAGAGCGCGATGACAGACGCACTCCTACTCTGTACTAAAAATAGCGCCAAAGCAGTATGTTCATGGCCATCTTTTGCAAAGGGCTCCAGTTCGGGGAAAGCCAGAAGGGTTGTCAGAATTTCAACTTGCCCCTTTTTGGCGGCAAGATGAATGGCTCGGTTCCCTTTTTTGTCGGCTGCATTGATGTTGACGGAAGAGTCTTTCAATAGTCTGCCAAGCTCTTTCGCTCCTCTCAAGGAGCAGATCGGAAACAGAAAGGGGGTGAGGGTAAGTTCTCTGTTTTTTTCTTGAAGTTGCGGCAGCCACTGGAGAGCGGTCACATTTTTAACAGATTTCCTACTTTCATTCCAAACAAGGGTTCCAAAATCTTCTGAAACATGAATGTTGTTGACCTTGAGTAGCATCGCGATAATCTGCTGAAGCTGTCTGTTTTTTTCATCCGTCTCCTCATAACTCAAGGAGAGCGCAAAAGCATAAGAGAGCGCTGTCACCCTGTTTTTCAGGTTTGGAATCGTGCAGTCAATTCGGCTGTCGGATAATAAGATCCCCACACATTTTGATCTGCATCCTGCAATTGCCGCTGTGAGAGGGGTGTGCGGCCTTCCATCGATGTTAAAGACAAAAGTGCGCAGGACTTCAACCTGCGATTGTGTGATTTCCGGAGTTTGTGCTCCCGGCTCAATGCAGGTGAGAACATGGTTGACATCGGCTGTTTGGAGCAGGGGAGGCAAGAGCTTCTCAAACCCTTTGTAGGAGGCATAGACGAGTCTCTGGTTGGCGTCATTTAATAAACGCAAGTCACTGTAGGTGCTTTTATAAAAAAGTCTTCCGACTTGATCCTCAGGCAATTTTCCTTCGCTTGTAAACTGCCGTTGATAGAGCAAGAAATAAGGGCTGCTTAATTTTTCTGATTCACAGGCCTCCTGCCACGACTTGCACACTTGTGCCACGCGGCCCAGAGCTGTCAGGTCGAAGTCACCCTTTTCTGTCTCACTAGGCAGATACTGGAAAATTTCAAATAACATTTCAAGAGGGATGCGAATTGGTACAGACATAAGGTTCCCCAAAAGCTTTTGTCTTATTATTTTGCACGACTTTGCGGAAAAGTCGAGACTATTTTGTAGTCAGACCAAACTCCTCAAGCGCCTTTTTTGTCGTCGCGTAGTCGACATGGTGTAGGCCGCGAATGCCCAGACTTGTCGCGACTTCGATAAACATCGGGCGATCTTCAATGTAAATGATCTCATTGGCAGGTACCTGGGCAATGTCGAGCGCGACGCGATAGATATCGGCATCCGGCTTGCGAAAGTGGACGTAGCTGGAAGAGATAAAAAAATCGACAAAATGGTCCAGTTTGAAGGTGCGAATGCGGTAGCTATTCAGTTCGCGCCCCTCGTTGCTGACGACCGCAATTTTGAGATTGTGCTGCTTTTTAAGCTTAGAGATCAGTTCGATCATAGCGGGAAAGGGCTGCGACTGGGCAAACATGAATTTTTTAAACTGGTCGGCGGTAAAGTCGCGCTTTTGATAAAAGACGACCCTTTCCAAGTATTCGTCGAGACTTATTTTGCCCACTTCATAGGTGTCAAAGGTCAGGTTATGGCGGCTATCCATTTCAGCAAGATCGAGATGAAATATTTCCGCGGCAAGCCGGCGAGCGTTATGGTCCCAGCCATTGGTGAGCAGGACGCCGCCGATGTCGATAAAGATAGTTTTATAGAGCATTTTATACCTTTAAAGCTGCATCTACGATCGCTTGCGCCTCTTCCAGGATGCGCGCGAGATGCTCCTGGCCGCGAAAGCTTTCGGCGTAGATTTTATAGATATTTTCTGTCCCGGAAGGGCGTGCGGCAAACCAGCCACTCGCGGAAACCACTTTTACCCCGCCAATGGGAGCGCCATTTCCAGGAGCCGTTGTCAGAATGTTTTCAATTTTTTCTCCTCCCAGTTCGCGAAGAGAAATTTGTGCAGGAGAGAGCTTCTGGAGAATCGCCTTCTGTTGAGGGGTTGCGGGGGCATCTATCCGGTCGTAGGCTGGGTCTCCAAACTTATGCGTGAGCTCCTGATACTGCTCTCCAGGGTCTTTGCCAAGCTTTGCTGTCATTTCGGCGGCAAGCAGAGCGAGGATGATCCCATCCTTATCCGTGGTCCAGACAGTGCCATCTTTTCTCGAAAAAGAGGCGCCGGCGCTCTCTTCTCCCACAAAGGAGAGGGCGCCCGAGAGAAGTCCATCGACAAACCACTTAAAGCCCACAGGTACTTCATAGAGCTCCCGTCCAAGATCTGCTGTGATGCGGTCGATCATCTGGCTGCTCACGACAGTTTTTCCAACTCCAGCAGCTTTTGCCCACTCTGGACGATACTGGAACAAGTAGGAGATGGCGCTGCAGAGATAGTGGTTAGAGGGCATCAACCCCACACTTTTTGTCACAATTCCATGCCGGTCATGGTCGGTATCGCAGGCAAAAGCGACGTCAAACTTGTCTTTAAGTCCGATAAGGCTCTTCATAGCATAGCTTGAAGAGGGGTCCATGCGAATTTTTCCATCCCAGTCGAGCGTCATAAAGCGGAAGGTGGGATCGACCGCTTTGTTGACGACTGTGAGATTTAGCCCGTAGCGCTCTCCGATGCGTCCCCAGTAATGGACTCCGGCGCCGCCAAGAGGGTCGACGCCAAGCTTAAGGCCTCGGATTGCAGCCATGTCGATCACATTGCCAAGGTCGCCGACATAGGCCTCCAGGTAGTTGTGGCGATGGGTCGTGGCCGCTTTGAGCGCCTTTTCTAAGGGCATTCTTTTGACTCCATTCAAGCTATTTGTGAGATAAGCGTTGGCTTTATCCTGGATCCAATTTGTAAGAGAGGATTCGGCAGGGCCTCCATGGGGAGGGTTATACTTGAAGCCACCCTCTGATGGAGGGTTGTGCGAAGGGGTGATGACGATTCCGTCAGAAAGTCCCTCTTTGCGTCCGCGATTATAGGTCAAAATGGCATGAGAAATAGCAGGGGTCGGGGTGTACTCATCATCTTCTGCCAGCATGACGGTGACCCCATTTGCTGCTAGTACCTCTAGTGCACTTGCCAGGGCGGGAACGGAGAGAGCATGTGTATCCATGCCTAGAAAGAGGGGGCCCGCTATTTTATGCTCCGCGCGATACTGGCAGATAGCTTGTGTAATGGCCAAGATGTGCGCTTCGTTGAACGCCCTATCAAAGCTTGAGCCGCGATGGCCCGACGTTCCAAATTGCACGCGCTGTGCGGGGATGGCAGGGTCGGGAGTCTCCGTGTAATAGGCAGTGATGAGCCGCGGAACGTTTAAGAGTGTGGCTGGATCGGCCAATTCGCCAGCGTGAGGGTTGATTTTCATATTTTTTGTATGGGCGAATTTTTAGCCTCTGTCAATAAAAATTATTTATGATAATCTGTCAGTATCAACCCTTACCAGAGGTCAAATATGAAATATCTCTATGAATTTATCGGGACATTTTTTCTTGTCTTGACTGTGGGCATGACTGTGCTCGGCCCTCACGATGCTGCTGCGTTGGCTCCTCTTGCCATCGGCTCGATTTTAGCTGTGATGATCTATGCAGGCGCCCACGTTTCGGGCGGCCACTATAACCCCGCCGTTTCGCTCGCTGTCTTCTTGCGCGGCAAATTAAGCTCAAAAGACCTTGTCCTTTATTGGGTGGCGCAGCTTCTCGCAGGGATTGCAGCCGCTTTCGTGACGTTTCACTTTAAAGGAGACATGTCCAAGACACCCCTTGAACCCGATACAGTGAATGCGCTGATTGCTGAATTTCTCTTCACCTTTGCGCTCTGCTTTGTGGTCCTGAATGTGGCTACAGCTAAAGGAACTCAAAATAATTCGTTTTACGGCTTTGCCATCGGTTTTACCGTCTTAGCTGGAGCCTACGCGGTCGGAGCTATTTCAGGAGCCGCCTTTAACCCGGCTGTTGCCCTTGGCATCACGCTTTTAAATTTGAGCATCTGGTCAAACTTCTGGATCTATATTGCTGGGTCCCTTGTAGGGGCTACGGCAGCAGCTTACGTCTTTAAAGCTGCGCATCACGGCGAATGAACAATAAATGCGGCAGCAGGATATGCTGCCGCATCTGCTTATTCTTTCTGAAAGAAAGCGGACAGTTTGTCCTGATATGTCTGGGCATCTTTCTGAAGCCCCATCTTATGCTTCCAGCGCACATGGTTAGCCTCTGAGACGAGCTTTGCAAGCTGATCTAACTGGGCGCCACTTGAAGTTTTGATCTGTTCTTTAACCTTCTCTTTCAAAAGCTCCATCCACGCTTCATCAGCCATATCTAGAAGCTGATGGGCAAAGTCGTCATGATGTTCGTGGGCATGGTGGTGATGGTGCTCACAAGATTCCTCGTGGCAGCACTCATGTTCGGAGCAGCATTCGTCTCCGTGATGATGGTGATGATGGTGTGTCATGGTTGACTCCTTAAGGGTTGGCCCCAGCTGGCATATAGCCTAAAACTAGGGAGATCAGAAACAGGATTAAAAAGACCACGAAGAGGATTTTGGCGATTTCTGCAGCGGTTCCTGCAATGCCTCTAAATCCAAAAACAGCAGCAATCAGTGCGATAATCAAAAATACAGCAGCCCAGTGAAGCATAAAAGTTCTCCTTTTTCTTCAGAGATAGGGGCATGGCCGATTCCTGTCAAATCTAAAATTGATACACCAGGTTGAGTAAATAGCCCTTATAACTTTTTTCGCCCCACTGGTAGGAGAAGCCAAGCGCAAGGCAGTCATAGTCGAGGCAGGGATTTATATTTGTGGCGATGAGCGAAACTCCAACCTCATCATAATGCTCGATAAAAAGGCGATCCTGCGTAAAGCAGGAGTCGATAAACGAGAAGCTAAAATTGAGCGGCCTATTGCAGAAGGTCACACCTTCGCAGCTTGTGAGGGAGAAGCCATTTTTGAAGATCCAGTTGTGCAGATGGTAGTTGAAATTGATGCCGGTCAACCAGAGGTTGGTCGAGCTGATGTAGCCCGCATAGTCGGTCAAGCTGAAGACAAATTCTCTCCACTTCAGGTTAAAAACGCTTGTCACCCCAGTGGAGATAAAACTTCCCGCAGTGCAAAGATCTAAAGAGCCGCCTGCACCTCCACGGACAATCGGAGTTAAAGACCAGTCACATGTAATAGGAATTCTGAAACCGAACCCAAACGAACTTACGATTGAAGAGGCCCCCCCGTTTCTCAAATAGGTGACAGGGGCATCTAGAATAAACGCCCACTCCCCATTAGGCGAATAGGAGTAGCGCAAGGGAAGTGTCACAACCGTCGTGTCAAACCCTTTTGAGAAGGCTCTTCCAAGGATGCTGCCCGCTTGAAACTGATGGACAAGAGGCTGAGCGCACCAGCTGCAGTCGCAACCCGCCAATGGAGAGAGATGCCCAAGTAGGTAGTCGGCTTGAGCCATCTGGGCCATCAAGCTGTTGGGATTGCCGGCGATCGGATCAATCGGAGAGTAGCGTGCATAGGCTTTGAGCAGATTGTGCTTGCGGCCTCCGTCGCGAATAAACTCCTTAAAAAGCTGCACGCTCTCGTCGCGCGTGGCGCCGCTAAAAGTTTCGACATCCCCTGTTTGCGGAATGGCGACAACAAGAATCGTAGAACCTGCTGCAAAGGCAGCTTGAGCCTCTATCCCGCGCAGGTTGATGTCAATCGAAACAGGCGACACAGGGGAATAGATGGGAAGTAACACTTCGAGGCTAGTCGTCTTTAAGTCACGCGAAAGATCCACAAGATTGGGGGCGCTCACAGTAGCGCTTGCGCTATCAACCGTAACCGTGGCGCGGTAGGGCTCGCGAGCGGAAGCTGCAAGAGTGAAAAGAGAGAGAAGAATAGAAAACAATTTTTTCATAAGTCACCTAAAAAATTTACTGGAATTTTAAAACAGCAGTGACTACATTGCAATATTTTTTTATTGAGTGTTTACGAGATTTTTGATATAGTTGATAAAATAACTTTAGAGGTTTATGAAACACATTATTTATATTCTCGGCTGTCTATTTCTATTATCCAGTTCTCTTTCTGCAAAAATTGAGCGGCGCGCGGCCATCGACATCGGCTCCGGAGGGACCAAAGTGGCCCTTGCAGAGGTCGATCTGGAGGCTAAGCAGATTGTAACGCTCCTTTTTGAGGCCTCCTACCCAGTGCCCTACCAGGCTGCCCTCGACAACTCTTCCGATGGAACCTTCGACGAAGAGACGAGAGCCCTTGGCCTCAAAACCTTTCATGAGATCAAAAAATTGGCCGAGAGCTATCAGGTCACTCAAATTGCTGCCGTTGCCACCTCCGCCTTTCGCAAAGCTAACAATGCGCAAGAATTCGTCGCCGAGGTAGAAAAACAGACGCAAATTGCAATTCGCGTGATCGCACAGCGCGAAGAGGGGGAAATAGCCTTTTTCAGCGCTCTCGCAGCAGGGGGATATGATCCACAAGAGATGATCGTCTGGGACATTGGAACGGGCAGCCTCCAGATGACCACGCTGAATGAACATTCAGAATTTGCGGTCTACATGGGCGAAGAGATGGGTGCCGTGGCCTTTAAATCCTACATCATGCAAGAGATCCAGGAAAAAGAGAGTGGCTCCACACCCAATCCCATGACGGATGATGACTTCTATTTTGCTTCAAGCTATGCGCGCGCCTTTGCCCGCAAAGCCTTTCCGCTCCTTAAGCAGAAAATTAAAAATCAGGTTCCCGTCGTCGGCATCGGCCGCCTCTTTAACAATAGCGTGGGGCCGATTGGCTTAGACGAGGGGGTCATCACGCGCAGCGGCTTGCGCCACTACATCATTGCCGCTTTAAACAAGGCCGACAGCGAGCTCAACAACCCTTTTGCCCATGTCGATGTGACCAACTGCATCCTCACGCTGGCCATGATGAAGGCGCTCCACATCCAAGAGATTCACCCCGTCGACACTACGACGACAAAGGGGATGCTCATTAACCCTCACTATTGGAACTACTGATACAAGTATCTAGAAGTTTACCACCAGTTTTGATGTTTTTGCCCTGAACAGCGACAAAACCCCGCTATTTCAACGGGGCGAGCTCTTGCGAGATATTCAGGGTCTGGACTATTTTTAAAAAATTACTTTGAAATCCGACTTGCCCTTCGGAGCTTATCAGGCAACTTGCTAAGTTCGGCCAAAGTTTAAGCGTATGTAGGGGCGTAAGTCGCGACTTGGCCTTCGGAGCTTATCAGGCAACTTGCTAAGTTCGGCCAAAGTTTGAGCGTATGTAGGGGCGTAAGTCGCGACTTGGCCTACGGAGCTTATCAGGCAACTTGCTAAGTTCGGCCAAAGTTTAAGCGTATGTAGGGGCGTAAGTCGCGACTTGCCCTTCGGAGCTTATCAGGCAACTTGCTAAGTTCGGCCAAAGTTTGAGCGTATGTAGGGGCGTAAGTCTGGTTTTGAAGTTTGGTAACGACAAGGCTGGCCAAATCCTTGCGCCAATTCGATTCATCAACAATTCAACAAAATTCGATTTGGGTGATGAGTTTTGAGGAGTGAAAAATAGATTAGCAAAATGACCTTTTGTGATTTTGCTGATGGATTTTACAAATATTTCGCGATCTGTTAGACTAAGACTAGTCAGACTAGTTAGGAGAAAATTATGGCCCACCCTTCAGATGCAAAACAGCCTCAAAAAATCAATATTTGGCAACTCCAACAAGCAAAAGCACACTTTTCTGAAGTTGTTGTAAATGCGCAGAATGAAGGAGTGCAAATTATTACGAAAAACGGAGTGGCTGTGGCAGTTCTTTTGTCGAAAGAAGAATTTGATAAATTGAAACAGCCTAAAAAATCCTTGTTGCAGTTTTTTAAAGATGCGCCCTGTCTAAATGTTGAGCTTGATGTTAGCCGCTCAAAAGAACTTCTCCGGGATATCAGTTATGAGTTATTTGCTCGATACGTGCATTATTTCAAAGCTTAAAAGATTGAATAAGTATCCGGATAAGAAACTTGAAAAGTGGTTCAGCAAACACCCAGAGGCTGCTTATCTTATCAGCGTCCTCACGATCGGTGAAATTCAAGCGGGGATTTCGAAACTGAAAGCGACAAATTCTGTACAAAACCATCAAAAAATGCTTTTAGAAGATTGGTTATATGGGGAGCTCATTCCAAGATTTGAAGGTAGAATTCTCCCCGTCGACCAGCAGGTGAGTTTGATCTGGGGCAAATTAATTGGGGAAAGCAGAATTAAGGGCAGCCCGCTTCCAGCTGTGGACACTCTGATAGCTGCAACGGCCATTGCTCATCAACTGATTTTGGTCACAGAAAATACCAGAGATTTTCTTGATTCAGGAGCAATTTTATTTAATCCGTGGGATTAAGCTGGATCACCCCGCCTCTTCAACAGTCTCCACCCTCTTTTGTAAAAACATCTTGCAGAGTAGCGGCAGCAGGCAGAGCGTCAAAAATGTGGAGCTGATGAGGCCGCCGATGACGACGGTAGCGAGCGGCTTTTGCACCTCGGCGCCAGTTCCAGAGGCGAAGGCCATCGGGACAAAGCCGAGTGAGGCGACGAGGGCTGTCATCAGGACGGGCCGGAGGCGCGTCTTGGCGCCTTCAAGGATGGCGTCATCCATCGGAAGGCCGCGCTGGAGCAGCTGGCCGATGTAGGTCATCATCACAAGGCCGTTGAGGACAGCGATGCCTGAGAGGGCGATAAAGCCGACGGCGGCGGAGATGGAAAAGGGCATGCCGCGCAGGGCGAGGGCGAGGATGCCTCCTGTGAGGGCCATCGGGACACCGCTGAAGACGAGCAGCGCCTGTCTACCTGAGTGCAGGGCGCTGTAGAGAAGGGCAAAGATGAGGCAGAAGCAGATGGGGATCACGATTTGCAGGTGAGCGCGCGCGGAGAGCAGGTTCTGAAACTGGCCGCCCCACTCGAGCCAGTAGCCGGGGGGGATTTTAACTTGGGAGGCGATCCGCGCACGAGCTTGAGTCACAAAAGAGCCTAAGTCGCTGCCGCGCACGTTAGCTTCGACGGCGATCATCCGCTTGCCATTTTCGCGGGTGATCTCATTGAGACCTTCGGTCTGGACAAAGGTGGCGACCTCCTTGAGCGGGATATAGGCGGGGCCGTTTCCTGAGGAGTCGAGAAGGATGGGAAGGTTTGCAAGAGCCGCTGGATTCTGTCTCAGAGCTTCGGGAAGGCGCACCACAATGTCAAAGCGGCGGTCGCCTTCAAAGATAATACCGGCTTTGCTGCCTCCAATGGCGGTAGAGACTGTTTCGAGAACTTGGGCGGTGGAGAGGCCGCGGCGTCTCGCCATATCGAGGTTCGGAATCACTTCTAAAACAGGGAGGCCGTCGGTCTGCGCGACTTTGACGTCGGCGGCGCCCGGGATGTGGCTGAAGACGGCTGCAATCTGCTGACCGCTCTTCTGCATGGTCTCGAAACTGTCTCCATAGACCTTGACGGCGACGTCGCTTCTCACGCCGGCGATCAGCTCATTGAAGCGCATCTCGATAGGCTGGGTGAACTCGTAGTTGTTGCCGGGAAGCTTTTGGAGCTGCTCTTCCATTTCAGAGATCAGCTCTAGTTTGGTCAGAGAGGGGTTCGGCCACTCGCTCCGCGGACGCAGCATCACAAAGGTGTCTGAAACGTTGGGCGGCATCGGATCGGAGGCCATTTCGGCGGTTCCCGTCTTAGAGAAGACAAAGTCGACTTGTGGAAATGTTTTCAGGGTCTTTTCGACCTGGAGCTGCATCGCTGTCGACTGGGTTAGGGAGGTGCTCGGGATGCGCACAGCGTGCAGGGCGATATCCTGCTCGTCGAGCGTCGGCACAAACTCCTGGCCAAGATGAAGAAAGAGCATAAAGCTGGCTAAGACGATGCTAGCAGCGGCCACTAAAACAGCTGTGGCATTCTGGAAAATAAACCCTAAGAGTTTGCTATAGCTCGATTTTGCGACCTGGAGCAGGCGATGCTCCTTCTCTTCAACTTTCGGCTTGACGAAGAGGGCGATCATAGCGGGGACAAAGGTGATCGAGAGGACAAAGGCGGCAAGGAGGGCAAAGATCACGGTTAGCGCCATCGGCTCAAACATCTTGCCTTCGACACCCGAGAAGGTGAGAAGCGGAAGATACACGGTGAGAATGATCGCCTGTCCAAAGACAGTAGGCTGGATCATCTCTTTTGCTGAAGTTACGACCTCATCCAACCTCTCCTGCAGCTTGAGAGCGCGCCCAAGCTTCTGCTGCTTTTCGCTCAAGTGGCGCAAGGCGTTTTCTGCGATGATGACAGCCCCGTCGACGATGAGGCCAAAATCTAGGGCGCCAAGGCTCATCAGGTTGCCGCTGATCTTGGTCTGCACCATGCCGATGGCGGTCAGGAGCATCGATAGGGGAATGACGAGCGCTGTCAAACAGGCGGCGCGGAAGTTGCCCAGCATGGCAAAGAGGATAGCGATGACGAGGAGAGCCCCTTCGGCCAAATTTTTTGACACGGTGGCGATGGTGGCGTCGACAAGTTTCGTGCGATTCAGAATCGTTTTGGCATGGATGTCGGGGGGCAGCGTCCTATTGATCTCCTCCATCCTCTTATCGACGGCGAGAGCTACAGTGCGGCTGTTGGCGCCGATCAGCATCATGGCTGTTCCGATCACCACTTCGCGCCCATTTTCGGTTGCGCTGCCGGTTCGCATCTCTTTTCCGATGCGCACCTGAGCGATCTCTCTGATAGGGATCGGGACGCCGCTCCGCGTCGCGACGATCACATTGCGGATCTCTTCGATGTTCGCGAGGCGTCCGTCCGCTTTGACGAGGGCCGCTTCGCCCTGATTTTCAATGTAGCCGGCGCCTATGCTTAAATTATTGCGGTCGAGCGCTTCGATAATATCTGAAAAGGAGAGGTTGAGTGCCATCAACTTCTGAGGATCTGCCTCCACATCATATTGGCGTACATAGCCGCCAATCGAGTCAACGCCTGCAAGGCCGGGCGTGCCTTTTAGCTGCGGGCGTATGATCCAGTCCTGGACGGTGCGTAGGTAGGACTGCAGCTCCAGGTCGCCTTTGAGCCGCTGCCCTTCAGGTGTGAGATAGGAACCATCGCTCTGCCAGCCGGGTAGCCCATTTTGAACGGGGAGATCGTGCTGATACTCCACCGTCCACATGTAGATTTCGCTTAAGCCCGTCGCGATAGGGCCCATTTTAGGCTCTACGCCTCCAGGAAGAAACTCTTTTGCCTCCGCAAGCCTCTCTGCCAGCTGCTGCCGGGCAAAGTAGATGTTGACCTTATCCTGGAAGATAGCAGTGACTTGAGAAAAGCCGTTGCGGGATAGGGAGCGGGTCGACTCAAGGCCTGGAATGCCGGCCAGCGCATTTTCGATCGGCAAAGTGACCTGCTTCTCCACTTCGACGGGCGAAAGGCCCGAGGCGAGGCTATTGATCTGCACCTGATTGTTGGTGATGTCGGGGACCGCATCGATCGGCAGATGACGCAGCGAGTAGAAACCGTAGGCAGCAAAAAAAGCGGTCAGAATGACGACGAGAGCGCGTTTTTGGATCGAGAATTTAAGGATTTTTTCAATCATCTTTAATCCATGTGCTCCGCTTCATGCTTGCCATGGTCGGCTTTCAGGATGAAGCTGTTTTTAGCGGCGTAAGATTCTCCAAGCTTTAGTCCAAACAGGATCTCGACGCAGTTTGCGTCGCAAAGCCCTGTCTTGACCGGACGCACCTCAAACCCCTCCTCCGTCCGTACAAAAAGGGTCGGTTCGCCTTCAATCTGCTGGATCGCCTCTTTAGGGACAGCCAAAGTCACTTTTTTAGCCTCTCCTTTAAGCTCAACCTGGACAAAGATCCCCTGGCGCCACTGACCCTCTTTATTCTCTAAGGCGGCAATCAGCCGCAGAGCTCCGGTCGAGGGGTCGACGCTTGGGCTGATGGAGATAACGTGAGCCGCCACTCGGCTGCCATTGGGATGGATCACAACCATTTCAAGTCCCTTTTCGAGAAGGGCAAAATCGCCCGGGAAGAGATAGCTTTCGACCCAGAGGCTTGTCGGATCAGCGATCACATAGATTTCGTGGCTCGTGTCGATCAGCTCGCCCTTCGTCACCGCTTTTTCAATCACGACCCCTTTCATAGGAGATTTCAGCTCATAGAGGCGCAAAAGGGCCGCATCTGCTTCAGGTAGCGCGTCGATCTCTTTACGGCTTAGCCCCATGGTGTGCAGATGCTGGCGGGCCAGCTCCAGCTCAATGCGCGCTGCATCGCTCTCCGCTATCGCATTCTGGTAGTCCTGAGCGGCCGAAATCTGCTTCTCATGGAGCTGTTTTTCTCTCTCTGAATTAACTTGAGCCCGGCTCTCTTTCTTCAATGCATCCAGATATTTTGATTTTGCGATGGCCATATCACCGCTTTCAAAGAGAGCTAGCGTCTCGCCAAGCGCGACCGGATCGCCCACCCACTTGTTGGCCTCTTTCACAATGCCGCTCACTTTGGGCACCAGGTGCATCACTTTGTCCTGATTGAGGAGGATGCGCGCCGGGGCTCCAACGGTTGTCTGGACCACTCCAGGCGCGGCTTTTGTAATGAGAATGCCATTTCCTTCAATCTGTTCGACGCTCATTGCGATAAAGGCTTCATGCTCATGCTCCTCTTCCGACAGATCCCCCTCACTCTTGGGAAGAAAGAATAGAAAGAGAGCTGCAGCTAAGGCGACAGCAGCAATAGCGTAGAGGGCCAGTGAGGAAATTTTATTTTGCATCTTGAATCCTTTGAGCTGTGAGCCGGAAAATATCTGCCTTTTTCATCTGATACTCGGCAGCAGCGTCGAGCGTCTGTTCTTTTGTGTCGAGCCAGGTTTTTTTCGTATCGAGCCACTCTTGCCGCTCGATCTTTCCCTGCTTGAAAGACTCTTCAGCAGTTTTTAACGTGTCGCTGGCAATCGCCTGCTCAAGGTCTAGGGCAGCTTTTGCGTGGTTGTAGGCGTTTAGGAGGCCCTGGTAGCCGATTTTCAAATTTTTGCGGATTTGCATCTCCTGATTGTGGCGGGCGTAGGAGGCTTGCCACGATTGGAAAGAGGCCCTGGCGCGGTTGCCCTGATTGCGGTCGAAAAGGGGGAGGGGGACTGTAAAGGAGACAAAGAAGTCCTGGTCGCGGAAGTTGCGATAGGTTTCAATTCCAGCTTCCACTTCAACGTCGGGCACGCTCATCGCCTCCTCAAAATCGGTTGCAGCAAGCCCTGCGACGACAGCGGCGTTTGCCTTGGCAATTTCAGGATTGTTCGCAAGGGCAGATTCCAGCTCTTGAAGGGAAGGTGGGGGCGCTAGCTCATAGAGAGGAAAGCTCAGCTGTTCAAAATCGGGCGACTCCTCTTGCCAAAGGGAAGCAAGCTGCTGCTTTGCCGCGAAGAGGGCGCTTTCGGCCTTGTCGACGCGCATCTTGCTGCTATGGAGGTTGAGCGCTGCCTTTTTTTCCTGGAGCGGCGTCGCTTTTCCCGACTGGCACTTTCCCTGCACACATTCCCATGTATGCTGGGCGACAGCCTGCTGCTCGCGCGCTAGTTTCAGCTTCTCTTGAACCACGTAGGCGCCAATGAAGGTGTGCACAACTTCGTTGAGTAGGTCTTCAGTGGCAATTTCAAAGTCCCACTTCGCTAAATTTGTCACCGCCTCATCTAGCTCCCGGCGCGCCCCCCGTTTTCCGCCCATGAGGATGAGCTGGGAGAGGCTGTAGGATATCTCGGAGGAGTCGAAGCCGCGGTTCTGATGGCGTCCGCCAAAACTATCCAGCTCCACCGTCAATTCGGGATTGGGATAGAGGCTGTTTTGCCAAGCCTCGGCATTCTTGACCTCCACCTCGAGCCCCGCATTTTTGCGGGCAAACGAGTTGCAAAGGGCGCGCTCCATGGCGCTGTCCAGATGCAGGACCTCTTGGGCAGCCAAGCTGCTGAGCAGAAATATAAATAAGAGTGAATATCGCATAGGTTTGATACTACAGGGTTTCGACTTTTGCATGCTATTAAAATTCCACAGGTTATACTGTTAACTGAAACTTAATATAAAACCCGACTTGCGCCCTATCAATGACTCATCTGATGCGCGCTTGTTTTGGAGGCTAAAACGGGGCAATTTTCGCCTACTTTACTCAAGTATGTCAAAAATTGCCCCGTTTTAGCCTCCAAAAAATCGCATCATCAGCTGAATCACCGCTAGGGCGCAAATCGGGTCTAAAGTCAATTCCTTCCCTCGTCAAACTACCCCCAACGATAGTGTTAGTTGATTTTTTACATGCTCAAAAAAAGAGGAAGGGATATAAGTACAGCTTCAAAAACAGGAGAAAATCAGATGAGTCTCACTCTGCTACCCGCCCGCAACGCTGCTCAATCCACCCCCAGCTACGCCACTCAAAAAGGTCTTTTAGCCGACTTTGCTACGCGTCGAAAGAATATTAATGATGACTTTGACTTCCAGAAGAAGCATTTGGAAATGAATCGGTTAAAAATTGAGATGCTGGATGTCCGCGTCAACGCCCTTTTGAGTGTGCTCAAAAATTCAAAATGCTGGACGCCTGACATTCGTTTGGAAAGAGTTGCAATTATGAAAATCGTGCAGGAGATTGTGCTCACAGGGAAAGTGGGATTTCTTCAACGCTCTGCACAAAAAACGTTTTCAACCTGGATAAAACCCATCCTCGCAATTGAAAAGGCGAAATGTGAAAGTTCTCGCGTCCTCTTTGTCCAGAAACTGCAGCAGAAAATTGAGCTGAGAATTGAAAATTGTAGGGCGCAGCTTATTCTCTTTATTAACGAGGAGGCCGATTTAAAAAAACGTCTTGCCGCTATCGAAAGTAAGATCGTTCTGATAGACAATCAAATCCTTCTGAAAGAGGAGTTTCCCGTTCCTCTTCATGAGCTCTCTACCAATGTGGAGAAAGACCTTAATGGGCTGACGCATTTGCAGGAAGCTGAAGACAAATTCAGACAGGAGATTGTGCAACAGTATAAAAACGCTGAATCTGCACAAAGGGAGGTCGCCGATCTTCTTGTCACCTTTACAGAGGTGCTTGCCTATCCGGTTCTGGTTCATAGTGGGCATGCAGATTTATTGCTGGGATTGGGACAAAAGCACAATGCAAATATTGCAAAATTAAACACTTCAAAAGAGAGGCTTCCCAAAACGCTCGAGGATATTCTCGAAAAGTTCAAGCGCGCCGTCAAGCAACTCCCTGCCCCATTTCGAAAAGAGCTCCTAGAGTTAGCCAAAGTTGGTACGGCTATCCAGTATGTGGAAAGCCTCCAGTTTCAGTGCAATGGTGCGCTGGCTGAGTATATTAAACTTGATACAAAGACGCTTCCCAGATCGAAAGTTGAAATAAGTGCATCCGTTTCTTCTCCCCCAGCACCCACTTCGGCACCTAAAAAAAGTTACTGGGATTATGCACTCTATCTCTACCCTCCCTCCTATTTTTGGCCGTCAAAACCGCAGCCCTTTCAAAAAAGTACAATCAAGCTAAAAGTTTTGATGGATCTCGATTGGGTAAGAAGTGAAAAGATTGAAAGTAAGAGTCCCTTGAAACGCTTGTTAGATGATGTGAATGATGTTGCGAATCCGGTTGATGTTCCTAAAGCCACGGATTTAATGGAACAGTTAGCCAGATTAAATCGCCTGATGAACCAGTCTCAGGCGCTCTTTCGACTGTTAGAAAACCTTGCAACAAAGAGAAAAGTGAAGACATTTTCAGATTTAATAAAAATCCAACCGCTCGTCCAAGAATCTTGCGCCCAATTAAAGAAGGATCTAGAGGCTCTTCAAAGGTCTCGAGACCTGCTACAAAAAGACTATAATGACGCGCTGGATGCTCTTAATGCGGATGTGCACTCAACCGGAGAGCGAAGACAGTTTATTGAAATGTGTGTAAAGCTGCTGAAGGTTCAATGGGAGGATCTTAAGAAAGTTGATGGAATGCTGCTATCTTTTACAAAATTAACATTTTCTGAGGAGAAGCCGAAGCAGCTAAGTCAGTCCTCTAGTGCTTCTTACGAAGGTCTTGTCGAACGAATCAGGAAAGATGTGGATTTTAAAGATGAGAAAAAAATTGAAGAGTTTTGGGTCAATTTAGAAGCGCGACTTGAACCTGTGCGGCAAATAGCACTGAATTGGGAGGAGGAGAATTTTCTAAATAATGAAGCTGATTTAGAGGCTGCTTCGAAGGCTACCCACTCCATCCTCAAGCAGATGAGGCAGCTGGTCGCGAATTTGTTGTATGTGGAGACAATGGCAAAAGGGATTAAAGAGCAGTACCAGGGGATTCTCACACCCCTGCCTAAGTTATCAGATCCAGCAAAATGTTTGGAAAAACAGCTCAACGTTTTGAAATTCCAGCATGGTCAGATCGCTACACAAATCGGAGATGCAAAGAATCTTTTGACCGCTACTCTCTCCTTCCTTAACGAGATGATAAAACGGGAGCGGCTAAAACTCACGGCAGAAAAGATTGCTTGGCGGGAGCAGCAGCAGGAGTGGATGCTGCGCACCGCTGGAGGCAATGAGAGGCGTAAAGATCAGCTGCAGCGCTCCGAGGCCATGTACAGCCTAGCCAAAGAGGAGATGGAAATTCTCTGGAGTTCGGTTAAGGAGGATTATAAGACCGTGTATACTGCTATCAATGAGCTGCATCTAAAGTTGCGTGGCGTTTCGGGTATGAAAGGCTTATATCTTCCCAAAGGTGAATCCCCCTTGATACAGAATCAACCCACATTTTAAATGTCTCTCGAATATCCAGCTCTTCGCGAAATGGCTCCTCTTGTGCAGCAACTGCCACAAGAGGAGCGCCCCTTTCCACGCTGGATGCGCGTTGCTAGCCAGCTGGGAGGCGTTGCGGTGGTTGCCGGCTTTGGCATCGCGAGCCAGCTTTGTGCCGCAGAATTGAATGAGCAGCCTCTTTTGCTCTTTGGGCTTGGAGTCACTGCAGGGGCTGTGCGACCGCTCATCGCTACCCGGATTGCCCCAAATAGATTTGACAGCTCTTTCTACAGCTTCTTGTCTACATTTGATGTGCCCATTTTTTTGGCTTTGACCTTGGGGGAGCAGCTCACAAAGCAAATTCCCTACCTGCGCAACATCTGGATCCCTCTGATCTTCCTCCATGAGGGCTCTGTAGTCTCTTGGGGGATTGGAGAAAAATGGAAGGAGACAAAAGAGGAGTTCCCTCTCGATCCCATCGACAGACCCTTATATGAAGGCGATATACGAGGCGCGGCAAAGCCCTTTTTGCTAAAAGGGGCTCTTCTGGCTACCGCAGGGGCTGTTTCCGCTGTGGCAGGAGGATTAACAAAAAGTGTAGCCGCCTGGCGTCTTGGTTTTATTGGGATCGGGATGGGAACTTCAGTTCCCGCCCTGCAGCGGATCTATGCAGCACTTAAAGAGATGATTGAAACTTACCAGCAACAGTCGCCTGCAGAGAGGCTTGTCAAAGGGGTTCCGGTTTCTCAGAGGCTTCTCACACTCATCTCGCGCCTATCTCCTCCAGTTGGAAAAGCAGCGGTTTGTAGCGCTGGAGCTCTTTTAATTCTGTTTCCCAATTCCGTTGCCCAAGTTGATATTGAGTATGCGCTGATCAATGTCCCGATCGGCCTTGCATTTGCCCTGATCGATCTGGGAAGGCAGGATGAATTTCAGTATCCGAAGAAAAAAGAGCCGTCCGCAACCTGTTGGCAGAATGTGAAGAAAAACCCCAGCTTGTACTTCGGGGCAGCGCTCACCGTGTCAACAGTCACAGGTTTTTGGGTAAGCCGCTTGGTTGACCCTTCGCTCGGGAGTCTCTTCGACGCGTCGCTTGTCCTTGGAGGGACAGCAGTAACATGTCTTCTGGCAAAAGGGGTCGATGCGTTTTGTAAGCCCGGTCTAAACCGGGCCGCCAACCAGATCAATTTTCGCGCCACATGCAGCTCCCATCTCTTCGCATTGATCTTTTTTTCTCTGCTCAGTAGCGATTCGCTCGGCGCACTTACCACGCAAGAAAGCCGCTTCATGTGGGGCTTTTTTGGAGCCTACATCGGCCTATTTTTAAAGGGGTTGTTTGATTGACGTAACGGCAAAAAGAAACTAAAACCGTTTCGCAACCCTGTCATAGCACGCTTTTCCGCCGCAAATGCCATAGCCAATAGAGGTGCGGCGAAAAAACCAGTCTTCAGGGGAGCGCGCTTTTTCTTTCTGAATGGCGTAGGTGAGCTCTGCATAGATGTGCGGATGGTGCGGACAGATCTGCTCTGCCTCCTGGGGATCTTTTTCGATAATTTTGAGAATCTGTTCGGCTGCTGTCCCATACTGAGCGATTAAGCGCTCTGCATGAGGGCTGTTTTTTTGAAAGTCCAGCTTTTGCGCCCCGTAAAGAGGAGTTTCAGCTGTGCGGCAGGGGCGCGCGGGCAGCTTCAAAAACCTCACAACTTTATCCACCGCCTCTTCGGCAATGTGTCGGTAGGTTGTATATTTTCCTCCTAGGATAGTTAAGATCCCCTCTTCAAGGTGTAGATGATGCTCGCGGCTCTCGCTGGAGTAGGCAAGAGGCCTTAAGGCAGCAAAGGAAGCTATGACCTGGTCCCCTCGCAAATGGGGGAAGTAGTGGCGAAGAGCGGTCAATAAATACTCCTGATCTTCCAGTTCGACTTTTACATCTCCAGGATCCCCTGAAAATGGGGTGTCAGTGGTTCCGAGCAGGCTATAACCCATCCAGGGGATCAGAAAAAAGAGGCGCCCATCTTGAGGGGCTGTCAAAGCCAGGGCTTGCTCTTTTATAATTTGAGGAATTACAAGATGGACCCCTTTTGTGGGGTGCACTTCCACACTAGGAGGGAGTTCAAGAGCTCCACGTGTTAGATTTGACCAGGCTCCTGTAGCATTGACCATGCATTTTGCACGAAAAATTCCAGCTGTGGAATGGATCTGAAAGCCTTGCGGCTCTTTTACAACTTGCGTAACTTCTGTGTAGTTGAGGAGTGTTGCGCCTTCTTGCTCAGCTGAGAGCATATTTTCGATGACCAGACGGTTGTCCTGCATCTGCGCATCATAGTAGAGGCAGCCGCCTTTTAAGCCTTCCGCGCTCATTCTAGGGGTCATTTCCCCAATTTTGCGCGCTGTTAAATTTTGGTGGCGCGTCTCTCCATTCGGTTTAAGCCAGTCATAAAATGAAATAGCCAATTTGACTAGCCAAAGAGGGTATTGGCCATTCTTATAGACCGGATAGAGAAAGGGGAGTGGCTTGACCAGGTGAGGCGCATTTTTGAGTAACAGGCTACTTTCATAGAGCGATTCTTTAACAAGTCCGAAAGAGAGGGCACTCAAGTAGCGCAAGCCTCCATGGACCAGTTTGGAGCTTTTTGAGCTGGCTCCAGAGGCAAAATCCCCCTTTTCGAAGAGGGTGACCGTGAGGCCGCGCTGCGCGGCATCACGGGCGACGGCGACACCATTGATGCCGCCGCCTAAAATTGCAAGGTCCGTTTCTGTCTTAATAATCCATGCCACCGGCAGGCATTGCTGCTGCTGGTCTCTCATCTGGAATCTCAGCCACGATGGCTTCGGTTGTCAGAAGCATGGCCGCGATGGAGGCGGCATTTTCAAGGGCGCAGCGCACCACCTTTGTAGGATCTAAGAATTCCCTCTTTGATCATGTCGACATAGTGTATCTGTTGAGCGCATTGTAGCCTTGCGTTTCGGGCAGTTTTTCCACCTGTTGCAGAATGATGGCCCCCTCTTGGCCAGCATTTTCGGCAATCTGGCGAAGGGGAGAGCTCAGCGCTTTCGCAATGATGCGGGCGCCTGTTTTCTCATCGCCTTCCAGTGTATCTGCTAGCTGGCTGACGGCAGGAATGCAGCGCACGAGTGCGACGCCGCCGCCAGGCAGGATGCCCTCTTCGACAGCTGCCAAAGTGGCGTGCTGCGCATCGTCGACCCGGTCCTTCTTCTCTTTCATTTCCACTTCGGTCGCAGCTCCTACGCCGATCTTGCCGACGCCGCCTGAAAGCTTTGCAAGGCGCTCTTGGAGCTTTTCTCGATCATAAGTCGGAGTCGGTCTCTTCGATCTGTCGTCTTGATCTGCTCGATGCGCCCTTTGATCTTCTCTTTTTTGCCGGCCCCTTCAATGATCGTCGTGTCATCTTTTCTGACAATGATCTTTTTGGCCTGTCCGAGCATGTCCAGAGTTGACGTTTTCGAGCTTCATTCCAAGCTCTTCGGCGATCACCTGGCCGCCCGTGATGATGGCGATGTCTTCAAGGATCGCTTTGCGCCGGTCGCCAAAGCCTGGGGCTTTGACTGCGCACACCTTTAAGCCGGCGCGAATGCGGTTGACAACGAGTGTTGCGAGCGCTTCGCCTTCCACATCTTCTGCAATGATGAGGAGGCTGCGTCCTGCTTCTGCAATGGATTGCAGAAGAGGAATCAGATCCTTGATGGCCGAAATTTTCTTTTCGAAGATGAGGATGTAAGCATTTTCAAGGATGCACTGCTGGTTCTCTGCATTTGTCATGAAGTAGGCGGAGAGATAGCCGCGGTCGAAGTTCATCCCTTCGACAACTTCAAGCGTTGTTTCAAACCCTTTTGCCTCTTCAACAGTGATCGTTCCATCTTTGCCGACGCGATCCATCGCTTTTGCAATGATCTCGCCAATCTCTTTGTCATTGTTGGCGGAAATGGTCGCCACTTGTTCGATCTCGCTCTTGTTTTTAATCGGTTTGCTGAGCTTCTCAAGATGCTTGATGACGGCTTTGACAGCCTTTTCCATGCCGCGCTTTAAATCGAGCGGATTGGCACCCGCGGCTACATTGCGCAAGCCCTCGCTGTAGATAGCTTCGGCTAAAACGGTGGCAGTGGTCGTGCCGTCGCCCGCTTTGTCGGCCGTCTTGTTGGCCACCTCTTTGACCATCTGAGCGCCCATATTTTCATGCTTGTCTTCCAGTTCGATCTCTTTCGCAACCGTCACACCGTCTTTGGTAATGTGTGGAGTTCCATAGGACTTATCGATGATGACATTGCGTCCTTTTGGGCCGAGGGTCACTTTAACGGCGTCAGCAAGTGTGCGGACCCCTTTTAAGATTTTCTGGCGGGCATCTTCTTTAAATTTGATGTTCTTTTGCTGCCATGTTCACTAAACTCCCTTAATTGCTGTTAATTATTTTTCGACGATGGCGATGATGTCGTCAGCGCGCAGGATCACATACTCTTCATCGTTGAGCGACACTTCCTGGCCCGAATATTTTTCCATGAGAATCATGTCGCCGATTTTTACTGGCATGGAAATCAGGCTCCCGTTCTTATCTTTTTTGCCTGTGCCGATCGCAATCACTTCTGCTTGCTCCTGTTTTTTCTTTGCAGTATCAGGAAGGAGGATGCCGCCTTTGAGCTTTTCTTCTATTCGAGCCGGCGCACCAGGACGCGGTTGCCAAGAGGGCGTAAGCTTTGCGCTGCTTTATCTGCTGATTTTGCCATTGCTTGCGTTTGTGCCATGGTTTTCTCCTTTAAGTTGATCGTTATAAAATTTAGCAGGCTGCGCGCTTTTCCTGCAACTCAAAAATTAGCACTAGTTACTTAAGACTGCTAATTCATCCACAAGCGTTTCGAATCTCTTCAGAGCAGCCTCGACGGGGGCTGGCGAACGCATGTCGACCCCGGCGCGCGCTAGAATTTCGATCGGATAGCGGCTGCTGCCTGCTTTCAGAAAGTCAAGATAGTCACGGCGCTCTTTTTCGCCCCCTTTTGTGACTCGATCCGCAAGAGCGAGTGCCGCACTAATGCCGGTGCTATACTGAAACACGTAAAAATTGTAGTAAAAGTGCGGAATGCGCGCCCACTCAATTTCCAGTTCAGGATCCAGTGTGAGGCCGGGTCCAAAGTAGATGGCGTTGAGAGAGCGGTAAAAATCTTTTAAGAGCTTGGGCGTCAGGGGAGTGTCCTGCTCTGCCATCTGATGCAGGAAGAGCTCAAATTCGGCGAACATCGTCTGACGGAGAAGGGTGCCGCGAATATCTTCGATCTTCTCATTGACCAGATAGAGTTTTTGCGCCTTGTCTGTTGTGCGCTGCATGAGGAGCTGCGAAAGAAGCTCCTCGTTAAAGGTGGAAGCGACCTCAGCTAAAAAGATCGGATAGTCGGAATAGTGGTAGGGCTGTGAGCGGTGGCTCCAATAGCTATGCATGCTGTGGCCGGCTTCATGGGCCAGCGTAAAGACATCTTTTAGAATGCCTTTATAGTTCATTAAGATATAGGGCATGCTGTCGAAGCAGCCGCTGGAGTAGGCCCCTGAACGTTTGTTCTGATTTTCATACCGGTCGACCCAGCGATCCTGCTTTAATCCATTTTTGAGAATCTCCTGATACTCTTCGCCAAGGGGAGCGACCGAGTCGATCACAATCTCTTCTGCTTCTCTGTAAGACATCTTGATTTCCACTTCAGGGACAAGGGGGACGTACAGATCGTAGAAATGCAGCTCATCGAGTTTCAGGATCTTTTTGCGCAGCGTCACATATTTGTGGAGCGCCCCGATCTTGTCGCGGACCGTTTTGATGAGTGTCGTATAGACAGCTGTGTCCACATTTTTGGGAAAGAGAGCCGCATCCAAGCAGGAGCTGTAGCGATGGGCGCGCGCGTTGAAAAGGTGAGCCTGAATCTGGCCGTTGAGAAGCTCTGCGAGGGAATTTTCAAATTCGTAATATTTGCCGAAAACGGATTGAAAAGCATTTTTGCGCAGGAGCCTGTCGCGGTCGCGGATGTAGAGCCCGTAAGTGGCGTGGGACACTTCCCTGCTTTTTCCCTGGCTGTCTTGGACGCTTGGGAATTTAAAGTCCGCATCGTTGATGGCTCTAAAGGCACTGGAGGAAGCTTGTAAAGCTTTTGCAGATAGGGCTAAAAGCTCCTCTTTTTCAGGAGAGAGCGTGTAGGGGCGCAGCCGCGCAATCTTCTCCAGATAGAAACGATAATCGGCCAGATTCGGATCTGTGAGATAAGCCTTCAGAGTGGCTTCTGGCAGTCCTAAGACCTCGGGCTCTAGCCAGGAGGTCTCTTCTTGAAAGTCGTGCAAAGCGCTCACGATTCTGCTAAAAGCTACTTTATTTTTGTCATCAGTAATTTCTTCGTCGTGGCGTAGATGAGCGTAGGTGTAAAGTTTTGAAAGTTGACGCGAAAGGGAAAAAATCTGCTCTAAACACGCCTTCAGCGCTCCCGCGCCATCAGCAAGGCGTCCTTTGAAGGTGAGCAGTTCGGGCCAGCGCGGTCTTCCACTCTCTTTAAGGAGCGTTTGAAATTCCGTTTGCCAGAGGTCGAATGAGGAGTAGAGTGCAGCCACATTCCATTGATCGTGTGCGGGGACTTCGCAGCGGGGAGTTGCCATTTTTTTCTCGAGGTTGAACTTTTATATCGACAAAATTCAGCGGCTAAGATATGCCGGGAGAACAAGAGTAACATAAAGTAACGACATTTGTGTACTCAAAATTTAATTATGCAACGAACGATCGAAAAAAAAGCGCGCGCGAAAGGGGCTCTTGTTGTGCTGAACGACAGGGGGCTGCATACGCGTCCCTCGACAGAAATTGTCAAATGCGCTTCCGCCTATAAGTCCGACATCAAGCTCTGTTATCAGGGGCTCGAAGTTAACGCCAAATCGCTTCTTGGCATTTTGATGCTGGCGGCCCCGCGAGGCGCACGCATCCAAGTGGTGGCTGTTGGAGTCGATGCGGAAGAGGCTGTCGCCGGACTTCTTCATCTTGCTCGGCAGAAATTTAATATCAATTATTAAAAAATTTATGTAAATAGACCTAAAATTAACAATTTGGTAAAATATCTTTTTAATAAAAATTAATTAGGTAGTTATGCCAAATAAATATTTAAATAAAATAGAGAATTTCAGCTGTTCTTATCCGCTCACAAAAGCCTTAGACGCCTGCAATAGCAGCAAAAAAAAGCCCCGAGCGGGTCCCATCGTCGCCCGCGTCGTCGGTGTCGTCCTTCTCCCGTTTGCCTCATTAGCCGATGCTCTTGCACACATCGCCTTATCAGGATGTACACTGGCCGCAGGAGTTTTCGTCACTCCTTATAACGGGATCGCCAAATTGTTTCGGAGCAAGCATCTCGCTCCGCGCGAGCTTGAATTCTCCGCCTGTGTCGTCCATTTGACTCTCTCTCTTAGACATTTAGGCGATACAGTTACTCTTCCTATTGTCATTTTACTAGATCCTGCCCGCGCACACGGGCTTCAGCGCGGTCCCAGTATTGTAACAAAAGCCATCCAGGACCTTGAAAAGCAGAAACCAGCCGTTCAAGAAAAAGTAATTATCGTAGCAAAGCCAGATGACTCTATACAAAAGGCGCTTGAAGCAAAAAATCAGGAGCTTGATGTTTTTAAACTCCAATTAGAAGCCTTAAATAAAGAAAAGGGAGATCTTCTCCTGATTAATGAGGAGTTGAAAAAGTTGCCTGCTGGAGCTGCCACTCCTGTGCCACCCGCCTCTCCAGCTCCAGGCGGCACGGCTCCAGTTGGTATGCCACCCCCTCCGCCAGCTCCAGGCGGTATGCCGCCGCCGCCAGCTCCAGGCGGTATGCCGCCGCCGCCAGCTCCAGGCGGTATGCCGCCGCCGCCAGCTCCAGGCGGTATGCCGCCACCCCCAGCTCCAGGCGGTATGCCGCCACCCCCAGCTCCAGGCGGTAAACGCCCTGCAGGGGGCGGTGGGTTTGCGCCACCTCCAGGAGGCGCTCCCGACCCCTTGTCGCCTCGTCCGAAAAAAAAGGTCGAAACGCTGGCTGAGTTTATGGTTCGTTTAGAACAAGGCAAACTGGATTCGACCGTGCAGCCTACTCTCAAAGAGGGGGTAGCAAAGTTGCACGAGGCTGTCAAAAATCTGGAAAAGTCGAAAAGGGCCATCCAAGAAAATGAGCTCATTATCAAAGCAGTAAATAAACCGGCGCCTGGTGCAGCGCCTGCGGATAAAATAAAGAAACGGATGACGGAGAATAAGTTTGCAGGCAACCCGATCGGGGCACAGATTGCAGAAAAAATTGGGGCTAAATTAGCATCAAGAGGAGAGCCAGCGCCGCCTCCTTCAAAAAAGAGTCCTGAGGAGCAGGTAGCGGAAGCAAATAAGAAACTCGCACAAGCTAAAAAGGATCTTTTGGGAGGTTTTGAAAATATTGCAAATCTTATTGAGTTTACCCTTGCGAGTAAGGTTTCTACCGCGGAGCTGCTCGACCCTGCGAATGAAGCGACCTACACGTTCATTGCTATTGAGAATGATGCGAAGGTCACAGAACATAAAATTGAACTTTTTAAAAATACTGTTGAAGATAAAGAACAGAACAAAATGAAAATTGAAGATGAGTTAGTAAGTTGTGAAAAACGCTTTTTTGGAATTGTTAAAAATATTGAAACATATTTGAATAGCATTTGTAAGGCAGACGCGACTGAAAAAGTCGCCGCAGAAGCTGCATTTAAGAAAATTTTGGAAAATACGCGAGATTATTTTTCAAAAGTCACTCAAGTGGAAGAGAAGTTGGCAGCGCTAAGGGCTGCCGCTAAGGCCAAAAAACAGGCTAGTCCGTCACCGGCACAGTCTTAGACAGCACCTCTTCGGTACAGTAGACGGGCACATTATTCATGAGAGCGAGTGTGATGCAGTCGCTTGGGCGCGCATCAATTTCGATGATATGGCGCATATCTCCGATCTGCTGCTCTAAAAAGAGGCGGGCGTAGTAGATCGTGTCCTGAATATCGTTGATGACCACCTGCTTGATCCGCACTTGTAGCCCATTTAAGATCTGATCGATCAGATCGTGGGTGAGGGGACGCGCTTTCTGAGTTCCGGTCAAAAACATCTGAAGAATGCGGCCAATCGAGGGGTCTGTGTAGATAGCAAAACGCTTTTCGCGCGCCCCTAAGACGACGACTGTGTAGGAGCGCGTTTGCATGATTTTATCAAACGAAAGCTGGACTAGCTCTGAGCTCTTTTTTTCCATCAATTACCCCTGGATTTCTACTTTGCCATCGGGATATCCCGTGATCACTCTGCCTGCCAGATTTAAAAAAAAGCCGGTCCCCAAAACTCCTGGGACGGAGCGAATTTTGCGCTCCTCCTCTTCAGGGGAGTGGCAGGGAAAGGTAAGTTTTAAGTCACAAATGTAATTGCCATTGTCGGTCTTGTAAAGGGATCCATTGGGGGCGAGGCGCATCGCTCCCTTATACCCAAGCATGTTAAGATGGCCGACTGTGGCGTGAAATGCAAACGGGAGGACCTCGACCGGGAGGGGAAACGCTCCCAATGCCTGTACGCGTTTGCTTGAATCGACAATGATCAGCATCTCCTGGCTCATGCTTGCAACGATTTTCTCCCGTAGAAGCGCTCCTCCGCCTCCTTTAATCATCCGCTTCTGCGGATCAATCTCGTCGGCTCCATCGACCGTTAAATCGAGAGCTATGATCTGGTTTACATCGAGAAGGGGGATCTGGTAGGAGAGAGCAAGCTCTTGCGACGCTTTTGAACTGGCGAGTGCTTGAATCGAAAGGCCGGTCCGACAGCGCTCCCCAAGTGCTTCAATGAAAAGGGCTGCGGTCGAGCCGGTTCCCAAGCCGAGGCGCATGCCTGGACGTACGAGGTCTGCTGCAGCTGAAGCTGCAGCCTTTTTTGCGAGTTGGTTGCCCTGCATATCTATGAAGCTCTGATGCGCCCCTTTAATGGTTTTGGCCCTTTTTGAGCTTTCAATTGCGAGAGAAGATGGTCGACAAATTTGCTTTTCACGGCCGCAGGGTGGCGGTTTTCATCAAAAAGCTGGATCTCTTTTGATTTCAGGTCGATTCTCTCCCCCGCATGGCGGACGAGTTGCCTCTCGATCAGTCTGGCCATCTTATCGAGCGCTTCTTGATTGAGTCGCTTCTGCTCTTTGGAGATCTTTTTTTCGAGCTTTTCGCGCACCTTCATTACATGCTGGCTCTCTTTGGCTTTCGTGCCCATTTTCGCTCCTTCGATATTGATACTCTTAATTTTATTCTGACATAGAGACGCTTTATCTACAAGCAGCGTACGTCCTCTTTATTTGCGATTATTTTTCTAGCGGGAATCTCTGCATGTGAGCGACATCCTCAATTGACAGAAAATATCTCCTCAACGGAGAATAGTTGCGAATAAAGTCGGAATAGCACCCTCATGAAACAGAATGTCATCGAAGTCTTAAAAGAGCGCGGATTTATTGAGGCGATGACGAGCGAAGAGCTGGCGACTTTGGCAAATAAGCCACTCAAGGTGTACTGTGGCTTCGATCCAACGAGCGATAGCCTTCATTTAGGCAATATGGTTGCAATTATGGGCCTCGCCTGGTTTCAGCGCTTCGGGCACACACCCGTGGCCATTGTGGGGGGTGCGACAGGCTTAATCGGCGATCCTTCCGGGAAAAGCGCTGAACGACAGCTTCTCGATGAGGCGACGATCGACAATAACTTAATTGGCATTCGGCGCGATCTTGAAAAATTGCTCAAAGATCCGATTTTACTGAACAACTACGACTGGTTTAAAGAATTTAGCTGGATCTCATTCTTGCGCGAAGTGGGCAAGTATTTCCGTGTCGGTACAATGCTTTCCAAAGAGAGCGTGAAGAACCGCATGACTTCCGAGGAGGGGATGAGCTTCACCGAGTTTTGCTACCAGCTCCTCCAAGCTTATGATTTTCTATATCTATTTGATAATCAAGGTGTTACGTTGCAATTAGGGGGCAGCGATCAGTGGGGTAATATTACGGCGGGAACCGATCTGATCCGCAAGTTGCGCGGCGCGTCTGCCTACGGGATTACCTTCCCGCTCTTGACCCGCAGCGATGGTCAAAAATTTGGAAAATCGGAAAAAGGGGCCATCTGGCTCTCCTCGGAAAAGCTCTCTCCCTACGAATTTTATCAGTATCTTTTCCGCGTCTCTGACGAGGATGCCATCAAGCTGATGCGCATGCTGACATTTATGGAGATGGAAGAGATACGCCACTATGAGCGGCTGATGGCAAAGCCCGACTATTTGCCGAATACTGTTCAGAAGCGTCTTGCTGAAGAGGTGACGCATCTTGTCCATGGAGCGGCTGGCTTAAATACTGCCTTGAAGGTTACTCAAGGGGCTGCTCCAGGAGCTGAGACCGAGTTAAATGGCGAGCTTCTCGAAAGTTTAGCTTCCGATATGCCGAGCCACACGCTGCCCTCAGCAGAAATAGTGGGTGAAAAACTTGTCGACATCCTTTCTAAAACGGCCATGATGCCGAGCAAGGGAGAAGCGCGCCGCCTCATCCGAAATGGCGGCGTCTACCTCAACAATAAGAAAATAGCCGATGAAAATCATGTGATTCATGCCGAACAGCTCATCGACGGGCGCCTGCTTCTGCTTGCCCTTGGAAAAAAAAATAAACTCCTCATTCGAGTTTCCCCATGATAGTAGTTTTTTTATTCCTGTATGCAAAATTGTTCTTGAAATGAAAGAATGATTTGTTAAAATCGTAAGGTCCATTATTTGGTCCAGTCCCTAAATAAAAGAAGGAGTCCAGCTTTATGGTCGTGAACACAAAAAAAGGCACGATGACAAAAAAGAAGTTGATCCAATCCATTTCACAAGATAAGGGGATTCATCCGAGCGATGTCCGTCATGTCATTCAAGCCTTTTTAGACAAGATGACCGACTGTTTGCAAGAGGGCGCTCGTTTGGAATTTCGAGACTTTGGGGTGTTTGAGGTGGTTGAGCGCAAACAGAAGATCGGACGCAATCCTAAAAAGGCCGCACAACCGATCGTCATTCCGGCTCGCCTTGCTGTCAAGTTCACCCCTGGCAAAAAGATGCGCAAACTGATCGAGACGCACGCTTAGATCTTGCCACTTTATCAAGGCTCGGGTATGATCTATACTCAAACAAGATGATTTGTAGGTTGAGAAAGGCGCATTAGACATCCTCTATTTTGTCGCCGGCTGCATCTGCTGTGTGCCCTGTGGACACAGCCTGCTTCGACGACAGCAAACTAGAGGAGCCAAAACGCCCCTCTCAACCTACAAATCATCTTATTTGAGTATACCCTTCTGATTTGGATGGTTTGCGCGCATTATGACAGTTCCTAAAATTTTAGCTCTTCTTTCTGTTTTCCTTCTGGTTGCTGTCGGGACGACGGCCTGGGTGAAAAAGGATAAGAAAAAATCGACCAGCACGCAGCCCATAGCTGCAGCAAAAGCTACTCCGCATCCGATTGAAATAGAGATTGAAGCAGAGCCTCCTTTGCGCAAGGCAAAGGAGAAGCCTGTCGCTGTTCAGAAGCGAGAGGCAGAACTTCCTTCTGCTAACCGGATCGATGAGTTTTTTAACAAGGGCGAGCCTAAATTTCCCTTTGTCGAAACGATTACCTACCGCAGCCGTGTGCCGTGGCAAAAAGGGCGCCCCGCCTGGTTGTCTGACTATGCGAGCCATTTTGCGACATCGCGCCACTTCATTGCGCGCAGTCTGCACGGCAAGCCCGACTATTTCAAGCAAGATGTGGCTGAAGGGGATCGCTTTAATGTCTTGCGCTCCGACAAAAAGATCGAATTTTATCTTCTGGTCGATACGTCGCGCTGCAGGATGTGGTTCTACGCGATTGACCGCGACGCGAATGAGAAAACCTTAATTAAGGATTATGGCGTTGGGCTTGGCAGGGAAAATCCGAAAAGCCCTTCAGGGCTGCTGACACCGCTTGGAAAATATCTGCTGGGAAGCAAAATCGCAATCTACAAGCCTACGATGAGCGGCTGGTACAATAACCAGAAAGTGGAGATGATCACCATTTTCGGATCGCGCTGGATTCCTTTTGAAAAGGAGATTGCTGGGACGACAGCTCCTGCAAAGGGTTTAGGAATTCATGGATTGCCCTGGAAGCGCCATGCAAATGGGGAGTTAGTCGAAGAGCGGTCGAGTTTGGGGCAGTATGCGAGCGACGGCTGTGTCCGCTTGGCGACTGAAGATGTCGAAGAAATTTTTGCGATCGTGATCACAAAGCCGACGACAATCGAGCTCGTCAAAGATTTTTATGACGCTGAAATTTTGCGTTAAGGAAGTAGCGTGGAAGAATTGCCGCACGAAAAGCAGATCCAAGAGTACGTCAAAACGATTGAGCATCTCAAAAAACAGAGCCAAGAGAGTCCGCTTTTCAAAAATGAGATCCAGAAGCTTGAGCAGAAGCTGCAGCTCTTAAAAGAGAAGGTCTACTCGGAGCTCACGCCGTGGCAAAGAGTGCTGATCTGCCGCCACCCTTCGCGCCCCCACTCTCTTGATTACATCAAAAATGTCTGTAGCCAATTTCATGAACTGTGCGGCGACCGCCTCTTTAGCAACGACCCCTCTCTTGTAGGTGGCCTCGCAAAAATTGGCGACCTCTCTTGCGTCATCATGGGCCAAGAAAAGGGAAATGACACGGAAAGCCGCATGAAGCACCATTTTGGCATGCTCAACCCTGAGGGGTTCCGCAAGGGGATCCGCTTGATGCGTCTCGCTGAAAAGTTAAAATTGCCGATTATCACCCTTTTGGATACTCCTGGAGCCTCTCCTTCGCTTGCCGCCGAAGAGCGCGGACAGGGATGGGCCATCGCCCAAGCACTGCGCGACATGGCGCGCATTGCGACTCCCATTATCGTCATCGTCGTCGGCGAAGGCTGCTCGGGAGGCGCTCTCGGGCTTGGAATTGGCGATTCTGTGGCGATGCTCGAACACGCCTACTACTCGGTCATTTCGCCAGAAGGCTGCGCCTCGATCCTCTGGAAAGATTCTGACAAAAAGATCGAAGCGGCTGCAAGCTTAAAGCTCAACTCTGAAAATCTGCTCGACATGCAGATCATCGATGCGATTATCAATGAGCCTCTCGGCGGCGCCCACCACGATCCAGCTAAGGCTTACTCCAACGTCAAAAAATACATTCTTGAACAGGCGCAGATGCTGCGCATGATTCCGCGCGAAGTGCTCCTTGAGCAGCGCTATTTGAAGTTTCGCAAGTTAGGGCAGTTTAAGGTCGTCTCATGAGGCGCCTTTTTGCTCTCGCATTTAGCAGCCGCTCTAACCGCCGGCTGCTTCTTTTGACAGCGGTCGCCATGTGTTTTTTGACCTTTGCCTCACAGCTGGAGCTATTCGCCCTTGGCGTCATCAGCCGCAAAGGTCCCGATTTCTTTGAGCTTTTTTCTCAAAACAGCCCCTCTGACCATGTGACAGCTGAAGAGCTGCAGACGCGCTGGCGCGAGCTGGATCCGTCCGGCACAGGCGTCGTCACAAAGCGGGAAGCGATGGACTTTCTCACGCGCAATAAAAAAGGGGATTTCTTAGACAAGGCGATGAACTGGCTCAACCATTTTTTTCCGGTTCAAGACAGTCCCAGCTATCTCGCCTGCCTGATGGTGGCTGTGGCCTTCTTTAAAGCGCTCATGATCTTTGTTCAGCGCTATTCGACGCGCCTTGTCGCCATTCGCGTCAGTCGCGACCTGCGCCAGAACTACTTTGAGCATATTCAGTCGCTGCCGATGAGCTTCTTTCAGTCGCACAATATCGGCACGCTCTCCTCGCGCGCTGTGGGGGATGCAGCCATCATCGCAGAAGCTGTCAACTCCTGTCTCGTCAACTACTTGCAGACCCCTTTTCTTGTTGCCACAACAATGACGCTCTGCTTCTTAACCTCCTGGAAGCTCTCGCTCATTATCTTTTTGGGCTTACCCTGCATCGTGTTCCCCATCGTCTATCTAGCTAAAGGGGTAAAGAGGCTCTCGAAGCAGCTCCTGCAAAATCAGGAGCGGCTCAGCTCGGTCCTGATCGACTTTCTCTCTGGCATCCAGACAGTTAAAGTATTTGCCATGGAGGATTTTTCCCTAAAAAAATATCGCGAACACAATCAGAAGATGGCAACGCTTGAGCAGAAGAGCGCCCGTTACGACCTATCGACCCGCCCGATTGTCCACACGATCGGGATGAGCTTCTTGGCGATGGCGCTCGTTTACGGCCTCTATGTGCTCAACATGAGCGTCGCCGAGGTATTGGTCTACGTGGGCCTTCTCTACCTCTTTTATGAGCCGGTCAAAAAATTTGCTGAGGAGAATAGCCACATCCAGCGCGGCATAACGGCTGCTGAAAGAATGATGGATGTGATTGGACAGCCTCTCCAGAGCGAGCAGTGCGACGGCGACCAGCGCCTCCAGCGCTTTGAGCATGAGATCGAATTTAAAGATGTCTGGTTTCGCTACGGCGAAGAGTGGATTCTCAAAGGGGTCAGCTTCAAGGTGCAGCGCGGGCAGACCGTCGCCATCGTCGGCCCCACTGGATCGGGCAAGTCGACCATTGTCCAGCTCCTGCCGCGCCTCTACGACATTCAGCAGGGGGAGATATTCATCGACGGCAAACCCATCCGCACCTTCACGCAGCGCTCCTTGCGCGACAGCATCGCCTTCGTGCCGCAAAAGCCCTTCCTATTTCTCGATAGCGTCTCTGCCAACATCTCCTTTGGTCGCCCCTACAGTCAACAAGAGGTGGAGGCGGCCGCCAAAAGCGCCCACGCCGACGAGTTCATCATACGTCTTCCCCAAGGCTATGCGACCGAGCTTGCCGAGGCGGGCAAAAACCTCTCTGGCGGCCAGCAGCAGCGGCTCGCCATCGCCCGCGCCCTCGTCAAAAAGGCGCCCATTCTCGTCATGGACGAGGCCACCTCCTCCCTCGATGCCATCAGCGAGCATCAGATCAAAAGCGCCATCCACTCCCTGCGCGGCCAGGTGACGCAGATCATCATCGCCCATCGCCTCACCACCATTGAAGATGCCGACAAGATCATCTACCTGCAAGATGGCAAAAAGGTCCAGGAGGGGACCAAGGAAGAGCTTCTGCAAAACTGCCCCGCCTTCAAAGAGATGTGGATGATGCATCGCAAAGTCGAAAAGTAAGCTAAATTAGTTAATTTATTTGAAATAAAGTATAATAATGTGTTATTATTTTTAATAAATAGGTTTTTATGTCAGCTCAATGGTCCCCTTACATTCCTCCCCGCGAGTCGCTAACAGATGTTGCGAGCAGTCCCGCAATGGCGGATTTAGAGAAGATTAAAGGAAGCCAAGACAAGATCCTCGAGAAGTTCCAAGAGCTCGCTGCTGGGTTGTCCAGCCGCGACGCAGGGGCCTTGTCCAGATATGCCACACGGGTGACCGATCCAAAACTCAAAGCAAAAATTGAAATTGTCACCAAAGATCTTGCAGCCGCTTCTTCTCAAGTTGATTTGCCCTTAGAGTTATGGAAGCGGGTCTTTCAGCTCCTCCCAAAAGAGGATCGGGTGAAATTTCCTTTTGTGGCGAAGCGGTTTGCAAAAGATTCTTGGGCTTCTTATGTCCATAGTCCAGATAGAACTAGACAGCTGCCCCCCGATTATTTGCCTAAGCTTCTTACCTTCTGTGGGGATCTGGTGACGCATCTCGATTTTTCGATGCTGAAGTTTGAAGGAGATCTGCAACCTCTACTTAAACTCTGTCCTCGCCTGCAAGGGGTGACATTTTATAAAAGGTCTGACTTGACTCTTCAAGATTTGATGTCGCTTCTTGAACAAATGCCGACACTCAAGACTGTAAATGTGGTTGCCTGCCAGAAACTTGATGAGGAGGCGTCATTGTCGCCGCTCCCTTCCAAGTACAAAGTGGGTTTTGTTGCAACGCAGCAGGAGCGGCAGTTTGAAAAATTGCTGGCCGCTGGGATGCGCCTCAAAGACTTTTTTGCGCTGGATGAATCGAGAGAAAAAGTCTTGGCATCTGTAGATATTATATGCGGTCTATTAAAAGCAGGAATGGATTTTGAGCAGTTTGCCCGTCTCCCCTATGACCAGCGCGAGCGTTTTTACAGCAACGCTCAGCTAGTTTTGAATCAGCTTCTTTTTAGAGACAGGATTCCGATCACTCAAATTTGCCAAATTCCCGCAGAGACACTTACACTGATGGATAAGAACATCTTGAATATGAGTGACTTGGCTTCAAAAAAGCTTCTCAAAGAGTTTCTAGATCTTGCATTTGTCCACCAGCAGCGCATCGCAGAAGAGAGCAGCTTCGCTAAATTTTTCCTTGCGAAAGATGCCTCCTTAGCAGCCATCTTAGAGCTTAACGAAAATGAACTTAAGAGTGACGACCTTGCAGCTTTTATTTGTAACCATCTCGATTTTAAGAGCTACTTTCAAATAGAGCGGCTGACAGTCTTAAGCTTTGCTAAGTTTTTAGGCCCTATGATGAATGCTGGAATGCAATTAAAGGAATTTCTTGCGCTTAAAAAGGGGACTCAACTGCAACTCGTTGCCGCATTTAATAACCTTATAAGTGAACCTGAAATAAGAAAAGCATTAAAGGAACATCCCCTTGAAGAAATTCTCAAGCTTTTCCATATTCAGTAATCTACAAAAGCGTGCAGTGGCCGCCCGGTTTGGGAGGCTCCTCCTCGCCCACTTCAACAAAGACAAAATCGTCTAGGTCCGGATCGGGCTTTGTCGTGGGGAGAAAGTGTGAGGCTTGAAGAAGCTTCGCTCTGATCTCGGCTGCTTTCGAGGGCTGCATCAGGGGCTGTTTTTCGGGATAATTCTCCAGTTCTTTCAGAGCTTGCTCAGAAGTGGCTCGCAAGGCGGGGTCCCATTTAAACATGCTTCCAAGCCATTTAGCGAGAGGATGCGGGTTTTTGTTAATGAGAACGATAAAATCTAGAACCGCAAGCCTCCACGTGTTGAAAGTCGCCTTGATTGGAGCTTTTTTGCGTATTAAGTTCATCTGGGCTTTCCGAAATTTTGGGACTCTCTCCATTCCGATCAGCTTATGCAAAAGCTCATAGGCAATTAAGGCAAATCCCCACATATCGATCGAGGGATTATATTCGAAGGAGCTCTTAACAAATAAGGCCAGCACGATCTCGGGAGATGCCCAAGCGGGGGTAAGGCGTTTATCTTTGACTTCATGAATGGGAACGGCAAACCCTAAATCTGCCAAAAGCAGGCCATTAGGGCCGACAAGGATGTTCTGTGTCTTCATATCAGCGTGGACGTGAGTAGTGTGCAGATCTTTCAGGGCCTCTAACAGCGTGATGAGCATGGGCACAATCAGCGACTCCTGGTCAAAAATCTGCCCATTTTCAGTTAAATATTGGAGCAGGTTGCTGGGGTGAAAATCTTCGATCATCAGGAGTTTCATGCAGGGGCTCTTTTTGGACCTCCCTAAGATGAGTCCAAACTCTCGTAAAACAGGAAAATGGCGCAAGTTGTTGCAATGCAAGCGCAGATTCGCTTCGGCACTGATTTGGGTGCTGGTAAAGGGATCGGTTAAGGCTGTAGTAGAGCGGAAGATATGCTGGACGCGCACATCCGCGTTTTCAAATGTAATTTTGACAGCCTCCCAAGCCGATTTTTGGCTTTTTTGCAGCTTGCGCAAAGGCACAACGATCTCGAGAGCATCGCCTTTGCGTGCAAGGGAGTAGTGGCGATCTTCTAGATGATGGACCGTCCAATCATTTGAAGAAAATTGTTGAGGATTTAGCGTGCAGAGAGCCCGCAAAATGCGACTAGAAGGACTTAAAGAGAGATTTGGGAGCTTTGCGAGCTGCTCCTTAATTTTTTGCAGCCGGTCTGTTTCCAGGTTGAGAGGCTGCACGGATGTGGGCTGCGGGGAGGGGAGCGCCACTTGTTCTACCTGCATGAGGATCCTCCTTGATTCCCTCATCATGCATATTTTGAGTATATGCGCAAGTCAGGTTTAAAACCCGACTTGCGCCCCTACATCACGCTTAAACTTTGGCCGAACTTAGCAAGTTGCCTGATAAGCTCCGAAGGCCAAGTCGCGACTTGGCCAAGGGGCTTAGCAGAGCAAATTGCTAAGTGCAGGCAAGTTTAAGCGCGATATCTTTTTAATTTTATTTACAGCTTTTGCTCTAACATGCTTCACGCAGCGGGTATCAAATCTGATCCTCGATGTAAAATGAATCCAGGATGTAGGGGGCAAGTCAGGTTTAAAGTTCTAATTGCATCTCCGCAAATTGAGCCAACTGCTTTTCAAAAAGGGGGCGATCGACGGGCTGACTTTTTAAAGCTAGTGCCGCATTTTTTTCTAACAGGGAGAGATTTTCTTTAAGCTGCTTGAAATGGTGCAGGCGATCTAGATTTTCCAATGTACTTTCGAGCTTCAGCTGTAATTGGAGCGCCTTTCCCAATGCAACAGAGTCAGCCCCTTTTTCAAGTTTTTCAATATGGGCCTTCAACTTTTTATTATCTATTTTTAAAGATTCTTCTTTGTCTATTACAGAAGCTAAGCTTTTTTCAAATTGGGCGATTTTCTTTTCTAATTTTAATTTGGACTTTGAGATTTCTTCCAGCTGTTCTTTGTGAGTGTCAATAAAAACTTTGTCATCGCTCTCAGGGCTCTTTAGCGTTTTTGTGACCTTATCTTTAATGAAGGAGTGGAGCGCTCCGATGTTTTTTAACTCTCTCATAAAAGTGCCCTCGGAAACACTTGTCCCCCAATATTTTACAAGATTGTCCGTCTGTTCCCGATTCTGCTCCGCCTTTTCAACCGCTTTTGAGAAGAGATCGAGATGTTTTGTTAATTCTCTATCTAAATCTTTAATATTTAACGATTTAGAGATTGAGTCTTTCGGTTTTAATTGAGCTTGCGCTTTTCGCAGAACTTCAAATTTTTCATTTGTTGTTTGACTCGTATGATCAAGACCCGCAAGGTGCGCTAAATGGGCAAGCTCAGCGGCGCGTAGAGCCCTATTCTCCTTTTGAATCTTAAGTTGATTTTGATTTTTTAGAGAGGGGGTTTCCTCCTCTAAACGTTTGATCTCGCGATCATGCTGAAGAATCAAATTTTCGAGAGACTGTACAGCCCTCTGATAGGATTCTCGCCCCTTTTTGTTCGTAGGGATAAGCGCCTTAAAACGCGTATTTAAATCGGCAATTTTCGCCGGCGCTTGCGAAAAATCGGGGAGGCTTTCGCGACTCCGATCCACCTTTTCTTCACGCGGCTTTCGTTTTGTGGCTTTTTTGGAAATTTCAGCACTCAAGCTTTCAGCTAATTCTGAAATTTTTTTAAGCGGATTCATAAAAACACCTCCTTGCGTTATTGGTATTATAACAAATCAAATATTTAATTATATAATTTAGTAAACCTCTTAAAAAACTCCTCCAGACGCTCTGTTTTATCGAGTAATGTTTGAACCATTGGCCTTGCCATCCCTCGCTTCAACTGAAAATTTTATTGTGGTTTAAAGGAATCTCTGTTATAGAAATTGGTAAATTCAAACTAGGAATTTACGATTCTATGAGGCAACACTGCCCTAACTGTAACTCGGAAGCGTTTAAACGCAACGGATATACGCGCCACGGAAAGCAAAATCATCGCTGCTTAGAATGCGGTCGACAATTTTCTTTAGAGCTCATCGCCCCTTCGGCTTCTGAGCCGCTGGTTGACATTGTGCAAGGCTATCTTGTAGATGGTGGAATGCTCTCTCACAAGGTGAGTCAATAGCCACTTAAGGGCAACGGATGTTTCAAAAAGCTGTTGCCCCTCATCTCTTATCCCTTCAAAAAATCTGGGACCACGCCCCGCATAATGCGATGACAGATCTCATTCGCTATAAGGAGCGCTGGTTCTGCTGCCTGCGCGAATCGGATCAGCATGTCTACGGAAGGGAGGGACACCTCCGCATTCTTACCAGCTTCGATGGAGTCAGCTGGCTCCCTTGCGCCATCTTTACTGAAAAAGGGGTTGACTTACGCGACCCCAAATTCTCCATTACGCCAACAGGGCAACTGATGCTGCTCTGTGGGGGAACGATTTATGCCGATGGACAGGTCTATCAAAGTCTGCAAAGTCGCGTCTCTTTTTCTGAGGATGGGAAGGTGTGGACCCCTTTTCATCTCGTCTTAGAGCCGCACGACTGGCTCTGGCGCGTCACCTGGCATCGCGGAAAGGCGTATGGGGCAGCCTACAGACGCTCCGACCCTCACGATAAATATAAAGAGTGGCACCTAAGTCTTTATGAAAGTGACGATGGGCGCGACTTTCGCAAGATCACCCGCTGGATGATCCCCGGATATCCCAATGAGACTACGATTCGCTTTTTGCGGTCGGGTCAGATGATCGCCCTCGTGCGACGGGACGACAAAAAAAAAGATAATAAGGCTTGGATCGGAACCAGCGCTCCCCCTTTTACTGAATGGCGTTGGAGAGAGACTCACGGCTATTTTGGAGGTCCAAACTTCATCATCGACCCGGATGATTTTATTTGGGCGGCAGGAAGGATTCTCTATAATATGCCTTATGGTCAGATTGAGTTGACGGTGCTGGCACACATGGATCTAGATGACATCACACCCTGCCTCATTCTCCCAAGCGGCGGCGACTGCAGCTATCCCGGCCTTGTTCTGCATGACAATGTGCTCTGGATGAGCTACTACTCTTCGCATGAGGGCCATGCGTCCATTTATCTTGCAAGAATAGGGTGGTAAGATTTTTGAGGAAAAATTTTCGTAGATCTGTCAAAATAACATTCACAAATTTTTAACCGAGGTAAACCATGTTTTTAAAAATTGCCATTTTGTCCTTAGTCGCTTTTGCAGCGCTCTTTTTTCCCCAGTTAGCACGGAGTGAGGAGACCAAAAGTGAAGAAAAGACTGAAGTCAAGAAGTCCCCACAAGTATTATTGAAGACCTCCATGGGAGATATCACCATTGAGCTCAACTCCGATAAGGCCCCCGTATCCGTTGAGAATTTTCTCGGCTATGTAAAAGACAAGCAGTATGACAACACGATTTTTCATCGCGTGATCAAAGGCTTTATGGTGCAAGGAGGCGGCTTTACACCCGATTTTAAACAGAAGCCAACGCTTGCTCCCATCATCAATGAAGCAGACAACGGCCTCAAAAATACGCGCGGGACCCTCGCTATGGCGCGCACAAGTGATCCAAACAGCGCCACGTCGCAGTTCTTTATCAACCTGGTCGACAACCCCTTCCTCGACTTTAAGTCTCCCACTTCAACCGGCTGGGGCTACGCCGTTTTTGGTAAGGTTGTCGACGGGATGGATGTCGTTGATAAGATGGCGAAGGCGAAGACAGGCAACTACCAGGGCCACCAAGATGTGCCCCTCGACCCCATCGTGATCTTAGAGGCGAAGCAGCTTTAAACCTGACTTGCGCCCCTACATCACGCTTAAAACCCGACTTGCGCCCTATCAATGACTCATCTGATGCGCGCTTGTTTTGGAGGCTAAAACGGGCCAATTTTCGCCTACTTTACTCAAGTATGTCAAAAATTGCCCCGTTTTTAGCCTCCAAAAAATCGCATCATCAGCTGAATCACCGCTAGGGCGCAAATCGGGTTTAAACTTTGGCCGAACTTAGCAGAGCAAATTGCTAAGTGTAGGCAAGTTTAAGCGGCAAGTCGGGTTTTAACAAGTCGGGGACACGTCGCAGGACGTGTCCCTCGTCGGGTTATTTGGATAGTCGCGCCCGTCAGGACTCGAACCTGAAACCTTCGGCTTCGGAGGCCGACACTCTATCCATTGAGCTACGGGCGCATTGACACAATCAGCATACAGAGCTTGCGCTATTGGCGCAACTCTCTCATCACATTCTCATACTCTTCCGCCCCTACAAAACCGCCCTTTCCAAGCTCTGCGGCCGTCTTGCGATTGGCTTCCAGCCTCTCGCGCGTAGGGGGGTGGCTGAGCAGCCAGCCCTGGAGCCAGTGGGAATCCTCTTTATCAGCCAAACGCACAAACATCTCCTGGAGTGTGACGGCTGCGCTCGGGTCGTACCCTGCGCGTGCCATGTAGATCATGCCATACCGATCGGCCTCCAGCTCCGCTTGGCGGCTATAGCGCAGCATGATGAGCTCAGCGCCGACAATGGATGCGACCCCGAGCAACTCTTTATGGCGCTGCTCCTGCAGCACGGCTTGTGTTCCCGCAATGGCGCCAAGAGCCAGCAGGCCGCGCTCCATGCTTTTAGCGCCGTGGCGTGCAGCTGCATGCACAATTTCATGCGAGAGCACTGCCGCCAGTTCCGCTTCACTGCGCAATTCGACGAGAAGGCCGCGATTGACGGCGATTTTGCCTCCAGGAAGGGTCCACGCATTGGGGGCCCCATTGTCGAGAATGACAAATTCGAAGGGGAGATCTTTGCGGTCGCAGACGGCGGCTAGCTTTTTGCCGACTTCGGCCACATAGGCAGTGACAGCGGGGTGGGCCGTGTCGAGGCCACCATCGGCCTTCTGCAGCTTAGCATAGTGCTCATTTCCCAGCTCAATCTCCTGGCTTGTCGAAACAAACGCCATTTCCGACTGGCCTGTGACCGGGTTGACGGCGCATCCTGTCAATAGAACTGAAAGAAGACTACCGGTGGCGCACTTCGATGACACACTTGCTAGCAGCCAGCTCATCGATAAGCTGCGACAGCTGATCTTTGTTTTCAGCATCGAGGTTAGCGTCCCATTCATCGAGAAGTAGAACATCGGCATCCACCTTTTCCAAAATTTCTATCAGGCGATTGCGGAGCGATTCGCCCGTCGAATATTTGTTTGTTTCAGCGACAAAACTGAGCGAGCTGTGCGTCGGGAGGAAGAAGGCCTTCTGGGCGAGGGCATTTTTGACCATCAGGAGGGCGGTCGATTTGCCGCACCCATTTTCACCTCGAATTGTCAATCTTCCCGTAGGGGCAACTTGACTCAAAAGCTCTTCGTGCGACTGGACAGCGCGTGGAAGGGCGAGGGAGACCTGCGAGCTCGGCGCGGCCGTGTTTTCCGGAATGATAGAGGGGAAGATCTGCATCTTGGCCCACTTCACCTTTCTAGCCAGGGCGATCTGCGCATCTTTTGAGGGCTGAATGGTGCGGTAGATGGCGATCAGCTTGCTGCGATGCATGGCCCAGCGAAAGAGAAGGGAGAGCGTCTGGTAGGTGTAGGAGAGGATGTTGAAAAGAAGCGGCAAGATGACGACAAATTCGGAGAGCCTTACAGGGTCGGTGCGATGGATGATCATGAAGTAGGCCACCACTAAGAGCGAGGGAATCGAGGTCATTAATGAGACAAAAATAGCCAAAAACTGGTCAAAGCGCTCTAGCTCCACGTTTTTCTTGAGGCAGCGGTCGAGCCTCTGCTCGGTTTTTGCTTGCCAGAGGTTGAAATTATACTGATTGCCGAGCAGCACATTGTCCCACGAGGCGAGTAGGGATTGAATGAGGTCGACGCGCGCGGTCAAAGCCTTTTGGGTTAGCTGCCGCTGGGCGCGCCGCTTGAGCTTCATCACGATGAAGACAGCAATCAGGCTGACGCCATAGGCAACAGCGAATAGAGGCTCCAAGATAATACTCAGCGCGGCAATGTTAAACACAACGCTCATGACATAGACGCTTAAGTCATACACATAATCGACAAGCGCATTGAGGGCGGCAGGCCCCTCTGCAGTCAATATGGAGAGCTTCTGCTCCTTTAATCCTTTATTGCTCCATTCGCCGATATTATGTTTATTGGAGCTGACGAAAGCTTCGATAAAGGAGCGCTGGGCGCGCTGCTTCCAGGAGGTCTTCAGAATAAAGGCGACACCGTTGGGAAGATAGTAGAGAACGACGGATAGAAGATAGCAGATCAGATAAGGAAAAAAATCTTGTCCCGATGCGATTTTTGAGACAAGGTTGACAAGCCAGAAAGTGGCAGAGGCTTCGATGAGCTGCTGGCAGGTAACGGCTGAGAGGCATCCTACAGCCCATGGATTGATTAAAAGGCGGTAGATCTGCTTCTGATTTTGTACCTTAGAAGACGGGATATCAAGCATGAGCGACTATTTCACCAGCAATTAAATTTAAAAACAAGGTTAATTTTAACAGTATTAATTAATTATATCAACACTATATCTAGTTTATTTTCTTATTTTTGATGCAATAAGAAGAATAAAAACTCCTAAGCTGGCAAGGGCCATGATGCCGGCTGGTGCAATTTTTCCCGTATTGATAAAGCGGTAGCCAAAAAAGAAGAGCAGCAGGGCGCACAAGAGACACGCTGTGAAATAGCCGAGAACGCTCTTTTTCATCATGGCAACGCCGCTCACTAACAGGAGAAAGCCTGCGACAAACCCTCCGATGAGAGAGGGCATGCTGTGAGCGGTCCTATAGCCCATATAACCGCCGATGGCTGTCAAGATTCCGAATAGCACTACCAGGAGGCTCGTGCGATGTTTGTTCATACAAATAGTTCCTCAAAAAAGTTGCGCATACTCAGCCAAGCGCGCTGGTTTGCTTTTGCATTAAAGGCCATTCCGCCTTTAACATCGGAAACAGCCGGATTTGTAAAGGCGTGGACAGCATGCCCATAAATATGCATCTGCCAGTCAACCTGTGCCTCCGTCATCTCACTTTGAATCCGCCGGATATCTTCTGGCGTCATCATGGGATCGTCATGTCCATGAAGCATCAGAAGAGCCCCCAAAATCTTTTTTGCAGGGGGTATGGTCATCGCCACAAGGTCTCCACGCCTATCTGTCAGCACACCATGAAAGCTGACCACGCCGCGAAGCGAGACACCGCTGCGCAAAAGCTCGACTACGGTCAGTCCGCCAAAGCAGAATCCAATCGCCCCGATGCGCTCTCCATCGACTCGCTCATGACTGTGCAACGCCTCATAGGCCGCCACAATGCGCTCGCGCAGCATTTTGCGGTCCATAAAAAGGGGAAGCATGAGCATCTCAGCTTGCTTCGCATTATCGACGACCACTCCATTGCCATAAAGATCCGCGGCAAAGGCCACATAGCCCAGCTTCGCAAGATCGCGCGCCTTTTTGCGGGCAAAATCGTCTTGCCCCATCCAGGCATGTGCGACGAGAACGGCAGGCCTTTTACCTTTAATGGTGGGGTCATAGACAAGGGTGCCATGCATGTCTGTTTTCCCTATGGTGTAGATCACTTTTTCTTCATGCATGGGCTGTTCCTAAGACTTAAGCTAAAAGATTAGTTCCCCTACAATTTTTTCACAAGAGATAATCGGGGAAATTTTTTGTTAAGCTTTTTCTTGATTCATGGTAGAGTGGACCAAAAGGAGCATGCAGATGGAATACCGTCGCCTTGGCCGCGCCGGCCTCAAAGTGAGCGAACTCTCATTTGGCTCCTGGATCACCTTTGGTTCTTCGCTCGATTTAACAGGTGCAAAGGCGTGCATTCAGACGGCAAAAGATGCGGGTATCAATTTTTTTGATACCGCAGAAGTTTATGGCAACGGCGCTGCGGAAACTCTCTTAGGAGAAGCGATCAAGCAGTACCGGCGCGAAGATCTGGTGATCTCGACCAAAATTTTCTGGGGAGGAGCTGGCCCCAATCAGACGGGCCTTTCCTGGAAGCATCTGGTTGAAGGGACCAAAAATTCTTTGCGGCGGCTGCAGCTCGACTATGTCGATCTGCTCTTTTGCCACCGCCCCGATCCCGAGACCCCCATTGAAGAGACCGTTCGCGCTATGGACAGCTTGGTGCGCGCAGGACTGGTCTTCTACTGGGGCACATCGGAGTGGAGCCGCGCAGAACTTGAAGAGGCTTACAAGATTGCAAAAGCAATTTACGCAATCCCTCCGACGATGGAGCAGCCGCAATATAACCTATTTCACCGCCACAAGGTGGAGATCGAATTTGCTCCCCTTTATGAGGAGTATGGGCTCGGAACAACCATCTGGAGCCCCCTAGAGTCAGGAATTCTCACGGGCAAATACAATCAAGGCGTTCCCCCTTCAAGCCGTTTAGCGGCCAATCCCGATTTGAGAGGGCTGCTAACCCCAGATAAAATTGCGATTGTAAAAAGGCTCTCAGAAGTAGCTGAAAGCCTCGGCTGCACTACAGCCCAGCTTGCCATCGCTTGGTGCCTTGTGAACCCGCATGTCAGCAGTGTCATTTTAGGAGCGACGCAACCTAAGCAGCTTCTGGAGAATATACAAGCTGCAAAATATAAGTCTAAGCTAACTCCTGAAGTGCTTCAGAATATCGATCTGATCATGCAGGGCAGATTAATCAAACTATAAAGGTCACTCATGACGAACAAAAAGGTAGCACTCATCACCGGAGCCAATCGCGGCTTAGGACTTGCCACCGCAGAATCACTTGCGAAACAGGGCTACACGATAGTGTTGGCAGCGCGCGATGCTTCTAAAGGGATTAAGCAGACCGCTGAACTAGAACAAAAAGGTCTCGATGTCGCCTTTTGCCAGCTCGACGTGGCCGATCCAGAGAGTATTGTCAAGGCGTATGAAGCCATTCAAAAAGGCTGGGGAAGGCTCGACGTACTGGTTAACAATGCCGGCATTCTGCTCGACCTTGATGAGAAGCCTGCCCACCCCTCAGGTCTCTTTCCGACAGACCGAGTGACTCTAATCAAGACTTTTGAAGTGAACACGGTGGGAACCTACCAGTTGTGTGAAGCCTTTGTTCCCCTAATGATGGCGCAGCGCTATGGACGCATTGTCAATGTCACAAGTGGCCTTGGACAGCTTTCAGAAATGGATGCCGGCTATCCTGCCTACCGCCTCTCCAAAACGGCCGTCAATGCGGTCACCCGCATCTTTTCTGCGCTCGGCAAGGATAAGAACGTACTTGTCAATTCGGTTGATCCCGGCTGGGTCAAAACGGACATGGGCGGTTCAAGCGCCCCGCGATCGTTAGAAGAGGGAATCGACACCATTGTCTGGGCAGCCACGCTGCCCGACGGAAGCCCCAGCGGACTAGTCTTTCGCGATCGACAGCCTGTGGAGTGGTAAATTTTAAACCCCTCTTCCAAATTTGTTGCAAGTTTTTGACAACTGCAACTATCCTTAAGATTGTTCGCCAGGGGTGCCCTTAATTGGGCTGAAAGAGCGCTTGAGCGCTTAACCCTTACTACCTGATCTAGGTTATACTAGCGTAGGGAGTGTGAAAAAAAATCCTTTTCTGGTGAACAGAGAAAGGAAAACACCCACGTGTTTTCCTCCAAATTTTTAAATTCTGGAGGAAAAATGTCTTTTGATCCACTTCGTGTCTGGACCTCGTCTCAAAGGGGAGAATCCCCGCCACAGCAAAAGCCAAGCCTTCTAAGAAGAGGGGTAAATGGTTGGATGACTCTTGTGATTGAGACGCATCTAATGAGAAAACTCCCATGCAAGAACTATTGTGAGAAAGCTTGGACAAAGCAGCAGGGAACGGATCCTTCTCATGCTACAGAGCTATTTTTGCAGACCTGTATGAAGAGTTGTCGAGACTGTAAAGAATACAAGGGAGGGCCCGACTAAGATCCATTTAAAAACTTGCGACCAGTTCGCCGCCCACATAGGCCGCGGGCTTAAAGCGGAAGTTCTTCGTTTCGTGGCCGCGACGGTTGGCCACTTTGACTTTGCCGCCAAAGGCGCAGCCGCCATGCAAATCGGCCTCCAGCCAGCTGTTGAGGCTATAATGGGTGCCCACTTCGGCACCGTAGTTTGTATAGCGCCAAACTGCCTTGGAAAGATGCGCATGTTTGCCGACGCGATGGCGATCGCTCCAGTAGCGTCCCCGCAGGCTAATTGAGCAGCAGTCATCGAGCTTATACGTAAGAGAGAGATTTACTGGAAAAATGAGGGCTAGCTTCCAGTCACTCTGAAACTGCCAGTCAAATCCTAAAAGGGGTAGAACGAGCGGCAGGCGCATCCCTGTTTGGGCAAAGACCCCTGCATGGAGGCCAATCTGCTCACAGTAGCTCCAGCGGCCCCAGAGGAGCCAATCATAGGCCGAGTAGTCGATAAAACCCCAGTTATTGGCATCGATGAGGTAGCGGGCTTGTCCCACCCAAGTCCAGTTTGAGAAGCGCTCGGTGTAAAAGAGAAGGGAGAGGCCAGCCGTATTAAAATTGCGCCGGTCGAAGAAAGGGTTGCATTCCCACTCTAAACGAGACTGTTCGTAGAAAAAAGCCAGGTTGGCCCCCTCATTATGGCATTGATCCCAATAGGCGACCGCTTCAAATTCGGCTTCCCAAGTTTCATATCGCAGATGGTCCCCGTCGACGCTATCCTTTGTGAACTTTGAATCGCCGATCCAGTCTCCACTTATTTCTAGGTCATAGGGAGTTGTCACCTGATGGCCAATTTCCCATCCAGAGACATTTTCAAGGTCATAATCGGCAAGGAGGGGAGCTACTGCTGAAAGAAGAAAGCAAAGAGATTTTTTCATGGAAAACCTAAAGTTATTGCAAGGATCTTGCAACAAAAAGCGGTAAAAAGCAAGTGTCTATTCTGCTAAACCAGGTGGCATTATCTTCTCGAGCTTGCCTGTTTCCATTGAGGCGACTGGGTAGCTGCAGTAGTCGGCGGCGTAGAAGGCGCTAGGGCGATGGTTTCCGCTCTGTTTGATGCCGCCGAAGGGAAGAGCGCTGCTGGCGCCTGTGAGAGGGCTGTTCCAGTTGATGACGCCAGCTTTGACACTCTTATAAAAGAGTCGGTATTCCTCCTCACTATCGCTGAGAAGCCCTGCACAGAGACCGTAGCGCGTCCGATTAGCCTCCTGAAAGGCTGCAGGCATGTCTTTTACGCGGATGAGCTGCAGGAAAGGACCGAAATACTCGACATCGGGCCTTTCACGGACCTCTGTCACATCGATTAAACCTGGAGTTAAAAAAGCTCCTTTTTGCTGCATCTCAATAAGAACTTTGCCTCCACTCGACTTTAAGTTTCTTTGCGCCTCCACCATTTTTTGAGCCGCTTGCAGTGTTATGAGAGGCCCCATGAAGGGCTCTGGTTGTTCTGTGTAGGCTCCGACGCGTATACGCCCCATCCACTGTTTCAAGCATTCCAAAAATTTCTCTGCTTCAGGATTTTCCAGCAGAATCAAGCGGCGCGCACAGGTACATCGCTGGCCAGAGGTAAGAAAAGCCGACTGAAGAGTGATCAGTGCGGCAGCTTCAAGATCATTGACACCACTCACGACAAGCGGGTTGTTGCCGCCTAGTTCGAGCGCCAATATTTTTTCGGGAGGGAACTGCTTGGCAAAGATTTGGCCGGTAGCGAGACTGCCGGTAAAGAAAAGTCCATCCAGGTCTGGATGAGAAGCAAGGGCGGCTCCAGTCGCTCGACCCCCCTGGACGAGCTGGAGGACACCTGGTGGCAGATCGGCCCAGCACTGCACCGTCAGCTCGGCGACGCGAGGCGTCAATTCGCTCGGTTTAAAAATCACAGTATTTCCTGCTAGAAGAGCTGGAACAATGTGGCCATTGGGAAGATGGCCAGGAAAATTGAAGGGGCCAAAGACAGCTACGACTCCATGCGGCTTGTGGCGCGCTATTGAATGCGCATGCAAAATATCGCTACAGCGCATTTGATACGCTTCGATCGAAAGTGCAATTTTATTGATCATGGCTTGCACTTCTGTTCTGCTCTCCCAGAGTGGCTTGCCCGTTTCTTGCGAAATAGCCTCTGCCACTTTCTCAGAAGCCTTGTTTAGGTTTGTGCGAAAGGATTCGAGATAGCCGATGCGCTCTTGCACAGTTCTAGAAGCCCACTCTGTTTTACGAGCTGCTTCTACCGCCTTGTCAACATTTTGGGGTGTTGTGGCATAACCCTCCCACACCACTTCTTGAGTGGCTGGATTGTGCGATTGAAAACGTTCAGCGGGCTGTGACATAGCGGATGCGCTCTCCTACTCTAACGTGCAGCGCTTCGGCGGCCTCGTGCGTCAGGGTCACCTCTGCCCCCTGTTCGAGAAGAGGGTTCTGAATGGCTCGAAAGTCGAGCCTTTCGTTGCTGATCAAGAAATCTGCTCCTTCCAGTTGAGTTACAAGAGCTCCCACTAAGGCGGTGCGGCTGTTGCGAATGGCGCGAATGGAAGCTTTTGGTGCGCTGATTTGGGGACCTCCATCGAAAAAGTCGATCAAACGGCTCTCTGTAAACCCCTCATGCTGCAGCATGGCAAGAGCCGGAAGCGTATTGGGGTGAACCTTTCCAATGGCAGCTTGCGCCTCTTCTGTCAGAAGGCTGGCATAGAGGGGATAGCGGGGAAGAATGTTTGCGACAAATCCCTCTCCAGCTTCACGTAGGCGCAAAAGGGATACAAAATCAAGGTCGAGAAATTTGCGGCCTACCCCCTCCCAGAAGGGGGAGCGGTTCTCCGCATCAAATAGCCCTCGCATCAGGGCGGTGACATTCTCTTCGAAGCGGTCGGGAAAGGAGGCGATAAAGAGAAAGCGGCTGAGCGATAAGAGGCGCCCCAAACCTGCTTTTCGCACGTTGCGGGCCAGAAATAGAGCGCATATTTCGCTCGGGCCATTTTGGAGGGCTTTGGGGTGGAGCAGCAGCATCTCTTTGCAAACGGCAGCATGAAAGCGCGGTAGAGCTAGCGGTTCGATCTGAAAAAAGTATTCGGGCGCTGCTGCTGCTGTTTTTCCAAAAAGTCCCGAAACGCCCTCTACAGCTTCTCCGCTTTCAAGGACAAAAAGGTAGCACTCCTCTTTCGGAGCACTGCCCCTCTCTGCAAAGGCTTTGAGCGATCCTTCAATTTTCTTCAAAAGGAGTTCGGGATTTTTGGGCATGTTGGTCATGCCGATGCTGGCGCTGTGCGCCATTTTCACAAAGGTGTCGAAGTCGGAGAGCTGAATGGGTCGGATGAGCTCCATTTAAGAACTCAGCAAGGTTTTTTCGATAATCGCTACGACCTGATCGATGTCTGCGTTTGTGACCGCTCCCGCAGGGACTAAAAAGCGCACGCGCGTCGGGTGGGAGCCAGCAATAAAACCGATGACCCCTGCCTCAAAGAGGGCGTGGACAAAGCGGATGGTGCGCGGGGCGTGGCCGTCAAAGGGGGTGAAGGCGACCATGCAGCCAATTCCAAAAGGGCCGCTAATGAGGGCCGGATAGCGCGCGTTAAGCGCTTTTAGACGGTCTGTAAAATAGGTGTGAATTTCGGCTACGCGTCCAGTGGGGCCATAAAAATTGCCTTCTAGCAGCTGCTGGAGAATGATAAGAGCCGCCCGAATTGCCGAAGTGCTTGCAGTAAACGTTTGGCTTAAAAGCCCTTGGCGCGGCTTCAGCTCTTTGCGAAAGAGGGTGCCGCACACTTGCGAGAGCTTGCCAATGGTGACAATGTCGATGAACTCTTCGACTCCAAAATACTGGTAGGCGAAGAGTGCTGGAAGCCGGCCAAAGCTCTGCACCTCATCGTCAATAATGACAATGTCATGCGCCTTCAGAATTGTCATAAGGGCTCTAAAAAACTCTGGACTTCCTGGGTAAAAGCCTGCTTCACCCTGAACAAGCTCAAAAACCATGGCCACATGCTGCTTGGGATAGCGGGCGAGATATTTCTCGAGGGTTGAAACAGCTCGCTCAGTGCTCTCTTCAGGTTGGCGCGGATCATAGAAGGGGATGTAGTCGACATGCAGGTTGGGGGGCAGTCCCTCCCGGTAAGCCGGCTTATCGTTGATCTGGGACATGGATAGCGTGCGGCCAATGAAGCAGTGGTCAAAGGCTAAGATTCTATAGGCGGGAGTTTTCTTCTGAAACGCTATCTTGAGGGCATTTTCATTTGCCATTGCCCCAGACGTGGAGAGAAATAGATGGTCAAATCCCGATGCTTTGATAAGCGCTTCCGTCAGAGCCACCGTGTCGCCATTCTGCTCCAGATTGCCCTGCATCACCGCGTCGCTTAAGGCGGCATCGAGCCCCGATTCGATCAGGAGTGGGTGGCTATGGCCAAAATAGTGCGGCCCTAAACCGCTGATGAAGTCATACTTGACGCTTCCGTCGAGCAGCTCGACGAGCGACCCTTTCCCAAGGCCGCTGCCGAGAAACGGAAACCAGAGGGGAGTGCCGCGCCACTCTGCAAAAGCCGCTAACATCTGGTCGTAAGACTGTTTGAGCTCCGCAATGGGAGGCTTTACGCCCGTGAGAGAGCTCTGATGTTCAGCCACAGCTTCGCGCAGCAACTGCTTGGCGTTCGCAACGCGCGGATCCGCAGCAAGGCGGCCCGCTGCCAAAAGGGGAGAAGTTTCCATATTTTGCACTGTAGCGTTTTGTCTTGAATGCGTCAAATTATTGAGGGGACAAAGCTTAGCTGAACCGGTATCTCAGTTGCCATGCTTAGGAAAATACTCTGCACGCTTGGAGTTGCACTTCTTTTAATGGCCGAGGGGCAAGTGCATCCTTTTCGGACGGTTATGCGGAAAGCTGTTAAGAAGCAAAAAAATCGTAGTTTACATGATTATAGTAGGTTACGACGACGGGCCACTCTAATGTTACTGAAAATTCATCGCAAGTCAGATCCTCTAACTTCGGCTGGGAGCGTATTAAGATATCTTGCGAACAATCTCTACTTTGAAGAATGCGCAAATTTTTTAGAGTTGGAATTTCTTTAATGCCACTTTCATTTATGAAAAGGGATTCTAAATGATCTAAGGATGAAATTTTTGAAAGGGAGGGGCAGAGTTCGCCTATCCACATTTTCAAATTGGGCAGGTCAGACACCTCTTCCAGCTTTGCACAAGAAGATGAATCGAGATACCATAAATTTTTTAATCCAGAAATTTTCGAAAGGTTACTACAGCCAGAGCTGGAAAGGGTTCCGAGTTGCTGTGCCGTAGAAGGGATCTGTGTCGCATGGTCACTCTTTACCCATAAATGCAGGACATTAGGGTTCTTTTCGAATAATTCAGCAAGATCGGCATCTGTAAGATCGGGAAAATCAGAAAGATTGACAGCGAGTAACCCCTTTTCTATCGCGGATTTAACGGCTTTATTGCCTGTATCACATTCTGCTGTTCGTAACGAGGCAGGCATTCCTACTGTTTTTATTTTGACTTTCTCTTTTTTAGGAGGAGTTGGTTGAGGCTCTGTCTCAAGTTTTGCAGCCAGGGCGTTTATCGAGGCTGCAAGCACCATTGCGCTTGGAGTAGAAAACTCTTTAACTATCCGTGCCACTAGTTTGTGTAGATTTTCTTGAAGCTGCTTATTTCCAAGTTCTGACGAAAGAGACTTGGAATGAAGCTTCATCAGCTGCCTGAGCTTTCGGACTGGATAAATCTTGCCAAATTGGCCTTTCGCTTTCAAAATATCTGCAATGAGCTGAACGCTGGAGCTTTTAGGATTGAGTGAGTTCACAAAGGTATTTATAGAAACCGCAAGCTCTTTTCCTTCTGGATGTTTGGCGATTTGCGTACTAAAAGATTTAAGTTTAAGAGCCCACTCTGTATTTCCCGCTTGAACCTGCGTTTTAATTAAATCAATATGAGAAACGAATAATTCATTTAAGTCTTTGATTTGAAATTTCGGTTTTAATTCGTTTTCAGGTGTTATTAATATTGTAGCAATAGCGGGAGATAAGCGATCTGCCGAGTCCATAAAGCCTCCGTTTAATTCCATTATAAGAGTTTCATTAATTTTTTGCACAAAAAAGCGTCCCGCAAGAAGGTGTAATGTTGTTAAGTAGTAAAAATGGTTTTTAATTGATCGGCACCTTCATTGAACTTTTCGCGACGCTCATCTTTCAACCTCTCCCCCTCTTCACACATCTCTTTACCTTCTTTAACTTTTACTTCATCTCCCGCAGCTTCTCCATCTTCCACCATTTTCTCTCCCTCTTCAATCAGCTTCATCCCCCTTTCACCAGTTTCTAAAGCCTCTTTTATAGATTGATGTAGCTTATCGATTATTTTATGCTTTTCCTGGGGGGCGATCTTTTTGGCTAACGCGATGCAGCCATCTAGGTTTTCAGCAGCTTCTGAAAAGGTAGAAGTACCTATTAATTTTTCATTGACTTCCATTTCAAAACCCTTATAGGCAACCAGAGTTTGATCGATTTGTAGACCTTCTTGCATGGCGGCCTTGCCATATTCTTTTAATTGAGCAATTCCTTCATTGAACTTCACTTTACCCTCCGCTTTTAAGGACTCGGCTTCAGCAAGTTTTCCTTCCCCTTCCTTAATTTTTTCCTCATCCTCCTCCTCTTTTCCTTCGTCCACTAGAGTGTCGCCATCTTTTTCCAGCTCTGCAACTCTTTCACCTATCTCTAAAGCCTCTTTTAAATTTTGGTGCAACCTGTCGATTGGCTCCTGTTCTTCTCCTCTTAACAGAGAGATGTACTCATCCAGATTTTTAGCAATACTTTCACTACTCGTGGAGTTAACTAGATATTCATTGATCAGTTTTTGTAAACTCATATAGGTGAGTGCTGGATGAAATTTCTGCACGTCTACTCCAGGTTGTAATGCAGCCTCCCCATATTTTTTCAATTGATTAATTCCTTGATCAAACTTTGTTTTATCCTCTTGCTCAATGGCTACTTTTAAATTTTGAGCCAATTTATCGATGGATTTGTGCTCTTTTTGGGGAGCGATCTGTTTGGCTAGAAAGATGCAGTCATCTAAGTTTTCAGCTGCCTTTTCATAACTACCTTCAACTAAGTACTCATTGATCGTTTTGACAAAATCCAAGTAGGCCATTGGCTTCTCAATGTTAAAGCCCCATTTTTCACGAGCTTCTGTTGTAAATTTCTCAACTACTTCGAAATCTCCCATTTTTCCAGCATCTTCTATTTTTGATTTGAGTTTGGAAAAGGCAACAACTTCATTAAAAGTGATACCCAGTTTGTTGAGCTCCTCTCCATTTTTGTCCTCAAATTTGCTTTCGACGCCATCTACAACAGCTTCTAATGAATTTATTATCGCTTCTGCGTGAGGGTTTTCCTCAAGATCAATGTCTTGCAAATTCTCAAGATCATCAACAGCTTTGAAGTATTTAAAAACTTCCTTCGAAGAGAGGCCTATTGCCTTTTCTCTCTCTGAAATTTCATGATCGATTGCGCCTATTACGCCCTTTGTGACTTTAACTTTTACATCGGGAATGGCTTGAGATGCGTTTGCTAAAGTAGAAAGTTTTGCTTCCATCTCGGCATTGAACTGTTCGTCTACTTTGCGGGCTTTGGCTTTGAAAGCTGCATCTGCACGGTCTGTCTGCTGCACTTCAGCCTTTCCAGGCAGCGGAGCAGATTGTGTTTCTGTTTCAGGAATGGTTCTGGAGCTGGGCTCAGCTCTTGCATGTTCCTTTAATAGCGCAATTCCTTCTCTGATTATTTCTTGAGAGTCGTTTAACTTCTTGCGGCCTTCTTGAATTTGTCCTTTATTGATAAGTTCTTGTCCTTCCGCACCCATTTGTTGGGCATGTGTGAGCTCTTTGCTGAGCGCCAAGAAAATCTCTTCGTTAAGTTTTTTGGAATCAGGAAGTGCAGCTGCTTCGGCATACTCCCTCATCAGCGCAATTCCACCCCTGATCTCTTCTTGAGTTTCGCTTAATTTCTTGCGTCCCTCGTTAATTTTTTCGGCCCCCTCTTGCGGTTTGCCATCTTGTAACAATTTCTGTCCTTCATCTATCAGCTTTTGTCCTTTCACACCCTCTTGTTGGGCACGCGTGAGCTCTTTACTTAGAACTAAGAAAATATCTTCGTGAGCAGGAGCCGCATATTCGCTCAGTAACGTCAATCCCTCTTTAAGTTCTGCCTTACACTCTTTTATCAACAGACGGCCCTCATAAAGTTTGTCGGAGCCCTCTTTTAATTTATCCTCATTTGGAGGGACTTTGGCTTTAGCTTCTTTGAGCAAGTTCTCTCCCTCCTTTATAAGTTTTTGTCCCCTTGAACCCATTTCTAAGGCATTTTTAAGTTCTTCTCCAAGTCCTGCAATCTGTTCTTTATTAGCGGGAGAGAGATGTTGTGCCAAAGAGAGGCCTGCCTCCAGGGTATACTCAAATGATTCGGGAGCTTCAGGATCTAGTTCTTTAAAGATCTCGTCAAATTGCTGACGAACACCTGCTAGCGAACTGGCAGAGTCTTTCATTAACTGGTTCCTGACCATTTCTAGAGTGGGTAATTTTTCAGATAGGGAAGTAGCTTGAAGTTGCGCTGTGACGGACGTAGTAGCGATTCGAGATGTTGTGACAGAAGTTGACACAGCTCTGATAGTGGGATCAAGTGACATGGACCGCTACCCCTCTTGGATAAAAGTTAAAGCTTCTAGAGCCTGTTCCTTTAGCGGCCCTTTCTGGAGGGGTGCTAAAACCTCTTTGGCAAGGGCGTTGTCTTTCGTCGACTTGCAACAGCGCACCAAAGCAACGTAGGATTCAAAGTCTGCGGGATCTTGCGCAATGGCGGTCTGATAAGCGTCGATGGCCTCTTTCCAATTTAATGTTTCTTCAAAAGCTAGTCCTAAGCCAATCCAGAAGGAGGGAATGTGAGGATTTAGCTGACTGAGAAGGGTAAATGCTTGGATAGCTTCGTTCTGATTGCGATCGAGGGCGAGGTTTTTTGTCAGTTCATAAAGGGTCAAAAGAACGGGAATTGTGTAGCTGTGAAGCTGCTGCACAGAGCCGCCCTTTTGCAGATGGGCTTTTAGTTTTTCAGGATCGTTGAGAAGTTCTAAGCTTTTTCCTTTTAAAAGACAGGCTTCAAGGGAGACCGGTTCAATTTGATCATGAATGGAGATAACGCCCTCTTTGGCGTTTCGATAGAGCTCCTTGATGAGGACCTGATAGCCTTCACAGGTGCGGTGGTTGCGCTTGATGGCAAGCAGCTTGTCTGCTGCTGCCAATTTTTTTTGAGCCAATTCTTGAGCTTCAAAGCGATTTCCCCCTAAAGTTTGCTGGATTAGGCATCTTTTAACATATTCTAAGTCAGCATCAACTCTGGCCTTCTCTGGTAAACCCATAATAAGCCTTTTAATTTACACACTACATAAATTAATATTAACATTTTAATGTTTATTATGTAAAAAAGTTACTCAATAGTAAATATATTGTAATTCTCGTGATTAAAGAAAGTTACGACCACAGGCCATTCCAATTTTACTGAAAATTCATCGCAAGTAAGTTTCTCCAACTTTGGCTGGGGGTGTATTAAGAGGTCTTGTGAACAATCTGTACTTTGAAGAAAGCGCAAATTTTTTAGAGTTGCAATCTCTTTTACCCCACTTTCGTTTATGTAAAGTCCCTCAAGGAGGTCAAATGGCGCTATTTTTAATAGAGAGGGGCACAATTCGCTTATCCATTTTTTCAAATAGGGAAGATCTGATACCTCTTCTAGGTTTGCACAGGAAGAGGAGTCGAGATAACATAAATTTTTTAATCCTGAAATTTTTGTAAGGTTGCTGCATCCCGAGCAGTAAAGGGTTCCGAGCTGCTGCGCTGTTGAAGGGATTTGTGTTACATGCTCACTCTGTATCCATAAGTGCTGGACATTTGGATTCTTTTCGAATAATTCCGCAAGATCGGCGTCTGTAACGGGAAAGTCGGAAAGATTGACAGCGAGCAACCCCTTTTCAATCGCAGATTTAACAGCTTTATTAGGTGTATCGCACTCAGCACTCCTTAACGAGGCAGGTTTTGCTACGGTTTTTATGCGAGTTTTTTCTTGTTCGGGAGGAGTTGGCTGAGGCTCCAATTTAGCTGCGAGAGCATTTATTGCGGCTGCAAGCACCGCTGCACTTGGAATAGTGAAGTCTTTAACGATCCGGACCACAAGTTTACGAAGATTTTCTTGAAGTTCCTTATTTCCAATTTCCAATGAAAGCGATCTAAAATAGCTGTTCAGAAACCCCCGGAGTTTAGTGACCGGATAAGTCCTGCTTAAATTACCTCTCGTTTTCAAAATGTCGGCAATGACCTGGACACTGGAAGTTTTAGGGCTGAGCGAGTGTACAAATGTGTTTATGGAAGCTGCAAGCTCCTTCCCTTCTGGATGTTTGGCGATATGGGCGCTAAAAGATTTTAATTTAAGAGGCCACTCTGTATTTCCCGCCTGAACCTGGGTTTTAATTAAATCAATATGAGAGATGAATAATTCGCTTAAGTCTTTAATTTGAAAATTCGGTTTTAATTCCTTTTCTGCTGTTGTTAAAATTGTAGCAATAGCAGAAGATAAGCGATCTGCCGAGTCCATAAGCCTCCGTTTAGTATTTATTATAAACAGAAGATCATATTTTAGCCACCATCCGCTCTACAAAAAGGGCCGCCAATTGCGCCCTCTTTGAGAGACTTGGCAGATCCACATACTCCTCTTCGGTATGCATGCCGCCGCCGATTGCGCCGAGGGTATCGATAGATCTTAAACCATTGGCCTGCAAGCGGTTGCCGTCGCAAGTGCCGCCGCTTGGGCGCCACTGAATGGGGTCGTGAAGCTCCTCGCCACACGCTTTTAACAGTTCAAAAAGTTTGCGCTGCTTTTCGTCAAACTCCTTGGGGGGTGTGGCCGCATCTTCATGAATAAAAAGTGTTACCCCTTCATCGGCCTCTTTGGCAAAGCGCCGGAGTGAGCTCTGTAGCTCATCCAGCGCCTCTTTTTTTGTGACGCGCACGTTGAGGCGGCTGATGGCAAGAACGGGGACGACGTTCACGGCTTCGCCGCTCTGCAGCTGTCCGATATTGACGGTAGTCCCTTTTTCTAGATCGGTCAGCGCTTCGGCTTTTAAGATGAATTTGGCTAAGGCTGTGAGGGCGTTGCGCCCGCTTGCAAAGTCGCGGCCGGCGTGGGCGGCGCGTCCGCGTGCGACGATGGTGAAAGTGGCGCTCCCTTTGCGGCTGCTGACAATCTGCCCGTCGGGAAATGCAGGTTCGAAAATAAGTCCAAGATGGTTTCTGGAGGCACATTCAGCAAGAAGATTGCGGGAACCTACTGAGCCAATCTCCTCATCCGGGTTGATCAGAACCTCCCAGCCGATGCGCGGAGCAAAAGAGCTTCTTTCAATGGCGTGCAAGAGGGTCAACAGGATCAGAAGCCCCCCCTTCATGTCGAGAGCGCCGGGGCCGTTCAAGCGGCCGGCTAGGCGTTCTGCTTTTTGAAAAGGGTGCGTGGGAGGATAGACGGTATCCATGTGGCCTCCCAAAAAGAGGCGAAAGGGGGCATTTGGACGCTTGATCAGGTGGAGTGCCTCGCCAAGAGGGCGCTTTGTCACTTCTCCTTGCGAGTCGATGCAAGTGCGCGGGGGGAGGAGTAGGCGAGCCATTTCTGCTTTTAGAGGCTTAAAGGCGGCCTCAAGTTCATCGGCCATGCGCTTGAGCCCTTCCAAGTTTTCTGTATAAGAATTGATGTTGACTAGGCGTTCAAGCTGAGTCTCCATTTGCGCCTGTTGGGAGGCGATCCAGTCTAAATCCATATCCTTTGTATAGGAAACGCTTTGTAATAAATCAACTGATTCTGTAATGTGACGTTAGATGGCAGAATTTCGAAAAAAAATGATCGAGGAATGTCTGTAAAGGCATTTTTTTGAATTTAACTCTTTACGAGGACACTGATGCATAGCATCCACAAACTTATTGGTCAAAAGTTGTCTAAGAGCTCTGTGTGTTATGTCCTCATCACTTGTGAAGAGGCGGCTGCAGACGGAAACATGGAGGTTCAGATGACCTATGAAGGGGATGCCGCCCTTGCCTCCTATATGCTCCATGGGGCCCAGGTTGCTATCGATGAGCAGGATCTGGATGAAGAGAAAGATGAACAGAAGATTCTGTCAATAGGGGGGTAATGCCCCTAACACTCCTTTTTTACTGCGGTTCAGACTGCTTTGCGCTAGATTGTGAAGCCGTTGTGGAGCTCTTTCCTAAAGTTACCTTAACAAAAATTCCTGGCCAGGGTGAAGCCGCTCCCTATCTTGTGGGTCTCTTCAATTATGGCGGAAAACCTGTCCCGGTCATTGACCTATGCCTCCTCATCGAAAAAAGGCCTTGTAGCGATGCGATGCACTCGAGGCTGATTCTTGTCCAAACTGCGCAAGGGCCCCTGTTAGCCCTTTTGGCTGAGAAGGTCACAGAGACGGCAGAGATCAACCGAGACCGCTTTATCGCATCGGGGATCCAGCTTGAAGGTCTCTCCTTTCTGGGCGGCGTTTATAACGAGGGGGGGCGGCCGATTCAGCGCTTTGATTTAGACCGCTTTTGCCAAGCGATAAAAGCCATTTTGGTCCCCTGATGGATCTGGCAAAACGGCAAATTCGCACTCTAGTTGCCGATACAATTGGCCTAAAGACAGAGGAGATTTCGCCCGATGTTTGGGAGAGGGTGCTGCGCGAAAGGATCGCCCTGTCGGGAGCCGCTGACATGCGGGCCTATTATCAGCTTCTGCTTGTGTCTCCTGATGAGCTCCAGGAGGTTGTAGAGCGCTTAATTGTGCCCGAAACCTGGTTCTTTCGAGACAAGGCGGCCTTTGAGCAGATGGTCCGAGATCTGCATAAGCCTAAGAGACGCTTTACAAGGCTTCTTTCGATTCCTTGTGCAACGGGAGAGGAGCCCTATTCGATGGCTATGGCTCTGCTCACAAACGCCATTTCTCCCGAAACATTTCGGATCGATGCGATCGATATCAGTAAAATGGCCCTTGTTAAAGCTGAAAAGGGATTCTACAGCAGCCACTCCTTCCGTGGCGGCCATTTAGACTTTCGCACCCGCTATTTTGATGAGGAAAAGGGGGGCTTCCAGCTTAAAAAAGAGGTGCGCAAACTGGTCCATTTCAGTTATGGAAATATTTATCACCCAAGTTTTGCTGAAGGGAAGACGCCTTACGACCTGATCTTTTGTCGCAATTTGCTGATCTATCTGCATCCAGAAGCACAAAAGCGCGCTCTGGTAGCTTGTGGAAAGCTTTTAACAGCAGAAGGGCGGCTCTATGTCGCTCCGGCAGAGGCATCAATCGCAAAAAAGCACGGCTTTGAGGTGGAGCACGCAGGAAGGGCCTTCCTTTTAAAGAAGGCGGAAAAGAAGAGCGTTGTCCCTCCTGTTGTAAAGTACGCTGAAGCCCCGCTAGAGCCAGAAACGCTGGGGTTAAGCGAAGCAAAAGCGCGGGCTGATCGTGGGGAATTTGTTGAGGCAGAGTCGCTTTGTAGACACTATTTAGAAGTGCAAATAATGGATCCGGAGGGCTACTTTTTGCTTGGAGCGATCCGCCATGCGCGAGGCGATGAAAAGGAGGCGGAAAGCGCATTTTTAAAAACAGTCTACCTAGAGCCGCAGCATCAAGAGGCGCTCACCTACCTGGCGCTTCTTGCAGAAAAGCGCGGCGAGACGGCCCGGGCGAACCAGTTTCGCCGCCGCATAAAAGGGCGATCAGAATGAACAGAAGGATATTTTAGAAAATTTTCAGGATGCACAGGATGGACAGGATGGGATTACAAGAACTATAAGCTTGACATTTGCTATCCTGTCCATCTTTGTCCATCCTGAAAAAAATAAAACTCGATTTTGGATGAAAGATGCCCCAGCAGCTAATCTCAGCAAATAAGTTATTGGACCGCAAACCTGACCCTGCCTACATTGCGGAGTGGACAGAGCTTTTGCAGCGCGAAATGGCAGCAGAAAGAGAGGGGGATGAGCAGTCTGTCGTCGTGTTTCGACTAGATGGTGAATGGCTTGCTCTCAAGACGGCCCTCTTTGCCGAAATTGCGCATGTGCGTCCCATCCATCGCATTCCTCACCGCAGCGGACCCCTTCTCTTAGGCATGATCAACCTGCGCGGCCAGCTTCGCCTCTGCGTCTCGCTCCACCATCTCTTGCAGCTAGAAGAGGGGGTTAAGGAGCAAAAAGAGGGGGGCCACAGGCAGTATGCGCGCATGGTTGCGATTCGCAAAGGGGATGAGCAGTGGATCTTCCCGGTTGATGAGGTGTATGGCAATTTTCGGACCCGCGTGGCAAAGCTTGAAAATGTGCCCGTCACTGTGGCCAAATCGACTGCCAATTACCTGCGCGGGGTGATGGCGTGGGAGGGTAAAAGTGTGGGGCTTCTCGATGAGGAGCTTCTCTTTCAGAGCTTGCGTCGGAGCCTCTTATGAGCGCGCCTCTTATAGGCCTCTTTCATTCCGACCTAAAAACGCATGTCGCCCTTTTGGAAGCTGCCCTAAAACAGGGGAATGTTCAGCAGATGGAAGCAGCTGCGCGGGCGATCGGCGGCGGGGCGCGCCTGGTTGGCTACAGGACCGTTTCCGACCTGGCAAAAGCACTAGAAGAGCTTAAAGAGATTCCTAAATCAGCCTTCGAAGCCGTTACTCTTCTTAAAAGCCTTGCTGAATCTACTCTAGAGATGCTTCCACAAGCAGTTTTAGAAAAAGATGTGGCTCTTAAAGAGGCAAGAGAGGCTTTAGGAAGAAAGGAGCCGGTGTCGTCTCTAAAACTTCCAGAGCTCATTTTCGACAGCAGCATGATGGAGCTCTTTCGTACAGATCTGGAGACGCAAGTTGCCACTCTGACCAACGGTCTGGTGGAGCTGGAGCGGGGTGTCGGGACGCCAGAGCTATTTGAAGCGCTAATGCGCGCGGCCCACTCTGCAAAGGGGGCGGCTCGCGTGGTGCAGCTCGATCCGATCGTGCAACTTGCCCATGCCATTGAAGAGATCTTTGTCGCCGCTCAAAAGCAGGAGCTGGCTCTGCAGCCTGTCCATGTGGACGCCCTTTTAGCCGGGATCGACCTGATTGGGCAGCTTACCCATCTATCCGACGAGGAGATGCAGGAGTGGATTCAGGCGAAGGGGGAGGAGATTAAGCAAACGGCGCAGGCAATTTCAGGGCTTCGCAAAGGTCTAGCTCCTCGTAAAGACGTTGTAAGAATTGCTGCAGCTGTTCCAACCATCCAGCCGAGCGGCGACCGCATCTTGCGTGTTTCGGCGCAGAATTTAAACCGGCTGATGGGGCTGGCAGGGGAGTCGCTTGTTGAGTCGCGCTGGCTTCACCCCTTTGGAACCTCTCTCCTCGCGATCAAAAAGCAGATCAATGAATTGGGGCATCAGCTCGATCTGCTGCGCGAAACAGTAGACCCAAACGCGCAAAATGAGCGTCTTGAGTATTACCTGGGGGAAGCGGCGCATAAAGTCAATGAGTCCCGTTCTGCGCTGGCCGATAGGCTGACAGAGCTTGATCTCTTTATTATCCGCCATTCCAACCTCTCCGATCGGCTCTATCGCGAAGTGATCGACAGCCGCATGCGCCCCTTTTCAGACGGCATTGGGGCTTTTCCTAGGCTTGTGCGAGATCTTGCGCGTGAGCTGGGGAAAAAAGTGCGTTTAGAACTAGTAGGAGCAGCAACTCCGGTCGATCGCGACATTTTAGAGAAGTTAGAAGCCCCTCTCAGCCATCTCTTGCGCAATGCTGTCGACCATGGAATTGAGCTGCCAGAAGAGCGGGGAGAGGCTTGGTAAACCTGCAGAAGGGACCATTGTGCTTGAAGCGCAGCATCGCGCTGGAATGCTGGCAATCACTGTTTCAGATGATGGACGGGGGCTCGCTATCGAAACAATCCGCAAAAAAGTGGTCGAAAAAATCTCGTGCAAGCACAGGTAGCAGAGCGGTTGACGGAGTCTGAGCTCCTCGAATTCCTTTTCCTTCCTGGATTTTCCACGGCAAAATCTGTGACGGAGATTTCAGGTCGCGGCGTTTTTGTTTACAATGTGGTGCAGTCGATGGTGCAGGAGGTTTCAGGAAGTGTCAGAGTCAATGTTCAGCCCGATAAGGGGTTGAGCTTTCACTTGCAGCTGCCTTTGACCCTTTCTGTCATGCGTGCGCTTTTAGTTACGATTTCGGGAGAGCCTTACGCCTTTCCTTTGGCGCGCATCGATCGGACGCTTCTCATTGCCAAAGAGCAGATCGCTCAGGTGGAAAACCGTCAATATTTCAAATTTGAGGGGCAGAATATCGGCCTATCCCAGCTGCCCAGGTGCTCGAACTTGAGGAGCATACTTTAAGTGAAGAGACCCTTCCTCTCATTGTCCTCAGCGACAGGATGAATGCCTATGGCATCGTTGTGGACCAATTTTTAGGGGAGAGAGAACTGGTGGTGCAGGAGCTGGATGCGCGCCTCGGAAAAGTTCCTGACATTAGCGCAGGAGCCTTCATGGAGGATGGCTCTCCGATACTTATTGTCGACGTGGAAGACATGGTGCGTTCGATCGACACCATTCTTTCTGGGGGCGCCTCCATAAGCTTCTCTATGGGGAGAAGCAGAGCGTCAGCAGGCGCAAACGGGTCCTGGTCGTCGATGATTCGATCACGGTGCGCGAGGTGGAGTGCCGCTTATTGCAAAACCACGGTTACGACGTGCAGACAGCTGTGAATGGGATGGATGGCTGGAATGCGCTGCGCATGGGAGATTTTGATCTTGTTGTGACAGATATCGACATGCCGCGCATGAATGGAATCGAGCTGATTCAGCTCATCCGCAGCGATCCGCGCCTTAAAAGTATTCCTGTGATGATCGTCTCTATAAAGGCGAGAAGAGGATCGCCGCTTAGGGCTGGAAGCGGGGGTCAACTACTACTTGACCAAGAGCAGCTTTCATGATGAGACCTTGATTCAGGCTGTTGCCGAATCTGACAGGGCCGCTTAATGCGCATTGCAATTTCAAGGATATGAAGATGACGGTGGAGCTGCTACGGCGCATTGTCTCCTCTCAGCCTAGCTAATGAGGTGGCCTGGGTGGCCTATGATGGCAAAGAGGCGATCGAAAAAAAATGCGCTCAGACAAGCGCAGACTGATATTTGATGGATCTGAACGTGCGCTATCCTGGACGGTGTGCAAGCTACAAAAACGATTATGGAGGAGTCTCCCTGCGCCATTTTAATTGTCACAGCAACAGTCAGCGGCAATGCTTCCAAGGTCTTTGAGGCGATGGGCGGGGGCGCTCTCGATGTAGTCAGGACGCCTGTCATCGGTCCAGAAACGCAGACAGTTGACAGCAAGGAGCTTCTCGGCAAGATTGCGCGCATCGGCATTCTCATTGGCAAGACCTCCACGCCAAAAACCAGAAGACAGAAACCGGGATCTTTCCTGGTCATAGGAGCCTCAACAGGCGGCCCGATGGCGCTCGTCGAACTCCTCTCCCATCTTCCGCGCCCTTTTCCTTATGCTGGCGTGATCATCCAGCATGTGGATGAGCAGTTTTCAGAAGGGTTAGCGCGCTGGCTAACGGAACAGACCGGTGTGACAGTCAAGCTTGCTGAGGTGGGAATGGCTCCAGAGGTGGGTATCGTTCTTCTTGCAGGTAAGAATGACCATCTCATCATGAGGGAGGGGGGCAGCCTCCATTATACGGAAGATCCTGTTGAAAACCCCTATCGCCCGTCTGTGGATGTCTTTTTCGCGAGCGTGGCCACCCATTGGAAGGGAAAGGGGCTAGCTGTGCTGCTGACAGGGATGGGGGCCGATGGAGCCAAGGGGATGAAAGCTCTGGCTGATTTAGGCTGGCACACCATTGCGCAAGATGAGGCGAGCAGCATCGTCTTTGGGATGCCCAAAGCGGCCATTGCTGCAGGCGCTGCCAAAGAGGTGTTCGCTCTCGAACAAATTGCTCCAGCGATCGTCAAATTTTTTCAAAAACGAGGTTAAGGATGCCTTTTGCTATTACAGTTCTTCTTATCGATGATCAGCCGATCATTGCAGAAGCTGTGCGGCGCATGCTTGCAGACCAGACAGATATCGCCTTTCACTATTGCCAGAATCCCACTCATGCGCTCGAAACGGCTGCGGAAATAAAGCCGACCGTGATTCTGCAAGACCTCGTCATGCCCGACATCGACGGCCTACTCCTCGTGCGCTATTTTCGTGCCAATCCCGGAACGCAAAATGTTCCTCTCATCGTGCTTTCGACAAAGGAAGAGCCTAAAATCAAGGCGGAGGCCTTTGCGCTCGGGGCTAATGACTATCTGGTCAAGCTTCCCGATAAGGTGGAACTGGTGGCGCGCATCCGCTACCACTCTTCTGCCTACATTCGCCTCCTGGAGCGCAATGAGGCGTACGAGCTGTTAAAAGAGAGCCAGCGCATCCTCAATGCCGAATTGATGGAGGCAGCAGCTTATGTGAAGTCTCTTCTCCCAGAACCGATCGAAAAGGGCCCTCTCACAGCAGCATGGCGCTTTATCCCCTCCACGCAGCTAGGAGGAGATGCTTTTGGCTACCATTGGCTCGATCCGACCCACTTTGCGCTCTATCTCCTCGACGTGTGCGGCCATGGAGTCGGTGCTGCTGTGCTTTCGATCTCCATCATGAATGTGCTGCGGGCGCAAACGCTGCCTAATACTGACTTTTATAATCCTGCTGCCGTGCTTACAACGCTGAATGAGTCGTTTCCCATGGAGCAGAACAATAATATGTTCTTCACCATGTGGTATGGGGTCTATCAGACCAGCACGCGGCAGCTCACCTATGCAAGCGGCGGCCATCCGCCCGCCATTCTATTTACGGGTCCTTCGAAAGAACAGGCTGTTGCAAAAGAGCTTAAAACAGCAGGTCTTGTTATTGGAGGGATGTCGGGAGCTGCGTTTACCAGCGCCACCTGCCAGGTGGAAGCTTACGGAAAACTCTATCTTTTTAGCGACGGCGTCTATGAAATTGAGAAGCCCGATGGGAGCACCTTCACTTTGCAAGAATTTATCCAGGCCCTTAGCGCCCCTTCCGTTTCAGGAAAAGAGGAGATCGCCCGCATCCAGTCTTTTGCAGAAGGGCTCAACGGTCCCGGCGCTTTTGCCGACGATTTTTCTTTGATCGAGACCACTTTTTTCTAAACAGAACGGCGGCTCTTATGCTAGACTTGTCAAGCATGAAAGCCGTAGAAAATCAGCTCGAGCAGAAACTCTCTCTCTGGCCCCTTGTGGGGCCTCTCATGCTGCTCGCCTCTCTCTCAATACTTCTCTTAAATTCCCCTGAAAAGGCGCTTGTCTTTGCATGTGTCATCTTCTTAAGCGTGGCGCTCTGCTGGCACTGGACCTGGCGCGGCGTCGCCCTCTCCTTAGGCCTTCTCACACTTGGATTTTCTTACCACTACAGCAGCATGGAGCTCGGGGAAGTATTTTGGCACCTGGGATTAAGCGGCGCCTTCACCCTCGGCTTTGTGGCGACGGCACTTGCCTCCGAAGAGATGCGCGAGCGGCTTTCGCAGCTTTTTCCCCCAGCAGCGACGGATCAACATACTTCGATTAAACAGCTAGAGGATCAGCTCCAATCAAACCGCGAGGTGTGCGCCCAGCTGCGCGATCAGACCTCGGGTCTGCAACAGCTCCTCGAGGCAGCCCGCGAAGAGATAAAAAATCAAACTGCGGAGCAGGAAACCTTGCGTCGCGAGATTGTGCAGCGGCGCGAGAGCGCCTCGCGTGCCCAAGAGCAGATGGCAGAGGCGCGCTCCGAAGCGCGCTGCATCGCTGAGGAGTACAAAAGTGATAGAGAGCAGAGCCTCGCAACCCTCAACGGCCTAAAGAAAGAGCTCGAGAGCGAGCGCACTCTCCTCGCAAGCCTAAAGAGTCAGCATAAATCCCTGCAGACCGATCTTGAAAAAAATAGTGAAAAGTACCTCCAAGAGCTGCGTGGAGCTAAGGCGCAACTCGAAGGCCAAACGCGCCGCGCCGCTTTCCTCGAAGAGGAGAAGCAGGCCATTCAGCGCGAATGGGAGCGGGAAAAGCAGGAAGCCGCCCCGCGCCTAGCCGCTTTGCAGCTGCAGCATGAGAAGGCCATGCAAGAGATTAAGGCTAAGCAGGATGAGCTAGCTGCTGCGCGCGAGCAGAGTCTTGCTTTGCAAACAGAATATGAAAAAGTTGCGCAAGAGCTTGAGGCTAAGCTGCGGGAGCAGAGTCGTTCAGAAGTTGCGCTGTTACAATCAGAGTATGAAAAAGGCGCTCAAGAGCTTGAGGCTAAGCTGCGGGAGCAGAGTCGTTCAGAAGTTGCGCTGTTACAATCAGAGTTTGAAAAAGGCGCTCAAGAGCTTGAGGTTAAGCTGCGGGAGCAGAGTCGTTCAGAAGTTGCGGCCTTACAGTCAGAGTATGAAAAAGTTGCGCAAGAGCTTTCTGCACTACGGGAGCAAAATGGAGCAGAAGTTGCGGCTTTGCAAACAAAAGTAGAACCTGTGCAGATGCAGGTGAGCCTCCTGCAGCAAAACCTAGAGGTTGCCGAGGTGCAAAGGGTGGCCCATTGGCGTGCGCTGCGCAGTGCCGAGGGGAAATTGCAGCAGCTCCGCGAACAGTTTGAAGAAAAGAGCGCTCAGCTCAATGAAACAAGGCGTCAGCTATTTGTGGCCGAGGAGCAGTTGGAAACAGCTAAACAGGAACTGGATGAGCGGCTCGCCTCAGGAAGCTACTACGACACAAAGCCACTCCTCAAGCATATTCAGCGCATGGAGCGGGCCCATGAAGCTGCTCTAACGACCTATCAAGCCCAGATTGTTGCCCTCGAGGGGCTTATCAATCATCTTTTCAACAAAGAGTCGTCTCATGTGTCACATCGTCGATGATTGCCGCATGCCGCGCAGCTGGAAATGGGAGCTTGGCCGCATTCTAGTCACGACGGCGCTCCTCTGCAGTGTCACTGCTTTAGTGGCCACAGTTGCGGCTCCTCTCTTCGCCGCCGCATCTACTCCCACGACAGCGGCCATTTATACAGCCGCTTTTAGCGTCGCTCTCATCATCTCAGGCTATGGCCTTGTCGCCCTCATTTCCGCCCTCTTCGCCCGAAAAGAATATTTAAATTAATTTTTATATTATATAATTAGGTTTATAGTTAATTTTGTATTTAAACCCGATTTGCGCCCTAGCGGTGATTCAGCTGATGATGCGATTTTTTGGAGGCTAAAACGGGGCAATTTTTGACATACTTGAGTAAAGTAGGCGAAAATTGCCCCGTTTTAGCCTCCAAAACAAGCGCGCATCAGATGAGTCATTGATAGGGCGCAAGTCGGGTTTTAATAATGACAAGGAGGTTGCTATGACAATGCCTGCAATTTCAAAACCAGTCATGGGAGTTTATGAACAGTTAAGTGATAAATCCGTTGATCCTAATAAAAGAGAGTTTTTGTTGAAATCGTTATCTGCAACAGAGCGTGCAACACTTAAGAAGGTGCTCCAGTTCATTAGTGGAGAGACTATAAAAAGACCGACACATGAAGAGTTAGAGCCACTCAAAGCCAAACTTATGCAGCTGAAGGCCACTAAACTCGAAGCTGAGCCAAGCCCGTTTCTTACTAAAGTGCAAAAGGGCTTTGAGAATCGTTTTAAAGAGCGCGTCAGCACAAAAGCACTTGAAACTACGTTTCAAGCAGCACAGAAGCGTGTCCTTGGAGAGCAGCACTTGGAAGCGGGTCGCATTTATTTAAACATTTACAAGGATATTCGGTCAGACAAAGACAAAATGGAAGCGCGCAGCCAGTTTGAAAAGGCAGTGGAAAAGGGGAATATGAGAGCGCATCTCTATCTGGCTGAACTAGAAGGGACTAGCGACCACTTAAAAGTGGGAGCTAAGGGTGGCGATCCGCATTGCCAACATGAACTGGCGAAGCAGCTCATTGATGCGGGTAAGTCTAAGGAAGCTGAGAAGTGGTTGCTTAAACTGGCTAAGCCCGGGTCAACTCTCGAGTCGTCAGCCCTAAAAGAGCTGTGCAATTTAGGTCACTTTTATGAGGATCGCAAAGATTTGCGCCGCGCTTTAAAGATGTATGAGGCTGGAGGAGATAAGGTCAGCAGCGAGAGAGTGGCTAAGGAGATTTTAGATGTCGAAGTTGGACTCCCACTAAAGAAAACTGAAACTAGGAAAACGGAAGCGACACAGGTCAAAAAGCCTGTCGCAGAAGCAGAAAAACGTAACGCGAAGGTGGATCAACTCGTCAAAGAGGGCAATATAGAAGAAGCTAGCGATATGCTTGAAAAATCTGTCAGAAATAAGGGGAGTAAGCAAAAGAGGGTCACATTTGGAGAAGTAACGGACATCCCTCCTAAGAGAACACCTCCAAAGCCTTTACCACATCCGCCAATTAGCACACCGAAGCTTCTTAAACTTGTCGCGGATGCAGGAAATGGAGATAAAGCAGCCCAAGCGGAAAACTTCCGTCTTGGAAAGGCGGCCGAGAAAAAGGGGGATTTTTTTAAAGCTGCAATGCACTACAAGTTAGCCGCCGAAAAGGGCGAAGATAAATGCATCGAAATGCTGGGACAAGTAAGAAGAGCAAATCCCCGATTAAATGACGCACTTGACCAGTTATTCGCCCAAGACGTGAAAGATTTTGCACAAGCAATTAAGAACAAAAAGTAGATACCTTTCGTTTCTTCAGATACTTCTCGCTCGATACGCACTTGTTCCCCGCATGGGGGCTTGTGCGCGTCGCATCCCAGCTAACAGGAGGAATCTGCGCCTCTACACAAAGCTTCTCATAAAGCTCGCGGCGCGTCGGATGCTGGTCGCTACAAATGTTGTAGACACCTTGCCAGCCCTGCTCGCTTGCGACTAGAAGGGCCTGTACAATCTCAACGATGGGGCTAATGTTGCAAATATTGGCTCCAGTTCCAGCTAGGGGCCTTCCATTTAGGCTGCGCAAACGGTCGACAATCTGGCGACCAGGGCCCACAATTTCGCCAAGTCGCAAGATACACACTTTGCAAGGCGCCCCTAGGAGCTTTTTTTCAGTCTCCACTAGAATCTGTTCTCGGTGAGACTCTGGCCTGAGCGGTGTCTCCTCATCGACAATAGCCCCGCCATGCTCCCCATAGACAGAGGTACTGCTCGTATAGATAATCTGTTCGCAGCTTTTGTCTTGGTCGCGCAGCACTGCTTTTGCTGTTTCAAGATAGGTCTTTTCGTAATCAGCGTCACTGCTCGGGTGACCTGGAGCCATGCACAAAAGGACGATTTGCTGATTTTCAAGAGCCGCTTTAAAGTTGCCCGATTCAATGACGACAACACGATCGGCCTCTTGCGAAAGTTCCGCAGCGCGCTCAAGCCTGCGCGTCGTCAGCGTCACAAAGTGTCCATGGGCCCTCCAAGCTTTGGCAGCGGCCCGTCCGACATATCCGGCACCAATAATCAAAACATTCATTTTTTTGAGAGGAGCCCGAGCTGATCGAGGGTGGAGCGCAGCTCCTGGTTTTCAGGCTTTTCTAAAGAGCCGCTGGAGGCTAGCCAGAGGAGGTAATCGCGTGGCACCTGCTTCAGGGGAGTGCCCTGATGCTTGCCAAAGGGCATGTGCTGGATTTGGCGCGGGCGGTGGAGGAGGGTGTAGACCTCATCGATGGTCAGGTCGTCGACCATCATGCTGAAGACGCGGTGCAGGACAATCACGTCGTCGAGCGCTCTGTGTGCATTGTTTGCGGGGATGCCATAATGTTCGCGCAAGAATTGGAGGGTATGGCGGGGAAGATCGGAGCGGTAGCGGCGCGACCATTTGAGAGTGTCGATAAAGCGCCACGAGGGCATTGTCTGCTGGGCACGGCTGAATTCATGGCGCATAAAATGGAGGTCGAAGGCGTCATTATTGTGCGCCAGCAGGATCACATCGCCTTCACAAAACTGGGTAAACTCCTCGGCCACCTTGGCAAAGGAGGGAGCGTTGGCAACCATCTCATTACTGATGTGATGAATCGCAGTCGCATCGGGAGGGATCGGACAGCCGGGATTGATGAGCTGGCAATAGGTGCGGTCTAAGACGGGGTCGTAGGCAGCAAGCTCGATGATGCGGTCGCTATCGGGCCGCACCCCCGTTGTCTCTGTGTCATAAAAAATAGGGCGCGCCATAAGACTTTACTATTTGGGCTGGGACTCAAGTTTTTTCAGGACATCTTCGTAGGAAGCCGCACCCGAAGCCACAGCGGAGATGACAGGGCCAAATGTTTCACAGAGCGTTTTGAGGGTGCTGCTGATGGTTTCAAGGACCTTTCCGTCAATTTCGCCGTTTACAGCGGTCAGCATCATGCGGTAGTAGACGATGCTCGCCTTCTCATCCATGCCAAAGCCTGGAAGATCGATCTCTTTATTAATCAGATGGAGGAGGCGCGCAAGGCTTGGAGCGGCGCTCGCCTTCAGGTTACAGGGAATAAAGGTGATCAGCTGCAGCAGCTGGGCGCCTTCGAAAATGCGGAAAAAGAGGGGGAAATCGTATCCATCGATTTTAAAGATGACAATGAGCTGGTTTGTTTCTTGCTGGAAGATCGGATCGAGTTTTAGGGCTTTAAGATGCTCCTGGAGAGCGGGGATAGTGAGCGGGATCATGTTTTCAACGCTTCTTTATTTGTTTTGCAGGCCACCTTTGCCTCTTCTAGCTCTTTTTCAGGAAGCAGCTCCTCGCGAAAGAAGCGGGTATCAGTGTCAGCCTCAAAACCCAACTGGACCTTGTCCCCTTGAATGCGTGTGACTGTAATGATGCCAATAGGATTGGAGTCCTTGTTTTTGATGATAATCTTTTGATGGGTCTTTCTAGTCAGAACGAGCATATTGACTCCTGGATAATGAATTCCGTATAGACATCGGCGGAGAGCTTATCATAAAGGCGAACAGATTGCAATGTTAACCTTCGGGGCGTGTGTAAGCCGTTAATACTGAACTCCTGGAAGAGCCGGAGTCAGCTTTTCGCGCGTAATGTTTCGGTTGTTTGTTGTGGGAATAACGCAGTAATCCTCATCTGTAGGCATTCGATAGCAGCTTGTGAGGGAACAAATCAGCAAAATGAGCACGAGCATTTTCATAAAATTTCCCCATTTTTTTGAGAAGCAAGTTGATACAGGAGGGTGACGCCGTTTGTCGATTCAGCGATTGCGATCTCCTTGCCATGAATTTCGATGAGGGAGATTACCGTTTTATGTGTCAGGGGACGCTGTTCCAAAATCTTGATCGCGCTTGACTGGTTCACCTGTTTGACCCGCGTCTGCATCATCTTTTTGAGGAACCAGCTGGCAAGCAAAACGAGAGAGATCAGGAGTCCGAGCGTCGCCAGCATGTGAAGAAGCTGCATCGTAAAAGAGGTCTCCTCTTTCGGATTTTCTTCCAGAGGAAACGGAGCTGTTTCTGGAGCCGCTGTTTCTGCTGCCATAGCGGAAAAGGCGACAATCAGAAAAAAAAGGAGATAGGTACGAATTCGCATAAAAGATGTTTTACATGCTTTACCCTTTTTTTTGAATAATTATTTCTGCTATGCTGTTCGGCTTATGAAAGGGATCATTGCACTCGACATAGATGGCACTCTTACTGCAGAGCACAACAGCACGCCAGTTGAGGTCGTCGTTTTTTTGGGAGAGCTCGCTAGCCAAGGCTGGCAGCTCATTTTCATTACCGGAAGAACCTTTCAGTGGGGCTTTAAAGCCTTGAAGAATCTTCCGTTTCCCTACCACCTAGCTGTCAACAATGGCGCCCTTCTGCTTGAGATGCCAGCACGCAATATTGTGAACCGCAAGTACCTCGCCCCCCCGCAAATAGCAGGTCTTGAGCCTCTTTGCAAAAGGGAGGGAACCGATTTTGTCCTTTATGGGGGCTATGAGTGCGGCGACCTCTGCTATTACCGCCCCCAGAAGTTTGCTCCGGAGCTCTTACACTATCTCCAGAAGCGCACAGAAGAGCTTGGGGAGAAGTGGCAAGCTGTCGACACATTTGAAGAGGTTCCTCTCCAAGAATTTGCTGCTGCTAAATGTTTTGCCCGCGGCCCAGCCGCTGTGCGCCTCTCCTGCGCGATTGAAGAGGGCTTAGGGCTGCACGCTCCTTCTATACGAGACCCTTACGATTCGAACTACTATGTGGTGCAGGCCACCCATTCGCATGTTTCGAAAGGGGAGACAGTTACAGATTTTAAACAATTAATGGGAGCTAATGTCGTCATTGCCGCAGGCGACGATAACAATGACCGTTCGATGTTAGCGCATGCTACAATCAGAATTGTCATGGAGACGGCGCCCGCCGAGATGAAGGCGTCTGCCACTATTATTGCGCCCCCCGCAAAAGAGCTTGGCATTATTCAAGGACTTAAAAAAGCGATTGAGCTGTATGACCATCGTCGGGTTTGACCATTATAAAATTGGCTGCATCATCGGCATCTATCCGCACGAGCGGATCGAGCAGCAGGATATTTTTGTCGATCTGTCGGTCCGCATCGCTCCAGGTAAACGCGACGAGCTGTCCCTGGATTATACCGCTTTGGCAGAAGCTTGCAAGGCACTCGCGCAGCAAAATCAGTATGGCCTCCTCGAGACATTTGCTACCGATGCGTTAGATAAGGTCTTGAGTTTTGAAAAAGTGGAGTGGGCTAGGATCCGCGTCAAGAAGCCTCGGGCGCTTGCCGATGCCTCTTACGCATTTGTAGAGATGGAAAAATGCAAAACTGGACATTAGTGACAGGAGCTGCCAGAGGGCTTGGGGCTGAGATCTGCCTGACGCTTGCAAAAGCGGGGCAGCCCCTTGTCATTCATTATAATTTGAGCCAGCGTGAGGCAGAAGATGTCGCAGGCCGCTGCCGCGCTTGGGGGGTCGAGGCAGAAACCCTGCAGGGCGATTTTAGCACGATTGAGGGAGTCAAACTTTTTGCCGAGCGCTATTTGGCGCAGTTTCCCCACACAAAAGCTCTAGTGAACAACGTGGGGCCATTTTTAATCAAAAGCGCGCTGGATACCTCTTCTACAGAATTATCTACACTCCTCCAAACAAATGTGCAGGCCCCTTTTGCCCTCATAAAAAGCCTCTCAGAAAGCCTAAAAAAGCAGCAGGGGGCTATTGTGAACATAGGAGTTGCAGGGCTCTATCATGCAGATACTTTCTGCAGTGGCTACAGTGCCGCCAAAGCAAGCCTCTACTCATTGACAAAAGCGCTCGCGCGCGAGCTGGCCCCTTTTGATGTGAGCGTCAATATGGTGTCGCCGGGCTATTTAGAAAATTCAGTGACGCTTCCAGAGGAGTTTCCCATGAAACGCCCTGCAACATTAGCAGAGGTGGCTTCCCTTGTAGCCTATCTGCTAGAAAATCGCTACATCACGGGGCAAAATATTGAAATTGCAGGGGGGGTCCGTTTATGATGCGCAAACTGATCGAGCTGGCCCTTGCTGCGGGACGCAAGCGGCAGAGCCCTCAGACTGGACTGATCCACCACTTTTACCACTCTCAAGAGGATGAGCCGCATCGTACGATTCCTCTGGTTGAAAATCTGCTTTTCTCTCTCGCCCTCTTTCGCAGCCGCACTGTGGAGAATGTGGAGGAGGGAAAAAGCCTGCTCGAGCGCCTCTTGCACTTTCAAGCGCCAGAAGGCAATTTTCCCCTCTATCTTCACGACTACCCGGAATGCCGCGATCGCTATCTCGGCGTGCACCTCCTGCTGCCTTTCTATTGGATTGCTGCTCAATTTCACCATGTCTTAGGCAGCGGATTGAAAAAAAAACTGGAGGATGGGCAGAAAAGGCTTTTAGATTACTGCCAAAAGCTAGAGCTTCCTCCTGCGCACGCTATTAAAGTAGCCGCTGCTTCTCAAAAGCCCCTACAAGTGGATCTGGAGACCTATTTTTCGCAAGCGCCCGCTCAGATGGCCGATGCCCTTCCCGCGCTGCAGATTCTAGCCCCTCAACTTTTTTTCACCCACCTCGAGAAGCAGTGGAACCGCAAGCTCTTGGCTTATGTAGGTCCCGCCTGGTGCGAATGGCAAGAGGGGAGTCAGCCGCAAGTCACTCTTTACGATCTTTATATGGGGCTTCTTTCGGGCCAATTTTCAGCGCGCGCCCTGCAGGATCAGATCGTCCATCTTCAGGCGGCCCTCATCCAGCCCTTTGAAGAGACGTTCCCAGCTGCAGATCCTGCAGATTTTGCCATCGCCACCATTGCTCAAGAGGAGGAGTGGCCGCGCGCCACGGACCGCAGCTTTCATCGTTTGCGAGCCGCTTGGGGGAGCCCTCAGCAGCTGCATACTTTCAGCTGTCAGGGAGGCAACATCGTGGCGTGCCAGCATGAACCGGGCAAGATGGTCTGTACGCTAGGAGCGCCGCCACCTGATGGGGAGCGCGAGAAGTGCCGCGAAGTGGCCTTTTATCTCAATTGCGAGGCAGCGCGCAAAATCCTTGTGGGAAGCAGACCAGCAACCACTTTTTATCTCGGTGATGAGATTTTCATTCAGAGCGACTCCATCATACTTAAAATCTCTTTTAAGCTTCTCGAAGGATCGGGCGATTTTGTGGGCCATATCATGCGCGGCAATCGCCCCTCACAACTTGCCCTGAAGGGGGCCAATCGCAACCAAGCTTACGACTGGCAGATTTTCTTGCGCACGCTGCGCCGCTCTGATCTCTGCAGGATCCAAGTCAATATAGAAGGAAAAAACGATGTGGCACCGCTTTGAGCTGGCTTTTGAGACCCCTTTTGGGGCGATCTTGCTCCTTTTACTTCTGCTCCTTTTTGTTTTGAGCAGCTTTTACACCTACATGCTCCTGCGCGAGCGCAAACGCAGCCAAGAAAAGGCGCGCCGCGAGCGGTACGAATCGATAAGACGCGATGCTTCTTAGATTCATTATTTTGCTTCTGCTTGCAGGGTGTGTCCCACGGCATGTGCCGACCTGCAGTCAGCCTGAAAGCGACTATTATCTAGTGATCTACGTTAGCTCCAAGAATTTAGATTATTCGTCGACAAAAGGCTGCCTGCGCAGTCTTAGATGCAATGCAAAAGATGGCCGCTTTGGCCACGCCTGGGTTTATCTCCATGGGGCGACAGGTTGCATCGAAGGCGGTCATTCCGGCGAACTGGGAGTGACGCAGCCGCGCTACTTTGACGGTGTCGCAGGCCTTGTCGAGGTGGGCGACCCCAATCCCATCCGCTATTTAGGGGAACCGCAGCGGGACGGCTTCTTCCAGAAAGGGTGTGGCGGCCACAATCCGACCTTCGCGGCTAAACGTGACCTAACAGCCGAGCAATTTGAACGCATTCGCGCCTTTATGCAGGCTTATAACTATCGTGACTATTCACTTACAGGCCAGCAGTGCACCTCTTTTGTTATCGCCATTGCTGCCCTTGCCGATTGGCTGCTCGAGGGTCAAATCACTTTGCCCATCGCCTCCACGATCAGATTTGGCGGGGTGCGCATGCGTCTCTGGAGTGACCCGCGCTATAGCACGCTCACTTTTTTCACTCCCGATCGGCTTGAGCAGAGTTTGCGCGCTTCCGTCAAGGCTGGTTTTTGCACGAAACTGGAGAAAAGGTACGTCCTTAAAAAGCTCCCGTTTCGTGCAAAAAATTGAGTAAATTCAAAGTTGCACTCTGAATTTACTAAGTACAGCACGGCTCTTCGCACGATTTGAAGGCGGGGCTATCGATGCCGACTCCCATGGCGTGGAGGCCATTGTCCACATAGACAATGGTTCCCGTCACAGCAGAAGCTAGCCCTGAAACTAAAAAGGCTCCCGTTTGGCCCACTTCGCTGGCATCGAGCTCTTTTGCAAGTGGCGCATTGGCTTCGGCATAGGCGATCATCGTGTCGATAAAGCCGATGGCGCGCGCCGCGCGGCTTCTCAGCGGCCCTGCCGAGATGCAGTTGACCCGCACGCTCCATCTGCGACCTGCTTCCCAGGCCAGTGTGCGCGTGTCGCTTTCAAGTGCCGCTTTCGCAGAGCTCATGCCGCCGCCATACCCAGGGACAACACGTTCAGCAGCAATATAGGTGAGCGAAAGAGCGGCTCCCCCTTTAGAAAGATGGGGTCCAAGATGGGCGAGGAGGCTAATGAAGGAGTAGCTGGAAGAGCTGATGGCGCTCAAATAGCCAGCGCGGCTTGTGTCGAGCAGCGGCTTATGCACCTCAGGACCATTTGCCAGTGAATGGACCAGGATGTCGATCGTGCCAAAATCTTTCACAATGGCTGCTGTCACCTCGGCAATGGTGTAGCCGGCATACTCTTTATAGCGCTTATTTTCACGAATATCCTCAGGGACCTGGTCAGGAGAATCAAACGTTGCATCGAGCGGGTAGATCTTCGCAAATTGCATGAGGGAGCCGTCGGAGAGGCGGCGCGACTCATCAAATTTGCCGTTGGCAAGGCTGGTTGTAAAGATTTTCATGAGAGGGGTCCAGGTGCCGATGATCAGCTCTGCTCCCGCTTCGGCTAAACTTTTCGCGATGGCCCAGCCATATCCCTGATCGTCGCCGATGCCGGCGATAAAGGCTCTCTTTCCTTTCAAATCAATCTTTAGCATGTCAGCTCCCCTTTAAGAATATTCTAGGATATCGCGCTGCTCTTTTTTCCCGCAATCAGAAAAATATCTTTGTTTATTCAATTTTTTGTATAATTATGTTACTAAAATGGGGGGTGTGTTATGAGTTTTGAAATTAAATTTTCCGACATGAGTTCAAATGAAAAAATAGTTGTTGGTCGTGAGCTTCTGGAGGAAACTGCAAATGTAAAAGTCAAAAAGGCTCTTTTTGGAGGCCGCATCTATTAGGTTTTGATTAGCCTGCGCCCCTCATATCTCCCGGCCGATTGCTGATGATCCCGGCGACGCCGATCGAGGTTAAAAACTTCGCCGTCTTCGGATCGTCGACGGTAAAGGTCCAGATCGGCTGCCCCTTTTCTTGAAACAGCGCGACAACCGCAGGCGTTGCCAGCTTATACCAGAGCGCCATGCGTGCAGGTTTTAGCGCATCGAAGCTTTGCAAAAGATGCGGATCTTCGACAATCCCGATCAGCGACAACTCTGGCTTTAACTGCTTAATCCGCTCCAAGAGCTGCACTGAAAAGCTTCCGACAATAAGAGAAGGATCTGCTGCAACCTCTCTTACGACTGCCTCTGCGAGCGGCTCGATCTCGTCATTGCCCCTTTTAACTTCGATCATGAGGCCGGCGCCTTTGCGGTCGAGAGCCAGCACTTCAGCAAGAGTTGGAACGCGCTCCCCAGCAAATTCTTTGCCAAACCAGCTTCCGGCGTCGAGGCTCTGAATCTCGGCGAGCGTCATGTCGCTGATGCGCTTGCCGGCAGCACCCCAGCAGGTTCTTCCCACAATGGCGTCATGAATGACAACGAGCTGGCCGTCGGCGGAGAGGTGCACATCCAGTTCGAGGCCATCGACACCTATGTCTAGGGCGCGCTGAAAGGCGGCAAGGGTATTTTCAGGCGCTTCGCTTGAGGCGCCGCGATGGGCGATTAATAAAGACATACTTGTAAAATTTAAACCTATCCTTCAGAATGGATGATTCGAGGTATTTTGTGAAGACACTATTCAAACATCTATTTGCGCTGCTGATCCGCATCTCCCTCTGGTTTCGCTATAAGGTGACCGTGAAGGGGCTGGAGCACTTGACTCCAGAGAGACTTTCAAAGTCTGGCGGCGTGCTCTTTTTGCCGAACCATCCGTCGCTCTTTGTCGATCCAGCGCTGGTGACGCTAGCTGTTTGGCCGCGCTTTCCAATTCGGCCGCTCATCGTTGAATATCAGTACTATGCACCCCTAGTCCATCCCATCATGAAGCTGCTCGATGCGCTGCCGATCCCTAACTTTCATACAAGCAGCAACAGCTTCAAGCGCAAGCGCAACGAGCGCGCCTGGCAAACGGTGATCAGCGAGCTGCGCCACGGTCAAAATTTTCTGGTCTACCCGGCCGGCAAGATGAAGTTGACTGGCTACGAAGCTATCGGGGGCGCTTCCGGTGTGCATCGCATTTTGCAAGAGGCGCCCGAAGCCAATGTGGTCCTGGTGCGCATCAAAGGCTTGTGGGGAAGCTCCTTTTCGCGGGCGATTACCGGAAGTGTGCCGCCTCTTTTTCCCACTATCATGACGGGCATCAAGCATGTGTTCAAAAACCTGCTCTTTTTCACGCCGCGCCGCGAGGTCACCGTCGAATTTGAACCGGCTCCTGCCGATTTTCCTTATCAGGCGTCAAGGCTCGAGCTCAACCACTACCTCGAATCCTGGTACAACCGGCCGGACGGCCTGTCTGATCAGCAGGGGCAGGCGCCAGGCGACTCTCTTGTCCTGGTCTCCTATAGCCGCTGGAATCCTGTCTACGCTACCCCTACAAGCGGGGAGCGGCTGGAGGGGGAAATCGATGCGTCCAAAATTTCAGACGATGTCAAGCTTAAGGTGATTAAAAAAATTTCCGATATCACCGAGTTTCCGACGGCCCAGATTGCCCCTGATATGAAGCTTGCAACCGATCTCGGCATGGATTCTCTCGACCTCTCCGAGCTGCAGCTTTTTCTTCAAGATACATTTGATACGAAGAGTGTGCCGGTGGCCGAGCTGTCGTCCGTAGGCAAGGTGATGGCGATCGCGGCCAAAAAGGTGACCGTTAAAGAAGAGGCTCAGGAAGAACAGACCGACATGACCCGCTGGCATGTCCCTGAAAAAGAGAAGAGGCGCCAGCGCCGCAAAATAGCATTAGGCCGCACTATCCCTGAAGTGTTCTTAAACAATTGCGACCGGATGGGGAGCGCTGTCGCTTGCGCGGACATTCGGTCCGGGGTGCTGACCTACAAGCAGCTGAAGATGCGCGCCCTGCTGCTCTCCGAGCTTATAGCCAAGATGCCTGGGGAGACGATCGGCATCATGCTGCCTGCCTCCGTAGCGGCTTATGTGCTGATTTTTGCCGTGCAGCTGGCTGGCAAGCTCCCCATGATGATTAACTGGACGATCGGCCCGCGCCACCTGGAGTCGGTGGCGAAGCTGTCGCAGGTGAAAACAGTCCTGACCGCCTGGTCCTTCATAGACAAGCTTGAAAATGTGGATTTAACGCCGATTGAGGATCAGCTGCTGATGCTGGAAGATCTGCGGCGCGATATTTCCTTCAAGTCAAAAATAAGAGCTTTTTTTCTCTCCCGCTGGTCAACAAAACGTCTCTTGAAGCATCTAAGACTGGACCATGTCAGTGAAGATAGCCGCGCTGTTCTCCTCTTTACAAGTGGCACCGAAAGCTTGCCAAAAGGGGTTCCTCTCAGCCACAAAAATATCCTCTCCAATCAGCGCGCCGCTCTCGATGGACTCGCCATCTACTCAGATGATGTGCTGCTCTGCATGCTCCCCCCCTTTCACTCTTTTGGTTTTACTGTGACAGGGCTTCTCACTTTACTTTCCGGCATCAAAGCGGTCTTTTCGCCCGACCCCACCGATGGCAAACGGCTCGCACAAGTGATTGAGCGCTGGGGTGCGACGATTATTGGGGGCCCACCGACATTCCTGAAGGCAATTCTCAAAGGGGCGCAACCGGGACAGCTGCGCACGGTGCGCCTCTGCTTTAGCGGGGCTGAGAAGGCGCCACCTGAACTTTTCGCTCTGATGGCTCCCTATGGAAACGAGGATTTTTACGTCGAAGGGTATGGAATCACAGAGTGCTCGCCCCTTCTCTCTTTTACGCGTCAAGGCGGCTCACACCGCGGTGTCGGCTTGCCGGCCGATGGAGTGGAGCTCCTGATTGTGCATCCTGAAACCTATGAGCCGCTGCCGGTTGGCGCGCAAGGGCTGCTTCTGGCGCGCGGCCCCAATGTGTTTGCCGGCTATCTCAACCCGGGCTTGAGCTCCCCTTTTGTGGAGGTGCGCGGGAAGAGCTGGTATAAGACCGGCGACTTAGGTTTTTTAGATGCTGAAGGCGTTCTCACCATTTCAGGGCGCCTCAAACGCTTTATCAAGATTGGAGCGGAGATGATCAGCCTTGCGGCCGTCGAAGATGGGCTGCTGCAGATTGGTCTTGCGAAGGGGTGGCCGCTTCTGCACGATACGCCAGCTTTAGCCGTTTCTGCCAAAGAGATAGTGGGCGAAAAGCCGCGCTTTTATCTCTTTACAAAACTTAAACTAAATCTCGACGAAGTGAACCAGGCGTTAAAAGAGGCCGGGTTCAGCAACCTGGTGAAGATCTCTCAGGTGATCAAGCTGGATGAGATTCCCGTGATGGGCACGGGAAAAATCAATTATCGCCTTTTAGATGCGGAACATCTGCCAAAATGATGAAACTCTACAATACAGAATCGCGAAGCAAAGAGACATTTGCCCCGCTGCGCCCCCCTGAGGTGCGCCTCTACACCTGCGGACCCACCGTCTACAACTATGCCCACATCGGCAATTTCCGCACCTATATCTTCGAAGATCTGCTGCGGAGAACACTCAGTATTTTGGCTGTAAAGTCACGCAGGTGATGAACATCACCGATATCGACGATAAAACAATCCGCGGTGCCATCGCCGGAAAAATGACCCTCAAAGAATACACGAATCCGTACACGAAGCCTTCTTTCACGACTGAAAACCTAGGACATTGAAAATGCCGAACACTATCCCGCCGCCACCGACTACATCCCCCAGATGATTAGCTCATCGAGACTCCTGATTAAAAAGGGGTCGCCTATAAAGGCAGCGACGGAAGCATCTATTTCCCATCAGCAAATTTCCCACTATGGAAGGCTCTCCCACCTGAAACTGGATGAACTTCAAGCGGCGCCTCCGAAAGAGTCTCCGCCGATGAATATGACAAAGAGCATGTTGCCGATTTCGTTCTCTGGAAAGCGTATGATCTGGCCCGCGACGGAGAAATCTACTGGGAAAGTCCCTTTGGCCCAGATTCAAGGGACGTCCAGGCTGGCATATCGAGTGCTCCGCTATGGCGATGGCCTCTTAGGGCCCACCATCGACATCCACGTCGGCGGCGTCGACAACATGTTCCCCACCACGAAAATGAGATTGCCCAGTCCGAAGCCTGCACGCATCAGCGCTTTGTCAGATCTGGATCCACTCCGAACACCTTCTCGTTGATAGGCAAAAAAATGTCGAAAAGCGTCGGCAACTTCTACACCCTCCGCGATCTTCTCAAGAGCGGCTATACCGGCCGCCAAATCCGTTACATGCTGCTTCAAACCCACTACCGCACCCAGCTCAACTTCACCTTCACGGGGCTGGAAGCCACTAAACACTCTCTAGAACGGCTCGACGCCTTTATTCAGCGGCTGCAAGAGATTCAAGGACCGGGCGAAGCGGGCAGCGCCGCCCCCCTCCTCAAGCAGGGCGACCAGGCCTTTAGCGAAGCTCTCGCAGACGATCTGAACATTTCTGTGGCCCTTGCGGCCCTCTACGACCTTGTGCGCGAGGTGAATGTTCTATGTGACGCCGGCCGCCTTGGAGCCTCCGACGCGCAGCTCGTCCTTAAACTGCTGGAGCGCTTTAACCAGGTGCTTGGCTTTCTGCAGTTTGAAAAGGAGGCCATTCCGCAAGACCTGCAAGAAGCTCTCACAAAGCGCCTCGAAGCGCGCCGCGAAAAAAACTGGGCTCTTGCCGACTCTCTCCGCGACCAGATCTACAGCCGCGGCTACACCATCGAAGATACCCCAGCTGGGGCCAGGCTAAAGAAAAAATGAGTAAAACAAAAGACGAACAGTTTGTGCTCTCGCTCTACCGCCTTGCAACAGAAGCGGGAGACCTCGAGACCCCCCTCAACCGCTACGAGGTGGGAGAAAAGGCGGGGCTAAATGCCAAAGGGGTCAACGCCATCTGCAAGCTCCTCGTCCAAGCCAACTTCATCCGCAAAGCAAGCGAAGATGAGGTGCGCCTCACGCCGCACGGCGCCAAACTGGCCGAGCGGCTGCTTGAAGAGGTTTAAACCCGACTTGCCCCCTACATCACGCTTAAACTTTGGCCGAACTTAGCAATTGACCTTCGGAACTTATCAAGCAACTTGCTAAGTTCGGCCAAAGTTTAAGCGCGATGTAGGGGCGCAAGTCGGGTTTTAACGAATAGTGACATGCGGGTATTTTTGTCTCAGCTCTTGACGACAAGAAAGTTTAGTAGGGATAGTCAAATCTCGCAATTGCGGGCACTCTTCGAGTATTTCTCTAATCGCCATTTCGCTTATGTTCGTACCTTCGATCGAGAGATCTTGCAGTTGTAAGCCATATAGGGCAATTTTTTTTGCTGTTCCATCACCAATTTTTCCACATGCGCCGAGGTATAGCTTTCGCAAGGGAGGACATTTCTCAAGAAGATTTTGCATAGCGGCATCTTCTAGGTCTGATGTTCCCGATAGATTAAGTTCTTGCAGCTGAAGGAATTGAGGAATAGTGGCTTCAAGTATAGAGTAATTAAGTCCTTCGAGGTAACGGAGGCTGAGGCTTCGCATTTGCAAACAGCTCTTTCCAAAAGAGATCAGTCCGCTGTTGGGTGCAGTTCCGTCAAAAAGGTTGACCTCCCGAAGTTGCTGACAGCCTTTGGAGAGGGCTATGGGCGCGGCATCTCCAATTTTATAAGAGAACGTAATATGGAGCAGCTTCGAACAGTGGCGGGCAAAGGCTAAGTAGCTCCTATTGGTAAGTTGTGCGTTCTGGAGCATTAGCTTTTCTAGATTCGGGCAGTGGGAGGCCAAAAAATCTATAAAGGCATCGTCTACTCTTCCCACCAGATAGAGCCCTTTTAAAGCGGGTCCATCTCTTTCCAGCCATTTCATGATCAGTTCTCTTTCCAGCCATTTCATGATCAGTTCGCTACCTTCTAAGTTTTTCAAAGAAGTCAGGGTGCGGATTTTGAGCCGGCTATCGGCAAGAATAGGGGGGATTTCTGTGCCATCTAGGATCCCTAGATGGTCAACAAGAGGGATTTCCTTGTCTGACAAACTAGAGAGAAGATTTTCTCCAATCATTCGTACACAGCATTTTATTCTTAACTTATCATTTTTTTCCTGATGCGCGAGCTTTAAAAAAGTTAAAACGTTCTCATTTGTCAAATCTGCCTCGGGAAGCACATCTACACGACCCAGCCACTCCTTCACAAATTTAGCAGGAAGCGCTGTCCCATCGAGAGAAATCTCCTTTGCTTCCGGATGTTTCCGGCACAATTTCTTAATAGAGTGGCTATGGCTCACCGCAAGCAAACGATTAGCGAGGATAAGTTCATGGCCCATCCTAAACTTAAGGTCGTAAAACTGGTCAGTAGAGGCGGGTTTTGAGAAAAAATGGGGAGGGCGACGACACGAAGGCACTCCTTTTTGGAAAAATTGTACGATTGAAGAGAGCGACGCCATCTCATCCACTTTTTTTAATGAGAGGGCTTGAGACACTGTTTGGCACTGTTTCAATAGAGCCTCTAACCCATAGTAGTCAGCGGTCTCCTCCATCTTTTTCAGCATGGCTAAATTGGTCTCAAGGGCTTGCTTTATCTGCTCTCTATCGTCGCCCTCTTGAGGAGTGGCCGTCCAGTTCAGAGAGCCTGTGTAGAGCCAGTGGAGAAGGGTGCGAAGCTCCTCAGCCGAGAGTCCATTGAAGCCGCTAAAGCGTCCCGTAAGGGACTCTCTCATGCCGTTATTCAACTGAGCGGCCCAGTAGCGATAATTGCTTAAAATGGAGCGGTGGGCAGGAAGCTCTTTTCCCTCCACTTCAAACACGCAGTCAGGTTGAACGAGCTCCAAGCACTCTTCTCGACTTAAAGGGGTGCTCTGATCCACTCCGACATCTGCTCGCACAAGATCCCAAGCCCATTCGTGAAGAAGTTGCTTGTGGCGCGGATCCAGCTTAAGCTTGGATCCTTCAGGAATCAGTTCGGGGGTTTTAACTGCGCGGAAGAGGCTCTTCAAATTGCTTAGAAAAGTGTCGCGTCGAAAGCTTTTTCCTTTTAGGTCTGTTTCGATAAGAGGTACGATGCCTACGCACCCAATTTCGTGGACGACCTTTTCCGTCTTTTTTATAAGCTTCTGCTGGGGAGAGCTGGGCTCGAGCATAGAGAAGCCAATAATTCGTTTGTCCTTCTCCTTTTTCACATAAAAACGGTCGCCCGGACGAATTGGCATTAAATAGAACTCTTCTGAAAATCCTAGGGAGAAATTTGTTTGCATCTTTTATCTCAAAATACACATACTAATTGTCAATTACATAATCTGCTAAATCACTGGGGCAGCAGCTGGCGGCGCACCAACCTTGAACGCGGGGTTGATTTTCTTCGGATCGGGGGTCTGCGGGGCTAAGATCGCCCGAGCAAGCTGTTTGGACTTTGCATCGTCCATCATTCTTAAGAAGTCCTCTTTCTTCTTGCGCCACTTTGCAGCAAGCGCGCTGTTACCCTTATCGTCGGCCTCTTTAATTTTCCTCTGATAATCTTCAGCTCTGTAGTAGCGCGTTTTATTGAACTCCTCCTCATCGCTGATGTTGAGCTTTCTAAAGCCGCCGCCATGTTTGCGGTCATAGAAGAGGCAGGTCTCATTCCCGAAGGACTCGATGTGGAAATGGCCCTTCTTCCCGTAGGCATTAGTAAAGAATTCAAACTGCTTAATCATCAGATCAATCTTATCCCTTGTCTCCTTCATATTGAGGTAGCTGCGCAGGGTCGTTTCATCCATGGGAGTGGGGAAGGTGATAGTGACAGCATACTCCTTGCCGCTCTCTTCCTTGATAAGTCGTGCGACAGTGACATTGCCCTCGCGGCGGAAAGTGGCGGATTTAGCGCCGTCAATGCCGTTTAATTGCTGAAAAGCGGGAGCTGCGGGTGAAACGGGAGCGGCCATGAGTATCCTCCTTGATAAACTAAACTATTATTATAATAAATAATTGTATAAACCGCAAAGGTTTAAGCTTTGCGGTTCATATGTTATTGATTTTTAGGCTCTTCAGGCTTTTGTTGCTCAGGGGTATTTTGTTTCTGCTCTTCTACAAAAGATTGAAACTTCTTTTTCTGAATTTCAAATTCTGCTTTTAAATCATCATATGCTTTTTGCAGCTGCTCTTGAAAAGAGGCTTGCCCAGCGGGGGTGCCTGCGGCGGATTGGTAAGAGCTATCCGCCGTTTTACTTTTAGAGAGATTTTCAAAATAGTTGCGGATCAGATCTTTGTTCGCGACGCCAAATGAGGCCACAAGAGCAAACACTAAAAAAAGGAGTGTGAAGCGTGAACCCGATCACCTGCCTAGAGGCTAGGAAAAGCGTCAATAAAAAGATCAGCACGCCTGTGCCGTACGCCATCCCGTTTGTAGAAAAGAGACAGTTAAAAAATTCCTGCATGGATAAACCCTCCGTTATTTTAATAGCATCATGCGGAAAAGCGAGTTAGTGCGCTAGAAATTTTTATATTTTTTCGCCTAGTTGTGGTTGATCAGACGCCTCTTTGATCCCAAGAACACGCCTGGCAGCGGCCATCATAAAGAAGCTGCCGCAGATGAGAAGCAGCTCCTCTTTTCGCGCGGCAAGCGCGCTTTTGAGAGAGCTGGCTACATCGGGATCAACGCTCATCTGGGAGCTGGGCCACCCTTGTTCAAGCAAAAGTGTGGCCAGGGTTTCAGCCTCTGCAGCGCGTTCACTTGCAGCCTCTGTGAGATGGATGTAGGACGCATTTTTGCGCAAAATGGCCAGACATTCGCTTAAATCCTTGTTTTTCGACAAGCCGCATACGACGCGTATGGGAAGGTTTGGATAGATCCCGTGCAGCGCCATGAAGAGCTGCTCCAGGCCATCGGGGTTGTGGGCAACGTCTAAAATAAGATGGGGAGCCACCTCTTCTAGCCTGCAGGGGGGCCGCGTCTGAAGTCCTCTCGCGATGGCATCTTGGGGCAGTTTTAGCTGCTCCATGGCGCGCCTTGCCACAGCCTGGTTTTCCATTTCAAACGTGTCAAAGCTTCCCGTCACTTGGAAATAGGGGCTGCTCCTCTCTTCTGCGATCTGAGCAAGCAGTTCTCCAGTCCTAGGACCTGCTATGAGGGGGATTCCAGGCTTGATAATGCCCGCTTTTTCACGCGCAATCGATTCGAGACTAGTGCCAAGCAGGTCTGTATGTTCGAGGCTGATCGAGGTGATGACGCTTAAAATTGGGGAAACGATGTTAGTGGCATCGAGACGGCCGCCAAGGCCTACTTCCAGAACAGCCAGATCTACTTTTTGCCTCGCAAAGTGTAGAAACGCGAGTAGCGTCGTCACCTCAAAGAAGGTGGCGGTGATTTTTGACTGTTCTTTTGACTGTTCTTTTGACTGTTCAAGGAGCGCGAAAATCTCTTGGAGCAGCAGAGCTGTATCCTCTTCTGCGATCATTTCGCCATCGATGCGGATTCTCTCGCGAAAGGTGGCTATGTGTGGGGAGGTGTAGAGTCCCACACGCTTACCAGAAGCTTGAAAACCCGCAGCAATTTTAGTGCAGACAGACCCTTTGCCATTGGAGCCTCCCACATGCACAACCTGGAATGCCTGTGAGGGGTGGCCCAGCAGAGCATCAAGCTTAAGCATATTCTCAAGGCCAAATTTCATGCCGCGCATGCTGATGGCATAAAGTTTTTGAGTGAGTTGCGAGTAGGTCACTTAAGTCTCTTCACTTTATTTTCAGGATCCAAGGATGGACAGGATAGAACGAATTGCCGCCGCCCCCCGCGCAAGTGGGCTCCGGCTTATCTAATCCTTAATATGTTATCCTGTCCATCCTTGTATCCTGAAAAAATAAAAAAGTGTTCATCATTAGTTATTATTCTTGCGATGCAGCTCCAGTAAGATGCGAAAGGTCTCTTCGCCTATCCAGGAGGCGCCGAGCGGGATATTTGGCTTGATGGCACCATGAAAGTCGGAGCCGCCCGTCATGAGAAGGCCGCGCTTTTGCGCCAGGTCGATCCAGGGAGCGTTCGACTCAGGAGGAAAGCGCGCATAGTAGCACTCGATACCTTCAAAGGGCATTTCCAGCAATTTTCGCAACAGCGCGACATTATCAATCAGATGTGGGTGGGCGATGATAGCAACGCCTTTGGCTTGATGGATGGCAGCTAAAGTCTCCTCTACACTGACAGGAGAGCCCTTTGCAAAACAGGGGCGCCCATCGCCAATGTAGCGTTTAAACGCATCTTGGACGGAAGGCGCATATCCCCTTTTTACCATGGCGAGCGCAATGTGCGGTCTGCCAATGGCTCCTCTGCTTTCGCGGGTGACCTCCTCCATGGTGAGAGGCATCCGCTGCTTTGCCAGATGGTCAAGGATTTCGCGGTTGCGCTCTTGGCGCCGCAGCATATGGCGTTGACAGAGTTCATGAATTGAGGGAGCTTTAAGCGCAAATGCATATCCTAAAATGTGCACGCTTATACCCTCGTGAGTGGCTGAAAACTCAACTCCAGAAATAAGCGGAATTTGAGAGGCATCGAGAGCCGTGGCATAGGCTGCGACGGTGTCATGGTCAGTAATGGAGAGCCCCTGCAACTGGGAGGATACAGCCAGTTCAACAAGCGCTACGGGGTCCAGATTGCCGTCTGAGCAGGTAGAATGGCAGTGCAGATCAGCGCGAAAGGGGGGCATGCGAACTCTCATAGGGAATGCAGCGCACTTCAGCTTCGAGGGCTATTCCATGGTGTCTCATGACCTCTTGCTGCACTATTTCGATCAGCTGTAGCAGCTCTTCTGCTGTCGCTTTGTCGGCATTGATGAGAAAGTTGGCGTGCATTTCTGAAACTTTGGCGCCGCCGCACTGCTTCCCCTTAAGGCCTGCCTGGTCAATCAGAGCCCCGGCATGGCCGCAGGAGGGGTTGCGGAAGATGCAACCGGCCGATTTATCGCTGTAGGGCTGCGTCTCTTTGCGGTACTGGATGATCTTCAGCTGCCTTTCGCGCGCCGTCGGGTCGTGGGTGAGTGAAAATGTGGCCCCCACAATGGCCCCTTGCAGCTCCTGGAAAGGGGAGTGGCGGTAGCTAAACTGCAGCTCTTCGCGCTTTAAAACATGTAAAGAGCCATTTTCATCGATGTAGTCAACGCTCAGCAAGGATTCGCAGGTCTCGCGTCCGTTGGCTCCCGCGTTCATAAAGACAGCTCCGCCAACGGAACCTGGAATGCCAGAAGCAAATTCGAGCCCTGCCCACTGCTGGCGGGCCGTTTGCGTGCCTAAGAGGGAGAAGCTATAGCCGGCGCCCACATGGAAGAGGCCAGGAGCTGGAGTTTCAAGAAAATCGATTTTGTTTAAAAGGAGGGCCCCATTAAAGCCGCGGTCATCGAAGAGGCAGTTTGAGCCTTTGCCAAGAACCAGATAGGGGATATCTGCTTTCCGACACTCCTGTAGTGCTTTCTGCATCATTTCGATCGCGCGCACTTCGGCAAAATAGCGGGCTGGGCCGCCGATTCCAAGGGTGCAAAGTTCGCTCAAAAGCTTCTCGCGCTGAAACTCAAACATCGCGATTCTCTTCAATTTTGCGCAAAACGGCCTCGTCGTGAGCTTTTAGAGCTTGCAGCGATTTCGGCAACTTCCTGCTCGTCAATTTTTAACCCTTGCGAGGCTTTGTAGATGTTATCCAGGAGGGCATTGACAAAGTTTGCTCCTTCGGGGGAGCCAAATTTGCGCTCGAGCCGCATCGCTTCCGCGATGGCGACTTTCGGGGGTATGGCCGCATCGTAGAGCATTTCATAGGCGCCGATGCGCAACACATTGCGTTCAACGCTCTGGATCCGCTCAAAGGAGTATCCCAGAGCGCTTTTGGTGATGAGCGGGTCAATCTCAGGGAGCTTGGCGATGATGGCGCGCACCTTCTCCTGCGCATCGCGCACAGCTTTGCGCGAGACGGCAAGCTCTGCCATCATGAGGGCGAGCATGTCGCGCTCTTCCGCTTTGCCCATGTCGTGGCTATAAAGAAGTTGGAACACAATTTCGCGAAATTTTTGTTGGGGTACTGGCATAGATATAAGTATGTCAAAAGAGGGCTTTTATTTAAAAGCTTTCATCGCCAGATGAGAGGGCTGAGCTTCTTGCCACTCCACCTTTATCTGAGTGTCTGAAAAACGATCAATCGCCTTTGAGCTGATTTTTGGGCAGCGATGCAGACTTAATGCGCGCAGCTGCGTTCTCGTCGCCAATGGAACTAGCCACTGATCCGTCAATTCTGAGCATCCCGATAAGTTCAAGAGAACGAGAGATTGGGATAAGGAGGGAAGCCCCTCGCCTTTAATTTGGGCTCCTCCCAAGGTGAGGCTTTTTAAGTGGTCCATTTTTGCAAATGTTTTGAAAGCGACATCAGAAAGGGGGCATCCCGACGCATTTAGGGTTTCGAGCTGTTTCGGAAGGTAGGCGACCAGCTCGTCTGTCACCGGAATGCTCGTTATGACGAGATGTCGCAATTTTTTCATTTCGCCCAGACGCTTCATGGTCATTTCACCCACCCCTTTGCACATGCTTAAATCGAGAGCTTCAAGATCGGGTAAATGGGCCAGTTCTCCGTCGCTCAGGCGAGAGCCGAATAGATCAAGCGCGCGCACAAATTGAAGATTTACAATCCCCACTTTACCGATATTCCTGCAGGCGGCAAGGGAAAGGGTTTCGATATTTGAGGGAATTTGAATCTGATCATCAACCCACTTATTGCTTCCAAGGTTAAGGGTTTTGAGGGCTGGCATCTGTGAAAAGATCGGCAAACAGTTTTGAGTTAGCTTTTGACAGTTCTGCAAAAGCAGTGAGTGGATCGGCAAACCGATCAAAAGTGCGAGAGCTTTGTCTTCGACATCTGTTCCCGAAAGGTTTAATTGAATGGGGCGGGCGAGGTTTTTTTTATAATAAGCGACTGTTTCCAAAAATGGTTCTGGGAGCGATTTCTGGACGAGTGCGGCCTTGAACAGGTCTGAAACTTGGGTTTCAAGATCGGAGATAATTTTTTTGTCCTCTGTTCGATTTAAAAGATTCAGGAGTTGGATGGCCTGATCGTTCTGAATATTCATAATTCTCCTCTAGGGTAATTGTAAGTAGGTTTGGAACAACATGTCTGCGATAAATTTTACTGTTGGCCTGTGCGCAGGATCTAGCTGAAGACAATTAGCGATGATATAATCGGGTGAATCTAAGCTATATGCGTATCGCTTAGGAAAAACAGTGTCCTTTATCTGTTCGAGTTGAACAGGGTCTAAAATCTTCTCCCAGTTATAATCTTTTTGTCCGTTTTGATCATACCAAGCAGTATCAAATAAATCTGCCAGGACACACCCCAGACTCCAAACATCCATGGGAAAGTCTGCAATAGCTTTTGGGCGCAACATTTCAGGGGCAATCATGCCTCGCGTTCCGACTATGTTTTTAAGCGGCGTCCAAACATCTACCGTAAATCCGAAGTCGCTAATTCTAGGATGTCCCGCTTTTGTCATAAATGTATTTTCTGTCTTCTGGTCAAGGTGAACGAGATTCAACTCGTGCAAAACGGCTAGGGATCTTGCGTATTCAGCGGCAATTCCCATCTTTTCTTTATAGGTAAGAGGGGGGAGGCTGTTTTAATCTATCAAACAGCTCCCCGCCTTCGATGAAATCCATGATAAAGCCAACTTTATCGACAAATTGCTGATTGGAGGTCGGATCCGTTCGCGATCTCCAAGGACCTTGGTAATGAATAGGGACACCCGCTGCAAAATGGTCCGGGTAATCAGCAGTGCGCCTGTTTGCTTCAATTTCTCGCGGAGACACATCTTCAGCTCTAGCGCTCCTGAAAATTTTCTTCTGGCCCGTCTTAAGGTCAATGGCTAAAGTCGCCTTGTTAAATGACCCGCTTCCGATGACCTTATCGGTTCCATGGGCTTTCAAAAGCACATACATCCCCTTTCTAGGGCCTTCTGGGATTGAGACGATCGTGCGGGGAAGAGGAGGAGTGCCGCTACCCCGACGCAGGAGCTCGGGCTCAGTTTTCCCGTCAAGTTGCGCCTTATGAGTAGCGTAATAACTCTTAAGGCTCTCAATTTCCTTTTGATTTAACCCCGCCTGCAAGAGTTCTCCTTCTGCTTCTGGGGAGATCTCTTCCTTGACGGCTGCTGCTGGAGAAGCGATAGGATGAGCAGCTGTAAATTTTGCTGATGCAAACAGATCGATTTTTTCCTCGGTAGTCTCAAGGCCAGGAAACAAGGGCTTAGCCTGGTCCGCGGTCAGACGCTTTTTTTGATCAAATATGTTAAACGCCAGTTTAACATTTTGAAACAGTTTAGTTACTAAATCCAGTGGGCCATTTGCAGTTCTGGTCACGGAAAAGGAGTAGCTCCTCCCACTCGTTTGCTCAATAGGATGTAGGATCTCTCGAGATGCGTGGGATTCAGTAGGATTACTTCCGATTTTATCAAAAGACATATAATAAATGCTCCAAAAGTACAATTATAATTATATATTTTGATTAAATTTTTACTAACTATATTTTTACAAGCCTTGCGATAAATCCCTACAAACGTCCATAGTGAACGCTATGGTGGAACAGTTTCAATTTTTCTTAAGCTCTTTTCTTGTGGCGGCGGTTATAACGCTCATCGCCTTGCGCAACGGCTTTTTTCAGCTTCCCGACCAGACGCGTACGCCAGCCCCTACTCTTAATCATATGCTGGCAGCTTTTGGTCTGTTTTTAACGATTGAACTGCTTATCGTCCCTGCATTGGCAGGCTCTTACCTGCTCTACTGGAAAGGAGTGCGGCACTTAAGCAGCGTCGAGCAGGGCTGGTTTAATGACATCGCCATCATCGCCTCTTCGCTTGGGATCATCTTGTATAGTTTAGGGCTGCCGGCGGCGCGGCGCAAAGCGCTGTATGGCGCTCCAGTTTTTAAAAATATGCTGGCCGGCGCTGCAACATGGGTCCTCAGCTATCCTTGGGTGATTGTGAGTGCAAATTTCGTCGCCCTGATCCTCCTCTTTTTTGGTCCGCTGCCCCACGCGGACCAGGTAGCAGTCAAGCAGCTCAAAATTTCGAGCCAGGATCCGCTGCTTTTCACCTGCACCATTGTCGCGATCGTTGCACTCGTACCTCTTGCAGAAGAGCTGCTTTTTCGCGGCTTTTTGCAGGGAAGCCTCGTTCCCTACCTAGGACGAGTTCGGGCGATTCTTCTCTCTTCGATAATTTTTGCCGGCTTTCACTTTTCGACATCGCAAGGATGGGACAATTTTGAGCTAATACTTTCTTTATTTATTCTCTCCTGCTATCTTGGGCTTATCTATGAAAAGAGGGGCTCCCTATGGGCCCCAGTGGGGTTGCACATGGCGTTTAACTCTTTAAGTGTAGCTTTAATTCTTTGGCAGAAAGGGGCGCTCGCATGAAAAATCGTCTTCTCTTTTTTTGGGTGCTGGTTGTCGCTTCGCTCTTTGGCGTGTTTGTTTCCAGCCAAGAGCAGGAAAAGATGGCCCCTCCTGAGGAGGGTGTTGCCCCCGCTCAAGAAACGCCTCTTGAAGATAGCATCCACGCGTTAGTTCATGGAAACAGCACCTTTGCCTACAAGCTTTATGACAAGCTGAAAAAAGAGCAGGGGAACCTCTTTTTTTCCCCCTATTGCATCTCTGAGGCGCTTGCCATTCCTTACGCGGGAGCTAGGGCTGGAACGCTCAGCCAGATGCAGGCCACTTTACACTACCTGCCACGAGAAGAAAATCTGGATCGCGCCTTTGCCGAGCTCAATCGCCGCTTCAGCAAGCCCTGGATGCAGGGGCCCAATGAGGTGCGCCTCCTGATGGCCAATGGCCTCTTTGTGCAGCGCAATTTTCAACTGGAGGCAGATTTTCTTGAGAGCGTCAAAAGAACCTTTGGGCTAGTTGTCAAGCCGGCCGACTTCATCCACAACGCAGATGCCGCACGCTTGAATATCAACGACTGGGTGCGCGAAACGACCCAAGGAAGGATCCCCACGATTGTCAATCGAGGAGATGTGGGCGCCGATACGCGGCTTGTCGTGATCAGTTCGATTTTCTTAAAGGCAGTCTGGCAATTTCCCTTCGATGAGGCGTTAACGACTCCAGCGCCCTTCTTTACCGATCCGGCGACCACTATTTCAGTGCCAATGATGCATCTTTCGAAGCGGTTGCGCGTTTTGCAGCATCCGCAGTTTACCCTTTTAGAGCTACCCTATAGCACAAATCCAGTGGCCACGTCGCAATTCGATCTGCTCGTCCTGCTCCCCACAGCAACCGGAGGGCTTTCTCAGGTTGAAGATCTGCTGGCGGCCGGCGATCTGGAGGAGTGGATGCGCAGTATGCAAGCGGACCAGGTGGTCGTCTCTCTGCCGCGTTTTAAGTTTACCAGCTCTATCGACCTTGTCGAGCCACTAAAACTGATGGGCATGCCGGCTGCTTTTAGCGACCTAGCTGACTTCACGGGCATTTTTGCGGGTGGGGGTCTTTTCATCAACAAAGCGCTCCACAAAGCTTATGTCGCAGTCGATGAAAAGGGCACCGAGGCTGTCGCGGCGACGGCTGTTTCGATTAACATGACATCGATGCCCCAGGAAAAACCGCCCGTCGTTTTTAAAGCTGATCATCCCTTTATTTTTGTGATTGTAGAAAGAACAACAGGAACAATTCTTTTTATGGGACGCTTTAGCGTTCCTTCAACCTAAGGAGTGAAAATGAATATCAGATTTTACGCATTGCCGCTCATGTCAATGCTGCTTACACTGCTCGGAACAGGGAGAGCTGAGGCTCAAGCTGTCCAAACAGAGCCAAAAGGTCAGGAGGCAGAAGATCCAGCCTTGGTCGCGGAAGAACAGAAGATTCTGTCCGACAATATTGCTGCAGCTGAGGCTTGGCTCAAATTAATCGATAGCGGCAACTATGCCGAAAGCTGGGAAACAGCTTCCACAACCTTCAAGCTGACCATTGGGAAGGATGAGTGGGTAAAAGCTGAAGAGAAGCTGCGCAAGCCGCTTGGCGCTTTAGTCTCTCGCAAACTGCTGGAGCAGCTTCCTAAACAGAATCCGAAGGGGCTCCCTGCAGGTTACTACATGGTGCTCGTGTACCAGACCGATTTTACAAACCGTCCCAAAGCCAACGAGCTTCTCACAATGGCTCTTGAGAGCGACGGCAAGTGGCGTACGCTGACTTATCAGGCAAGATAGGCTAAATTTTAACAGCGAGAGCAGAAAGTACAAGAGAGAGGGATTCCGGAACCTCGCATTGTGTTGCTCAGGCGCACCTCCCCCGCTTAAAGCGGGGGTCCTCGAGCTACTGAGAGACCATCTAAGAAGCCACTTTCAAGCTTCTGAACTTCCAGAGAAGTGGCTTCTTAGATGGTCTCCCAGCAGTCGCGAGGTTCGGCCCCGTGGGGGCCGAGGTGCGCAGACTCTGCTTACTAGATGTTAAATAATTAATAATCAATGCTTTAGACTTATTCAAACTCTCTTAAGCAGTATCGCTGCAAATGAGGGCAGCAGCAGGTTAAGCTGCTTAACTTGAGGCGCCTCCTCGGCGTCGTAAAAATCATCAGGCGACGGGTTACCGGTATGGACGACCCAGCTCCACGCACCTCCATTGGGGCTCGGCAACTCTAATTCCACAGCCCTGTCTTGAGCATTAAAGGCTACATACAGGTCGTGGCCAGCTTCAGGATCAATGAAGGTACAGGCAAACAATAGGTTACCATGGCTCCAGTCGGGTTTGAAGGGCTCCACGCCGTGCCACTCAATTTCGCCTGGGGAGAAGAAACGATTGCGCCTGAGCAGGGGGTGCGCTTTTCGAAAGTGGATCATCTTCTGATAAAAGCGATAAAAACCTCGGTTTTCGTCCAACTTATCCCACAAAAACCAGTTGCGCGCATCATCGTGGCACCAGCTATTGTTATTTCCCTCTTTGGTGTGTCCATACTCATCTCCCATGAGGAGAAGAGGCACCCCTTGCGAGAGCATGAGCACCAGATGAAAGTTGCGCATCTGCCGCTCGCGCAGCCGTTGAATGCTCTCTTTTTCGGTAGCCCCTTCCACGCCGCAGTTCCAGCTATCATTTTGGGAGGTGCCGTCGCGGTTTTCTTCGCCATTATCGCGGTTATGCTTTTCATTGTAAGAGACCAGATCGCGCAGCGTAAAGCCGTCATGAATGGTCACGAAATTGATGCTGCAGAGGGGAGAGCGGCTGTAGTAGAGATCTTCCGAACCGCAAAGGCGCGTGACAAAGTCCCCTTTGGAGGCAAAGGTCCCTTTGATAAAGCGGCGCACAGAGTCGCGGTATTTGCCGTTCCATTCGCTCCATTGGGGAGATGAGGGCCAGAAATGGCCCACCTGGTAGAGCCCTGCGGCATCCCACGGCTCTGCGATCAATTTCACATTCGGAAGGAGCGGATCTTCTGTTATGGCGTCTATGAGAGGGGCAAAATCGAGAGGCTCTCCCCGCCTGCCGCGCGTCAGGGCGGAAGCGAGATCGAAGCGAAAGCCATCCACATGCATCTCTAAAGCCCAGTAGCGCAATGCGTCTAAGATCAGGGCGCGCACAACGGGATGGTTGGCGTTGAGACTATTGCCACAGCCCGAATAGTTGCTGTAGTCGCCGTCCGCATCTAAAAGGTAGTAGACTGCATTCTCAATCCCCTTGTAAGAGAGGATCGGGCCCTCTCTGTTGCCCTCGGCCGTATGGTTAAAGACGACATCGAGAATCACTTCGATGCCATTGCGATGCAGTTCGCGCACGAGCGTCTTAAATTCGCGAGTGGCAACTCCCTGCCCCTCGCTGCTGGCATACCGGTTCATCGGCGCGAAAAAGTTGACTGTCGAGTAGCCCCAGAAGTTATAAAGAAGCTTCCCGCTCTCAGGATCGATCAGTTTGACCTCCTGCTCATCAAATTCTTGTATCGGGAGGAGCTCTACAGCGTTGATGCCTAACTTGAGAAGCTCAGGAATCTTCTCGACCACGCCAAGGAAGGTTCCTGGATGTTGAACATGAGCGGATGGGTGCTGGGTCAAGCCGCGCACGTGCATCTCATAAATGATCAGGTCGCGCCTGGAAATATGGGGCGCTTCAACACCTTGCCAGTCAAAAGGCTCCTCGATAAAAGTGGCGCTTAGAGGATTATAGGGCTCCTCTGGGGCGTGGCGTGCTCCCCAGCGGTTAGTAGAGGCAACCTCTCTTGCATAAGGATCCTGCAAAAGGATGCCCTGATCGACGCGATAGGCGTAATATAAGTCAGGCGAGGGTTCTATTTTGACAAGAAGATGCCACACATCTCCTGTGCGATGCATGGGAATTTCCTCTAGGAGGGTAGCTTGGGAGTAGAGACAAAGTCGGACAGATTCTGCTGAGGAAGAAAAGAGGGCAAAGTTGAGTCCCCCCTCCCGGCGCGAGACGCCAAAAGGCTGCAAAAAGCCGGGATCTGACACATAGGTGAACATACTGTCATCCTAAGTGAAAGAGCAAAAAAAGATAAGTAAAATATTTGAATCTAATTATAAAATAATTATATAATCAAAAATATGAAAGTTGTATGTTAAAAACATAACAAGTGAACCTAGAGCGAAAAAAAACGTTGCGAAACCTATTTACTTTATATAGGAATATCGGGCATTGTAGCTCTATTAAGAATAAACTTGCACTAGGTAGGTCCTTAAAACGATATGGCGTGTCGCCATAGCTTTTTAAGGGCCCACCTCAACAGAAGCTAATTTGTAGGAGGTTGTATATGTCATTCGAAAACGCAAAGGAGAACCTCAAGGAGTTCGGAAAAGAACTCGGTCTTGAAGGGCTTGAATTTGACGAAAATAACACGTGCATTTTGGGGATTGACGATGAGTTTTCCCTGCACTTGACTTACGAGCCCAATTCGAAGCGTCTCTATCTCTATTCGCCTCTTCTCGATGGCCTTCCAAGAGATGATAAGACGCGTCTTCGCCTCTATGAGCGGCTGCTTGAAGGCTCGATGCTGGGTGGTCAGATGGCCGGTGGCGGAGTCGGTGTGGCTGTCAAAGAAGAGCTGATCCTGATCCACTGCACAATCGACATGGAACATGCTGTTTCTTCCGCACTGCGCGCTTTTGCGCCTCTCTATGTGGAGACAGTTGAAAAATGGCGCAAAATCTGCACCGAAGTTTCTGAAGGTCGCGATGAGGGTGCTTCCAAGACCCCTTCTACTCCTTCTCCAATAACTCCCGGCGGCAAGCCCGGCGCTGGCTTTATTAAGATTTAATTACGAATAGCAGCAGGTTTTGCCTGCTGCTGTTTTTTTCTTGCGCAAAATTCACGAGCTGTCTAAAGTCCCATGCCGCAATTTTAACCCACTCGAGAGGTTGTTACATATGAATACCATCACCATTATCGGCCACATCGGGGCGGACCCCGTGGTGCGCTTTACTGCAAGTGGACTAAAGGTCACTACCTTTACCGTTGCCACCAATTCTCGCAAAGGCGGCGCAGATATCACCGTCTGGTTTCGCGTCACGGTGTGGGGCGACCGGTTTGACAAGATGATTGCGCATCTCAAAAAGGGGAGTGCAATCATTGTCATTGGGGAGCTTCAGAAACCTGAGATCTGGACAGACAAGGAAGGGCGTCCGCAAGTTACGCTGGAGCTCACAGCCAACTCGCTCCACTTCTCTCCGCTTGGAAAAGGGGGCCAGGGAGGACAAGAGGGACAAGGTGGCTCCTATACAAAAGGAGCAGCGGCGCCACAGGAAAGCTTCGGCGAGCAGACCTACGCTTCGTCGCATGGCGGCGGCCAGTCAAAAGATCTATCTAACGAAGAAGAGATGCCCTTCTAATGAACTTTACAGTAGCTCCACGAGTTGATAAGAGGCCAGCCGCCGATGTTGCGGTCTGGCCCTTCTATTTTGAAAAAGGACAGGCGCGCGCGGCGCTTGAGGTGGCATCTCTTCAAGCGACAGCGGCAGCGCCGCTCCACTTGCGCGACTTTAAAGGCAAAGAGGGGGAGATCCTCTTTCTTTATATGCGCGACCAGCCGGAAAAGCGGCTCGCCCTTTTGGGGCTCGGAGCAAAAGAAAAGGTCACGACGGAAACGTTGCGACGCTCCTACGCGGCCCTGACAAAGGCGTGCCACCAGCGGAAAATCAGAACTGCTAACCTAATTGTTCCGGATATGCAGGCGCTAAGCCGAGAAGCGGTTTTAAGGGGTATGGTGGAGGGGCTTCTTCTCACTAACTACACCTTTGACAAGCTCAAAGCGCATACCGTGCAGGATCAGCCCAGTGTACTCCTACAGAAAATTTGTTTAGTATCAGCAGACAAAAGCGCTCTTCCCTTCGTCAAAAAGCATGCTGTTGTTGCAGAGGGCGTTTACATGGTGCGCGATCTTGTCAATAGCAATGCCGATGAGGTCACTCCGCGCCATCTTGTTCAGGTCGCTCATAAGCTGGTCAAAAGCCATCCTCAAATTAAAGTCACCCATTTCGACAAAGCGCGCCTCACCAGAGAAAAAATGGGCCTTCTCCTAGCTGTCGGGCAAGCGTCCCAGCACGATCCCGCTCTGATTATTTTGGAATATCAAGGCCTTCCCAAAACCCGCGCAAAAGAGCATACGATCTTAGTCGGAAAAGGGATCACCTATGATACAGGCGGTCTCAACCTCAAGTCGAGCGGCATGGAGACGATGAAAGGGGATATGGCAGGAGCCGCTGTGGCCCTTGCGACAATCAGTGTCGCTGCAGCCCTTAAGCTTCCCATCAATCTCACAGCCATTGTAGCCACTGCTGAAAACTGCATTTCAGCCCAGAGCTATAAACCTGGCGATGTGTACGCCGGCTACTCGGGCAAGACGGTCGAGATTACCAACACCGATGCGGAGGGGCGCCTTGTCCTCGCCGATGCCCTAAGCTACGCAGCCAAAAAACTAAAGCCCACCCGCATGATTGACATCGCCACCTTGACAGGCGGGGTCGATGTAGCCCTTGGCAATGAGGCGACAGGCCTCATGTCTAATAATGATGCCCTCGCAGACCTGCTCATCCGCGCCGGCAGCGAAACATTTGAGCGGCTCTGGCGCTTGCCTCTTCACGACGAGTATAAGGACCTTTTAAAGTCCGATGTAGCCGATATGAAAAATGCTGCCGGCCGCTCCGCCTCGCCGATCACAGGAGGCATGTTCTTAAAGGCCTTTGTCGAGGAAGTACCTTGGGCCCACTTGGACATAGCCAGCACCGCTTTCTTAAGTGAAGCGAAGCGCTACCATCCGAAATTTGCAACCGGCGTCGGCGTGCGACTGCTCATCGAATTTCTAGAAAATTTATGATGGGAACCGATTTCCACTTCCGCGATAAAGTGCCCGTAGCCGTCCTGGGAGCGACGGGAAGCGTCGGGCAGCAGTTTGTCAACATGCTGGCGCGCCACCCCTGGTTTGAGATTGTGGCGCTTGCCGCCTCAGACCGCTCTGCAGGCAAACCCTATCGCGAAGCAGTTAATTGGCTCCTTGCCGACCCCCTTCCAGAAGCTATTGGCAACATGCAGGTGCAGCCCTGCCTGCCCAAACTATCCTGCCGCATCGTTTTTTCCGGTTTGGACTCTTCCGTAGCAGGCGAAGTGGAGACGCAGTTTGCAGAAGCCGGCTACACCGTTCTTTCCAATGCGCGCAACCATCGCATGGACCCCGATGTGCCTCTCCTTATCCCCGAAGTCAATCCCGACCATCTGGCGCTTTGTGACCAGCAGAAGTTTGGCAAGGGAAAAATTGTCACCAACCCCAACTGCTCCACCATCGGCATCTGTCTTGCCCTCAAGCCTCTCCTAGACCAGTTTGGACTTCAGGCCGTCCACGCCGTGACCCTGCAGGCTATATCAGGAGCTGGTTACCCAGGCGTTGCCAGCCTCGATATTCTGGACAATGTGATCCCTTTCATTAACGGTGAAGAGGGTAAAGTAGAGAGCGAGCCTCTCAAGATTCTTGGCGCCTTGCGCGAAGGAGCCATTCTACCCCTGCAGCTTCCCATCAGCGCCCACTGCAACCGGGTGGCCGTCAGCGATGGCCACACCGCCTGCATCTCCGTCAAACTCGAGAAAAAGGCCACACCTGAAGAGCTCATTCGCGCTTGGCAAAGCTTCACAAGCGAAGCGCAAGCCCTCCATCTCCCCACCGCCCCCGAAAGGCCTCTCTACTACTTTAACGAGCCGCACTACCCGCAGCCGAAGCGCCACCGCAACCTCGACAAGGGCATGGCAGTCAGTATCGGACGCCTTCGCCCCTGCCCTCTCTTTGACTATAAATTTGCCCTTCTCTCCCACAATACCATCCGCGGCGCCGCCGGCGGCGCCCTTCTCAACGCCGAACTCATGCTCAAAAAAGGGCATATTTTCTGGTAAGTGCATATTCCTTTGATTTTTTGGCAAAATAATCTAACATAAAGATAGAGGAAATGGTTTACAAGCTACTTGATGAAAAGAGTTACCTGCAGTATCTAAAGCTGGTCGGTTGGAGGTTGAAGAAAGGATCAGTCGATTATAAACTATACGATGAAAATGGAACTTTTGTCTGCGCAATCAAAATCAGCCATTAAAAATATAATTATAACGATTATAATAATTTACTGCAATAGGTTTCTTAGTTTGGTACGGATAGTTGTTAATCAAATGATACAAGAAATTCCCGAAGTCCCAAGAAGGGACTTCGTGACTATGTCTTGAACAAGTTTCGAATTTTGCGGAATAGCGCTCTAAACAGCCCTCCAATAAGGTTAAAAGGGGCTGCCAAAATTCTTCCAACGGTCCATTTGCGCGTTTTTGCAGCTGCAGGAGCCTGAGGAGCCGCAGGTTTTGCAGCCTCTTTAGGCAGTTCTTTAGGTGGCTCTACTGGTTTTTTCGGTTCAGGGGCCTTTGCTTGTTCAGGCGGCTTTGGTGCAGGCTTGTTTCCCTCAACTTCTTTCCGCGCCTTTTCAAAGGCGTTTTCGAGATCAGGCATAAGAAGGAAGTTGACACCTAAGTCATGGACCAGACAGCGATCTTTCAAAAATTTCCTAAAGGCATCTTTAACAGCAGTCTCACAATTTTTAGCATCTGGATACGCAGTTAAAATGCGATCGAGACCTCTTAGGTAGGGATGTTTTTTTGCTGCAAGATCGGGGAGGTGATGCGCCTGAAAGTGCTGGAATACTTTTGCGTTAAAGCTGTCTTTAGGCTGCCGATGCTGAAATGGGCCTGGCGGTGTTAAGAGCAGCTGATTGGACAGCTCAACTTTACCAAAGAGAGGATAGTGGTCCGATTGAACAAAATTATCGGCCGCCCCCTGATTACCAGCTGAAGTGATCAGGACTGTTTTTATCCATCCTGCAATAAAGTGATCGACTTGATGTTCGATGTTTCTTGGCTTCCCCCTTTTGTCCACAACCGTTGCCTTAAAGGTTACAGTATCTGGAGGAGCCTGATCTTTAAGCACAAGTCCAAGGTTCAGTGAGTGAGTATTAAGAAACGAGGGAATGAAGTGATTAATGAAAAAAGTTCCCGATCCGAGGATAGGATTATTTTGAGGATCGAAGCTATGCAGTTTTGTCGTGAGTTCATTAACCTGATTTCTAGCTAAATCTTTGTCTTCTGACACATGGGTATTGAAGATAGTCAAGACTCTTTCAGTCTCTTTTTCGATGGCGCGGACAATTAAACTCACGTTTGTATTGGCAGCATCTGGAGCATCCAGCACAAGCGGAGCTTCAGGGGCCTCAAAGCGCTCTTTGCGCAGCAGAATCACTAAGGACTCATTGCGGTTCTTGTGCTGGCCCTCGACGACATGGTAGTCTTTCAGCTGCTTGAGCCTCTCCACGCCTTCGTGTGGGACGGCTTGCAAATTGATGATGTCTCCAAGTTCAAGCCGACTAAGCTTGTCGAGGAGGGGCTGGCAGCGGCTGTTAAAGTCCTTTTCCTGCTCAACACTCCCTTTGCTGACATCTGTTTTGATGTTGTAGGTCATGAGTGAAATTGTCATGTAAACCTTTTACCTAATATTTTTTAGCTCAAGCCGCTTAATGACTCTCTCGTAATTTCCGTATATGCTACAAATTTTACCATCAAACAGATCATTTTTTCCAGGATTAAAAGAATTTGTAGCCACGTATTTTTTAACAAAGTCTTTAAAGTCTGAATCATTCATGAGTTTTGCTTCTCTTAAGGTTTTGCTGAAGCAAAGATGGAGGCAGCCAGGGGAGCTGCAAAGTTGATTCCAGCTAACATCGATACAAGCGAAGCCACCGATGGGACTAGAGCCACGCTGCTTGAAATTATCCCTGCAGTGAACAAGAGGCTGAATACAGCCGCCAGCGGAAAGAGAGCAACCCCAATTCCGATCCCAACAGCGGCAGCTATTCCGCAAATTGTGCCGGCAATGTTGATCCATTTGGCGCGACTTAGGATTTTTTCTTTCTCTGCAGGATCGTATGAGAAGTCAAATGCAGTTGGAGCAGATACTTTTTTGCTTTTCCATTTTGCGAGGTCAACATCAATTTTCTTTATCTCTTTGTCAAAATTTGCTTTTGTTTTGATGAGTTTTTCAATTTGGGGCTTGGCTCTAACTTGGTCGAAGGAGTTTATTGAATTCTTCCTGTTTTCGCTGTAATATTGATGTAAATTAAGATATTATAAATAAATTAACTATAAAAGTCAATTAAAAGTCTTGTTCCAGCTGCCAGTCCCAAAAGGTGGGCTGCCAGTAGAGGTCGGTTAGCTTCTCTAGTGTAACGCCAACTAAGCGCAAGGGACTTTTGCCATCATACACCCTTGAAAAGAGCTTCAACATAGACTCCTGCAAAGCTGCATGATCATTCGTATGGTTTTCAAATGTGGTTGAGCGGGTAATGGTGGTAAAATCGGCAAAGCGCAGCTTAAGGCTCAAGCCGCGCGTCCGCATGCGATGGGTGCGGAGGCGTTTGTAGACGCTCTGAAGAAGCAGAACAAGCGTGGCTTCCAATTGCGCCCGATCGGCAAGGTCCTTTTCAAAGGTCTCCTCGCGGCCAATGGACTTTGGGGGAAGGTCGCTGCTTTCGACGGGGCGGTTATCCTTTCCCATGGCGGACATGTAGAACCAGTAGCCATGGGCGCCATAGGCCTGTACGGCCTTGTCGAGCCCCATCTGCTGAATCTGCTGCAAGGTCTTAATGCCTTCGCGGTTAAAGAAGGCTTGCGATTTGGCGCCGATGCCGGGAATGGTCTCGATGGGAAGGGGGGCTAAAAATGCCTTTTCTTGCCCTGCAGGGATCTCGTAGAGGCCATTGGGCTTGGCGCCCCCGGAGGCAATTTTGGCGATGAGTTTGTTTGAACCGATGCCGATGGAGCAGGTGAGCTTGGTCTCCTCAAAAACCTTTTTGCGTATCAGCTGGCCCAGCTTAAAAGCGCCCCCATATTCGGCTGTGGAGTCGGTGACATCGAGATAGGCCTCATCGATGCCCACAATCTCCACCTGCGGAGTGAAGCTGTGAAGGATCGCCATTACCTGCTCGGAAAATTTTCGATATTCGGAGAAGTGACCCTCTACAAATAGCCCATGGGGGCAGCGCTTCTTGGCTTCAAAGAGCGACATCGCCGAGCGCACTCCAAAGGCGCGCGCCTCGTAGGAGCAGGTGGAGACGACGCCGCGCTTGTTCGGATCGCCGCCCACAATAACCGGTTTTCCTTTGAGTGACGGGTCCAGGACCACCTCAACCGCTGCAAAGAAGGCGTCCAGATCGATGTGCATGACAATACGAGAGGTCATTTGTTATTTTTCTTGCCAAATTTTTGGAAAATTTGGCAAAGTCCTTGGCCATAAAAATACCAGAACCAAAATATCAGAACACGAAAAAACTAGCTCCTAATGACCTGTATGAGATCCCTCAACGATAAAAAAGGCGAAGCGCAAATGGCGTAAAGAGGGTTGTGGCTGCAATGACGAGGATCATAGCGGCATAAAGGTCTGCATCAAAGATTTTGCTGGTACGACCAATCTCGGCAAAGATGAGGCCCACTTCACCGCGCGGCACCATCGCAATGCCAACGGCCCATTTGACCCAAGTATTTTCTTTTAAAAGAAGAAAACCTGCTGACAGTTTACCTAGGATGGCAACGGCGAGGATAGAGAGAGAGAGGGCCCAGATGAAGGGAGAGCTCCAGTCAATCTCCCGGAAGTTGAGCGAGAGGCCGATCGTCACAAAAAAGATGGGGGTGAAGAGATGCACAATGGGGCGCATCACCGTTTCCACTTTGTGTGAAAAGGCGGCATCTGCTTTGAGAAAAGGAAACTGCTTCGAGAGAGCCACTCCAGCAGCAAATCCGCCCAGGAGCACGGGGGCGCCGAGCTGATGCGCCAGCCAGGCAAATAGTAAAATGAGTGCGACGATCATCGTGGGTAGAAGTCCGGGAATTTCACTCTTCTCTTCATAGTAGCGAATCACACTTGAAATTATCTTGGCTGCAAGGGGAGCCAGCAGCAGAAAGAGGCAGATAAAGAGCAGCACGCGGCCGATGTTCCAGAGGCTGATGCCGCCGCCTTGCGAAAATTCAAAGAGGAGAGCGAGCAGAATAATGCCAATGATGTCATCAATTACGGCTGCGCCGAGCACAATTTGCGCCTCATCGCTGCTCTGTTTCTTCAGATCGTGAAAGACCCGCATAGTGATGCCGATGCTGGTCGCCGTAAGGGTGGCGGCAATGAAGAGGGAGACGAGTAGCTCCAAGTGAAACACCTGACTGCTCAGCAAAAAGCCAAGAGCAAAGGGGGCGACCACCCCGCCAAGGGCCACTGCAAAGGGTTTCCAGCTTGTTTTGGCTAAGCGGCCAAGATCGGTTTCAAGGCCCACTTCAAATAGAAGCAGGACGACGCCAATTTCTGCTAGAAGCTTGATCGTATCTGTTGGTGCGATGAGATTGAGCAGGCTTGGACCGATGAGAATGCCCGCGAAAAGCTCTCCGATGACGGAGGGGATCTTAAAGCGGGCGACCAGCTCCCCGCACACTCTCGCAGCAAATAGGATCAGGACCAGCTGTAAAAAGAAATCTTCGAGATGCATAAGTCTTTCATATAATTTTTTCCCATTTTTGGCACGGCAAATGCACTAGTCTCCTTCATGGAAACAAAGGAGGCTGCCATGCCCACTAAGAAAAAGCCGGTGAAAGCCGCAAAAACAGTTAAAAAAGCTGTTCCAAAGACAATTACAGCTCGCACGACGGTTAAACCCGCTGCAAAAACGGTAACAAAACGCGCGAAACCTCCTCTTAAGTCGCTCGCACTCAAGGGCGAAAAACGGATTCTGACACATGCGGCGTGGAAGCGCAATCTGATCAAAAAGCGCGCAAAAAAGGCGTCATAATGATGATAAAACTGGAGCAGACATTTGAAGAAACGATTAATGATTTTAGCGCTTCGGTCATCCGCGATGAAAATGAGAAGTTTCAGTCGGGACTCGAATCCTTCGATGTTTATGCTGCAAAAATTAAGTTTAGAATCCACGACGCCCTTCTCACCTTTCAGCAGAAGTTTAAGCGCGGGTATGAGGCTCTAAATGCCGCTGTCGGAGGGTTTTCAGTCGTTCACGGCTTTTCACAAGTGCAGCTGATGTTTAATTCCCCTCGGGGCCTCTCGCGGTTGCGGTATCGAAAAAGGGGTTGTATTGGCGAAATGCTACCCCTTTTTCGATACCGCAACCGCGAGGCTTTGGCGCCGCCCGGAGGGAAAATTAAGGGAGCAATCAGGGTCCTCGTTGTAGGAAAATTAGGGGCTAGATACAATCTGAAGACATGCCGACACAGTCAAAAAAACAGCGGGTGGTCATCCTCATCCAAGCGCGTATGGGGGCGACTCGCCTTCCAGGGAAACCCTTGAAAATACTCCTGAGCCGTCCCATGCTCTCCTATCAGCTGGAGCGGTTGAGGCGGGTCACACTCGCAGATGAAATTGTTCTAGCCACCACGACAAACCCAAAAGATGATCGGCTGGTCACATTTGCGGAGCACGAGAAGCTGCCCTATTTTCGCGGGAGTGAAGAGAATGTGCTGGAGCGTTTTTTGCAAGCGGCGCGAGAGTACAAGGCGGACGTCGTCGTGCGCATCACGGCTGATTGCCCATTGAGCGACCCTGAAATCATTGACAAGGTCATTCGCACCTTTTTAGAAGGGGAGTATGACTATGTGACCAATAGTCCCCACTGCAACTTCCCGCGCGGTACGGATGTGGAGGTCTTCTCCATGGAGACGTTTGAGCGAGTAGGAAAAGAGGCTAGGCTGCCAGAGGAGCAGGAGCATGTGACCTCTTATTATTACCGCCATCCAGAGCGGTTTAAGCTGCAGCGTGTCTTCCACGACGTGAATCTTTCTCACCTCCGCTTGACGGTCGATACGCCTGAAGATTTTGAACTGATCAGAAGGGTATTTGCCCATCTCTATCCAAAAAATCCGCAGTTCACCTTTGACGATGTTGTTGAGGCGTTTTTGGATAATCCCGATTGGGTGGCAATTAACGCCCATGTGCAGCAGAAAAGGATTTAGGATGCAGTTTGAGATTGTACAAAAAAATGAGAGCGACGCCAAACTGATCCTGCAATGGCGCAACGATCCGGAAACATTGCGCATGTCCTTCCACACTAAAGCTAAAGTGTGGGAGAGCTTTTTCAAAGAGTTTACTCAAAGCTACTTCTCCTTTCCCGATTTACCGCCGCTTTTTGCTGTTGTCGATGGGGAGCGGGTCGCCTTCTTGCGCTTTCGGCCCCTGCCTGGGCATAGCTGCGACATTTCGATTAATGTGGCTCCTGCAGCTCGTGGAAGGGGATTTGGCACACAAATTCTGAAAGAGGTACAGAGCATTATTCGCACGCAAGGCTACCATTCTCTTTATGCCGAAATTAAGCCAGAAAATGCCGCTTCTTGCAAAGCTTTCGAAGCGGCCGGCTTTCAATTTCTTGGCGAAGAAAAAAAGGAGATTTTCGACACGGGCGAAATGGTGGCGATTCGTCGCTACAGAGTGAGGCTTTCTTCAGGAACAGAAAAAAAGGTGATGATCATTGCTGAAGCGGGCTCCAATTGGCATGTGGGGACTCCTGAAAGCGATCTGGCACAAGCCAAAGCGCTGATTGAAGCGGCTGCTGCGGCGGGGGCAGATGCGGTTAAGTTCCAGACCTACCGTCCCGAAACGATCTACGTGGCAAACGCCGGAAAAAGCGGCTACCTGGCAAAGGCTGGAATTGAGGAGGAGATCAGCGACATCTTCCGCGATTTAGCGATGCCCTACGAAATGATTCCGCAGCTGGCAGAGTTTTGCAAGAGCTGCAAGATTAAATTCATGTCCACACCCTTTTCTCCAGCCGATTTCGCTGCAATAGACCCGTTCGTAACGATGCATAAAATCGCCTCGTACGAAATAGGGCATATTCATCTCTTAAGTCTTGCCGCCAAGTCTAAAAAGCCTCTTCTGCTCTCCACAGGTGCTGCAACTGAAGAGGAGATAGAGTGGGCCATCCAGACCTATGCAGAGATGGGGGGAGGGGATGTGACGCTTCTACAGTGCACGGCCTGCTACCCGGCGGCGCCTAATAGCCTGCATCTTCGCGCGATTCCCTGGATGCAGCAGCGTTTTCAGCTGCCTATCGGCCTTTCCGACCATAGCCGCCATCCGCTCTATGCTCCCATCGCAGCTGTCGCTCTCGGGGCAACAGTCATTGAGAAGCATTTTACCCTGGACAATACCCTCCCTGGGCCTGACCACGCCTTCGCTATTTTGCCGGGGGAGCTTAAAGAGCTGGTGACAGCGGTGCGGCAGGCCGAACAGATGCGCGGCCAAGAGGTCAAAGGGGTGGACCCCTCTGAAAATGAGCTGCGGGCCTTTGCAAGGCGCGGAGTCCAAGCTGTAGCAGCCATAAAAAAAGGGGACATTTTTCACGAAGGGGAAAATATTGCCCTCTTGCGTCCCGGTCAGCAGCCTCTTGGCGTGCATCCTAAGTATCTGAAAGAAATTGAGGGCAAAAGGGCGCAGCGCGCTATTCCTCTTGGGACCGGACTAAAGCTAGGAGATTGGGGGTGAAGGCTCTTTTTGTGGATCTCGATGGGACGCTTGCTGATACTGTGCCCCAACTCTATGCGATTTATTGCGATATCTTGCGTCCTTATGCGGGAAGCAAGAAAGAGTTCCAGGAGTTAAATGGCAAAACGCTTCAGCAGATTGCGGCCTATTTAGAAAAAAAATATGGGCTGCCAGCTGACTCATTTGCGCGTCATGAAGCCGCTGTAGACACACTTTATGCGACGGTTCCCCTTTTTCCTTATGCGCGTGAGACGCTTGAAACTATGCAGGAGAGGGGAGTCAAGTGCCTGCTGGTTACGTCGGCAACAGAAAAATTGGCGCTTCATTTCCTGCGTTCACACCGCTTAGAGAAGCTTTTTGAGACAGTTGTGACAGCCGAAGGAATTCCTGGAAAGCCGTCCCCAGCTATTTATAAACGTGCTCTGCAGCTGGCAGGAGTTGATGCAGATAAGGGTGTAGCCCTAGAAGATTCTGAAAATGGGGCTGCAGCCTCTACGGGAGCTGGAATTTTTACGCTGATTCTTGAAGCGGGTTGTGAGAAAAAGAGGGAGAAGTTGTCGCTAAAAGTCCCCAGTTGGCAGGAAATTGCAAGAGAACTAGATGGATTATCAGATCTTTAAACTGAACTCCCAATTTCATCTCGAAGTTCTCGAGCTTCCTCGCGGCTTTGTATTATCAGACTATGACAAGACGCGCGTCGAAATGGTGTGGCACCACGAGACGAATGCGCGCTCCTCAAAGCTTTTTAACGGTCAATTACTCAATTTTGTTTCCCTGGATGGCGACAAGCTGGTGGGTGAGTTTGTCGACTATAAGTTTTACATCGCGCAGCTGCGCGATCCGGGCCTTGAGCTGCTTCTCCAAATTGCGCCTATCAGCGTGAGCGCCATGACTCTTGCAGGGGATAAGCTGCTCATGGGACGCCGTTCGCAGGAGGTGACGCAATATCGCGATCTCTACGAGTGTGTTCCGTCGGGAGGAGTGGATCCGAAGGCGCTTTCAGGTAACAAAATTGATCTGCGGGAGCAGTTTTCGCGCGAACTGTGGGAGGAGACAGGAATTTCTGTGACAGAGATTAAGCGCATCAATCCTTTTCAATTGGTACATGATGTGGAGAACCGCCATTATGAAATTTGCGCCACTATCGAGGTTAACTACGGTGTCGTCCATGAGGCGCGCGGGGCCACGGAGGAGTATCGCGAATTTGCCTGGGTTCCTCGATCGGAAATGAAGACTTTTCTAAATAAACATGAGTGTGTCCCCTTCACTCGGTATCTTCTTGAGACGGTTCGTTTTTAGTAAGTTGTATTCTTTATATAAATACTACTAAAATATAAAAAATAATTATAATAATTATAGATAACTATGGAGGAATATGCAGCCTAAACCTTCTCCGAAGAAGCGCATCTGCCTCAATATGATTGTCAAAAATGAGTGCCAGGTCATCGCCCGCAGCTTATGCAGCGTCAAGCCGATCATCGACTCCTGGGTCATTGTCGATACAGGTTCGACGGATGGCACGCAGGAGCTCATTAAGCAGTGCATGAAAGAAATTCCAGGAGAGCTCTATGAACGCTCTTGGGTCAACTTTGGACATAACCGGGAAGAGGCGCTCGAGCTCGCCAAAAAGAGCGAAGTAGCTAAAGCTGACTACATTCTATTCCTCGATGCCGACGACTACTTTTCTTATGCCGATAACTTTAAGCTGCCCGAACTGACTCGCGATTTTTATGACATACTCTCTCGCACAAGCAGCGACAGGGTCTATTACCTTCCCCAGCTAATTAAAAGTAGTCTGAATTGGCACTGGCACGGGGTTTTGCACGAATATGTGAAAGCCGAGGATGCGAAAATGGGCGAAAGATTGCTGGGCGTTGAAAATGTCTACACAAGTGAGAGCAGCCGCGCAGGAGACCCTGCGAGATATAAAAAGGATGCGCTCATTTTGGAAGAGGCCCTTAAAAAAGAGCCCCATAATGCGCGCTACATGTTCTATCTCGCACAGAGTTATTTCTACTCAGAAGAGCTTGAAAAAGCGATTGAGTGCTATGAGAAGCGCATCAAAATGAACGGTGAAGAGGAAGAGGCCTTCTGGGCCCTCCTTCAAATAGCAAAGCTGCAAGAGCGTCTTAAGCTTGATCCTAAAAAGGTCGAACAGAGCTATCTCAAAGCCCTATTCTATCGCCCTGTCCGCATGGAACCCTACTTTTATTTGACACATAAGTTGCGCCAAACCCGCGACTTTCGCAATGGCTATGAACTAGCCACGGCCGCCCTCACTGCTCTCGCCACCCATCCCCCAACTGACCGCCACTTTGTCGAAAACTGGATCTACAACTACGGCATGCTCTATGAATACTCAGCCTGCGCCTACTGTGTGGGCCGATTTGAAGAGTGCAAAATTGGCTGCGACCGCCTCCTCGCCCTAAAAAATCTGCCCGAAGAGGTCCGCAAATTTGCTGCGCAAATGCGCCTGGATGCTGAAGATAGGAGGAATGATTCCCGTGTGATAATGCCTACGGCAGAAAATAATTTATAGAGGTGCGACATGTCTTTAGACCCTCTTGCTCGCCAACCGTCTGAAAAATCTAATCCCCTTCATCGCGGCTATGAGGGGAGCTAGCTGCAGAAAATCCTAAAAACCGTCTGAATAATCCGAAAAAGCGATTATTCAGACGGAAAAATACCCCAAAAAAACCGTCTGAATAATGAAAAAAAACAATTATTCAGACGGAAATTTGAGGGGTCTATGTTTTTTGGTCGCGAGCAGGAGCTTGAACAGCATCATCCGGACACTGGTTTCAGTCTCATAGTGCCGAAGAAATTGCTCAATTGCTTAATATCGAAATCTCAGGGCATCTTAGTCAAAAACTTACGCTATTAAAAGAATGTGGATTTTTGGAGCGCGATTATGTCTGGCATGCAAAAAAACGCCTTGATAAGTTAAGCAAATACCGATTGCGAGACAACTATTTGCACTTTTATCTTAAGTACATCGAACCTAAAAAGGAATTAATTGAAAAAAAACTGTACGATGATATGCATTTAGAAAATTTATCAGATTGGACAAGTATTATGAGCTTGCAATTTGAAAATTTAGTTTTAAAATGCAACGAAAACAAATTCCTGCTGCCAAGTGGATCTACTGCTCCAGACAAAGTATACTGTGTATCTTTGTGAGGTAAAGTTTTGTAAAACGATAGGAGCAGAGATAATACCTGAAGTGATTGAGAAGATTGAACGGCTTAAGATTCCGAAAACAGTTTCGTTGCGCCCTGTTCTCATCTATCAAGGGGAGCTTTCGAAACAGGTCATTAAGGAAAATTTTTTCAGCAACCCTATTCCATGATGATCTTTTAAACTAAAAGATATATAATTAGTTAAAAGGGAGCTAAATATGTCTTTAGATCCGCTTTCTCCTCCTGCCCCGCAAAAGTCTCCGCCTCCGCAACCCGGTAAAGTGCATCCTGAAAGCGATGTTAAGATTGACAGGATGAGGATGGGGCGCATAGGGGAGTCCGATGGGGAGTCAGACCCGAAAGAGGTAAAAAAGTTTTATAAGGGGCTGGTTGGCGATGAAAATAGAGAATTAAAAGAGATCTTGCGGAAGGCCATCGGAATTCCCGCAGAGTTGCCCAATCGCGAGCGGCTAACAGCCCTTGATCAAATTGACGATAAGCTACTGGGCTTTATCAATGGCGACCAGTTTTTAGAACAGACGGGTCTAGAAGGGGGCAATTCTGTCATAAACATGCAAAAAATCCTTCCCTACTTGGAGCAGACGGCTCCTTTAGACAAGCCGGAAGGCTTCATCCATCTCCTCAAAGAGTGCATTGAAAATGTGGACGTTTCGCCCGACGCAAGGGCTCAAAAAGTAAAGGATCTTCCCATAGGGCAAAAATTGCTGCTGCAAGGGGGGTGGACAAGCCGAGGGGGCGGCCACTCTCTCCTCTATCTGATCGAAAAAACGGGCGACAGGCAGTATGCATTTACGGTTGTAAACACAGGGAGTGGACTTGAGCTCTTTCATGAATCAAAAGAGGTGGGGGCAAAAGAGAAATTTAAACCCGTGATGCGCTTTAAAGAAATTGACGAAGCGCAGATGGCAAATCCTGAATTTTTCAAAGCCATGCAGGAGCTCGATGTCGCGGATAGAAAAGATGGAGTCCCGTGGAAACACGGCCCTGAAGATATTTATGAGCGCCTTCTTCCTAGTTTACAGGGAAAAAGGGACCTTAGCTATGAAGAGAGGGCCGATTTTATTACTGCGCAGCGGTCGGGAACCTGCTCCTGGGAATCCCTGTTAAAGCTGATCCGATTGGAGTCAGATTCTCCTAAAACCTATAAGAAGTTCGTTTTTGACCTTCAAAGAGATAGCCTGCTGGCCTATTTCTATAAAATTGAGTTGGGTGAGATTCCTTTGACGGATGAGAGAATGCAGCTCTTTAAACTCTCTGCTGAAGCGCGCATCCGTTCTGCGCTGAAGCAGCAGAAGCTGGGGGTCATCAGCGCCGAGGAGCTGAAGCTGTTTGAGGCTGAAATGGAGGGCCTCCTGAAAAAGGTCCAGGCAGACTGGAAAATGGAATTGCGCTCCTTGGAAGCGTCCCGTTCTCCCATTGAGTTCGACAAAACTCTACCCTTTGTAAGAGGGTTGCCGGGAATCCAAACGCCTGCCATTGAAGGCGCTCAAGAACTGGTTGAGAGCCGCATTTTTAGCTTATCAACTTCGCAAGAGCTTCCTGCAACTTTGTCAGAGCTCCAGGAGAGGGGGCAAAAAACTCTAGCAGTGTGCCGTGTTGCGCTCCCACAAGTTGTAATTGAGGAGGTGATGCATTTTCTCGAATCCGTCTCAGCCACAACATTTGATCGAGGAGGCTATTGGGAGAAAATTTGCGAAAATCAATCAGCTGTTGAAATTGAAAAGGTCATGGGATCTCTCATGGAAATGCAGCGGCTTCTCTTTTGCGCCATTTCCCAGATCCCCTATGAGCAGCGCAGCTCTCCCGATCATCAGGCGATGATCAACATTCTGACGGCCCTCAATTTTACGCTCTCTTTAGCCCCCAGTATTGAAATGAATCCATTCAGGGAGAAAAGATGCTGGGTGGGACTCTCTTCAGGGATTTTTAAGTTTCCATTTTTTGTTGTGAGAAATCGAGGGATTCGCTCCCTCTTGAATGAAGCTCTAAAGTTAGAGCAAGCAGAGCAATTAGAGATGTCACACTCGCCAAAAGGCGAGTTTTTGATCTACTTTCGGAGGGGTGATTTTGATTTAGAGGGAAAGGATGGAGGCCTCGGCAGGCTGCTTGCTAGCCTTTACAAAGAGGCGCCCTTTAGACAAAAAATTATTCAAGCCTATCCGGAGTTGCAAGGGGCAAATGATCGAGAAATCACCCAAAAGATTTTGCCGGAATTAACAAATTTGGAAAATGAACTTTTTCCAAAAGCGTTTCAGATTTTATACCAGCAGTATCTGCTGTGTAATTATTTTGAAAGAAATCCGCAATTGTCCTCGGTAGGAGTTTCGATAGGCGATATGCGACTTCGCAGTCGCCACTCATCAGATGATTGGTTAAGATTTGGAATCGGAACAGCGTTCAACTATTTTGAATCCAATCAAAATTTTCATAATCCTTTTCACTCTCCTGCGTTTGTTCAGATTGTTCGCAATCTTGGCAAACCTGACGAGGTGCAAGATAAAATGGGAATCTGTTGGGAGAGTTCGAAAAGCAACAGCGCGGTCACAATGGAGGCGCGAGGCGATCTCAATGCCCATGAGACGCATGAGATCGCCTACATCCTCTCCAATCGAGCGATGCAAATCCCGACGTTACTCTCCTATTTTGAACGTTATCCGGAAAAATTCTTCAAGACCGATTTTCAACTGTTTTTCTATTATGCTCTCTTTTCACAAGGAGTTTTAGAGCCTAGTCTGAAAAATAACCCGCTTCTGATCGGCAAAGTTTCAGAATTTCTCAAGAGCCAGCTGAGTCTTCAAAAAGGGCTCGGAAATAGCCAGGAGCAGCTCTTTTTTCTCTGGATGCAGAGAGAATTCTCTAAAGTAAAAGGCATACCGGAAGCTAAAATCTCTCAAGAAATAAGCACGCTCATTCAGGGGCTTCATGAGACTTCGCTCAAAGGAAAGCGCTTGAAGAGTCTAGCCAATCTTCATTTGATTGCAAGCTATCAAGGCAGCAAGACTTTTTCTGAAATCCAACTGATCGAATTAACTAGCGCTTATGCCCATGTGCAGCTCCATGGGTTTGACAAGCAATTTTCTCATCCCAGCCTTGAACTCGATATGAAAGAGGTCATGGGGCTGGTTGCAGCGCAGGTTGCAAAAGCATCTCCCGCTGTCCAGAAGAAGATTGCTGAAACGATCGGACGCGATCTGCTGAAAATTGACACGGCGTGGCAGGGGGAATATCCGCTATTTTTTGACACGCAGGGATTTCGCATCGATTTGCAAACCCTTTCTCTATTTAAGGGAAAAGAGCTTTTGGGCTCTCTCCCGCAAGCGATGATCGAAAATCCGCACTTTCAACTGCTTTTTAAAAATTTGAATATAGAGTCTCCTGCGTCGCAGAGTCCTGGCGTCTATACCTTTCATGTCAAAGATCAGCAGGTCCGCATCTATTTTACCAATTTTCAAAGATATCTTGTCATTGAAAGAGATGGCTACATATATCAGTCTCCAGACATATCATTTTCAATATTACCTCCAGCGCTCCGGACCCATCATCATCACTGGATCGGAGATACCGACATTCTCATCGAGGATAGCGTCACAGGGCGTCCTGTCGCAAAGTTCAGCTCCAAGGGTTGTGAAAAAATCAATCCGGGAGGAAGAGATCATGGCGCTCTGCTGCAGGATTTTTTCTATTCCAAAACGCCCTTGTCCGCCTTAGCAGATTTTCAGCCACTCGACTCCACTCTTTTATGGGGGGATAAAACCCTTGAATTTCCAAAACTTGGGATTGAATTTCAGATCGATGATCAGAAAAGGGCTCACTACTCAAAAGATCCCTCCTACATCTTAGCAGCGGCTCAAAGCCCTCCCAAGAGCCTGCCCTTCTTTCGCGGGGCTCTCTTACTCGAAGGGCAAACGAAGAGGTTTCTCTTCCCGCGAGAGCCGATCGCCATTGAAAAAATGGGAACGGGGGCTCTAAAGCGTGCTGTGTCGCTTGCTCATACGCAAAAAGAAGAGGGTCAATTTTTCGAAATTGAGGAAAAAGCGGGAGCCCTTATTCCAAAAAACACGGAGGAGACTCTCTATCTCGCCTACTTGCACCTGGCTCATAAGAGGTACAAACAGGCCTACGTGCTTCTCGACCAGACGAGAGCCGGTAACCCGCGCGGCTATTCAGATAGTGAAAAAGAGCTTCTCAACTGGATGAGCGAGCTAACCCGAAAAGGGGGCGACTCCTCCCCTCAGGCAAAGGCGCTCGCCCTACAGCTGCTTTACCTCAAGGTCAGAAACAGCGCGATGACAGATCAGGAAAAAGTCGAGATAGTCGCGCGCATCAAACAAGCTCTTGGCGACTATTACGCAATCAAGCAGCACGCCGTTACAGTTGCTCTACATCCCACTCAAGAGGCAGAGCTGCTTGCGTTTGTAGGAGGGCTTGACCGGAGGAAAAAGTGGGAAATTCCTTTAAAAGAGGCTCAAGAACCTGCTATTAGGGAAGGAATTGAAAGAATAAAAACCTCTTGGACTGAAAATAACCTTTACCTCAACGGCGAAGAGCGACTGGTCTTTTCGAAAAATCGGTTTTTCAAAGAGATCTGTTCCGAAAAAATAGAAGAGCAGAAAAAGGTGTTTGCGGAACTTACCCTCCTAAAAATTCCAGTCGATTCTCCCTTATATGCCCTGCGTCAGGCCATGCAGGAATTTGCTCTTCACGCCTCTCCAGAGCAGCGGAAGGAGCTTCGCGTGCTCCCCAATCCCCTCAAGAACCTTTGTGAAATGGTAAAAAGTTCCATGAAGCCTGTCGAAGAGCTGCCTCGAGTAAAACGCGCCTTGCCGAAAGAAAAAAGGGAGACAGCGATCCCGCGCCTTGAAACAAGCGGCTCATTTTCGTTTCCAGATTCTATTGCGTTTTCACTCACAGAATCCATTCGTCCTAAGACGGTCAAAGAGGGGCTGGTCGAAGCGTTAAAGCCTCCAGAAAGCAGCTCCAAGGTCATTGCTGCGGAGTTTAAACGGGTGCAAGAGAGCGTTCAGATAGAGCTGCGCACAGAGGTCAAGCGCTTTGTCTTAAATGATGCCAAGATGGGGCAGATGGGGCAAGAACTTGAGAAAAAAATAGGAGGCCGCGAAGAGGAAACTGAAAAATTAAAAACTGAGCTGCTCGCTTTAGTCAATAAAGAGCCGAGCGATCCAGAAGAAGCTGTAAAATTTCGTTTGCAAATTCTTGGAAAAAGCAATCGAGAGATTACTCTCGATGATCTTACTATCTTTTACCTGCAAAATAATGGAGAAGCGCTGCAAAAACGCAACCCCTATCTATCTCAAGAAGAGATTCATCAGATCTGTGACAAGCTGACAACCTATATGCTTGCCTCAACAGAAAAGGATTACCTGGTGCGCCTTAAAAGTTTGCTGCATCAAGCCTTGAGTGAAACGGGAGAGGTGAAGGAGAAAGTTCTTGAAGATCTGCAAGCAGCTCTCAGGGAAGAGAGGCTCTATGACCCGCAAAAAGAAAAAGTGCTGCTCATCTACGAATATTACAGCGGGATACGGCTTCGCGCCAATCAGGTAAATAACTTGCGACAAATGGCCCCTGCAGATCGCGCAGAACGCAAAAATCTGATCACGCAGCTGATTATGGGGAGCGGCAAGTCAAAGGTGATTCTGCCTCTTCTTGCCTTCCTGAATAGCCACGGGGACAATGTTCCCGTCCTCATCGTTCCTCCACAGGTTTATGCCACGAATTTAGAAGACATGCGCGCCGTATCTGGAAATTTGCTTCTGCAAAGGGCAGAAACGATCCATTTAAAAGAGGGTGAGCCACTCTCTCTAGACACCTGTAAAATGATTCTGGAGAAGCTCAACCGCGTCAAAGAGGAGAAGAGTTACCTCCTGATGAGCGCCCCCCAAGTCCACAAGCTGCGGCTCCATTTTATCGCCTTGTGCAAAGAGCTCGGTGAGGCTCCTGAACCCCTATCCGATGAGCTGATCAACAAATATCAGCTCCTTAAACAGATCATGAACAGCTTAACCGACGCCATTATCGATGAGGTCGATCTGGTTTTAGACTGTCTGAAAGAGGTGAACTTTTCGAGTGGAGAGTGGGCTCCTGTTTCTGAAGAGACGCGTGGGACACTTTTAAAGATTTTCGAATCTATCCAGAACAGCAAAGAGCTTTCTGACTTTTTTAAGCTTAGCCACGAGACAGAGGCGCCCTTTGACAAGAAATATTACGAACGGACTGTAAAACCGCTTCTTGCTGACGAAATGATGCGCCATGCAGGTTGCGCCTCTCCAGAAATTAAGGCCTATCTTCTGGCAGATCCAGAGCTCCAGAGAGTGCCCGAGCGCATTAGCCAGGATGCCGCTTTGCGGAACCCCTTAGCTTTAGGCAAAGAGCTGCTGAACACGCTCTTTCCACTCGTTTTGCAAAAGAATAGCAATGAACATTTTGGGCTGTCCAAGGAGAAGCCCTCTACCCACGCCATTCCCTACAGCCGCAGCAATACCCCAAGCGAGGGAAGCGAGTTTGGAAGCCCCTATGAGACGCTTCTCTATACGATGCTCTATTTCAACAGAAACGGTCTTGAGGCTGCCCAGATGCGCACCATGATCGATCAGTATAAAGTCGAGGCGTTGCAGCAATTTAGAAGCGATAAAATCCCGCTGCAAGAGACAGAAGGTTACAAAAAATTTCAGAAACTCAACCTCGTTGCCGGCAAAGATCTTTTTTCCATTCAAGAGGATGCAATCGAAGAGGCCGTCCGTGCTTTCAATCAAGATACTAAGAAGAAAATTCACTTTGTTCACGAGTTTGCTTGGAGCAAAATCGGCTCTTATAGCGAACGGCTTACAAGTAATGCTCAGCACCTTGTGGGGTTATTTAAATCTGTTCAAGGATTTACTGGAACATTGTGGAATCAGAGCACGTTTCATCCTGCCCTTGTTCCTTGCCCCGATAAGTCTGTCGATGGCAAGACCTTAAATACACTCGATCGCATTGAGCCAAAAGTCATTCTTCTTGAATCTGTCGATGCGCTTTTGAATCGAGCAGGGGAGTATGAGACGCTCATTGATGAGGGGGCCTGGTTTCGCGGCTGGGGCGGCTCTCAAGTGGCTCATGAACTGCTTAAACGCCACTCTCACATAGAGGGGGTGGCCTTTGTCAATGATCAAGACGATCCTCCAGGATCAAAAGGGAAGCTAGTCATTCTTGAACGCGGCGTGCCTCCTCTTTTACAGCTCCTCAGCCAATCCAAAATCCCGCTCGAAAAGCGGTTTACCTACTACAATGTCACGGAAGCGATCGACATTCCACAAAACGCTTTAGCAAAAGGGCTCAGTACGATCAGCAAAACAACCACGTTGAGGGGTGGACTCCAGCAAGCTCCGTGGAGGATGAGAGGATTGGAGCGCAAGCAGAGAGTCGATTTTGCTGCCCCGCTGGAGTTAGGAGATGTTGTAAAAAATGCGCGACAAGCTTTTAACCTTGGCATTTTGAACCAGGCCAAGCGGCAAGAAGAGGATAAGTGTGCCCTCAAGCAGAAGATCCCTTTTCAGATTGCGGATCCGATCGAACAGCAGCTGCGCGCTCCAGAAACTAGCCCCCAAGAGGCGGCGCTGCTCATGCGAAAATGTCGCGATCTCTTTGTCCATAAAAGTTCAAGGGAGCCTTGGGATCTCTTTGGAGAGCTGAAGCAGCCCGTTCCCATGAAACAGTTTGTGGAAGAGTTCATCGCTGACAAAGTGGGGCAATTTAAAACGATTTATCCGCATGTATCCTCCGCTGAATTGGAGAATAAATGCCGCAGCCTGATCGACTATGACCTGCTGCCGGAAATGGCGCTTCAGAGAAAGAGCGAAGAGTATGGGCATGCGACCGAAGTGATGCAGGAGCTCAAACTCGAACAAAAAACGCAATTGCAGCTAGAGATCAGTGTCATTAAAGAGGAGGAGAGCAGAACATTTTCTCCCTCAGGAATTCCCAACTTGACGGACAGATTTAAATGGGATGGATGGGTGCCGAGCCTAATTGGATTTGATACCCAGGCGGCAAATGAGGTCTTAAGCAGAGGTGCGGAGCAACTTGTAGCTGTAGATTCTACGGTTTCTCTTTTTTCACCCTCTCTTCAAATGACTAGAGATTTTGTTGAGTCAGAGAGGGGGAAGAAGAGTAAGCTCTTTCAAACAGGAACAAAACCGGTCACTCTCTGTGCCCTGCAGATCGATGAACAGGAGAACAAGACTCTCGTTCTCCTTCACCCCACCGAAGCAGAGTTTTGGGCCTGTCTATTAGATCTGGATCTCAAGTTTGACGACGTGGCCGTTCGACAGCAGTGGAAAGAAAAAATGGAGGATGAAACCTACAGTAAAGAACTTCTCAATGTTTTTGGCGAAATTTTGGAGAGCATATTTCTAGGAATGCCCTTTTTTCTAGAAGATAAAGAGATCACGACTGATGAACTTAAAGAGCGATTAGAAAAGATTAGAAGTGAGCAAGGCTCTGAAGCCATGATAGAGAAGGCTCAGAACTTATTTCCGCGGGAATTTGATCAAGCATACAGCAAATTAGAAGAATCTGAATGGAGCGCAGGCTTTACTTTCCCAGTGGCTCTCCGCCTATTTGGAAAAGAGCGCAAGGGCGCTGTCCTCCTGATCAGCCCTGAACTTGGGGTGATCAAGGCTGGAAAGCGGTCTGTCGACGACGCAACCTTAAAAAAAGATCCGCAATACGTGGCGCTGATCAGCCAGGCCAAATTTTACAATGGGGTTCTCAACAACTATTCCAAAGAGGAGCAGGCCTCCCTGCACAAATGGGTGGCTGAGAAGGGGGCCGAAAATCTTTTTGCCCTATTGAAAAATATTCTGCGCATGCGTCCAGAAGACCAGCAGGCTTATGAGGGGAGCGTGCTGCAGAAAATACTTACAGCTCAAACCAATCGCAAATGAAAATTTTGGATTAATTTATTTTCAGGATAAAAGGACAGGTTGTAGGACCTGCTAATTTTGTTTCATCCATTCGGCTTCATCCAGGGGAAGTAGAGCACATCGCGGATGGAATGGGTATTGCGTCAAAATCATGACCAGCCGGTCGATCGCCAATGCCGACGCCGCCAGTGGGAGGCATCCCTTGGCAGATCGCTTCGATGAACTCTTCATCGAGAGGGCTGGCCTCTTCATCGCCGGCATCGCGCCGCTTCGCTTGCTGCTCGAGCAGCTGCCGTTGCATGCTCGGGGTCGTTGAGTTCGGTGTAGGCGTTGCACATCTCTTGGCGCAAGAATGAAGCTTTCAAAGCGTTCGACAATGCCCTCTGAGCTGCTCTTTTGGGTCGCGGTGCAGCTTTGCAGAGGGGGGTCGTCTCGATCGGATGGTCGGTGATGTGGTGCGGTTGGATAAGATGCGGTTCAACAAACACTTCAAAGAGGGCAGCAATCAGCAGGCCGCGTGATAAGCCCTGCAGTTTCTTTAGATCGATATGGCCGCTCTTTTCAGCATTGTCGCGCATCTCCTGGTCGCTTAAATGTATCGACGTCGATGCTTGGCATAGCTCTTTGATGCTTCTTTCATCGTCATGCGTTTCCAGGGGGCTTTCAGATCGATCGATGATTTCAGCACCTGTGTCGGGGTGCAGAGCGGGCATTTTGGTGTTGCCATGAAGTTTGATGGCAAGACTTTTCGAAGAGGTTTTCGACGAAGCCCATCATATCATTGTAGTCCCAGTAGGCAGCATAGGCTTCGAGCATGGTAAATTCAGGATTATGGGTGCGGTCGATCCCTTCATTGCGGAACACTTTGCCAATCTCAAAGACGCGGTCCATGCCGCCGACGATCAGTTTTTTAAGCGAGATCTCAAGCGAGATGCGCATGAACATCTCTTGGTCGAGGGCATTCAGCTTGGTCAAAAAGGGACGCGCTTCCGCTCCGCCGTAGATGCTTTGCAGAACTGGGGTTTCCACTTCCATAAAGTCGGACTTCAGCAAAGTAGTGGCGAATCTCGCTCAAGATCTGGCTGCGGGTGCGGAAAGTTTGCCGCACTTCGGGGTTGCAGATCAGATCGAGCCAGCGTTTGCGGTAGCGTAGCTCTTTATCGGCAAGGCCGGCATGCTTGTCTGGAAGCGGCAGAAGTGTTTTGCAAAGCAGAGTGAGCTTTTTGACAAAAATGGTAAGTTCGCCCTTGTTGGTGTGAAAAAGGTGGCCCTCCACGCCGATGATATCGCCTAGATCAATTTTCTTCTCGATCAACTTGAGAGGTGTCAAGGCGTCGCCATCCTGTTCGCTTGGCGGCTGAAAGCCAGCGACTTGAGTGGTGTCGCGGTTGAACATCATTTGGATGCGGCCCGAGTCATCTTGGATGTGGGCAAAAGCATTTTTTCCCATGGCGCGGAAAAGGACGAGGCGACCGGCGATGCATGCTTCTGGGGTCGTTCCGGCGGCGGCATCATCGCTGTGGCCTATGGCGGCGCTGCCATATTTGCTAGAAATCTGTTCAGCCGTATGCGTCGGGCTATATTTATGGGGATAATGGTTCGATTCCAAGCTTCCGCAAGTCGGTCAATTTTTGGCTGCGCTGCTGGAATTCTTCGTGGGTGTGATACGTCTACAGTCATGCTGTTACTATTCTTGTGTCTTCATGGACTCGTTTAAGGGGCGATACGCAGCTGCGGACGTAGTCTGATGCGGCCATAGCAGTATGCGGTTGTAAGGATAATGGCAAGACCATAGATAGACCAATTGAGAGCAAAATACTTGGTCTCACGGCTTGCGTTTTTAAATTTGCTGGATCCAGCCTGCATCATGTTGAAATTAGCTTCTCATCTCATCCTTAAAATTACAAGACTTTCCGATCAGATCATAATCGGCAACATCTGTGATCTCGACCTTGTAGCGCATCCCAAAAGCTGACACCTTTTCTGCTCCTTCATTGATGATCACCATGCCATCGATGTCGGGGCATTGGCCGATGGTGGCGGCCGCGCAGAGTAACTTAGATTCGGGGTGGTAGCCTTCGACCACCACTTCTAGCTTTTTGCCTACCAGCTTTTTGCCAGCTTTTTTCACCACCTTTTTCTGAATTTGCATCAACTTATGGTAGCGTTCTTCCTTTACCTCTTCGGGGATTTGGTCAGGAAGGTGATAGGCATGAGAACCTGGTTCGCTGCGAAAATTTGAAGATGCCGATGTTATCGAGCGGATAATCCTGAACAAACTGCGCAAAGCTCTTCAAACTGCTCTTCGGTTTCTCCTGGAAAGCCGACAATAAGGCTAGTGCGGATGACAACGCCGGGAACTTTTTCGCGCAGGTTGGTGAGTCGTCGCAATGATATCTTCTCGCTGATGTGGCGCGTCGCATCGATTTCAGACATCTTATTATTGATATGTTGAATCGGCATATCAAGATAAGGGCAGATGCGCTTTTTCGCTTTTCATCAGTGCGATCAACTCATCGGTAATTTCATCAGGATAAAGATAGAGAAGCGTAAGCCAGAAGGCGCTTTTCATCATCCAAAATTGGTTTTCAGCAGGTCGAAAAGGGCCGCAAGATTTTTTGACCCCCTGTATCTTTGCCGTAGTCGCCTAGATCTTGTGCAATTAGAATAATTTCTTTAACGCCTTGATTGACAAGGACTTTAAATTCTTTGACAATCTGTTCTTCCGTCTTGCTTTTGAGGGGCCCTTTAATGGTGGGGATGATGCAATAGGAACATCGTTTGCGGCACCCTTCGGCAATTTTAAGGTAGGCAAAATGTTTAGGGGTCGAAAGTTGGCGTGGAATTTCGCCAACTTCTAGATAACTTCTAGCTGAGCTGATCATTTCGCCTTTTTGTGTCGATTGCACAGCCTTGAGATATCCCCTCGACATCGCCTGAGCCAAGCAAATAGTCGATACCAGAGAAGCGGTTTTTCAACACATCGCTATGGGTTTGCACCATGCAGCCCGTGACGATCAATTTGCGCTTCTTTTTTGCGATGGGCTAGCGCTTCTTCGACCGCTTCCATGGACTCTTGACGAGAAGCTTCCAAGAATCCGCAGGTGTTGATCACCAAGTAGTCGGCCTCTTCTAGGTGCAGGTGCCACTTCATAGCCTGCTTTAACAAGGATGCCGAGCATCACTTCGCTGTCGACTAAATTGCGGGGGCAGCCGAGGCTGATAAAAAAGATTTTGTTGCCGTCTAGCTCAAAGCGGATGCGCCCCTCTTCTTGCTTAGGCTGGCGTTTAGCTTTTACGGGCGGACTCTTATCCTGTTTCACAATCGGCAACATGCGCATTTCTCCTTATATCCATTTGAAACCCGATTTGCGCCCTAGCGGTGATTCAGCTGATGATGCGATTTTTTGGAGGCTAAAACGGGGCAATTTTTGACATACTTGAGTAAAGTAGGCGAAAATTGCCCCGTTTTAGCCTCCAAAACAAGCGCGCATCAGATGAGTCATTGATAGGGCGCAAGTCGGGTTTGAACAATCCTATCATATTTTGTCTTTACGGAAAAGGGGCGAAAAAAATAGGATGGAAATTTTGAAAAAAAAAGGAGTCCCTATGATCAAAACAAAAAAATATCTTGTCACGTTGACCCTCCTGCTGCTTTTGCCGTTCCTTACAGCGCAAGCGGTGCCTTCGCTTGTTCCCTCTTTGACTCTCTCACAGAGGCAGTTGTGCGACCTGGAGCTGCTGCTAAATGGCGGTTTTGCCCCCCTTGAAGGCTTTATGGATAGTAAAACCTACGACCGCGTGGTCAAGGAGATGCGTTTGCCTAATAACAGCATCTGGCCGATGCCGATCGTGTTAGATATTGACGACAAATTGCGTCAAAAGATCGCCGGGGCGAGCCACATTGAGCTGCGCGATCCCGAAGGCTTTTTGTTGGCGCACATGCAGGTTTCTGAAATCTGGAAGCCAAATAAAATGGTCGAGGTTGAGAAGGTGTATGGCACGACCAGTGCGGAACATCCTGGCGTCGACTATGTTCTGAATAAAATGGGAGAGTTCTATGTGGGAGGCAAAGTCAGCAAAGTGGCTCTGCCAAGACACTACGACTTTCTCACCTTAAGAAGAACGCCAGAAGAGCTCAAGGCGCTCTTTAAAAAGAATGGTTACACGAAAATTGTCGCCTTCCAGACGCGCAATCCGATGCATCGCGCCCATCTTGAGCTGACAACCCGAGCTTCAAAACAGGTGGGAGGGCATCTCCTGATTCAGCCAGTTGTTGGGATGACAAAGCCGGGCGATGTGGACTATTTCACGCGCGTAAAATGCTACAAAAAGCTGATGAGCTACTATCCAGAGGGCACTACTACTTTAAGTCTGCTACCCATCTCAATGCGCATGGCAGGACCCCGAGAAGCTGTCTGGCACGCCATTATCCGCCGCAATTATGGCTGCACCCATTTTATCGTAGGGCGCGACCATGCGGGACCAGGGAAGGATAGCAAAGGAGTCGATTTCTATGAGCCCTATGCGGCTCAAGAGCTCGCAGTCTCTCTTGCAAAAGAGATTGGCATCGAGGTGCTGCCCTTTATGGAGATGGTCTACGTCAAAGAGGACAATAATTATCAGCCAGTCGATAAAGTGGCTCCCTGGAAGACAATCATGGCGATTTCTGGGACGCAGTTAAGAAAAATGCTGCGCGAAGGGAAAGATATTCCCGAATGGTTCTCTTTCCCCGAAGTGGTCACCGAGCTAAGAAAGGTGTTCCCACCGCGCCTAAAACAGGGATTTACCCTCTTCTTTACGGGCCTTTCAGGAGCTGGAAAGTCGACCCTTGCCAACGCTTTGGCTGTTAAATTGGTGGAGCTGCAGAACCGTCAGGTGACCATCTTGGATGGGGATCTGATTCGCGCCCATCTTTCCAGCGAGCTTGGCTTTTCTAAAGAGCATCGCTCGCTCAATGTGCGCCGCGTCGGCTTTGTCGCGAGCGAAATTGCCAAGAATGGCGGCGTGGCGATCTGCGCCCTCATCGCCCCTTACGAGGTGGATCGCCTCTATAACCGCAAGCTGATCAGCAACGGAGGCGCCTACATTGAAATTCATGTGGCGACTTCGATAGAAGAGTGTGAAAAGCGCGACACAAAAGGGCTTTACACGCTTGCTAAAGAGGGCAAGATGACGGGCTTCACTGGAGTGGATGACCCTTACGATGTTCCCAAAAATGCAGAAATTGTCATCGACACTGCAAGCTGCAGTGTGTCAGAAGCTGTCGAACGCGTTCTCGATTATCTGCGCGTCGAAGGCTATATGGAGTAAAAAAGAGCGGTGCGGCCTTTAGCGGGCCGCACCTGTTTTGTTATCTTGTCAAAGTCCCATACTTAAAGATCGGGCTAAATTTATCATCTTGCGACAAGTTTGGAATGAGGAACACTAAGTTTCCAACGCCAAAGAAGGCGCTGCATGTAAATGCTTCCCCAAGTCCTCGGATCACGTTGAGGACGCCATGCAAGGTGTGTTCTTGGCCAAGTTTTTGAAGCTTTAGATAGCGTGCATGCGTTGTCGCATCTCTAGCACAAATCGCCCCGATGGCGCCCGTTCCCATTAGAACGAGACCGACGACAGCTTGAATCTTCCCCAAAGTAGCGCGAATCGCGCCGCTAAACATTCCGACGATCGGCAGACAGCCTGCGATGTTGAACCCTTTTTCGATCTGAGTTCCAAATTTATTGACGAGTGCTGTTTTTGAAGCGTGCGGCTTCGGTAAACCCGCTCCAATGTGCATAAAGGGTCTCTGATGAATACGACCTGGCATAGTAACCTCCTAAGTTAATATTTTTTATGTGTTTAAGTATGACACAGTTGTATTAAGATTTGATTAATTACATTTTAATATTATCTTAAAGCTGTTAACATATTACCTGTATAATAAGGAGGTTATATGCAAGTACAGCCTACAGGTATCTATGCGTGGCCCCTGGTGTTTCCTATAGAGCGCCTAAACAGAGCTCTTCAGGCGCTTCAGCTCCGTTTGAAAAACCAGATAGAAATTGTTACCGATAATGCAGCGCGCGATCCCGATGAACAAAAAGTTCATGAGTGGATGCAATTAAGAGAGTACCTAATGAGCGATCAGCAGATCATTTCAGTTTATCAGCAAATGGTTGGAATTGCGCTAAAACCCTCTAAACTTTCAGAAAAAATTGCTGTTAAAGCGAGGACCCAGGAATTTTTGCTGAAATTTAAAGAAAAAAAAATCTGGGAATATTGGCCTGCTGCAAAAGAGGTTTTGCTGAAACAGCTCAATCAGGACACTCCTCTGCTGAGAAGCGTGAGAGAGCAGGAGAATGAGCGCTGTTTCCAATGGTTTTTAGATGTCAGCGTAAAAATTAGCTACTAGGCGATGCTGCGGAAGTCCCCAGCGCCTGGTAATGGACATATCTTGTAAAAAATGCTCCGCGACGTGAATATTTATAACCCGATTTGCGCCCTAGCGGTGATTCAGCTGATGATGCGATCTTTTGGAGGCTAAAACGGGGCAATTTTTGACATACTTGAGTAAAGTAGGCGAAAATTGCTCCGTTTTAGCCTCCAAAACAAGCGCGCATCAGATGAGTCATTGATAGGGCGCAAGTCGGGTTATAACCAGCCTGGCGACGTAGGATGGACAAGTTGCAGGAGCTTAACTGTAGCAACTGTCACAACATACCCCGCTGGCCGGAAGAGAAGGGATAATTTACAGATCCTCCTTTCTTGCTACGACCGGGTTATCTCTACCTACAAGCCTTTCCAAGTCCCTCAAAATTGAGTCATAAATAGATAATATTCAATGTCTGTCTCCTCCTGCGAGTGTGCGGCTAAAAATGCGATCCTAAAAAAATGTGGAGAGGGGATTGATGTCGACTAAGAGGCGCGTCTCGCGTGGCCAGGCTAGCTGGGCGCGCACAGCCTCAATTTCGCGGCTTAAAAAGGGAATTTGGGGCCCTTTGACAAGAAATTGAAAGCGGTAGCGATCTTTGACTTTGGCATGCCCTGCGGCAATAACGGGAAGCAGCTCAAATTCTTTGGGAAGGCGCGGCTGGAGCTGTTGCCGAAAGGCTTCAGCGCAAAGCTGCGTAACCCTCTCCTTGGGACCTGAAAAGGTCAATTTGGCAAGCTGTGTAAAGGGGGGATAACTAAAAAGCTTGCGGAGCGCAAGCTCTCCTTCAAAAAAGGAGGGGTAGTCTTGCGCGGCTGCCTGCTGGATAATCGTATGGTCGGGAAGGCAGGTTTGCAAAATGACCTCTCCAGGAATAGCGCCGCGCCCCGCGCGCCCGGCAACTTGCGTGATGAGCTGAAAAGCCGTTTCGGAGGCGCGAAAGTCGGGAATGTTGAGGGTGGCATCGCTATTTAAGACGCCGACAAGCGTCACTTCAGGAAAATGGAGCCCTTTTGAAATCATCTGTGTGCCGATGAGCACGTCCGCTTTTCCTGTTCCAAAGTCGCGCAGCAGCTTCTGATGGCTTCCTTTATGCCGTGTCGTATCACCATCAATGCGAATCGTGCGCACCTCTGGAAGTATGGCGTGAAGGGCTTTTTCAACCTGCTCAGTACCTACGCCGCGAAACTTCAGCGGGTTGTCGGCATGGCAGGAGGGGCATTGGCGGGGTGGAGGGGTGAGCGTATATTGGCAGAGATGGCATGAGAGACTATTTTCGCTTAAGTGAAAGGTGAGGGCCACATCGCAGTGGAGACATTTCGCGGTCTGGCTGCACTTGGGGCACCAGAGCGTCGTATGGTAGCCGCGCCTGTTGAGAAAAAGGATCGATTGCTCCCCAGTTGCGATCCGCTTTTTAACTTCTTCTAAAAGCTTATCGGAAAAGGAGGTGAGCCCTTTGGCTTTGTCGAACTCTTTGCGCATATCGACGATTGTCACCTGAGGAATTTGGGAGCTTTCAGCTCGATTGGAGAGGCTGCTTAGCGTGTATTTGCCGCTTTTTGCATTGTAGTAGCTCTCAAGACTTGGCGTGGCACTCCCGAGAATAATGCAGCAGCTGGCCATCTTTGCCCGCATCACAGCGACATCGCGCGCATGGTAGCAAGGAGCCTCTTCCGTGGCCTTGTAGGAGGCTTCATGCTCCTCATCGACGATGATCAATCCAAGATCTACGATTGGGCTAAAAATGGCCGATCGCGCCCCGATGACGATGCGCGCGTCGCCGCGCCGGATGCGGTTCCACTCGTCAAAGCGCTCACCGGGGCTTAAACGATGGTGCAGAAGCGCGATCACCCCCTCAAAGCGGCTGCGAAACCGCTCGACCGTTTGCGGCGTCAGCGAGATCTCAGGGACGAGCATGATTGCCCCTTTTCCCTTTTGCAACACTTTGTCGATTGCTTGTAGATAAACTTCAGTTTTTCCACTGCCTGTCACGCCATGCAAGAGATGGGTCTCAAACCGCTCCGCTTCTAGACTTAAATGGATTCTCGCAAGGGCTTCTGCCTGGTCTCTGTTTAAAGTTTTGTGTTTAGTGCGAAAATACTCTTCACCCACTAGCGGAGAGCGGTCCACATGCATGTTGGCAACGTTTAGAAGTCCTTTTTTGACAAGAGCCGCAACAGCTGCCCTGTTACCTTGAGACAGCTCTAGCAGCTCTGTCAAAAGAATGCCTTTATTCACTTTGAGCATGCCATCCAGAATTGCTGCTTGGACAGAAGAGCGGTTGCGGATCTCTTCACAGCTCTTGCGCAGCTCCTCGCGTGTTTTGGCGCGCGTGACAAAGAGCTGCTGCTTCTGCTTGCCAGAACCTCTCACAGGGGCAGGAAGAATGGCCTTAAACACTTGCCGCAAAGGAGCGCAGTAATATTTGGCCATCCAGAGGGCAAGGTCGAAAAGATCGTCGCTGATCAGCTCCTGTTCCGATAGAATTTTGGAGATCCCTTTGACAATAGGGACGCATGGAGTGTCTTTAACCTCAAACACATAGCCCGTTTGTAATCCACTGTAGACAGGGACGGCGACGCGGACTCCCCGGCGCACCTGATCGAGCTGCTCATCTGCAATGCCATAGTCGAGCGTCTTGTCGATTGCCACATCGAGGATAATGGAGGCGTATTTTTTGTAATCCATGACCTATATTTTACAGGATGACTGGTATTTTACGTACGTCCTTAAAAAGTCGGGGTAGAACAAATCGGGCATGGGCACGCACGCGTTCACGTACTCGGGTAGCGACGGCAACGGGAACGACGGGTTGCGTTTACGTTTTAAGGGACACGTGCACAGCCTATTTCGGGTACGTTTACGGAAAAATTAGGTGGTGGGATTTAATGGTGTTTGGTACCCGTCCTTTATTATTTCTGCTAAATTTGTTGGCTCTATTCTAAACCACTCTTTCATGAATCCAAATAAACTTATATCCAGTATAAAACATGTTTGCTTCAGTGTCATCAGTCCATCGCGAAAGGCCTTTCCTCCTGCGCTTTTTGTACTTCCGGAAATATTTCTTCGCTTGACCATTCCCCAAATATCGCGCTGATTGTCATTATTGTGGGGAGGCAAAGCTGGTAATCCAAAGCTTTTCGCATCTCCTTGTATAGTCTCCATGTTGACAAAACTTGTCCGTGGAACGGCTAAGCCGTAAACGTACTGAACGTGTCCCTTAGAACGTAAACGCAACTCGTCGTTCCCGTTGCCGTCGTTACCCGAGTACGTGAACGCGTGCGTGCCCACGCCCGATTGGGACGTACTATTTTACAGCTACTCGAAAATTAACTCAGTAGCTGTTTCAGCAGCTTCCAGAGAGCGGCTTTTTGTTGCGGATAGCGCAGCAGGGTCGCAGCAGCTGGCTGGAGGAGGAGAGAAATAGAGCCGATTTTTACGATCCCACCACTGCTCTTTTCAATGCCTGGAAGGCGTATGGAGGCATCTCCAAATAGAACGATCCACTTAAGCCCAGGACGTTTAACGAGGGCTTTCCAATCCCTCTCCAGGTCATTTTTTCCAATGGTGATAACTTCAGCATGCATGAGGAGCCTGTCGATGGCGCTTGCTACATTGTGAATGAGCAGGAGCTCTTCTCCTGTTTCATCAAGAGTTAGGACGACTACAGGGGGAAGAGTGGGCAATGGGGGCGCTTCGCTCAGTTTGATCTGTCCAAGTCTCTCAGAAACTGCAGAGCGCACATCGCTTAATAGGACCTCTTTGGGGGCACCAAGCGGCTCTAGTGAGAAGAAGGGTTTCTTAATCTCTTCCTTCTGTTCAGGCTCTTTTTTCACCTCTTCCAGCGCCTTTACTTCTGCGCGAATCGGCTCTTTTTTCACCTCTTCCAGCGCCTTTACTTCTGCGCGAATCGGCTCTTTTTTCACCTCTTCCAACGCCTTCACTTCTGCATGAATCGACTCTTTTTTCACCTCTTCCAACTTAGTCTCCGCAGGTTTTACCTGTGAGCGCATCTCTTGTTTCTGCAATTCAGGAGGTTTTACCTCTTTCTTTGGCTCTTCAGCTTTAGGAGCTGCAGCTCGATTTTTCTCAGCGCGCACTTTAAAAAATTGATAGGTCTCAGGGTCGCTGAAAAGCCACTCTTTGTACTCATTCTCTTGTAACAGGTAGAGTTCTGTGAGCGCCACCAATTCAGAGAGAGCTTCTCGAAGGGGAGCGTGACTCATGGTTGCATCAGGGGGCTGATATGAGCCTGGATAATGGGGAGCAGATGATTAAATCCGCGTTTCGAATAGCGGTCGAGCAGAAGAGTTTCAATACCCGAAATGCCCTTTGGGTGCATCTTAGCAAGCATTTGAGCCACGAAGTTATCTCCGAAGATCTCATCGAGTTGAGCGCGGCTGCGCAAGATGTAGAAGAGAACATTTTCATCCTCACTGTAAGCGTCAAATAGGGGAATGAGGGCTTTGCTGATGCGAGTGAGACAGATGAGCATTTTGGCTCTGATTTTGTTGAAAGAATCGCCAGTCTTTTGATTTTGCCCATCTTTTTTTAAGGCGTGCAAGAGGTCGAGACATTGCATGCAGTAAAGCCAGATCTGGTTTGAATTTTGTTGAAGCTGGAGGACCCACTTTTTCTGCTGGTTTGTGAGGCCATTTTGCGTATAGAGGGCACAGTAGATTTTGAACTTGCTTAAGAGGCTTGTATCGCGGCTCCAAACAAAAAGTCTCATGGTGTCATGTGTCGCACCAACAAGTTTGCTTATGGGTGTTAAAAAGAGGTCGCATTCCTGCGGCGTCTTTGGCGAATTTGTGAAGGATTTAAGGGGTTTAGCTTCCTCATAAATCGCTAGAAAATCGGAAAGAATAAATTGGAAGAGAAGCCCCACTTGATGGTGGTAGATATTGAGATGGGGATGAAAGGCGCGTAGGCGTACAGTCACAGCTACCTCCTTTATTATCATATGTGACTAGATGCAGCCGAGCATACTCAAATAGAGGAGTTTAGATCTAGGAAAAAAGCGAAGGAGTGCGGCGCAGATAGCCGCACTCCAGTGAATCTTACCAGTTGGATTTTTTCGCTGGGGTTGTCTTGGTTGTTGTGCTGCTTGTCGATTTTGATTTTTGTGGGGCATTTTTATGTGTTGGGGAGTTGCTCTTAGTGAAAGGGTTTTTTTTTGGTTCCATATGATCCTCCTTAATGTTTGGAATTTGAGTCATCATGCCAAGGAGACACACCTCAAAGGCATTCTACTCAGTTAATCCTGTTATTGTCAGAGAGGGAGTTTCAATGTCAATAAAATATTTTACTTACCAAAAAAGGTGAGCTGCAAATTGTTAGCCGGAACGCTCTTTTTACTGGGAGCTTTTTTTGGTTGCGCCGGTTCAAAAGCGCTCTTGCGATTTGCATTTTCTTCAAGATGAACGAGAATTTCCTTGGCGCGGGCAATGACAGGTTGCGGAATGCCGGCAAGCTCCGCGACGTGGATGCCGTAACTTTTGTCGGTGCTTCCACGCACGATCTTCCGCAAGAAAACAACCTTATCTTGCGCTTCGTGCACGGCCACCTGATAGTTGACAGCGCCGGGAACCTTCTCTTCAAGCTTTGTCAATTCCCAGTAGTGGGTGGCAAAAAGAGTTTTGGCCATTTTTCCATCTGTCAACAATAGTGCCTCCGCAATGGCCCAAGCAATAGAAATGCCATCGTAGGTGCTCGTGCCGCGCCCGATCTCATCTAAGATGACCAGGGAGCGCGAGGTGGCGTTGTTGAGAATGTTGGCAGTCTCTGTCATTTCGACCATAAATGTCGACTGTCCGCGCGCCAGATCGTCGCTTGCCCCGATGCGTGAAAAGACCTTGTCAATGATGCCTACTTGAGCGCTCTTTGCAGGAACAAAGGCCCCTACTTGAGCCATGATCGCGATCAGGGCGACCTGCCGGATGTAGGTCGATTTTCCCGCCATGTTGGGCCCGGTAATGAGCAGAAGGCGGCTCGCCTGGTCATCGAGGAGGGTGTCGTTGGGTACAAACTTTTCTGCCAGGTGAGCTGATTCTATCACCGGATGGCGTCCGCCGACAATCTGCAAGACGGCGCTCGAGTCGACGATGGGACGCACGTAGTTAAAGCGGCGCGCGGCGGAGGCGAGCGACTGGAAGCAGTCGAGGCGCGCCAGCGCTTTGGCTGAACGGAGAACGCTTTCAGCATAGCGACCCACCTCCTGTCTCAGCTGGCCGAAGAGCTCATTTTCGATGGCAGCGATGCGCTCTTCCGCATGGAGCACCTTATTTTCATAGTTTTTTAGTTCAGGTGTAATGAAACGCTCGGCGTTGACGAGAGTTTGCCGCCGCGTAAAGCTGTCGGGCATGCGCTCCGCTTGACCCTTGCTCACCTCGATAAAGTAGCCAAACATCTTGGTGTAGCCCACTTTGAGGGTCTTAATTCCCGTCTCTTCGCGAAGAGTCGTCTGATAGCGGGCGATCCAAGTTTTATTGTCGTGGCTTAAATGACGCAGTTCATCCAGCTCGCGGTTATACCCGTCGCGGATGAGACCGCCATCGCTCACACGCATGGGAGGGGCGTCGACGAGCGCGCGCTCGATCAGGTGAACAAGCTCTGGAAGTGGCTCAAGCAGGGTTTCGTCGTAGCTTAAATGAACGGAAGCGGGGGTGAGAGGCTGCAAGACCGCTTTGAGAGCGGGGAGGGGAGTGAGCGACTGCTTCAAAGCGACAATATCGCGCGGCGTCGCATACCCTGAGCCGATCTTCATCATGAGCCGCTCTAAATCGCGCACGCTGCTCAGCAGCTCTCTCAGCCGCTCCAAAATTTGAGGGTTGTTGACAAAGGCTTCTACGCCATCTTGCCGCTTTGCAATCTCCTCCACATTGAGCAGAGGCTGTACGAGCCAGTGCTTGAGGAGGCGCGCTCCCATCGGCGTCTCCGTACAGTCTAGAATAGAAAGTAGTGTATTTTGGCGCGAGGATGGGCTTCGCACAAGCTCCAGATGCCGCTCAGTCGCAGGATCGATCGCCATAAACTCTGCCGTCGTGTAGGGCTGCAGCTCGGCAATGTGGCCCGTTGGAAGCGTTAACGTCTCCTGGAGGTAGTGGAGGAGGGCCCCCGCGGCATTGATGGCAGCCACTTGTCCCCTTAGACCAAAACCGTCGAGCGAGGCGACCTTAAAGTGGCGCAAGAGCGTATCGTGGGCTATCTGATGTTCAAAGCGCCACTCTTCCTCTTCGTTTAAAAGATAGTTGTAGGAGAGTTTGAGCGCTTCAAAAAGGGGGGCCTGCTTATTTTTAAATTTGCGCGATGTAATAAATTCTGCCGGCTGCAGGCGGTGGAGCTCGTTGAGCAGATCCTGCTCTTTGTCAAATTCGATCGTGCGAAATTCGCCCGTTGTCAAATCGAGAAATGCCAGACCAAATAGGCTCCCTACGCGTGTAACAGAGGCGAAATAGTTATTTGTCTTATCGCTGATCAGGGAGGAGTTAATCACAGTGCCGGGGGTGACAATGCGCGTCACCCCTCGCTGGACGAGCCCTTTTGCCGCTTTAGGATCTTCCAGCTGCTCCGCCACAGCGACGCGGTAACCCTTCATCACCAGCTTGTCGATATAGCCTTCGCTCGTGTGGTGCGGAACCCCGCACATCGGGATGTCGATCCGTTTTGTGAGCGTCAGGTCGAGCTCTTTTGCGATCAGAATGGCGTCATCATGAAACGCCTCATAGAAATCGCCCATGCGAAAGAGCAGGAGAGCCCCCTCAGCCATCTTCTTGCAGCTAAACCACTGCGCCATCATGGGCGACACTTTCTGCTCTTGAACTTCTGTTTGAATTTCTGTCATGGGGCAGCATCATAGCAAAAAGAAGCTTTTGCGGGAATCCCTAGAGTCTACTATACTGACCCTCATGAAACAACTTATCCTAGCCTTCTGTCTCTTGACTCTTTCTTTAAGCGCCGCCCATTTTGAAAATCTGGTGGAGCTCACCGTCAAAGTGGAGGATGCAGGCTATAATCTCAAAATTAAATCCCTAAGGTTTAATGGTTTAGAAGTTCCTCTTGAGGAGCCCGACCTCTTTAAGCCGCGCAAAGTCTTGCAGTATCAGCTGCAGCCAGGCCGCTACCTATTAAACTGGTCGACGGAAAAAAGCAGCGGCCACTGGCAGGAGCAGGGGGTTAAGGTCCATGAGCGCATCCTGGTGCTCGAAAGCGGCGACAACCTCGTGCGGGTCGGCATCAAGGGCGATACAATTGTGATGTATTAACGTAGTTGATTTTTAAATTTATATCGACTATTATTTAACTTTATGACAACTGTTTCTGATACTAATAAAGTTTCGCGCTATATCGAGGATGTCTGTCAACCTTTCGTCCCATCTGAAAGGATCAGCCGCGTCATTCATGCGGTAAGTTCCGTGACATTTGTGAGCAGTTTAGCAGGAGGAGTCATCTCTTTTGTAGCAACAGCTTCTCCGCTTGTCCAGTATGGCTGCGCTGCTGCGGCGACCTTAAGTTTAGGAGTTTTTGGGCTAACTAAGTGGCGTCTCCATGGGAAAGAAGAGGAGAGGCTAAAAAGCCTGCACGAACTCATGATGACCTTTCCCCCACCCCCTATGAGAGGAGAAATTTTTCCCTTTTCCAGAAGAATCTGGTGGGAGGGTCTAGTCGACCGCGAACTCCATAAAAAAGATCCCTCTCTCGAAGCCAAATTCAAGGAGAGACTCCGAGAGTTTGTGAGCCGCATCCCTGAAGCGAATCGAGAAACTCGCTTCGAACGGGACAATCCCTACTTTATAGCGGCGCTATCCGCTTTTGAATCTGTCCATGGTGAGAAAGTTCTCGAGCTAGTTGAAAAGGGAAAAGCCGCTTATCAAGTGAAGGTTGCAGAAGCCATTTTCAATGAGATTGACCAGGGTATCGGGCTAGACCCTGTCCTGTTTTCTTGCCTAAGCCATGTCCCTCCAGCACTTTGGGCTAAAGCCCTTCAGATGTCACAGTACCGCCCTAAGTTTTTGCTGGAGACTCTCTGGAAAAAATTTCCTGAGAAAGTAAATGATTATCTGCAGTTACAGGAGTCTCGATTCCTGATTCCCTTGTTGCGAGAAACAAGCGATTTCGAGTACCTCTCTATTTTCTTAAAAGCATTTGAACCGATTCCTTGGAAAATGTGGGGTTTGCTCTGTTTTATAGATGCTAGTGTCTATGAAAGCCACGCCGAACGCATTAAGGAGTGGCCCAACTGTTTTGAGGCCATTCGAAGCTACAACTCTCTTTCAGCTTCCGAACAGATGGCGTTAAAGGTAAAATTCTTTAAACTGCGTGAAGCTAAAGAGTGGGCAGCCATTTGGGCTTGTATCCCACCATCAGATGGGATTGAGAGAAGGGTTCTACTGCAAGCGGCCTACGCCTTTCACTTAACTGAAAGTCAGCTCATAGCTTTAAAAGTATCCATTGAAAAAGGGCAATTTTTAAAGGGCTCTTTTTTGGCTAAGCTCACTCAAGCTTTTTTGAGTGAATCCACATCTACTCAAGATGCCCGCAAACGCGTTTTGGCCTTTACACAAGAGGTGGAAGCCGCGGTCCAAGCTAGAAGCTCTTCAGCTGAATTTCGGACCCAACCAAGAGATGTGACTCTCCGCATCGGTGAGAAGAAGTACTCTGCACATCGCGCCTTGTTAAAACAATCTCCACTCTTTGCACAGCTCCTTGAGGGGGAAGGGATTATTTCTACTCCACCCGGGTCTGAAAAACTTGCCAAACTGCATCTAAAATGGCTTTATTGCAAATTGACCTTCAGAGATATCGTCAGGCCTGAAATGCAGGATCTTCTCCTTCAAACAGAGTATTTAAGTCCCAAGATGGAGGCAACGGATCCAGCGTTTGGTTCTTTAAAAGTTTGGGATTTACTCGAGCGAAATGGGTATTGGAGCATCAGTGATGATCAAAATTTCTACCCTCTTTTACAGGTTGCTACAGCTATTTTTAGAGGATTAAAGCAGGGAAAAGCGGAACTGATTGAGATGTTTCCTCGTTTAAATGTGAACGCGAACATTTTAGTGGAAGCCTGGGCTCGAAGTTCGGGTTATCAAGATTTAGAGTGCTTTCAGGAGGCCTTATTACAAAATCCTACAGAGGCAACAGTTAACTTTTTAGAAAAACTAGCAGAAGCCTATAAAAGCGAAGAGTCTGAATTGGGCTGCTTGTTGGGGCCCGCCGATTTTGAGAAAAAGGTGCTGGAGCGATTTGAGCAAGGAGACCCAGACTATCAACTGCAGGTCATGACAGCTACTTTTAAGGGCGTTATTTCTGGGAATGAGGAGCGGCGCAAAATGCTTCTCAAAAGGCTCCCGCTTTTCAAGAAAGCAGACGCTGAAGTGATAGCTGAGGCTTGGATGGATACAGGTGACTTTGGTAGTAACAATAGTTTAACTGAACCTTTAATTAGAGCCCTGTTCCCTTATAGAGCTGTAGAGCTTCTTTGGGAACTTGATAAACTCACGGAAACGGATAAAAAATATGGGACGCCTGTGACTAGGTTGGAGCTGGAGCCTTTCTTTCGAGTCGATGCCGCTCTTCTCCTGCAATACCCTCGATCAATCCTGTTGCGCCATTTTCAACATGTCCCTGGGGAACAGGTTGGTAAAGTGCTGGAACAGCTACAGCCCCATGAGATCCGACAAGTGGCGAAAAAGGATTTGCGTGTTACTGGAATCCCTCTCGGAAAAGTCCTCTCAGCTTTAGAAGATTTCTCAGTCATTGAATCCCTGCTGCGCCAAGTCTCTGCATATTCTCTCTTTCAAATTCTAGACGCTTTTGAACAAGCTCCTTGGAAACTGGGAAGTCTCCTCTGTCGCTGCTTCGAACTTCGTGCGGATGGCTCGCAAAATTTTGAGCATTCTAAAGCTGCCACGTTGAACACATTCCTCGCTGAAAAAAATTGGGAGGCTATTCGGGAGCTCCTTTCTTCTGTTAGTAAAGATGAGAGGATGATCCTGCTCCAGCTTGTATGTACAAGGCTTTTCGCAGAGGGCTGTAGTATAAGCGAAGGTATGGAGCTCCTGCAGAGCCGCCTTGCAGTCGATCCCTGGCCTCGCTGTCGTGAGCTGTTGCAAGGATACGACTTACTTTCATCCGATCAGAAAGAGGTGTTGAATAAGAAACGTTCGTTTGGAAGAGACTGGAAGGCCATTTTGGACCTTATCAATTCCTCCCTTGGAGGGGAACGGCAGTTTCTCATTCATTCGGCGTTTGCATCTCTTTTCACGGAGAGTTGGCTATCCGTTTCCTTAAAAAGCGATAGCGTGCAAGCTATCGCCCAAGGGAAACTTGTCAAGGGCCATCCCATTGCTGATCTGCTCAACCTCTTTTTGGAAGAGCCCAATTTCCCCACTGAGGCGCGTGAAAAGATAGTGGCGTTTATTCAAGATGCAACTAAAGTGGGCAGTCCCCATCTCGATCTTCGCGGTCAGTATAATAGTAAGCAATTTTCCGATGTAACTCTACACTTAGGTCAGGAGCAGATTTTTGCCCATCGCGCTCTACTGAACCTCTCCCCCTACTACCATAGGTTTCCCCATGGAAAGGATATTTTCATTCCAAATGGTTCTGAAAAACTTGCCAAACTCTATGTAAAAGCGCTCTATAACCAGTTGACGTTTAGCGAACTCCTTGACCCGGAAGTTCAAAAGCATTTTCGTGAAATAGTCACCTACAATTCTCACTGGACGCAAAAAGACGATGGGCTGCGCTGCACCCATTTTTTTAAGAAGCTCGTAGGGGACAAATGGAGTTGCGATTTTAAGTTGGAAGGAACCGGCGTCCATCGCTTTATGTTGGCAAGTTCTCCCTCTGCTTTCTTCCGTGTGCTCTTTCAAAATGGAATGAAAGAAACCAGAGAAGGCTCCTGTCCAATTTCCACGATTCCTTCTGGTCCTCTGTACGATGTGTTGAACTTTCTTTATGCAGGTGAATCTCCTGTGTGGGAAAAGGAGTTTAAAGAGGCTGTAAACTTCTTAAATTTTGATTTTGAATCTAAGCTGCCGTCGCCACACTAGGCTCCTACTATTGGCACGAGTAGGTCGTAGTGATTGAGATTGCCGTCCTGGTGCGTGCTTGTATAGTAGAGCATGATTTGCTGAGTACTTCCCCAAAAAAAGCCTGACTCTGGCTGCAGACGGTTGCCAACCACTTCAGTTGAGCAGATGCTCAGGAGTCCCACCCCACGGTTATACTTCGAAGCGAAATTTCGAAATTCGGTTGGTGAGAAATATTGGCCACTGCGTTTCATCATTCCAGTCGCAACCTCTTCTCGAATTTTCTGATGATCATTTTCATTTCCTAGCGCATGCGCTAAGGCGCGCGGGCCGCAGTTTCCATCAGGGTTGATAGAAATAATGGTAAATTGTGTCTCTAAAATCTTTTTCAATCGCCTATCTCGCAGAACAGCTGGCAGACTTTTCATCTTTGCAATTTCATGCGCAAGATTTGCTGGGTCGACTGGTTCTTGATTGACGATCGTGTTGATCATTTGCGAAGAGCTGTTCAGATAACTGCGCAGCTGGTTAAAGAGCTCTGGCTCATCTGCGAAACTTGAGATCCAGTTCATGTAGACGAGGTCCAGAGTTTGCTCAAGAGTCGCTACATCTTTTTGTACTTGCACAAGCTTCCCATAATCGACAGGTGCCCTCTTATTTATATAGTTTTGCAAAGTCTCGTTCGTGCTTTTATAGAGATTCATTAATTTGTCGCATTCGCCTTTCAAAGGCTCCCCAAGCCTTGCAAGTAAGGCAAAGTCAATTCTTAATGAAGCGGGTGCCGGGCCAGGCGCAGGAATAGGCGTAGGCGCTCCTGGAGCTGGTCCAGGAGTTGGAGTTGGCGCAGGAGCGTATGTAGGTACTGCTGGTGCTGTTCCAGGAGTATGTGTAGGTGCTGCTGGAGCTGGCGCAGGGGTGTGTGTAGGTACTACTGGAGCTGGCGCAGGAGTTGGAGCTGGGGTAGGAGTGTGTGGAGGTACTACTGGAGCTGGCACAGGAGTTGGAGCTGGCGCAGGAATGTGTTTAGGTACTACTGGAGCTGGTCCAGGAGTTGGAGCTGGCGCAGGAGTGTGTGGAGGTACTACTGGAGCTGGCACAGGAGTTGGAGCTGGCGCAGGAATGTGTGTAGGTACTACTGGAGCTGGCACAGGAGTTGGAGCTGGCGCAGGAGTGTGTGGAGGTACTACTGGAGCTGGCACAGGAGTTGGAGCTGGCGCAGGAATGTGTTTAGGTACTACTGGAGCTGGTCCAGGAGTTGGAGCTGGCGCAGGAGTGTGTGGAGGTACTACTGGAGCTGGCACAGGAGTATGTGTAGGTGCTGCTGGAGCTGGCACATGAGTAGGCGTAGGAACTACTGGTACTGGTCCAGGAGCAGGCGCAGGACTTGGCACAGGAGCTGCTGGTATTGGCGCTGGGCTTGGAGCAAGTTGACCAAACCCTGGCCTCATTGTAAGCTGCTGAATCTGCTTTATCTTGCGTCGACGCGTGTAGCTGTAAAAGAGAAGCGGGCCGCCGACGAGAGCAAAAAAGAGACCCGCAGTTAAAAGGGCGAATGCAGCCACTTTTTCTCGCGTTGCTAAAACATGCTTGGTGCCAGGTGTGACCTGGAAACTAAAAGGGTGCTTAAAATGTTCAAAAAATGTTTGAGTTTGAACTTTTCTAATAGTTGTCATAATTAAAAATAATATAACACTAACATAATTAAATTCAATTAAATTACTATTTTCTACTATAAAAATTTATATACTGCGAGAATTTATGATTGATTGTAAGTTTCTATTTGGAGCAGTAGAACAGAGCCTCGCGATAGTGAGGTTATGCGTCGCCCTTTCCCCCCTCCTGAAAGGATCAGCCGCATCTTTCATATCGCCAGTTCCGCAACATTTGTTTGCAGTGCAGTAGGAGGAGTCCTCTCTTTGCTCTCTTGCTAAGTTCGGCCAAAGTTTAAGCGTGATGTAGGAGCGCAAGTCGGGTTTTAAAGAAGCGGTAAACTTCTTGAATTTTGATGCGCCTTATTGTACGGAATCATTATGGACGGAGAAAAAATCAGTCTCGATCACCAGGAGCTCTTAGAGCCGCGCTTGCGGAAATTGGGCTTAAATCTGATCGATTACTCCTTTGCGAATCTCTACCTTTTCCGCGAGGTGCACGCGTTTGAGCTCCTGCAGCGGGGCGATCTTTATATTAGAGGCAAGACGCGCGATGGCGTTGCGACGCTCATGCCTACGAGACCCCTAAACGAGGTCGACTGGGAGGACCTCTACGCCTGCATGGAAGGGGTAGATGCCCTCTTTCCCATACCTGAGGAGTGGCTTCCGTTTTTGGATCCGCAGCAGTTTGAGTGGAGCCACGTCGACATGGACGACGACTATCTCTACCAGACCTCAAAACTGGCCCATCTACCTGGGCGCAAACTGAGCAGCAGGCGCAATCTGGTCCATCAGTTTCTCGAAAAGTATCCCACCCATGAGCTGCTTCCTCTTACACAAGAGCGGGCTCCCGATGCGCAGCGTGTTCTGGACGTGTGGCAGAGCCATCCGCATGGTGATGCGCGCTTTACCGACTACGAGGCGTGCAGAGAGGCGCTGCAGCTGATCGACCGGCTCCATTTGAGCGGCCATCTGATCTATGTCGACAAGGAGCCTGCAGCATTTCTGCTCGGGGAGAAGATAAATGATAAGACTTATGTGTTCCATTTTGCCAAGGGATTGACGGAATTTAAAGGAGTTTACCAATTTCTATTTGAGGAGAGCGCGCTTCTGTTAGAAAAACAGTGCGAATGGATTAACTTAGGTCAAGATATCGGTTCCGCTGATATTCGCCACTCGAAGCGCTCCTATCAGCCCGACCGGCTGCTTATCAAGATGCGGGTAAAAAAAAATGCACAGGCGGTTAAAAAATCTCCTGTGCATTCAGATTCTTAGCTACCTGCCGATCAGGATCAAAACACCTGCAACAAGAGCTAGAACCCCAACTACCACAGGTGGGATAGCGGCGCCGACAGCTGGAACCAGCATCGACAAACCTACCACAATTAAGTATACGGCTAGCACTAAAAAGCCGTAACTTGTGTTAAAGGCAAATGCCATAATCACCTTCCTTTGGAAGATTAGTCATCTCCCACTTTTATTATATAATATTTGAATTCTGAGTGCAAGCGGTTGCTTTTATGTTGATCTTTTGCCCCCTCTTTTTGTAGGATTTAGCAGAACATTTTAACAGGAGTTTTTCATGAATGCCTCAGCGTACGGCCTAGAGTATGGCTTAGTGCTTGCCTGCGGATTGATCGCCCTCATTTATGGGCTGTATACGATTCGTTCAATCCTTTCTCTGAGCACGGGGAATGACAAAATGCAGCAGATTGCCGCGGCAATCCAAGAGGGCGCTCGCGCCTACCTCAATCGTCAGTATCAGATGATTGCAATTGTGGGTGTCATCATCTTTGGCCTGCTCACGTGGCTACTTGGAGGCTATGTGGGGGCAGGTTTCCTGATCGGCGCCATCTTGTCGGGTGCCGCTGGTTATGTGGGAATGAACGTCTCCGTGCGCGCCAACGTGCGCACCTGCGAAGCGGCGCGGAGCGGACTCGCTGCTGCTCTCGATGTGGCCTTTAAATCGGGCGCCATCACGGGAATGCTGGTCGTGGGGCTCGGCCTTATCGGCGTGGCAGGATATACCTATTTCCTTAAGTCTCAAGGACTTGCGATAAGACAGCAGCTCGAAGCGCTGGTCGGCTTAGGCTTTGGCGCCTCGCTGATCTCGATTTTCGCCCGTCTTGGGGGTGGAATCTTCACAAAAGGGGCCGACGTAGGGGCTGACCTCGTGGGTAAAATCGAAGCGGGCATTCCCGAAGATGATCCAAGAAACCCGGCCGTGATTGCGGATAACGTAGGGGACAACGTCGGAGACTGCGCAGGAATGGCAGCGGACCTTTTTGAAACCTACATCGTCACCATTGTGGGAACGATGCTGCTTGCCGGAGTCTTCTTCACTGGAGCCACTCTTGAGACGATGATGCTCTATCCGCTTGCCATTGGCGCCGCGTGCATCTTGACGTCGATTATCGGGACTTTTTTCGTGAAACTTGGCAAGAGCAATAACATCATGGCAGCCCTCTATAAAGGCTTCTTTGGAACGGCTATTTTATCGGCGATTGCCCTCTGGTTCCTGACCAGGAGCATGATCGGACTCGATACCCCCTATACGGCCAACGGTCAAACGTTTACCGGCTGGAACCTCTTTTACTGCGGCATTACGGGCCTCGTCGTCACCGGCCTGCTGATCTGGATCACCGAGTACTACACGCTCACTCTGTACCGCCCTGTGAAAAGCATTGCAGAGGCCTCTAAAACGGGCCATGGCACCAATATCATCCAAGGTCTTGCTGTCTCGATGGAGGCGACGGCGCTTCCAGTCCTCGTCATCTGCGCAGGGATTTTAGTCGCCTATCTCAATGCCAACCTTTTTGGTTTAGCGGTCGCTGCGAGCAGCATGCTCTCTCTCGCGGGCATGATTGTGGCCCTCGACGCGTATGGGCCCGTGACGGACAACGCCGGTGGAATTGCCGAGATGTCAAACCTTCCTGCCGATGTGAGAAAGACAACCGATGCTCTCGATGCCGTTGGCAACACGACCAAAGCGGTGACGAAAGGGTATGCTATCGGCTCTGCCGGTTTTGCAGCGCTCGTCCTCTTCTCAGCCTTTACTGAGGATCTCTCTTACTACTTCCCCAACTTGCATATTCAGTACAATTTGCAGGATGCCTTTGTAGTAGTCGGACTCTTTATTGGGGGGCTGATGCCCTATCTTTTTGGGGCCTTTAGCATGATGGCCGTGGGACGCGCAGCCGGGGCCGTTGTCGTCGAAGTGCGCCGACAGTTTAAAGAGATTCCAGGCATTATGGAGGGGAGTGGAAAACCCGATTATGGGCGCGCGGTCGATATTCTCACCAAAGCTGCCATTAAGGAGATGATTGTTCCGTCGCTACTTCCGGTCGTGATTCCAGTCCTGACCTACTTCGTGATCTACTTTGCAGTCGGTCAGGTCGCTGCCTTCACAGCCCTTGGAGCGATGCTCCTAGGCGTCGTGGTCACCGGCCTCTTCGTCGGCCTCTCGATGACCTCGGGCGGAGGCGCCTGGGATAATGCGAAGAAGCATATCGAAGAGGGCTACCATGGCGGCAAAGGTTCTGAGGCGCACAAAGCGGCCATCACAGGCGACACCGTCGGCGACCCTTATAAAGATACCGCCGGCCCTGCCATCAACCCGATGATCAAAATTGCCAATATCGTTGCCCTTCTGCTCCTCGCGATTTTGGCCGCTCATACGGCTCACTGATTCTTCTTAGCGCCGTGCAGGGATTAAGCTGCACGGCGTTTTTAGCAGCCTACAAGAGGATCTGGAGTAGGCGGTTGAGACATTTAATGCTACCTAAGTATGAAACAAGTTTGAGGGACTGGGAGATTCATGTTTTGAGATAGAGGACAGCCTCTGCATAGAAGCTCCTGCAACTTGACCATCCCCGCGGGCAGGCTGTTTAGGTTAGGACAGCGGCTGCAGAAAAGCTGCTGCAACTTGACCATCCCCGCGGGCAGGCTGTTTATAGGACAGTCGTAGCAGAAAAGCTGCTGCAACTTGTCCATCCCTTCCGGCAGGCTATTTATAGGACAGCCGCTGCAGTCAAGCTTCTGCAACTTGTCCATCCCCACCGGCAGGCTATTTATAGGACAGCCGCTGCAGTAAAGCTTCTGCAACTTGTCCATCCCCGCGGGCAGGCTGTTTATAGGACAGAAGCTGCAGAAAAGCTCCTGCAACTTGTCCATCTTTTCCGGCAGGCTGTTTAGGTTAGGACAGCCGCTGCAGTCAAGCTTCTGCAACTTGTCCATCCCTTCCGGCAGGCTGTTTAGGTTAGGACAGTCGCTACAGAAAAGCTGCTGCAACTTGTCCATCCCCGCGGGCAGGCTGTTTATAGGACAGCGGCTGCAGAAAAGCTGCTGCAACTTGTCCATCCCCGCGGGCAGGCTGTTTATAGGACAGTCGTAGCAGAAAAGCTGCTGCAACTTGTCCATCCCTTCCGGCAGGTTGTTTAGGTTAGGACAGCCGCTGCAGTCAAGCTGCTGCAACTTGTCCATCCCTTCCGGCAGGCTGTTTATAGGACAGCCGCTGCAGAAAAGCTGCTGCAACTTGTCCATCCCCTCTGGCAGGCTGTTTAGGTTAGGACAGTCGCTGCAGAAAAGCTGCTGCAACTGGGCAGCTTCTGGCGGAAGTTTACTAATTTTATCGCTTTTTATTAATAATATATTCAATTTCGGACAATTTTTAAATAATTTGTCGATGTCCTCATTAGTCACATCGGGAAATTCCAACAAATTTACACTTTGCAAATTGAGCGCAATTGCATAATCCACGGCTTCTTTGGCTGTTTTGCAGCCGTAAGTGCGAAGTGAAACAGCTTCCTCGTTCACCCAATGCTTTTTAGCATCTCTAGCGACGCCGTGCAAACTTGTTGAGGTAAAAGCCGCTGAAGCAAGTTGACTTTTAATTTCAAGGGACCCCAGGGTTCGTTTTGGCGTCAAACGCGAAAGAATTTGTACCTGCAATTCAGCTGTTAACATTTCCCAAGGGGCTCTTGCTCCTTCTGCCAATAGGCCCAGAGCAATTCCTTGAACTTCAAAAGCTAACCGATGGGCCTCTGGTTGATCGGATTCTACAAGGATTCGATCGCTTAGTTGCAAAAGGATTCGCTTTAGCTTGCCATCGCCAGTCTCTGTCTGTGCAACGATCAATTTTAAATTTTTTTCTATAAACTCGCCAAGACTTGGAATTGTGACCTGCTTCTCTCCCCAGGCTGTTCGATTCACAAACCCTTCAAGGCTTCTATAAAGCTTATCGCGATTGCAGGATTCTATGCCCATAACCTACCAATGTAATTTATTTTTAGATATTTTACCCTATTATTTATAAAAAAAAGTATTTTTTTGCGATAAACTTTGCTAATAAGGATAGGTGTCTCTCGATGACCGCGGGCGGACCGCCGGCCCTGCCATCAACCCTATGATCAAAATTACCAACATCGTCGCCCTTCTGCTCCTCGCGATTTTGGCTGCTCATACGGCTCACTGATTCTTCTTAGCGCCGTGCAGGGATTAAGCTGCACGGCGTTTTTAGCAGCCTACAAGAGGATCTGGAGTAGGGGGTTGAGACATTTAATGCTACCTAAGTATGAAACAAGTTTGAGGGACTGGGAGATTCATGTTTCGAGATAGAGGACAGCCGTTACAGAGAAGCTCCTGCAACTTGTCCATCCCTTCCGGCAGGCTGTTTAGGTTAGGACAGCCGCTGCAGTTAAGCTCCTGCAACTTGTCCATCCCTTCCGGCAGGCTGTTTATAGGACAGTAGGTGCAGAAAAGCTTCTGCAACTTGTCCATCCCTTCCGGCAGGCTGTTTATAGGACAGCTGCTGCAGTCAAGCTTCTGCAACTTGTCCATCCCTTCCGGCAGGCTGTTTATAGGACAGCCGCTGCATAGAAGATCCTGCAACTTGTCCATCCCCTCTGGCAGGCTGTTTAGGTTAGGACAGCCGTAGCAGTAAAGCTTCTGCAACTTGTCCATCCCCGCGGGCAGGCTGTTTATAGGACAGAAGCCGCAGTCAAGCTCCTGCAACTTGTCCATCCCCTCTGGCAGGCTGTTTAGGTTAGGACAGTCTCTGCAGAAAAGCTTCTGCAACTTGTCCATCCCCGCGGGCAGGCTGTTTATAGGACAGCCGCTGCAGAAAAGCTGCTGCAACTTGTCCATCCCCTCTGGCAGGCTGTTTAGGTTAGGACAGTCGCTGCAGAAAAGCTGCTGCAACTGGGCAGCTTCTGGCGGAAGTTTACTAATTTTATCGCTTTTTATTAATAATATATTCAATTTCGGACAATTTTTAAATAATTTGTCGATGTCCTCATTAGTCACATCGGGAAATTCCAACAAATTTACACTTTGCAAATTGAGCGCAATTGCATAATCCACGGCTTCTTTGGCTGTGGCTTCTTTGGCTGTTTTGCAGCTGTAAGTGCGAAGTGAAACAGCTTCCTCGTTCACCCAATGCTTTTTAGCATCTCTAGCGACGCCGTGCAAACTTGTTGAGGTAAAAGCTGCTGAAGCAAGTTGACTTTTAATTTCAAGGGACCCCAGGGTTTGTTTTGGGGTCAAATGCGAAAGAATTTGTAGATGCATTTCCTGAGGTAACATTTCCCAAGGGGCTCTTGCTCCTTCTGCCAATAGGCCCAGAGCAATTGCCTGGACTTCAAAAGCTAACCGATGGGCCTCTGGTTGATTGGATTCTACAATGATATCGCTAAGTTGCTGCAGGATTCGTTTTAGCTTGACATCGCCAGTCTCTGTCTGTGCAACGATCAATTTTAAATTTCTTTCTATAAACTCGACAAGACTTGGAATTGTGACCTGCTTCTCTCCCCAGGCTGTTCGATTCACAAACCCTTCAAGGTTTCTATAAAGCTCATCGCGATCTCTGCAGGATTCTATGCCCATAACCTACCAATGTAATTACTCTTAGATGTTATACCTTATTATTATTTATAAAAAAAGTATTTTTTTGCGATAAACTTTGCTAATAAAGATAGGTGGTCTCTCGATGACCGCGGGCGGACCGCCGGCCCTGCCACCAACCCGATGATCAAAATTGCCAATATCGTTGCCCTTCTGCTCCTCGCGATTTTGGCCGCTCATACGGCTCACTGATTCTTCTTAGCGCCGTGCAGGGATTAAGCTGCACGGCGTTTTTAGCAGCCTACAAGAGGATCTGGAGTAGGCGGTTGAGACATTTAATGCTACCTCTGTATGACACAAGTTTGAGGGACTGGGAGATTCATGTTTCGAGATAGAGGACAGCCTCTGCATATAAGCTCCTGCAACTTGACCATCCCCGCGGGCAGGCTGTTTAGGTTAGGACAGTCCCTGCAGAAAAGCTGCTGCAACTTGTCCATCCCTTCCGGCAGGCTGTTTAGGTTAGGACAGTCGTAGCAGAAAAGCTGCTGCAACTTGTCCATCCCTTCCGGCAGGCTGTTTAGGTTAGGACAGCCGCTGCATAGAAGCTTCTGCAACTTGTCCATCCCTTCCGGCAGGCTGTTTATAGGACAGCCGCTGCAGTCAAGCAGCTGCAACTTGACCATCCCCGCGGGCAGGCTGTTTAGGTTAGGACAGTCGTAGCAGAAAAGCTGCTGCAACTTGTCCATCCCCGCGGGCAGGCTGTTTATAGGACAGCGTCTGCAGAAAAGCAGCTGCAACTTGTCCATCCCTTCCGGCAGGCTGTTTAGGTTAGGACAGCGGCTGCAGTCAAGCTTCTGCAACTTGTCCATCCCTTCCGGCAGGCTGTTTAGGTTACGACAGTCGCTGCAGTAAAGCTCCTGCAACTTGTCCATCCCCGCGGGCAGGCTGTTTAGGTTAGGACAGCCGCTGCAGTCAAGCAGCTGCAACTTGTCCATCCCCGCGGGCAGGCTGTTTAGGTTAGGACAGCCGCTGCAGTCAAGCTGCTGCAACTTGTCCATCCCTTCCGGCAGGCTGTTTAGGTTAGGACAGCCGCTGCAGAAAAGCTTCTGCAACTTGTCCATCCCCGCGGGCAGGCTGTTTATAGGACAGCGGCTGCAGTCAAGCTGCTGCAACTTGTCCATCCCCGCGGGCAGGCTGTTTATAGGACAGCCGCTGCAGAAAAGCTGCTGCAACTGGGCAGCTTCTGGCGGAAGTTTACTAATTTTATCGCTTTTTATTAAAAATATATTCAATTTCGGACAATTTTTAAATAATTTATCGATATCGTCATCAGTCGCATCGGGAAATTCCAACAAATTTACACTTTGCAAATTGAGCGCAATTGCATAATCCACGGCTTCTTTGGCTGTTTTGCAGCCGTAAGTGCGAAGTAAAACAGCTTCCTCGTTCACCCAATGCTTTTTAGCATCTCTAGCGACGCCGTGCAAACTTGTTGAGGTAAAAGCTGCTGAAGCAAGTTGACTTTTAATTTCAAGGGACCCCAGGGTTTGTTTTGGGGTCAAATGCGAAAGAATTTGTAGATGCATTTCCTGAGGTAACATTTCCCAAGGGGCTCTTGCTCCTTCTGCCAATAGGCCCAGAGCAATTGCCTGGACTTCAAAAGCTAACCGATGGGCCTCTGGTTGATTGGATTCTACAAGGATTCGATCGCTTAGTTGCAAAAGGATTCGCTTTAGCTTGCCATCGCCAGTCTCTGTCTGTGCAACGATCAATTTTAAATTTCTTTCTATAAACTCGCCAAGACTTGGAATTGTGACCTGCTTCTCTCCCCAGGCTGTTCGATTCACAAACCCTTCAAGGCTTCTATAAAGCTTATCGCGATTTCTGCAGGATTCTATGCCCATAACCTACCAATGTAATTTATTTTTAGATATTTTACCTTATTATTATTTATAAAAAAAAGTATTTTTTTGCGATAAACTTTGCAATAAGGATAGGTGTCTCTCGATGACCGCGGGCGGACCGCCGGCCCTGCCATCAACCCTATGATCAAAATTACCAACATCGTCGCCCTTCTGCTCCTCGCGATTTTGGCTGCTCATACGGCTCACTGATTCTTCTTAGCGCCGTGCAGGGATTAAGCTGCACGGCGTTTTTAGCAGCCTACAAGAGGATCTGGAGTAGGGGGTTGAGACATTTAATGCTACCTAAGTATGAAACAAGTTTGAGGGACTGGGAGATTCATGTTTCGAGATAGAGGACAGCCTCTACAGAAAAGCTCCTGCAACTTGACCATCCCCGCGGGCAGGCTGTTTATAGGACAGCCGCTGCAGTCAAGCTTCTGCAACTTGTCCATCCCCGCGGGCAGGCTGTTTATAGGACAGCGGCTGCAGTCAAGCTTCTGCAACTTGTCCATCCCCGCGGGCAGGCTGTTTATAGGACAGCCGTTACAGAAAAGCTGCTGCAACTTGTCCATCCCTTCCGGCAGGCTGTTTAGGTTAGGACAGTAGCTGCAGAAAAGCTTCTGCAACTTGTCCATCCCCGCGGGCAGGCTGTTTATAGGACAGCGGCTGCAGTAAAGCTCCTGCAACTTGACCATCCCCGCGGGCAGGCTGTTTAGGTTAGGACAGTCGCTGCAGTAAAGCTCCTGCAACTTGACCATCCCCGCGGGCAGGCTGTTTAGGTTAGGACAGTCGCTGCAGAAAAGCTTCTGCAACTTGTCCATCCCCGCGGGCAGGCTGTTTATAGGACAGCGGCTGCAGTAAAGCTCCTGCAACTGGGCAGCTTCTGGCGGAAGTTTACTAATTTTAGCGCTTTTTATTAATAATATATTCAATTTCGGACAATTTTTAAATAATTTGTCGAGGTCCTCATTAGTCACATCGTGAAATTCCAACAAATTTGCACTTTGCAAATTGAGCGCAATTGCATAATCCACGGCTTCTTTGGCTGTGGCTTCTTTGGCTATTTTGCAGCCGTAAGTGCGAAGTGAAACAGCTTCCTCGTTCACCCAATGCTTTTTAGCATCTCTAGCGACGCCGTGCAAACTTGTTGAGGTAAAAGCCGCTGAAGCAAGTTGACTTTTAATTTCAAGCGAGCCAAGGGTTTGTTTTGGGGTCAAATGCGAAAGAATTTGTAGATGCATTTCCTGAGGTAACATTTCCCAAGGGGCTCTTGCTTCTTCTGCCAATAGGCCCAGAGCAATTGCCTGGACTTCAAAAGCTAACCGATGGGCCTCTGGTTGATTGGATTCTACAATGATATCGCTAAGTTGCTGCA
>CAVUZO010000008.1:0-226626 GCA_963745935.1 uncultured Parachlamydiaceae bacterium
GCGCTTAAGGCGCTCTCCTGAACATCGATGATGCGCGTCTCGATCCCCTTGCGGTTCATCGCCTCGGCAAGCTTGCGCGTGAAATGGCGCTTCGATTCATACAGGTTATAATTGACAATGAAGCTTACTTTTTGAATCATTTATTCCACCGTAACAGATTTGGCAAGATTGCGCGGATGGTCGATGTCGGCACCGCGCTCTTTTGCAATGTAGTAGGCCAAAAGCTGGGTCGCAATGGTAGTCGGGATGGTCGCCAGCTCATCGATGACATTCGGAATGCGGATAATCGCATCTGCAATGCTTTCAAGGCCCTCCGCATCCGTTTCTGCAATCACCAGAACTTTTCCTTTGCGCGCCTTCACCTCCATGAGATTGCTGAGGAGCTTATCGAAAGTCAATTTATTGGCTGCAAGAGCTACTGTCGGGCACTGTTCGCCAATCAGAGCAATCGGACCATGCTTCATCTCGCCTGCGGGATAGCCGTTGGCATTAATGTAAGAAATTTCTTTAAGCTTCAACGCTCCTTCAAGGCTCGTGGGGTACATGTAGTTGCGCCCGAGAAAGAAGAAGTTATCGTATTGGGCATACTCTTTCGCAATGGCGTGAATCTTGGGCGCCTGGTCGAGCACCTGCTGCACCTGTTCAGGAAGTAGCTTCAGCTGCCTGATAAACTCCTGCCCCTCATGTTTGTTCAAGTTGCGCATGCGCGCCATCAGCAGAGTGAAGAGAGAGAGGACTACCATTTGACTCGTAAATGCCTTTGTGGAGCAGACGCCAATTTCGGGCCCTGCGCGAAGATAAAGGCAAGCATCGGCCTCTCGCGCCAATGTGGAGCCATAAACATTGCAAATAGCTAGAATTTTCGACCCCTTGGTCTTTAATTTCGCGCACGGCAGCGACGGTGTCCGCCGTCTCGCCCGATTGGCTGATGGCGATCACTAAAGTATTGGGAGCCATCACAGGATTTTTGTAGCGGAACTCCGAGGAGATCTCCACCTGCACGGGAATGCGCGCCTTGTCTTCGATGAGATAGGAGGCCACACAGCCCGCATGCCAGGAGGTGCCGCACGCGATGATTAAGATGCGTTCGACGGCGAGCAGCTCATTCATGCTAAAATCGAGCTCTTCAAAACAGGCAGTCCCATACTCTTCCAGCAAGCGCGAGAGAAGCGCATTGCGAATGGTCTGAGGCTGCTCATGGATTTCTTTTAGGGTGAAATGTTCAAAATGGCCTTTGGATACATCCTCAGCATGGAGTGCGATCTGCTGCGTCTCTTTTGTAATGGGGGTAAAAGTCGAATCGTAAATTTCTAGATGGTCGGGACGGATGACGGCAATTTCCGCATCTTCCAAAAAGACTACTTCGCGAGTGTGGGAAACAAAAGCGTTTGGATCGGAAGAGATAAAGGCTTCGCCTGCGCCTATGCCGATGACGAGAGGCGCCTCATGTGCAACCGCGATGATCTGCTGCGGATAGTCGCGATGGACGACGGCAAAGGCAAATTGCCCTTTCAATAGAGGGACAGCCTGTTTAACCGCTTCGAGGAGATCGCCCTTATTGAAATCGCTGATGAGATGGGCAATGACTTCAGAATCGGTATCAGAAATGAATTTAATCCCCTTTTCTTTGAGAAGCTTGCGGAGAGATTCATGGTTTTCGATGATGCCATTATGCACAATTGCAAGCGTTCCAGCCTGGTCCAGATGCGGGTGCGCATTGATCTTGTTGGGCACTCCATGCGTGGCCCAGCGGGTCTGTCCAATGGCTGCATCGAGATCGAGATGCGCCTCCTCTACAGCCTTTTGAAGAACCGAAATCTTGCCTACTTCCTTGCAGAAAAGGATTTTGCCATCCTTGACACCGCCAATCCCCGCAGAGTCATAGCCGCGGTATTCAAGCTTTTTCAGACCTTGTAAACAGTCTTGACAGGACTTACGCTTGCCGACATAACCAAAAATTCCACACATAACGTTTATTTACTCCCAATCTCATTCGCACTGCGGCTGCAATGTGATTAGCCATCTCATGCACCTGTTTGACTTTAGGCCCCTCTACCATAATGCGGCAGATATCTTCTGTTCCAGAATAGCGCACGAGCACCCGTCCCGAATCGGCCAAGCATTTTTTCCACCTGCGATTTCGCCTCTTGAACTGTTTTAAGTGCATCTAGAGGCGGTTTTGTCTTGACTTTCACGTTGACACAGGCTTGTGGATAGCGTTTAAAAATCGCGGCGAGATCGGAAAGCTTGGAGTCGGTTTCGATCATGATGCGCAGCACTTGAAGAGCGCACACAAGACCATCGCCAGTCGTGTTGTGATCTAAGAAGATCATGTGGCCACTCTGCTCTCCGCCAAGATTGGCCTCATGCTTTAGCATCTCTTGAATGACGTAGCGGTCACCGACAGGCGCTTTGATCACCTCAATGCCAAACTGCTCCATCGCTTTGAGAAAACCAAAATTGCTCATGACAGTTGCCACAACCTTATTATGGCGCAGAACCCCCTGCTTTTGCATATCGCTCGCGCAGATGGCGAGCATCGTATCGCCATCGACAATTTGCGCATTCTCATCTACCATTACAACGCGGTCGGCATCGCCATCTAAAGCGATCCCGACATCGGCGCGATGGTCGATGACCGCCTTCTGGACCATCTCAGGATGGAGCGACCCGCACCCTTCGTTGATATTGAGACCGTTTGGCGTGTTGCCATAGACAAAAACCTGGGCGTCAAGCTCGCGGAAAACAAGCGGCGCCACCTTATAGGCAGCCCCGTTGGCACAGTCTAGAACCACTTTAATATTTTTGAGCGAAAGGCGCCGCGGAAAGGTGGCTTTCACATATTCGATATAGCGCCCATCGGCATCATTAATTTTGGTGTTGCGCCCCACCTCATCATCTGTCGGCAGAGAGTCGTCAAAGTCATTTTGCTTGACGAGCCTCTCCATCTCCTCTTCCCAGTTGTCAGGTAGCTTAAAACCCTCTGAGGAGAAGAACTTGATGCCGTTGTCATAATAGGGGTTGTGCGAAGCGGAGATGACAATACCGGCGTCGGCGCGGTAGGCGCGCGTGATAAAGGCAATTCCGGGCGTCGGAAAGGGCCCCACCATCAGCGTGTCGACCCCCATCGAGCAGAGGCCGGAAATGAGGGCATTTTCAAACATGTAGCAGGAGAGGCGCGTATCCTTGCCAATCACGACGCGATGCTTGCCCTCATGTGTTCTAAAGAGCTTGCCCGCCGCACGACCGAGCGCCAGGGCAATTTCTACTGTCATGGGAGTATTGTTGGCGCGCCCGCGCACGCCGTCAGTCCCGAAAATCTTGGGTGGAAATGGCTTAGTCATGCCATTAATTTACTGCTTTGCAGAGGAATGTTCAAGTAAAAGTGAAGAAACAGTAGAATTGCGGGACATGAAACTCCACGTTTTAATGATTCCCTCCTGGTATGTGACGGAAGAGCAGCCCCTGCTCGGCTCCTTTTTCCATGAGCACGCCCTCGCCTTAAGTCAGGTTGTACGCATGGGAGTGCTCTATCCGGAAATACGGCAATTGCGGAGCTTGACGCCCGGGCTTTTGACCAAGAACCATTTCCAGAGCTCTATAGAATTTGAGGGGCCGCTACCCACCTGCCGCCTCCACGGTTGGAACCTTTTTCCCAAGCTGATGAAAAAACAGATGGAGGCATGGTGCTTCTTTGCTGAAAAATTGATGAAAAAGTATGTGGCGGCTTATGGAAAGCCCGATCTGATTCATGCTCAAAGTAGTGTCTGGGCAGGCATTGCGACTCGTAGTATTTCACAAAAATATGGCATCCCCTACTGCGTCACCGAACACGCCAGCGTCTTTATGAAGCAGCAGGTGCTTGGAACTTCTTGGGATAAGTGCTGGAGTACTCCCTATATTCGCGATGTTTTTGATCAGGCAAAAGCTGTTGTGGCTGTGAGCAGTGCCTTGAAAGAGAAGCTTGAAGTTTATACAGCTGCAAACGTCCAGGTCATTCCAAATCTGGTCGATACGGGAAGTTTTAAGCCTAGTCCAAAAAAAGAGCGGGAGACGTTTCATTTTTTAACAGTGTCGCACTTAGTGCCGCGAAAAAATATTGGGCTCCTATTACAGGCTTTTAAACAACTTGCAGACCAGAAAGTGCACCTCACGATCGGCGGCGACGGCCCTGAAAAGGAGCGGCTGCAAAAATTGACTGCGACGCTTGGTCTTGAAAGCCAGGTCACCTTTCTTGGATCCCTCTCACGTGAAGCTGTGCGCGTTGCTTTTCAAGAGGCCGACGCCTTTGTCCTGGCCAGCCAGCATGAAACCTTCGGCGTCGTCTGTATCGAGGCCATGGCGTCGGGCATTCCCATCGTCGCCACTCGCTGCGGCGGCACAGAAGATATTGTGAATGAGGAGGCTGGCTGTCTCGTCGCTGTCAATGATCTGCAGGCCCTTTGTGAGAGTATGAAGCGAGTGAAAGAGCTTACGTTTGACCCGGAGCTGCTGCATCGCAGGGCCGTAGATTTGTTTGGACCAGAGGTTGTGAGCAGACAGTATGTGCACTTGTACAACGCCATTACAAAATAAACTTATTATAACCCAAGCATTTGGGTGCCAATTTCTTTGCACAAAAGTTTTCCTGCAGGCCTATTCTCATTCACATCAACGGCGTTGAATGAGAGTGTGCAAGAGAGTGGCTATTTTTCCGAAATTATCGACTTTAGCACGATGCTAGGATACTAAATAGTCTACACAGCTCCTGCATCCTTTAAGAGCTGGATGATCCCCTCCGAGCCATTGTCGAGGGCGAGCTGTAGAGGGGTCACCCGAAGCTCAAAGTTCTTTTCATTGAGGAGCTCTGTCTCTTTTCTCAAGCGACTAGGCAAAGCCGTTTGACGCAAAATGATTGGACTCGATCGCAACTCATCCGGCATCTCCTCAAACTTTCTTCTTATTTCATCAATCTCCGCTTGAGTGGTAAATTTATCGTGGGGAAACCCAGGATCGAAAATCTGTTGAACAGTCGTCGTCTGATTGACAAAATCTTTTAGCTTATCTTCAGGAACATGCTTGAAAATCAGGTCGACAACATCCTCATGGCCCTCCAGCACGGCAAGGTGCAATGCAGTCAAACCCTCCTCTGCAAAGGTCACATCAGCTCCAAGCTGCAGCAATTTCTTCGCAATTTCTAAATGGTGATAGGCGAAAGCGGTGAGAAGGGCAGCGTTTAAAAAGAAACCCTTTTTTTCTGGAGGAGTTTTCTCCATCTTATCTACAAGGGGTTCAACCAGCTCTTCCCATCCTCGACGGACGGCCAAACATAACTCGTTAAAAAAGTATGCCCCCTCTTTCCATAGGAGAGCTCCATTTTGTACTAAAAAGAGGCTTACAGGCCTATTTCCAAAGTATAGGGCCAGCATCAGAGCGGTTGTCATTTCGTATTGATTAAAAGATTGATTGATGAACGCAGCCCTTTCTGGTTTAGCTATCTTTGCAAGAATCTCCTCCGCCAGCTCTACTGACCCTGAAAATGCGACTCCAGCGAGAGCGTTCATCCCATTGCCGGCTGAAAGGGAAGCATCAGCCCCCTTCTTTAGCAGCAGTCGCGGAAGTTCTTCAGAACCTGTCGGAAACCCAAAACAGAACGATTCGATTAATGGTGTGGTCTGATCTTTTCCCGCTTTTTGGTTCAGATACTTTAAAGGATCACTTTTTTGCAAAATCTGTGCCGCAATTGCGGCAAAACCGGCCCTTGCGGCATAAAAAAGGGGGGTAGATCCGTCGCTTCCGGAAAGAGAAACAGAGGCTCCCTCATCCAATAGCCTCTGGGCGAGCTTCTGGCGATTCATGCGGGATCTGAGGACTAATTTCGGATCTTTAAAAGCAAATTCAGCAAAGGGGCCTTCAATAGGCCTTGTGGGATTTTCTGGACGTTTTACTTTTCCTGGGTTTGGGAAAGCGGCAGAGAGGGCTGTCATTTTATTTTTGCCTCCCTGTTTATTCAAAAATAGCTCCCTTTCTTCGGGAGGGATGCGTTCCAAAATTTGCTGAGCTACGATGAGTAACCCATTCTTTGCAGCATAGTACAGGGCTGTACACCCATTTGTTGTGGTCGCTGTCACAACTGCCCCTTCTTGGATTAAGAGTTGCGCAAGCTCCCCCTCACCCTCCACGTTGGCATAGGTCCAATTTTTTGAATATGATTCCAGAGAGTTCTCAGAACTATTAATTGCGGATAGAATGCGCTTTCTCGAACCGATGAGGCAAGCTGCAATGAGAGGAGTCCTCTGTAAATGCCCTACGGGGCGATTCAGAAACTCTCTCTTTATTTCTGGGGAGATTTTTGAGAGCTCCGCTAAAATCAATTTCACAACATTCAGCCAACCCGCTCGCACTGCCAAATAGAGGGGATTTAAGCCTTCTGTTGTAGTAACAGCGACGTCAGCCCCTGCCCTGATCAGCATTTCAGCAAGCTCCTCATCTCCCCCGTCACCTGGCTGCAAAGTCTCGATTAAGGCGGGTATTTTCTCCACACTTTCCCGTTGATGGATCAAGGAGTGCTTTTTATCTGGAGCGATTTGGGACCAATTAAGCTTGACAACTTCTCCCAATCCTCTCTTTATGACCTTATCCAAATCACTTGCAAAAGTAACGTCAACCCCTTCTTGAATTAACAGCTTAAAAATCTCTATTATTTGCTCATATTTTAATAAGCGGAGAGGATACCAGATAAGATTAGTATTGGGAGAAAAGCAGTGCTTTTTTTGCATTTCGACTCTAGCTTCTGGAGTAAGCTTTGATAACATTAATCGAAAGATTTTAACAGATCCTCCCGTTAGATCTGCAAAATCGTTCCAAGTCAATTCATTAATTTGACTTAACAAAAATATAGCCATTTCTTCCGAGACTTCATTGGCTTTTTTGCACACTTTTTTTAATCCAAAAATAATGTGCTCCCGACCTATTTGGGGTAACCCAGACTTAGGTCGCTCATCCAATATAAACTTGATCGTTTCAAGATGGTTGGAATCACACGCTTCAAAAAAAGAATTTAAAGAAAGAAGTTCCTGCACCCCGCGCCGCTGCATGAAGCGAAGTGCTTCTACCCACCCTTTTCTGCAAGCATGGTGAACATCCTTGTCTTCAATTTCTTCGCTCGTTAGCCATTTTTTAAAATAGTCTTCCTTTGTTCGAAGTTCTGTTTCTTCTGGGTTGTACAAGTGGCCGCATTGTCGTAAAGCGGAGATATGTTCAAGAGGGGAAAGGACCTTTTCACTCACAAATTGACCAGGATTTTCAAGGAGCCATTCAGCGCATTTTTCTTTGACTCCCTTGATATAAAACTTGTCGGCAAACTCAATGATCTTAGGAAGGTTGAAAGGGTCGATGGGAAGGTGGTCGGTATAAAGGTAGGCGAGCATCTGAATGCACAGTTCCAGATCTTTTATCTCTCTTATTACAAGAGTGTTATCTCTCCATTTAGCGTCCAACTGAGTTTCGAAATATTTCGAACGGGCGGAAAAAAGGGCGCTGTTGATGAAAAACGCCAGAACTTTTCCCTTAGGAGTGACCACTCTTAACAGCCGATCCCCCTGTGCACGCATCAAAACTTCCACAACATCATCATGCCCTGCGGCATAGGCAAGCTGGAGGGCAGTTTGACCCGTCATTCCCCAGCGATTTTGCTGATCCACAATCATTTTAATCTGATCCAAGTCTCCTTCAACTGCGGCCCTAAAGAGTGGATCAACATATGGTTTATAGTTCAAAAAATAGAGCAAAAGAGCTTTGGAAAGCCCTGTATGATGCCTTTTGAATGACCAGTCATAGAGCTCTAAAAGCTCTTTATAAGGGCGCAGGTGAGCTGCCTGCTCCACCATGACCGTGAGGAGATCGGGCTGGTCGAGCTTTCGAGCGAGAGTCCACGCTTTATTTTTGGGGGGCACGCCTCGCTTGATCAGGGCGATGGCGAACGCCTCATTTTGGCTCTCACAAGCCTTTTCAATGGCATTTAATAGGCCCGCTCCTTTTTGACTGATTAAATTTGAGGGGGAAAAGAGACCCGTGGATAGAAGGAGGTCGAGAAAGCGCGTTCGATCCTCTTGCGCGAGGGCTCCTTTAAACTTCGCTTTAACTTTCTTTTCAGAGGAGAGAACGTCTAATAATCGGATGAGCTTTTCATTTAAACGATCCTGCTTTTCAGCAAATTTTGTCTGGAGAACAGCTGGAGTAGAATATTTATAAAATTTTGACTGTTCCCAACTAATTTGGTTAAACATGTTTTTTCTCCTTTGAGTGGAAAATTATAATGTAAACGAGGATAAATTGCCTTAAATTTTTCAGAGTTGCGCTCATCCCTTTTGTCGTGCTAAACTACTCCTTTTTCGGAGAATTGTGAAGAAGCCGCATATCTATTCGCTAAATGAACATGCGCTCGACCCAACGCTTGTCGACCCGGACGCCCTCCATGTGATTCATAAGTTGAAAGAGGCGGGGCACGAGGCCTACTTGGTGGGGGGAGGGGTGCGCGACCTGCTGCTCAAGCGCAAGCCAAAAGATTTTGACATCTCCACCTCAGCCCTTCCTGAAGAGGTGAAACAGGTTTTTCGGCGCAGCTGCCTGCTCATTGGAAGGCGCTTTCGCCTCGCCCATGTGCGCTTTGGCCACAAAGTGATTGAAGTGGCCACCTTCCGCTCAGGGGAGAATGAGGGGGACCTCATCGTCCATGACAATGTGTGGGGCACGGCAGAAGAGGATGCGCTGCGGCGCGACTTTACGATCAACGGGCTCTTTTACGACCCGGAGAGGCAGGAAATTATCGACTATGTGGATGGCTGGCACGATCTGTTGGCGCACACGCTGAAGGTGATTGGCGACCCGGAGACACGCTTTAAACAGGATCCTGTGCGCATGATTCGGCTTTTGAAGTTTCGCGCGCGCTTTGGGTTCGATATCGACCCTGAGACCCACCAAGCGATGCTCAATTGTCGCAAAGAGATTATCAAAAGCTCTCCTGCGCGCCTTTTAGAAGAGATTCTGCGCATGCTGGAATCAGGGGCCTCGGCCCGCTTCTTCATGCTGCTGCATGAGTCGGGGCTGCTGGAGCTACTGCTGCCACCGCTCAGCCACTTTTTGCATGGTCGTTCAGGCGAAGAGATCTACAAATGTTTGGCCGCAGCGGACAAATTTCATGCGGCCAATCCGACGACTCTCGACCGCGCCATTTTGACCTCCTGCCTCCTCTTCCCCATTCTAGAGACCGAGGTGCGCAACCATTTTCTCGACAAGGGAGACACGCCCCATGTGGGCGACATCATGATGCTGACCTCCACCCTGCTGAGAGAGGTGCTCACAGCCTCCTTTTCCCATTTTCCGCGACGCATTAGCACGACTGCGAATTTCATCTTGACGACCCAGTACAGATTGACCCCGCCAGGAAATAAAAGGCATGTGCGGCCTAGACTCTTTCGCATAAAAGAGTTTGAGCTGGCCTTGAAATTTTTAAAGCTGCGCGCGATTGCAGATGAGAAGCTTTTAGAAGAGTATACAGCTTGGAAAGCGCTTTACCAGCAGCATAGCCGCCCCTCCCACCATCGCGGATCCCCGCCTCCCCGACGGAGAAGCCGATGATTGCCTACTCCGTGGTAATTCCTCTCAAAAATGAGGAGGGCAACATCGCCGACCTGGTCGAAGAGCTAGAACCTGTCATGAATGGCTTAGGGAAGCCTTGGGAATTAATCTGCATCGATGACGGCTCGACTGATGGCACGGGGGCGATTCTTGAGGAGCTTAAAAAGAGGAAACCGTGGCTCAACGTCATTACTTTTGCGAAGAACTATGGCCAGTCGAGCGCCTTTACAGCTGGTTTTAAGCGGGCTAGGGGCGAATTTGTCATCACGCTCGACGGCGATCGGCAAAATGACCCTGCAGATATCCCAAAGCTTATTTCTGCAATTGCCGATTCTGATCTGGTATGCGGATTTCGCGCCAGCCGGCGCGACTCCTGGGTGAAAAAAATCACCTCGTTCATAGCTAATCATGTGAGAAAAAGAGTCTGTCAAGATGGCGTGCAGGATACCGGCTGCTCGCTCAAAATCTACCGCGCTAAGGCGCTAAAAGAGATCAAAATGTTCCAAGGGATGCACCGCTTTTTGCCCGCCCTCTTTCAAAATGAAGGTTTCAGAGTATCTGAAGTGGTCGTCAACCATCGCGAACGGACAAAGGGAACGACAAAATATTCGTTCCTTAACCGCTCATTCAACACTGTTGCAGACATGCTGGCCGTGCGCTGGATGCGCAAAAGACGCATCAATTATCATGAAAAAAACTGACCTGTTTATTTTTGCTGGCGAGCCAAGCGGAGACGTTCATGGCGGCCATCTTCTCAAAATGTTGCGGCGCGAAATTCCACGCCTCCATGTGACGGGAGTTGGAGGCCCTCAGATGCGCTCTCAAGGGCTGGAACTGCTTCTTCCTATGGAAGAGTTTGAGGTCATGGGGTTCACAGATGTGCTGAAAGCGCTACCCAGGCTCTATCGTCAGTTTAATCAGGTCAAGGCGCATATCCTAGCCACAAAACCTGAAGCGCTCGTCCTGATCGATTATCCGGGCTTTAACCTGCGCCTGGCGAAAGCGCTGCGCAAAGCAGGCTACGCCGGAAAAATTATCCAGTACATTAGCCCCACCGTCTGGGCGCATGGCAAACAGCGCATCCAGCAGATGGCAAACAGCCTCGACCTATTGATGACGATCTATCCTTTCGAAGTGGCCTGCTACGCAGCCACAGCCCTAAAAGTGATCTATATCGGCAATCCGCTCAAAGAGTATGTGGAGGAGCATCCCTATGAGAGCGACTGGAAGCAGCAGCTTGGGGTGAAGCGAGGGCCGCTTCTCTCCCTTTTCCCTGGAAGCCGCAAGGGGGAGATTGAGCGCAACCTTCCTAAACTCTTAAAGGCAGCGGCCAAGCTAAAAAATGAAAATCCTGAGACCATCATCGCCATCTCCTGTGCCCATGAAGAGACCTTTAAGCAGGTCCAAGAGCTCATTGAAAAGAGCGATCTCAGGCTAAACCGTGACACCTTTTTAGTGCCCAAGCGCTACACCTACGAAATGATGCGTGACAGCCGCGCAAGCCTTGCCAAATCGGGCACTGTCACGCTCGAGCTTGCCCTGCATCGCTGCCCCACTGTTGTCATCTACAAGTTGACCCGTTTAAACCGCTTCATTGCCAAGTGGATCCTTAAGCTTAATCTGCCCTTCTATTGCATAGTCAACATCCTTGTGAATAGCGAAGTCTTTCCTGAGCTCATCGCAGAAAAATTTACCTCTGAGGAGATCTGGCAGAAGCTAAAGGAGATCTGGGAAGAGGGAAGGAGACGCGAAGAGTGTTTAAAAGGGTGTGACCAAGCGATTGCGCTGCTGGACAAGCGCGAGGCAAGTAGAGAGGCCGCATTGGCAATAAAAGCGGTCATGAGCTCATGAAAGCTTTCAAGTCCTATCTCTTGGCCTATATCGCCAAGATCATCATGCGTCTTCTATTCTGGACATGCCGGGTTGAAATTCGGGGATTAAACCGCTTTGTCGAAGCAGCGAAGAATGGGCGCTGCATCTTAATGCTCTGGCATAACCGTTTGGGCTTGACTCCAGAAATCCTCAATTATTACGCACCCCAGTTTCACTATGCAGCCTTTGTGAGCAAAAGCCGCGACGGGGAACTTCTCTCCATCATTGCCAATAGCTACACAGCCGGAAGGACCATTCGCGTCGCTTCCCACAATCGCCATCACGCCCTGAAAGTAAGCATCGAAAGATTAAAGGAGGGAAAAGAGGTCCTGGTCTTTACTCCGGACGGGCCGCGAGGCCCCCGCTATCGCCTCAAGCCAGGAATTGCTCTGGCTGCACGGGCAGCGTCAGCAAATATAGTTCCCTTTAGCTGGCAAGCCGACCGCTGTTGGAAATTAAATACTTGGGATGGTTTTATACTGCCAAAACCCTTTGCACGCCTACAGATAGTGTTAGAAGAGCCGATTGCTGTTTCGGAAGAGATCACGCCAGACTTAGGCGATCTGATGACACAACTTGAAAACGCTCTGAATCTCTACAACTTTACATAGTTGCTTCCCGCGATTGTTTCGATCCGGTCAACAAGAATTTTGCACTGTTCTAAGCCCATCTGAATCTCGGTCTCCATTTGTTTTTTAATCGTTTTCTCAAATTCAGATTTGTTGATAAGTCCACACTCTCGATGCTTAATAGTAGCTTCCAAGAAAGCTTTCGATTCAGTAATTTTTTCCAGAATCGCTAAAGTTACAGCACATATTCTTTCTAAGCGGCTGCTGTCAAATTTGCCTTTGCCTTGCGCTTCTTCTGATTTGAACGCCTTTTTTGCATCCTTATAAAAAATGGTAATGGGGTCCAATATCTCTGCTTTTGTCTTCGGAGAGTGATGCAAACTATCCGCTTGCCTTTCAACTTTTTTCAAGTAGGAATTAATCGCCTGCTCTGCTTCATAATTTTCCTGAAGAATCTGACTATGCAAACCAATATGTTTATCTCTCAGCATTTTCAGAATGTCAACAATCCCTTTCTGGCCCAATTGGGTGGGGGAGTATGAAGAAGGGGGCGCATGACAGCAGTAGGGCGTATAAGGGATCGAAGAAGCCACTTTTACTGGACCATCAGATGCACTCATAGTATCGGTAACTCTCATTACTTTTCACGTATACTCATTTTTGAAAAAAAAGACAAGTATTTTTTATGCAAAGGCGAGAGCCGCAGCTCCTTTGATGCCGTGAAAGAAGGCGCGAGGGGATGCGTTGCCATGGCATTTGACAACAATCCCTTCGACCCCGCACAGGATAGCGCCAGGCTGCTCCTCAGTATTGAATTGAACGTTTAACTCTTTTAGCCAATCTGTGGTTTGCCCGCGCAAATGCTCGGCTAGAAAATGAAGAATAAATGTTGAAGCGCCCTCGATTGATTTCAAGAGAACATTGCCGCTAAAGCCATCCGTCACAAGCACATCGACATTCCCTTGCATCACTTCTCGCGCTTCAATATTGCCCACAAAAGCCATTCCTGATGCAGGTCCCATCTCTTGCAAAATCTGATAAGCTTGTCGCACCTCCTTAGTCCCTTTCTGAGATTCGACGCCGATATTCAGCAGCCCGACGCGCGGACGCGCAATCCCGCGGCTTATGCGCTGATAGGTGGCTCCTAATTGTGCAAATTGGACGAGATGGTGCGCCTTGCAAGAGATATTGCCGCCCACATCTAGGACCGCGACAAATCCCTTCTCCGTCGGGAGGTTTGCTAAAAGGGCGGGACGTTTTATCCCCGGCTTTAAGGAAAGAGAAAGTGTCGCAGCAGCGATGAGCGCTCCTGTATTGCCTGCAGAAACAAAGGCTGCGATTTGCCGTTTTTTTAAGAGGCGAATTCCCGAAATCAGCGACGATCCTTTTTTATGCCTAACTGCGGCAAGAGGCTCATCGCTCATCGCGACAACATCGTGAGTCAGATATAATTCAATATTGGGCCGCTTCCGGTAGGAGATGCGATCGATCACATCGGGGGTTGCGAAAACGACAAAAGTGAGAGAGGAGTCAAGCGTCTGGGATGCCTGAAGAACAGCATCAAAAAGTTGATCGGGGGAGGTATCCCCCCCCATCAGATCAATCCCTATTTTTCGCAAGAGGGTTTAACCTTTTTCAACTTCAACCATGATGCGAGAACCGTAAGCTCCGCAAGCTTGACAGAGAACATGAGGCAAGCGTGGGCTTCCGCACTGGCCGCATTTTGAAATCTGTCTCGGTTTTTTGGCATGGTGGGCACGCTTTGAATTTTTGCGCGCATTCGAGTGGCGATTACGTGGTACTGCCATGATTTTCTCCCTATTTTAAATCTGCAAAAGGCTGGTAGCCTTCCTCTTCCTCTTCTACTATCTCTGAAGAGGACTCTTTTAAATACCTGGCGATCACTTTGCGCTCCGGACAGCCCTCTTCATCCCCGTGGCACTCAGCAAAAAGGGGTATTTCAAGAAGGATCAGTTCGCGCAAAGGTTCGCGAAAATTAAATACGGCTCCCTTGACTTCCGTCAAAGGAACATGATGGTAATGCCCCCGAATGGCCACCTCCTGCTGAACAGGCTGGTTGCAGATCGCACAGGGCAGTTCAACACTATAAGAGACATCGAAATGGAGCACCAGATCCTCATTGGCGAGATAGGCTTCGCCCTTCAGTGTGACCGGCCCTGGAAATCGCAGCTCGCTCTCATGTACATCGAGAAAATCGGAAGGAAATGTCTCCTCGAGCTTTTCAACATGCCCTTTGCGCAGCTGTTCGACATAGATCTTAAATGCGTCATCCATATGTAGTGAATCAGTTTATCTGAATCGCTCTTTTTAATCCAGGAGTATATACAATGAAAAAACCCAGTAAGACTGCAACAAGTAGACAGACCCCTTTTGGCAGCAGCAATCCGTAGCTCCAGGGAATGGCGTTGAGGAGACCGCTTAACAGCGCAGAACCAAATAGAAGAGCTAACGAAAGAGCAAGTTTGCCATATTCGAGCGGCAGCGGATAGAGACGCTGCGCGCAAAAGAGATAGTAGGCTGACAATACCGAGTAGGTAACAAGGGTCGACGCCGCTGACCCTACCGCCCCAAAACGAGGAGTTAAAAGAAGGTTTAGGACAATGTTTAGGCCAGCCACTCCCCATGCGACAAGAGTTAACTGCTGGGTTTTCTTGCTGATCATCATGCCGATGATGGTCACATAGGTGGTCCCAAAAAGCGCAAGGCCGGTCGACACGTAAGGCAGGAGCTCTGCTGCCGGCCAATAGGCGGGGGGCGTAAGCAGCATGAGACACTCCCTTCCAAAGAGATGGATAAGCATCGCCACAGAGGTGAGGCTAAACAGCCAGAGGGTCAAGCAGCGGCTGTAAAGCTGCCGATGGTTGGGATCATCCAGGCTCGCCTTTAACGCATGAGGGGTCCAGGCCATGCTAAAGGCGCTAATCATAAAGATCAGCACGGTCGACAACTTAAAAGCCATGCTATAGAGCCCCACTTCAGTTGCATCCGCAAATTCTGCCAGCATCCAGCGGTCGAGCGATGTAAAAATCCAGCGCGCCACATCGATAAAAATGAAGGGGTAGCCAAATTTCAACATCGATTTGGCAAGCGTCCAGTCCCAAGCCCACTGCACGCGGCGATAGAGCTGAAAAATTGCGAGAGGGGCCACCGCGCTGTATCCAATGGCCATGCCAGCTAAAAAGCCTGGCACGCCCCAATTTAAACCGATCACAAAATAGAGGCTAAGCGAAAGCGAAATCGCGTTTTGCAGCAGGTTGAGAAGGGTAAAATGCCAGGGCAAAAAATTGAGCCGCAGCGCATTTAAGGAGAGGTTGAATAGCTGCGTTGGAAGGCAGCCCAGCAAGGCGATCGCAAAGGCGACCCACGCGATTCCATGATGTTCTGCAAGAGCTTCGCGACTGATGTAGATGAGAAAAAGACCCGGACAGATAAACAGCAGGGCAAAAAGCGCCTCGCATAATAATCCCATCGATACAACGGCAGACCGATGGGCCGGCTCCTGATTTTTATCGAGATAAAACCGTTCTAAAGAGCGGTTGAGACCACAATTAAAAAGCGTGGCGACCAGAAGGGCAAAGGTAGTCAAGAGGGAGTAGACCCCAAACTCGGCCACGGTCAGGACATAAGAAAGAATCGGAAAAATGGCAAAATTGATGAACTTGAAGATGAAATCGGTCAGTCCATAGACAGCCGTATCTTTGATGAGGGATTTGAGCATGGGATGGAGTGTAAGATGAATTGCAAATTGACGCAACATTGTGTATTATTCCCCCTCTATGAAACAAGAGCGCTTTGTTCTCGACAACTTTGAAGGATCGATCGACTTTCTGCTCAATCTCATTCAGCAGGATGAGATTCAGATTCACGAAGTGAATTTGCGCAGCTTGACGTCTCAATTTTTAGTCCTGTTTGATCAGGAAGCACCTCCAGAAATAGATTCAGGGGCTGAATTTGTGGGGACTGCCGCATTTTTACTCTGGCTAAAAAGTAAGACGCTGCTGCCGCAGCATGAGCAGAGTGAAAATCTGGAAGAGAACGAAAGCGATCCGCGCTTTGCCATCATCCATCAGCTCCTCGACTACTGCCGCTTTAAAGAGGCTGCCAAAGCTCTGGAAGAGCGCGAAGTGAACCAGAGCGCCTACTATCTGCGGGGGCATGAGAGCCAAGAAGCCAAAAGGCATTCGGGACTGGAGCATCTCTCTTTAGATGATCTGGCAAGCCTATTTAAGACCATTCTTGCCAAAGCTGAAAAAGAGAAGGGCTCCATCGCAGAAGAGGAGTGGAAGGTGAGCGACAAGGTGGAGGCCATCTGCCGCCAGCTTGAAGAGCTGCCACAGCTGCCTTTCGAGCAGCTCTTCCGCGTCACCATGAGCCGGCTTGAGCTTATCGTGACGTTCCTTGCCCTCCTCGAGCTCATGAAACGGGGGGCTCTCCGCGTAGTCCGCCATCAACAGGGAGTGATGATCGAAAAATGAACCAAACTATCCAGACTCGAAATATGACATGGGGAACCCAAACGGCTCAACCCGCGCACCAGAATGACGCTCAGATTCATTTTACCCTTAAGCGCATCATTGAGGCGCTGCTTTTTGCCTCGAGCGAGCCGCTCTCCTTTGGCAAAATCCGCGAGATAACAGATAGCTATTGCCCTCTCAAACCACGCACACTGCGGCAAATCATCGAAGAGCTGCAGCATGATTATGTGACGCAGTCGCGCGGATTTAGGCTCGAAGAGATCGCTCAAGGCTTTATCTTGCGCTCCTGTGAAGAGTATAGCGTCTACATCGATCAGCTCTATCGCAACAAACGCACAGAAAAGCTCTCACATGCAAGTGCCGAAGTGCTTGCCATCATTGCCTACCGCATGCCGATTACCCGTCCGCAGATCGATGCAATTCGCGGAGTAGACTCTTCGGGTACCCTCCAGAACCTTTTAGAAAGAAATTTGATCGAATCGGTGGGGAAGCTAGAAGCTCCCGGAAGGCCCACTTTGTATGGAATCACAAACCACTTTTTGAAACATTTTGGCTTGCGCGATTTAAGCGAGCTGCCGAAGTAGCCCTTTAGAATATTCTACAAGGATTTTTTTCAGCATAGCAACTGTCCATCCTGAAAAAATAAAATACAAAAAGAAGGGAAAAAAACATCTTAAGGATGCGTGACCACGCCCGATTTGTTTTGCGCAGACTTCTTGATTAAGTACACCCCAATCACGCACAGATAAATCGTCACAATCGCGCAGACCACAATGCCTCCGGTTGAAAGAGGCATGTCGTAAACGGAAAGAAAATGGCGCGCAAGGGCGACGCCGATGAGCGAAGCTATGCAGCCTAGTCCTACAGCAATCATGAGCAGCTTTTTCAAGTTGTGGGTCAAAAGGCGGGCAGTTAAGACGGGGCCTGTGATAAAGGCTAAAAACATGAGCACGCCAACGGCGCGGAAGGCTCCGACTGCTGTCAAAGCCACTTGGCTCATGAGCAGGTAATTAAAGAAGTTTGTCGAAAACCCAAGAGCGCGGGCCAGCGCGGGATCAAAGGTTGTAAGCTGATACTCTTTAAAAAAGAGGATTGTGAGCGCAAGATTTAAGATAAAAATCAGAAAAACAAAGCGACAATCGGCCGGCTGCAGGGCATCGACATTGCCCATGACCGCTTCGAGGCCGACATGTGCGCTCCTTGTGAGAAGCGTCACTGCTACAATTCCCAATGCAAAAAGAGTCGTGAAAACAAGGCCCAAACTCGCATCCTCCTGCAGACGGGCTGATTCGGTCAAAAACTGGGTCAAGAAGGTGGTGATGAGCCCCATCATTAAGGCAGCAATCAAGAGCGCCTTCATGTTTAATTGCATCTCCAGCGGCTGACTTTCGCGCGTCAGAAAAAATGCTAGAACAATGCCCAGCAATATGGTGTGGGAAAGGGAATTTGCAAGCATAGTCATCTTTCTCAGCACAAGAAATGTGCCGACAAGGGCACTAGAGGCTGCAACTCCTCCAAGCACAAGCAGTTGAACTTCATCGGCGGCCAATTCGGTGACAGAGCCGGTTAAAAAGCCAACCAGACGATGGAAGAGCTGGGAAAAGAAGGTGAAAAATGTTTGACCCGTATAAGGATTCATCTTTTGGGGGGAATGGGTTGCTGGTGAGGATCGTGACGCGGATCGTGGAGTAATTGGGTGAGCTCCTCTTCTAGTTCAGGAGTGAGAATGTGCTCCATTTCTTCAGCATTGTAATGCACCTTTTCTCTGCCAATCCCTAAATAATCGGCCAAATAGACCTCCCAAAGTCGATGAAGACGCACAATGCGCGCGGCCCAGATCCAGCCCTCAGGCGTCAGTTTCAGCATCTCTTTATTAGACTTTTCTACCCATCCAGCAGCAGTCAGGTCCCAAATGACGCGTTTGAAACTTAAAAAGGAGAGGTCTTGCTGCCTCTTTAAATCTTCCAAAAGCACTTTTTGGCCTTCTCCGTAGCGCCACATGGCTTTTAATACATTTTCACGGACACATAGCTTGCGAAAGCGGCGCGCTCGCGTCATGCGCCAGATCATCCCACGTTCAGGAGCAAGTAACAAAGCAAGCATGCACAAGAAAGAGGCTGCCAAGACAATCATCGGCCCAGTTGGGAAGGAAAATCGAGCTCCTGGATAGGCGTTAACCATGATTCGGCCCAATTCCACCGAAAGGAAATTGCCAAAAAAGCCGCTTGCCAATCCAAAAAGAGCGGCGAGGATCAGCATGACGCCAAAGTGGTTCGTGAATTGACGCGCTGCAACGGCAGGAGCGATGAGCATTGCAGACATCAGCACGACGCCCACCGATCGAATCCCGATGACAACGCTCAAAACAATCAGGACAAAAAGGAGAAGATCCAGAGACTTTATGGGGATTCCGATGGTTTTGGCATAGTTGCGATCAAATGTGATGAGCTGAAGTTCTTTGTGGAACAGAACCAGCAGCACTACAATTGCGAGGGCTAAAGCCCCATAAATGAGGACATGGATATCCCTCATGGTCGCCGCTTGCCCATAGAGGTAGATCAGCACTTGGCGATAAAGGCTCGTAAAAGAAAACTGCACATCGCTTGCCAGCGTCAAGCCGATCCCAAAAAAAGAGGCCAGGACAAAACAGAGCGCAGAATCATTCCTGACTTTAAGTTTATGGACAAGCAGATGAATCGCCCCTAGCCCTAAGAGAGCCGTCACTGCGGCTCCCGTCATCACTAAAAGCGCAACGGCAAGCTCCTGCTGCGGATCAAGACTCAAAAAACCAGCCGCTATTACTCCCGCAATAACGCCTGGATAGGCTGCATGAGAAAGAGATTCACCAATTAATGACTGTTTTCGTAAATGAACAATGACGCCAACTAAAGCGGCTCCCAAGCACATCAGCATGCTTCCAAGGGTAGGCGCGCGCAGGATGGGATCTACAAAATAATCGATTAAGATCATTCCAGCCCTTTTGTCCGATCATAAGAGAGTTTAAACGCCTCGTCAAAGAGGGCGTAGCTTTTCCCAAAAGTGGCATAGAAGGTGTCGGGATTATAGACTTGGGCAGTTGATCCTGAGGCCACAAGACGCATATTGAGAAGGATCAACCAGTCGAAGTACTGTTCGACTGTGTTGAGGTCGTGATGGACAACAAATAGCGTTTTACCAGCGTCTTTAAGCTGATGGAGAAGCTCCATGATAACCTTCTCTGTGGCCATGTCAACTCCACTGAAGGGCTCGTCGAGAAAGAAGATTTCAGCTTCTTGAAGAAGGGCGCGCGCAATGAAAACGCGCTGCTGCTGTCCCCCAGAAAGTTGGCTGATCTGCCTATCCGCATATTGCGACATACCAACCTTCTCTAAATAATAGTCAGCTGCGGCTCGATCGACCTGCCTAGGCCAGCGCAATAGGCCAATCCTCCCATAGCGCCCCATGAGAACCAGGTCGCGCACTGTGATCGGAAAATCCCAATCGACAGACTCGCGTTGCGGCACATAGGCCACTTGGTTTCTCACTTTCTTTAAGGGATACCCTAAGAGTTCAATGTGACCAGTTAATGGCTTGACCAGTCCTAAAACAGTTTTAATCAGCGTGCTCTTGCCTGCGCCATTTGGGCCGATTATTCCCACCAATTTTCCGGTTGGAATTGTCAATGAAATATCCCAAAGTACAGGCGTCTTGTCGTAGTTAACGCTCAGCTGATCAACATGTAAGGCTGCAGGTTTATTCATTTTAAATTCTTCATTATGGCATCTGCATCATGGCGAATCATTTTCAGATAACTTTCTCCGTCAGATCCCGGAGGCCCCATCGCATCGGCATAAAGGACCTCACTCGCCATTTTTAATTGGAGCCCCTTTTCTCTGCCTGCAGCGACAATTTTGCGAATCGAATCTTTGCTGACATTTGATTCAGGAAAAAGCAGCTCAATGTGATAGCGCGAGAGATGTGCGATCAGATCTTGGATATCCGTGACACTCAGTTGACTCTCGGGAGCTAGCCCCTCAGGAGCTGCGCAGCGCGGGTGCCAGGTGCCCTTATCCCGCTCCTCATCAGTAGCTAAATAGGCGCGAACAAAGTACTGGAAAGCATCATGGCTTGTGACAAGATAACGTTTCTCATTGGGAATCTCTTGCATCTCCTTGACAATCGCGCGATGCTCAAGGTCCATCTCTTTTTTGAGCTGGTTGGCATTCGCTTGGAAAATAGAGGCGTGCTCGGGGTCTTTTTCACTCAGCGCTGCGACAATGTAAGGGAGAGTATCAGACCAGAGAGAGAGATCCATCCAGATGTGGGGATCTATCTGCCCACGATAGTATAAAATGCGCTCGGGAAACTGTTTACGGAGATGATTTCCGAGTCCGATAGCCTTCTTGCTGCTAAGTAAAACATTTTGCAAGCTAGGTCCATGTTCCAATCCTAAACCGTTAAAGAAGATCAGGTCGGCAAAGGCAAATTTTTCATCATCCCCTTTGACAAGTTGATAAGAGTGGGGATCGAGCTCTCCTTTAATGAGAGTAAAACTATCCACATACTCCCCTCCCACACGTTGCACCAGATCATGAATCATGGCAATTGTGCAGAGAACCTTGACGCGTCCATTGGGAGTTTTCCAATAAAGAGAACCTCTTTGATCGCTACCGGAAGTGCATCCAAAGAGAAGGAGGCTCAAAATAAAAAACTGTGTAAGTGACGCTCTCATCATTTGCGCAACATATCAAAGCTGAAAATTCCAGTCGAACAGCCCGACGAAAAATCGATGCGAATCGCATAACGTCCCACATTAGAGATGCTTCGAGCGCGCACATTTTCATCGACATGTTTAGCTGAAGAGAGCCGCTGCCCCGTCTTTTCGTCCACGCAGCCTGCGCAGGGGCACTGCCTCTGCAAGTCTCTCAAATTATATTCAGAGATATTTCCATCGCTCCACTGGATAGAAAAAGTCTCCGGACTCTTTTGCCATAATTTGTTTATTTCCATCGCTGCTGGACCAGATTGAACTTTTTTCGTCTCTAAAACTACTTTCTCTGCCAAGTTCAAGAAGGCTTGGACTGCAAAAGAGCCTTTACCCCCAGCCAAAAGAGAGGTTCCCTCATCGCCACACTTGCTGATGAGGGGATCGATGGGAATGGAACCTAAAAGAGAGACCCCGAATTCGCTGGCAAGCCTTTCTCCCCCTCCTCTGCCAAATAGATAGACGGGTGGGGAAAGAGGAGACTCTTTGTAAAAGCTCATATTTTCAACAATCCCTAAAATAGGGACTTTGACCTGATCAAACAGATGGATAGCTTTGCGCACATCTAAAAGAGCAACCTCTTGGGGGGTTGTCACCATGACTGCTCCCGTTAAATTGGCCTGCTGGCTCAGGGTTAACTGCACATCGCCAGTCCCTGGAGGAAAATCGATCAATAAATAGTCGAGCTGACCCCACTCCACGTTGCGAATAAATTGTGTAACGAGACTATTTGCAATGGGAGCTCGAACCACCGCCGCTTCATTTTCTTTGCGAAAATAGGCCATCGAAATCATTTTAATCCCCAAACATTGCGCGGGGACAATGCGATCTCCTTGCTGGCTTGGCAATACCTCCTCAGGCAGCATTTTGCGCACAGAAGGGCCATAAATATCGCTATCTAAGATTCCTACTGCAAACCCCAACTGCTTGAGTGCCAACGCTAAATTGACTGTCACCGTCGATTTTCCAACACCCCCTTTTCCTGCTGCAATCGCTATGACAGCTTTTATTGAGGCCTCTTTTGATTTTTCTTTCGGTTGAAACATTTTGAGGGGCATTAGCATTCTCCCAAATAGCCTTTATAGAACATTCCGCGAGGCTTTACATGATCTTCACAAAATCTTCATGTGACCTTCACACAATGCTGTTCGCGGTCTTTAGTTAAAGAATCATGATAAGGGCCATATAGAGAATGAAGCAAGTTAATTGTAAAAATTCCAGGAAACAAAAAAAAGGCGCCCATCGATATTTCCGTTACAGAATATAATATTGCTCTCTAGAGATGAAAATTTAACTTGCGGAAAATTCATATAATTCGAACAATTGCCGGTAATAAACAACAAAGATGCTCTCGATTCGAGTTCATGCTTTGAAGGATTTTTTTCTAGATTTAAGCAAACACATCAAGAACAAGAAAAAGGAAGGTAACGATGGCGCAAGCACACGACAAGCAATTAGAAACGCTGATTAACCAGGCTGTAAAGAAAATTGGTGGCAAAAAAGAAAATGATATCTGCCGTTATTTACCAATCGGAACGGGTGGCTACATCCACCATTTTACAATGCGTAAAATGAAAACAGAAGCCCCTGAACAGTTGCAAGCTCTTATCTCAAAATACATTATCAATGCCGATAAACCTGCGAATGTTCCCCCAAAACCACGCGCTGCTAGAGGTTCACGCAAACGCCGCGATCAGATTCTTTTTGCAAAGACCGATATCGAACAGATGCTCTCTTTAGCACGTGCTGCAGGCAACAAAGATTTAATCCGCAAGCTAACTCCAAGAAAAGATCTGCGCACAATCAAGCGTGAGCTTATTGCTTCAATTCGCCATGGCCGCGTCGAACAAGAACTTTGGCATTTTTATGTCGAAACAATGTCCGTTCAATCCGCTTTAGCTGCGGTCTAAGCTTTTTCTGGAGTGCAGACAGCAAGGTTCTGCACTCCAATTTGTTAGGTCACCTCCCTATTTCTTAAACCCGATTTGCGCCCTAGCGGTGATTCAGCTGATGATGCGATTTTTTGGAGGCTAAAACGAGGCAATTTTTGACATACTTGAGTAAAGTAGGCGAAAATTGCCCCGTTTTAGCCTCCAAAACAAGCGCGCATCAGATGAGTCATTGATAGGGCGCAAGTCGGGTTTCTTAATTATCTTTTAATAAATTCGATCTTCCTGTATAATGGAAGTTCGATAAATCGTGCCCCCAGGATTGGAGGGCATCCTAAACAGCAAGGAGAATTCATGTCGCAAGAGATTACTCAAGAGTTTTCGGGATGGCGAAAGCTAGTTTGGCCGATACACTCTCATGAAATCAAAAAATTCCTCCCTATGGGAATAATGATGTTCTGCATCCTTTTCATTTACACCGTTTTGCGCGACACAAAAGACGCGATCCTGGTCAATGCTCCAGGTGCTGGCGCTGAAAGTTTAGCTTTCGCAAAAGGGATCGGCGTGACATTTTCAGCCGTTCTATTCATGGTTCTGTATACAAAGGCAGCCAATTTATTTCAGCGCGAAGGGCTATTTTATGTGACCGCTCTGCCCTTCCTGGCTTTCTTTGGACTATTCCCCTACTGCATCTATCCTTTTGTAGACTCTCTTCATATGAGTTTGGCCACAATCCAGGACTATCAAGCGGCTTATCCTAGTATTAAGTGGATCGTTCCACTCGTCGGAAACTGGACCTATACGCTCTTTTATATCCTATCTGAATTGTGGGGAAGTGCCGTCTTGTCTCTGCTGTTTTGGCAGTTTGCCAATGGGATTACTCCCGTAAAAGAGGCTCGTAGATTTTACGGAATGTTTGGATTCCTCGGCAATTTCGGTCTGCTGCTTTCCGGCCCTGCAATTATCTATGTGTCCCATTCGATTCATACGATGGGTCTAAGCCGAAACGTGGCAACAGGTCTAATGCTGCAATACTTGATGGCGTTTGTGATCGTTGCAGGTATCATTCTGATCTATACATTTTACTGGATGAACCGAAATGTATTAACAGATAAGCGCTTTTACGACCCTGAAGCCATGGGCGAAACAAAAAAGAAAAAAGCAAAGCTCTCCCTGACAGAAAGTTTCAAGTACATTCTCCAATCGCCCTACTTAGGACTCATCGCGATGCTCGTGTTGGCCTATGGAGTATCGATTAACCTGTTTGAAGGCGTCTGGAAGGGTCAGATTAAAATCGCTTACCCGACAGAAGTTGAATATAACAAAGTTATGGGTGGTCTATCAACCGTCACAGGCGGTATTGCCGTGCTGCTCATGTTGATTGGCAGCAATCTTTTGCGCAGCTTAAGCTGGCGCACATGCGCGCTGATTACACCAGCTGTTTTAATCACTGGCATTCTGGTATTTTTCGGCGTGATTTACTACAACAACATCCAGCTGCCTGAAGGTTTAAAAATTGTTGAAGCGATCGAGCAGGGAATTATCCAGAGAGACTTGATCGTGTATGCAGTGGGCCTTGGCCTATTTGTAAACGCCTTCGGTAAAGCTGTGAAGTACTCCCTCTTTGATCCTACAAAAGAGATGGCTTACATTCCTTTAGACCCGGAACTTAAGGTGAAAGGGAAAGCAGCTGTAGACGTCATTGGCGGTCGCGGTGGTAAGTCTGCGGGTTCGTATATTCAAATGGGCTTGCTCACCCTGTTCTCAGGAAGCGCGCTCTACCAGCTCGTACCGATTATTGCTCCAATTGCCGTCGGCATTGTGTTCCTCTGGATCTTGTCGGTGTTTGGCTTGAGTAAACGTTTCAGAAACTTAACAGATAAGCAACCAGAAGCGGCTTCCAGCAAGCAGCCTTCAGTCGCTTCGCCAGCATCGTCCTAGACTAGACTCGTAGACTAGACCATGTCATTAACCACCTCACGTATTCGTGAGGTGGTTTTCTTTTTTTTATTTTTTTTTACAACGTCGCTCAGACCATAAGAGATTGTCGGGGACACCGTCCTGACGGCGGCGTCCCCCGCGCCCCCTTGAGCCTCATCTCGCTGCGCCAAATCGCGTCCTCGCCAGGGGGCCGTGCAAAGCACTGTCCCCCGAATTTTTTTAATTTATTATGTAACAAGAAACGTCGCTAGGGCCATAAGAGACTGTCGGGGACACCGTCCTGAGCGGCGTCCCCCGCGCCCCCTTGAGCCTCATCTCGCTGCGCCAAATCGCGTCCTCGCCAGGGGGCCGTGCAAAGCACTGTCCCTCGAATTTTTTTAATTTATTATGTAACAAGAAACGTCGCTAGGGCCATAAGAGATTGTCGGGGACACCGTCCTGACGGCAGCGTCCCCCGCGCCCCCTTGAGCCTCATCTCGCTGCGCCAAATCGCGTCCTCGCCAGGGGGCCGTGCAAAGCACTGTCCCCCGAATTTTTTTAATTTATTATGTAACAAGAAACGTCGCTAGGGCCATAAGAGATTGTCGGGGACACCGTCCTGACGGCAGCGTCCCCCGCGCCCCCTTGAGCCTCATCTCGCTGCGCCAAATCGCGTCCTCGCCAGGGGGCCGTGCAAAGCACTGTCCCCCGCGCCCTTACGGGCTTGGCTGCGGTGCGATTTTGCTTTGCGATATTCGGCCTCGGGCTGCTCGCGCGCTCACTCCCCGCCAGACTGCGTCTTTTGGCGGGGCCCCTCTCGCGTCGGCTCGCAGGGCTGTTTAAAAAAAGCCAAGTCTCGCATTCCAAAGTGAATAACCTGCGGACTGCGAAACACGCCCTGCAAGACGGGCTGCCTGAAACTTAGTCCTGCGAAGATAACAGACTGCGGTCTGCGAAATTAGTCCTGCGAAGCTAACAGAGTCTGCGAAATTGCCTCTGCGAGCCGACGCGAGAGGGGCCCCGCCATACGGCGTTAGCCGGGCGGGGAGTGAGCGCGCGAGCAGCCCGAGGCCGAATATCGCAAAGCAAAATCGCACCGCAGCCAAGCCCGTAAGGGCGTGGGGGACAGTGCTTTGCACGGCCCCCTGGCGAGGACGCGATTTGGCGCAGCGAGATGAGGCTCAAGGGGGCGCGGGGGACGCCGCCGTCAGGACGGTGTCCCCGACAGTCTCTTATGGTCCCTAACTAGTCTCTTATGGCCCTAGCGACGTTTCTTGTTACATAATAAATTAAAAAAATTCGGGGGACAGTGCTTTGCACGGCCCCCTGGCGAGGACGCGATTTGGCGCAGCGAGATGAGCTCAAGGGGGCGCGGGGGACGCCGCCGTCAGGACGGTGTCCCCGACAATCTCTTATGGTCCTAGCGACGTTTCTTGTTACATAATAAATTAAAAAAATTCGGGGGACAGTGGTTTGCACGGCCCCCTGGCAAGAACGCGATTTGGCCAAGGGGCTTAGCAGAGCAAATTGCTAAGTGCGGGCAAGTTTAAACCCGACTTGCGCCCTATCAATGACTCATCTGATGCGCGCTTGTTTTGGAGGCTAAAACGGGGCAATTTTCGCCTACTTTACTCAAGTATGTCAAAAATTGCCCCGTTTTAGCCTCCAAAAAATCGCATCATCAGCTGAATCACCGCTAGGGCGCAAGTCGGGTTTTAAGCTCGATGTAGGGGGCAAGTCGGGTTAAAATTCATTCCAAAAAAGTAAATCTTTCCTGATTATCCCCCCTTTGCTATAATTGCGTCTCATTCTCTACTTACAAGGGACCTTGAACGTCTATGGAAAAACAAAAGCGCTGGCAATTGTATCTGATCTTGGCTGTCATCATCTTGACGCTCTACAACATTCTCCCAACCATTTTTTACTATTCTAAACCGTTAAGCGCGCCGATCGATGGCAAGCGGGCCCATGAAGAGGCTCTCTCCATTGTCTCTCGCGTCAATTCGCTCGAGGATGATGCCAAAGCGTGGCTGGGCTCGTTTAGCAAGCTTCTTGGCGTCAAGCCAGCTGCCATTGCGCTCAAAGAAAACGATCCACAATCGATTGAAGTGACCTTTAAGAACAGTGACGAGGCCTCTCTCTTCAAACGCTTTCTCCCCCGCGCTGGAGCCTTAATTCCCTTTGTTCCCGCACAGCTAGAACTCGATGCGGCTACAGCAAACGAGAAAGGCAGCAAGGTTGTGGTGCTCCGGCAGGTTGGCGTCCATCTCGATCCAGCAAATGTCGACTCTCTCTTCCAATTTGCTCCCAAATATGCGGAAGATGAAAAAGTCTCTCCTTTTTATCGCGATCTGATCAATGACCGCCTGGCCCAATTAGCCATCAGCTTTGCAGGTCCTAGTGCCACTGCACGCCAGCTGGCTGCCGTCACAAGCGATCAAAACGATGAAAATCTTGACGATATTGTCATTGCTTTAGCGAAAGAGCTTGTCGAGATCGAGAAGACCTTTGGCAAAGAGAGCCCCATAGCCAAGCGCTTATTTGCTAATTTTTCACAGAATGAGCAGGGAAATGGCGCTGCAATCCTCTCCAAGTATGTGACGCGCGCGGATGCCTTAAAAACAAAGCTAACGGGCAAAATTGACAAGCTTCTCCAAGAGCAGAAAGATCTGAAAGAAAAGGGGAGCCTCCTCAGTACCGAACAGAGTCAAGCCCTCTCGCTGCTGACGAGTCAGCGAAGCTCTCTAGATGAAGCGACGACACTTCTTAGCAAATCGCCAGAACTTTTCAAAAGCAAAAAAGCACTGAGTTTTGCTCAAGTTCAAACAGCTCTAAAAAAGAGTGCAGCTAAGAGTAGCGAGTCTCAGGATCTCCTCAACTTCAACCTAAGCGACCGCAACCCCATTGTCCAGGGGCTGATTGTCGATTGGGCAAACGACAAAATTGTTCTGCAGCTTTATGGAGATGTTGTAAACATCAGGCAAAGCAGCGAACAGACAGAAGCAGCAAACTATCGCAAAGAGAAGCTCAACCAGCTCGCGATTAATGAAATCGCCCGTGCATCGCGCTTAAGCGACGAAACGCTAGCGCCCTCGGATGATAGCTTTGCAGTCTCTCTCAACACGCTCTCTAATACAAGCGGCGTTCTCGCCTTTGATTTAGGCCAGTTAGCTTCCATTAAGAGCCAGCAGATCAGCGAGCAGCTAAAGTCTGGCTGGCAGCCGCAACATCCCGATCTAGTGCCGAGCAACTTTCCGGTTCACTCTTACGACGCCTATAAAAAGCTCAGCAAAGAAGATCAGCAGCTCGGCCTTGTCATCTATACTCCAGGGACAAATGAGGCCCCGCTGGCAGGGTTTAAGAATGGATCGATCTATATCATTGCACGCGGCTTAGATGCTATTATCCAAAAATATCAGCAGAGCCCCAATGCTCCGGAAAACCAGCAGCTCGTTCAAGATGTCAACCAGCTCACCAGCATTTTGCAGCAGAATGGCTTTATCGGCTATTCCGCAGCGGCTTATGGTCTCCCTCAAGAATATAGCAAAGACTATATTTTTGAACTAGATGACTACTATAGTAACCTCCTCAAGGCTACGCGCGAAGAATTTCCAAGTCAAAGGGAGCAAGCGTTATGCCGTCCTCGATTTCACCGACGTGGAACAGCGCATTTTGACACTGAACAAAATCGAAGATCAGATCCAAGAAGACCTGCTCAAATGGAAAGAGGAGTATAGCGCCGCCCAAGTCGACCTCAATGCCACCAGCCGCTACCAGGTGCCCTATCCGACCAAAAATGCCTACTGGCAAAATTTCAAACTCAGCTTCGTCAAATATTTCCGCGGCGATGACCGCAAAATCTTGAAGTGGGGCCTGGACCTTTCAGGCGGAAAAACTGTCCGCATCGGCCTGCGCGACCAAAATGGCAAAGAGGTGACCAATCCAGACGACTTCAAACAAGCTGTCAATGAGCTTTACACCCGTATCAACAAGATGGGCGTTTCTGAGCGAACGATCCACATCGAAAACAACAATATCATCCTCGACTTCCCAGGATCTCAAAACCTTTCCGCATCCGAACTGGTCAAAGCTTCGGCGATGTATTTCCATATCGTCAATGAGAAGTTCAGCGCCTTCAAACCCGATCCATTAGAGAAGCTGTCAAGCAATTCCTGCAAGACGTCTGGAATGAAGCTGTCGTCACAAACCGCAAAGACATCGAAAGCATCAACGAAATCGCCTGGCAGCATCTTGGCGGCGGACGATGACGGTCGTGCGCCGCGCAGCGAGAATGCAAAAATCCTTTAGGACAACGGCTTGCGCCTGGCCAATCCGAAAGAGAAGGCCATGTCCATGCCTTTGACGACACCCTTTCATCTGTCGGCATGATGCGTGGAGACGATTTCACCGAATGGGATAGCCAGACCCATCCGCTCCTCGTCATCTTCCACAACTATGCCTTGGAAGGATCAAGCCTGAACAATATTCAAGTGGGCTATGACCCGAGCGAAGGAAAATCTTGACCTTTGGCGTCAAACGCTCCTATGAAGGCGCTACGAAAGAGCAGGGCAGTCCACGCGATGATTTCTACGCTTGGACTTCGCAGTTTGCAGAAGACAAGATCGCGGGCACACCAAAAGAGACCTATTCCAAGGCAGCGGCTGGCGCATGGCTGTGATCCTCAACGGCCTAATCATCAGCAAACCTTCTCTTAAAGCGGCCCTCCGAGATGGCGCGACGATCAGCGGACGCTTCTCACAGCGCGAAGTCAATCAGCTGGCTGCGGACCTTAAAAGCGGGATCGCTGAGCTTTACGCCGCGCATTCTTTCTGAAGAAAACGTCAGCCCAGAGCTTGGGTAAAGAGGAGCGCACGAAAGGGATCGTGGCCTCCCTTGTGGCCCTGTCGTCTTGTCGTGGTCGCTATGGTCGGCTACTACCGCTTTGCCGGTCTCGTCGCCTCGCTGCGCCGTTCTCTTCAACATCCTCATCATGTGGGGCGTTCTCCAGAACCTCGATGCGGCCCTGACACTGCCGGGATTGCAGGTATCGTGTTGACCATCGGTATGGCCGTCGATGCCAACGTGCTGGTCTTTGAAAGGGTCCGCGAAGAGTTTAAGATTTCCGGCCGGATCGCCTCTGCGATCCAAGCCGGATACAGAAAAGCTTTCAGCGCGATCATCGACTCCAATATCACGACGATCATCGCGGCATTGATCTTGATCCAGTTTGACTCAGGCCCTATCAAAGGGTTTGCCGTCACCTTGATCATCGGTATTATTTCCTCGATGTTCACGGCTCTGTTTATGACACGCTACTTCTTTGCCGGCTGGGTGCAAAATCCCAAACATAAAGACGCTGACGATGTCGCAATTCATCGGACAGACCCACTTTGACTTCTTGGCACAGACGAAAAAGGCAGTCGTCATTTCATTGCTGTCATGGTTGCAGGGGCAGCTGCTTGTTCATCTACGCAGCGCAACACGATGCTCGGCATGGATTTCACCGGCGGATACTCCCTCGTTGCTGGACTTGCAAGAAAAACCAGGGTCATCCGAACTACCGCCTGCATGCAGCGCGATGCGCTGTTGGCGCATGGCGCGACAAGCCAACGACTTCCAAATGCGGGAACTCAGCCGTCCGAACCAGCTGCGCATTCAGCTTGGGATGGGCATGGAAGAGAAGGGTCATCCTTTCTACCAGATGCCTGAAGTATTGCCCGAAGGCAAGTTTGCGCTGAATACCAAAGCAATCCGCGCTTATGTGGGTGGTCAATGCCCTCAGCAGAGCAGGGCTTGAAAATCCAAAAGTCGCAGCTGGACACACTCGACAGCGATTGGACTGTCATGAGTGGTCAGTTCTCCGACGCGATGCGCAATAACGCGATCGTGGGCCTTGGCATTGCGCTACTTTAGCATCTTGGTCTACATCACCTTCCGCTTCGAATTCAAGTATCGCCATCGGCGCGGTCGTCGGCCTTGTCCACGACGTGATCATCACGCTTGGCATCTTGGCCTTCTTCCACTGGCTTGGCTTCCCCGTGCAGATCGACCTGCAGGTCATCGGAGCCATCATGACGATCATCGGTTACTCGCTTGAACGATACGATCATCGTCTTTGACAGGATCCGCGAAGATATGCAAGATCATGCGCAAGATGAAGTTCCATGACATCGTCAACCATGCCCTCAATGTCACCCTGAGCCGTACGATCATGACTTCAGGAACGACACTACTCGTCCTGCTCGCCTTGGTCTTCCTCGGTGGCAAGTCGATTTTTGCCTTCTCCTTGGTGATGACCATCGGGGTGATCGTCGGAACGCTCTCCTCGCTCTTCATTGCAGCGCCAGTGATGATCTACTTCCACGACCGCGAAGAGCGTGAAGCTGCGAATCTGCACCTGAAGAAGGCTTAAGAGAAATAAACAGTAGTGTTTTAAATCAGTAGCCCCGCGCAAAGCGCGGGGCTCTGCCTCTTGAGCTGTTTTTTCTAGGATCAATAATAACATGACATCTCCGAACAAAGGAACAGTCCGTAGGATTATCCCAGAACCTTTTTTCGAACCTCGAGAGGTTCCAAAAGGCACTCCTGCAAGATTTAGAGGAAGACGAGTGCAGCCATGCACTCCAGAAGGATGCAGCCTTTTAAAAATTACGGTAGTAGCCCTTCTGATCCTGGGTCTTATTCTTGTTCCCGTTGCTATCCTTTTACAACCCTATGCTAAACCCTCTCGACCCACTGCAAACCATTTTGCCACAAGTCTAAGCCCCTATGTCGTTCCCGGTTTTCGTACCCTCCCTCATGGACGTGCCGCGTGCAGGATCCAAACACCCCCGATCTCTGAAAGAACCTGTCTAAAACGAGCAGCCCGCCTGGAGAAAGTATTTAATAACACTCTCGTGCAAAATGGCCTTAACCTCGAAAAATTACAGGAGCAGAACGACAAATCGGTTCTTATCACCGAAGGTGTCATGCTCGGGATGCGGCCCCTGCGCATTGCCAATTATAAAAAGGCACTCGAATATGCGGAGAAAGTGATTGTACGCGACAGCTCCTTTCTTCAAGATCCAGCGCGTACCATTCAGGTTTTGAAAAATCTGAATCGTATAATCTCCGAAGGGTTGCCGCAAGAAGATAAACCTGGGAACTATCGGACGCATTGGCAGGCCGTAACAGATCTGATTCCCGGAACTTCCATGACGATCACCTGCTCGGAAGAGCTAAACAGATCGGAACTGAACAGGATGTCGAAGTTCTTCAAAACGCCTTCCCAAAATTTAAAGAGGGCTTTTTTAAGGGATTAAGTCTTTTAAATGAAGAGGAGTTAAAAGTCTTTAAGAAATTCCTAAGTATTTGCACCCCCCAGATCAGATTGAACCAGAGATGCAAAAAATGGCGCATCTATTAAAAGATATGGCTACGAATGGAACTTCACTTCTCGACATCTCCTGCTTTGCCCATTGTGAACTGGGTCGTATCCACCCCTTCTCTGATGCCCATGGGCGTGAAGGAAGAATATTGCTTCTCGCGCTTTTAAAAGAAGAATTGGTCATATCCGATATTTATGCCTATGGGCAAGCTGCACTTGAAGAAATGAAACATCCCGGCGCTTTTAAACGTTTCGTCATCGAAGCGCTAGCATGGACAAAAGCGCATCGGCAAGAGCTCGATCTAGAAATAAACGAAGATTAGCAAAGGAAACCTTGTTATGGCAGCCAGTGGTAAGGCACTGAACTTTTCTTCTGTGGAAGATTTAAAAAAAATCCTTTCTCTGCATCAAGTAGATCCCTCTCGCTGGAAAGGGATAAAAGTGGAGACACTTTTTAATGATTTGCAAAACGGAGAGTGCGTTTTAGAACTAAAAGATAGTAAATTATACCGAAAAATCTTTATTGTCAGTGTTTACTGCTTCTTTACCAATCGCAAGGGTGAAAGATTTCGTCTAAAAGAAGAGAAGCAGATCCTCCCAAATGGCGAGGAGCGCATGCGAGGCTATGACTTTGTTTCTGAAACCTTGAAAAGGGGCGAAACTCCCCTTCAGACTGCTGAGAGAGCTCTAGCTGAAGAGCTGCAAATTTCCGATCCAATACTTATATTTCAACGGGCTCCAGAACTGGACGAAGATAAAATAAAAGAATCCCCCACCTATGTAGGAATAATGTCCCATTATATTGTTTATTATTTTAAAACTGAGATTCCTTCACGTCACTTTAAACCCGACTTGCGCCCTATCAATGACTCATCTGATGCGCGCTTGTTTTGGAGGCTAAAACGGGGCAATTTTCGCCTACTTTACTCAAGTATGTCAAAAATTGCCCCGTTTTAGCCTCCAAAAAATCGCATCATCAGCTGAATCACCGCTAGGGCGCAAGTCGGGTTTTAAAGAGAAGTATGTGGAACTTGAAGCGGGAAATGGCGTCGAAACGCACTTCAGCTGGGTTAAGGTTTAAGAGAGCAAGACCCCGGTTGCAACAATCGGGGTCTTTCTTCCTTGACTTCCTGCGATTTCAAGGTAGAATGGAGACATTATGCTTGCTTGGCAACATGTTGAAGATCCCTTATGGATGTACCCGCATCTCGACCCCGCTTTGAAAGATGCCATTATAAAAGAGTACAAGATCCACCCTGTCATCGCGCAGATTTTGATCTCGCGCGGCTTCACCTCGCTCGAAGAGATTCACGATTATCTCTACTCCAAACTTCCTGATCTTCACGACCCCTTTCTTTTAGCCGAAATGCCGCTCGCAGTCGATCGGATTAGCCGGGCGATCAGCAACTGCGAAAATATCCTGATCTATGGAGATAACGATGTCGATGGAATGACGGGAACGGCGCTTTTGACAGAATTTCTGCAATATATCGGCGCCAATGTCTTCTACTACGTCTCCAACCGAGGACCTTTAAGGCAGAGTCTCATTGTCGAAGCGCTAGAATATGCGCTCAAAAATCAGTGCAAGCTGCTCATCACAGTCGACTGCGGCATCACTGCGGCGGGTGAAATTGCCAAAGTTGTGGAAAGAGGGGTCGATGTCATCGTGACGGACCATCACGAACCGACAGACAAAATCCCCCATTGCGTTGCCACACTCAACCCCAAACTCTTAAATAACCCCTATCCCAACCGCGATTTGACAGGCGTTGGGGTCGCTTTTAAGCTGGCGCATGGGGTCACAAAACAGCTGGTTGCCGAGGGGAAAATTTCGCCAAAGAAGGTGGACCTCAAGCGCTACCTGGATTTAGTTGCGCTTGGCACCATCTCCGATATGGGCTCCCTACTCGGCGAAAACCGCATTCTCGTCCATTACGGCTTGCGCCAATTGCGCAAAACAAAGCGCATTGGGCTGGCCAAACTGGTTTCGATCTCCGATCTCGATCTCAATGACATTTCCACCTTCAACATCGCCTCCAAAATCGCCCCGCGCCTCAACAGCTTAGGCCGCATCGATGACCCTCAAAAGGGGGTGCAAATGCTGCTGATCCGCAATGTGATCGCAGCCGAAAAAATGGCCGTAGAACTTGATTTAAATAATATTGAACGGCAGAAAATCGAGCGGACGATGTCGGCTGATGTCGAAAGCATGATGGTAGAGAATCCCGATATTCTGAAGCATAAAGCGATCATCATGCATTCCGACCGCTGGCATCCGGGCGTCATTGCCATTATCTCCACGAGGATTGCAAAGCATTACAACCGCCCAACAGTGATGATCGCTATCGATAAAGAGGTCGGCAAGGGCTCTTTGCGCTCCATTCCTGAATTTCCCCTCCTTCCTGTTTTAAAAGAGTGTGCAGACATCCTGCTCAATTTCGGCGGCCACGACTTTGCAGCCGGGTTGACGCTAAAAGAGCAGAATATCGAAGAATTTAAAAGACGCTTCTTCAAAGCTGCGGACGAGCGTTTGGGAGATAACGACGTCGTCAATAAGCTCTATCTCGATAGCGAGATCAAATTTGATGAGCTCACGTTTGATTTTATGGAGTCGATGCGGCTCCTGGAACCCTATGGCAATGAAAATCCAGCCCCGATTCTCTATTGCGATGCCAAACAGGCGTGGCCCCCCAAAGTTGTCGGAAAAACCCATCTCAAACTCTATCTTGAACAAGGAGATCGCATCCTGGAAGGATTCGCATTTGGAAAAGCCGCTTTAGGTCCCTCGCTGCGCAAGAAAAACCTCACCTTGCGCGTAGCCTTTACCCCTCAAATTAATGACTTTCATCAGGGCCAGAGCATCCAGCTCATGATCCGCGATTTTCGCATTCTCGAAGAAGCTGTGTAATGGAACACATTAGCGGCGAGATCTCCGGCATGGCCTTTGGGGGTCTCGGCATTTTGAGGCATGAGGGTCAGGTCCTCTTTGTCCCCTACACGGCAGTAGGAGACCAGATTCGCTGCCGCATCGTCCGCAAACATAAGAATTATTCGGAAGCGAAGCTTCTTGCAGTTGATGTTCCAAGCCCACTACGCACCATTCCAAAATGCCCCTATTTTGGCACCTGTGGAGGCTGTCAGCTGCAGCATCTGGATGAGGCTGGACAGCTTGCTTATAAGCAGCAAAGTGTTGTCGATGCCCTGACGCGCATTGGAAAGCTATCAAATGTCGTCGTCGACCCGATCATTTCGACCCAGAAGCGCTGGGCCTATCGGCGCCATATTACCCTGACGTTGAAAGAAGAGAGGGGTTTTTTTACATCGGGATATATCGCCGATGATCATCGCTCGTTTCTTGCGGTAACACAGTGCCCGATATTTTTAGACTCATCTGTACAAGTTCTTCAGAAGGTTCAAGAGTTGGCTGGTAGCTTGGAAGCCGCTCCAGGAAATGAAGGCAAGCTCGTCATCCATAAGTTATCTGTTGGCTATTTTCTGCAATTTCATTTTAAAGAATTGCCAAAAAATGGCTTAATAATCATTCAAAATGCCCTTACAAACAATCCTGAATGGATGGGTTCTAGCATTTCCACCCCTCAAAAAACTTATCAGCTTAGCCAGAGGGAACTTTCTTTAGATATTGAAGGTCTTACGATTCACTTTTCTCCTCGCGCTTTTATTCAAAACCATCCTGAGCAGAGCTTAAATATTTATCGGATGATTCAAAAAATTGCAGAAGGATCTTCAAAAGTCCTCGATTTCTACTGCGGCATCGGCATTGCGAGCCTTCTTCTCGCCCGACAAGGAAAAAAGGTCATAGGGGTTGAAAATAATCGGGAAGCTGTAAAAATGGCGCGAGAAAACGGAATAAGAAATGGGTGCAACCAGCTCTCCTTTATTTGCGAAGATGTGAAAAAAGTGGTCAAAAATCTGCTCGAAAAGGAGCTGCCCGATCTCGTCATCGTCAACCCGCCACGGGTTGGACTGGAAAGGGAAGTGGTGGAGGCATTTAGCGGAAAACTGCCGCACACTCTACTCTATATTTCCTGCATGCCAGCCACTCTAGCAAGAGACTTAAAAGTGCTTGTTGCTCAAGGATATCGGCTAGAAAAGTGCCAGCCGTTCGACATGTTCCCTCAAACGGGACATGTCGAAACGGTGGCTGTGTTGGTGAGTTAAAACCCGACTTGCCCCCTACATCCTGGCTCGAGTGTTATTTAAGCTGTTGAGATAGCGCAGATTGCGATGAAGCCAAGGGTATCCCCCTTGGCGAATCGCAAGATGCGCTAGATCGACTGCTTAAATAACGCTCGTGCTAGAGCGTTTTAGAATATCTTTTGAAGTGAAAACGAAAAAATAAATATAAACAATTTCATGATAAAACCTTGTGCGGTGGCAGCGTCTATTCTTCTAGGCAATAGCCTTGAAAATTAAAAATCGCGCTTAAACTTGCCTGCACTTAGCAATTTGCTCTGCTAAGCCCCTTGGCCAAGTCGCGACTTGGCCTTCGGAGCTTATCAGGCAACTTGCTAAGTTCGGCCAAAGTTTAAGCGTGATGTAGGGGCGCAAGTCGGGTTTAAACGGCTTTGCGCTTAGAATTCTTCTTCTTCAAGTAAGCATCTTGATAGAGCTTAATATCTTCAGAATGAATGACCCAAGCGGCACCTTTGCGTTGTGCTTTTAAAAGACCCACACGCGTAGCGTAGTAGATTTTTTGATTCGGCACTTTTAGCATATCCGCCATCTTGATTGACGGAGAAAAAGCCTCTATCATTATCAAATAGCAGTTCGCCATTAAAAACGGACTTAGTACGCGAATACTTCTGATTGCGATAAGCTTCTAGATCATCGAGATGGATGGTCCAGCGAGTCGTTTCTTTGCGCGCTTTCAATTTGTTTAATTTGATCGCAACATAAATAGCTTGTCGCGTCACTTTATTAATTCTAGCAGCCTCAGTGATCGAAACCAATTTATCTTCTGGTAGACCTTTGAGTTCCTCTTTACTTTTAGTCATTTTTAACCTCCATGTAAAATTGTAAAAGTTTTAAGATTCAATTTTATCTTTTTTTAAAATTTAAAGCAAGCACTAGTAAATAGAAACTATTTAAAGCACTATAATTTTTCGCACATCAAGAATATCTATCATGGCATAGAAAAGAATTGAAATCAAGGTTTTTTTTTACAAAATTCTCCCTTTTTCCTTGGCACTAGAGCCAAAGATGCCCTAAGATGGGGATTTTCTACTCGAAATTTGGATGATAAAATCATGTACGCCCGCTCACTCCTCGTCCTTTTGACGCTCTTCTCAATCGCTTTTTTCTTCTCAATTGCTGAAGCCAAACTGCCCGATATCAGTGCCAAAGAAGCAACAGCTAAGCTCAACGAGATTATGAAGGCCCATGCCACTCATAAGCAGCTGACGCCTCTTTTAATCAAACGCGCCTTAGTCAATTATCTGGATGAGTTAGATCCCACGAAAACCTATTTTATTGAATCGGACATCAAGCAGTGGCTAGAGCCCTCAGACCAGCTTGTAAACAAAATTTTGTCCGATTATCAGAATAATCGCTTCAATACCTTTGCTAGTATTAATGACGCGATGATCCAGTCCATTCATCGGCGCCATGAACTCGATAAAAAAGTGGATCTTAATGCCCTGCCAAAGAAGGTCAATCCTGAAGAGTTTAAAAATATGAAATGGGCCACAAGCGAAGATGAGCTGCTCACTCGTATTACCCGCGTCAAAGCTCTTCAAGTTGAAACGGCTTCAAAATTGAATGAAGAGCTCAAAGAAAAGTCGCTTCAGCGCATAACCAAGAGGCAGATGCTGACAGAAGAAGAGTTCCTCAATCCAGACCCGATTCATCGGGAACATCTGATTCTCACAGATGTCTTAAAGGCATTTGCAGCTTCTCTGGATGCACACACCGCCTATTTTACTCCAGATGAAGCCTCGCAATTCATGATCAATGTGCAGCAGCGCCTCTTTGGCATTGGAGCACAGCTACGCGACGATGTGAACGGCTTCACCGTCGTCAAAATTGTAGAGGGTAGCCCTGCAGCTAGGGGAAAACAGCTCAAAGTCAAGGACCGCATCATCGCCGTCAACAGCGAACCCGTTGTAGGGATGGACATTACGGACGTCGTGGAAATGATACGCGGCGAAGAAAACACCCCTGTCACTCTCACTGTGATACGAGAGGAAGGCGAAAATGAGGAGCATAAAGAGGAAAAGCTCAACATTACTATACCAAGAGGGGAAGTCGTGCTCAAAGAATCGCGCTTTGAGTCCAACTATGAGCCCTTTGGAGATGGAGCAATCGCCTATTTACGCCTTTACTCTTTTTATCAAGACCCTGAAAGCTCCTCCTCGGATGATATCACCAAAGCGCTGGAAAAATTAAAGCAAGAACATCCAATCAAAGGGGTCATTTTAGACCTTCGTTATAACTCTGGAGGCCTTTTATCCCAAGCTGTAGGCATTGCGGGCCTTTTTATCACTAAAGGCACTGTGGCTTCAATTAAGGATGAAACGGGGGCCATTCAACATTTGCGAAACCTGGACAGCAAAACCATTTGGGATGGTCCCTTAATTATTTTAGTCAACCGAGGGAGCGCCTCCGCGTCAGAAATTGTGGCCCAGAGCCTTCAGGATTATGGGAGAGCCCTGATCGTGGGCGATGATCACACCTATGGGAAAGGAACCTTTCAAACGTTTACTCTCAATACAACAAAAGAAAACTATGTCAATCCCCAAGGGGAGTATAAGGTCACGCGCGGCCTTTACTACACGGTGTCGGGAAAAACGCCTCAATTAACAGGCGTAGAGTCCTCCATCGTTGTTCCTGGACCTCTTTCTGAAATGGAAATTGGCGAAAAATTTGCCAAGTATCCTTTAGAAAATGAGAGCATCAAACCCAATTTCGACGATGACCTGTCAGATGTTCCCTTTCTCCAGCGGGAGAAGGTCAGAATGCTCTACAAATTTAACCTGCAGCAGCCTCTTAAAGTATATGACAGCTATTTGCCTACCTTGAAGAAAAATTCGGAAGAGCGCATTAAAAATAACAAAAGCTACCAAGATTTTCTGAAAGAGCTGAAGAAAAAAGAGCCTACTGATGAAGAAGAGACCTTTGACCAGCTGGGCAAGGTCGATCTGCAGCTGACCGAAACTTACAACATCATGAAAGACCTGCTCTACTTGCAGCTCCTTCAGGATTGAAACCCTCCATCGCCCCATAATGGTTATTTTCAGGAGAGACAGAATGGACAGGATAAAAATTCTTATCCTGTCCATTTCTGTCTATCCTGAAAAAATAAAGCGCAAATGATTCCTGACAAAACAGCAGCCTTCATGCTTGCATTCTAAGCCCTTTTCTGCGAAACTATCGCTCTATTTATCTTATAGGTCTTTATCATGACAGTTCGCGTTCGCATTGCCCCCTCCCCTACAGGCGATCCCCATGTGGGAACTGCCTACATGGCGCTTTTCAACCTTATTTTTGCCCGCCACCACAAGGGAAAATTCATCCTGCGCATTGAAGATACCGACCGCATCGCGCAGCCGTCCCGAATATGAGGAGAACATCTACAAGGCGCTCCATTGGGCAATATTCAATGGGATGAAGGTCCCGATGTCGGCGGCCCTTTCGGCCCCTACAGGCAATCTGAACGGTTCGACATCTATAAAAAACATGCCTATGAGCTTCTAGAAAAGGGCAAGGCCTACAAATGCTTCTGCACAGCCGAAGATCTCGAAGAGATGCGGGAGCTGCAAGCAAAACAGGGCGGGGGTCGGCAAGGATATGATCGCCGCTGCCGCAATTTAAGCCCCGCTGAAATTCAGCAGCGCGAAGGCGAAGGTAAACCCTATGTCATTCGTCTCAAAATGCCCTTGACGGGCGAATGCTGTCTATGAAGATGCCATCAAAGGGCGCATCACCTATCCATGGGCAGATGTCGACGATCAGGTGCTCTTAAAATCGGACGGCTTTCCCACCTACCATCTCGCCAATGTGGTCGATGACCATTTGATGGAGATTACCCACGTCATCCGCGGGGATGAGTGGATGAGCTCCACGCCCAAGCATGTCTACCTCTATGAAGCATTTGGCTGGACGCCCCCAACCTTCATGCATATGCCTCTCTTGCTGGGCAGAGATGGGAAAAAGCTCTCAAAACGAAAAAATCCCACCTCCATTTTCTACTACCGCGACAGCGGCTATCTGCCAGAAGCCTTTCTCAACTTTTTGACACTGATGGGCTACAGCATGACGGGCGACCGCGAAGTCTACTCCCTTGATGAGGTCATCCGCGAATTTGATTACAAGCGCATCGGAGTCTCCGGCGCCGTATTTGACGTGCAGAAATTGGACTGGATCAACCAGCAATACCTCATCAAAAATATCCCTGTCGACCAGCTATGGGAGCGTTTGAAAGGCTGGAGTTTTAATGATGAGTTTATGCAGAAGCTCATGCCTCTTTGCCATTCGCGCATCAAAACATTTGGCGAATTCATGGAGCTTTGCGACTTTTTCTTTATTAACAACTTGCGCTATACACCCGATCTTTTTGCACATAAAAGAGGCGACGCCTGAACAGCTCTGCATGATCCTACAAGCCATTATCTGGCCCTGGATGAGCAGGAAAATTGGGGAAGCACAGGCATCAACCAGGCTTCACGCGAAGTGGCAGAGAGTTTTGGCGTCAACCATAAAAAAGTGGTCATGCCTCTCCTTTTTGCCAGCATCATGGGCAAGATGCAGGGGCCGCCCCTCTTTGACTCTGTAGGACTGCTTGGCAAAGACCGCACCCGAGTCCGACTGCTCCGCTCCATCGAATTTCTAGGTGGCCTTTCCAATAAAAAGAGCGACTCCTTGAAAAAGGCGTGGGAAAAAGGCGATTGTAAGGAGTTAATGCAATGAGCCTCTCTCCCCCTTCGCGAATCGTGCCTACCCTTCACGAGAGCCTCGGCAATGCCATGATAGCTGGAAGTGTGGCCATTGCGGCTTCCGCGACAGTCTTAAAAGTCGGGCACCTTGTCAACGACCCGGATCTGGCACGCGCCTCTCTAGTGATTGGAACGGGAGCCGGTCTCTATTTTTTTCTCTGGCCGACTCTGTTATCGATTGCTGAGCGCATTCCCTCAATTGCCCTATGGCGGAAAGATAATTCCCTCAAGCATCGCATTGTCGCTTGGATCAGCCGCTGGCTGGGCATGTCTGCAGCCATGGCTGTCCCGACTCTCATCAGTCGCTGCGAATCTAAAAAACAGTTCGTCTATTGTGCCGCGATTATCGGATCCGGCGTCGCCCTTTATTACCTGACCAAACCCTATCCCAAGAAAAGTAAAGGATATTGATCCGTTCATTGATCAATTGCCAAGAATCCCTCGCTAAGGATACAATCGTTCTCAAGCGATTATGGAAACCTTTTTTAACTTTGTTTGTCTGCATGCCGATGAGGCGCAATGGATCATGTTCGTCATGCTCCTCTTAGCAGGCTTTAATATCCCCTTTAGTGAAGATGGCCTGCTCATTATTGGCGGGGCGATTGCGAGCAGCTGTGTGAAGCAGCATCATCCGCTCCACATGTGGGTGTGGCTCTTTATGGGCTGCTGGATTTCTGCCTGGGAAGCCTACTGGATCGGGCGCCTCTTGGGACCCAAACTCTATGAAATTCCATGGTTTCGGCGCATCATTAATCCCACGCGCATTCGCCGCATGCGCTATTATTATGAAAAATTTGGAATTTTAACCTTTATCGTCGGCCGCTTTATTCCCGGTGGAGTGCGCAATGCTCTTTTTATGACGACGGGATTGAGCAAAATGCCTTTTGGCCGCTTCTTGCTTCGGGACGGATTTGCCTGTCTCATCTCCAGCAGCATTCTGTTTTACCTGGGATACAAATTTGGTGAAAATCATGTCGTTCTTTTAGGCTACTTCAAAAAGTATCAGTATATCATCTTAAGCTTGATTGGGATCATCCTGACGACTGCTGGCATTACATTCTGGTGGCGCCATTCGAAACGTGCAGCCAACCATCAAACGCCAGGACAATAAACATGTTTACCTATCCAAATTTTCTTTCCCTCCTGCGCATTCCACTGGCCTTTGTTTTTTTACAAGAAAATCCCTTTTATCGGGCTCTTGCCATTGTGGGTGCCCTTTTAACAGATGGCCTGGATGGATATGTAGCGCGCCATTTCAATCAGAAAGGACGCATTGGCACCGTTTTAGACCCGCTCACAGATAAGTTTTTTGTCTTTTTCGTCCTTTTTACCCTCATTGGGGAAAATCGTATCTCCTTCCCCGAAGCCTTAATCTTGATTTGCAGAGATTTCTCCGTCATTCTTTACGGCTTCTATCTCGCCTGGCGCGGCCGCCTTTTCGCCTATCAATTTGGCGCCATCTGGTGCCGGAAAAATCACCACCGTTCTTCAGTTTACCGTCCTTCTAGCCCTCTCCTTTGGCCTTTCAATTCCCTCCTATCTTTACGGCGTTTTCATTCTTCTTGGCATTCTAGCCTTGGCTGAACTCTATAAGACCGATAAAAAGCGGCGCCAGGTGTTGGGTTAAGCTCGCAGTTGATAAATCGCAATAAGCCATTCGAGTGTAAAGCCAGAGAAAATAGGGTCTATTTCGCCTCTGCTGGAAGCTGCGTAGAAAGAATAGGCTTGGCCCTGCGGCTACTCTCGATATTCGAGCATAAAACCAGAGAGAATAGGGTCTATTTCGCCTCTGCTGGAAGCTGTGTAGAAAGAATAGGCTTGGCCCTGCGGCTACTCTCGATATTCGAGCATAAAACCAGAGAGAATAGGGTCTATTTCGCCTCTGCTGGAAGCTGCGTAGAAAGAATAGGCTTGGCCTACGGCTACTCTCGATATTCGAGTATAAAACCAGAGAAAATAGGGTCTATTTCGCCTCTGCTGGAAGCTGCGTAGAAAGAATAGGCTTGGCCTGCGCGGTTTCTGCCACCAGTGCCGGCGCCCCATCCGACTGCGTGAGGGCATTGAACTGCCGCCCTAGGGAGCGGGTGGCGATGATCCAGAAGCCGATCACCATCATCAAAATCGTGGCCACGAAGGGCGCGCTTGCGCTCAATGATCCCATGATCATAAGAAGGCCGGTGTGAATGAGAGAGCCGCCCGATTTGCCCATGCGGGAGCCGACGCCATCGATTGCGGCTTTGCCCTTGAGCTTGCACTCATGGCTGAGGGGAATAAAGGCGATCTCTTTTGTGACGTCAAATACGGAGTATTTCATCCCTTTGCTGAGGCAATTTTGGGCAGCACCAAAGAAGACAGCGATGACGAGGGGCGTCGTGCCAAGTGAAGCCATAATTCCAGCCATGAGACCGTTGCTCAGAGTATCTTGGAAGAGATAAAAGCCAAAAAAGCCTACAGAGGTGACGAACATCATCAGCGGCGTAATCATGGCTGTCTTCGTCCAGCCAAACCGGTTTAAGATTGTCGCCATGAAGATCGACATCATCACCGACACGACGCCAATCATCGATGTGATATTGCTCATGTAGTCGTAAAAATCTTTTGGCGAGGGGTAAAGCAGACGCAGCTGGTCTTTCCAGACCACCTCAACGAGGTTGATCACCAGATTATAGCCTATGACCATGGTGGCAATGCAGAGGAGATATTTTGAATTAGATAGGTAGGAGAAGCTCTCCTTAACAGACAGCTTTCCTTTCGCCTTCAGATCGCGCTTTGTCTGATGCAGATCATCAAAGCTCGGATCATTCAAAACATTGCGATTCATCCAGCGGAATAGCAGCATGACCGCAACTCCACAAACGCAGATCACCCCCACCAGGATCATCAGGGAATCGCCCCAATCATCGGGCGCCATGCCTTTTGCTGATTCGGGAAGAAAGCCTGCCAGCCGCCCTGCAAGGATGCCTGCGCAGTTGGCCCAGATGGAAAAGACACTGTAAAACCGTTTCGCTTCTGCAACGCGCGTCACCTCATTGGCAAAGCCCCAGAAGAGCACCGTCATGACAATGGTTCCCCAAAGCTCGGCCATGACATAAAAGACGGTGAAAGACCAGTAGTGAATCATGGAGACCAAGCCTTTGAAACCAAAGGGAAGCATCTCTTGTAATCCAGCTGTCAAAGTCTGGGCATGCAGAGAGTTGCGCAAGGGGTACATGATAAAGGCAAAAAGGAGAAAAAAGAGCAGAAAGCCCGAAAGCATAATGTAGAAAACGCGCTCTTGACTATAGCGATTGGCAAGCTTTGTAAAGGCGAATGTCAGGAGGATAGCGCCTGGCAAAAGGGCCCAGACTTTGATAAAGGGAATGACTTCGGCTCCTGCGGCTGTCACAACGACAGCGTCCTTCATATTCCGCAAAAGATCGTAAGCGAAGATGATCAAAAAAAGCATGAGCATCATCGGCACAAGCTTTTTCCGTTCATGGGCGTGTACAGGCCAAAAGCAAGAACGTAATGTTCCAAAACCTGAAGGCGACGAGAGAGCCATGTAAAAGCCTTTGTAAGCAACTATTATAGCATGATTAGGTAATTCAAATCCAGGGAAAACTCTCGCTTTTACCGGGAACTACTGGTCGCCAACTCTTGTCCCTCAACGGGTAAAGGACGGGAAGGGGCAGGCGCTGCGGACTGACTGCTAGTCAGTTCAGTAAACTGTCCACCCATAATGCGCACGGCGAACATCCAGAGCGCGATGACTGCAAGCAGCAGCCCCCCCACATAGGGAGCGCTCGCGCTAAAGGAGCCAAGCGCAATGAGAAGGCCACCATGGACAACAGAGCCGCTCGATTTGCCCAAGCGATTCGCCACGCCATCGATGGCCGCTTTTCCGCGAATTTTGCTTTCAGGAGAGAGCGGCACAAACGCCATCTCTTTTGTTGCATCAAAGACAGAGTATTTTGCCGCTCGGCAGAGGACATTCTGTGCGGAACCGAAGAAAACAGCCATAGCAAGGGGGGTCGTTCCAAGGATACCTTGCATCAGGCCACTCATCATATCTTCAGCAAGAATACAGCTCAAAAAGCCGATGCTTGTGACCAGCAAAATCGTAGGGGTTAACATCGCAGTAAAGGTCCAGCCATATTTGCGAATCGAGTTTCCTGAAATTAACCAGGCACATAGCGTAGCGCAGATCCCCGTCCAAGTTGTCACCTCATTCATATAGAGGTTAAAGGCGCCAGGTTCTTGATGCAGAAAAAGATTGAGCTTATGCTTCCATACAACCTCGACAAGATTGATCACCAGGTTGTAGGCGATCACGATAAAAGCGAGCGAAAGAAGGTATTTAGAGCGGAGCAGGAAGGAGATATTTTCGCGCAGCGACAATTTGCCGATCACCTCTTTTTCCCTCTTGGCTTGGCCAGGATCATAGTAGCGCGCATCATTGAGGACATTATTATTCATCCAGTAAAAGAGAGCAATCGTGGCCAGACCCGCTATCATCACAAGAGCCAGCAACATAGTCATCGTCTGCTCCCAACCCGTGGAACCAAAAGGCAGAGTGGGATCAAACTGTTCGCGATAGAGCGCTGCCCCAACTAAGCCCGCCACAATGCCAGAAATATTGATCCCAATCCCAAAGTGGCCATAGAAGCGTTTAGCCTCGTTTATGTGCGTTATCTGATTGACGAAGCCCCAGAAGAGCATGAAGACCACAATGTTGCTCCAGAGCTCTGACATGACATAAAACGCCGTGAAGGTCCAGTTGCGGTACATGGCAATCAAACCTTTGAACCCATCTGGTAAAACTCGGGTGAAATAGTCAGCGGAGGCATTGGGGTGGAGCGTTTCTCGAGCTGGATAAAGAACTAATGAGAAGAGCGCAAAGAATCCTAAGAAGAGGAAGAAAATCAGATAGATGACTGTCGAGCGGGTAAAGCGGTTCGAGAGATGCGTAAAGAGGTAGGCCATGAAAATAGACATCGGAAACATCGCCCACATCTTAATGAAGGGGATGACTTCAGCTCCAGAACCCTTCGCTGTGACAACGAGAGTGTCTTTCATAGTTCTCAAGATATTGTAATCAAAGGTCAAAAAGAAAAACATCAACAGCATGGGAAGGAACTTCTTCAGCTCCTCGCGATGGATCGGCCAGAGAAAGGTCCGCCATCTACCAAATTCTTGCCTCCCACTACCCGCTATTGACATCAACAACCTCTTGATTTTGGAGAACTTTGCTTAGCAAAATAAATGAAATGGAAAACCTGTCTCGGAAGAATCGCCATCGATGAGAGGAGGAGGTAAACATACGCTTGAACCATCCTTAAACCAGCCTGAGCCAGGTATTTGTCGTTTGATCATACGCAACTGTTCCATTTCCTGCAACTCAATTTTGTGCGCGCAGGACACAGCAAAGATTTTACATTTACTTAAAGTTTATTTAATTTGCATTAATTTTACAATAAAAATTAATCAACTATTGAAAATAATTAATTTTTTACCACTATTTGATTAGAGGCTGATTGAGTCAATTCTGTAAACTGAACACCCATCACCCTCACGGCTAACATCCAGAGAACGATGACGGTCAGGAGAAGAATCGCTGTATAGGGAGCGCTGGCCACAAATGAGGCAAGCGTTAAAAGAAGACTTTGATGAATGATGGAGCCGCTCGACTTGCCGATCGCGACGGCCATTCCATCGATAGCGGCCTTTCCCTGCATCTTGCTTTCAGTAGAAAGAGGGACAAAGGCCATCTCTTTCGTAGAATCAAAAACAGAATATTTGGCCGCACGGCAGAAAATATTTTGCGTCGAACCAAAAAATACAGCCATTGCAAGCGGTGTCGTTCCAAAAAGTGCCGGCATCATGGCATTCATGCTCTCCTCGGCCAAAAAGCAGCTAAAAAATCCGACGCTTGTCACAAGCAAAATCGCCGGCGTCAGCATAGCTGTGAAGGTCCAGCCAAATTTGCGAATGGAATTTCCCGTGACAAACCAGGCAAATAATGTCGCAAGCAGTCCTGTCCAGGTAGTCACGCTATTTAGATAGAGGTTATAATCTCCCGGGTGGGGATAGAGCTCGCGCATCTCATGCTTCCATAAAATTTCTACGAGGTTGATCACAAGGTTGTAAGCAATCACGATGAAAGCAAGCGAGAGAAGGTATTTGGAGCGCAAAAGACAGGAGAAGCTCTCCCCCAGCGAAAGCTTTACCTTTGCCCCCTTTTCATTAGGCATCTCTTGAGGATCATAGTAGCGCGGATCGGGCAGCAGGCGGCTATTGATCCAGTAGAAAATGGCCATCGTCGCAAAACCTGCAAATACGACGAGCCCTAAAAGCATCGTCATCGTCTGCTCCCAACCGGATGTTCCAAAGGGGAGGCGGGCATCGAGATGATCGCGATAAAGAGCCCCTGCAGCTAATCCAGCAGCAACCCCAGAAAGGTTGGCCCCAATTCCAAAGAGGCCATAGAACCGTGTTGCCTCGTTGAGACGGGTGATCTGGTTTGCAAATCCCCAAAACAGCATGAAAAGGACCACATTGCTCCAGAGCTCTGCCATCACATAAAATGCGGTAAAGGTCCAGTAGCGGTACATGGCGATAAAGCCTTTGCAGCCTGCGGGCAACACTTTAGTCAAATAGTCGGCTGTAGCATGAGGATGCAGCAGATCTCGCGCCGGATAAAGCACGAGAATAAATAGAATAAAAAATAGAAGAAATGCGGAAAACATCACGTAGACGACCACATCGCGTCTGTAGTTATTCGTCAGCTGCGAAAAGAGATAAGTGACAAGGAGAGAAGCAGGAAAAAGGGCCCAGACTTTATGAAGGGAATGACTTCCGCCCCCGACCCCGCTGCAGTCACTGTCAAGGTATCTTTCATTGCCCTTAAAACATTGTAACCAAAAGTCACAAGAAAAAAGATAGCCAGTAGAGGAAGAAACTTTTTGAGCTCATGCCCATGGATCGGCCACACATAGGTGCGCCATCTGCTAAATTCGTGGCTGGTTTTCATCTATCTTTTCTCGGCAACCACTTTATCGGAAAGCGCGTCAATTCCGGGTAAATGGCCATATTCCAGATATTCCAAAGAGGCGCCGCCCCCTGTTGAGACATGGGCAATCTGATCCACTAATCCTGCCACCTCTAGGGCTGCAATCGAATCTCCTCCCCCGACGATGCTGAGCGCTGGGAGACGCGCCAACTCCTTGGCAATGGCATGCGTTCCTTTGGCAAATGGGGGGAATTCACACACTCCAAGAGGGCCATTCCAGAACACTGTCGCGCCATTTTCTAACTGCTCCTTAAATAATGCCACAGTCTTAGGGCCAATGTCAACCGCCAGAGCTCCTTTTGGAATTGTTTCAACTACTTGGAAGGGGGCATCCGCTTTTAAATTTTCCACGACTATATGATCAATCGGAAGGAGCAATTTCACCTGGGCCTCTTCGCACGCTTTGATCACATCCATGGAATCTTGTAGGGCTTTTTCTTCAAAAAGCGACCGGCCAATTTCCAAACCTTTTGCCTTCAAGAAGGTGTAAGCCATTCCTCCTCCTATCATGAAGGCATCTACTTTTGAAACTAACGATTTAAGCACCCCGATTTTTGTCGAAACTTTCGCCCCTCCGATAATGGCATAAAAGGGGCGTTTGGGGTTCTTCAGCGCCTCGCCCAAAAATTCGATCTCCTTCTCCATCAGAAAACCGGCGACTGCTTTGCCAGGAAAGAGGCGTGCAATGGCAGCAGTTGATGCGTGATCGCGGTGGGCTGTTCCAAAAGCATCATTGACGTAGATCTCCCCAAGGCCAGCAAGCTGCTCCACAAAGGCAGGATCCGCTTCAGGATGCTCTTCACCTCGATGAAAACGCAAATTTTCGAGGAGAATGACCTCCCCTGGTTTAAGCTGACTGACAAGCTTTTCCACTTCGGGCCCAACGCTGTCCGGAGCCAAAGTAACGGGTTTTGAAAGTAGTTCTGAGAGGCGTCTTGCACAGGAGGCTAAAGAGAACTCCTTCGCAACTTTTCCTTTTGGCCGACCCAAATGGCTCATCAGAATGAGCGCGGCGCGATGGTCGAGCAGATAGCGGATCGAAGGCAGGACAGCTCTAATGCGCGTGTCATCTGCAATCTCTCCATTTGCCTCGAGCGGCACATTAAAATCGACGCGCATGAGCACTTTTTTACCCGATACATTCAGATCGCGCAGCGAGAGTTTCTGTAGCATTTGCAGTTTCCTTTGAGGTAATGTAGCAACATGTAGCGATACTGGATTGCAAGGTCAACTGTCAAGATGAAAGACATTCACAACTTAAGACGCGATTACCAGAAGAGACCTCTCAAGAGAGAAAACCTGCTCTCCGATCCCCTCGAGCAATTTAAGATTTGGCTGAGCGAGGCCCTTGCTGCCGAAGAGATCGAGCCGAATGCCATGGCTCTTGCAACTGTTGGTAAAGATCAGCAGCCAGCGTGTCGCCATGTGCTTCTCAAATTGATCGATGAACAGGGCTTTATTTTCTTTACCAATCTCAATAGCCGCAAAGTGAAGCAGCTCAATGAAAATGGTTTTGCCGCAGCCTCATTCTGGTGGCGCTATTTAGAGCGGCAAGTCTCAATTGAGGGCACTATTGAGCCTGTTTCCCGGCAAATTGCTGCCGATTATTTTGCCAAAAGACCCGAAACGAGCCGCTTGGCGGCCTGGGCCTCAGAAAAGCAGAGCGCCCCCCTCTCTTCTCGCGAGGAGCTTGAAAGAAGGTTTCAACAAGCAGAAGAAAAATTTAAAGAGAGCGAAATCCCTCTTCCGCCCTTTTGGGGAGGGTTTCGCATCGTTCCACAGCGCCTCGAATTTTGGCAAGGGGCCCCCAATCGACTCCACGACAGGTTTCTCTATTTAAAAACAGAGGCTGGATGGACTATCCAGCGGCTCTATCCCTAGGAACACTTTCTAAGATCAATTTCGTTAATGCAGCTGCCATATTTTTTTGAACAGTTATCGCTTTTTTTAAGTCCTCCTCTCGGGTTAGGGCCATTGCAAACAGCATCGCCACTCTTTCGGGCTTAGTCAAAAATTTCTCTGCTCCTCCTGCTTTCTCCTCTGCGGGACGCGCCTGTTCTTCTCCAAGCTGCGCCTGATAGAGATTCGCGAGAAAGTCGACAAAATTGAGAAACAGCTGCTTATTTTCAGTCCCTTGAACCCCATTAAAAATTTCTGCGGTAGAACGGTTTTCAGCAAGAGCTTCATATCCCTCAGGACTCAAAAAATCGTCGCGCGATGCAAAAGCGACAAAAAATCTCTTAAAAGCATCTGCGAATTCCATCGGGGAAGTGACCTCTGCCAATTGGCCTGTTTCTAACTGATCTAATAGAGCTGCTTGCAAAGATACGATTTGGCTTCCCTCTCCCGGCACTCTAAAAATTCCCTCAGTCTTTAAAAGGGCGTGGGAATTGGCGCCAAATGCGTCGATCATTTTCTGTAAGCATTCTCGCTGCTTTTCAATAGGTAATTTTTTAAAGCGCTCCATCACTGGGGGTTGCCCCTTGATGACGGCAGATGAAACCTTTGCCGATTCTGCTTTTTTTGGCCCTCTTGTAAATAGATTTTTAAACCATTGCTTAAGACGAAACGTCCAAGAGCTAGGGGGAATTTTTTCGCGTCCTACTGTTTTCATAGGATCTTTTTTTCCTCCTACAGTCTTTGCGACTTTGGACGCTCCTTTCGCCGTTTTTGTTTCAGGAGCCGACACACGACTACTGTTTTTGGGATCGCGGGGAATATGAGGAGATCCAGGACCGACGACCGACATAATAACCTCCATAATTACAATTTTATTATAATTAATTTAGTTATTAAATGTATTACTTTTCTATCAATTTAATAAAATATTCATGAATTAACGAGCTATTGGTTAACTCGGGATGAAAGGTAGCTCCAAGGAAATGGCCCTGTTTAACTAAGATAGGCTCCTCCTGAAAAGAGGCGAGAACCTCCACTTGAGGACCGCAATGGCGAATGCGCGGGGCGCGAATAAAAAGAGCGGGAAAAGAGAGCGGCTGGCGTCCGCCGAGCTTCAATTCGATGTCTGCTTGGAACGACTCCGCCTGAGGTCCATAGGCGTTGCGCTCTACGACGACATCGAGCCAACCCAGCACACTCTCCTTGGACATCAGGATTAATCCCGCGCAGGTGCCAAAGACCGGGTGGCTCTGGCCAAAAGCCGCAAGCTTCTGGATAAAATTTTCCTCTTTTAGGAGGCGGATGATGGCGGTCGACTCGCCTCCCGGTATGACTAGAGCCTCGCACGCTTCTAAATCGGCAGCTTTGCGCACTTCAAAGGCATCGACTCCGAGAGCTTTGAGCATCTGCACATGCTTAGCAAAAGCTCCTTGCAAAGCTAAGACCCCGACTCTCATGCTACCACCCGCGCTGTGAGAGGAGATCATCTTTTTTGATCTGCTGAATCTCCAAGCCGCGCATCGGACTCATGAGACCAAGCGAAACTTTGGCCAGCATCTCAGGGTCTTTAAAATGGGTCACAGCCAAAACAATCGCTTTGGCGCGATTGACAGGATCTTCAGACTTAAAAACACCAGAGCCTACAAACACACTATCTGCTCCAAGCTGCATCATGAGGGCTGCGTCAGCCGGCGTTGCAATGCCCCCTGCTGCAAATTGGGGAACGGGGAGCTTGCCTGTTTTGGCAATCTGCAGAACAAGTTCATAGGGAGCCGCAAGCCGCTTTGCTTCCGCCATCAGCTCTGATGGATCAGATGCCTGAAGACGGCGAATATCGCGCATGACTGAACGCATGTGGCGCACCGCCTCGACAATATTGCCAGTACCCGCTTCTCCTTTCGTTCGGATCATCGCAGCCCCTTCTCCAATCCGTCTTAAAGCCTCTCCAAGGTCGCGGCAGCCGCATACAAATGGGATGCGAAATCCATGCTTGTCGATATGATTCTCTTCATCGGCAGGCGTCAGGACCTCGCTTTCATCGATAAAGTCGACAAAGAGCGCCTCTAAAATCTGCGCCTCGACAAAATGGCCAATGCGGCATTTAGCCATAACGGGAATTGAGACAACTTCTTGAATTTTTTTGATGAGCTCAGGGGATGCCATGCGGGCAACGCCCCCTTCCAGGCGAATGTCAGCTGGAATGCGGTCGAGGGCCATGACAGCAACGGCGCCAGCTTCTTCGGCGATTTTTGCCTGCTCAGGAGTCGTCACATCCATGATCACACCCCCTTTGAGCATTTCGGCAAGCCCGACCTTGACCTCAAAAGAGCCTTTTTCAAAAACCGTCTGATTTTCTTTTGCCATGGATCACTCCCGTTAACTTTTATAAATCTTGAAAGGGGCTCGCCGCCTGACCGAAAATGTTGCCCTTCTTGCGCCGGGTAATTTCAGTGCGTATTGAGAAGGTAAGATCTTGATCAAATTCCTTCGTTGCTGCCCACTGAAGATATTGAAGCGGCACCTCTTTGATAGGACGCCCCTTATGCTTCCCAAGAGGCATAATTTTCAGTTTGATGGGCCGCGATAATGTGTCAAAGAGCTGCTCGCTCGTTTTGTACATTTTAGCCAGGTATTTGAACACTTCGCAATTGACAATCACGTCGCTCATCGCTCTGTGAGCCCCTTCAAACTGGATATTGAAATGCTGCCGAAGCTGTTCTAAAGAATTTGTGGGGCTTTCTCCATAGAGCCGTGCCATGCGCAGAGTGTCTAAAAACCGGTTCGAGCGCAAGGTGTGGGGGATGCCCGCACGGTCAGCTGCAAGGGCAATTAACTCAATATCAAACCCCACCCCATGGCCTACAATGATATCTTTGCCGATAAAACGCACAAGGTCAGGCACTAGTTCAATAATCTTAGGCTTGCCTGCCACCATATCCTGAGTGATGTGATGAATCTCTATCGACGATTCCGGAATGAGACACTCGGGATCAATCAGCGACTCATACTGATCGAGAATCTGATCGAGCGTAAATCGCATAGCCGCCACTTCAATGACGCGATCAGCTTTTGGATCAAGCCCTGTTGTTTCGCAATCGATGCAGACAAAAGTTTCGTTTTCAATACGTCCCAACTAAAACCTCTTTGAGCTTATGCAGCAGGGCCAATCTGCCAATATCTTTTGTTGATGAATAGTGCACATAGGGGAGATCCGCATCGCCAAAAGCTTCAAGAATCTTCTTTGTCTGCAAGTTCAGTTCGTTCCGCTTGACCTTGTCAACCTTTGTCAGCACCAGAATCACCTGCTTCTGATAAAAGCGGGCCCACTCGAGCAGCTGCAGGTCCTCCTCATTGGGATGGCGTCGGATGTCAAAAAGCAAGAGGAGAGCTTTTAACGTTTCTCTCTTTTCCAGATACTCTTTGACCATCGGGCCCCAACTCTTGCGCACCGCGAGCGGAACGCTGGCGTAGCCATAGCCAGGAAGGTCGATCACCCCCAGGCGGTCGCCCGTGGTAAAAAAATTGATCGCCTGCGTCTTCCCAGGGGTCGCTGAGGTCTTGGCCAGCCCCTTCGTTTGTAAAAAATGGTTAATCAAACTTGATTTGCCGACGTTGGAGCGCCCTGCAACGGCAATTTCAGGAAGGAGGTCCCCTTTCTGAGAGCGCAAAACAGGAAAATCCTTTGGCAAGACGGCTGTTTTTACGAATTTTGCAGATTTAAACACGCTTGATCTCGATGTGGCGTTTTTGTTCGTCGATATGGTTCAAATGGACAGTGATGCAATCTTCAGGGAGCAGAGGCATAATTCTCTCCGCCCACTCCACACAGCAGATCCCGCCTGCATAAAAAAAATCGTCGAAACCCATACTTAAAAACTCTTCAGCATCCTTTAAACGGTAAAGGTCGAAATGGTAGACGCTTCTCCTGCCCTCGTAGATGTTGAGATAGACGAATGTGGGGCTATTGACCAGGTCAGGGCTGACACCCGTCACCCCTGCCACCAGCCCTTGAATGAAGGTCGTCTTTCCAGCTCCCAGATCGCCAAAGAGACAAACAACCGTATTGGGAGAAAGCTGCTGGCTTAAAGCGACCCCCCACTCTCGTGTTTCAGCAGCTGAGTTACTCGACCCAGCGCTCAACATAGGGCACAAATTCAGGGATTTCAGCAAGCGACTCGACAAATGCAGTGATTTTGTCTTCCACTAACTGTTTTTGAAGAAGAGCGAGAAAATGATCTTCAATTTCAAAGCGGTTCTGATTTTGAACTTCGACTAAAGAGAGCGACTTCAGGTAATTTTTCTTAAAATCGTCAATGACCCCAGCCTTGCTGTTAAACAGCTTCCCGCTCATGACTGAGGAGTAAACCACCTTCTTAACTGGCTCTTTAGGTTTTGTTTTGGCCGCATAGCTCTTGATCACTTCAGGATCATCGGAGATGTAAAAACGTTTGACCCTTAAGCCGCCTTGACGCTCGGTATTCTCCGGACACTTGGAGACCCAGTCGTAAATCGCATCTTGCGGATTAGGGTGCGTATTGTCGCCAAAAACTTTTCCAGAGAAGGGGCAGATGTAGATTTTTTTAGTCTGGTCATTGACGCTCAAGTTGCTGAAGGCGATGGTGATTTCCGCTTCGTGCCACAATTTACCTTCCGCTTCCAAGATTTTGACAGCATCTTCGGCACTCTGGTAAATCTTCTTTTCTTTCGGATATAACACCGGTTGCAGGTTAAACTTGTTTTCGATAAAACAGAGATAAGTGTTGACCAGCTCTGCCGGGCGGTTTTCGCTTAAGAATCGCTGTAGAACTTGTTTGTCGCTTTCGCTAATAACCACTTTTGCCATGGAAACCTCTGAAACTTGAGTCATAACTAAAGAATATTAACCCGCTTCCGTCTTAATTTTCAAGAGAATTTGGATGATAAGAAAACTCACAATCGACAATTACGAAAATGTGATCGAAGCCATTAACGAAAAGGCAGGTCTTCACTGCTTTATCGCTATCCATAATACGACCCTTGGCCCCGCTTTAGGAGGCACCCGCATCTACCCTTACGCATCGCGGGAAGAGGCGCTCGAAGATGTGCTGCGCCTCTCCAAGGCGATGACCTACAAATCGGCGGTCGCACAAGATGGTTTAGGAGGAGGCAAAAGTGTCATCATCGCCAACTCCAAAACAGAAAAAACGGAACGCCTCCTTCTAGCCTTTGCAGAGGTCGTCGACTCTTTAAAGGGTAGCTACATTGCCGCAGAAGATATCGGCACGACGACCGATGATATGATGGTCATCAAGAGACGTACACCCTATGTGTGCGCCCTCGCGACAGATCAGAGCAGCGGCGATCCCAGCCGCTTCACGGCCTGGGGCGTCTTTCGCGGCTTGGAGGCGGTCGCCAAAAAAATCTGGAAAAGCCGCTCTCTTCGAGGCCGCCGCATTGCGATCCAGGGCCTTGGCAGCGTTGGCGCAAAACTGGCCAGCATCCTCTTTTGGGAGGGGGCGGATCTCATTTTGAGCGATATCGATCCTGCAAAGGTCCATCATCTGTGCCACCTGTATGGAGCGGTAGCTGCAGATCCCGAAAATTTTTTGGCTACTCCTTGCGACATTTTGGCTCCCTGTGCCTTGGGAGGCATTCTCAATGAAAAAACAGTACCTCTGCTCAATTGTAAAGCCGTTGCAGGAGGGGCCAACAATCAACTTCTCTCTCGGGCGCAAGGCAAGCAGCTTCAAGAACGGGGCATTCTCTACGCGCCAGACTATATCATCAATGCAGGTGGTATCCTCAATGCCGCCGCCGAATTTGAGTCAGGGGGCTATAACCCAAAACTGGTGCGCGACCGGGTCAACCAGATTTACGATACGCTATTGAGCGTCTTCCAAAAAGCAGATGAGGGGGGTAAGCCGACCGATCAGGTGGCCGATGAAATTGCTGAATTTAACATTCAGCACGCCATCGGCCGGCGCAAGAGCGCCATTGAGTTCGCTCGTAAATAATTCGCATTTTTTTAAACACAGAGAGCACGGAGCGCAGAGAGATATGGCTTCTAGATGTAGCTAGAAGTAGAAAAAACCCGCGCTTTGCGCGGGAAGCCGTCCATCCTGAAAGCCCCTCTTTCTTTTCAATCGCAAATTGTGCTAGACTGCTTGCATGCTTATTCAACAACTCATTGAACGTTTTACTGCCGCGATTCAAGCCTCCTTTCCAGATTTGGATCCTGCGACGATCGCCGCAACCATGGAAATTGCGCCAAGCGCTCAAGAAAAGTTTGGCCACTACCAATTTAACTCGAGCATGAAGCTGGGAAAAGCCCTCAAGCTCAATCCTCGGCAGATCGCAGAACAGATCGTTAGGAACTTGGAAAAAGCGCCTCTTATCAGCCTCTGTCGAAATCGCCGGGCCCGGATTTGTCAACATCACGCTCGATCCATTGTTCTTAGCCAAAATGTGCAGCGGCTCCTCGCAGAACCGCATCTGGCCATTGCGTTGCCAAAGAAAAGGGAGCGGATCGCCATCGACTTCTCCTCTCCCAATATCGCTAAAGAGATGCATGTGGGCCATCTTCGCTCTACGATCATCGGCGATAGCCTGGCCCGGCTGCTCGAGTTTTTGGGACATGATGTGCTGCGCCTCAACCATGTGGGCGACTGGGGCACTGCTTTCGGCATGCTGATCGCCTATCTTAAGAGCCAAGCCCCCGAGGTCATCACAGGAAAAAAGGGAACAGACCTCACCCATCTTGTCAAATGGTACAGGGAAGCGAAGCTGCTCTTTGATGGAGATCCTGAATTTCAAGAAGGCTTCTCAGCTGGAAGTGGTCGCCCTGCAAAGCGGCGACCCGGGTGCCCTTATGGCGTGGAATATCATCTGCGAGATCTCGCGCAACGCCTATCAGAAGATCTATGATCTCCTCGATATTAAGCTGATAGAGCGGGGAGAATCGTTTTATAATCCGCTGCTCGCCGAGACAGTTGCAGACCTTGAAGCCAAAGGGCTCGTAACGTTATCCGATGGCGCCAAGTGCATCTATCTGGAGGGCTTTCAGAACCGCGAAGGAGAGCCTCTGCCCTTAATGGTGCAAAAATCGGATGGCGGCTACAACTATGACACCACCGATATGGCGGCCATTCGCCAGCGCATTCCAGGAGGAGAAGGCAGACCGCCTGATCTATGTCACCGACGCCGGACAGGCGCAGCACTTCCAGATGGTCTTCAAAGCAGCAGAAAAGGCAGGCTATCTCGACCCATCCAAAGTGCGCGTCGACCATGTCGCCTTTGGCCTCGTCCTCGGGCCCGACGGGAAAAAATTCCGCACCCGTTCTGGAGAAACGGAGAAGCTGATCGACCTGCTCCAAACGGCCATCGACCGCGCTGAAGAGATTCTCAAAGAGCGAACGCCGGATATGGACGTAAAAGAGCGAAAATCGCTCGCCCATGCTCTTGGGGTAGGCGCGGTCAAATATGCGGACCTCTCCTGTAACCGCACAGGGGATTACACTTTCAGTTATGAGCGCATGCTGCGCTTTGAAGGCAACACCGCCGCATTTTTGATGTACTCCTATGTGCGCGTCGCTGGGATAAAACGCAAAGTCAATGTCGACGTTGAAAAGATTAAAAAAGAGGCGCATATCAAGCTGGAGCACCCTTCTGAGATCGCTTTGGGACTCCATCTTGTCCGCTTTGAAGAGACGTTAAACATGGTTGCCGACGACCTGCTGCCGAACCGACTTACGGATTATCTCTATAGCCTTGCGGAAAAGTTCAACGCCTTTTTCCGCGACTGCCGCGTCGAAGGGTCTCCAGAACAAAATGGGCGCCTGCTTCTCTGTGAAGCCGCTGCGCGGGTGATGAAACAGGGGCTGGATATTTTGGGCGTTCCCACTGTTGAGAAGATGTGATGATCTGGACAGCGATCAAAGAGATTGGGGCGACAGCCTTCTGTCTCATGCTCTACCCCTTTAAAAGTGCGCAGCTCGACCATCCAGCTCCAGAAATAGCCGCAAAGCCCAATGTTCTTTGTGTGCATGGCTACCTGCACAATGAGACCGCTTGGGGCTTTTACCGCCGACAGCTTCAAAAAGCTGGCTTAGGTCCTGTCGATGCGCTCTGCTACCCCTCGATCCGCTGGGATATTGCGGAGAATAGTACTATTGTTAGAGATAGAGTCGAACAGATCAAGAATGAAACAGGAAAAGAAGTTTACATTCTGATTGGCCACTCCCTTGGAGGCTTGGTCTGCCTTGAATATGCCCTTGAGTATGCTCCACGAGATCGCATTACTTATGTCATTACATTAGGAAGTCCTCTCCATGGTACTAAGATGACCCGCTTTGGATATGGACCCTCTGTGGATGATATGCAGGTCAATTCTGAATATTTGCAAAGTCTCCACGCGCGCCTTGCAAAAGCGCGCCACTTACGCGTTTTATCTTTAGCCGCCGCTAGCGACCAGATCATCCTCCCGCGCCAATCGGCGCTCCTTGCCGAATACCCTTTTGCAACAACAGAGGTCATTAAAGACTTAGGTCACATCGCTTTTCTTTTTTCCAAAGAGGCTGTGGCACATAGCGTGAATTTTTTGAGAAGAGAGGGGGTGGAGTTTTAGACTGAAAGTAATGTATCATGTTGTAATTAACTATTAGAGGCTGAAATGCGCGCATCTTTTTTTTACTCCTATTATTTCTGAAAATAGTTCCTATGAAGGAGTTCGTTTATTTAAAAGCGGAAAAATTCCTAGCTGAGAATGGACTGAAAGGGCGCGTCAACGTGCACACATTTGAAACGATGGAGGGTGACAAGCTGGTCCATCCATATGTAGCTGACATTATTTCTAGGGTAAAAGTCGCCTTAGACCCTGATTGCTACCTCAATTCCCCTTCTCAATTCTCCCTTCGGGCTAACGTGAAGGGAGAATTCAGGTAGCAATCAGTCTTAGCTGACTTCCCAAACCTTAACTTTATATTTAATATTCTGGATCGTTTTTTCTGTTATCCCTTCACATTTTTTCAGAACAAGCTCTCGCAAGAATTTACATTTATATACCACTTCAAGAATTGCTGCGTCTCCTACCTTACAAGAGGAGAACCGCAAAACTTCCAACTCTGGACAATTCTTGGAAATTTCTATAATTGCCTCATCCGTGAAGTTTTTGCAGTTTTTGAAATAAAGCCTTTGCAAGTTTGGACAATACTGAGCCACTAAACTTAGGATCTCGTCGTTTACCCATGGGACCATCTCAAAATTTAATTCGCGGATGTGCTCTCCTCTATTTTTTAACAGATACTTGAACTCCGTTATTTTTTCGATCTGATCAATGGTGAGAGAGCGAATTTTGAAAGAGGCTCGGGGAAATTTTTCCACGAACTGCAAGTCTAGCTCAAGATGACCAAATAGGTCCGTCACTTCTTCTGGGAGGGGTTGACCCTTACTCTTACTCACAACTTCGTAAGCAATGCGCGTTTTATTAACGACATCTCTCTCCTCATGCGCTAGCTTGAGGAGCTGGAGTGGATTTTCTTTTCTAGACCATTTCCCCCATTTTGATTTTTGCTCTAGAGAAAGACCTAATTGAGGAGTCGCAAAATGCCCTTTCTCAATATCTTCAATCCATTTTTCAAAAAATTCTATGTGAATATTTGGATAATTATTGCTTAAAAGGCTTTCCGGATTTTCGCGAAATAGGCGACGAAAAAAACTGCTCCTCGCTACAAGTAGGGGAAGATTTCCCAGAAGAACTTGGCCATTTATTTGGAAACGTGAATCGCGAAACCGGGTAGAGCTTGGGTCTGAAAAAGACGCCAAGGGGACCTTTTTTTGGAAGATCGAAAAATCGAGCTCAGATCGGGAGAGACACGCCAGACGATACCCTAAGCTATGCAGATCAGTCATTGATTCCTTGCATTTATTAAAAAGACTTTGTAATCGATACTGCCTTGCAATTTCATTAATTTTTTTAAGCATTCCTAAATTATCGATAACTACATTTTGGATCGTTTCTTTATTGTCATCGGCAGTAGGGACAACCAGCCAGCGCAACTCATGCGAGTAGCACCAGTCTAAAACACGTTCAAAAGCGTCTGGATCTAAAGTTTTGATCTTAAGGGTTCTTGGACCTTTTTCCAACCCATCGCTTCGAAATTCAGAAGCCCATTGAGAATAATAGCGTAAGAGTCCCTGATGAGCTTTTAACTCCTTCTTCCCTATTTTAAAGGTGACATCAGGTGGAACAAGCTGGCAGAAGTGTCTACGTTCTAGGCGACCCACAGGCCCTTTGATATGTACCTGTTCACAAAAGTCGTGAGCGACCTCTTCTAGGAGCTCTTTTTTCTGATTTATCTCATCAACACTCGCTACTCTTGCTTGAAATGTTGTCTGAATGAGTCTTTCAAAATTGTCGATAAAGATGAGAGGCACAATCTCTCTTATACCTGATGCTTCGAGTTCAGCTAATTGCCTCCTAACAAACGCAAGGCTATTCTCCCGCCGAATTTCCTTCAATACATCCTCGATTCTGGCGATAAGTTCATCCTTTGAAATTTTTGCAGGCTGATCTGAAAAACCCACAGTGTTTCCGCTAAAGTCAAAGGTAGGAGGATGCGGACAAAAATCTAAAAAAAAATGACTCGAAAAATCTGCCACGAAATATTATAACCCTTTTATTTATAGTAAGTTATAACAAAATAGCACTAATATTACTACACAAAGAAATTAATAACATATGCGTTGCTGCCGAAAAGAAAAATAGCCCAGGGCAGAAACGATCAGGTGATCTTCGACAGGGATTCCAACAAGTCGACCCACCTGAATTAAGGTGTGGGTCACGCGAATATCTTCTGGCGATGGGGTCAAATCCCCGCTAGGATGGTTGTGGACAATAATCATGCGAGCGGCTTTATGGCGAATCGCAGGGTAAAAAACTTCTCGAGGATGGATGAGGCTGCCCGTCAATGTACCAACGGCGACTAGTTCTTGACTAATGAGCCGACTTTTCACATCTAAGAGAATTGCAAGAAACAGCTCTCGCATCTCATGGACAAGAGTCTCTTTAGTCAACTGGTAAACTTCAAATGGTGTCTGGAGGCCTATTTTCGACTTTCCCGAAGAGTGTGCCGCGCGCGCTCCTAAGCTAAAGGCCACCTTGATCTGCATGGCTTTTGCTCTTCCCACTCCCTTCACTTGACAAAGTTCTGCGATGGTCGCTCGAGAAAGGTTCTGAATGGAGCCAAAATGGTTGAGAAGCTCTTGAGCAAGCTGCTGAACAGGCACTCCTTTTATCCCGCTCCCGATAAGAATTGCAAGAAGTTCGACTGTAGAGAGAAACTCTGCTCCAAATTGCTGCAACCTTTCGCGCGGACGCTCCGATTCAATCATCCATTCCTCCAATGACCCTTGAGTCAAAGGGGAAACTTTTATAGCGGATTTTAGGATATTTGTTTAGAGAATTCTCTTGCTAGCCTCCCCGGCAATTTCGCGCACATATCTGGGAACGGCGTATCCGGATAGTCTCTTTTGCAGGGCATCGATGAGTGCATGTCCTTCTTCTTCAGGTACTTCAAAATGCGCAGACCCTTGAACCCGGTCGAGCTGATGCAGGTAATAGGGCAAGATGCCGTGATCGACCAGCCTCTCAGAAAGTTCCAGCAGCGTTTCCAGATCATCGTTGACGCCGCGCAGCAAAACCGACTGGTTCAACATCGTTACACCCCGCTTCTGAAGCTGTTTAAACGCCTGCAACACCTCTTGATCAAGCTCCAGAGGATGATTGGAGTGAATCACAAAGAAAAGTTGTAGAGAAGTCTCTTCTAGAACACTTAAGAAAGCCTCATCAATTCTCTCCGGAATCCCGATCGGGAAGCGCGTGTGAAACCGCAACCTGCGCAGATGAGGGATTGCAGATAGCTTCTGAATAAGGTTTCTCAAGGTAGCATCCGAGAGGGAAAGCGGATCTCCTCCGCTTAAGATAACTTCACGAAGAGTTTCATCACTGGCTATTTGCTGAATTTCGGAATTAAATCCTTTATGAGCTACGTCATGATCAAAATTTTGCCGAAAGCAGTAGCGGCAATGCATGGCGCAGGCACTTGTACAAACTAAGAGAGCTCTTCCTGAATACTTCTGAAGCATTTTAGACGTAATTTGGAATCTGCGATCATCAACAGGATCCTGTACAAAACCGTGGCGCGAAAGCTCTTCGTGGCGACTGGGTAAAAATTGCTTTAAAATCGGGTCGTCAAGGGTGCCTTTAGCCACTTTTCGTGCCAACCGCTGAGGCAAGTTGAGAGGAAAATCAGGCCGGACAAGAATCTCGGCCTGCTGCTGTTCGCTTAAGCTCAAAAAAGAGCAGAGCTCGCGCCAATTGGTAAAATTGGTGCGCAATATGCGCTGCCACAAGTTAAACGGCCACTGTCTGAAGCTCGTTCATTAGCGGGCGCTTGCGGGGCGAACCGATAATAATCTCGGGCTTATCGTCAATTTTAACGCGCTCAACATTGACACCAAGGCTGATAAGCTTAGGAACGAGTTTCTCATAACCGCGATCCAAGAAAGGAAGGCCGGAAATGACGCTCGTATCAGACGCAATGAGAGCCGCCATTACGTAAGCAAAACCTGCGCGAAGGTCCGGAATAGAAATTTCACGTGCAGATAGTACCGTTGACCCTTTAATGATTGCGCTGTGGCAGAAGCTTTGTGAAGCAAAGCGGCACTGCTTGCCTCCCAAACATTGCTTAAACAGAGTAATATCCGCTCCCATATCTACAAGGGTTTCAGTATAGCCAAATCGGTTTTCATAAACTGTTTCATGAACAACAGATGTGCCGAGGCTTGCGTCAGAAGCACAACAAAAGGCTGCTGCCAATCTGTCATAAAGCCTGGATGCACATCTGTCTCAAGATGCAGTCCCCCTTGCAAAGGGCCGTCATAGAAAAATTCGATTCCATTGCTTTTGATATCAAAGCCTCCGCCCACTTCGCGGATCTTATTGAGGAACGTGATCATGTGTAGATGCTGGGCCCCTTCTACAAACACGCGCCCTTTTGAACTAATGGCTGCCATCCCCCACGATGCTGCTTCGATGCGGTCTGGAATGACAGTATGTTCGACTTCGTAAAAACGGCGCGTCCCTTGAATGCGGATAGTCCGATCGACATCGAGGGTAATAATGGCTCCAAGCTTTTGTAAAAACAGGATAAGCTCTACAATTTCAGGTTCAATCGCCGCATTGTTAATGACGGTTGATCCCTCGCGCCGTCACACCAGCCAGAATTGTGTTTTCAGTTGCGCCTACAGAAGGATAAGGGCAGCGTGATCACGGTACCTTTCAAGCCATTGTGAGCATGGGCAAAATAGGCGCCTTCTCTTTTCATTTCACGGTATTCGATCACTGCTCCCAGCTGTTCTAAAGCATCGAAATGTGAAAGTCGACAGAGCGTTTGCCAATAGAGCAGCCTCCAACTGTCGGAACAATAATATCTTCGTCAGTGCGTCCTAAGAGAGCCCCTATCATAAGAATAGGGATACGATTGGCTCCTGAAAATCGTTGTGGCACATAAGAGGTTTTAAGTTCCCTGCGTGATAACTTCCATGATGCCGGTTTTCGCGGTCCCAGTGGACCTCCATGCCTAATTTCTTTACACAGAGCCACTGTGACCTCGACGTCACCTATATCTGGAACATTATAAAATCTGCATCGTTTATCAGATAGAAGAGAAGCCACAAGGAGTTTTGTCATGGCGTTCTTGGCACCTGCTGCCCTCACCTGTCCCTTGAGAGGTGTTCCGCCTTTAATTTTAAGAATTTCCATGGTCACTATTTTTTTCTTTTTTGGGTCATGCGTTTTTCTCTGTCATTACATCCTGGATATTGCATCCAAACAAACTTACAACAACCGAATGTAATCAGCTAAATTTAAATTGTCTTCATTCTTACCAAGGTTTTCTTTTTGCGACAACAGAAAAGCAAAAAAAAAGATTGAACTGGTCAATCCCAGGCAGCAACAGGGTCAGATTTGAGTGGCCGAGATTCCATTAGCATTTCAAATTTAAAACCCGTAGAATTTCATTTTTTTAAGGAGATGTTAAATGAAATTTGTTCGAACAGGAATTGGTCAAGATAGCCATCGTTTTCTCCCTGCCGATTCTTCGAAACCATGCATTATCGCTGGGCTTATTTTTGATGGAGTTCCCGGTTTTAATGCCAATTCCGATGGAGATGTGGTATTCCACGCCATTTGCAATGCCATCTCCTCTCTTACAGGGATTCTCATTTTGGGAGCCATTGCTGACGATCTCTGTTTAAAAGATGGAATTACCGATAGTGAAGCCTATCTGCTCGAAGCCGTGAAAACATTGGGAAATCAGAAGGTCTCGCATGTGGCCATCACAATCGAAGGCAAGAAGCCTAAATTTAAACAGCGTCTTCTTGAAATGCGCGAAAACATCGCCAGAGTGATGCAGTTAGGTGCCTCGCAAGTGGGCATCACAGCTACTTCTGGAGAGGGATTGACCGATTTTGGATGCGGCGACGGAGTTCAATGCTTCGCCATCGTCACGACCTTTGAGGAGTAACAAGGAAAAAAAACAGGTCTTAATACACATCTCTGAGATAGCGCTTCTCGCTCTTGAGCCTTTTGACATACTCTTTTGCGGCCTGTTCATCCATTTTCCCTTGCTCCTGGATAATGCGATGAAGGGTGGCGTCGACATCCTTAGCCATCCGGTGCGCATCGCCACAGACAAAGATGTGGGCCCCCTTTTCAATCCAATCAAAGAACTCTTCCGCATGTTCCAACATGCGATGCTGCACGTAGATTTTATGCTCCTGGTCGCGGGAAAAAGCGACATCCACCCTCAACTTTCCTTGAGCTTGTAGAGATGTCCAATACTCTTCATAAAAATAGTCAAAGCGCTTTGTCCACTCCCCAAAAAAGAGCCAGTTTTTTCCAGGGGCCTGAAGACTAAGCCGCTCCTGCATGAAAGCGCGAAAGGGGGCCACACCTGTTCCTGGACCAATCATAATGAGAGAAGCATTGAGATCTGAAGGCAAAGTAAATCCGCGATGCGGATGCAAATAGATGGGAATTTTGCCACCCGGAGGAGCTAGATGGCAAAGATAATGCGTACAAACACCATGGCGCACCGCCCCATTGATGGAGGTGTATTGAAAATGGGCCACAGTCAAGTCTACCTGCTCTCCTACCGCTCTCATCGAAGAGGCAATGGAGTAAAAACGGGGGAGGAGAGGCATCAGCAAGTTGCAAAGTTCTTGAATTTCAAAGTGCGCCTCTTCATTTTCTTCCAGGGCATCCCAGAGCTCATGTCCTGCTTGATATTCTTTAAGAGCATCCCTGTTTCCTTCTTGCAGGACATATTCCAGATGATCTCTCTTCTGAGGCTGCGTTTGGCGCGAAAGGATCTCAGAAACGAGTTTGCGGCTCAATTCCGTGATGTTAGCGCGGCTTGTCAAAAACTCACGGAGGGGAAATGTCTGATTTGTATGTTTATCCAGGACAAGTTCGTCTCCAATAGCGCGCATCGCTAGAAGAGTGCGTTCTACAAGCAGGGGATCGTGCTGGGGAAAAACAGCAATGCTATCGCCAACCTGATAGTTCAATTGCGAGCCGCTTATATCGAGAGAAAGATGGTGCGTATGTTTATTGGAGCCCGCCTTGCTCAAAGGGTAGCGCTCAACAAGCGTTGCAAGAAAAGGATTTTGCTTATTGTAAATCGTCATGATGGAAATATTTTAGCACGAATCTCCTTTTAAAACAATTTGAGGAAAATGGGGCAACCCCTCTATAATAGTCTCTTTCGCGGCCATGGCGGAATTGGTAGACGCGCTAGATTCAGGTTCTAGTCGGGGCAACTCGGTGGATGTTCGAGTCATCTTGGCCGCATTATGAGTTCTTATCATACGGTTGCAGATTAAGTGCGCCAATGGCGCTATTCGCGACTACTCAAAAACTGCCCCTCTCATTAATGGCGCATCATAGTATCATTGCAGTCGATGGAGGTCTTCATCATTGTGAAACTGATGCAAATTCATCCCTGACATGCTAGTGGGAGACCTCGATTCTGTTTCATCTGACCTAATGGAGCAGTATAAAGATTTGCCGATTCGCAAGATTTCCAACTGAAAAAGATGAAACCGACTTGAATTGGCCCTACAAGGTATCTATACACCCGAAGTTGACAAAATTACGGTCTACGGCGCTTTAGAGATGAGGCTCGATCACACCTTGGCCAATCTTCACCTGATCCGCCGCTATCCTGGCAAAGTTTTTCATAGAAAATGAGAGCGAGACTCATTTTTGCAATCGCAGGTTCCGCAGAACTTCCCTGCCAAGTGGGCCAAACTCTCTCGCTGATTCAGATTGGCGATCCTGCTGAAGGAGTCACGACAGAGGGGTTAAAATGGGAATTGCACAGCGCCACTTTCAGTAAATATTTCTTCAGCCTTTCCAATATCTGCCTTAAAAACAGGGTCAAAATCCGCGTAGAGCAGGGCGATCTGCTTTGCTGTATGCAGAAATGAAGTTTTTGGATATACTCATTTGCTTATAATCTATTAAGTTAACATTTAATGTTCACCTATCAGCGCAACAAAATATCCGCAATTTTTCCATCATTGCCCACATCGACCATGGAAAGTCGACATTGGCCGACCGGCTTCTCGAGCTGACGCACACTGTTGCTGCCCGCGACATGCAAGCGCAAGTCCTCGATGACATGGATCTCGAGCGGGAGCGTGGCATCACCATCAAAGCCCATCCTGTCACGATGTATCTACAAAGCCAAAGATGGGGAAATCTACCAAATCAATCTGATCGACACTCCGGGCCACGTCGACTTCACCTATGAAGTTCCCGCTCCTTGCTGCTTGCGAAGGGGCCTTACTTGTCGTCGATGCAGGACAAGGGGTCCAGGCACAGAGCTTGGCGAACGTCCATCTGGCCTTCGAGCGCAATTTAGAAATCGTTCCCGTCATCAATAAGATCGACCTGCCCACCGCCGATATCGAAGGGGTGCAGAAAACAAATCGAAGATGTCATCGGCCTCGACGCTTCCGACGCCATCTGCTGCTCGGCCAAAGTCGGGCATTGGCATCGACAAGATATCTTGAACGCATCATTGAACTCCGTTCCCCCTCCTAAAGAACCCAACGACGACCTCTTGCGCGCTCTGGTTTTCGACTCCCATTACGACAATTACCGCGGCGTCATGGTCTATATCCGCGTCATCAGCGGCGAGATTCGCAAAGGGCTCTCAGATCAAGATGATGGCAACGAACAAAAATTTCGAAGTCCTCGAAGTGGGCATATTCACGCCTAAAGAGACCTGTCGATATCTACGCCCGGGCGAAGTGGGTTACATGGTCGCCAACATCAAAAATACAGCCGACGTCAAAATCGGCGACACCATCACACTGCAGAAAAATCCTGCGCAAGAAGCCCTTGCCTGGCTTTCGCTATCACCCCTGTGGTTTTTGCAGGGATCTATCCGATCGATTCCACCGATTTCGAGGCGCTGCGCGATGCTTTGGTCAAACTGCAGCTCAACGACTCTGCCCTCCATATTGAACAGGAGAGCAGCATGGCCCTCGGATTTGGCTTCCGCTGCGGCTTTTTAGGCCTGCTGCACCTGGAAATCGTTTTTGAGACGGATTCAGCGGGAATTTGATATCGACATCATCTCCACAGCCCCCAGCGTCATTTATAAATTACTCTTGAGCGATGGAACCGTCAATAGAGTGGACAATCCCGCCCACTATCCCGATCCGGCACACATCGACTGTGTGGAAGAGCCATGGGTGAAATGCCACATCATGCCCCTTCCGAATATTTAGGAGCCATCATGAATCTCGGCATGGAAAAACGGGGGAGCTGCATCAAGACAGAAACGATGGATGCCAAGCGGCTGATGCTGACCTACCGCTTTCCCCTAAATGAAATCATCACCGACTTCAACGACAAGCTGAAATCGATCACACGAGGCTATGGCTCCTTCGATTATGAATTCGATAGTTATGAAGAAAGCGATATCATCAAGCTGGAAATCAGAGTCAATGAAGAGCCTGTCGATGCCTTTTCCTGCCTCGTCCATCGCACAAAAGCCGAAGCCAAAGGGCGGGCCATCTGCGAAAAACTCGTAGAAGTGATTCCGAAGCAGCTGTTTAAAGTTCCCTATCCAAGCCGCAATTGGAGGAAAAATCGTCGCCCGCGAAACCATCCGAGCCATCACAAAAAACGTGACGGCAAAATGTTATGGCGGCGATATTACCCGCAAACGCAAGCTATGGGAAAAGCAGAAGAAAGGGAAAAAGCGCATGAAGGAGATCGGCAAAGTCAATATTCCTCAAAGCGCCTTCATGGAAGTTTTAAAAACCTAAAAATTGTATGTCTACTGGAATAAAAAGTTACTACTTCACCGATGCGCAGCTCGCCAGCTTAGATTTGCAGCGTCTGCCGAAACACATTGCCATCATTCCCGACGGCAATAGACGCTGGGCGCAAAAACAGTCTTTTAGCCCACATCAAGGACATACTCAAGGCGCACATACCCTTGCAGATATTGTGAAAGCCTGTCAGGAACTTGGGATCCGCACTATGACCCTTTACCTGTTTTCTACTGAAAACTGGTCTCGTCCTGAGGAAGAGGTCAAAGCCTTTTTATGGCTTCTCGAAAACTTTTTACAGCTTCAGCTTCCCACCATGCTGGAAGGGGGTGTCCGTTTTCACACTATCGGAAATCTCTCACGCCTCCCTGAAAATACTTTGAAAGCCGTCAATGGGATCAAAGAGGCCACAGTCCATGGCGACCAGTTTGATCTGATTGCCGCCGTCAACTATGGGGGTCGGGATGAGATGAAAAGAGCCTTTGACAAGATGCTTGTCGATTATTCAAAAGGTCATTTCGCGCTTCAAGATGTCTCTGAAAAGCTCATTTCTCAATACCTTGATACCGCTGCCTGGGAGTGTCCAGACCTCCTCATACGAACAGGGGGGGAAAAACGGATCAGCAATTTTCTCCTTTGGCAAGTCTCCTATGCTGAACTTTATATGTCCGATGTTCTCTGGCCAGATTTTAAACCGCTTCATCTCCTCGACGCTTTGCACTATTTTCAAGCCCGAGACAGGCGCATGGGGGAATGATAATGCTGGATAAAATGTCTTCAAACCTTAAGGAGAGACTAAAAGTCAGCAGTCTGATCATTCCACTGCTGCTTATCACCATCTACCTGTCCACCTTTCCACTTTTTATGCCCTTTTTTCTCCTTGTTGTGATGGCTATCCTCTCGATGGCTCTCTGGGAATATTATCAGATCTGCGAAACAAAAGGGCTGCAGCCTCTGACAGCCCTTGGCATTGGATCAAGTTGTCTCTATGCATTGGCCCTCTTTCTCAAAAGCCTGTTTCCATTTGCCATTATCCTTCCGTATATTGTTTTAGGGCTTTTTTTAGCATTGGCTTTCGGGTATGTCCTCTTTAAGGGTACCACTCCTCTCATCACTCTTGCCATCACCATTTTTGGCACCGTCTATCTGACGCTTCCTCTCAGCTACATCATCCCCATTAACTTTTTTTCCGCTACTGATCCCCTTCAAGATGGGCGCTGGTGGCTTCTCTATCTGCTTACAACAGCAAAGATGACAGATACAGGAGCTTTTGCAGTTGGAAAAATATGGGGGAAAACGCCTCTTGCGCCCATTATAAGCCCCAAAAAAACATGGGAAGGGGCCCTAGGAGGCCTGTTGGCTGGCGTTGCCACCAGTGTCGCTTTTTACGCCCTCGTCAACCCCCTTTTTGCTCAAGCCCCGATGAAGATGACATTCTTCCAAAGCATCTGGCTAGGAGCCTCTCTTAGCATACTCGCCCAATTTGGCGACCTTGCTGAATCCCTGTTAAAAAGAGATGCCGGCGTTAAAGACAGTTCGCACATTCCAGGATTGGGAGGCGTTCTCGACATCGTCGATTCGCTCGTTTTCGCAGTTCCCTTTCTCTATCTGTTTATCTATTCAGGAACATTATGATCATCACCATTGACGGCCCCATTGCCACAGGAAAAAGTTCCATTGCCAAAGCGCTGGCTAAAGAAATTGGCTATATCTACTTCGATACAGGGGCCATGTATCGCTGTTTAACTTATGGAATCCTCAAAGAAAAAGTCAATCCAGACAACGCTCAAGAACTGCTTGATTATTTGGAACGTTTCCATTTTGACATCAAGATCAAGCAGGGCGATAAGCACTATTTCGTAGAAAATGAAGATGTGACTGACAAAATTCGTGGCGATGAGGTCACCTCGAACGTCTCCAAAGTCTCAGCGATTCCTGCTGTTCGCGAAAAACTTGTGGCGCTTCAGCGCAAGCATGCCGAAGGGGTCAACGCGGTCTTTGAAGGGCGCGACATGGGCACCGTGGTCTTCCCCAAAGCTTTTCTTAAAATTTTCTTGACAGGAAGCCTCGAGGTGCGAGCCAAAAGGCGTTTTGATGAGCTTCGCGCCAAGTTCCCGAAAGAGACAGAAGAGCTAACGCTTGCCCACACCTTAGAAGAGATCAACCGTCGCGACCAGTATGACATGAACCGCGAAAATTCCCCCCTCAAAAAGGCTCCCGACGCCTACGAGATCGATACTTCCAACCTCTCCATTCGGGAGATTGTAACGATCATCTTAGAGCATCGCGATGCGCTTAAGACCAAACTTCCAGGGAAGTAGAACCTCACACATTATACGACGAGGCGCTCACCTTGCCGCCTGTCCCGGTCCAGTTGGTGTGAAAATATTGGCCACGCGGCTTATCAATGCGCTCATAGGTGTGGGCGCCAAAGAAGTCGCGCTGAGCCTGAAGTAGGTTTGCAGGCAAATTGGCGCAGCGGTAACCATCGTAAAAGGCAAGAGCACTGCTAAAACAGGGCAGTGGAATCCCGATCTCTGCTGCTGTAGCGACCACTTTGCGCCACCCTTTTTGCGTCGTAGCGAGCGCAATGCGGAAAAAGTCATCGAGGAGAAGGTTTTTAAGCTGAGGGTTCTTGTTAAAGGCCTCCTTAATATTTCCTAAGAAACGACTCCGAATGATACAACCACCGCGCCACATCAGAGCGATAGCCCCATAGTTAAGCTTCCACTTATACTCTTCAGAGGCTTGATGCATCAGCATGAACCCTTGAGCATAGCTAATGATCTTAGATGCGTAGAGAGCGTGCCGGATCTGTTCGGTAAACTCCTGAGAATCCCCTTTAAAAGCCGCATTAGGACCTTCTAGAAGCTTGCTGGCTTCCATGCGCTCCTCCTTAAGCGACGAAAGACAGCGCGCAAATACAGCTTCACCTATAAGTGTGAGTGGCATTCCCATATCTAATGCATTAATCACTGTCCATTTGCCTGTCCCTTTTTGGCCGGCTACATCGAGAATTTTGTCGACAAGAGGAGACCCATCGCTATCTTTTGCTGCAAATATTTGGCGGTGATTTCGATGAGGTAGCTATTGAGCTCCCCTTCATTCCAGTTGACTAAAATCTGATGACAGTTCATCTGCGTTTAATCCCAAGCCGTTCTTCAAGAGATGATAGGCTTCGCAAATGAGCTGCATATCGCCATATTCGATGCCATTGTGGACCATTTTGACGTAGTGGCCGGCGCCTTCACTCGCCCACCCAATCGCAGCAGGGCTCGCCCGATATCCGCTTTGGCCGCGATGGCTTGAAAAATAGGTTTTACATGCGGCCAAGCCTTCTGGATTGCCTCCAGGCATAATCGAGGGGCCATGTCGAGCTCCCTCTTCCCCACCAGAAATTCCCGTTCCAATAAAGATGAATCCCTTTTTCCTTTAAGAGTCTGCATGCGGCGGTTTGTGTCGGTAAAAGGCTATTGCCGCCATCGATGATGACATGTCCCCTTTCTCAAGTAAAGGGGCAAGCAAGGTCGATAAATTCATCTACAGGTTCGCCTGCTTTGACCATGAGCATGACTTTTGCGCGGGCGCTTTAACAGTTTCGAAACAAATTCTTGTAAGAGTGGGCGCCGATGACCTTCGTCCCTTTGGCCGGCCCCGCCAGAAAGTCATCGACTTTTGAGACTGTGCGGTTAAAAACGGCAACTTTAAATCCATGATCGTTCATGTTAAGAACCAGATTTTGTCCCATGACGGCTAGACCAATCAGTCCAATATCTGCTTGCTGCATATAAAAATCCCTCTTCTATAAATTGTGATTCTAAAGGAATAAAGGGCTCCCTTCAAAGCAGAAAACTGATTTATTCTAATAGCTTCTGTTCTCGTAGCTCAGGTGGATAGAGCGGTTGCCTCCTAAGCAACAGGTCGCGCGTTCGAGTCGCGCCGAGGACGATCTACTCTATTATTCATAATTGCGCGGATTTGTCTTCGTGACGGTAAAGTCGAGAATCTTCTCATCAAAACCTTGGCCCTGAGCCTGCGATAGAAACCGGGAACGAAGGGACTCCATAGCTTGATCAGACGTTATGGTGCCATTGACGACATTGTTGTAGAGGCTGCAGCGCTCCTGGATGATGCTGTTGACCACTCCCATATCTCCAAAGATGGCCATGAGAAGAGGCTTCGAAGCAAGATAGACCCGCACCTTGGCAGCATCTTGAAGGGTGATAAAATCAAGCAGGGAGTAGTAGCCTTGCGGCGATTTAACCTCTTCGGCTTTTCCAGGCTCAATTCCCTCATCATCCTCTTCGCCATAATAGCCCTCTAATTGACATTCTGCTAATGGAGGAGTAGCGCTTGGAAGCTGGTCTGGAGACATCGTTCCTTGCAGCATTTTATAAAAAAGGTCGTTGAGGTCGGGATTTTCCAAGTTAAGATTGGCAAGGTCAGCCGCGCGGCTGATTTTCTGCTCTTTGGGCAATTTTTCAGCTAGCAGGAGACTATTGAGAAGCTCACTGTCAATGTTGGGATTCTTCTGTTTTGCTTCCTCGTAGAAGCTCTGATTTTCATAGAGAACCGCAAATAACCGCTTAGCAAGCGCAACTAGCTGCGCATATTCTTCTGTGTAAGCTCCCTGCTTTTTGCTGTCGACAAAGACAATAAAGCTCAGGCGCGAAAGGGCCTGTTTTTTCCCCTTCTGCTGACCTTGGCCCGCCCTTTTGGAAGCCACAGAGGTCGCATACCAGGTCTCAGCCTGCTCGTTGATAGCACTTCTCTCGGAGGTCATCATGTAGCGGTTAAACTCCCCTTGCAAGAGACTAAGATTGCGATACATCTCCAAGCGCGCATAAGTTAGAGACGCAAGGAGCAGTACCATGGCAGTAGTAAAGAGGAGAATATTCATGATTTATAAACGATTTGGCGTTGCGTTTTGGGTAAAGGGAAGACAAAAGTGCGCTGAGCCCCATTCAAAAGGGTAATTTGCACGCGCACCATGGCTGGTAACTGGAGATAATCGTAACTCCAACTTTGCAACCACTGCCCCTCCGGGGTGGGTTTGACGACTACAGCGGCGGGAGCTGCCTGGTCTGTCGCAGGGTTCTTGACAGCGCTCGCTTTATCAGGAGTTTTCGGCGTGCCCTTATCAAGTTGCCAGTCGCGGTCAGGAGCTACAAAAAAGCCGAAATTAAGCTCCTTTACCCCCTCCAAAAGTACCTCCATTTTCATGGGAGGGTTTGTCCCCTCCACCCAACGACTAGGCGTGGGCCATGTCGAAAGACAGAGGCGCCCTTGATTATCGAGGTAGATACGGCCCAACACATGGTTGGAGAAGAGCTTATCGAGTTTGACGCCGTTGTCGTAGGTAAAAAGAAGCGTGGGACTTCCCTGCATCGCAAAAGCCAAAGTGGAGGAAGTTGAAAAGAAGAAAAAATCTTTTTTCTCATCTGTTTCAGATGTGGCGTTAGGAAGAATCGCTGCCAACCGGTTTTCCACATAACGCATCAGGAAGCTCTCGTTCTGCAGTTTCTCGACCTGACTATTTATCGAAGATATTTGGCGGTAAAAATAGGTCAGAGTGCTCAAAATCATCATCGTGAGGCTAAGAGCGATCAGCGTCTCAAGCATCGTCATGTGTCGCCTATCCAGCTGCATTTTCAGGCCTTCTGTCGCGAACTACAAACACATCATAGCGATATTTTAAACGACCTTTCTCTTTTTCCTCTTCGCTTGCCTGACTCAATTCTGTGGGAATGAAGTTGAATGTGAGAGTAAACAAGAATAGGGAATAGAGTGCATTGACATCGCGCGGCTTAAAACGGGGCGGCACTTCCTTAAAATTATAGCTGCCCTCATAACCCAATAAGGGCGAATATCCCAAACTTTTTATCCTTTCATTTGGAATGGAAAATTCAGTTTGCATCAAGTCATTCCAGCCTAAGTCATTTAAGTAGAGCTTTTCCAAAACATCGGCGTAGAGTATGTTGACAACATGATCGAGATCGACTTTGCGAATAAATTGCCGTTCTGCTTTCAACATCGCAACATGGGGAGCGAGCAGGGGAAAAACGCACAATACGACGAGGGCAAAGGCGATCATCACTTCTAACAGCATGATAGGGCGTTTGCTACACTTGTAGAAAGTATTCATGGCTTAACTTTTATGTCAGGTGAACCGTTCTCTATAATCGATTCTGCTGTTTTCTTTAGCCTTGGCTGAATTTCGCTCAACATATCGCGGGTTGCAAGGTCGATGTCCTCTCCCTCTTTTAAACAATCCTCTGGCCGATACCCATTCAGACTTTCAATCGGCTTAGGATACCCGGGCAAGCAAATGCTGCTTTTTAGTACATCTTCACGGTTCTTATCATCCCCTGAAAATAGTCCTAAGACTCCTTTACTCATGATAGAACCGCCGGATAAAAATTTGATATCAAGACGATCTTGAACCTGAATCGTCGAAATTTTATCGTCCATTTCAACGAGATGAATCGCCGTTAAATTGGGGCGTTTGCGCTTTAATTCCCTATCCCAACCTGGCGCCAGGGGCTTTTCAACCTCAACCCAATAGCGAATGCCTCCTGCAGGATCATCAGCAAAGAATACATGCACATCCGAATTGAGAATCAGCATCAGATCTTGCGCTAACCTTAGAGAATCGACCACAGCACTCACTTCGGCGCGGAAACGCTGTTCAACCAGAGCGCCCCGGATGTTGAATCCGACAACCCCTGCAACCATGAGGAGGACCGAGATCACGAGAAGCAGTTCGATCAGGGTGATGTGCAGCCGTTTACACTTTACCATTATTGTCGTCCGAAGGACCTTTGACGATATCGGCAAGAGGGGGAACTAAAAAAAGAGACGCCCACAAAAGCATGGAAATGATTTTCTTACCCATTCTTTTTCTCCATTTGTTATTCTTTCTCCTCATCATTCTCGCGTTGAGCTGCTTTCCAGCCGAGATAAAGCAGTGGAGCGCTAATCAGAACATAGACAAACCAGTAATGGGCGTTCCAGCGCAAATTCAGATGGCCCGTCTGGTCAGCAAAAAGCCACAACACGAGTCCAAAGATGGCAAAAGCTGCCCCGATCAAGAGAAAAGCGAGGCTCAAAACGATATTTTTTGGGTCAGAGGGATAATTGTGGCTAGAAGGGGTCTCCTCTTCGCTCTCCTCCGATTTTTTCTCTTGAGGGGCGGTAGCTGGAGAATAGGGAGAGGAGGGGATGCTGGAGTTGGTAACCAGTTTGTAAGGGGGGGCAAAGGGATCTTTTGACTTCTGATTTTCCTTCTGATTATCCATGGCAGCCACTTCAAGGCTCACGCCACAGAAGGGACATTGGGTTGCTGTCACTAAGACATCCCCTTCACAATTCCAGCAGAGCTTTTTTTTGGTCTTTGTGCTCATCGATGTCTCCTTACAAGATAGTTTTCCACTTTGCCATAAAGTCTCTTTTCGCGTCCAAAATTTTTGCACGTAGGGGGGAAGAATTTACTGGACAATTAATTAGTTTATAGTTTAAAAATAATATAATTTTATATTAATCAGGAGAATATAATGCACGCTACTAAATCCATTTGTTCTGGAGAAGCACACCCACCAGCGGCTACAAATATATCGCCTGCGCAACCCGATTCTCCCGTTCTAAATATCGAAGATATCGCAAATAGAGCCCTGACACCCTATTCAGAGCATCAAGTCGCTATCCGCGCCATGAGCTGCAGCAATGTATTTTCCTCCCACGATGAAAAATCGAGAATCTTTAGAATGGCCTCCCTGGCAGCCTTGATGTATCAGGAGATGGACCGATTGTCAGAAGTCGATGCTCTCTTCCCGCATGCACTTACGGCCCTTCCCACTCCAGGGGAATTAGGAATGACTCTTCCTAAAGGACTTAAAGTTCAAGCTTTTCGCCATCACGATGAGGTCATCTTCGCGATTCGCGGTACAGAGCTCACGAAAGATAAAACGACACTCCTCAAAAATTTGATTGCCGATGCGGGGATTGGACGGCATAAGACGAGTAAGGATCTGATCGACTCTTTGAAGAGCATTTTAGAGAAAACATCTTCTCTCTATGAGTATGAGATTGATGAACAAACTCTAAAAATGGCTGTAGATCTGATCAACTCACGCATCACCGGACACGATGATTCAAGCCGAGGCCTGAATATTGCAGGAAGAACCGGATCAGCCATGGGTAAAGGAGCAGCCGTAGGAGGTGCTGGGGGCATATTTTTAGGCACAATGGGTGGTTTCGGCTTATTTGCTGTCGGCTTGGCCAGCGGAGGCATCGTCATTGTTATCGGAGCTGCTGTTACGGCTGGGGTTGCTACAATCGGAGCAGGAGTAAATGGAACAATAGAGGCTCTCAAATGTGTCACAGCAGCAGATGGTTATCCCACTTTGCAAGCCTACATTAAAACCATCGACGCTTATCTCATGAAATTAAAAGAAAAGCATATCTCTGACGCGGATACAGTTATTACTGTCGGCCACTCCCTTGCAGGATATTTAGCAGGAGTTATTGGCGCCATGCATGGCGATGAGATCTTCTCCTTCAATGGTCCTGGGGTCGATTTTGCGGTCGAGATGCCACACCTTATTGCTAATCTTGGCCTAGATCGTACCGTTCAAAAAGCGGTGACCTACCATTCTATCTCCATGGAAGCTGACTTTATCGGAAATTTGGCCAAGCGCACGGGTGGGCTTCGAAAGTTGTATGTCCCCATTCCATTGCGAGAAAACCATGGCGATTTTCCCGCCTGCCTTTACACATCTCCACTCTCCCATCACGGAATTGGGCTGATGGCCCAAGTTCTTAAAAACTCTACCGTTTCGTCCTTCTCTCCCCATTCTTTGAGCTCCTATCAAGATGAATACCGTTTAGCGCTGGTGCGCTATGTAGAAGAGCCGGGACCTCGTATAGAAGAGATTAAGGAGGAAAAAAGTCCAGTCGCTGCAAGTGTCCCAACTAGCACTCCAACCAGCTTCTTTGGAAAAGCCTATAATTTTGCGGCAAAATTCTTTAGACGGCCAAATAAGTAGCATCAAAAGCCTTGGGTTTTAAACCCGACTTGCGCCCTATCAATGACTCATCTGATGGGCGCTTGTTTTGGAGGCTAAAACGGGGCAATTTTCGCCTACTTTACTCAAGTATGTCAAAAATTGCCCCGTTTTAGCCTCCAAAAAATCGCATCATCAGCTGAATCACCGCTAGGGCGCAAATCGGGTTTTAATTGGCTCTTTCCCTCCAAATCCTGTATATTTATACTCAAATAAAGATGTACAGGATGGATCATGACACTCCAGCAATTTGACGTTATTGTGCTTGGCGGGGGACCGGGAGGTTATCCGGCGGCGATTCGAGCGGCACAGCTAGGCAAAAAAGTGGCCCTGGTTGAAGCTAAAGAGCTTGGAGGGACCTGTCTCAATCGCGGCTGCATTCCTTCAAAAGCTTTAATTGCGAGCGCCGAGACGCTTCAGCAAGTCAAAACGGCCTCAGACTTTGGGATCGTTGTCGGAAACGTAAGCTTCGACTACACCAAAATGGTGGATCGCAAAGATCAGGTTGTTGCCCGCGTGCGCAAGGGGCTCGAGAGCGTCATCGCCTCTAACAAAATCACTCTATTTAGGGGTTTTGGCCAGTTTATCTCCCCAAAAACGATCAAAGTCACAGGTCAGGACAATGTCACGCTTCATGCGGAAAATGTGATCATTGCCACAGGTTCTGAACCAAGAAACATGCCAGCCTTTCCCTTTGACTACGAGCGCATCCACGACTCCACTTCCCTTTTAGAGCTCAAAACATTGCCTCGCAGCATCATCATTGTGGGCGGCGGCGTCATCGGCTCTGAATTTGCCTCTCTCTTTTCCATTCTTGGTGTCGAGGTCACTATCGTCGAGCTGCTGCCGCGCATCATCCCTATGGAGGGTGTAAGCGTCTCCAACGCATTGACGAAAGCCTTTACCAAGAAAGGGATCAAAATCGAGACAAATGCTAAGGTCGAAGGGATCGATCGGACAGATCAGGGGGTCAAAGTGCGCCTGGCAGGGGGCAAGTCTCTCCAAGCAGATATCGCCCTCGTCGCGGTAGGAAGATCTCTGAATGTGACAAAAATCGGGCTTGATAAAGCAGGCCTTAATCTGAATGAAAAGGGGTTAATTCCTGTTGATGATACCATGCAAACCCCGATTCGCGGTCTCTATGCAGTCGGCGACATCGCCTCGAAATGGTGGCTTGCGCATGTTGCCTCCCATCAAGGGCTCATCGCAGGGAGCAATGCAGCGGGCCATCCTGCCAGGATGCACTACAACGCTGTTCCTTCCGTGATTTTCACACATCCGGAGATTGGGACTGTCGGCTACACTCTGGAACAAGCAATAGAAGCCGGCTATCAAGCCACTGTCGGAGCCTTTCCCTTCCAAGCCTTGGGTAAAGCACAGGCAGCTCTCCAAACAGACGGATTCGCACAGGTCGTCGTCGAGCGCAAGACGGGGCAGATTTTGGGCGCTCAAATTGTTGGCCATGAAGCCTCATCTCTCATTGCTGAAATGGTGGTTGCCATTGCCAATGAATTGACTTTGGAAAGCATTACCGAAACCATTCACGCACATCCAACAATTGCCGAAAGCTGGTTGGAAGCCGCTTTAATCGCAAGTGAAGCGCCTCTACATTTTCCACCAAAGGTTAAATGATGCGTCTCAATATTTTACCCGATAACCCTGAAGGGGATGACTCTTCCCGCGCAGTAGGAGTGGGTCGATTTCCTTCCTGGCTTCACCGCAAACTCCCTCCCGGGGGGACTTTATGGCAGACAGGGGAAATTTTGAGCCGCAATCGCCTCCACACAGTATGTGAAGAAGCAAAATGTCCCAATCTACTTGAATGCTGGTCTAAAAAAACGGCCACGTTTTTAGCCATGGGAAAGGCCTGTACGCGAAGCTGTGGTTTTTGCGATATCGATTTTGCGAAAAAGCCCGCAGATCTCGAAGCGGATGAACCGGAGCGCATCGCCACTTCTGTCATGGAAATGGGTTTAAGACATGTTGTTATTACCATGGTCGCAAGGGACGATCTGCCAGATGGCGGAGCAGAACATCTTGCCGCTATCGTTAAAGCTGTAAGGGAAAAAGCCCCAGAAGCCACCATCGAACTGCTCACCTCGGACCTTTCTGGACAATCAGAGGCTCTGGAAACTGTTTTGAAAGCTGAACCCGATATTTTTAATCACAACCTCGAAACCGTGCGCGAGCTAACGCCTCGCGTCCGCCATAAGGCCACCTACGAACGCACCCTATCTCTTTTAAAATATGCAAAAAATCATGCCAAAAATCCGCGCATGCTTGTCAAATCAGGTCTCATGGTTGGTCTTGGAGAAAGCGAATTGCAAGTAGCCGATACTTTGCACGATCTCAAAAAGGCCGGTTGCGATATTGTGACGATTGGGCAGTACCTTCAAGCCAACCATCGCAAACTGCGTGTCAAGGCATTTGTCCCTCCTGAACAGTTCCAAAAATATGAAAAACTGGGAATTGAAATCGGAATTCCCTACATGTTTTGCGGCCCCTTTGTGCGCTCTAGCTACAATGCAAACCTTGTCTTACAAAATGCGAGGAAAAATGGTTGAAAAAGAAGAGGAGCCATTTCCTCTAAGAGATGCCACTGACACTCTCATCCTCATGCATCGGGAAGCCCATTTTGGCGGGCAATTTGCTGAGATGCTCGAATACTATTTGCGAGAAGGAAAGGGAGTTCATCCTGAAATCGAGCTCTCCCGTATCCAAGAGCTTGCCAAAATTGAAAATGAGTTGAAGCAAGATTTGGCTGCACTTTTTTTACAAGGCAGCGACGCCGAAAAGGTGGCGCGAGCGCGCCAAATGTACAAGGACTTGCGCAGTTTGTATGAAAATGGAAAGCCGGAAAATAGGATTGCGCGACTTATCGCAGACTTGATCTTAAGCGAAGACAAGGAGGCGGAAGAGGAAATTGCCGCTCTCATCAAAGAAAAGAGCAGCGCACTGCCTGCCCTGATCCAGCTTATTCAATCCGAGGATCTTCACGACTCAGTTTTTCCAGGCTATGGTCTCAGCCCCAATTTTGCAATCAAATGCCTAGGTCATATTGGTGACAAGCGCGCGATCATTACCCTCTTTGAAGCCATTGGAACGGGCGATTTTTTTGATGACGATCTCATTCTAGATGCTTTAAAAGCTATCGGAGACCCTGCCAAAAAATTTCTTTTGAATGTCCTTCATGGAAAGCCCTTGACTGAAGACAATGAAAGAGCTGCTATTGCCCTTATTGCCTTTAAGGAAGATCCAGAGGTGGCAACAGCCGCTCTCACTCTCTTACACGACACAACCGTGCGCAAAGATCCCGTCTTAGCCACCTATCTTGCCCTTATCTGCGAAGGCTTGCAGACAGAGAATGAGCGCGCCTCCTTCAAAACCCTTCTCACAGACCCAACCACCAGCAAAACTTTGCGCCTCGACATGGAAACAATTGCTAAGCAGTGGAAGTAAGATTTAAAACCCGACTTGCCCCCTACATCACGCTTAAAACCCGATTTGCGCCCTACATCACGCTTAAACTTTGGCCGAACTTAGCAAGTTGCCTGATAAGCTCCGAAGGCCAAGTCGCGACTTGGCCAAGGGGATTAGCAGAGCAAATTGCTAAGTACAGGCAAGTTTAAGCGTGATGTAGGGGGCAAGTCGGGTTTAAACTTTGGCCGAACTTAGCAAGTTGCCTGATAAGCTCCGAAGGCCAAGTCGTGACTTGGCCAAGGGGATTTAGCAGAGCAAATTGCTAATTGCAGGCAAGTTTAAGCGCGATGTAGGGGGCAAGTCGGGTTTAAATTGTAAGGCTATATAAGCATCTCTCTAAAGAATCTAGTTGGGCACTGAAGAATGTTTTGCTTATAGTGTTTTACTTTGCTTGCCTGTTTATTTCCTGGCGTGCTAGGATGCGAAGAGGATAGAATAAAAGCCGAGTGAGCCTCTCTATGACTGTGTATCGAAAGATTTTTCATCTGTTTGCATTGGCAATGTTAATGGCCCTCTTTACGGGTTGTGGCAGCACAAAGACCATTGTCAATGGCCTGGATGAAAAAGAGGCGAATGAAATTCTCGTCTACCTGTCAAGCAAAGGGGTAGATGCGAACAAAGTCAGAAGCACGGACTCTGGAGGCGGAGGCGGCTCAAAAGTTGTCCTCTGGGATATCTCTGTGAATACAGATCGGGCTACTGAGGCGATGGCCCTCCTCAACCAGGCGGGATTGCCAAGAAGAAGAGGCTCCAATCTGCTCGGCATTTTTGCTAACGTTGGCCTTGTTCCCTCTGATATGGAACAAAAGATCCGATATGAAGCCGGCCTTGCTGAACAGATCGCCAGCACCATTCGAAAAATCGACGGGGTTCTCGATGCTGAAGTCCAGATCTCCTTTCCCCAGGAAGATCCGCTCAACCCGGGCCAATATAAAGGCAAAATTACCGCTTCTGTCTATGTGAAGCACTCGGGAGTTCTCGACGATCCTAATAGCCACCTCATTACCAAAATTAAGCGGCTCGTAGCCTCGAGCGTCACGGGATTAAACTATGACGATGTCACTGTCATTCCAGACAGAGCCCGCTATGGCGAAGTGCAACCGGGAACAGTCGGACTCGCAGGAGAGGACGAGAAGCAGTATGTCTCTCTCTGGTCGATTGTCGTAGCCAAGGAGTCTGTGACCGCTTTTCGCGCCATCTTCCTTACCTTCTCCGCCCTGGTTCTGCTCCTCTTGCTCCTCTTGGTATGGGTGATCTGGAAAGTCTATCCTCTTCTCAAACAAAATGGCGGGTTTAAAGAGCTCTTGCATATTCATCCTATCAAGATTGCTCCCAAAGCAGAAGTTAAAGAAGAAAAAGAAGAGATGGAAAAACCTGCAGCTGAAGAAGAAACCGAAAAAGATGTAGATATCACATAAGGCGTATCATTATGACGCCCAAAAGCGCGCTCATCATGCGGGTACTCACTAACCGCTATCATAAGGGATCTCCAGATGCTCTGCTCCATTTTCTTCCAGAAGATGAAGCAGAAGAGGTGCGAAAGCAGGAGATTCAATCCTCTGAACTGTCTCCTCTCTTAGCTTCCCCTCTGGAGCAGATTAGCCGCATCCATTACTCTTGGCTTGTACCCGTTGTGCAAAAACTCCCCAAAAAGGTTCAAGGCCACCTCATCCACGCCTTACCTTTGAGGCAAGCGCAACGGTTGAGCGCATTTCTCGGAGTCGCGCTTCCAAACAGCTCTCTTACTCCTTTGGCACAAAATTATCTCGCGCATCAGATCCTGAAATCTCTGCCTGGCGTTACCCAAGTTTTACCCCTCGAGTATCTGCCTGAAACCCCTTTAAGTACTTTGGGACACGCCAGCAAAGATTCTCTGATCGAAATCATCAGCTTTCTTGGAATTCATGATTTAGCAGAAGAAATTCGACATGTGGTCGACACAAAAAGAATTAAAAGCATCTACCAGTGTCTAAACAGCTATGAACAGCAATATCTCAAACATTGCATGCACCTCAAAGAGAAGTTTATCGCTCCTTCCCTCGGCTTAGATAAATGGGGAGGAGATTGCGAAAAATTGAGGGCCACCCTGCAAGCGCGCGGCCTGATTCGTCTTGGCAAAGCGCTATCTGGAGACCATCCCGACTTAATCTGGCATCTTACACATCTCCTTGACACAGGTAGGGGACAAGCATTATCAAAATATTATTCTAGGCAGGCCGTTCCAAATATCACTCCGGCTTTGGCGCAACAAGTGACAAATTTAATGGGAATTTTGAAGAAAAAGAGTCGTTCGTGAAAAAACAATTTTTTGCCCTTATCCATGGCAGCACAGTCCATACCCCTGCGAAAAGCAAAGTAATCGCGGCTGAAGATTTTTCTGAATTGCTGGAAGCCACTTCGGTCAAAGAACAGGTCAAAAAAGATGCCGACCAGTACCGCTTAGAAGTTGCTAAAGAGTGTGAACTTCTAAAAGCCCAAGCCCAGCGCGATGGCTTTGAAGCGGGCTTTCAGGAGTGGGCAGAATATGTGGCAAAACTAGAAGAAGAAATTATCCATGTTCGCAAAGAGCTTGAAAAACTGCTCGTTCCTGTCGCGCTCAAAGCTGCAAAAAAGATCGTGGGCAGGGAGATTGAAGCATCTGAAGACACCATCGCAGACATTGTTCAAAATTCCCTCAAAGCTGTCTCGCAACATAAGCGCATCACCATCTATGTGAATCGCAAAGATTTAGAAGCCCTCGAACGCAACCGTTCCCGTCTCAAACAGATCTTTGAATCGCTTGAAGTGCTTTCCCTACGCGAACGGTCCGACGTGGCTCCTGGAGGTTGTATCATCGAAACAGAGGGCGGCATTATTAACGCCCAACTCGAAAATCAGTGGCGCATTCTGGAAAATGCTCTGGAGCTACTCCTAAAAAAGAAAGAACCTGCAAGCGAATCCCGAAATGTTTAAAACCCGCTCTCTATTTAGCTTTAAGACCCTCTTCGCATTAAGTGCTCTGATCGCGCTTTTCTGGATTTCACCAGAAAGCCTCTATTCACAGGCCCCCCGCCCCGCCCCTATCGTGAAGCCAGGTCAAGCCCCAGTACCGACTACCTTGCCCGTCGTCAAGGCTCCTTCGCTGATTACTCAGGCGACAGCTTTGACGATCATGTCGCTTTTGCCCTTCATCATCATGATTTTGACCTCCTTCCTCAAAATCGTCATTGTGCTCTCCCTTTTGCGCAATGCTCTCGGCGTTCAGCAGGCTCCTCCCAACCAGATCATCAACGGCGTGGCCTTTATGCTGAGCCTTTTTATCATGTATCCCACCATGTTAAAAATGTATGACGCTGCTGAAAAGGTCATTGCAGAGACAAAAACCCCTGACGCGCTTCTATCTCCGGAATCGGCTCAATATATCGTAGAAATCAGCACGCAAGCGCGCGAGCCGCTGCGCGAATTCTTACGCAGGAATTCCACAGTCAAGCATCAGGCCCTTTTTTATCGCATTGCCTACCGCATTCTTCCGGAAAATTATCGCCCCGATATCAAACCTGATGACTTCATGATTGTAGTGCCGGCTTTTATCACAAGCCAGCTCAAGGAGGCATTTGAGATCGGAGTGCTGATCTACATCCCCTTCTTTGTGATCGATCTGGTGACCTCCAACGTCCTGCTTGCAATGGGGATGATGATGCTCTCACCTGTGACAATTTCGATGCCGCTGAAGCTCTTTTTGCTGGTGATGCTGGATGGATGGACCCTGCTGATCGATGGTCTTGTATCGACCTTTAGATAAAATTATTGGAGAGTTATGTTTCAAACCCAAGTCATTCAGCTTGCCTATCAAGGACTGCTGCTGATTCTCATCTTGTCCGCTCCTCCTATTTTGATTAGCATGGTCTTTGGGGTGATTGTGGCAATCTTTCAAGCGGCCACACAGATTCAAGAGCAGACGCTCTCCTTCACAATTAAACTCGTCGCTGTTACGTTGACACTGATGCTGATGGGCGGATGGCTTGGCGCTCAAATTATGCAATTTGCTTTCAATATCTTCGTCCATTTCCCCCAGTGGAGTAGCGTAGGATAAAAAATGGGCGAAGATTATGCTTCCCTCGTCCTCAATTCAGCTTTTGCTGCAGGGAACCCAACAGCCCTTCTTTCGCTTCTATTTCTTTTCCTAGCCCGTTTTCTGCCCATTATCGCCCTGGCCCCCTTTTTCGGCGCAAAAGTCCTCCCACACCCTGTCAAGGTCACTTTTGCCATTTCCATGTTTGTCATATTTCTGCCTCAGCTAATCTTCGTCACCAAGACCCCGCTTCAATTCGATTTCATGCTTTTAATCTTCCTGATCAAAGAGCTGTTCATAGGCTTTTCGCTCGGATTTCTCATCAGCTGTCCCTTTATTATTGTTCAAAACGCTGGCATCATGATCGACCATCAGCGCGGAGGCGCGAGCTTGATGGTCAATGACCCGACCATCCAGAACCAATCCTCGCCGCTGGGAACTCTATTTAACATGGTGCTCATCTACCTCTTCTACGTCATTGACGGCCCCTTTCTTTTTATTGATGCCATCGTCACTTCTTATGAAATCATCCCTCCCGATCAGTTTTTCAACCCGCACTTTTTTCTGAGGGATAGCGGCTTCTGGGAGATGCAGATCAAGCTCTTTGGGAAGGTCATGGCCCTCTCGGTTCAACTCGCAACACCTGCACTCTTAGTCATTCTCATGACCGATACCTTCTTAGGGATTGCCAACCGCTTAGCTCCTCAGGTGCAGATCACATTCCTAGGAATGCCCCTCAAATCCCTCCTAGCGCTTGCTGTCGTCTGTTTTGGCTGGAAAATATTTTCCCAAGAGCTGGTCAAGCAGCTCTATGACTGGATTAATACGATCAAAATCATGATCACCATGTTCAAACCACCTTGAGGAATTATCAAGAGAGAAGCTTATAGAGACAGGCGCCTAAAATTGCGGGTCCCTTAAGAAAAGATTCGCTTGGGAGATTCTTATTGGATATAACCCAAAGACCTCATATAGGGGCCATAGACGATGTCCATCGCTTGCAGATGGCGCAATTTAAAAACTTCGCGCCATTCCCCTATCTGCCCTTTGCGGAAAGTTTTGACCCCAGGTTGTCCAAAAAGGCCGCGGGAGCGCTCCTCAAGCTGCTCCTTAGTGAGATCCATGTTGAGGAATTTGGCAATCCTTGCAATCTCTTGCAGCTGCTGTTTCCGCGATCCTCCCCCCTCTTTTCCGACAAGATCTTCAAAGCGCACGGTCAGAACAAATTTTTGACCGATCCAGGGTAGGTATTTAACGAATAAGCCTTTTAGAGCGCAGAAGCGGGTCCGCTTACCCGTGATGATTTCATGAAGCTTATCATCGAAGGAGAGGGAACAGTAGGGTTCACTTTCCCGGCTTAACTTGCCATAAACCCAGCCAGAGTCATCAATGTAATGGAGCAGCGAAATGGCTTGATCGCGCGGATCGCGAATGAGGAAAATGACTTTGTAACCTAATTTTTTTAAACTGCTGATCTGTTCGGGCTTTGGACGGGCATGGATCTGAATAAAAGCTTGATTCTGTTCTGCTGTTTTAAGCCTTGTGGCCCACTCCTCGTAGGATAATACATAAGAGCCGAAGATGTTCTTACACTTTCTGCCCGTTAACTGTTCCATCGCCTTGGTCAATAGGTGCGTGCCTGCTTTGGGAGGAGTGACAACAATAAAGGGATCGTGCTTTTCAATACCTTGAAGGGGAAAAAATAGGAGCGCAAAACAGGCGCTCAACATTTTTAAAAAGTTCATGGCAAATTCCTCCGCGACGGTATACTAGCAACCGCATCCAATTTTTGCAAAGTAGATGTCCGAGGTCTATCGTTTTTTTTCAATCCTCCTCTGAATAGAAGGAACGCGACCCTATGGGTGCTCATGCACGATTTTGTTTACGCTTGTTATACGACTGACACTGGGGGCATTGTGTCACCTCTTTGCCCAGCTCCCCTAGATAAGCAAAATGGCAATATTCGCACACACAGAGCTTGTGGGCTGCTGTGATAAGCTTTTTATGGCGCGATTTGTAGTGCTGATAAGCCCAAAGACCCAAAACTACAGCTAAAGTGAGGCTTAAATAGAGTGTAAGCGCGGCTGTTGGGGTAAGTTCGATCATGACGCTCCCCTTGAAAAAATAATTTCCACCTCACCATCCGTCACAAAATGGTCACTTTTTTCAAAATGCATCGCGCCCAAAATCTCTTCTGCCAGACGGTTGACTTTCTCATCATCGGAAGACTCTTTGCGCTCGTACCAGAAAATTTTCCCTGAGCGATTCTCCATCGCAACGTGAAATACAACGCGATAGAGTCCTTCAGGAATAACTGTGGGGACAGAGATTGCCCTCTCATACCGACTCAAAGGACCAGACACATGTACAATCAAGGAGTTGTCATATTTAGGTGAAGGATCCAGGAGCTCATTTAAGGGATGGCGCAATTCAACTTCCCGTTCGGTAGAATAAAAAACAGTAACCTCTTCCTCCGGGTAGGAGATGGCTGCGGATGCAATGGAGGCGGGAAGGCCAAAGGATAGGCCTTTCGGAGGTTGAAGTGAGCGGGGCGAAAACTCTTCTTGCTCAATTTGTGCGTGCACGCTCCCTTCAGAAAAGTGGGGGAGATCTGTTGCTACACTGATCGGAGGAAGAATCAGAAGGCTGCCGTTAAACTTGGAAACGGCAATAGGAAAAAGGCAAAAAGCTGCCAGATGCAGTCCCAAGCCTAGCGCTAACGCCTGGAGCATCGTGCGATTAAAGAAAGGCTCGCGCTTGCGAAGCGTGATGCTTAAATTTAATGTTTTTGCAATTCTTTCAAGCTTCAGCATTAAAAATACTCAGGATTTAAAGACTCATCGGGTTTGTAGACGAGGCGGATGCGATGGCCAGTCTCTTGGATTGCAGAAAAGAGGCGTAAGAAAACTCCGTAATCAACGCGCCTATCGACGCTCAATACAATGGTCGGTTCGACCCCCTGATGGCGCGCTTTGACCTGTTCAACCTCAAGGCTGAGATGTTCTTGTAGGGACCCCAGATCGACAATCGTCTTTTTTGACCCCACATAGATCACATGCTGGGCATCCATAACAACCAGGAGCTGTGTGGTGAGCGGGATGGAATCTTGCTGGAGGGTGGGATTTTCGATGTTGAGCGATTTGAGCGGAAGAATATCGGAAGTAATGATGGAAAAAAATCAGCATCAGAAAGATCACATCGACAAGCGGTGTCATGTCGATCAACTGGTGTGCTATTTTTAAGTTGGTTTTAAAACGCATGCTAATAGTGGGGTTCGCGATGTACTAGCAGATCGACGATTTCGGCCGAGCTAGTTTGAATCTCCAGGACAAATCCTTCTATACGGCTGACAATGTAGTTAAAGGCTAGGACTGACGGAATGGCGACCACAAGTCCGGCGGCTGTTGTGACAAGCGCATACTCCATCGCTTCGCCAATGCGCGTCGCTGAGATATCGACAAGGCCGCTTGCGCGCATTTCAGAAAAGGCTTGGATAAAGCCAAGCACAGTTCCCAACAGACCGATCAGCGGGGCAATGTAGGCAATAATCGACAAGATTTTGGCATTTTTTTCAAGTTGAGCGATTTCGATGAGACCCGAAATTTCCATCGCGCCTTCAATTTGCTCTTTGCTGCGATCATGTTTCAAAAGTCCCGCTTTGACTATATTGGCGATGGTGCCGCCCGTGGTTTCACAAATCTGGATCGCCTCTACAATATTGCCATCTTGAATGGCGCGCCGAATGGCAATTATAAAAGCATTTGTATCGATCTCCGATTTGCGCAAATGGAGCAGCCGCTCAATAAAAATTGAGAAGCTGACAATCGAGCAGCCGATGATAATCACAAGAATAATATTCCAGTTTGAGTTGTACTCGAACAGGCTTGCAACCATTTCAGAAGTTGTCATGATTTAACCTTTTTTTAGCTTTTAGGGCCCATTCCCCCCCCTTTTTGGCGGTGGCAACTAACTGTTTACGCGCCAGGTCATGCCTTCCTTGAAGGGCATAAATGTCTGCTCTTAAATACATGGCTTTGACCCTTTCGCTGGAAATGGTATCATCATTAATGGCCTGTGATAAAAGGAGCATCGCTTGATCGAACTCATTGAGCTCCCGATAGCAGAGACTTTGCTGAATCCAGAGATCGATTTTCTGATCCGCGCTTATGCACAGGCTCTGATTCTGTTTTGCCGTTTTTTCGGCTTGGGTGAAAAATTGGAGGGCTTGGGCGTACTCCTGCCGTCGCATGGCAATTCCACCCCGCTCATACCAGATTCGAGATGGATAGTAACCGCTGCTGTTTGGCGTATACTTGCCGCTCATTTCTTTTAAAACTGTTTCAGCTTTGGAGTCCTCCTCCGCCTTTAAATAGGTTTGAGCCAGCCAGTAATTGCACTCTTCAAGTTCGCCCTCTTTTAAATCGCGGCGCATCTGCTCGAAAACATCTGCGGCATATTGTAAATAGATGCGCCTTTTGGCCCCTTGCGATTCTTCAGCAACATTTAAATTGGCTAATGCGCGTTCAAGAGTGGCTCGGGTGCGGATCTGCAGGTAAAAGGAGCGCTCCTCTTCTTTCAATTGAGAATCTAGCTGATCGAAAAGAGTCTCAGCTTGTTGGAAAGAGTCGATCGCAGCGATCATATTTTTTTTGCGGATCCACTTTCCTTGGCTGTTTTTGCGGTCTCTTTTTTCATCCATGCCGATGAGGGTATAAGCTGGGATCAAATAAGGGGACTCTGGGAAAAGGGTGCGCATATTTTGCAGATGTTTGATGGCGCTTCGTTCTCCCTGTACGTAGTCGCGATAGGGATAATAGATAAAGTAGGCCTCTGCGGCACAAGGGGATTTAGGGTAATTCTCAAAGACTTGCCTTAAGTAGTCCCTTGCTTTTTCCCCTTCCGAGCACTTGGCTGCAAAAATGAGGCTTTCGGCGACGATTGGGCTCTTTGGATAGTCCTGAACGAGTTTTAAAAACTTCTCTTCAGCCTCCTTTGACTTTCCTTGACGCAATTGAAGTTGACCCGTTAGATAGAGGATTGTTGGAGCGCGCAAGTCATCCCTGTTTTGAAGAAGTTCAAATGCCCGTTGAAGGGCTTTTTCAGCAATACTTAAAGAATCATGAGACGCATTTTCACTCATCTGGTCTTTGAAGGCGTTTAGACCGCGCTCGTACCAGCCGTCCAGGTAAACTGCACTATTTTCATAAGGACCTTCCGTCAACTCTCTGTAACTGTTTTCCCGCTCCCTGTAGGTGGGCTGGATGCATCCTTTTAAAAGCAGGAGATCTGCGCTCTCTTCTCCAGAGAATGAATGGGCAGCAAGCAATCTTTCAGCTTTTTGAGGTTGAGATTGGCTGATGTAGCATTGGGCTAAAGCAAGGAGAGCTTTCGGTTTCAGGGTTGGATGAGAGATCAGTTTTTGAAAGCTCTCTTCAGCGTTTTGAAAGGAGCGGTTCATCAAATAGGCCCAGCCTAAATGATAGAGGGCCTCAGGTTGATCCGTCTTTTCCAGCCAGCTGATCGCTTGAGGAAAATGGTGGAGGTGCAAAAAAATCAGCCCAGATAAAAAAGCATGTTCGGATCTCAAATCATGATCAGGAGCCATTTTTTGATCAATTTTTGCGAGCCTATTAAGCGCTTCATGCCACTGCTTTTTTCTTATATCGAGTTTGGCAAGATTTAATTGGGCTTGAAAATAGAGTGAAGGTTTTTTTGGATGCCATTTAATGGCTTCATAAAGGGGTGCAGGATCAGGAGAAATTTGGCCAAGCTCTAAGCGCACCTCGTCCAGCTGTTCAGCCGTTTCAGTTGCCGTTTTCAGATAATTCTCAAAAGCAAAAGAGGCCTCTTTTTCCTGGCCAGTTTTTGTTAGAGCTAATGCCTGAAAATAGAGCCCTTTTAAACGCGCGCTTTCCAGCAGTGAATCGGATTGTTGGGTGGCAAAATTAGCTTCCTTGGCATATTTTAAAGCCTCTTTGTATTCTTTTAAAAAATAGAGATTTTCGACTAGACGTGCACGGATTTTGAAGGCCAGTGGGCCTGCTGCAACTTGATCGAGAAGGGCTTGATATCTCTCTCTGGCCTCTTCAAAAAGGGTTGCTTGGAAAAGTTTATCTGCTTGCAATAAATCGGCAAAGCCATCCTCTGATGCATTGAGGATGGGGCTAACGCAAAACATTAGAATGGATGCAAGAAGCAGTGTCCGGTTCATGATGCCTTTCATTTTACCATTCCGATCTGCATATTCGCAACCTTGCAAAAATTTTATCAAACTGGGCACCGGACCAAAAAAAAATGCAAAAATAATTCAAACGACCACCAGCGTCGATCAAATGCCTCTAAAACATGTTTTAAGCATGGTTTTTAAAATATTAGTAAAGAATTTTTCGGCTTGCGATGACAAAAAAAATGCGTTAATGACAAAAAAATGTTGCACAATATATCCAAAGGTAATATCCAAGTAATTGTCATGAAACCTTAACATTTGGAGGAATTTAACCATGGCATTAAAAGACACGATAAAGCATATGCGCGATCTTCTTAGCGGGATTACCCACGATCTGGAAAAATCTGATGGTGGCAACAAAGCAGCTTCTCAGCGCGTTCGCACAGGGACAGTAAAGCTTGAAAAGCTTGCAAAACTGTATCGCAAAGAGTCGATCAAGACTGAAAAAGCCACAAAAGGCCAGAAGAAGACATCTAAAAAAGCTTCGAAGCCTGCCCATAAGAAAGCAGCTCCAGCTAAGCATCACAAAGCAGCTCCAGCTAAGCACAAAGCAAAGCCAGCCGCAAAAGCTCACAAAGCGAAACCACGCGCTCTAAGCCTGAAGAAGCCATCTGCAAAACTTCCAGTCAAGAGAGCAGGCGCACGTTAATCCACGCCTGCAGTTTCCATTTTTTAAAGGGAGGTAGTTTACCTCCCTTTTTTATTTTCAATTAATATAGGTAAACCTCTCGGTGGGGCCATAAGAGACTGTCGGAGACACCGTCCTGACGGCTGGGGCCCTCTCGCGTGGGCTCGCAGGGCTAATCATGCTTTACAAAATTGTGTTGTAGACGCACACTCTATTTCCTGAAGGACCAGAAAATTCGCCCTGCGAGCCGACGCAATTTGGCGAAGCGAGATGAGGCTCAAGGGGGCGCGGGGGACGCGCCGTAGGACGTGTCCCTGACAGTCTCTTAAGGCCCTAGCGACTTTGTTACCTATAAATTAAATATATTTTACCTATTATGAGTCAGAATTCTAAAAAGAAGCTCGTCGAAGTAACAATGGACAGTTTTACTCCGAAGGGAAATGGCTTGGGCCATTTTATGAGAGGGGATGGTGTGGCAGCTTCTGCAGAGGTACCATTTACTATGCCGGGGGATCGCGTTTCCGCGCTCTTGCTGCGCAAGCGGAGCGGACGGGCCTTAGGACAGCTGCAAGAGCTCTTGAGTCCGGCGCCGACCCGCGTTTCACCGCCTCGTTGTGTCCATTTTGGAAGTTGCGGAGGGTGCCGCTGGCAGCACGTTCCCTATGAGCAGCAGCTTGCTCAAAAAGAGAGCTGGATCCGCCACGAATTCTCTTCTCTCTTGACCCACAAAGTGATCTTTCATCCCATAGTCCCCTGTGACCCTCCCTGGCACTACCGCAACAAAATGGAGTTCACCTTTTCCAGCAATGCGGCCGGGACAAAGTTCATCGGCCTGATCTTAGATTCGAGCCGTGGCAGAGTCCTCAACCTGACAGAGTGCCATCTCACAAATCCCTGGTTTATCGAAGGTTTGACAACTGTGCGCAAATGGTGGTCTGAATCTGGCTTGACGGCCTACCATCCGCCTCGCGATACAGGTTCATTGCGCACCCTGATCCTGCGCGAGGGAATGCGGACGGGCGATCGCCTCGCGATGGTCACGGTCTCGGGCAACCCAGACTACGCTCTAAAGCAGCATCATCTTGAAAGTCTCGTCGCCTTTCTTCGGGAAACAATCGAGCCCGATGACCCGGAGAAGCGCCTTTCAATCTTTTTGCGCATCCAGCAGACGGCAAAAGGGATGGCGACCAATTTTTATGAGATGCATCTTTACGGTCCGGACCATCTGCGAGAGCAGTTAAATATTTCAAATGCTAAATTGCAGTTTAAGGTAAGTCCTAGTGCCTTTTTTCAGCCCAACAGCTATCAGGCCGAGAAGCTCTACTCGCTCGCCCTGCAGCATGCGGCTATATCCAAAGGGAATTGCGTCTATGATCTATACTGCGGAACGGGCACACTTGGCATTTGCGCCTCTCAGGTGGCGTCACAAGTCGTCGGTGTGGAGCTTTCTCCAGAGTCCTCCCTTGATGCGCGCGAAAATGCGAAGGCAAATGGGTGTGAAAATGTCTCTATTTTGACGGGAGATGTTGCAAAAGTGCTGGAGGAGATCCGCACGAAAAATAGCTACCCCCTCCCTGATGTTGTCATGGTGGATCCTCCAAGAGCTGGCCTCGAGCCTTCCGCGATTCGCCACCTCCTGGATCTCAAGGCTCCCAAGATCGTTTACGTCTCCTGCAACCCTGCGACACAGGCTGCCAATATCGGAGTCTTAGTACAAGAGGGGTATCAGCTCCAGCAGGTCCAGCCGGTCGATCAGTTTCCTCAAACGGCTCACGTCGAAAATATCGCTCTTTTGGTACGTTCATGAAATTCACTCTCTTAAAAAAAGACATGCAGTCAAAAGCACGGCTCGGAACACTTGAGACGGCTCATGGAACAATCGAAACCCCCGTCTTTATGCCTGTGGGAACGAAGGGGACTGTCAAAGCTTTGCTTCATGAGCAGCTCCTTGCCCTCGACGCCCAGATTATTTTGGGCAATACCTACCACCTGATGCTGCGTCCGGGCATCGAGATCATCAGCAAAGCGGGCGGACTTCATCCGTTTATTAATTGGCCGCGCCCAATTCTCACCGATTCGGGCGGATTTCAGGTCTTTTCGCTCTCTAACTTGAACAAGGTGACGAAAGAGGGGGTCCAATTTCAGTCGCATATCGACGGGTCGCGCTACTTCTTAGGCCCTGAAGAGAGCATGCGGATCCAGAAAGGGCTAGGTTCAGATATCGTGATGGCCTTTGATCAGTGCTCTCCCTATCCATGTGAGAGGGGTGCGTTAGAAGAGGGGCTGGAGCGGACGCATGCGTGGGCCAAGGTGTGCCGCGACTACACCCTCCAGCCGCACCAGAACCTATTTGGCATCGTTCAGGGGGGCGTCCATGCCGATTTGAGGCAGCAGTCTGCCGAAAGTTTGGTGCCCTTAGACTTCGAAGGGTATGCGATTGGAGGACTTTCGGTGGGAGAACCTGCTGAGATGATGTACAAGACAATCGAGGAGACCATCCCCTTTTTGCCTGAAGGAAAACCACGCTATCTGATGGGGGTAGGCACTCCACGCAACCTCGTAGAGGCAGTCATGCGCGGTGTGGACATGTTCGATTGCGTTATGCCGACCCGCAATGCGCGCAACGGCACAGCCTTTACTTGGGCTGGCAAAATCCCTGTAAAAGCGGGGCGCTATGCTGAAGATTTTACACCGATCGACCCGCAGCTTAACTGCTACGCCTCCCAATTCAGCAAGGCCTACATCCGCCATCTCCTCAATGTCGACGAGATTAGCGGTCTGACCTTAATGACCTTGCAAAACGTGGCATTTTATCTTGATTTCATGCGCGTCATGAGGCAAGCTATCCAAAACGATGCGCTCATGGAATTTTATCAGCGCATCTGCAACATTTATCCAGATTGAGGCTACGATGAAGATTTTCAAAAATGTCTCTTTTTTTCTTCTGTTTCCACTGGCGCTTTTCGCTCAGGAAAATGAGGATGGGCTCCCTCCCCGCGATCAGGGGATCTGGCAGACGCTCCTCATGGTTGCTGTCGCCATGCTTTTTTTCTATTTTATCCTCTGGCGCCCTGAACAGAAAAGGCGCAAGGCGATGGATGAGCAGCGCAATCTCTTGAAGAAGGGCGATCGCGTCACAGCTGTAGGGATTGTGGGAACGGTTCTGCGCATCCAGGAAAATACCGTCATTCTAAAAATGTATGATGGCTCCAAGATCGAAGTGCTAAAAGCCGCTATCACCGACGTGATTCCTGGGACCGAAGAGGATATCAAGAAGGCTGAAAAAGAAGAGAAGAATCTTGTCTAGCGATTACGCCTCTCAAAGAGAGGCGATGGTCGAGCAGCAGATCAGACGTCGCGGGATCAGCGATCCTGCGACTCTGCAGGCTATGCGTGAAGTCCCACGCCATCTCTTTGTCCCCCCCGATGTGCTACAGTACGCCTATGATGATTCTCCCCTACCGATAGGCCTTCACCAGACGATCAGCCAACCCTACATCGTCGCGCTCATGACGCAGAGCGCCGCACTGACCCCTGACGCCGTTGTGCTCGATATTGGAACCGGCTCTGGCTATGCAGCAGCAGTCCTTTCGCACATCGTCCAGAAGGTATACAGCATCGAAAGGATTCCAGAACTTGCCGACAGGGCTGCATTGCTGTTAAAAGACTATGAAAATATCGAGGTTACAGCGGGCGATGGCACTCTTGGCTGGCCGGAAAAGGCCCCCTTCGACGCCATTATTGTTACAGCAGGAGCTCCAGTCGTTCCTGAATCACTCCTCAAGCAGCTCAAAGAGGGAGGCCGTCTCATCATCCCTGTGGGTGACTCCTTAAGCCAGCGGCTCCTGCGTCTTCGCAAAACAGCTGCAGGGCGGTTTACGCGCGAAATTATTGAGCATGTGCGCTTTGTGCCGCTGGTTGGAGAAGAGGGCTGGTAAAATACTCATCAAGAATCTTGCCCTGCTCATCAAAGGCAATGAAATGGCGCTCATTACCATGGAGAATGACCAAGATGGCATTGCGGCTCGCTTCACTCTTTGCTAAATACCAGCCCTTGTGGGGAATGCGCGCCTCCTTTACAGCCCAGCCGCCATCGCCAAAATAGAGCACTCCGGTAGGGTCCGATTTATCCTCTCGCAAAGGCCAGGTGCGCTTATAGGCGTGGTCATGATTTTCAAAGGCCATGTTAAGCCCCCCCTGCTCAAAAAGAGGCACCCAATGTTTTCTCACCTGGGCCGATTCTTTGTTGTTGTAGTCCCTGTAGCAGGGATAGGCGGGCACATGATAGAGCGCCAACTTATGCGACACAGTCTGCCTTTCAGCAAGCGCTGTTTTAAGCCACTCAGTTTGTGCTCCTTCGATGGGATGCAGATGGCCCGTGTCCAAAAGAATGACTGACAGATAATTCCCAAAATCTAAAACATTAAAGCTCTGAGCACCGGGCATAGGAAACAGCGCCGCAAAATAGTTCTCGTTTTCCACATCGTGGTTGCCGATGGCTGGGACTATGGGGATCAGCCTTCCCGCATGAGTGACCAGCTGCTTTTTACAGGCGATGAGCCACTCTACCCATCGAGGCATCCCCTTAAAGTGGCTGGGAGCCTTCTCATTGTAGACAAGGTCCCCTCCGAACAAAATAAATTGCGGATCGAGAGCTGCCACCTCCCTGTTCATCTTTTCCAAGAGTTCCCAGTTGTCATGGTACACATCGCCACCCACAACAAAGCGAATGGGCGCAATCATCGTGGCTGGCATGGTACGGAAGCGGTAGATCACCCCATCAGAGCCAATACGAAAGCGATAATCGCTGTCGGGAAGTAACCCAGTCAGTTCAGTCCGATGGATCAAGAAAGGAGTGTGCCCCGGCAGAACTGCATGGCTCCCTTTCAAACTCTTCCATCCTGTCTCTCCGAGCCGCTGATATTCGACCTGGTTCTCTTGCTGTGCAGGATCTGTCAACCACTGGACCGTCATTGTCGTATCGGGCCTGCTCTGCCATGTCAAGTAGACAGCGACAGGGTCAAACTCTGCGAAAAGAGGGGCTCCAATAAAAAAGAGGAGAATAAAAAGCTTCTTCATCCAATGAGCCGCATCGTCAATTTTTCAAGCAGGCGCTGGCTGCGCGCAATAAACCCATTTAATCCATTGGGATCCATCTCTCGCGCTGGCCGAGCAGGGCAAGCTCATAAACCTCCTCTACCATCTCCTTGGCAAGATCGGGATCCTTCTCAGCTAGCTTGGGAAGGGCCGCCATCAGAGGATGGTTTGTGTTGACCACAAAGGTGCGCTTCATCGGCATCTGAGTCTGGTTCGGATCCATATGCAGCATGTAGTCGCGCAGGCGACGCTGATGCTCGTCGATCAAGATCACTCCAGGCAGCGCCTCAGAGGCTAAACTTTTGGCTTCCACCTCTACTCCTTCAAGCTGTCCGCGCACAAGGTCGGCCAGTTTGGCCGCCTCTGTTCTTCCGCTCGCATCGAGAATTGTCTTCTCCTTCTCTTTGTCTAGAAGACTCTCATCAATTTGCGCGTCGACGCGTTGAAATGTAACCGACGAGAGCTTTCTTTCGATATATTGCAGCACAAAAGCGTCGAGAGGACTGTCTAAGCAGAGCACTTCGATCCCCTTGGCCTGATAGATCGTATGCAGGTGCTCAGAATGCTTCTCATCGCGCGTGTAAAACACCTTGTCCTTCGCTTTATTGCGCTCCAGATACTCTTCCACAGTTGTCCAAACGTTATCGGTATTGCGCCAGATTAGAAACTCCTTGACCCGGTCGTAGAATTTATCATCTTCTAATATGCCCAGCTTTACAATGACCGACAGGTCTTGCCAGGTGGCGATAAACTTGTTGCGATCTGTTTTATAAAGCGAAGATAGGCTGTCGGAGACCTTTTTCGAAATGTGGCTCCCCAGCTGGCGCACCGTGCGGTCCATCTGAAGCGAACTTCTCGAGACATTCAAGGGAATGTCGGGACTGTCGATCACACCGCGCAGCGCCATCAGATAGTTGGGAATGACATCTTTGCAGTTGTCTGACACAAAAACGCGGTTGCAGTAGAGTTTGACGCTCTGCTTGGAGATGTCCGCATCGCGCCGCAGCTTCGGAAAATAGAGAATGCCCTTCAGATGGAAAGGATAGTCCACATTGAGATGCACCCAGAAGAGGGGATCCTCCTCCATCGGGTAGAGGGCATGGTAGAACTGGAGATACTCCTCAGGCGTGCAGGCGTTGGGAGCTTTCATCCAGAGCGGCTCTTGAGGGTTGATGCGCGTCCCATTCAGATAGACCGGAAAGGGCATAAAACTGCAGTAATGCTCCACCACCTTTTTAAGAACCGGCTCTTCGAGGAACTCCTCATTCTCTTTATTGATAAACAGGCGAATAGTCGTTCCACGCGCCTCTCTCGCCCCCTTTTCGAGGCTATACTCGGCAGATCCGTCGCAGCTCCAGAAGGCAGCTTCCGCTCCTGGCTTATAGGAGAGCGTATCAATCTCGACCTTTTCTGCCACCATGTAGGCCGAATAGAACCCAAGTCCAAAGTGGCCGATGAACTGGTCGCGCTCATCCCCCTTCTTGTATTTTTCCAAAAACTCTTCGGCGCCCGAAAAGGCGATCTGGGCAATGTATTTTCGAACCTCCTCTGCATCCATGCCGATCCCATTGTCGCTGAAGGTCAGCGTTTTGGCCCCCTTGTCGATCTGAATGTCCACCCGGAAATCGGCATCTGGCGTCTGCTGCTCGGGCGACAGCTGTCCCTTATCGCGCAAAATTTTGACCTTCTGGATGGCGTCACAAGCATTTGACACCAGCTCCCGTGCAAAAATGTCATGGTCGGAGTAGAGCCACTTCTTGATGATTGGCAAAATATTTTCGCTATGAATTTCAAGCTGCTGCTTTGTCATGTGGAAATTCCTCTCTGTAAGTTAGTTAACGATACTAACATGCGAGAGGAATTTCGTGCGAGACAGCCTTAACCTTTCGGGACAAAAGCGGAAAGGTCGACCAGAATGTGAGAGACATCATCTTCGTTCTGTTTTCCGGGAAAACGCAAATTTTGCGCAGTTTGAGCCTTAACGGCCAGTCGATCTGCGACAGCTGCCATATCGCTTGGCTCTTTGTTGGCTTCAGCCTGAATTTCTTCAGAAGTAAAGGCATCAGTCGTCCCATCACAAGCTAAAATAAGCTTGGGATGATCCCCAAGTTGTGCAAGAGCCGCTTCGTTCAGGGTGATTTTTGCAATTTCAGGTCTTGCTGTCACCCCTGAAGAGGGTAGATCGCCGAGGGATGCAGCGACCCCAAGACTGCCATGTAAGGTTTGTCCGCCTACTTGGGAAAGACCATCCCCCCTTCTCTCCAGTTCAGCTCTCCTTGATTCTGAAGGTTCCATATCCTGTGTCAAGGCAAGTGTGCCCCTGGAACCGACGAGGAGGATGCGCGAATCTCCTGCATTTGCTGCGTATACAGTATTGCCGATGATCACAGCCACAGCCGCTGTCGTGCCTGTGGTATCATCAGGATGAGCTTTTAAGAAGGCCTCGTTGCACTTCAAAAAGGCTAACTGCAGAGCCCTGCTTACTTCCCCATCTGTAGGGGGATCTGATAGCCCTTTAAGTTCCGCCTGTAAAAATTTGGAAATATTTTTTTGTACATAATCACTGGCCGTCGTTCCTCCATGACCATCAAGCATCCCAAAAACCGGGCACTTTACCGGCCGTCCCTGAAGTATCACAGAAATTTCTCCTGCGAGCAGGCGGTCTTCGTTAGTATGAGGGGGCGCTCCTTTAAAATTGGTGCGGCTGACACCCTGATAAGAGAGCTGTTGCGCTCCCACTTGACCGCTCATGGAGCTGTTAGGAGTCGATCCTTCAGCTGGATCATGTTCTTTAGGAGTTTCTGGAGCCTTGACGCCATCGCAAGGCCCTTTTTTACTAAGATTGCTTTTACTTTGGAGCTTGTCAGTAAGTGCTCTCATCTCTGCAGAGAGTTCCCTGTCACTACTCTTCTGAACTGCCTGAAGGTCATCTTTGAGAACAGCCTGCTTTCTCTGCTGGAGATTGTAGGTTGGAAAATCGCGTGTAATAACATTTTTAAATTCATTGAATTTTTCATTGAATTTTTCTAGATTTCCATTCTCATATTTTTTACCGAAAGCAGTTAGAATCTGATCGACAGAGTTAGCAAAAAGCTTAATAACTTTCTGAATATTTTTGGCCTTATCATTCTGAGCAAAAGTATCAGCAAGAGTTGCAGGCTCATTCTCCGATTTTAGCCCTTTGAGAAGTTCTTTCATAAAATTTAAGGCTTGAGAGGAGAGCTCTTTGATCTCTTTCTCGGCATCTTCTTCAGAAAGTTCTCCTTTTTCAATTTTACCCTTTAACTTCATAATTTTTTGCTGTAATTCATTGAGTTTTGGGGATTCATCGAGTAGTTTAGCGATATTAATCGTTTCTTTGTTGGCAATTCTGGTTTCGAATGCATCTGTTAACTCAGGGGCTTCCCCAGAGCCTAATTGGCTTATTAATGCATCTACTTTTTGTGACAGTCCCAAGCGACCGAGAGGGCTAAGCTCAAGGTTATACTGTCCGATTTTTCCTTGAACCTTCGCATGTCTTTCGGTGAGATCTTGATAACGGTCCAGATCTGGATCATCAGGCCACGCTTTTTTTGCTGCTTCGAAAGTTGCTGGATTTGGATTTGCAAGGTACTGCTTTACTGGAGTTGAGGGTTGGCGGCTTATAGAGCTTTTAGCGACTAGTTTTGAAGCAACCTCATTAAATTCAGCTCTAATCTTCTGCAGCTCTCTTTCAGCGCTATGGCGTTTAGATTCGGTTTTAGCAGTTGAGACAACTTCTCCCAATTTTTTAAAGGGAGCTGCTATAGCTGGTCCCATAGATCGGAAAAACTCTGCTGTAGCTTTATTGGAGCGGGCAAATTTGGGTGCAACCGTTTCCGAAAAGAAATTTTTTATTATTTTCCCTATGTTAATTTTTTCAGCTGCAGGCTCTGCTTTTTTGCTAATAGAACGCATTTTATCTCTTTCTGCGAAGAGCCTTCCCATTTCCGCGTTGTCAGGACCTGTGGGGGTAGGACTTTCTTGGAGGGGCTTCATCTCCTCTTCTGTCTCGGACACGTCAAAACTAACTACATCATCGTCTTCTTCAATAGAGGGAGTTTCTTCCTCTAGTCTTTTTTGAAGGGATTCTCTCTCTTTTTGAGCTTTGCCAATATCTGCTGTTGATGAGGCTTGGGGGGCTGTATCTTTGAGGAGAGCTTCTTGTAGCTTCTGATGACTTCCCCCCGCGATCAGCGCGCTTAGGCCAGCTGCTGCTTCTGGACTAAATTGTCGAATTTTGCTCTCTTTTTGAGCGAGGCTTGCAGGTTTTGCTTCTGGTTTCATGAGAATGGGGTCAGTGACCGGTTCCGGCTTTTTAGATTGGGTAGGAGCTTTAACAGCAGCCTCAATGGATGCTGCAATTTCCTCTGCAGTGCTGTCGTTCGTCAACATTTTTTCAACATTCTTAGATTCACGTGGAGATGCTTCCAGTACTTCAGGTCGTACGAAAACAGATTCAGGTTCTTTTGGGCCGCCGATCATACTGCTCATAAATCCTCCTTAACCTTTACTTAAAAAGTGACTTTTAACATACGTTTGAGCGTCTCCAAGGAGTCCTTGGAGGGTTGCGGCCCATGGCTCATTTTGATGCGCAAGAGCAGTCGCCAACCCCTCTTCACATACTTTAAGAGCCTCCTGAGGTGAGTTTTGCTTGAGGAGAGCGTTTACACATCCCATGTAAGCGTCGCCATTTTGGGGGTCGAGAGCGATTACCTGCCGAAAGGCGCCGCGCGCTTCGTCATAATTTTTCAATTTTGCATTGCAAAAACCGAGGCCAAGCCAAAAAGCGGGAGTGTCGCTAGCAATAGTGGTTAAAAAGTAGAAGACATCTTTGGCTTTTGCATAGTTTCCATTTTTCACTAAGTTGAGTCCGATTTCGAAGAAGTTTTTCATCGTTTCAGGAGAAAATTCGAGCAGCTGGTAGATGGCGTTGCCCTGTTCTAAAGCATTTTGAAGTGCAAGGGAATCCTCAAAAACGGCCAGCGCCTCCTCTCGCACTCTGGGCGGCTCGAATCCCTGTTCGGCGAGAGCTTCAACTAAGGTGGTAAATCCATCTGTGTATTGTGTCTGAAATTTCTGCATCGACTCAGTCATTTCATTGCTGAGCCGATCCGCATGCATCTCAAATGTTTCGAGTCCGGGCTGAAATTCCTTTTTTTCATCTTCAAGGACAGCATCGATGAATCCTTTCATTACATTTTCATCCATAAAGCCTCCCTAGTTAACTAATATTAATTATAGTAATTGTTGTTAGTTATATAAAACAATTATTTTAGTTTATACTGGAAAATTGTTCGTTTTTATTCTCAATTTTGCCATAATCGAAGCGCTATGGATGAGTGGCGCTTTCTTTTATACTACCCGCTAGGGCTTTTGCCCTCGCTTTTCTTTACCCTGCGCTTTCTGATCCAGTGGATCCGCAGTGAAAGGGAGCAGAAATCCTATGTCGATACCCTGTTTTGGAAGCTGTCGATTGCCGGTAATCTGCTCCTTTTAAGCCACTACTTTTTGCAGGGGCAGTTCCCGTTTGCGCTGATTCAAACCGGCAATGCGGTCATCTCCTGGCGCAATTTAAATCTGATGCAGACGCGTCAAAGATCTTTCCAAACGGTCGTGCTGATTTTTCTCATGAGTTTTTGTGCGGTGACAGCCTCTTTTGCCTTTTTAAGTGGCGATGGGGGCTGGATGAAAGCCCCACAAAGCAGCAAGGCTGCGCCTGTAGACCCAGGGCTGCTCTGGCACGCTGTGGGGCTACTCGGCCAAGGACTCTTCGCCAGCCGTTTCTGGGTGCAGTGGTGGGGAAGTGAAAAGCAGAAAAAGAGCGAGCTTGGAGCGGCTTTCTGGTGGCTGAGCCTACTTGGCAGCCTGATTTCTGTGGCCTATTTCCTCCAAATTCGCGATGTGATCAGCATCCTAAACCAGTCCTTCGGCATGGTGCCCTATGTGCGCAATTTGATGCTGCTGCGCAAACGACAAGTGGTAAATTAATTGCCAGATAGATTATTGCCAGATACAAAGAGAGGTTTTAGATGATTCATGCCCTTCTGTCGCTTCTGTTTTTTATGCCATTTGCCCTTCTGGCAGAGGAGGGGGACTGTTTGCCTCCAAAATATCTCTATAAAATTACAACTTGCCACAACTGGTCAGAAAGTCAGGGGCGCTCTGTCCTCAAGCTTCTGATTATCGATGATGATTTTATTCGCTTGGCCACCGAGGGAGATATCGAGCACGTTTTGACAAAATACTGGCCCAATGAACCTGAAGTGGTCATTTTAAAACTTGAGACGGCAAAGCTGAAAGGGCGGCTCGAGCATGAGTCGCGTCCAGGCAGCAGCAACAAGTATTATCATCTCTACAACGGCAGCATTCCGCGCGAAGCGGTAGTGGAATCCAAGAGCCTGCAGAGAGATGAGTCGGGCGCTTTTATGAGTTATTAATCAGAGTTTTTTTGTAATTCAGCTTCGATTTCTGCAACCGTCGGCAGCGAACCTTTGGCCAGCTTTTCAATGACATTTGTGCCCCATCCGCTTCCTGCTTCTCTGCTATAGGCTTCCCTATGTCCCAATAAAGGCGGATCATCCCCCATGTTAACGGCGACAGCGGCTTTTAGCTGTGCTTGCTGGATCTGTCATTTTAGCTCCGCCAAAGTGTTGAGACGAGGTCGTGGATTCTGGTTTTTTGCTCATAATATTTTACCTTAAAACCCGATTTGCGCCCTAGCTGTGATTCAGCTGATGATGCGATTTTTTGGAGGCTAAAATGGGGCAATTTTTGACATACTTGAGTAAAGTAGGCGAAAATTGCCCCGTTTTAGCCTCCAAAACAAGCGCGCATCAGATGAGTCATTGATAGGGCGCAAGTCGGGTTTAAATAAAAGCTAAGCACTTTCGCATGTCAGGCGTGATAAAGTCAATTCCTAACATTACCCTCTTGCGACAAAACAGTTTGCCCATTAACATGACATCTCAAATATTTAGGTGATGATGATGCTTTCCATTTTCGCTGGGATCGATCCGCTGCTGAGCCTCTATGCTATTGCAGCCTTTGTTTCGATTGGGGTTGCGTTAGCTTCGCTCATCCTTTTTACCAAAGCAAAATTTGTGGTGTCGGATCGCTGCAAAATTGCGATCAACGATGATCCTGCCCTGACAAAGGATGTGAGAGGGGGCGAGACGCTCCTGCTCACATTGACATCAAATGGCATTCCGATTCCCTGCCCTTGTGGCGGCAAAGCGACCTGCAAACAGTGCCGCGTGCAGATTCTGGAAGGGGCGCAAGACCCTCTTGAAACGGATAAGGGGACCTTTACCAAGAAGCAGCTGAAAGAGGGTTGGCGCCTCTCCTGCCAGACCAAAGTCAAAAGCGATTTGAAACTGCACGTTGACATGGAGGCCCTAAATGTTAAAGAGTGGGTCGGAACGGTAGTCAGCAACGAAAATGTGGCCACCTTTATCAAAGAGCTGATCGTTCAAATTCCGGAAGGGGAAGAGGTGCCCTACCGCTCAGGCGGCTATCTGCAGTTTCATGTGCCGCGTTTCAAGACCAATACCGATGCGTGGAAAGCGACAATGCAGCCCAAGTACTATCCAGACTGGGAAAAATTTAAAATTTTTGGCCATGAGGTCGATTTTTCCGCGATGCCTGAAGAGATTATCAGAGCCTACTCAATGGCCTCCTACCCGGCGGAAGGGCGGCTTTTGCGCTTCAATATCCGCATTGCGACGCCCCCCTTTATTGCTGGGAAGCTCTCCGACTCCATTCCTTGGGGGATCTGCTCCTCCTACACCTTTGGGTTAAAGCCGGGAGATAAAGTGCGCTTGTCGGGCCCTTATGGCGAATCTTTCATGATCAATGACAGCCGCGAGCTGGTCTTCTTGATCGGCGGCGCCGGCTCCTCATTTGGCCGCAGCCATATCTTGCAGCTGTTTCGCACGGAAAAGACGAAGCGCAAAGTCACCCTCTGGTATGGGGCGCGCTCTCTTCGGGAAAATATCTATCAGGAAGAGTATGAGAAGCTGGCAAAAGAGGCTCCCAACTTTAGCTACAAACTTGTTTTGTCAGAACCGCTTCCAGAAGATATTGAAGCGGGCTGGCCGTCCAAAGATCCTCTCAAAACCAATTTTCTCTTCCGCGCCTTTGAACAGGGGCAGCTGAAGCAGATGGAAGCCCCCGAAGAGTGTCTCTTTTATGTGTGCGGCCCCCCGATGCACAATAAGAGCATTCTCAAACTTCTTGATGATTATGGCGTGCCGCGCGAAAGTATCGTCTTAGACGATTTTGGAAGTTAGATGCGCCTTCTCATTGCGCAGATCAATCCTACCGTCGGCGATCTGGAGGGCAATGCGCGCAAGATCAAAGAGGCGTTTAAGCTGGCGCGTAAATCGCGCGTTGATCTGGTTCTCTGTCCAGAACTCTGCCTGACAGGCTATCCTCCCGAGGATTTTCTTCATCTCCCCTCTTTTCTGGATGCCGTAGAGCGGACGCTGCATGAGCTCATCGATGAATCTTATGGGCTAATTGCAATCGTGGGGACACCGCGGCGCAATCCTGAAAAGGGGGAAAAGGACTTTTCAATAGCGCCGCGATTCTTCAGAATGGCGCGCTGCTTGGCTACTATGACAAAATGCTGCTGCCCACTTACGACGTCTTTGATGAGAGGCGCTTTTTTGAACCGGGAACAACCCCCCGCGTCTGGAATTTTTTTGGAAAGAAGGTCGCCATCACGATTTGTGAAGATATCTGGCAGCATAGCGCTCTTTTGCGCTACACCTCCTACGCGCGGGACCCTGTCGTCGAGCTGGCCGCTCTTCAGCCGGATCTCCTGCTCAACATTTCGGCTTCTCCTTACAGCGTTTCCAAGTTGCAAAATCGCTTTAATGTGGGCCTACGCGCAGCAGAGACCCTCCATTGCCCAGTCGTTTTGTGCAACCAGGTGGGGGGAAACGACAGCTTAATCTTTGATGGGTATAGCTACCATCTCGATGCAGCGGGCCAGCTAATTGACCTTTGTGCCGGCTTTAAGGAGGATCTTCATCTGATTGACCTGGACGCCAATTCTCCTCCTCAAGTATTTAAAGATGAAGCTGTTAGCAACTTAAATGAGGCTCTAGTCCTTGGGCTGCACGACTATTTTCAGAAATCGGGATTTAAAAAGGCGTGTCTAGGACTTTCCGGAGGGATCGATTCAGCTCTTGTCGCAAGCCTTGCTGCGCAAGCCTTAGGTCCTGAAAATGTGCTGGGAGTGGGGATGCCTTCCCGCTTCTCCTCGCAAGGCAGCATCGACGATGCGCGTCAGCTGGCTAAAAATTTGAACATTGAATATCGCGAAATTTCCATTGAAAAGCCGTTCCAGGGTTATCTCGATCTTTTGATACCCGAGTTTGAGGGCAAAACAGCCGATGTCACGGAGGAAAATCTGCAGGCACGCATTCGCGGCATGATTCTGATGGCCCTCTCCAATAAGTTGGGCTACATTGTTCTCAGCACAGGCAACAAGAGCGAACTGGCAATGGGCTATGCCACCCTCTACGGCGATATGTGCGGCGGCTTAGGAGTCATCAACGACCTTTCCAAGATGCAGGTCTACGCCCTATCAAGATGGATCAATCGGGAAAAAGAGATCATCCCTTGGAACACGATCCAGAAGCCCCCTTCAGCAGAACTGAGATTGAATCAGAAAGACAGCGATTCGCTTCCCGATTACCAGATCGTCGATAATGTTCTCCAGGACTATGTCGAAGCCTATTTATCGCCTGCGAAAATTGCTGAAAAACATGGCTATCCCCTTGCCCTCGTCCAAGATCTCATCCAGCGCATCCATCGCGCGGAATATAAGCGCAGACAGGCGCCACCCGGTCTTCGCGTAACCGAAAAGGCCTTTTCAGTAGGCCGCCGCTTCCCCATTGTGCAGAAGTTTGTGTGAAGAATTATCCAACAGCTTGTTAGCCAATTACGCCAAATTCCAATCAAAGGCGATGACGTCGCTGATGGTTGCGGCTTGATGGCGCAGCATCATGAGGCGGTCGAAGCCGACGGCGACGCCGCAGCACTCGGGAAGCCCTTTTTCGAGGGCTTTTAAGAAAAGATGGTCGATGGGGAGCGCCTCTTTTTTCAATTTAACGCGGCCGATATTGGCCTCTTCAAAGCGCTGTAGCTGTTCGGTATGGCAGGCAAGTTCATGGTAGCCATTGGATAGCTCGACCCCCTGATAATAGACTTCAAAGCGCTCGGCTACCTGTTCGCCGCTCTCCAGAGTGACTGTTTTGGCTAAGGCGGCTTGGGTGGCGGGGTAGTAGGCGAGGGCGCACAGCTCCTCTTGGCCTAAGTGAGGCTCGATGAAAGTGCCCAAAATCTGGTTCAGCAGCGCATCTTTGCCCTCTTCGAGAATGCCTTCATAAAGGGGGACGTCGCGCGCATTGAGATAGGCAAGCAGCGATTCGCGAGAGGCAGCCACATAATCGATGCCCGTGTAGGTTTTGAACGCTTCAGCATAGGTGATGATGCGGCTTGGCAAGGGGCCGAGAAAGAGGCGAATAAAGTCGAGGGTCTCTTCAATCATTTGCGGGAAGGTAAAGCCGCAGCGGTACCATTCGGCCATCATAAACTCAGGATTATGCTTGAAGCCATATTCCCCTTGACGGAAGACATGGGAGAGCTGATAGATATCGCCGATGCCCTCAGCAAGAAGTCGTTTCATGCCATATTCTGGAGAGGAGTGGAGGTAGCGCCACTGACCCGTTGCGTCTACGCAAGGGATGAGATCGATATGCAGGTCGACAGAGGCTGAGGCGCTAATGAGAGGGGTGTCCACCTCGCGCACGTTCCGCTCTTTGAAAAAGCTTCGAGCCTTGTCGAGCATCTCAGAGCGGTCGTGCAGCCGGCGCATTTTAGACGCGTGAGACATACTCACCCGTGCGCGTGTCCACTTTTATCTTTTCCCCCTGTTCGACAAAGATCGGGACCTGGATTTTGGCACCGCTTGAGACGATTGCAGGTTTGAGAACGCGGCCAGAGGCTGTATCGCCACGCACCCCTGGAGAGGTTTCGATAATGACCATTTCCATAAATGTGGGAGGGGAAACCGTGACAGGTTGACCTTTGTAAAAAATCACTTCGTACACAAAATCATCCATCAGCCACTGTTCAGAATCCCCAATGCTCTTTAGAGGGATGCTGAGCTGTTCAAAGCTGTTGTCATCCATGAAGATAGCCGCGTCAGATTCTTTATAGAGCATGCGCATTTGCGCTTCGACGACGTCTGCAACATCCACCTTGTCGCCCGACTTAAAGGTGCGTTCAATCGTTCTGCCCGTCATCAGATGCTTCAAACGGACGCGGTTAAAAGCTTGCCCTTTTCCAGGTTTGACAAATTCATTGCTGACAATGGTGTAGGGCTGGCCATCGACTTCTACTTTGATTCCAGCCTTAAATTCGTTTGTGCTGACTTGTGCCATGTTTTAAGTTTCCTTCTTTGAAGGGGAGATTTTATCAGGAAAGGGGGAGAAGTGTCTAACTATTTTTGACGCAGACGTTCTAATGCGATCTTGGCATATTTGTAGGTGGCTACGCCGAAGTAAATGGTGAGGAATCCAAGAATAGCCCCCACAGGGTTGCCTTGACTAATCAACAGGGCATAAGTGGCATAGCCGCCGCATAAGGTTGCAGTTGCCAAGGCAGCGGTGAAAAGGAGGGAAGTTGCAATGACTAAGCGTTTCATAGTGGCGCTGGAAAAATTGCCGAACCTTTGCCACGCACGCCCATTTTGGACCACCTTTTTTGCTTCCATTGTGGGATGCATGGGAGCTTGAACAACGACAGGGTTTAGAACCTCTGCGCCATAGAGGGAAGGCCTAGCAGCTTTTTCAAAGCCTTTCGTCGCGATGTTGTAGTACTGGTGAGTCGTAGGATCGTAATAGCGGTGTGTATGCTTATTGTAAAATAGCCATTTATCTTTGACGCTTACAAAAGCCTCATAACCCTTTGGAATATGATGTAAGATCGTTTTTTGAAAATGAGTGGGATCATTGATCTTTGGAACTTCAGCAGGCATCTCATTTCCTTGTAATTCAATTAGTTACGTGTTTTAATCTCTTAATTATAAATTAAGCGTAATGCTTCAATGTTAATATTTCGTTAAGATGTTCTTAAGATTTCGTAACCTCGTAAAGGATGCAGTCTAAAAAAAACAAATATAGAATGCAAGAAGTTGTTCTAAAGAAGGAGATGGCGTTATAATGGTTTCCCTATGCCTCCTTTTTCTGTCTTCTATAGCAATCGAGTGGAAGAGCTGTTTCAGTGTTTGAAACAGCAGCTATTTCCGAGCGCTCCCTTCACAAGGCGCCTTCTCGTTGTGCCGAGCCCTCCTCTCAAATCTTGGCTCATGCTTCAGCTGGCTAGAGATCCGGATCTTGGCATCGCTGCGGGACTTGAAATCTCCTATCCTGAAGAGACACTTAAAAAATTGGGTGCCCCCTCCTCGCCCCCTTTTTTAGATCTGTCGCTCGCCATTGAAAGTCAGCTGCGGCAACTCCTCCAAGAAAAGAAGCGGTCAGATATTTGGACACCTCTTTTTCACTATTTTGAGGGGGAATGGTCGCGAAAAAATGAGCGGCGCTTGATCCTTCTTGCAACTGAGTTAGCGACCCTATTTCACCAGTATCGCCACTATGGAAGGGGGATGGTGGGGAGTTGGGAAAAGGGGGAGGGGGAAAACTGGCAGGCAGAACTGTGGCGCCGTCTCTATGTGCATGAGCCTGCTATGCCATTTAAAGTGACACAACCTGCTGAATTGCATCTCTTTTCAATGAGCCATCTTTCGCCTCTCCATCTCGACTGCTTTACGCAGCTTTCGCGCCAGATTCCGACCTACTTTTATCAACTTTCGCCCTGCCTCGCCTTCTGGAGCGATATTCGCACAGATCGGGAGAGCCGGCGCCTGCACGCCTTTTGGAAAGCGAAAGGAGCCTCAGAGACGCAGCTAGAGGCTCTTGACGACTTTTTGCGCGATTGCCATCCTATTCTTGCCAATTTTGGACGGCTTGGGCGCGAGATGGTGCAACAGCTTGAAGAGCGCGAAGCGCTGAGTGCCGAAAAATATGCCCTGCCCGCCTCTTTCTTTGAACATCCTGCGTTTGTCGACCTGATTCACGAAGCCGTTCCAGAGGGGGTGAAAAAGCCAATTTCTCTTCTAGAGGCGCTACAAGCAGACCTGCTGCTGATGCGCACGCCTGCAGGCCGAGAAAAAATCGAAGCCGATTCCATCCAGGTGCATCTGGCTGACACGCGACTACGCGAAACTGAGGTTGTCACCAACCTCATTCTCCAACTATTGACAAGGCATGCGCACGATCCGGAGCCTCTGATGGCAGAAGAGATTCTGGTCATGGCACCCGATATCATGGAGTATGCTCCCTTCATCAAGATCTGTTTTTCTGAAAGTGCGCTCGACTTTCACATCATGGAGGCGGCAGCTCCGCTCGACCAGCCCACTGTGCAGGGATTCTTAAAGCTTTTAAAACTGGCCGATAGCCGCTGGACTGCTGAGGAGCTGATCGACCTTTTTTCGCACCCCTCTTTTTGCAAAAAGCAGCGCTTCACTGCCGAAGAGCTCGAGACGCTTAAGCTGTGGATCGGCAAGAGCGGGATTCGCTGGGGACAGACGGCTCAACATCGCGATGAGCTGCTGAAGCGGCAGCACTGCCTTGAAAGCATGGTGGAAACAAGTGAGACGGGCACGTGGAATAGCGGGATTGAGCGCCTCTTAATGGGGCTGGTCAATGATGATGAAAACATCTTGATTGAATCGACGCAAGCTGAGCTTCTTGGGAAATTTTATCGGCTCATGGGTTCACTCAAGCAAGATTTGCTGCTCCTTCGAGAAGAGCGGACGCTCCAAGAATGGACCTCCTATCTGGAATGTCTGTTTGAAGCCTATTTTGATGATGATGAGGAGCTGCTATTTTCCCACTTTGCTGCTTTTGGAGAGGTCAAGAGCAAAGAAATATTTCCCTTCTCCACCATTCTTTGGCATTTAGAGGAGAGCCTCAAACGGCAGCGCACCTCCTATCGAGAGACCCATCTGCACGCTGTCCGTTTTTGCCCTCTCCTGCCTATGAGGACCCTCCCTGCAAAAGTAGTTATCCTGATGGGAATGCAGGAGGGTGTATTCCCTCGCTATGAGGGCAACTACTCTCTCAACCTTCTGCAAAGCCACCCCAAAGCAGACTACTGTCCAACCAAGACCGATTTTGACAGGTATCTCTTTCTTGAAGCGCTGCTCTCAGCGCGGCAGTATCTCATTATGACCTATCATGGAGAGAATAAGGAGCAGGCCCCCTCTCTTCTCGTCCAGGAGCTTCTTGCCTATCTCTGTCGCGCTTATCAACTGGAAGAGGAAGATCTGATTTTCCGCCATCCGTTTCACTCCTTTGACAAGCGCTATTTTGAATCGGATGCGCGCTTCCCTAGCTATTCTCCAGAGCAGTATCGACTCGCACAAGCCTTTTACACTTCAGAGAAAAGGGCCCCCTTTCTCTTTATACCAGACTTCCCCTTCAAAGAGGCGGAAAAAACTGAGATTCGCCTGGATATTGCTGCCCTTTCAGCTTTTGCAAAAAACCCCCTGAAAGTCTATTTTAACAAGGCTCTTGGCCTTTATTTTCCGAAAGATGCTGCCATCGAACCGGAGGAGCCATTTGCCCTTGATCGCCTCGACCATCATATTTTGAGAAAAATTGCCTTCACAAATAATCCAGAAGAGGCTTTAGCCACTATTCAACTCCCGTTTGGTCTATTCAAAGAGGTGGCTCTTAAATCTGCTGTTAAGACGATGCATGAAATATTGGAAAATCTTGATCAAATAGGGGTGCGCCCGAAAGAGCTATTCCGGATTGAGCTTAATGATCGCATTGACCGGCCCGTGCAGCGCTCCGAGACTCTCTGGGAGGTTCCTGCGCTAAAAATCGGGGGAGTGACCCTAGTCGGAGTCCTGGAGGATGTTTCCCCGCAAGGATTGATTGCGCTGAGCGAGAATAAATGCGATAGAGCCGTTCAACATTTGCCGCAATTTCTGATTTATGATGCCCTATTGAAAACGGGGCAGCTGCCATTTGAACGCCAGCTGCTCTTTGCGCGCTCTGGCGAGGCGCAACGCGCTTTTACGGATCCCACACCGCTGTTAAGCCGCTACCTCGACATCTATCTACAGGGTCTTAAAACACCTGTTCCCCTGCTTCCTAAATGGGTGCCCCTCCTCTTAAAACAGGATCCAAGTGGCTTCAAAAAGAAGCTGGAAGAGTCGCTCGAAAAAGCTTATCAGCCTGAACTTCTCTTTGTTAAGGGGGTCAATGCAGAGGTGCTCCTGGCTCAATGGAAGCCTATCGCAGAGTCTCTATTTGCGGATCTCAATCAGAACTGGTACTCCACATGAAATTTGACGTTTTAAGCCGCCATTGCGATATCCATCGCCACTATATCCTGGAAGCATCGGCAGGGACGGGAAAGACCTTTTCGATTGAAAATCTGATCGTGCGGCTTCTGATAGAGAAGGAGCCGCTCGCCCTCGAACAGATCCTTGTGGTCACATTCACCCGCGCCGCCACCCGCGATTTAAAAAGGCGCATCCGCGCCAATGTGGAGCGCGCCCGCGCCTATCTTCTTGAAAAATCAAAAGAAGCTCCCGACTATTTGCAAGCCATTTTTGAACTAGGTGAGGAGGCGCAGGCTCTCAAAAAATTGGATCAGGCGCTCTTTGCCTTCGATCAGCTTCAAGTATTTACCATCCACGGCTTCTGTAGCCGCATGCTAAGCGAATATGCATTTGAGGCCAACCTTGGAAGACGAATAGGCGATGAGAGGCCCTCGCGGGAACGTCTCACCGAAGCTGTGACCGATTTTTTGAGAACAGGGGTGACACATGAACGCTGGAGTCCGGCACAGGTCGCCCTTCTTTTAAAAGAGCATCAGAATGACATTGAAAGCTTGAGAGGCGCTCTTTTAAAAGGGAAACGGCGTGAGATCCAGCCCAATTTTCAAGAGAGCCTGCTGGCCTTTCAGACAATCATGCAGAGTCTAAAAAAATATGAAGGGCCAAAAATCTTAGACGATTTTCGCATCCTGTCCAGTCGCTACAATAAGATTTGTTCGAAAGGCGGTGCAATTAAGCCAGAACTGTGGAAAAAAGCGGTGCGCTTTGCCTCTCTCTTTGACAAGTCGGAATGGCAGGCAGATGATCTGGATCAATTAATTAGCGACGACTTTTATCTCATTCAGGCGTGGGATCCTAGCAATTTGAATAAAAAGAAGAAAGCGGAGATTAATCCCCACTACCCCGAGCTTCCAGAACTACTCATAAAGGCATTTTCTCCCCTTCTCCATTGCAGCGATCCTAAAGAGCTGCTCAATCGCCTTTCACACGACACCAAGATCCATCTTGAACGGTTTCAGAATGAGGAGGAGCTCTTTACTTTTGATGGACTGCTTGTCAAGATGCGGCAGGCCATTGATCATCCAGCCTTCTGTTCAACCATCCGTGCCCGCTATCGCGTCGCGGTGATCGACGAGTTTCAAGATACAGATCCGCTCCAATGGGAGATCTTTAGCCATCTTTTTCTCGAAACTGGTAGCCACCTCTATCTTGTCGGCGACCCCAAGCAGTCGATCTACGCCTTTCGCGAGGCCGATATTTATACCTATCTTGATGCAGCCAAAGCGCTCGGATCTGAATACACGGCCGTTTTAGATACCAATTATCGCTCTCACCCCGCCCTGATCGATGCTTTAAATAAACTTTTCAGTGCTTTCAAAGAGGGATTTGTACTTCCACGCCTCCAATCGTCTCTTCCCTACAGGCCTGTAGAGGCTGGAAAAAAGGAGATGCAGATCCCTTTCACAGATACGTTAGGGAGTGTTCATTTTTGCTTGGGAGAGGAAAAACAGCTCATTTCCTATCTCGCCTCTGAAATTGAGCGCCTCAATGAATTAGGGGTTGACTATGGCGCTTGGGCCTTTCTGGTATGCGACCGCTATCAGGGTGCGCGGGTTGCAGAGTTCCTTAAAAGCCGCAAGATTCCTGTCGTCAAGCAGCGCCAGGAGCCACTCTCCCAGTCGCCTGCTCTTGCCGCTTTTAAAGAACTGATCGAGGCGCTGCTGAAGCCGCGCGATGAAAGTGCGTTTAAACGTGCTCTTGGCGGCCCCTTAATTGGCTGGACGCACGAGCAGTTACTCGAAATCAATGAGAGCGCCCTTGTCACATTTATGAAGCTTGGGCAGCTCCTGCAAAATGAGGGGCTGACCCGCTTTTTTCCCGCCTTTCTGAAAAGCTCTTTCCACGACAAAAATGTGGCCGAACATCTTCTCTCCCGAGAAGAGGGTATTGAACTCTACGATGACCTGCGCCAAATTGTGGAGTGGCTGCTCAGCCGCCGCCCTGCTGAATCTATTTTGAAAGAGCTTAAGGCTCTGGAGCAGGAGGGCGATGATGATGAGGCTCTTAGGCGTCTGCAAAACCGCGATTTAAAAGGGGTGCAGATTTTGACCATTCATGCCAGCAAGGGGCTTGAATTTGAGATTGTCTGCCCTTTAGGCCTAATGCAGAAGAAAAAAGATTCAGATAACCCTGAGGAGACGGCTGAAAAGATGCGCCAGTTCTATGTGGCGCTCACTCGGGCAAAATGGCGCCTCTATATACCTGTTGGGAAGGAGGGGATGCAGCATCTGGACATTCACGATCTGCTACAGGACAAAAATTTTACTCTGAAAGAAATTTCCGGGGAGCCTGAATTTCAACCCGTTCGTCATGCAAGCGAAAACCCGAAGCTCCATCTTCCCGTTTGTATCCAACCCAAGGAAAATCCCGCATCCATCTCTTCCTACTCCTCTCTCCTTCATCAGGGAAAAGAGGAGTATTTTCCTGCCATGGCAAGCTCCTTAAAAACAAAGCGCGAAAAATCAGTCCACACCCTGCCTGCAGGTAGCCGTGTGGGCAATATCCTTCACAAGCTACTGGAAGCAATTCCTCTACGGCAGATGAGCTCCCCAGCAGAAATATTGCCGCTGATTCTTCCCCATCTCCAAGGCTCTGAATTTGCCGCTTGGAGCCCAGTACTCGCTGAAATTATTTACAACGCCTTTCATACCCCTCTCCCCTTAATGAACGGCCCGACACCTCTTGTGGCTACAGATGCGATGAGACACTACCGCGAAACAGAGTTTCTCTTTCCCTGGGAGCAGTCCCTCGATCTGGCCGTGCCGCACTTGCCCGGATACCTCAAAGGGGTGATCGATCTTCTTTTTGAACATGAGGGCAAGTATTACCTGCTCGACTGGAAGAGCAACCGACTTGGCGACTCTGTCGACGCTTACACCAAGGAGCGCATGGAGCAGGCGATGCAGGAAGGGGGCTACTTTCTTCAGGCTCACGTCTACATCGAGGCTCTCCGACGCTATTTAAAACTCGTGGACAGCAGACCCTTCGAGGAGTGCTTCGGCGGGATTCTCTACGTCTTTTTACGCGGCCTGGAAAAAGGAGTGTACCGCTTATGGTAGGTTTAGCAGAGCAGTTATTTTTAAAAATTCCTTCAGCCAATGCTTTTGCGGCTATTGACGTGGCCCTTGCGGAATTGCTGTTGCCGAAAGGGGACAAAGACGCGGCCACATTTATCTGTTACCTCTCTGCAGCCGTGCGCAAAGGGCACCTCTGCGTCCAGATCAATGAAAAGGGGCTTTTTCCCGATCCCCTGCTACTTGATCTGGAAAAGGAGATGGAGCCCGCTATTCGCCGCGGCGCTGAAAAGCTCCCGCAACTAGCGGCTATTCACAAGGAGGGCGATCGCTACTATTTCCAGCGCTACTGGAAAGCCGAAAAGCGCTGCTTGGCCCTCTTTCAAGAAAAGCTTCGAGATACCCCAGCTTTAAAAGTCGACGTTGCGATCAAATCGGGCCAACTTCTTCTACCTGAGCAAGCTGAGGCAATTCAATACGCATGTCGCAACTGCTTAACGCTTCTCACAGGGGGCCCAGGGACTGGAAAAACCTATACTATTGGCCACCTGCTGCGCATCTTGTTGCAGGGTATAAAACAGCCCTGTGAAATTGCTCTGGCAGCCCCCACAGGCAAGGCAGCCGCGCATCTTGAAACCAGTTTAGAAGACTCATTGCAGGTAAAGCCAAAGACCTTGCACGCCCTCCTCAATGTGCGCGAAGGTCAGAAAATCAAGCCCCAGAAACTCACAGCAGACATTATCGTTGTCGACGAGTGCTCCATGATCGACTTAAAAATCATGACGGCGCTTCTGGCTGCGGTTAAACCAGGGGCGCGCCTCATTTTGGTGGGCGACCAACATCAGCTCTCTCCGATCGAATCGGGCAGCCTCTTTTCCGATTTTGTCGCATCCAGCAGTCCCGTCACCCTCAAAACATGCCTCAGAACGGAATTAAAGAGTATCATTCAGCTCGCCGAGGCTATTCAGGAGGGACGTGCCGCGCATGTTTTAGAGCAGTTAGAGTCTGGAACCTTAGAGGGAATTACCTATCATCCCACTCTCGAATCGCGCCCCCTTGTCGAGGCCGCTCTATCGGCTTTTAAGACGCAAAGCTCCTTTCGCCTTCTCTCCCCTTTGCGCAAAGGCCCCTTTGGAGTGGACGCCCTCAATCAGAACTGCATGGCGCGCAACACTTCGCATCAGATTCCCATCATCGTGACCCGCAGCGACCAGCGCCTGGGACTTTTCAACGGCGAGGTCGGCACCCTTCTGGGCGATGAGGCTCTTTTCGGATCGCGCCGCATTTCAACGCTTCTCTTGCCCCCCTATGAATACGCCTACTGCCTTTCAGTCTATAAAGCCCAAGGAAGCGAATTTGATGAGGTGTGGATCGTCCTCCCGCCAGGAAGCGAACTCTTTGGGCGCGAACTGCTCTACACCGCCCTGACGCGCGCCCGCAAGAGGGTGCAGATATGGGGTTCGAGGGATGTTATTTTACAAACCATAGAGAGACAGTCGCAGCGTTTGTCGGGGATTACTACCCCGGCTTATTGAGTACCTTTCGCAATCGAGGCACAAAGCGCAGAATGGTCTCATCCCATTCCTGGCTAAACTCAGGAAGAACATTGAGGAGCCGCTGGCACCCCTGTCTCCAACCTTGGCGTCTTGGGATTTTAGATTGACGAGTGTAAAGTTTTTTTTAAGCAGGTGAAGACAGCTTCTCTCATGAATAAGCCGTGAATGATTAGTAAATTAATTCACCCTGCCCCTGACACAAGAAACAGATCCTCCTGATATTTGGGCATCTTATCGAAGTAGGATGAGGCCACGCCAAAAAGCGACGCCAGTAGTTCGTTCGAAAAGGCTCCAAGAGCCCCTGAGAGGCCGATGTCGGAGGGGTCTTTATTGCTAAAGAAGACGGCGAAGTGGGCAGGGGTGTCTCCGACTGTTTCGATGTGATGGATGTAGCCGCGCGGGAGGAAGCTGAGCATGCCCTCCTGCATCTCAAACTTCTCAAAGCTGCCATCGGGGGAAAGTAGGCTGATCAAAGCGCGGCCTTTAATGAGATAGTTGAGCTCGTGGGCGTTGGGATGCCAATGCGGCTCGCGGATGCCTTCTGGGTTGAGGAGGAGGCTGTAGAGGGCGAGGCCGTCGAGCGTGGGTAGAAGGGCGCTGTTGCTGATTTTGACCCAGCCGCCGGCTGTTTTAAGTTGGGGCTGAAGCCCTTCAAGGTTGAGTTTAAAGCGGTCGGGAATGGAAGGAAGAGAGGGTTTTGTGGCCTGCTTGAGAATTCCCATGAAGGGCTTCTGATTGGACTGCTTGAGAGTGGAAAAGAATTGCGGTTTTTGGCAAAAGGTGGCACCTAGTGCCCTGTCGGGCATGGCGTTGAGGGAAGAGGAGATCTCCAGATCTTCCGGGGAGGAGTTGTCAAAGCAGATGAGCATTTTTACGGGTTTGTCGGAGATATTTTCGATGTGATGCAAGCTTCCCATGGGGACGAAGGCCATTTCGCCTGGGCTGATGGTAAAGGTGTCGTGGCTATTTCCTGGGCTGAAAATTGTCATCAGAGCTTGGCCTTCGAGGCAGTAGCTCAGTTCATTTGCATTGGGGTGCCAGTGCGGCTCGCGAAATCCTTTTGGAAGGAGTGTGAGGTGGGAGAGAGACATTCCGACAAGAGAGGGGAATTGGGAGGCGCGCACATCGAGGCGGAGGCCACCGACCCCCTCTTTGCGCGCTTGAGAGTCGAATAGCTGATAGTGATGGGTTGTCAAAATAGCTCCTGGTAAAATTTTAGCTCCTTTTCTAGCGAATCGCGGATGGTCTCCGCTTGGCGAAAGCCATGCTCTTCATCGGGATAGAGAATGAGCTTGGTGGGTATGCCTTTCGCTTTTAACGCATGAAACATGCTCTCTGCTTGATTGGGGGGCACGACCTTGTCCTTTCCGCCCTGAAAAAAGATAACGGGGCAGGAGATGTGCTCGGCATGTTTAAGGGGGGAGCGCGCTTCATAGAGATCAAGGCGCTCGGGATAGGGGCCTATAAGCGAATCGAGATAGTGCGCCTCAAATTTGTGGGTATCTTTGGCGAGGAGTTCGAGATCTCCGACGCCATAATAGCTTGCGCCGGCGCAAAAGGCTTGCGTAAAGGTGAGGGCAGCTAAGGTGGTATAGCCACCGGCACTCCCTCCGCGGATGACGCAGCGTTTCGGATCGATGTCCCCGCGCTTTGCAAGATAATGCGCTCCGTTTGCGCAGTCTTGAACATCGACGATGCCCCAGTTGCCCTTAAGCCGCTCCCGATAGGCGCGGCCGTAGCCACTGCTTCCGCCATAATTGACATCGAGGAGGGCAAAGCCGCGACTTGTCCAGTACTGTGTTTTTAAATTATAGGTGCCGTTCACACTGCCTGTGGGGCCTCCATGGCTGATGACCATCAAGGGGGGCTTTTCGCCTTTTGGGGCTGCGTAGTTCGGATTTTTTGGGGGATAGAAAAAGGCGTGGGCGATGAGTCCGCCGGCTGTGGGAAATTCAATCGCTTCAGGGATGCTTAAGAGCTCTTCTGGAAGGACAATGGGGTCGGGCTGATCTAAAAAGGTGACGGCTCGCGTGGCAAAGTCTAGCTTGACGATGCGGCGCCCAGTTGTGGGGGAACCCATCAGGAATACTGCAAATCCTATTCCGGTTTTTATTTGCGTATAGTCGCTCTGCAAAAGATCGATTTCCTTCAATTTGTCTTCGAGCAGAGCGAGCTTAAACAGCCCCTTTTGCTGGTAGGCGCAGAAAATCTCCTCCCCATTGCCTGTAAAGCCCCAGGTGGAGAGGCCGAGACGCCATAGAGGAAGGCCAAACTCTGCTTCCATTGGAAAATGGCTAAAATTCCACCAGCCGTTTTTGTCGGTAATATAGAAGAGATTGCCGTCTGGTGACCATTGAGGCTGGAAAATTGCCTCTTCCCTGCCTCCTGCAATATTTTTTTTATCTCTTAATTTTCCATTTTCAAGAGTTGCCGTCCAGAGCTTCGTGCCGTCCCAAGGCATCTCTGGATGGTCCCAAGTGAGCCACGCTACTTTATCTCCATAAATGGATGGGGAGGCGTAAAAGTCGTGGCCGGAGTCTAAAGTTGTGAGGGCTCCTGTCTCGGTGTCGATTAGGACAAGTGTGTTAGCGACCGTGTCGCTGCGATGCTCTTCGCATATGGCAAAGAGGCCATGGGGAGTGAGTTGCAAATCGGCAAAGTAGAGTCCAGGCGGTGTAAGAGGGATGAAATTTTTGTAGAGGCGCTGATCTTTTCTGTTGATAAAATAGAGCGTGTCTCCCTCAACGGCATAGCCGACTCCCCCATATTCATGCACTTTGGAGCGCACATCAGTACTCTGGGGGGGTCATCTCCACTCTTCCGCGCTCTTCGCTCCACTGGATAATCACTGTGCGTCCCTTTTCAGCGGGACGCGTCTCTGTCCAGTAGATGCGGGAGCCATCGACGAGGATATCGCAGTTGTAGTTGCTTTTTGTTGCACCCGAGAACATCTCTGCGCTGATCGGAGAGTCCCAATGTCCATAGGGGGCTGTTTTCATAAAGCTGCACACGCCTTTGCAATTTCAAGATCTTCACGCGTTTTGATCACAAGGATGGGAATTTTTGAGCCTGGTACAGAAATTGCGCGATCAGTTCCCCCTCCCGCATTGCTGTCGGGATCAAGCTCAATTCCCCAGGTGCGGAATGGTTCACAGGCTGCTTGCCTAATCTCGGGGGAGTTTTCTCCAATTCCGCCTGCGAAAACGATGCAATCTGGTTTTCCAAGACAAGCGAGAAGAGCCCCCATATGCCAGATGAGATGGGTCACATACATTTCAAAAGCAAGGAGAGCCTCCGGGTTGCCTTTTCTTTTCAAGGTGAGAAGTTCGCGCATGTCGGAGGTTCCGGCGATTCCTAAAAGACCCGATTTGAAGTTGAGGATCTTGTCGAGCTCTTCCACTTTCATCTTTTTTTCCATGAGCTGATAGAGCAAAATCCCGGGATCGATAGAGCCGGAGCGCGTTCCCATCATGAGCCCCTCCATGGGGGTAAAACCCATGGTGGTCACCAAGCTTCTACCCCCACGAATAGCTGTAAGTGAGGCGCCATTACCTAAGTGGCAAGAGATGAGGTTAATAGCGAAGGGCTCTTTATTGAGAAGAGAAGCGGCGCGCTTGCTGCAATAGGCGTGGCTGATGCCATGGAAACCATAGCGGCGAATGCCTTCTTTACGCCATTCCAAAGGCACTGCATAGGTCTGAACAGCTTCAGGCATTGTTCTATGGAAGGCTGTATCAAAGACAGCCACCTGTCTACAGGTTGGCAGCAGCTTTTCCATCAGTTCAATCCCTTCCAGATTGGCGGGATTGTGCAGAGGGGCTAAAGGGAAAAGGGAGCGAATCGCTTCTTTGACCTCAGGTGTGATGAGGGTGGGGGCTACAAACTGCTCTCCCCCATGGACAACGCGATGGCCGACGATGCTGATCTCGTCCGGGGAGGGGATAACGGCTCCAGCCCCTTCCCAAGCGGTTTTGATCAGCTCCTTAACAGCTCCATCCCGATCTTTTGCCGAGGTCTCAAGACGAACAGGGGGGTGGCCTTTGCGGCTGACTTGTAGAATCGGCTTTTTAAGACTAAAATCTAAAAAACCTTCCCAAATGGGCTCAAAATCGTTGAAGAGGGCGCATTTCCAACTGCTCGACCCTGCGTTAAGGACGAGAATCAGCATGGAAGTTATTTGGGATCTGGTTGATGTTGAATCTCCTCAAACGCTTCAATCACTGCATCCGGTTCAAGCTCATCTGTTTCATCGTAGACATCAGTTGTAGCTTCATCATGATCGTGACCAGGATGTGCCTGAAGGTTACCCAGTGCCAAAGCAAACACACATGTCAAAAAATAAATAATCGCATTCATTGGTATTTCTCCTGTATGAGTTCAGAAGGAATATCAAAAAATGGCTTTTTAAGTCAATCGATCAAACAACAGGAGGCAGATGGCTGCGAATCTCTGTAGTTGCCGTGTGGGTCAAGTCTTTGTCGATTTCTCCTGCGATCAGCTGGTTGGTTGCCAGACTAAAAGTTTGCCGGAGAATGCCTAGAAAGGCTGGGCCGGCAGAGATGTAGAGCTTCCCATACTTCCCCTCTTCCCGAGCGGTATCAAGGTAGCCTGATATGAATTTTGCAAAAATGGTGAACTCTTCATGCTTTTGGGTATGGTGCGGCTCTATTGCATGCCGGGCTGTTCCGACACTTTCATAGGTTCTTCCAGGTCTTGAAGAGACTAGATCGCCTTCATGCAGACGACTTTCAGGATGGGTCATCTCTTTGACTTCTGTCAGAATGCTATTTTTTTCAATTTTGAAAATTTTGGCAAGGGAGCTATTGGCAACCAGGATCCATGTCTCTTTTTTCATATCTTTTCCTTTGTTAGTCTCTTTTTGATTCTGCTGGTCGCGTTTTTCCTGAGAAGAGGTCGCGAATACGATGGCTGCTGTGAACAAGTGTCACTCCCTTGTTTTAGTTTCTATTGGCAACATCTTCACCTGATGACGAGTGGATAAGGTAAAAAAGCGTAAAAAAATTGAGGTTAGGAGGTTGAACAATCGCTTGATGAGAAGGGAGTTTTTCTGTTCGGGGGGGGTTTTAAGCTTTTGTATAGAGGCGCGCAAGTCAGCAAGTGATTTTTTCTCTTCCTGGAGATGGACATCCATCTTCTTGAAGCGCTGATCGTGCGAGGGAAGAGGGAATTTGGGGTAAGAGATGATCGGAGAAGCATGCGAATGGGGAGGAGAAGCCATTTTATACGCTTTTTGAGAGGGCTGTGGAGTATTAGCAATAGATTTAAAGAGCTGCAGGATCTCCTTCCGCTCTTTCACACTGATATCTCTGAGCCCCTTGAGCTCCTTTTCGAGAGTTTCAGGTTCGCGTGCCAACTCTGCAAAGGCTTTTTGGATTTCGCGATCATCCTTTTGCTGGTCGTCGATCATCCTTTGAATAGCTCTTGAGATTTCAGCAAGCTTTGAGTCTTGGGTAGACAAGCGTTTCAAGGCTTGATCGAGCTGTGTCTGAAGATCGGCCTGGGCGACGCGATTCAAAATAGTGGCTAAGATGATCACAGGATGAAGCTGTTCATGCCTGAAAGGCCGAAACTGCGCCGTAGTTCCCATTTTCTGGAGCCTAGAGAATAATCGATCAACCATTGTTACCTTCCCATGACAAAACCAATCGTGCGATGTCACTCAGATTTTTGTCAAATGTTATGTTATATATTTTTTTTGAAATTGTATACTCCATTATAGGACCGCCATGGCCGAAGAGAAGGTTAAGATACTCCAAGTTTTTGCCAATACCCCGGGGAAGAGGTAAAATGCAAAGGCACTGCTTAAAACAAGGCCTGCTACGATTAAGAGGGCGATTGCAATTCGAGATGTTTTTTTCACTGTTTTCGTGGAGCTTTTCGTTTTCATCTCCTGGACCTGTTTTTGAATTTGGGCCATCTCCACTTCATTTTCCTGGACCTTGTCTTCCAATCCTAGGATCTGCTTTGCTTGCACTCCCATATGCTCATCTTTATCTTTCAATGCCTGTTTTTGATGGCCGACAATCGCTTCCCACTCCCCCTTTTCCTTTTTAAGAACCACAATATGGGCTTCAAGGGCCTGATTTTGCTGTAGAACGGACAGATTTTCTGCATCTCGATCTTTAATTTTTGCACCCTGCTCCTGGATTTTGAGTTGTAGATTATTCAACAGCTCGCTCTGCTTTTGATTCTCTTCTTTTGTCGCGTTCAAATTCTTTTTGGCATCCATAAAAGCTTTCAAAAAGCCTTTCATCGCATCGGTTTTTTCCTGGACCTGATTGCGCAGATCTTCCTGATGCTGGAGCGCCTCGTGCAGCTGATTCTGGACCTCGTCCAAATTTTTCTTTAATTGATCTTCCTGCTCTTTGAACTGTTTAACCTTCCGCTCCATGTCTTTGAAGACAGGATGGTTGTTAAGGGTGTCTGAAACTTTGGAGAGCAGATCCGTGCCAAAATCTTGCATGGTACTCTTCAGGTCATCAATTTTCTTACTGCGCGGAGAGGCTTCTGAAGGGGACACTTGCTCCCCGCCGTAACTGCCGGTAGGGAATTTAAAGTCTACACTTGCTGCACACATGATTATTCCTCCATGAATTTTAAAGCTTTAGACCCATTTTCAGGGCTGTGACAACTCCTTTGTCTTGCTTCATTTTGCTCATGTATTGCTACGATTTTTTCGTTGCGACCTTTCCTCTATAGATGTTAGCTTATAAATTTATCCATAAAGCGGATCTCCTTTACATTCAAATCATTTTTTAAAAATGCTGTCAAAACCACCCTACTCTTCTCTATCTCTCCTAGCTATTGAAGCGGCTCTGAAAGCGGGAGAGATTGTGCGTCGTGGGTTTGGATCGCAGTTTGAGATCGCAAACAAGCCCGGAGTTCAAAATTACGTCACTCCCTTTGATCACGCCTCTGAAGCGACCATTATTGCCACCATTCGCGATCAGTATCCTCAACACGCTTTTTTAGCTGAAGAGAGCGGCGCTTCGGGCAGCGAGCAAACAGCAGAGGTGCTCTGGGTGATCGATCCTCTCGATGGTACTACCAATTTTACCCATCAAATTCCCATCTTTAGCATAAGCATCGCAGCTTTTAAAGAGGGGGAAACAGTTACCGGGGTGATCTATCAGCCAATGACAAATGAGTTATTCGTCGCTGAAAAGGGGTTGGGAGCTACCCTGAACAATCAGCCACTTCACGTTTCTTCGACAAAACGCTTTGCAGGAGGCCTTGGAGCCACAGGGTTTCCGCGCAATGTCGCCGAAAACCCTCTCAACTGTGTGGACAACTTTGTCCGCATCTTAAAAATGGGCACTTTGATGCGCAATTTCGGCTCTTCAGCCATAAACATGGCCTACGTGGCTTCTGGAAAAATCGACGCCTTCTGGGCGATCAGTCTCTATGCGTGGGATATCGCTGCGGGCAAGCTACTTATCGAAGAGGCTGGAGGCAAGGTGACTTCGTATGAGGGAGGGCCCTATAATGTGTTAGCCCACACGCCCCTTGTAGCATCTAACGGCCTTGTACATGACGAACTGCTAGGCTATCTAGCCTTTAAATAGTGCGTCACGGCTATCGCCTTTACGATTTCGCCAGGAATAAAGGGAATGAGGCCTAACCCAAAAACCTGGCTCCAGCCCACAAAATGAGAGAGCCATAACAGCCCAAAACTCATCTGAATGGCACAGCAGACCAGCAAGGAGCCCAAGACGCGCAGGCTCTGAAATTGAGACTGTCGCTCTATCAACCAGCCCGCCAGATAGGCCTGTGCCACAAAGCCGACCAGATATCCGCCTGTGGGGCCTACTAGATGCAGGAATCCAAAACTAGCTTTTGTAAAGACGGGAAGGCCCAAAAGACCTTCTGCTAAATAAAGGAGAACACTTAACGCCCCCTTTTGGCTTCCTAACAAAGCTCCAACAGTTAAGACAGCTAGAGTCTGCCCTGTAAAGGGGACTGGGGTAAAGGGCAGGAAAATTTCAATCTGCGTCATCAGGGTAATAAAGAGAGAGGCCCCGAAGAGCTGCAGAAAACTGGAACGGCTTTGAAGAAGAGCGATTGTAGCAGTCATAAATTTTCCCTATTTTCCAGAAAAGATAACAAAAAAAGTGAAGAACTGCAAAGTAAAAGTGCGGCAACAGATACGCTGCCGCACTTTACAAAAGTTTTAGAACCGGTAGGTCAGACCTGCCAAGATTCTCACAGAGCGCCATTCGACACGCTTCACATGATGCTTGTCCTGGTCGCCACTTGAACTACCATTGTTAGTGCGGCCGTTTCCTTTGCAATTTTTGCTGCAAGTTGTACGACATCCTTTGAAGCTATGGCTGCCATGTTGATGGCCATGGTGGCTTTTGCGAAACTCATACTGAGCCCCAATGTCAAGGAGCCAGTTGCAACCGAGTGCATATTTGATTCCTGTATCCCAGGTAAAGCCCCAGCCGTTATGGCTGCGCTGATGAAAACGATCGTGCGCTTCAAAACCATTGATGTTGCGGTCCCCAAAATCGGTATGCCCCTTTCCTCTTAGGTTGACAAACTGATAGGCTAAGTCAGAATAGACTTTCCAGCACTCGTTGATCGCGTAATGGACATCCACTCCAATAAAGGGACTATTCCAGTGGGCACGGTAGAAGGAGTCGAGATTAGCCAGAGTAACCGGATTCGCTCCACAGCATTTATCGGAGAGGAAATTCTCACTGCAGGAGTGGAAATGCTGTCTGTTGATCTCATATCCAACGAGAGGGGTGATGCGGATGGAATTATCGCAGAAATCAAAGCGGTACCCTGCCCCGACGGTGAGGTCGAAAGCCCAATCATGCGCTTTATTGTAGGCAAATGAAAAATTTCCATCAGCCTTGATAACCCAGGCATCACAGAAGGTGACAGAGGCGCGGAGCCCCTTTTCAATCATCTTCACATCATTAAAGCATAATTCTTGGATGATAAGCGGATTATTCCGTTTGCCTTTTACTTTCCATTTGAGACTATCTTCACGAAAGCCAATATAGCTTTCAAAAAAAGATTCTGTGATTCCCATGGAACTTTCACATGTATTGAGGCAATCTGCAACTTCCCAGGCATTGACGCTTGAGGCGATCAACACTAGGTTTAAAACAGCCAATTTCAAAAAGCGGCACAACATAATATTCCTCCAAAAGATAGATGGTGATATACAAAAGAATTTGTTTTAAGCGATTCAAAGGATTTCTAGCAACTAAAAATTTATGAAAAAAGCCCTCTATTTCATCATTCTCTTAGGCATCGTCAGCCTCTTTGCAGATATTACCTATGAAGGGGGACGCAGCATTACGGGTCAATATTTAGCCGAGCTTGGAGCCAGCGGCGCAATTGTTGGGTTTGTTGCAGGCTTTGGGGAGCTTCTAGGCTATACCTTACGTGTACTTTCAGGAAAACTAGCCGATAAAACGAAACGGTATTGGACATTTATTTTTCTTGGCTATGCGGTGAATGTTTTTGCAGTGCCGTTTCTGTCCCTGGCCTATACGTGGCAAGTCGCGGCTTTATTTATCATATTGGAACGCGCGGGAAAAGCCATTCGAAATCCTGCTCGCGATGCGATGCTTTCCTATGCGGTTAAAGAGACAGGTCGCGGTTTCGGATTTGGTTTACACGAACTCTTAGATCAATTTGGAGCAGTCATTGGCCCCCTATCTATTGCCCTCATTTTGACCTTTCAGGGTAGCTACCGCACTAGTTTTGCCTACCTTTTATTTCCTGCTTTGACGTGTATAGCCGTCCTTACCTATGCCAGGAAGAAATATCCAGATCCGCGTGAGTTGGATATTGAAGTCTCAAAAGGTCCTTCAAAAGGATTTTCGAAAAGGTTTTTTATTTACATGGCCGCGATGGCTTGTGTGGCGATGGGGTATGTCGATTTTGCTCTCATTGCCTTTCACCTTCAAAAAAGTTCTGTCATGCCCTTGACATGGATTCCTCTTTTTTATGCAGTGGCTATGGCGGCAGAAGGGCTTTCTGCCCTTATTTTAGGCCGTTTTTTCGATCTCTATGGAGAGCGCGTCCTGATCGTCTCGACATTTTTCGCCCTCTTTTTTGTCCCTTGTGTTTTCCTTGGAACTACTCCCTGGATTTTTCTAGGGCTACTCTTATGGGGAGGCGGGATGGGAGCTCAAACTTCAATCATGAGTGCAGTTGTGGCCAATCTTATTCGTGCCGAAGAGCGCGCCACGGCTTATGGCCTTTTCAATCTAATTTTTGGGATGGCCTGGTTTTTAGGTAGCGCCCTCATGGGATGGCTCTACGATAGATCTTTAGTCGAGCTTATGCTCTTCTCATGCCTCTCTCAGGCCCTTGCTCTGCCTATTTTATTTTATTTGACAAGATCCTCATCGATCAAATAAAGTGGACCACAAATTTTGAAAAAGTGCTTCAGGCTATGGTCTGAAGAGAATAGGGAAACGGGTGTAAATCCCGTGCGGTAGCGCCGCTGTAACGAGCGACAAAAGCCATAGAAACCACTGTTTCTACTGAAACGGGAAGGTGTGGCTGGAGGATGACCTCGGAGTCAGAAGACCTGCTTTTTCAAACTGTATCAAAAACTGTTTCGCCTTAAAACAGGAGTCGAACATGGTCTCTTTTGTCTCTCATTTTCCTATCCCCTTCAACTTCATTCCAAGATTATTCGGAAAGTTGCGTCTCGTCAAAGCGCGCCCCGTTCCATTAAGTGCTGCAACTTTAGCAAAGCGAAAAGTGGAGAGGTTAACCCCTTCTCTGGCTTCTCTTTCTACCTTTTCTCCAGAACTACTCAATGTGAGCTGGAATAACCATCTCGAAGCGGTTTCAAAAGAGCTTTTAGCCCTCCCAGACTTAAATCGAAAGGAGTGTGCTCCAGTCAGGGCTGAATTAAAAAAAGTATTAGATCATTTAAATTTGAAAAATTTTGAGCTTTTCTTCGAACGTCTGGCCAAAGCAGAAATTGAAAAACCTTCTGCAAAATCGGTGGAAGAGCTGTTGAAGCTGCTCGACCTTACGAAAATCGAGGCGTGTCTAAAAAACAAAAATCCCTATTTTAGCGGAGCAAAAGAGTGGGCTGCTGAATTAGGTATCCAAGAGTTGCGTCCTATTGTCGCACAAGCGTCTCGTGCACAAAACGTCGTGACAAGGTTTTTCCCGAATTTGGGGGCTGTCCTTTTGCGCGCTTTTAACCTATTTGATTCTCAAAGGCCTCCAGCCACTCTCTATGAATATGGGGTGCTGCTCACCATGTATTTTCATTTTTTTTATCTTTCCTACTTTCTCTTCAAAGGTTTAAGCGCCATCTTAGCTAGTTCTGCAACGGTACTGCTCACTTCGACGCTTATTATAGGCTTGTCTGCTGGGGCTCTTTATACCTATTTGCGCTGGATAAAAAAATGTCCCAAGCAGGTGATCTTTTGCGAAAATCTTTCTGAGAAGCATCGGCAGAAGCAGCTACACCCGGTTGTCGGCAGAGAAGAGGAGTTTAGACAGGCCCTTGCCTGCCTCAACGATTCTCGCCCCGGGACTACAGTGAATTTGCTGCTTGTTGGGGAATCCGGTGTCGGAAAAACCGAGTTCATGAATGGCCTTGCGCAGCGTTTAACAAATCGCGAAGTATTTAAATTTAAGAACTGGGCGCTCTTTGGGGCTCCAAATGGCTTTCAGAGCCCTGGGGAAAAGATGGAAGAGGCTTTTCGGGAGGTGAAGGGGTATGAGCAGAAGGTCATTTTTACGAAGGAGATGGGGGATGATAAAGAGTGCGATAGTTTTCTTAAGCTTGTGCTGAACAACGAAAGCATCCAGTTTGTCGGGGCGATGACGCGCGATCAGTATGAGAAGTTAAAAAAAGATGATAGAGCCTTTGAGCAGCGCTTTAAGCCCATTTTTCTCGATATGCCCGATAAGAAAAAGGCCGTTCAAATCTTGAATGAAAAAGTGAAGGCTCGAGACATTATGTACAATCAAGAGGCATTGCAAAAGATTTTTGAGCATTCAGACGGCCAGCTAAGGAAAGCAATATCCATTTTGGATACGCTGACTAACCGGATCCATCAGTTTAGGATCGAAAATTACGCCACCCCGAAATATTTTGCTGCTCTGGAGGCTCTGAATGGCATAAAAGCAAAAGGAGTCGGCTTTGACAGCCCCTTGCGCCGCCCCTTTTCAAAAGAGTGTGTCGACTACTTGTCAGAAAAAGCTAAAGCTAAAGCGCAGCTGGATGCATGCGAGAGAGAGCTTAAGGAACAAAAAGAGCGCGCTAAGAAAATGAGCGCTTTAAGCAATCAAGAGCGTCAGGTGCAGCGCGAAATCGAGATCTTGGTGAAGCCCATTGCTACAGGGAAAGGCAAAGAGCAGCAGATCCGCCGTTTTCTTTTAGACACTTTTTTTATCCATCCGCGCTTAGGAGAGATGGTCGGACAGATGGCGTCGGGTTTAAACCAAGAGATGCCTCTCCGCCTCGATGTGGCGTTAGTGGAAAAGGTTGTTGCAGAAGATCTTGCCAACCGCAAAGCGGCCGGTGGGTAGACTAGCCTTGCGAAAAAAGAATCAGGAGAGGTAACATCGTTTGTTACTGAGGAAAGATGGCTGAGTGGCCGAAAGCACGTCCCTGCTAAGGACGCATACCCCTAAAGGGTATCGAGGGTTCAAATCCCTCTCTTTCCGCAGTCTTTGGTTTCGTCATCAAAGATTTTTTGTTTCAAACCCGCAGAAGACTTACCGACATAAGCGATTCCCGCAAGCAGGGCGATGGTTGCCCCGCCAGGCCAATCTAAATGATAGGCTAACAGCTGTCCCAATAAAGCAAAAGACGCAACTTAAGGCATACTGCAATGGCCATCATGCGCGAAAGACGCGAGGTGAAAATGATTCGCGATGGCGGCAGGAATGGTCAGCATCGTCATCACCAATAAAATCCCCACCACTTGAATCAGCAGCACGATCGAAACGGCTGTCAATACCAGAAGCAGAAGATAGAGAACAGTTGACAGGCAATCCCTGCAGCTTTGCTTGCTCTTCATCAAAACAGATCGCCAAGAAAGCGCTTGTGCAGACACATCACTGTTACAAGAATAAAGAGATCGAGGCTGAAAAGGATATAGAGATCGGTGTGGGTGACCCAGAGAATATTTCCGATCAGAAAATTGGTCAATTCGACATTAAAGCCGGGAGTTTGCGAAATAAAAAGGACGCCGACTGCCATTCCAATGGCCCAAAGGGCGGCGATAACAGAATCTTCCCGCTGCCGGTAATAGAGGTGAATCCATCCGATAATCAGGGCAGAGACGATGGCGGCAATGAGGGCTCCATAAGAGAGGGGAAATCCAGGTCAATTCCTTCAGCCCGCTCAAGCCAGAGGCAAAAACCGATGCCGCTTAAAACTGAATGGGAGATGCTTCCGCTGATAAAACCGATGCGCTTGACCACGACATAGGAGCCAATAATGCCGCTGACAACGGACGCAGCAAGGCCTGCGATGACGGCTGACAAGAGGAGCGGATTGGCTTGAAGGGCTTCAAGAAATGATATCATGCTACCCCTTACCTATCTGCAGAGGAGCGTGGTAGAGCCCAATGGCAAAATGTTCGCACACCTCTTGAGGAAGGAGAGAGAGGAGTCCTCCTTGCACACACAGAACGCGGTCGACCAGGTTAATCGCAGCCCTTAAATCATGTGTGACCATCAGGATCGTCATCGACTGACGGAGCGATTGAAGAATCTCATAGATCACCCCTTCCGCCTGCGAGTCGACGCTGGCGGTAGGCTCATCAAGAAGCAGTAAATCGGGATTCGAAACGAGTGCTCGAGCGATCAGGGCGCGCTGTGCCTGCCCTCCAGATAGGTTGCCAAAGGCATAATCGCAAAAATCAACCATACCCACTTTTTCCAAGGCTTCCAGAGCGGCTGCACGATCCTCTCTGGAGTAGACGCCATACCAGGGCAGTCTCGAGAGTCGTCCTGAAAGGACAAGTTCCATGACTGAAATAGGAAACTGCCGGTCGAAACGCAGGCCTTGCGCTACATAAGCAATGCGTGTTGTGGATACGCCTGCAGGGCTTCCTAGCACCGAGATCGCGCCGGAAGTGGGCTTTAAGAATCCTAAAATCAGTTTCAGAAGGGTGGTTTTGCCGCCGCCATTAGGTCCAATGATGCCGACAAATTCGCCAGGATTAATGCGAAATGAAACATCGGTTAAGACGGGGGTGTCCCTGTAAGAGAAGGAAACGTGGTCACAGGTGACGATCTCATTCATGAGGCGTTGGCAAATTGGCGCGCAATCTCGCGCATGCTATTGAAGTAATCTTCCGAATAGGGATCCACTGTTACGACTTTTGCTCCAATCGTATCGGCGATGAGGCGTGCCCCTTTATTATTATATTGAGGCTGAATAAAGATGGCTCGAATCTTGTTCGCACGCGCTTCTTGGATGACGCGGGTCAGCTGCTGAGGAGTGGGATCGCGCCCCTCAAACTCTACAGAGAGCTGTTTTAGCTGGTAGTCGCGGCAAAAGTAGGCGTAGGCGGGGTGTGAGACCATGATGACGCGCTGTTTGAGGGGGGCTAAGAGCTCGCCAATTTCCTTGTCCAAAGCGTCAAGTTCACTTAAAAAGCGCTGGAGGTTAGTTGTGTAGAGGGGGCGATTTTCTGGATAGAGCTGGATCAGTGTTTCGGCAATTGCCCGGGCTTGATTTTTGGATTGGCGCGGGCTGAGCCAGACGTGCGAATCGAGGCAGGCAGGATTGGAGCAGGTGTGGCCCGGCTGGTCATGCGCCGAGATCAGGTCGACCCCTTTGCGCAAGTCTACAAGCTGTAGGCTGGGCCGATGGCTCTGCAAGGCTTTGCCAGCCCGCGATTCAAATGTTTCTCCGATTGTGAACCAGAGGTCTGCATGGCCGGCTGCTAGCATCTCTTTAGGGGTGGGTTCATAGGTGTGGGCGCTTGCCCCTGCTGGAACCATGAGATGGACAGTGACTGTGCCGTCAGCTATCTGTTCAACAAAAAATTTATAGGGTGCCAAGCTGACGAGAACTGTCGGTTTTTCTGCACAAATAATTGCAGGAGAGAAGCAGGCGGCAACATATAAAAAAAGAAGCAAGAATTTGGAATAAATAGAAGAGTTCATGAAAAAATAGCATACAATGTTAGCCCCTTTTTAGCAACATAGAAGTGTTGCCCGGAAATAGGCTGTTCCTCATAGTGGTGTCCCTTTTTGATTATGGAAGAGTGTCCGAGTGGCTTAAGGAGCACGCTTGGAAAGCGTGTGTACGTTAACACGTACCGTGGGTTCGAATCCCACCTCTTCCGATTTTTTAGAGGGATTTATGGTCAAAGCAGATGATGTTCTCAAGGATGATCAGAACTTTGCGCATGTCCCGGAGAGGGGAACGGCTAGAAAAGGGTCGATCGCCGCGACCATTTTAAATGCCAATGAACTGGAGGCAATTTTAAAGTTGCCTCCATCAGTGGAGCGCAATCAAACGCTCGAAGCCATCGTACAAGATATTCGCGACCTGGTTCCTGCGCTGCACGCGGTCGCCCTTTTCGATTTTTTTACTCCTCTTGAATGGCTTCATACTCTTCCTGCACTAAGGGAAGGCAAAGCCTATGTAGCCGTTATCTATTTGCAGCAATACCGGCAGTTTTTGACGCATGAGATTCGTTAGCTTTATCAGGTGAAGAAACAGACTTCCCCAGAGCTAAAAGAAGAGATCGAGAAGCTGCTTTCGTAATTACTTTTTCCGATCCTGCAAAGATTTGACCTGACTCTTTAGCTCCTGGCTATACTCTTCCAAGACCTCTTGGGCGTGCCAAATTTCATTAACGGCTGCAATCAGAATGAGCGTTGTCGCTGTGATAATTCCAATGAAGGCTTGAAGCAGAAGAAGGGATTCATTGAGAGTCGGTTGAATAAAAGGGCCGAACCCATTAGCCGTTCCGATGATAGCAATCAGAGAAACGAGGATTAGAAGCGCCGTCGGAATTTGAGGTGGGAAACGAAAGACTGCCCAGATGAGGCCTGGCATCAGCGTATATTCAATTGGTTTGTTGAGCCATCCCCCAAAGCAGATCAAGCTGATTGCAAGAGTCATGGCAAGCAGTTGAAAGAATTCAAATCCTCGATGTGAAAGCGCCTCAAAATTGGACCATTTTGACCAAGAGAATTTTGACCAAGAGAATTTTGACCAAGAGAATTTTGACCAAGAGAATAGAAAAGGGGTAAAAACATAGACACCGACGGTATCTCCTAGTCTACCAGGTGACCCAATTCGTTCCTAGAGAATGCAAGTTGACAATGCCTGCACTGAACAGGGTAGCTAAACTGATGGTAGCGCTAATCATGCAGCAAAAAATGGTAAAAATTAAAAAAGAGATAATATTGCGCCGCGTGTTTAAAAGATGGGGATTGCTTGTGGTCAAATTGTTCAACAAATAGCCAATTGCTAAAGGTTGCAGAGTTGATCCAATTGCGATTCCTGTGCTCACTAAGAGGGATGTGCTAAAAGCTCCGACAGATGTTAAGAGGTTGGCGATGAGCGAACCGATCAAGATCCCAGGCCAGACCGAGTACCCAAAAAGTAAAACCGCAGCAGCAGCAATCCCCGAAGGAGGCCAAAAAGGGGTCGCGAATCCAGGGTGGAGCGCCAATAAAAGTCCCAGGCGAGCCATAATAAGATAAACAAAAGCTACAGCGATGATTATAAAAAACCTGTTCATATCATTATTAAATCATTAAACTAATTATTTGACAAATAAATCGTTAATAATTATTCTAGAAGTTGGGGCTAATTTTACAGCCTGTCTATCGATCTAATTGAGGTGCAAGGAGGTCGTTATGAATAAGGAAGTATTAGAAGCTCAATGGCTGCAAGTTAAAGGTATTATCAAAGAAAAATTTGGGAATTTAACAGATGATGATATTAGGCAGATTGATGGTCGCTATGACCAGTTAGTTGCAAGACTTCAACAGAGATATGGATATAGCAAAGAAGAGGCGGAAGAAGAGCTGCGAAAATGGGTACTGGTAAAAGATCCCGGGACCTTTTCTCGCGATAAGCCCTTTGTAAAACCCGCTGCACGATCGGAGGATAGCTTCAGCGCAAAGAGATCAGAAGGGGGGACCTCTTCTCTGCTGAATTGGCTGATTGTTGCAGGGGTTGCGGCTCTTTTGCTGTTAACCTATTTTGCAAATGAAGGTATGAAAACTACCCCGACACAGCCCAATAAAACAAGTGAAGATATGGCAATTGTGTCAGAAACGCCAGCTGATCAGGCGATGAGTCAAGGAATTCGGCGCTCTTTGGCAGCGGATCAGTCCCTCGCACCCGATCTGAATAATATTCAGATCATGTCTTCCAATGGTGCTGTGACTGTCACTGGAACCGTTGCAACTACACAAGAACGCGATGCGATTTTAAAGGTGATTCAAAATTCAAACGGAGTCACACAGATCAACAATCATCTGGAAATCAGATAATAGAGTAACAGCCTCGTTCCATACTGGGACGAGGCTTAGCTTATCCAAACCAGCGCGATCGTCTGGATCGCAATATCAGTTTTGCGAGGGTGAATGGAGCTCTTTTCAAGAACGATTTTATCTGGGTCAAATTCTTCTGCAATAGCTGCATCTCTTTCGTTTTGCAGAGATTGTAACTGCTGCTGAAGGGATTCTAACGTCTCTTGCGCTTGAGAAACTGATGTATGCTCTTTGCCGATCCTTTCAGCTTTGCGCAAGGTAGTGCCGGCTTGGCTAATGGATCCTTTTGTCAATCTTTTGCCGGAAAGAGCCCCTAGAATAGTGGTAAGAGCAGAAATGAGGGTGTCTAAGATCTGGCGCCACCTTTGCGATTGTCCAGAAGCAGTTTTTGCTTCAGCTTTTTGAATTTTATCTTCCAGAATTTTAATTTTGGCCGCGTAGCTGTCGCGAATCTTTTTCACTTTTTCTTCCGATTGCCCTTTCAGAACAGCTACAACACGGCTGCGGAAATCAGCTTCACTCTCATTGGGCTTGGAACTCATTTTTTCTGCTTCAAAAAGGTCAAAAGTCTGATTTTGATACAGATAGTCGGCAAAGGATTTGCTAAAAAGAGGGTAGTTTTTGATTTGCAAAAGGCTTCCAGGAATATCTGCAAAGTTTCCTTTTTGAGGAGAGCCTTTTTGTAGCCCTGTCGAGTCGATTGCTTCTCCCCACAACGCCTTCCCTGACTCATCCAGAAGAGCTGTAAATGCCATTTGTTGCCAGGTGTCCAGCCCCTTTTTGCTGTCGACGAAATGCAATTTCGCAATTCCGAGCAATTTGGGCTGATAGAGAGGAAAAGGCGTGGCGGCGGGCAAAAAATACTCCTCTACATCGGAAGGAAGAACAGGCTTCTGGCTAGCAACAGCCTCCACAGCTTTCGGTTTTTCCCATCTTCTTCCCGCCATTAGCATCTGAATTTGCGGCAAGGTCAGGGGGCCTCTCAAATAGGAGAGGGCCCAGCGCGTCTGGAAAAGGAGAGGCGCTTTCAGATGCACGCTTCGCAGAATAAAAACGCGATTTCCGCAAGCGGCAATCATCTCTCCAAGGGATCCCTCAGAGCCCAAACCCTCCAGCACCCGCGCCTTGTCACGCTCTGTTTGCAGCTTGCCGATAAACCAGGTACCGCAGTTGGAGAGCCCCTTATAGTCCAGATCGACCGGGTTTTGCGTTGCGAGCATGATGCCAAGGCCAAAGGCGCGCGCCTGCTTGAGAAGCGTCAACATCGGCATTTTTGAGGGGGGCATCGCATTGGGCGGAAAGTAGCCGAAGATCTCATCCATATAGAGAAGGGCGCGAAGGCTCGAAGAGCCTGTTTGGCGGCGCATCCAGCTGGTCAGTTCGTTGAGCAGCAGGGTGACAAAAAACATTCTCTCCGCGTCTGTTAGGTGCGCAATTGTCACAATAGCCAGGCGCGGCTTTCCCTCTTTGGTGTAGAGAAGGTTCTGAATATTGAGCGGTTCCCCCTCCATCCAGTCTTGAAAACCCGGCGAGGCGAGTAGGTTATTGAGCTTCATCGCAAGCGTACCGCGCTCTTTTGGCGGGAAAAATGTGTCTGTATCTAGGATGCCAACCTTATCGATGGGTGGCTTCTGAATCTGCTGGATGAGAGTAGGGAGGGCGATCTCCCTCTTTTCCCGCCAGGAGCGATCGATCAGAGTCGAGATGAGGATATGCTCGCGGCTTTTGATCGGATCGGCTTCGATCCCGAGCAGTCCTAAAAGGCTCGAAGTGGTAGATAAAACACGTTCCCGCATGGCGTCCGCGTCTTGCAAAATCTCATCTGATGGCGCTGCAAAGCTGCTTAAGATCGATAGAGGGACTCCAGAGCTATTGGCGGGTGTATAGATGCAGCTGTCGACGGCCTCTTTAAATTGTGAGATGCGTTCAGGTGTTTCATCCCAGCTGTCAAGCCCCTCTTTCCAGCTTTTTGCTACCCCTTCCGCATACTTTTCCGGGGTTTGACCATGCCTTTCCGCCTCTCCTGCGTCGATCCAGGGGAGAAAATCGGAGGATTGCAGCTTTGGAAAGGCAAGGAGAAGATTGCCCAGATCCCCTTTTGGGTCGATGACAATTGCTGGAATGCCTTTCAGGGCAATCTCTTCCAGAAGCGCCACCCCAAGACCGGTCTTTCCGCTTCCTGTCATCCCCACACAGACGGCGTGGGTCGTCAGGTTTTTAGATTCAAAAAGGAGGGGATCGCTCGCCAATGACCTTGTCGAAGCATCATAGAGCTTTCCTAAATAGAGGCTGCCTGTGGGGATCTCTTTCATAATCCGCAGATTAAGAGATCTTCGTCAATTTGAGCAAGGGTCTAAAGAGAAAAAGCGCTCACTACCTCTTGCAGGTCGTGAGTAAAGTGGTCAGCAGAACATTCTGGAAAAGGAGGTGCATGCCGATAGAGGCAAAATTTAACCCGTGGAATTTTTTTGAAGCTGAGGTTGTCGGGCAGATCGTCGATGGCGATAATCTCTTTATACTCTTCATCGGCTTGCTGGAGATAGGTTTCTAGAACATCGACCTTTTCAGTTTTCTTGGCTAATGGGTTTCCATTGGAAAAAATCTGGTCAAAGGAGCGGTCTAACCCAAGCAAAATCAGATAGTGCATCAGAAAGTCATGATGGGCGTTCGAAATTAAAATCTGCTTGTGCCCTCTCTCAGAAATGGTTTTGAGAATCTGCTGTGCATGAGGATGCGGCTGAATGTGCCGTTCGGTGATTTCAGGATTTTCATCAGAAAAGTCGATGCAAAATTGCTGCAGTTCATAACACTTTTCTAAAGGCAGATCGGGCATCAGCTCTTTGAAATAGCGGAACCATTTTTTGCCATAATGAGCATCGCAGAACACTTTAGAAAATCTAGCGCTGTAGCCAAGCTCTTGAAGGGCTAAATTGGAAATTTCATAGACGGCATGTTCCGTGCCTCTTTCTAAAACTCCGTGAAAGTCCCAAACAATTAGTTTCATAGAAAAAACTATAAGATAAGAATAGATATTTGTCAAATTTAGACTGTTTTAATTAATAAAAATTATCACTGGATATTGGATTTTTTCATCGAATAGAGGGCCCATTCGCGCCCCAAGGTAAACAGAATGATCAAGGATCCTAATTTCACATTCAAGGAGTCTCCTGAAGCAATAAAAAGAACAGCTAAAGCTCCCAGGGCAAGATCCTGATTGTGGCCGCTTTTTTTCAGCCAATGGAATGCTTGCAGGCTAGCCTGGGCTGTGCGTTCGACTAGGAAGCTTTGGGACGAAGAAAAAAGAATCTCGGCAGCAATCCAATAACATCCAATAACCAGCACACCGCGCGGATGCTGCTTCCAGATCATAGTTTCAGCTAGAGCCACCGTACAAAACAGGCCAATTTTCCAGTGCTTTTTTAAGTCTTGCAGCGACAGGAATCCTGAATCTTGCACCCGTTCCGCCCGTTCAATCTGAGTGGGAGGGGCAGATACGGGCTCAGAAGATATTTCCTTTTTTTTGCCCCTTTTTAAGGATTCAAATAGGCCTAATTTTATTTTCTTTTTGCTTTTGGAAGGTGGAAATGAGGAGGCTAATCCTCCTTTGGGGGACTCTGCACGTTCAAGCGTATTCATAAGTTCTCCTAAATGTACAGGCCATTATGGACAAAGATAGGTCAAAAAGCAAGAGGCCTCCTTGCCGCAAATAGATCCTTTACATGTAACTTTGCATAAGATATGTGTCAAAAAATAGGAGATCGTGATGAAAGTCGTCGTCGTAGGAGCTTCAGGAACCATCGGCAGCGCTGTTGTCGCAGAGCTCTCCCCACGCCACGAAATAGTGAAGGTTGGAAAGACAACAGGCGATTTTCAGGTTGATCTGACAAAGGAAAAGGAGATAAACATCCTTTTTGAAAAAATTGGCCCGTTTGATGCCCTAGTTTCAGCCGCGGGGAATGTACACTTTGGCCCCTTCGAAGAGATGACCTCTGAGCTCTACCAGATAGGGCTTCAAGACAAGCTGATGGGACAGGTCAATCTGGTTCTGATCGGACGCCGCTTCATCCGCGATCACGGCTCTTTTACGCTGACAAGCGGCATTTTAGCACGCGATCCCATCCGTTTTGGAAGTTCCGCATCGATGGTCAATGGGGCGCTTGACTCATTTGTCAAGGCAGCTGCTATCGAAATGGAGCGCGGCATTAGAATTAATGCGATAAGCCCTACAGTTATTCTTGAGTCGATGCCGCAATTTGCCCCCTATTTTCGCGGCTATGCCCCTGTGCCGGTTGCCAAAGTCGCTTTAGCCTTTAGCAAAAGCATCGAAGGTTTACAAACGGGGCAAATCTATCGCGTAGAATAGAACGGAGGTGGAATATGAAAGGGTTTGTGATAAATATAGAAAAGCCCGCGCTGGAGAACAGGTACTTCAGGAAAGTTTTATACACCGCTAAAAATAGCCAGCTAGTCCTGATGCATTTGAATCCTGGCGAAGACATTGGGGAAGAGATCCATCAACTGGACCAATTTATCCGTTGTGAAGCGGGAGAGGGAAAGGCAATCTTAGATGGTGTCACACACAAAATCAGCGATGGCTTTAGCGTTGTCGTTCCGGCTGGAGCCAAACATAACATCGTGAACAGCTCTTCGGACAAACCTCTTAAAACCCGACTTGCGCCCCTACATCACGCTTAAACTTTGGCCGAACTTAGCAAGTTGCCTGATAAGCTCCGAAGGCCAAGTCGCGACTTGGCCAAGGGGCTTAGCAGAGCAAATTGCTAAGTGCAGGCAAGTTTAAACCCGACTTGCGCCCTAGCGGTGATTCAGCTGATGATGCGATTTTTTGGAGGCTAAAACGGGGCAATTTTCGCCTACTTTACTCAAGTATGTCAAAAATTGCCCCGTTTTAGCCTCCAAAAAATCGCATCATCAGCTGAATCACCGCTAGGGCGCAAGTCGGGTTTTAAGCGCGATGTAGGGGGCAAGTCGGGTTTAAACTCTACACGCTCTATTCGCCTCCAAACCATCGCGACGGGGTCATTCATAAGACAAAAGCCGATGCAAAGGCAAACGAAGAGCATTTCGATGGGGTTACGTCCGAGAAAATTTAAACAGAAATGTGATAATCACTCCTGCAATAAATCCCCCCATGTGGGCCATGTACGCTACTCCTCCCGTATCTTGTGAAGAGGCAGAGACGACGCTGCTGAAAAATTGCAAGATGAACCAGAAGCCGATGACAATTAGGGCGGGCAACTGAGCGGTTGTTTGACCGATCAGCACGTTAATCTTTTCTTTCGGAAACAGCAGAATATAGGCTCCTAGAACTCCTGCAATGGCTCCCGATGCTCCTAAATTTGGGACGCTGGAACTTGCATTAAACAGCAGCTGCGCAAAGGTCGCTGCCAGGCCGCAAAAGATATAGAAAAGAAAAAAAGGAATTTTGCCATAGCGATCTTCCACATTGCCGCCAAAGATCCATAGGTAGAGCATATTGCCAAGGATATGGGCCCACCCGGCATGCATAAACATCGAAGTAAAAAGCGTGGCAAAATTGGCCGCAGGATGGGCGATAAAATTGCTTGGAACAAAGGCCCAATTCGTCACAAATGTTTCTCCACCTTGCAACTCCAACAGGAAAACCAGGAAATTTAAAAGAATAATGGCGTAGGTGATGATGGGGGTGCTAGTTCTCTGAGAATTGTCATCGCTGAGTGGGATCATGGGCGTCCTTGAGCTGTCGCTTCTTGAAAGAGATGCCAGTTCTTTGCCTTTTCTGTCAAAAGTATTGACTTTTTCTTGAATGCTGGTATCATATGATACCATTCCAGGGAAATTGCAATGCCCTAGCGTTATAGCCTTGTGTGTCTTTCTATTCCCGTTTCTTGTGCATATGAAGCAATCTGCTTTTGTACTTCTTTTGGTGTTAATATGACCGGTTGGAACCAATAAAGAGCCCGCGAAATATTATTAGTGTAAATTTGCGATCGAAAATTCCAATGTTTAATAAACCATCCTGGTAGTTTGTATGTTTTACCTGGTATAGCTTTTAATTTTAATTCTTGATTTTTTTGCCGGCTATAGTGCATTTCTTTTGGATGTCCTGGATCATCAAATCTTATGAAAATGCATGAATATTCATTTTGATCGGCCAGGAGTTCAATTTCTTGGATTGACTGAAACCAATAGGTACCAGAATCAATTATGTTTTCAATATCCTCTCCATCGATGTTCGCAATCGCTGAGGAAAAAAGCTTGTTATCAATCAATGGAGCTGCGCCATTAGCAATTCTAAAAATCACTACTTTATATAAAACTAATTCGATTTTTTCGACCTGTTTTTGAAATAATTCTCTGCTCCAATTTTCAACAAATTTTCGCTCTTCTGCTCGAAGAAGATTTTCCACATCATGCTTAGCTGACCAATCAAAGGCGGAGATTTTTTTGCAAGAAACTGTCAGAAAACGACAGTTTCTTCCAAGGATTAGGCGGTTCGCAACCCCTATATTTTTCTAAAATATTGAAATGGCAGCTTCGCCAAACTTGGAACGTCAGAACCTTGATCGTACAAAAAGTAAAGGTTCAACAGTATTTATCTACTCAGTTAACCCCTTTTCTCAGGCCAATTTCAGTATGAATTTGTGCATAAAAAAACCGAACATCTTGCCATTCCTGACAAAATGTCCGGTAAGAAATGCCGATGACCGGACTCGAACCAGCACTTTGTTGCCAAAAGTAGATTTTGAGTCTACCGCGTCTACCAATTCCGCCACATCGGCACGATGTAATGTAAGAACACTATAGGGAAATTACAGGTTTGAAACAAGAAAAATATCAGGTGTATTCATACTCGGCTTCGGCGTCTTCATCCTCTTCGCCATCGGGCAGGAAGCCGCCTGCCTGCATGCGCCACATGGTGGCGTAGTGGCCATCGAGGGCAAGAAGCTGCTCGTGGTTGCCCTCTTCGACAATTTTGCCCTCTTTGAAGACAAGGATGCGGTCCATTCCTGAGAGGGTGGAGAGGCGATGGGCGATGACGATGCTGGTACGGCCTGTCATGAGGCTTGTCAAGCTCTCTTGGATCAGGTTTTCGGTGACGGAGTCGAGGGCGGAGGTGGCTTCATCGAGGATGAGAATGGGGGCGTTTTTCAAGATGGCGCGGGCGATGGCGATGCGCTGCCGCTGGCCGCCCGAGAGTTTGATGCCGCGCTCCCCTACCGGTGTGGCATATTTTTCGGGCATCTTTTCAATAAATTCAACGGCGTGGGCCTGTTTGGCGGCTGCGTAGACCTCTTCGTCCGTAGCTTCGAGGCGCCCGTAGCGAATATTTTCCATGAGGGAGCGGTGAAAGAGGGAGGCGTCTTGCGGGATCAGAGCGATCTGGGAGCGAAGCGAATCTTGGGTGACTTTGGCGATGTTCTGGCCGTCGATGAGAATGCGTCCCTTTTCGATGTCAAAATAGCGCAAGATGAGATGGACAAAGGTGGTTTTGCCTGAACCTGAAAAGCCGACCAGCCCCACCTTCTCTCCGGCATGGATGAGCAGCTTTTTATCCTTAAATAGGGCTTTTCCTTTCATGTAGTTGAAGGTCACATTGTCAAAGGCGATGGTGCCCTCGGTGACATTCAAGGGGACCGCATGAGGGGCATCGACAATGCCGTGAGGCTCCTGAATGATGGAGAGAGCCTGGTTGCAGACGCCGATCTGTTTGTAGAGAGTGGGAAGTTCCAGCCCTGCGAGCCAGATCATCATGGTAATATTCCAGGATGTATTGAAGATAAAGACCAGCTCGCCCGTCGTGATCTTGTCATGCTGCCAACTGTAGATCATGTACCAGTTGAGCAGAATCCCCGGACCTAGGGTGGAGAGAATGCCCATCGCAATTTTCATCTTCTCTACATACCAGAGGGAATTCCAGTGTTTTTTCTGCTCATCTTTTTGATACTTAGAGAGATACTGATGTTCATAGCGATGGCGGGCAAAGAGTCGGACATTGATGTTATTTGTGAGGCTGTCGACGATTTTGCCGGTGAGATTGCTTCTCGCTTCGGCGTGGACATCGGCGAGGTTGGCGCATTTCTTCGCAAAAAGGAAGGTAACCCCCAGATGGATGATCATCCAGCTCAAGAGGATGATGGCAAACCAGGGCTGAATATTGGCAAAGAAGATGACAGAGATGACGAGAGCCAGCAGAACGGGGATGAATACTTGAATAATGAGCAGAAGGATCAGGCTCACATTTTGCGGCATATCGGAGATTTTGTTGGAGATGTTGCCGGCAAAATTGTTGCCAAAATAGCTATAGGAGTGGCGCTGCACATAATCAAACATCGACATGCGGATGTCGCTTTCAGTTTTGGGGATGATTTTTGCGAGCAGAATACCAGAAGCGCGGTAAGCCAAATCGACCCCGATCATCAAGCAGAGTCCCATCACAATCGGCTTTGTGAGGTAGGACCAGAGGTAGGCTTTATCGCCGGTAAAATTAGTGATATCGTCGACGAGGACCATGAGCACATAGGGCCAAAGAGTGTGGTCGATGGCCCAGGCGAAAGAGAGAAGCTGGGCTCCGGCAAAAATTTTCCACTCTTTTCTAACAAAATGCCAAAGAAAAGCGCCAAATGTTTTAGGTAGTGAATTCATAACAGGCCTTATTGCAGAATAATCCAGAAAAGCTCTAAAGTCAAGGAATATGCGCATTGTAACCGAAACAGCCCCGCGCGCCATAGGCCCCTATTCGCAGGCGATTGCGGTCCAAAATATGATTTTTGTGTCGGGTCAACTTCCCGTAGATCCAAAAACGGGCAAGCTTGTCGAAGGAGACATGGCTCTTCAGACACGCCAGGTGATCCAAAATCTGGAGGCGATCCTGGTCGCCGCCGGAAGTTCTTTGAGCCAAGTAGTGCGCACGGACGTCTTTTTAAAGGATTTGTCGCGCGACTTCTCGACGATGAATGAGGAGTATGCGCGCTGGTTTAAAGGGGAAAACCTCCCAGCCCGTCAGACGGTGCAGGTCGCCGAACTTCCCCTTGGGGCTCCTGTCGAAATCTCCTGCATTGCTATAACCTAAGCTTGCTCTAACAGTGACTCAGCTGTTGATGCGATTTTTTGTTGGGTCATTCAGGGCTTTTTTCGACATACTTGGGTAAAGTAGGCGAAAAAAGCCCTACGTTAGCCAGCAAAACAAGCGCGCATCAGATGAGCCGCTATTAGAGGCAAGCTTAGGTTTAAAACCCGACTTGCCCCCTACATCGGGTTTAAACTTGCCTGCACTTAGCAATTTGCTCTGCTAAGCCCCTTGGTCAAGTCGCGACTTGGCCTTCGGAGCTTATCAGGCAACTTTCTAAGTTCGGCCAAAGTTTAAGCGTGATGTAGGGGCGCAAGTCAGGTTTAAATGACATGGCTAAGCGTTGAGAGGGCAAAGGTCGCAAAGACCGGAACCTTCGGAACGCGCGTTTCATACAGTTTGTGAGAGATATTCAATAGGCTCAACATGATCAGTCCCGGACAGAGGATCTGCAAAACCGGAGAGAGCATCGCGGCAATTCCCATAAAACCGAGGTTGGCGACCATTCCTGAAATGAGCAGAGTGATGACGAGCGGCAGTAGCTGCCCCCCTTTTCCCTGGCACAGATCTTCGCGGATGTAGTTGGCGCAGATCGAAACGAGCGGAATCGCGGTTGTAAGGCACGCCATGGCGACAGCAAGGCAGGAGACAAGAGCGCCAAAGGGGCCCAAAATGTGCAGTGCGATTGCAGAGAGACGCTCTTCAGGCAAATGGCCCGCCTTAAGAAAGGGGGTATAAAAGGAGGCAATATAGGTCAGCCCCACATACATCGCCGAGAGAAGCCCTGCCGCAAGCAGACTCGCTTTGACCATTTTCTTAAAGATCAGCTTGCGTCCTTCTGGGTGTGAAAGAGACTCCTTGTCGCTAATAAAATGGGCGAGGACGAGTGGAGCGAAAAGAAAGGAGGCGATGAGATCGAGCGTATTGTAGCCGACTTTTAATCCACTTGAAAAACTTTGGGTGGGAGTCAGATCGACTGGAAAGGCAGCAGGATGGGACCAGAAGCCGAGAATTAAAATAGCGCTGAGCGACAAAAGGAGAATGGGGGTTAAAACGAGTCCCAAAATGTCGATGATGCGCTGCGGTTTAATGGTCAGAGCGAGAACAAGAAGGCTGACAATCAGACTGAAGGCGGGCAGCGTGAGATCGGCAGAGAAGTAGGGTTTCAGCGTCGCGTAGGAGAGCGTGATCAGGCGAGGAATAGAGCCCAAAGGACCGAGAATAAGCTGAACGATGAAGATGAGTGCGAGCGCTGGCATGGCTCCGATGCGGCCAAAAAAGGCGCGGTAGTTGCCTTCGAAAAGCATCATGGCGATGACGCCGAGGAGCGGGAGGCTGACACCCGTAATGAGAAGTCCCGCCATCGCGAAGAAGTTCTGTTCACCCGCCGAACCGCCCAAAATGAGGGGCCAGATCAGATCGCCCGCTCCAAAAAACATGGAGAAGAGCGCGAGGCCTGCGGTGATGACCCCTGAATTTTGTTTTGCAACTGCCATAATAATAACTCTCCCAGAGTTTAAATTTTCCCGCTGAGGCCTAGTCGATGGAGTTTAAGGAGAGAGGCTAGATTTAGGATTCGAGCGGGCAAGTTTTAAGTAGGCGTACCTGTACGCGTACTCGTCGTGCATGTTGTCAATTTTGTGACGGCTCGAGACATTCATTTACCCGCGGTTTGAAAAGCTAATTGTACCAGTTTGACATATTTCTTGCAAGGCAGAAATCCAGGCGGGATGGTCGTTGAGGCCGGGGACAAGCTCCAGGGTTTCTCCTCCGGCCAGTTTGAAAAGGGCGCCATACTCTTCGCCAATCTCAAATAAAGTTTCGAGGCAGTCGCACACAAAGGAGGGACAAAAAACCAGCACCCTCTTTTTGCCCTCTTTTGCAAGCTGCACAATTCTGTCGCTGGCATAGGGCTGCAGCCACGGCTCTTTTCCGAGGCGCGACTGGAAGCAGATGCTATAGCGCTCTTTGGGAAGTCTCCATTTTTCAACGACACCTCGCGTCGTGTCAAAACATTGGGCCCTGTAACAGCTCCTGCTTTTTTGGCAGCAGTCCCCCGAGAGGCAGCCCGCATCGGCCTTTTTAAGCTGCCTTTCAGGGAGACCGTGGTAACTAAAAAGAATGTGATCATACGCATCGAGAGGCTTCTCTGCTGCCACTTGACATAGCGCCTCGTGGAAGGCGGGATGGTTGGCAAACTGGGAAATAAAAGTGACATGAGGAATCTCTGTGTAGAGGCTGAGCAGCTCCATCACCTTTTGATGCACCGATCCAGTTGTGGCCGATGCGTATTGAGGAAAAAGGGGCAGGATAATCAGCCGGTCTGGCTGCTGTTGCATCAGATTTTGCAACCCCTTTTCAATCGACGGCTCCTGATAGCGCATGGCGAGTTCAACATGAAATGCTTCTCCAAGAGCCTCCTGTAGCAATTTTTTGACGCGCAAGCCGTAAATCATGAGGGGTGACCCCTCTTCGGTCCAGATGCGCTGGTAGCTGTGTGTCGACTGGCGCAGCCTCAAAGGAACGATGGTGCCGCGAACGAGCAGCTGCCGCCGCCACCAGGGCAGATCGATAACGCGCGGATCGGTCAGAAACTCATTGAGATAGCGAAACACGCTTGTGAGGGTCGGAGAACGAGGGGTTCCCAAGTTGACTAATAAAATCGCAGTTTTCATGGCATTAATCCTACTCTAAAATTGATAAAACTGATATTATTATTCTCTATAATAACTACGAGGCCTAAAAATGGGATCGATTGCAGATTTTGCTTACCAGCAGTGCGATGAAATTAAAAGATACGCAATCGAAGTTAAAGAAGAGCGCGACGCCCAGTTCTCAAAAAAAGCGCTGATCAGAAAGATTGCCTACTATGCTGTGACAGCTTTTGCTATCGCTTCCCTCGTCGCAGTCCCTCTGTTTATCACTTTTGCCGCAATCGAATTATCTGCGAGCTTTTTGGGTTATGCCGCCGCCGCTGCCGTTGCGATGTTTGTTTTTCAATGGCTGCGCGGCCGTTTTAACTCCTTCAGTAACGCCGAAGAGCAGATCTTCTCAAAATTTGAAAACCCTTTGGGACTGATTCTCAACCAAGATAGCGTTCCGGAAGCTGCAAACTTAAGAGGCAGCCGTCTCTATTTTGAAGGTCTCGTGACTCCGACCAATGATGAAAAGGAGAAGAAGGAGCAGGAGATAAAATTTAAGGTTGTCAAAACCCTTTTCGACAAGAAAATAGGCGAAAACAATCTAAAAGATAGAATCAGTACTCTGGCCATCACCTCGCTAGTTCTAGAGTCCATTCAGCACGTCTATGCAAAAGAGGATGTGCGCTTTAAAGAGAACACGGCAGAAAGAGCGGAAAGGCTGATCGATCAAGCGCTGGATCTGGAGAGGAAGAGGCTGATCGATCCATTGCTCTTCAAAGAGGGGGACAAAGCTAAACTCAAAAACCTGGCTAAACTCAAAAACCTTGCAGGCAAGCTAAAAACGCCTACAAAAGAGTTTCAGGGCAAGCTCAGGAGCGCTATTTCTGGCGACAATGGCAAAGTGAAGTTCAAACTAAGCGATTTAGATAAACTAGCTGATCTAGCTGAAAAAATGTAGGAGAGATTATGGGAGCTCTAGCCGTCAGTGTATTCAACAATTACCAAGAATTAAAAACCAGCTGCAAAACAGTCCAAGAAGAGCGGAATAAGCAATTTAAATCTCAGTCGCTCGCAAAAAAAGTGGCTTATTATGTGTGTGAAGGGCTGACCTGGGGAGGCTTAGCTGTTGCGGTCGCTTCCATTCCTGCCGCGCTCTTTTTCTCAGCCTCTTTTCTTCTTTATGGAGCAGCTGGAGCTGCAGCCTTCCTGGTAGGAGTTGCTGCGAGGTCACATTTTGAGACTCTTTCGCGGGCAGAAATAAGTCTGATTAACAGCATCAATACCTTGAATTTTACCAGAGACAAAATCCCGTCTGCAGCCACTCTTCAGAGAGCGAGAGGGAACTTGGAGAAGGTGGCGAAGTTTGATTTTGATAAGGGTAAATATTTTGACAAAAAACCGACTCCTGCACAGGTGAGCACCTTTATGAGCCTCTTTGGGGCAAAGGAGGTGTGGGAAAAGCTTGAAACGATGAAAAAACTTGAAAATATGCCTGAAGGCCGCTTGAAACGCATAGCAGCAAAAGCCGCGCTAGAAAAGATTGGAGACAAGAAAGACATAAATTGGGAAAAGTTAAACCCCGCTCTAGAAAATCTCTTTTGCGTCAAGCAGATCTACGTGCACTCCCTGCTGCTCGAGTCGATTCAGCATATTGCTCAAAAGAAGCTGCACCTTGTCAAACAGAGTGCCGAGGCACTCAAGCAGGCGGATCTTACGCTCCAAGGAGAGAAATGCCGTTTCCTTACAGAAAAATTAAAAACGCCCTCAAAAGAGTTCCAGGAGAAGGTGCAGCAGGCACTTGCTTCACAAAAGTCATTTAAGCTGGCTGACCTGGACACCGTTTATGAAATTGCTAAACAGGAGAAATAATCATGGGTGTAATATTAGCCGACAGCGCCTTCAGCTGCTACCAAGAATTGAAAAACGATTGCAAAGTAGTCCAGGATGAACGTCGTAAGCAATATAAAGCGCAGCCACTCGCCAAGCGCGTCGGCTACCGTGCATGCGAAGCGATCCGTCTTGTCGGCGCAGCTGTTGCCGTAGGTTCGCTTGCTGTTGGACTCTTTTTCTCAGCAACTTTTCTCCTTTATGGAGCTTTAGGGGCTGTGGCCTTTGTGGCTGCGATTGTAGCCAGGGGCTTCTTCGAGACCTTATCGCCTTCCGAAGAAGAGCTGCTCAGAAATGTCAAGGCCATGAATTTTACCCGCGGCAATTTACCAAACGCCTTTGTCCTCATGAATGCGAGAGCCGGTTTTATCGATGAGGTCGCCAAATTTAGTTTTCCCCAGGAGCCGAAGGGGAAAGTTGACGTATTCTTTAAGTTCTTTAAAGTTGAAGGATATGTGGAACAATACACAAAATCGCGGCCGGTAAAATGTCTCCACGTCTATTCACTTCTGCTTGAATCGATTCAGCATCTGGCAAAGAAAAATTTGCAACTCGCGAAGCAGAATGCTGCAGCTCTTGAAAAAGCAGATCTACAACCTTTTTCAGATGAGCTAAAAGCAAAAATCACACTGCTGACAGCAAAACTAAAAGAGCCCTCAAAAGAGCTGCAGCAGAAGGTACAAAAGGGACTTGCTGAACAAAAATGCCTTAAGCTTGCAGACCTTGACAAGGTTTACGAATTAATTAAATAGGAGAATAAAAATGAGATTAGCAGACAGTGCCTTGAGCTGTTACCAGGAATTGAAAGATGCCCGCACAGCGGCCCGAAAAGAGTCTTGTGCACAATTTAAAGCGCAGCCTCTAGCAAAGCGTCTCGGCTCTCATGCGCTCGATGCGCTGGCTTATGGAGGAGCGGCTATTGCGGCTGCTTCGCTTGCGGGGAAAGGTATCGGCGACAAAATGGAAGCTAAAAAAGTTCTAACACCTGCAGAGAATAATAAGTTTGGACGTGCAATAATCCAAGCCCAGCGCCTCTATGTCCACTGTTTGCTGCTTGAGTCGATCCAGTATCTCGCTCAGAAAAAGTTAGACCTACAAAATACAGAAGCCCTTGCAAAAGCTGATCTAAAGCCATTTTCGGACGAGCTTAAAGCAAAAATCACGCTTCTTACTGCCAAACTCAAAGAGCCCTCAAAAGAGCTCCAGGATAAGGTGCAAAAGTTGGCTCCGAACTTCAAACTCGCCGACCTCGACACCGTTTACGAAATCGCTAAATCCCCATAAGGAAATTCTATGCCAGAATCGCTGCTCCTAACCTCTTTGCGCGCCTTTTTGAAGGCCTTTTTTACCCTTTTTGGGGTCTGCTTTGCTCTGATCCCCTTCATCGCCATTTTCGGCTTTATGGGGACGAGCGACAGCGCGCCCGAGTCGCACTATTCGATTACCTATCTTCCCAATGCGGAGGGGGATCGCAAGATTGTTTCCAAAACGGCGCCTGTCATCTTGACCGTGCCCATTGTGGGGGTGATCGGAACAGATAGCTTGACGATGCAGACGGTGCGCGACATGCTGGTTGAATCGCGCGAAGGGACGCTTGATGGCGATCGGGTGAAGGCGATTCTGCTTCAGATCGAATCGCCAGGCGGCACGGTGGTCGATGCCGATGGCATCTACCGTGCACTCAAAGCTTATAAAGAGCAGTACAAGGTGCCCGTATATGCCTATGTGGATGGGCTCTGCGCCTCTGGAGGAATGTACATCGCCTCGGCAGCCGACAAGGTGTATGCGAGCCAAGTAAGCCTTGTGGGCAGCGTGGGGGTCTTAATCCCTGGGCTTCTCAACGTTTCAAAACTGATCGACACGATTGGGGTTCAAGCGCTCACCCTTTCGGCCGGGATTGGAAAGGATGAGCTCAATCCCCTGCGTCCCTGGAAACCGGGAGAGCAGGATGCGATGCAGGCCATTGTCAACGACTACTATGCGCAATTTGTCGACATTGTGACGTCGAACCGCCCGACCCTAGATAAGGAAAAGCTGGTGAAAGTTTATGGGGCGCACATTTTTCCTGCAGTCCAGGCTAAAGAGTATGGCTTCATCGACGGAAGCGGGATGTCGCGCAATGAGACGCTCAAGCTGCTGCTAAAAGAGCTTAACATTGAAAAGGATTATCAGGTGGTGCAGCTGGAGGGCAAGAGCTGGTTCAATACCCTCTTTTCAGCGGAGTCGCCTATGCGCACGGGAAAGGTGAAACATCAGCTGCAGCTGACTTCAGAGCTCGATTCATCGCTTTTAAATAAGCCGCTCTTTCTCTACCAACCGGGAATGTGATGAAGAAGTTATACGTCATTGACGCGTCTGGCTACCTCTACCGCTCCTACTTTGCCATTCGCAACATGACAAATGTGAAGGGTGAGTCGACCAATGCGCTCTTTGGCTTTATCCGCTCCGTTCAGAAACTGATCAAAGACTTCCATCCGGAACATCTGGTGGCCGTCTTCGATGGGCCGCAAAATGCGGCCAAAAGAGAGGCGATCTATGCCGATTATAAGGCGCACCGTTCTGCGATGCCTGACGACATGCGCTACCAGATTCAGTGGGCGCACAAGTATTGCGAGCTCATGGGCATTCCTCAGCTGAACATCACAGGGTGTGAAGCGGATGATACGATGGGCAGCGTTGCCACTTGGGTGGCCAAGCAAGGAGAGACCGCCTATCTCTGCACAAGCGATAAAGACCTGTGTCAGCTAGTCAACAGCCACATTCTCATCCTAAACACCAACAAAGAGAACCAGCTGATCGATGCAAAAGAGGTGGAAAAAATCCATGGGGTTCTGCCTGAAAAGATGGTCGACTATCTGGCCATGGTGGGCGATAGCTCCGATAATATTCCGGGACTATCGGGATTTGGCCCCAAAACAGCTGCAGAGCTCATTAAGAGTTTTGGGTCCTTAGACTATATCTTGGCCCATCCAGAGGAAATTCCTGGAAAGAAGAAGCAGGAGACCATCGTTCAGCAGAGGAGCCAAGCGCTGCTGAGTCGTCAACTTGTGATCATCGATACAGAGATCGAGTTTCCTCAAGACTGGGAATTTTTTAAAATCAAGCCTCCCACCTTTGAGCCGCTCAAAGAGTTCTACAGCAGCATGAATTTTAATACTCTGATGAAAGAGCTGGAGCAGCTCTTTGGACCTAAAGATTTGGGGGGAGAGGAGTATCTGCTGGTGGACGATGAAGAGGCTTTTCAGAAGCTTCTTGTCTATTTAAGCACACAGAAGGAGATCTGCTTTGACACGGAGACAACGGCGCTTCGTCCGCTGCAAGCAGAGCTGGTCGGTATTGGCTTTGCCGTTGAACCAAAAAAGGGCTGGTATGTGCCTGTCAATGGTAAGCTGGGTCTTGATAGGGTTTTAAATGGGGTGAAACCGCTCTTTGAGAATCCGAAGATCGGCTTCTATGGACACAACGGCAAGTATGATAGGCATGTTCTTGGAAATTATGGCATTTCCATTCAACATTTATGTTTCGATACGCTTTTAGCCTCTTATGTGCTCAATTCGCATCAGCGGCAGCACTCTCTGGATAACCTCTCTTTAGAATATTTTGGAAAGGTGAAAATTCCGATTAGCGACCTGATCGGCAAAGGGAAGAATCAGATCAGCATGCGCGATGTGCCTCTTGAAAAGATCGCCACATACTGCTGTGAAGATGTGGACTACACCTGCCGCCTCAAACAGGTTTTAAGTGAGCAGCTGCAGGCGAGAGGCCTTGATAAGCTCTTTTTCTCGCTAGAACTGCCCCTTCTTCCAGTTCTGGCGGGGATGGAGCGGCATGGCATCTATCTGGATGTGCCCACCCTGCGCCAGTTCTCGACAGAAATTGCAGTGCAGATCAGGGAGCTGGAGCAGGAGATTTATACCCTGGCTGGGATTGAGTTTAACCTCAATTCGCCTGCGCAGCTACAGAAAATTTTATTCGAGCGACTCCAGATTCCCTATCCCAAGAAGAGAGCCACCTCATTCTCAACAGGCGAAGAGATCTTGGAGCTTCTTCAGGAGTATCCCATCGCGGGAAAAATGGTGGAATACCGGAAACTTGAAAAGCTGCGCTCGACCTATGTGGACTCTCTTCCGGACGAGGTCAATCCCCACACGCACAGGATTCACTGCACCTTTAACCAGTCTGTCGCTGCGACTGGAAGACTCTCCTGCCAAGATCCCAATCTTCAGAATATCCCGGTGCGCACGAAAAACGGACTCAAAATCCGCGAAGCCTTTCGCCCGGAAAAGGATGGCTGGAGCTACCTTTCAGCAGACTATTCGCAAATTGAGCTGCGGCTTCTTGCCCATTTGAGCGAAGATCCGCATCTGATCCAGGCATTTCAACACAACGAAGATATCCACGCCCATACTGCAGCTGCCATCTACCATGTGCCTTTGAGCGATGTGACAAAAGAGCAGCGCCATAACGCAAAAGCGGTCAATTTTGGAATTATTTACGGCCAGCAGGCTTTTGGCCTGGCGCAGGGGCTCGGCATCTCCAATAGCGAAGCGGCCGAGTTCATTCACACCTACTTTAAACAGTTTACGCGCGTCAAAGAGTTTCTGGAGAGCTGTAAGGAGATGGCGCGAAAGACGGGCCGCGCTGTCACTTATACAGGGCGCGAGAGGCTGATTCCTGAAATTAACAGCCAAAACGCGATGATGAGGGCGCAAGCGGAGCGGTTTGCCGTCAATACCCCCTTTCAAGGGACTGCCGCAGATCTGATCAAAATGGCGATGCTGAAGATTGACGAAAAGTTGAAAAAAAGCCATTTAAAGAGTTATATGATCTTGCAGATCCATGATGAACTGATTTTTGAAGCGCCTGACTGAGGAGCTGTCGGCACTTCAGCCGCTCGTCAAAGAGGCGATGGAGCATGTTTTAACCTTAAAAGTGCCTCTCGTCGTCGATATCGCAGTTGGCAAAAATTGGAAAGAATGCTAAAATTAAAGAAAGTAGCTGTGACAGGCGGCCTCTCTTGTGGCAAGTCCTCGGTCTTAAATCTCTTTAAAGAACTTGGCGCTCATGTGGTTAGCGCCGATGAGATCGTCCATCAGCTGCTGTCTCCCGAAACGCATATAGGCCAGGAAGTCATTAAGCTCATCGGTTTTGATATTGTGAAAAAGGGGCGCATCGACCGTGCCGCCATTGCAAAAAAGGTGTTTGATCAGCCTGAATTATTAAAATCTTTAGAAAAGATCCTGCATCCTGCAGTTTATGATGCCATCGAAAGTCAATTTGAACGTCTTAAAAGTGAAGGAAAAACAGGCCTCTTCGTAGTGGAAATCCCCCTTTTATTCGAGTCTGGCAACGGCCGCGATTTTGATGCCACCGTTTCCATTACTTCTTCAGAAGCGCTCTCTATCGAGAGGTTTAAAAAGGCGACAAGCTATGGAGAAGAGGAGTTTCACAAGAGAATGTCACAACAAATGGATCCAAAAGAAAAGGCGCGCCGCGCCACCTATGTCATACGCAACGAGGGGTCGTGGGAAGATTTGCGGCGCGAAGTTAAGAATATTTATAACCTGCTAACAACTTAAGGTTTTGCATGAATTCCGATGATAATTACCCAGAAGGCGCTGCTGATGAGAACAATTTAACAGCGCAAGAGCTCTCTGAACAGCAGCCCGCCTCTCAGCAGAGACCCTCGGGTCAGACGATCAAAATCGCTGAAATTCAGCGCATGAATATCGATCAGCTCAATCATTTATGGGAAAAAAATCGGCCTCAAGCATCTCGGTTCGCTGACCAAATCGCAAATGGTCTTTGAAATTGTAAAAGCGATCTCTGAAAATCCGAATGAGATACTCTATGGTGAAGGCGTTCTAGAGATCCTCCCCGACGGCTTCGGCTTCTTGCGCTCCCCCAACTATAACTATCTCCCTTCAGCTGAAGATATCTACGTATCGCCGGCCCAGATTCGCCGCTTCGACCTCAAAAAAGGGGATACGCTGAACGGCACCATCCGTCCTCCCAAAGAGAAGGAGAAGTATTTTGCTCTTCTGAAAGTCGATACCATCAATGGCACAACTCCTGAAAAGGCGCGCGAGCGCATTCTTTTCGAAAACTTAACTCCGCTCTATCCGAACAAGCGCCTCGTCATGGAGACCGCCAAAGAGAGGCTCTCGACGCGCGTTCTCGACCTTGCGGCTCCTATTGGAAAAGGGCAGCGCGGCCTGATCGTCGCCCCTCCCCGCACTGGTAAGACCATCATTCTGCAAAATATCGCCAACTCCATTGCCATCAACAATCCCGAAATTGTTCTCATTGTCCTTCTGATCGACGAGCGTCCAGAAGAGGTGACCGACATGCAGCGCATCGTCAAAGGCGAAGTCATCGCCTCCACCTTCGACGAGCCACCAGAAAGGCACGTTCAAGTTGCTGAAATGGCTATCGAAAAAGCGCGCCGCCTCGTCGAACATGGCAACGATGTGGTCATCCTGCTCGACTCCATCACCCGCCTCGCCCGAGCCTACAACACCATCCAGCCGCATTCTGGCAAAATCTTGACAGGTGGTATCGATGCCAATGCCCTCCATAAACCGAAACGCTTCTTCGGCGCTGCCCGCAATATCGAACAGGGCGGCTCGCTCACCATTATCGCCACAGCCCTGATCGACACCGGCTCGCGCATGGACGAGGTCATTTTCGAAGAGTTCAAAGGTACCGGCAACATGGAACTGGTCCTCGACCGCCGCCTCGCCGACCGCCGCATCTACCCTGCTATCGACTTGATCAAGAGCGGCACGCGTAAAGAGGAGCTTCTCTACCACCCGAAGCGAACTGGAAAAGATCTACCTGTTGCGCCAGGCCATCGCCGACCTCGCCGCCGTCGATGCCATGAATCTGCTTCTTACCAGACTCAAGAAGACCGGCAGCAACGTCGAGTTTCTGCTGTCGATGAAAGATTAAGAAATTTTTTCAGGATACAAGGATGTACAGGATGGTTTCCAGCCGAAACATAGCCCCTCTGGGGCTATGTTTCGGTGACCGCCGACAAGTCATTCAGAAGTGCAAATTTATAATAACCCACCATCCTGTCCATCTATCCTGAAAAATTGCTTTTAACCCAACTTGCGCCCCTACATCACGCTTAAACTTTGGCCGAACTTAGCAAGTTGCCTGATAAGCTCCGAAGGGCAAGTTGGGTTTTTACTATCCTTGCAAATACCGAGGCTGAATGCGCTGGCCATTTAAGGCATTCCAGAAGCTGGTCAGGATTGAGCCGTCGGGATTTTGCACTTCGATACTATAGACAGGCAAAAAGACGGTGCTGCTGTTGCGGATGGTGAAATCGCTGCCGAAAGCGGCTTCTGCGATATGCTGCAGCTGGCTCTGGCTATATTTAGCTCTTTCGCGCTGCGCATGGTTGTAGGGCTTTGTGACGAGCCAGTGGCTGATTTTGGTCTGGGGCACCACATCAATTCTCGGATCTTGCAGGTGCAGCTGCAAAAGGTCCCCTTTTTGGGTGATGAGACGCTTCTGTTTGACGCTCTCTATCCAGGGGTGAATGACATCTGCATCGAGATGGAGCTCTCTTTCAAGATTAGCTTTAGTGATGGCTCCTTGATGGCGCGCCAGGGCGTTGAGCACCTTAAAATCGGAGGCAGTGGCCCCTGCCCGGATCGTATCTTCAAAGCCGTGCGTCTGTTCCCACGTTTCGGAGTTGAGCACCATCTCTCCGTCGACCATACTCCAGAGGATGACCCCCTCGCGCGTCTTTTTATCGAGAGTGTATTTAACCTCCATGAGGAGGTAGGGGTGAAACTTAAGAGAGGGTTCGAGGTAGGAGTGCGCCGCATCGACAAGGAGCTCTGAGCGGTGCTGATTCATGATCTGCTCAGGCGTAAAGCGCGCCTCTAGAGTGAGGAAATCGCCATTCTCGACATAGTTTGCAACAAGGTTTCTAAATTGGGGATGATGGTTCCAGGCCCACCAGCCTCCGACAGCAACAGCAGCGAGCAAGACTAATGTGATGAACAGGCGCATTTTCTCTCCTCTACACTTAATAGAGGAAATAGATAAAGCTATTCGACATTGCTGTCAAGAGCAAGCTTTTCTTTAACAGCCTCGACAAGCTCCCTGAGCCCGTCGCCCTTCATGGCGGAGATCTCGAAGATCTGCTTTTTAGGCAGATCGACATTCTTGTAAAAGTCTTTGAGATGTTCGGCCGCCTCTTCGGTATCGACCTTATTTAAGGCGACTAAGAAGGGGCGCTCTAACATGGCTGGATTATAGGTCCCGATCTCGTGGCGCAGCACCTCGTAGTCGTTGATGGGGGTGCGTCCATCTATACCAGAAGCGTCTAGCATGAAAATGAGCAGCTTGGTCCGCTCCACGTGGCGCAAGAATTCAAAGCCTAAGCCGCGGTTGCGATGGGCCCCTTCAATAATTCCGGGAATATCGGCGATGTAGATGCGGGTGTAGTTATCAAACTGGATAAACCCGAGATTGGGCTGGAGAGTCGTAAAGGGGTAGGGGGCGATTTTGACTTTGACGTTGGCCAAAGTGGAGATCAGCGTCGATTTGCCTGCATTGGGGAAGCCGACGAGGCCAACGTCGGCGATCAACTTCAGTTCGAGCTCGACTTTGGCTGCCTCGCCTGGTTTACCCTCTGTGCAGATATTGGGAGCGCGGTTTGTTGGGCTTTTAAAATGGTCGTTTCCGAGTCCCCCTTTTCCCCCTTTGCAGAGCACAAACTTCTCTTTATCTTTCGTAAAATCGTGCAGAATTTCGCCCGTGTCGGCATCTTTCAAAAGGGTTCCACAAGGAACTTTTAAGACAATATCCTCCCCATTGCGTCCTGAGCGTAGGTTGGAGCCCCCTTGAGCGCCATTTTGCGCTTTCAAGATGCGGCGGTTGCGGTACCAGTGGAGAGAAAAGATCTCCGCATCGGCAATGAGGATGACGGAGCCCCCCTTGCCGCCGTTGCCGCCATTGGGGCCGCCTTTAGGAATGTACTTTTCCCTGCGCCAAGAGACAACACCGTTGCCCCCTTTGCCAGCTGCAAGGTCTAGAATAACGCGATCAATAAACATAAAATAATGGGGTTGCGGCAGTCTTTTGACTGCCGCTTAAGGAAGCTTTAAAGAACCGAAACGTAAGTTTTGTCAGACTTGCGGAAAGAAACGACGCCATCTGTCAATGCAAATAGAGTATCATCTGTTCCACGGCCAACATTCTTCGCGGGATGCCACTTGGTTCCGCGCTGGCGAATGAGAATGCTTCCTGCCTTCACCACTTCACCAGAGCCCACTTTTAAGCCCAAACGCTTAGAGTTGGAGTCGCGTCCGTTGCGCGTCGACCCTTGTCCTTTCTTATGAGCCATGTTTGCCTCTCTTTTCTGTCGCTTCTATCGCTGTAATTTTGACGCGCGAGTACTTTTGGCGATGTCCAAACTTGCGGTAGTGGTTTCCAGGGATGTATTTGATGCTGGTGACCTTCGGGCCTTTGGCGATCTCAATAAGTTCCCCTGTGACAGTGAACCCTTTTACAATGGGCTGTCCCACTGTTGATTCGGAGCCATTGGAAACGTATAAGATATCGCTAAATTGAATCGCATCGCCCGGTTCGCCTCCAAGAAGCTCGACATCGATCAGGTCGCCTTTTTTGACCCGATACTGCTTGCCGCCGGTTTTGATAATGGCGTATTCCATGTGTGTTTTCCTCAAACAATGATGATTTCTAATTGATAATCTTGAAGAATAGCTGAAGTCACCCTTTGAAATCAATAGGAAAAAAAGGATAATAGCGGAATGAACATTGTACTCCTTCAGGGACAGCTCACGGTTCAGGAGATCGAGCAGCTGCTCCGCGAGTTTCCGCAATATCTTTTTCTCCCGCTCGGTGAAACCGCTGCGCGCGCCTTAACGCCTGAGCAGTGGGAGCGTCTGGAAATTTTGTATGGCGCCCGCTGGACAAAAGAGGATATGACGAAGGCGCCGCAGCTGCGCTGGATTCATGCCCCTCAACCTAACCTCAAGCGCCTCTGCCTCGATGAAATTGAAAAGCAGAGCAACATTTTAGTTACCTACACGCAAGAAGAGGGCAGCGTGCAGACGGGAGAATTTGTGATGGCGGGGATTTTAGCCTTTGCCAAACAGCTTTTCGTCTGGCCCGAGGCTGACCAGCATCCCCAAACATTGTGGGACAGCAAGTGGCGCGACACCATCTGGACTCTGCGCGGCAAGCTGCATCTTCAGATAGGCCTGGCGCAAGTGGGCAGCGAAATTGCCCGTCAGGCGCGCCATTTTGGTCTTCGCGTCTGGGGGGTGCAACAGACGCGCTCCTTTCACCCCTATTGCCAGAAGGTGTTTGCCTTCGATGAGCTGCACGCAATCCTGCCAGAGGCCGATATCGTATCGCTTGCAATGCCCCGCGGAAAATCGATGCGCGGCCTTTTGGAGATGCATGAGCTTGAGCTGATGAAAAAAGATGCGATCCTCATCCTCGTCGGCGGAAGCGAGCAGATCGATGCCGAGGCGCTCGCACAGGTAGCTGCGACAGGGAAATTTCGCGGCATCCTTCTCGACGTCTGGCACCAGACCCCCATTCCCGCAGCATCCCCCCTCTGGAAAATCCCCCGCCTCATCATTACGCCAGAAATAGCACCTCGCCCCAAATCGGGCGAGAGGACCGCTTTTCGCACCTTTCTCTACAACATGCGGCAGTATCTGCATGGCAACTTTCAGGACATGCGCAACTTGCGAGAAACTTTGCAAAAAAGCCTCTGATCGTTACTATCGAATCAAACTTCTTATCGAGGCTTTTATGATGTTTCGTCTTTTCTTACTTTATGCACTCTGTCTCTTTCTGCAACCCGTTTACGCTACAGTTAAACACGACCCTTTCATTGTTGTGGCAGCCCCAAGAGCGGGTACTCTTCTGCTGACAAGAGCGATGGAACAGCTCACAGGAAAAACGTGCCGCAATATTTCAGAGAATGAGCTTTCCTATGAAGATTGGAAAAAGAGCCTTAAAGATGCTCTTGAGGCTGATGCGTTTATCCAGATGCCTGCTTACCCAACCTCAAACCAGATTAAGAGTATAAAAAGTCTCGGATATAAGGTCATTTTCCTGGTCCGCGATCCGCGCGATCAGGCCCTCTCGCTGCTCTTTTTCATCGATCAAGGAGAGTGGGCATTTGGCGATTTGAGCGCCGAAGAAGAGCCCTACGCTTCATTATCCATGGATGATAAGCTGCATGAAATCATCACAGGAGACCGGACCGGCTTCTCTGCCATGGATGAGCTATTTGCAAAATATTTGCCTTGGACTACTCAAGGGAGCCAATTTGTTCTCACCATCCGCTTTGAGGACCTCGCGGGCAAAAAGGCGGGGGGCTCTCGTCTGCAGCAGACAAAAGCTCTCAAAAGCATCAGCGAATTTCTGCATTTAAAACTTTCCGATCAGCAGTTGGAGGGGCTCTCTCGAGGCTTTGACAAGGGGATAGTCCATGGGGAGATCGGAGATTGGCGCCACCATTTCAAAATCGACCAGCACCATGAGATGCAGAGGCGCTATGGCAAGATGATGAAAAAATTTGGTTACTACAATCATGTGCGCGAGAATAGCAAAGTGGATCGCGAAGCGGAGCGCATCAAAAAACAGAAGAAAAAAGAGAGCGAACGGGTCGTCACCCTCCCTCACAAGGCTTCTTGAAGAGAAGAGTGCGGCTTTACCGCACTCTTCAGTACATTTTAGTCAAAATTTAAGGGAGCCACTTTTAAGAACTTAATCGAGGCGACAACATTGCTTCCAATTGCAATACCACTGTTCGGCGAATTTGTAAGCCCTAAAGGAAGTGTAGTTTGATTAGCTAGGGAAATGGTCGAGTTTTTTTGATCAATCGTGACCAAGATAGGACCCGCAACTTCAAGTATTGCATTGGTCCCAATGGCCAGAGCGGAAAAAATGGACCCTGGAACAAGCGCCCCATTCAAATAGAGCGCTGTTTGGACTAAAAATTGCCCCGCGGTCACCGTATAGGTAATGTCATAAATTCCCGGTTTTTTCACAACGATTTTGGTCGCATCTGTTGGATCGAGATAAATGTCATCCTGCGTCACATTACTACTCTGAGACCAATTTACGGAACTGAAGGTAGGTGGGGCTGATGCTGGGACAACCTGCGGTGTCGTGATGTAAAAATAGGCATACTGAGCTTCATTGCCACAGCCGAGACAATTTTCTGTGCTTTCTCTGCAATCGCCCTTCTCAGACGTATCTTTGTGGCTTTTGTTTTCTTTATTTTTTATAGCTTCAGCGGGGTTGGTCGCTAATAATGTTGTAAGCAACAGTGTTGAGAAGATCTTTTTCATCTTTTTTATTCCCTATAGTTTGTTCTTTAGGGAGCACTCTAAAAAGATGAGTGAATATTGTCAATATTTAAACCCGACTTGCGCCCCTACATCACGCTTAAACTTTGGCCGAACTTAGCAAGTTGCCTGATAAGCTCCGAAGGCCAAGTCGCAACTTGGCCAAGGGGCTTAGCAGAGCAAATTGCTAAGTGCAGGCAAGTTTAAGCGCGATGTAGGGGGCAAGTCGGGTTTTAAAGGAAGAGTGCGGCTTGCCGCACTCTTCAGCACATTTTAGTCCGTTTTTAAAGGAGCCACTTTTAAGAATTTGATCGAGGCAACGACATTGGGTCCAATCGTCCCTCCTACTACATTAACAAGTTCTAAGGAGTCTGTATCTTGATTGCCCAGTGAAATAAATGAGTTTTTTTGATCAATTTTGACCAGGACAGGACCAACGACTTCTTGTCTATCATCTCTATCCCTATCCTCTGCTCCAAAAGTAGATCCTGGAACGAGCACACCGTTCAGATAGAGCCCCACTTGAAAAGAAATTACCTCATCACTAAATCCAGTCACTGTATAAGTAATGTCGTAAATTCCTGGCTTTTTCACAACAATTTTGGTTGTATCGGCATCGAGGTGAATATCATCCTGCGTCAAAGAAGAAGCCTGAGACCAATCAACAAAATTGATGACAGGCGGGCTTACTGTAGATCCTGCGACTGTTTGCGGTGTCGTCGTGTAAAAATAGGCGAATTGGGCTTCGCTGCCACAACCGAGACAATTTTCTGTGATAGTGCATTTTTCCGAACTCTCGTTCGCTTCAACGGAGCTGGCCTCTAAGAGAGATAGGGTCGCAAGAAGCATCGTCGAGAACATTTTTTTCATTTTTTTATCCTCCAAGGATGTTGAATCACTTTATTCAAAATTTAAAGGAGCCACTTTTAAGATCTGGATCGATGCGACAACATTGTTTCCAACGACTCCTAGAATTGTACCATTCAAAGGTGCAAGTAATAAAGTGGTTGTATCTTGATTACACAGTGAAATAGTAGATTTTTTTCTATCAATTTCAACCACTATGGGTCCAACAACTTCCAAAAAGTTGTCTAATTGCGTCGGAAGAAGTTGGTTAGCTACTCCAAAAGTAGATCCCGGCACGATCACACCATTTAGATAGAGCGCCAATTGAAGGGCACCAAGTCCACTCGCCGTGTAAGTAATGGCGTAAACTCCCGGCTTTTTCACGACGATTTTTGTGGGATCACTCTTATCGAGGAAAATATCATCCTGGCTAACTTTCCCTCCTTGCGACCAGTTCACACTATTTAAGACGACAGGCGGGTTAAAAACAGACCCTGCGATTGTCTGCGGCAAGGTCGTGTAAAAATAGGCGTACTGAGCTTCTTTGCCGCAGCCGAGGCAATTTTCTTGCCCATTATCGCAGGATTTGGATTGTTGGCTTCTCTTTTTCTTCGAGCGACTTGCCGCAACTTCATTGCTGCTATCTCGCTGGGCTGCCTCTTTCCGGTTTTTCTTCTCTTTGCTTTTTGAAAAGACGGTCGCTTCGGTGGGATTGACGAATAACAGCGAGAGGACTGTAAATAACGAGAATATTTTTTTCATCCTGTTTCCTCCAAGGTGTTGACCCTCTAAAAAGAGGGGGGTAAAATTAATTTCACCTTATAAAGAGGAGAGACGGTTGTCAATATTTATTTTAAATAAAGATTTGAATCTATGCGCGAGATGGCTCCTTCTGGAGTTTCTCCTCAAGGGCAACAAAAGAGGCGGCGTCGAAGTTCTGTGGAAAGATGGCCAAGCACTTTTTTTCGTGAATTTGGAAGGGTAGAGAATCCCTTCGATCCCATGCACATGGCTCGCCAGTTAGGTTCCAGCAGTGCTTTGAGCAAAGAGTTGGGAAGGGAGGGATCTGATCGGGATTGACATCCGGGATGTTAAAACGGCCTCCAGGATGCTTCCTTTTGGCAAAAGAGGCGTAAATCTTCTTGCGAGAATAAATCGAGGAGGAGATCCGTCATCTTCTAGGGCTGATTTTTTTGCAACAGCATTGAGAATAAACTTAAGGAGCTTCTGGTAGCGGCCAAAACGAATCATGTCGCGCGGAGAGATGTTGCCAAGCATCGGATTCGGGGTCTTAAACCAGAGGGCCGTCTTGGTCGCATCCCCTTCAAAAAACTGTGCGACCAGATTGAGCAGATTGGCCCACTCGCGCATGCGATCTTTGAGGATTTTAGGCATGCGACCGTCATAGCGAATAGAGGTGGAGGGAACGTCTGTGGCTTTGGCGATATCCTCCTTTTTAAATCCGACGAGTTTTATGACTTTTGAGACGCGCGCCTCCCCCTTCTCAAAGAGAGAAAGATAATCCTCTTTCGGGATGTTTGAAAAAATTGCGTGACTTAATGCACCCATAAACAACACCTCTCAGTGAACCATACTTTTTCCTTTACTTTACCATGAGTTTTCCCTATTGCATAACTCCATTTGTGGAAGTTTCATCCCCTAATGTTAATAATTAGTTTAAAATAATAAAATTTATTGTTTATAATAATAAATGTAATCATTATTTATAACTATGTGGTTTTTATGGGATTTGAAATTAATTTAAACCGGATTTTGCCTAAAGCAGGGTGGGAAAAAGAAAGTTCCCATGTCGTTTCAAAATGGATGTCACTGCGAGAAGGCGTTGTCACGGAAGCAGCACTTAAAAAGCTTAATATTCATCCGGAAAAAACCGTTCAGGATGATAAAATACGTTTGAGTATCCCTCGAGATAAAATTCCCCCTTCAACTGAAAGCCCTCCCAAAATACTGCCACCGTTAAAATATGGAGCAACAATGTCTGCAAAAGAGGCTAAGGAGAAACTTGAAAATTACCCGATAGGGACTTCGATCGTCTATTTTGAGCCCTACCTTAAGGAGTATTTCTATTTAGAAAAAAGAAAAAAGTTCGTCACTACTTGTATTGGCAAAAACCTCCCCGTGATAGAAAGTCAAAGTAAAAAAGAAAGCCCTCCCAAAAACATCCTAAAGCATGAATCAAAGACGCCGCCGATAAAATATGGCGAAACCATGTCTGAAAAAGAGGCTAAGAAGAAACTTGAAAATTACCCGATAGGGACTGGGATAGTCTATTTTAATCCACACCTGAAGCAGTATTGCTGTATAGTAAAGAGAAAAAAAGACTTGTCGCAAACTTCCCAAACTTTTTTGGGCGAAACTCCCTGGGTAGTTAGGGGAGGGCTTCTTCAGGGTGAAAAAATTGCTCGTGATCCCTCCTCTGGGGTACCCTTACCCCCGGCCTCGTGAAAAATGAGACGCTTCGGTACAAGGAAATTGACGATTCCATATTCCGGCATTTTCTCTTGAATTTGAGGATGATCTTACATTTTGTGTTCAAACCCGACTTGCTCCCTACATCCTGGCTCGAGTGTTATTTAAACCCGATTTGCGCCCTAGCGGTGATTCAGCTGATGATGCGATTTTTTGGAGGCTAAAACGGGGCAATTTTTGACATACTTGAGTAAAGTAGGCGAAAATTGCCCCGTTTTAGCCTCCAAAACAAGCGCGCATCAGATGAGTCATTGATAGGGTGCAAGTCGGGTTTTAAGCTGTTGAGATAGCGCAGATTGCGATGAAGCCAAGGGTATCCCCCCTTGGCGAATCCGCAAGATGCGCTAGATCGACTGCTTAAATAACGCTCGTGCTAGAGCGTTTTAGAACATCTTTTGATCTGTGATAGCGACGGTCATAATTTCAGCTAGATTCATTTTACATTGAGGATCAGATTTGATACCCGCTCATTAAATCGCCCAGCAAATTTTTCCATCGTAGGTAAGGTGCCCAGTATTGCAAATTCTTCTTTCTGTTTGCGGACTTTAGGACTATGCAGAATGACAGCATCATGTCCCAAAAAGTCGAATTTGATTTTGCTAAGTATGCACAAGGTTTTTTCTGCGTAGTCGGATTTTTTGAAAATGTAAAATGCTAGAACAAAAACAGGATATTCTTCGTCTGAAACTTTTGCTAGCTGATGATCCCTACTTTCGTCTGCATAGATAATGTAGTCACTGAACTCTTTTTCCATGTACATCAACAAAGAAGTGGCCAGAACTGGAATCGAACCAGCGACACAAGGATTTTCAGTCCTCTGCTCTACCAACTGAGCTATCTGGCCATATAAAGCGGCTCTAACGATATGAAAAAGGGGACTTTTTGTGCAACGAAATTAGAAGATGCGGGAATTTTAATCCCGCGGTCCGGAGAAGGGCTGGTCAGCTGCTTTATCAAAAGACTGCCGCTGACGCGCATGCAGCACAATCATATCCTTCAGGATATTTTGTGCTTCGCCCAGCTGATAATCTTTTGGTGGCTGCTGCTGCTCAGTAGCATTGGCAGCGGCATTTGGATCGCTCTCTTCAAGTTTCCAGCGCGCGATGAGGGCTTGATAGTCTCTGTTGTTCGCCATGCGCGCGGCGCTCTCTTTTTGCAGCGTGGGCAAGAGGTTGCGCCACATGGTGACTTTAGGCTGCAGGGTAGGGAGATAATAGCGCAGGTACCAGCTCTTAAGCCCTGGATCCACATCAGCTAGATCATCTTTGTACTCAGGCTGAATCACATCGTTTGGTAGGGCATTTTCCAGGTACTTTTCCCCAATATGCTCATAATCATAAGGGCCTGGAGCTACAATGTCAGCCTGGACGCCGCGGATTTGTGGAGTTTTTCCAGAGACGGTATAATACTTGCCCACAGTGACCTTGAAATAGGAGGTGGCCTGATTGTCGGTGACGGTTTGGCTCTGGATGGAGCCTTTTCCATAAGTGCGTTCGTCGCCGACGACAATGGCGACACCATAGTCTTGGAGCGCTTGAGCGACAATTTCAGCAGCAGAAGCGGTCGCTTTGGAAGTTAAAATGATGAGAGGACCTGTGTAGGTGGCTTGACCATTCACATCGCGGTAGTACTGCTCACGTCCGTCCGAATATTTAGAGATGACAATGACACCGCTTTTGATAAAGATGCTTGCAACTTTGACAGCTTGGGTCAAAAAGCCGCCGCTGTTTTCTCGCAGGTCTAGAATAAGCCCCTTGAGGGGGCCTTTTTTCTGGAGTTCTTTAATGGCATTGCGCACGTCGTTTTCACTTGTGACATCATTAGCACCCTGATAAAAGGCGTGGAGAGTGATGGTGCCGACAATGCCGTTTGCAAAAGGTTCTGAACTGACATCAACGCGCTCTTCATCATCTGTAATGGGGCCTCTTTTCAGCTTGACTTCAACAATTTTTGGCTTCTGTTCATCTGCTATTTGGCGCTGAAGGATCAAAGTGACCGTTGAGTCGTGCGCTCCCCGGATCAGCTCCATGATCTTTTCAAAGGGCACATCCGCTAAAGATTTTCCGTCGACCGAAATGATCTTGTCTTTCTCTAAGATTAGACCACTATTAGCGGCGGGGCCACCTTTGACAAGATGAGTTATGATGACACCACCGTCGGCAGACTGCTGCATCACAACGCCAATGCCTTCAAATGCCTTTTCCAGCCTGATTTTTAAATCATAGGCTTCTGAATTATTGTAAAAAGTGGTGTGGGCGTCGAGGCTGCCTGCTAGAGCTTTGAGAACGTGAATCACAAATAGGTTCTCTTGCTGCGTGGGTGGCAATGGTTTGCCCGACTCATTGACGAAAAGATAGCTGTCTTCATGATTTGCTAGATGGCTCTCATAGATCTCCAGGGTGCGATTCTGGTTTTTCATGACAGCGTCGTTGCCAAAATGGCGTTTTTCTTGGTAGATAAAATGGGCGATGCGCTGCTCGACGCGCTCCTTCAACTCTTGCGCAGTTTTAACAAAGGGGGTTTTGAGATCCGGATCTTCATAGGCGAGACCGTTTGGATCCATTTCAGAAGGCAGTCCCTGGAAAATCTTCGCTTTGTCTGATTCAATTTCTTTGCGAGAAACCCTCTGTCGCTGAATCGCCTTTTGAATCACACTATTAAGCTGCGCAAAAGCCGAAAAGTTCTGCTGCTTGTATTGAGCGATGACATGGGCCATCTCCTCATCGTTCATCTGAAGAAAAGGGGCCACCTCTTCATCGAGAAGGTAGGTGCGATAGGGGTCAAATTGATCGATATAGATGCGGAAAGCGTGCTTGAGGATCGGGCCGCTGATACTCTTTTTTTCCACATGCTGAGAAAAAATCTGCTGCATGACGTGGTTAATGTCGGAGGCTTTGAGAAGCTCCTCATCAGCAGATAAAAAATGGGTGAAGATAAATACGAAGCAGCAGCAGATCAGCGCAATAGGCTTCAATTTCATTTTAGACTCCCTAATCTCAATTATTTATTATACACATTTTTGCAAATTTTTGCAAGACGCCGTCGAATTTCTACCCATGCACGATTCCCACAATTTGCGCAAGTGTGTATAATATACTCAATTAAAGTGATTTTTTGGCCGAGGGGGCGTTTTGGCGCCTCAAGTTCGTTGTCGGCGAAGCAGGCTGTGTCCGTAGGGCACACAGCCGATGCAGGCGGCTACAAAATTGAGGATGCCAAATACGCCCCCCCCTCGGCCAAAAAATTATTTTTATTGAGTATAAACGCACTATGAAATTTGCAGTAGATACAGCCCATCGCGACTTTTTTAAAAATAAGTTGAGAATCGAGTTTGAAGGCTTTTTCACGTCGGAAGAGGTGAACAGCCTGCATCGCGAGGTGAAAAATTCTTTAGAGGCGCGCTTATCTGAAAAGGGGTTACCCCTAGAAAAAGCTTCCAATGAACAGCTCTATATGGCTGGAAGAGACCTCTGGAGAACAAACGCCGCTTTGCGCAAGATTGTGATCCAGAGCAAATTGGCCGATATTGCAGCCGATTTGACAGAAGAGCGCGGGGTGCGGTTTGGCTATGACCAGTATCTTCCCCTTCCTCCTCCCTATTTTGAAAAGTTGCCTCTGGATCACCCCTACATCCGCTTATTAAAGCTAAAGGAAGGCACTCTCGAAACGGTTAGCTGCATTGAGGGGCTGCTTTGCGGCGTGCTCATTCCGTTGAAAGAAGGAGCTGGCAAGGTGGTTTACATCACTCCTAGCGCACCTCTTGACCTCCCCCTTCTGCAGGAGTCTCTCCTGATTGTCTATGCGCGGGGGCGCGCCATCTACATTTTACAAGAGAATGATCCGCATACCCATGCTTTGAAGCATCTCGGTATTGGGTTTGGGGAGCTGTTGTCAGATAAGTTGAATCCGATGCTTAAACGGTAACTATTTGGCGAGCCTAAGCAGAAAGGGCAGGGGAATATAGAGCATATTGCCCAAGATGGTATTGAGGTCGTTGCCTCCAATAAGATCTTGGCCTAATTTATAAAGGATGCCTCCTAGCATGAGCCAGACTAGCGCTTGACTTTCTAAGAGAATGGCAGGAGAGAGGCTGGTCGCTAGAATGAAAAGAGTTTGCGAAAGGCCAAAGGCTAAAAAGATACCGCCTGCAAAGAAGGCTGGATAAGCAACCACTAAAAGAGCGGCTTTTAGTCCTTTGACAAGTTTGTCTAAAACAGCAGCCAACCGCGGATAGTGGCTCAGTTTTTTCCGATTTTCCTCCAGCTCCTGGGCAGGTTTTGGCGCCAACTTCGCTACCTGCGGAGCAGGCGGCGTGGGACGCTGCATCTGAGCGACAACCTCTTTGAGAGCGTCGACATGCTTGCTGTTGATGTTTTCAGGCAAATGGATGTGAATGGCAGCTTGTGCAGGAGTAACCATGCGTAAAATATAGCATGAGGGTCAATAATGCGCTACGAAATCTTGATTAACAAACCCGCCAGCGCCGAGAGGAACATGCATTGCGATGCACTCCTTTTGGGGAGTTTAAGCGCCGATCCGCGCTGCATCGTGCACTTTTATGAGTGGGAGCAGCCGAGCGCCACCTATGGCTATTTCATCGACCCTAAACGCTATTTCAATCCCGATGCCAGACTGCAGATCGCGCGACGCCCCACAGGCGGCGGCATCCTCTTTCACACCTGCGACCTGACCTTCTCTGTTCTGATCCCTGCTAGCCATCCGCGTTTTTCGCTCAATCCCTTGGACAGTTATGCCTGGATTAATCAAACTGTCCTAGAAGCATTGTCGATGCCCACTCTTTGCCTTCTGCCGACAGAACCTGCGCTGAAAGGTGGTGTAACCGACGCCTTTTGCATGGCAAAACCCACACGCTACGATCTGATGTGGGAGGGAAGAAAAATTGGCGGTGCTGCAGAAAGACGCATGAAGCAAGGACTTTTACACCAAGGAACGATTGCTCTCGGATTGCCTGACCCTCTTTTTTTACGTGAGGTGCTGCAAGATGGCGAAGGGGTTGCAGAAGAGATGGAGCGCCAAAGTTATGCACTCCTTGGCCCCTCCTTTACCTCCCAGCAACTTGATGAGGCGCGGGAGCAGCTGCGCTTCTCTTTGATGAAAGAGTTGAAAAAAAAGATGCAATAAGCCAAAAACAGGATTAAGACAAGGAGGTCACCTGTGTATCTTCCCCCAGCAGCCCCCCACAATAGTGGGGAAGAGCTACTTCCAAAAGAACTTTGGCAACAGATATTTTCAAACCTCTCTAGGCCTGCCGACCTCAATGCCGCCTCTTGCTGCAAACTTTTTCATCAACTTGTTGTCGAGCAGTTGAGTCAGAAGCAGACCAGGCTGCAGACCTTTCAGATGCCTCTTATGGCAAGGTGGGGGGTTACGATTCCCGTAACAAAATTGATCAGAGCTGAAGAGGAGGCGCGGGAGCTGATCTGCTGCTTTTCCGCTCTCTTCGACCTGAAAGAGGAGCAGCAGCAGCAGCTAGAGCGGTATCTGGCAGGATTTTTGGCGTATGCGCCTAAAGAATTTTCTCAAGCTTGGCAAGGAGATCTGCAGAAAATAAAGTCCTTGTTGAGCAAAGATCTTGCGCCTATAGAAAAAACTTTAACCGCTGTTTTGGAAAATATAGTTAAGAAAAGATTGCATTTTTCTTCTATATTACAAAAAAATGTAAAATTACTTTATATGTGTGATGTTATTCCAGATAAATATGGTAATAATACCGCTTATCATCAGTTTAAGACTCAAGTTTTGAAGAATAACCCGGAAGTGGCGGATATTTTCGATCTCGCTGATCGAAAGATAAAAAGAAAGAATAGGAGCACCTATATTTTAATGGCGACAGCTTCTATTTTCTGGGTAGGGGCTATGTTTGGAGCTGTCAATTTGGTAAACTTTGGTTTCTGTGCGCAGCCTTTGCATTGTGCCCCGATGCGCAATATTTGCTATAACCCGGTCCCTGCAAATGTATTCCCTGATGGGAGAATGAGCTACCACTCTATCCCCGAAATTTGCTCCCCTGGCCCTAAACATCAGATGTGTGACAGTCCCTTCTTTATTGTGTGGAATGGGTTCACTCTTTTATTGGGCTTATTCCTAATCTTGGGGTTTGACTATCTTCACTCCCGACATGGCGTCTACTCCTCCACTATAACCGGAACGGTGTGCGCAGCCTGGAAAAAGTACCGCGCATAAACTAAGGCATCCTCGAGGTGCGGGAAAACGTGCTCTTTTCCAATAGCATCGATAACTCCAGCCATTTCTAGAGGCTGTTTGACCTCCTCTCTTAAACCAGAGACTAAAAAGAGAATACTGTTCTGGCGGCATTTCTTGCAGAACTCTTGGATGGCGTGGATTCCTGAGGCATCGATGATAGGGACTTTGCGCATGCGCAGGATGAAGATGCGCGGTTTTGCAGGAAGCAGGCGCAGCTGCTCATTCAAGAGGTTGGAGACCCCAAAGAAGAAGGGGCCATTAATTTCGAAAATGGCGACATCCTGAGGGACATCCTTGCGCAAGATTAGCTCAGAATCGTGAATTTCCACATTCTCTTCTGTCAGGATCTTGCACACTTTTAGAGTTGTCGAATCGGTCATGCGCTTCAAGAACAGCAAGACGGCAAGGAGGACACCGGCTTGAACAGCAACGGTCAAATCGAACAGAACCGTCAGGATAAAGGTAATAAACAGGACAAAAATATCGCTCCAGGGCCCTTTCAAGATCTCTAAGAAGTGGTTGCGTTCGCTCATGTTCCAGGCGACAAATGTCAAAATCGCGGCAAGAGCGGGTAGCGGCACCAGCGAGGCCCAAGGAGCAAATAGCAGCATGAGCAGCAGAATGGTCACTGCATGGATCATCCCTGCAAGCGGAGTTTTGGCGTGCAAGTTGACATTGGCCGTCGTCCTTGCGATGGCACCTGTGGCAGGAATACCTCCAAATATAATGGAGCCGATGTTGGCAAACCCTTGCGCCACCAGTTCACAGTTGGAGCGGTGGCGCTGGCCCGTCATGCCATCGGCGACATGGGCGGAAAGAAGCGATTCGATCGCTCCCAATAGCGCCACAGTGACGGCGTCTGGCAGAAGCTTCAGAACCGTTTCAAACGAAAACGTGGGAAAACTGGGGTGAGGCAGCATGTGTGGGATGTCGCCAAATTTAGTCTGTATAGTTTCGACAGGCAGATCCAAGCCCATCACGACCAGCGTGGCTAAGAATACTCCTAGAATGGCGCCAGGCAGCCTTGGATAGATCCAGCGCAAGAAAACAATGAGCGCAAGGGTCGAGGCAGCAATGGCGAAGGACCAGGGGTTCCATGTGGCTGCATGCTCAAAATAGAGGCTCCATCGCTCGATAAAACGGGCGGGAACCTGCGCAATATCGAGCCCAAACAGGTCCTTGACTTGCGAAGAAAAAATATTGACCGCGATCCCTGTCGTGAAGCCTGTGGTTACAGGGTAGGGAATAAATTTGAGCAGAACGCCGCAGCGCGCAAGCCCCATGCCGATCAGCATGACCCCCGCCATCAAGGTAGCTATGGCAAGCCCCTCATAGCCGTGCCGCTGGATAATGTCAAAAATGATGACGATGTAGGCGCCCGTGGGGCCGCCAATCTGCACGCGGCTTCCGCCGAGCAGCGAAATGAGAAAGCCCGCGATAATCGCTGTAAAGAGCCCGCGCTCAGGCCCTACGCCTGCACCAATTGCAAACGCCATCGCGAGCGGCAGCGAAATGATGCCCACCGTAATGCCAGCGAAAAGGTCGTGTAAAAATTGTTCGCGCGTGATCCCTTCGCGGAGGCAGGTCACCGTTTTCGGGGTGTACTCTTCCCAATTAATGCGGAACATATGTTATTTCCGAGGATAATAAAAGTTGAGTATAGATAAACAGATGATTATCTCAAAAGTAGAACTTTATTCCCCGCTTATCTTAAGATAGGCCGAAAAGGTTTGGAGGCAAACATGTTGACCTATAGCGATATTCAGCGAGACTTAAAAGAAGAGGCAGAATCTCTTCTTGGATACACCTGCAAGGCTGTTCCGAAAGAGACGCTCTACCTGCCGAGCCCAGGCTGGTTGGACCGTGTGCACCTCTTCAGCGATCGCAATATTCGCGTCTTGCGCAGCCTTCAAGCCCTTTTTAGCCATGGGCGCTTGGCAGGAACCGGCTATCTCTCCATTTTGCCTGTCGACCAGGGGATTGAGCATTCAGCGGGCGCCTCTTTTGCTGCCAACCCGATCTATTTTGACCCTGAGGCAATCGTCGAGCTGGCCTACGAAGCGGGCTGCAATGGGGTCGCCTCGACACTCGGCATCCTTGGCAATGTCGCTCGCAAGTGGGCCCATCGCATTCCCTTTATCCTGAAAATTAACCATAATGAGCTGCTCTCCTACCCTAACCATTACGACCAGATCCTCTTCGCCAACGTCAATCAGGCGTATGAGATGGGAGCCGTGGCGGTCGGGGCAACGATCTACTTTGGATCGCCCGAAAGCGATCGGCAGATTCAGGAGATTAGCCACGCCTTTAGCGTTGCCCACGAATTAGGCATGGCGACCATTTTGTGGTGCTACTTGCGAAACCCGGCCTTTAAAATAGGCGACGTGGACTATCATGAAAGCGCCGATTTGACGGGCCAGGCCAACCATCTGGGGGTGACGATTGAGGCGGATATCATCAAACAGAAGCTGCCCATCAACAATGGGGGCTACAAGGCGCTCAACAAAGAGAAAAAGGGGTATGGCAAGTATAGCGATAAGATGTACACCGATCTATGTTCGGACCACCCGATCGATCTCTGTCGTTATCAAGTCTTAAATAACTATAAAGGGCGCGCAGGGCTCATTAATTCCGGAGGCGCTTCAGGCAAAAATGATTTTGAAGAGGCTGTCAAGACGGCCGTCATCAATAAGCGCGCGGGAGGCATGGGGCTCATTAGCGGAAGGAAGACCTTCCAGAGGCCCATGAAAGAGGGAATCGAGCTTTTCCATGCCATCCAGGATGTGTACCTTTGTAAAGAGGTTACTGTAGCCTAGACTGGATGGAAAGGAAATGAGGCTGCTTCAGGGTCCGAGGGTTGCTGATTATACTCGGGCGAGTTGTACTGGTCGTAGTCGGGGTAATAGCTGGAGTTGAAGAAGGGATCCTCATAAGGGTTAACTTCCGGGACATAATTTTCATAACCTGAGTTATTCCAGTTGGCGCGCGGGTTAGCTGGAATATTGGGATATTCTTGAGCAGAGGCTGAAATTCCGACATAGAGCAGAGCTGCGAGTGCGAACAGGAACAGAATTTGTGAATGTTGGCGCATATAAACCTCCTCTTTTATTAACTACTCAACCGTTATTATAGTAGCATTCCATTTTAAAAACAAAAATTTTGACTTTTCAGTCGAAAGCCTGTATGATTATCCCCCTATGATCCGCGGTATTACTTACATTTTATTAGCCTGTTGCATTTGGGGTGCCATATTTGTCGTGCCCCGCTTTATGCCGGGGTTTGACTCCATTGAGGTGGCTCTGGGGCGCTATCTGTTTTATGGCTTGGCCTCCTTCATCTTTTTGGCGGCTCGCGGTTTTACGCTTTTCAAAAAGGTCGATCGTTCGCTCTGGATAAAAGCCTTCTGGCTTGGGCTCGCGGGCAATATCCTCTACTATTTTTCACTGGTTGTCTGCATGCGCGATTCGGGGGCGGCCATTGCGGCGCTTATGCTTGGAGTGGCTCCGATCACGGTGGCCTGGTATGGCAATTGGCGCAATAAAGAGAGCCGTTTTCGCGGCCTCATTTTTCCCTCTATTGTCACTGCAATTGGACTTGTCTTAGTCAACCTCCCAGCTCTCCAGCAAAGTGCCATAGATGGGGCCTTAGGACGCTATTTTGTCGGAATTGCGGCTGGCTTTTTAGCCTTAGGATTGTGGACCTGGTATGCTGTCACGAGCAAAATGGTACTGATGCACTATCCGCATGTGTCCGCAAGCGACTGGTCGACAGTCCTCGGATTTTCCACGCTAGTTTCCGTGTTTTTTGTGATTGGGGGCGGCTTGGTTCTGAACTGGGACTCTCCGCAGCTCTATCACTACTGGCGCTGGAGCCCTGAGCTTCAAGCATTTCTTCTCGGTAGCGCCTTTTTAGGAATTCCCTGCTCGTGGCTTGGGTTTTACCTTTGGAGTAAGGGAAGCACTTTGATTCCGGTGGCACTCGCCGGCCAGCTGCTTGTTGTGGAAACGCTGGCGGGTCTCTGCTTTATTTATTTTTTGGAAGAGCGCCTCCCCCCTCTTATCGAATGGATGGGAATGGTCTTTATGCTGGGAGGGATTTTAGCTGCCATGATACAGACAAAACAGGAACAAGATTCACGCGATGCCCAAACGATTTCTTGAAAGTGCCGTTGAGATGGCTAAGCGGGGAGGCGCTGTTTTGAACAGCTTCTGGGGCCGTTTAAAACAGGTCGGTTCAAAAGAACAATCCATTGATCTCGTCACAGAAGCAGATCGCGCTGCGGAAAAAGCGATCTTACACTATATCGAGGAGCATTTTCCTGACCACGCATTTCTTGGCGAAGAGACGGGAGAGTTGCCTAAAGCCGATTCAGAATATCTCTGGGTTGTCGATCCTCTCGACGGAACGACTAACTACACGCATCAGTATCCGATGGTGGCGGTCTCTATTGCGCTTCTTGTGAAGGGGATTCCTGCTGTAGGGGTCGTTTTTAACCCCATTCTCAATGAGCTTTTCACTGCGACAAGTGGAGGAGGAGCCTATTTTAATGAAAAAAAGATGCGCGTTTCTCAAACCGCATCGCTTGAAAAATCGCTGTTGGCGACAGGTTTTCCTTACGATCGCCGGGTAAATCCCGAGAATAATTATGCAAAATTTTGCCATCTGACCCAAATATCTCAAGGGGTAAGGCGCGGGGGTTCTGCAGCACTGGACCTCTCTTATGTGGCTGCGGGGCGTTTGGATGGGTATTGGGAGCGCGGAATAAAGCCGTGGGATGTGGCTGCGGGCATCCTGTTAGTTCAAGAAGCCGGAGGTGAGGTGACCGATTATGAGGGCAGCCCTTTCGATGTGTATCAGAGTCGGATCGCAGCAAGCAATGGGAGTATTCATGAAGTCATGCTCCAAGAATTAAAAAATTGCAATAAACTCTTTATATAATATTAACAATACCGATGTAAAATATTATAAAATTAAAGAGGTGATGGGTATGAAAATAAAAGTCTTCCTTATTTCAATTTTACTAATTATGGGAGCTTACCTCGTGATTCAAGATCAATCAGAGCTTTTTCCCTCCTTCGATTTAAATGCACCGGGGCCTTTACCTAAGAGCGCGCGCCTTCTCAACGGTTCCTACTCTTCAGAAATTGTCGGCGTCCCTAGCCGTTTGGGATTGGACCGGTTGCAAGGAAGCGCGAGCGGCCAATTTACAGAAACATCCCTCCATTTATTTGCCAATCGCTTCCCAAACTCCTCCGCTATCACGGTCATCGATTTGCGAGAAGAATCGCACGGCTTCGTCAATGGAGTGCCCGTTAGCTGGGAACTTCCTAACTCGACTTGGACTAACTTTGGGAAAACAGTTGCCCAAATTGAAGCAGACGAAAAAGAGCGGCTGCAAGCCATTCTGAAAGAGGGAGTCGTCGTCCTTGATCCAAAAACTCAGCCTCTCAAGCTTATTGTGGGAGATGTCAAAACGGAAAAAGAGCTTGTGGAAGCGCTAGGCATGCACTATGTGCGCATCCCTATCACGGAGAACCACCCACCTACCGACGAGCAGATCGATCGCCTTGTTCAGTTAATCCAAAACCTTCCTGAGGGCCATTGGCTCTATGGCCATTGTCATGGGGGGCGCGGAAGAGCCACCCTCTTTGCCGCCGTTTATGACATCTTGAAAAACCATCAACACTTTACCTTGGATGAGATTCTCATGCGGCAGCTGCTTCTTGGCGGTACGGATCTCATGAACATTCCAGACGATTTTCGACACGAAGTTGCCAAGCAGCGCATCCAGTTTTTTCGCCAGTTTTACCTCTATGCCAAAGAGACAAAAGGCGCTATTTCGTTCGCTAAGTGGAAAAATAAAAGTTGACAAAACCATTTTTCAGCTGATAAAGAATGATGGACTAAAAAAAAGCCAGGTCCATCATGAAAATTTTCTTGTCGCTTTTAGGTTTTCTTTTCCTTAGCAGCTGCTCCATGATTCACGAGACGATGTGGGCTATTGAACGCAATCGCGAAGCCATCGACATGAGCACTGAAGCTGTCCAGCAAAATGCACAGGCCATCCAAGAGGCTAACAGAAGCATTGAAGAGAACCGTCGCCAACTTGAAGAGATTAATAAATTGCTGAAGAAGGAGAGCGCTTCATGAGAGTTCTTTTCTTCGTCGTCTTTTTTGCTTGTTCCAGCTGTGGAACAGTCAATCGCATGAACGCCCTGATGAATGAAAGCAGCGATTCGATCGATGCCAATCGAGAAGCTGTCCAAAGGAGCACACAACTGATTCGCGAGAATCAAAAGAAGATTGAGGCGAGTACAGCAACCATCAAAGAAAACCGCAAACAACTGGAGTCGGTGAAATGAAGCTTTTTTTGACCCTCTTTATGATGCTCTTTGTGACTGGAACTTATGCCGAAGAGCTCCTGGACTTTCCTAGACAAGTTTCGTTTACAGAAAATGGCAAGGAATACCATCTCAAAATAACGGGCGTGGCCACCAGGAAAAAGTTCTTTGTGAAGGTTTACAACGTGGCGCACTATCTGCAAGAGGGAGCGTCAAACAAGAATGGGGATAAGTTTGCGCTGATTTTGCAGGATGATCTTGCCAAACAGCTGACGCTCAAATGGATGCACACAGCAACTGTGGCACAAGTTGCAGACGGCTATCAGGAATCCTTTAAAAATGTCTTTTCCGAGGAGCAACTAGCCCGTTTAAAGGGGCAAATCGGCACCTTTGTCCAGTTTTTTAATCGCGATGTGCAGAAGGGAGATGAGCAGATCATCCGTTGGCTTCCAGGCGGAACTATCGAGGTGCTAATCAATGGCACTCGTGCCGGCCAACTCAGCGACAAAGAGTTTGCCATTGGGCTATGGTCCATCTGGTTTGGCCCCAAAAGCGTCGTGAACCGCGATCAGCTCGTCAGCCTGCTTGCATCCTAGCACAAATGTCGCACCTTTTAAACCCGACTTGCCCCCTACATCGTGCTTAAAACCCGACTTGCGCCCCTACATCACGCTTAAACTTTGGCCGAACTTAGCAAGTTGCCTGATAAGCTCCGAAGGCCAAGTCGCGACTTGGCCAAGGGGCTTAGCAGAGCAAATTGCTAAGTGCAGGCAAGTTTAAGCGCGATATTCTTTTTAATTTTCAATTTTTGCAAAGTTTTCCCAAAAAGGAGAAGACTATGGAATTGAAAATTATTTTTATTTACAGCTTTTGCTCTGACATGCTTCACGCAGCGGGTATCAAATCTGATTCTCAATGTAAAATGAATCTAGCTGAAATTATGACCGTCGCTATCACAGCAGCCCTATTTTATGGAGGCAATTTTTCTAGGGCACGTCAAGTGCTCATGTGGAATGGTCATATTACTAATATGCTGAGTGAAAGCAGGCTAAATCGTCAATTGCACGCTATAGATGCTTCAATTTGGCAAATGGCCTTTCATATTGTCGCTCAAGTCTTTCATCGAGAAAATAATACTCTTGAATACCTCGTGGATAGCATGCCTGTAGAAGTTTGTGCTAATTACAGGAGTTATCGGTGCAAAATCCTTAAAGGCAAAGAGTTTATCGGATTTTGCAAAGCGAAAAAGAAATTCTATTATGGTTTTAAGATTCACATGCTGACAACAGCTTCTGGACTACCTGTAGAGTTTATCATTACACCAGCTTCTCACGCTGATATTACTGCTTTTAAGACTATGCACATTGATCTAAGAGAGGGATCAAAGATTTACGGTGACAAAGCATATACCGATTATCAATTTGAAGAAGAGCTTTCAGATATTGCAGGAATCCATTTCTTACCTGAAAGAAAGGTTAATTCAAAAAGACAGCATTCAGGGTCCCTTAACTATATTCGAGGTAAGCTGAGAAAAAAAATCGAAACCTCTTTTAGTAGTTTGACAAGGCTATTGCCTAGAAGAATAGACGCTGTCACCGCACAAGGTTTTATCATGAAATTGCTTATATTTATTTTTTCGTTTTCACTTCAAAAGATATTCTAAAACGCTCTAGCACGAGCGTTATTTAAGCAGTCGATCTAACGCATCTTGCGATTCGCCAAGGGGAATACCCTTGGCTTCATCGCAATCTGCGCTATCTCAACAGCTTAAATAACACTCGAGCCAGGATGTAGGGGGCAAGTCGGGTTTAAACTTGCCTGCACTTAGCAATTTGCTCTGCTAAGCCCCTTGGCCAAGTCGCGACTTGGCCTTCGGAGCTTATCAGGCAACTTGCTAAGTTCGGCCAAAGTTTAAGCGTGATGTAGGGGCGCAAGTCGGGTTTTAAGGTCACAAGAGAGCACTGAGCGCACAGAGAAGTTGAATTTTTGAGAGAGGTGGCATCCAAAATAAGAACTTGAAAAGCTATCCTCGAGGCAGAAAAAACAGCCAAAGGCTGTTTTTTCTGCTCCTAACCACTTCTTAAAAAGTCCGTGGTAAAAAATGTCCCCTTTTTCGAGTCTTAAACATACATTCCTCAAAATTTCTCTTTACATTACAATAGAATTACAGGGATAGAGGAAATATGGAACCTTGGAACAGCTTTTCAGATTTTATTAGGCATATCTCCACTCACTACTCTCAAGCTCACTGTTTGAATGGGTTGGAAGAGGGGAAATGGCACTCCTACTCAACGGAGGAGGTGCTTAAAGAGGTGCGCCATTTGTCTTTGGGATTGGTGGCGCGCGGTTTGACGAAGGGAACATGCGTAGGGCTGATTGCGCTTCCCTCCCCGCGCTGGACAATGGTGAGCATGGCGGTGATGGTTGCAGGAGGGGTGTTTGTCCCTCTTTTTCCCAATGTCTCTGACGAAAATTTTATCTTTGAAATTAAACAGACCGGCACCCACTGGATTTTTGTCGATCGGATGCTCTCCATCCCCATCTTTGAGCAGCATCAGGGGCTTTTTACAGATGTTTTTGACCTGAAAGGCGATTCCTATAGCGAGCTCTTGGAGTTAGGAGAGGAGTTGGATGGCAAAGAGCCCCATAAATACCAGGAGCTTTGTGACGCTTTACATCCTGAGGATCTTGCGAGCATCATCTATACAAGTGGCAGTACTGGGCAGCCAAAAGGGGCAGAACTGACTCAGCGCAATATTCTCGCGCATTTGACCCAGCATCCTTGGGATCTGTATCCAGATAAAGAACGCTATTTGAGCATTTTGCCGCTCGCCCACATTTTTGGCTTTACCGTCAACTACCTGATGCTAGGTTTCGGCGTGAGCATCTACTATTCCAACGACATCAAATCATTAGGGAAGGTGTGCCAAGAGCTTCATCCAACCGCGATGATTGTCGTGCCGCGCCTTCTAGAAAAATTATACGCCAAAATGCTCTCAAAGGTACATGAAGCAGGCTTTATCAAGCGTCACATCGGGCAGTGGGCCTTCGATCTGGCCAACAGCGAAGAAAATAACCTGATCAAACATCTTGCTCACCCACTTGTGGATAAGCTAGTTTATCACACGTTGCGCAATGCCCTTGGCGGATCTTTAAGAATTGTCGTCAGCGGAGGAGCCCCTTTAAACCCGCATCTGAACCACTTTTATCAAGAGATTGGCGTTCCAATTGTGGAGGGGTGGGGGATGACAGAGGGCTGTCCCATCACGGTCAATCCTCCAGGAAAGAATAAGATTGGGACAGTGGGAGTTCCTTTAAAGGGTATCGATCTCAAAATAAGCCCTGAAGGGGAAGTCCTGGTAAAGGGCTCGCTTGTCATGCGTGGCTATTACCACAACCCGGAATTGACGGCGCAGTTTCTCGATGCGGATGGCTGGCTCCACACAGGCGATAAAGGAGAGATTGATGCGGAGGGGTATTTGACCCTACATGGCCGCCTGAAAGAGCTTTTCAAAACATCGACGGGAGAGTATGTGGCCCCTGTGCCGATCGAGCAGCTGATCTGCAAGGCTCCGCTCATCGAGATGGCGATGGTTATTGCAGAAGGACGCCAATTTGCCTCTTGTCTCCTTTTTCCCAATAAAGAGGTAATGGAGAGCTTAAAAGTGTCTCAGAAAATGGAGAATCTTTCCGATGAGGAGTTTCTTAAAAGCAGTTTTGTGAAAGGCGAGATGGAGCGGCTTTTTGCAGGCCTGAACAGCCACTTAAACCATTGGGAGCAGGTGCGCGCCTACCGTTTTGTTTCCCACCCTCCCTCCATTGAGGCGGGAGAGTTGACGCCGACGCTGAAAATCCGGCGCAATGAGGTGACAAAAAGATATGAACAGCTGATCAATTCCATGTATCTGAATGAGGTGAATGTATGAAAGAACGCATCGCCATTATCGATGGCATCCGCACCCCTTTTTGCAAGGGTGGAGGTGTGCTGCGCGAGTATGAAGCGGATGATTTGGGAGCCTTTGCAGTGAAAGAGCTGATGGCGCGGACCGGCTTTCCTCTCGATAAGGTCGACGAGCTGATCTTCGGGAATGTGCTGCAGCCCCCGCATGCGACCAATATTGCCCGCATTGTGGCGGTTAAAGCGGGAATGCCGATCTCTTTGCCCGCCTATACCGTCAACCGCAACTGCGCCTCAGGAATGGAGGCGCTCGCTTCCGCCTATAACAAGATCGTCAGCGGCGAAGCGGAGGTGATCATTGTGGGCGGCACAGAATCGATGAGCCATTTTCCGGTCCTTTTCCGCAAGAAAATGCGCGATTTTCTGGTGCGCCTCAATAAAACTAGATCGTGGCAGCAAAAATTTAAAGCGTGGCTTTCGTTTAGACCTTCGTTTTTAATTCCCGAAATCCCTGAAATTGCCGACCCTCTTTGTGGTTTAAGCATGGGCCAGACGGCTGAAATTTTGGCGCGCGAGTTTAAAGTCACGCGCGAGGAGCAGGATAAATTCTCCCTGATGAGTCAAGAGCGCGCCATGCGCGCCATCACAGAGGGGCGTCTTGGCGAAGAGATTGTCCCGATTCCGCAGCCACCCGCTTGTAAAGAGATGCAGGCCATTGACGATGGCCCGCGCGCCAATCAGACGCTAGATGCTTTGGCAAAGCTTAAACCTGTTTTCGATAAGCTGACAGGAACAGTAACGGCCGGCAACTCAAGTCAAGTGACAGATGGGGCTGCGGCTCTGCTGCTCATGAGCGAGTCGAAAGCAAAAGCGCTTGGGTTAAAGCCACTCGGTTATCTTAGCGAATACTCTTATGCAGCTTGCGACCCGAGCCGCATGGGGCTAGGACCCGTCTACGCCATTTCAAAGCTACTTGCAAAAACCGGCCGGAAGCTTTCCGATTTTCAGCTCATTGAAATTAACGAAGCATTCGCTTCTCAGGTTCTCGCCTGCATCCGGGCCGCCAATTCGCCTGAATTCGCGCGCAAAGAATTAAAGCGCGACGCCCCGCTTGGCGAAATATCGCTCGATATTCTCAATGTCAATGGAGGCGCAATTGCTCTTGGTCACCCTGTGGGGGCATCGGGAGCGCGCCTTGTGCTGACGTTGCTGAGAGAGCTGCGCAGGCGCAAATTAAAAGTTGGTCTTGCCACACTCTGTGTGGGTGGGGGTCAAGGAGAAGCAGTCATTGTGGAGGCAGAATAACATGGCAGCATGGCAGTTAACGATTGGCGCAGATAAAATCGCGCGTCTGGTCTTCGATCTCCCTGGCGAAAAGGTCAATAAGCTCTCTCTCCCCGTCCTGGAAGAGCTGGAGACCATTCTCGATGAGCTGGCAAGAAATAGTGGGCTCTCCGCTCTCGTCCTCACGAGCGGCAAGGAGGATATTTTTATTGCCGGAGCTGACATCCGCAGCTTTGAAGAGACCTTTAAAGACAAAACTAAAACTGAACAGATGATGCGCACCGGCCACCTGGTCTTTAATAAGCTCTCCCAGCTTCCTTTTCCCACCATTGCAGTGATCGATGGAGCCTGTTTGGGCGGAGGCTTAGAGCTTGCTTTAGCCTGCAGCTATCGCATTGCGACCACAAATCCAAAGACCTCCATTGGACTTCCAGAAGTCTCTTTAGGTATTGTTCCTGGCTGGGGAGGGACCCAGCGGCTGCCGCGCCTCGTTGGCTTGCAGGAGGGGCTAAATCTCATTTTAACCGGCAAGCCTGTCAAAGCGGAAAAGGCGTACAAGCTGCACCTGGTAGACGCTCTCGTCGCCAAAGAGTTCAAGGAGGAGAAAAGCGCTGAATTTGTCAACTTTTGGATCACTTCTATGGGGCGCAAAACAGCCTTAGAAAAAAGGCATAAAAAGGGCTGGTCATCCTGGCTTCTCGAGCGCAATCCGATCGGGCGATCGCTTTTATTTAGTCAGGCCAAAAAAAATATTCTTGAAAAGACCAAGGGCCATTATCCAGCCCCTCTTTTAGCCCTGGATGTGATCAAAGAAAGTGCCGGAAAACCTCTTAAAGAGGGGCTAGAAATAGAAATTCAAGGCATCCTTAAACATCTCGCAACCCCAGGAAGCGTTCAGATCGCGCGCAACCTCATTTCTCTCTTTTTCACATCGGAAGCTTTAAAAAAAGATCCGGGTGTTATCGCTACGGCCAAGCCCATTGCCTCTACAGGTGTCCTTGGAGCTGGTGTCATGGGAAGCGGCATCGCATTTCTTTTAAGCAATCGCGACTATCCGGTGCGCATGAAGGACATTAACCTTGCAGCCCTTGGCAAAGGTTACGGCTCCATTAAGGCTCTCTATGACAAAGAGAAGCGTTTAAAGCCATACGAAGCGAGTTTAAAATTCCAGAAAGTGAGCGGAACAACAAACACAACTGGTTTTCAGGGCGCAGATCTGGTCATTGAGGCTGCTACGGAGAACTTTGAGCTAAAGCAGAAGCTTTTTTCCGAAATAGAAGCAGTCATGCGTCCCGACGCTCTGCTGGCCACCAACACCTCATCGCTCAGCGTCAATGAGCTTGCTAAGTCTCTAAAATCTCCCGAGCGCTTTATTGGCATGCATTTTTTCAACCCCGTTCCCCGCATGCCGCTCGTCGAAGTGGTCCCTGGTGCAAAAACGGCTCCAGAAGCCGTTGCAACTGTGGTCGACCTGTGCAAGAAACTGGGCAAAACTCCCATTGTCGTGGGCGACTGCGCAGGTTTCCTGGTCAACCGGATTTTTGCCATGGGCGCCACTGAGTGCATGCATCTTTTTGAAGAGGGGGTTCCCTTTGATAGGCTGGAGAAGCTTCTTCTCAACTTTGGCTATCCGATGGGCCCTTTCACGCTTGCCGACGAGGTTGGCATCGATGTTTTGGCCAAGGTCAACAAAGTGCTGGAGGCTGCCTACGGAGCACGCATGAGGGGCTCGCCTTTAATAGATAAGATGCTCGAGAAGGGTCTACTTGGCAAAAAAGTGGGCAAAGGATTTTTCCTCTACAAGGGCAAAAATAAAAGCCGCAACCCTGAGATTGAGAAGCTACTCGGGCCTGTCAAAACGCCCGACATTTCCGATGTGGAAATGAGCGATCGCGTTATCCTCTCCATGATCAACGAAGCCGCTCGCTGCCTCGATGAGAAGATCGTCGCCCGCCCCGACTACCTTGATATGGCCCTCCTCATGGGCACAGGCTTTCCCCCCTTCCGCGGCGGCCTCCTGCGCTATGCCGATCAGCTCGGCATCAGCTACGTCGTCGACCATCTGCAGCAGTTCAAATCCAAGTGGGGAGACCGCTTTGCGCCTTGCCAAAGGCTGCTGGATATGCAGAAGGAGGGGAAGGGGTTTTACGGGTGAGGGGTAGCTAAAACCGCCATGCGCAGGCGATTGGCAGAGACGAGCTGCCCCTCCTCATCATGAATGAGAATTTCCCAAACTTGCGTGCTGCGGCCAAGATGGAGAGGCTTGGCCGTGCCAATGACAAAGCCGGAGCGCACCATTTTGATATGGCTGGTATTGATTTCAAGACCGACACAGCGCTGCTCGCGATGATCGACGCAGTAATGGGCGGCGACACTGCCGACTGTTTCGGCGAGGGCGCAGGAGGCACCCCCATGCATGATCCCGTAAGGTTGCAGGGTGCGCTTATCGACTGGCATGCGGGCGCGCAAGAAATCGGGGCCAATCTCAATAAATTCAATGCCGAGATGGTCGACCATTGTTCCAGCGCGCGATGCCGCGGCCTCTTCGAGAGTAAAAGGCGTTTTCCAGATAGACATAGAATTCATTTTCTATTAATCTCACCATTTTAACAACGGAAAATAATGAGTTTTTTTAAGAGCTTTTTGCGCTCTAGGGTGGGGCGCTGGATTCTCGCCATTGGCGCCATTCTCCTGCTTGTCCTGCTGATTCGCGGCTGCAGCTCAAGGGTGGCTTTGCATCAGGAGATTTATCACATTGCGCGCCTGGTAAACTGGTATCCCATTCAGTTGAGCGGGAAAGAGGCCAATTTGCAGGCTTTTATCGATGAACTCATCAGCGCAATTGGTCTGGACGAAAAGCTTGCAATCGATATGGATACGTTTCAGTCGGGAGATCTTTTTACAAAGCTCGATAGCGAAGAGTATGATGCCATTCTCGTCACTATCACTGTGACCCCTTTTTTACAAGAGCGCTACGCCGTTTCAAACTCAATTTTTCTTGCGGGTCCCGTCCTGGTTGTTCCTCTCAACTCATCGATCAGCTCTCTTGGGGATTTAAGCGGAAGGCCCATCGGCGTCAGTAAAGAATCTTCGCTGATCTTTCGCTTGGCAACCCAGTACCCTGACTTGCAGTTAGTGACCTACGACAATGCCATCACAGCGCTCAATGAACTCGTAGGGCGCTCCGTTTTTGGTGTCATCATGGAAGCGCAACTGGCCTACACCTATACTCAGGTCCTCTACCCCGATAAATTAAAGGTCGCCACTCCGCAACTGATCGACTTAGGGATTCGCCTGATTGCCCATAAAGATGAGCGTGGAGAGCACCTCGTCGACCACTTTAATCAAGGATTAGCCAAGGTGCATGCGTCAGGGGATTATGAACTTTTGCTTAAGCGATGGGAGTTGGTCAGTCCCCAATGACAAAAATTGATGATAAAACCCTTGCAGAAGAGCGCACGGAGCTGGCAGGGGAGCGCACGCGCCTTGCCGCGGAGCGCACCTTCAACTCCTGGATCAGGACAGGTTTAGCGGGTGTGGGAGGAGGGTTAGCGATTATGCATCTTCTCTTCTTCGAAAACCCCTACCATCGCATGTTGGCAAGGTGGATGGGGCAGTTTTTGATTCTCTGGGGCGGACTCCTCTTTCTCTATGCCCTCTATGGGTATCACAGAGTGGTCCACCAGCTTAGCAAAACCCTCTGGCCCTTAAAAATGTGGGTGATGAGCTTCATCGCCCTCTCCATGACAATCTTTTCACTCCTTTTTTTCCTCTTTTCTCTCAAATTCTGAGGGGTCCGGCGCTTTACTTGACTTTTCTGGAAGAGCCCATAAAGGAAAGTTTATTTTTACCAGTTTTAATGTTTTCTTTTTGGTCTGTCCATTAATCTCTAGGTCAATAAATGAATCGGAAAGTGAGGGCTCCTTAGACATCTTTTCAACATATTTTACAAAATCTTGCTCGGGTCTATCTGGATTAATGCGGTATTTGACGATGGGACAATGACCATTTTTATTTAGTCTAATAGCCGCTTCGACAACGTCGCGGTAGGGTCCTATTTCTTCACCTGGGTATCTACGAGTTAGAACAATCGTTGTAACATGTTTTGGAAGTTCTTTTAGTAATACAAAAATAGCCGTTGAATTTAAATGCGCCAGTGTAAAATCGATCGCTGTTATTTGATTATTTTTTAATATAAAAGGGAGTAATGACTTTTTTACCACCTTTTCTGAGATAGTAATTGATTTAACAAATCCATCTTTGTAATTTGTTTTATCGTGAACTTTTATATGTTTTAAGGTTGAAAAACTCTCGACTGCAACGTTAAATATTAAACGGAGAGTTGCTCTGATTCTTTCATCACCCGTAGGGATGTAAATACTGCCTTCTAAAGAAACTAAACTTGGACTAATTCCTGCCATAAACATTCCTTTTTAATTGCGTGTCTTATGAAGTATTATAGATACGGAAAAGGAAAATGTAAATGCTAAAATCTTAATAATGAGTCTGTTATGGACTCATTTATAAACGCGGCACACATCGATAAGAGCATAATCGTTGCGGATTCTTTCCAAAATATCCTCGTCAATAGGACAAGGAAGCAGATCCCAGACGAGTTTGCTATAATTCATGACGGAGATGTCGATGGAGAATTTTCCCATTCCGGCAATGTTCTGGATGGCATATTCGGCCCATTTGACAGGGTCTTGATAGAGCAGCTCCACTCTTTTTTGCGCTTCATAGTAACTTTCCAAGTCGCGAAGGGAAAAATAACGGTCTGGAGTGCCCCCATAGTGGCCTTCAATCAGTTTATGGAAAAGGTCGCTGAAGACCTGATGTTCAGTGTCGCTGACAGCAAAGGTGCGATCCCGCAGCGTATCGACAGCTCTTCGAATCTTTGGATTTTGATCGTAAATTTGGCGCGGATGGTAGGAGTCTTTCGCCTTCATCTCTGCAATTTCATCGGCAGAGCAGCCAAATTTGAAGGGCCACCACTGGTCCGTGATGGCTTCGCGCATTTCGATATTGGCCCCATCATCTGTGCCAATGGTGAGGGCGCCATTCATGGCGAATTTCATGTTTCCGGTCCCCGAGGCCTCCATCCCCGCCAGGGAGATCTGCTCGGAAAGGTCAGCGGCTGGAATGATGATTTCAGCTTTTGAAACGTTGTAATTTTCAATTAAAACAACCTTGAGAGCCCCAGCGATGGCGGGATCGCGGTTGACCTTGCGTCCGACGCAATGGATGAGCCGCAAGATATCTTTTGCTGTCTCATAGCCTGCAGCGGCCTTCCCTCCAAAGATGACGGTGCGCTTGACAGGGCGGCTCTCCGGATTTTCCAGGAGTTCAAAGTAGACCATGATGACATGCAAAATATTCATTAGCTGCCGCTTGTACTCATGGATGCGCTTCACCTGCACATCGAAAAGGGAGCCGATATCGATGATCGGCGGCGGGGCAACAATTTCGCCAGTCGCGTTGCGAATCTTATTTTCATGATTGATAAATTCGACAAGCAGCTGCTTATTTTTGCGCTTGATTTGCAAAAACTCCTCTTGACTTTGAGGATCTGCGGCAAAATCTTTTAGTTTTTCAATTTGGGTAAAATCGGTAATCCAGCCGGATCCGATGCGCTTAGAGATGAATTTGGCCAATTCCGGATTGCAGTGAAGGAGCCAGCGGCGCTGTGTCACGCCGTTGGTGACGTTGACAAACTTGTCTGGATAGGCTTCATAGAAGTCTTTGAATACGGAATGCTTCAAGATCTCTGTGTGGAGGGCGGCGACGCCATTGACTTTATGGGATCCAAAGATGGCCAGATTCGCCATGCGCACTTTGTTATTTTCAATGATCGACATCCGCCGGATTTTTTCTTCATCCTTCGGGTAGCGGCTTCTCATGCTGTTGCAGAACTCGAAATTGAGCCGTTCGATGATCTTATATTGGCGCGGCAAGAGGTAGTAGAGAAGGGGCACATCCCACTGCTCGAGCGCTTCGCTCATGATCGTGTGGTTGGTATAGCCACAGCAGGTTTGAGTGATCTCGATCGCCATCTTCCATGGAATGTCGTGGATCTGAGTGAGAATGCGAATCAATTCCGCGATAGTCAGGGCGGGATGGGTGTCATTGATCTGGATGCGCACTTTATCGGCAAAAGCGCGAAAATTGTCATGTTTGACAAGGTAGTGACGGATGATGTCTTGAAGAGAGCTGGAGACGAGGAGGTACTCCTGTTTCAAGCGGATCCGTTTTCCCGTTTCATGATGATCGCTTGGGTAGAGTACATCCGTAAGGGTGGTATTTTCCGCTGCCTGGTCGAGCTGTCCCGCATTGTAGCGCTGCAGCTGGAAATTGCGTGGAGACTCTTTCGTGGACCAGAGCCTAAGCGTGACGACGGAGAAGCGCCCCTCTTTGTTATAGCCAATAATTGGAATGTCGTAAGGAAGCGCCCACACCTCTTCAAAATCGTGCAGGAACAGGATCTCATCGCCATGGATATTGGTTGAGGGGATCGTGTGGCCGCAGTATTTGATGATCACCTTTCTTAAGTCGCGCCGAAATTCCCAAGGGTTTTCGTTGAGGAGCCAGCAGTCGGGCGCTTCGATCTGCAGCCCATCCCAGAGCTGCTGCTCAAACGTTCCATACTGATAGCGCAATCCATAGGATTGGGCGGGATAGTGGTGAGTGGCGAGGGAATCCATTAGGCAGGAGGCTAGGCGGCCAAGGCCTCCGTTGCCAAGCCCTGGATCGGGTTCCCGGGCTAAGATGTCCGAAATTTTGCGGTTCATCTTGCTTAGGACAATGCGGATGACATCGTTAGCTTCAAGATTTGTGATGTTGTTGGTGAGGATTCTTCCCGGAAGGTATTCCATGGAGAGGTAATAGATCATGCGCACATCTTTAGAGGCAAAGGTGCGCGTTGCCGCCAGCCAGTTGATCATGATCTCTTCGCGAATCGCATAGCAGAGGGCGCGGTAAAATTCATCGATATTGGCTTCATCCGCAGCACGGCCCATCGTGGTGATGAGATAGTGCTTGATTTTTGCAATTAGAGTTTCTGCTTGCGCGTCGAGGTCCATGGCCATAGGAAATCCTTACCTTAAGGCTCATCTTACATAAATGGCGATAAGCGGCAATAGAAAACAGGCGATCTGCTACAATAGCAATATGTCTTTCGAAAAAGCTAAAGATAAATTGAGTGCTCTCCAGCAGGAGCCTCTTTTGGCCTACTGGGCGAGGCTGCAAGAAGCGGAGCGCGCCTCACTTTTGCGCCAAATTGAGGCGCTGGACAGCGCCGCTTTCCGTCGCCAGCAGGCGCTGCTCTCCCTGCCGACTCCTTTGTCAGAGGAGCCGTTTGACTCTTTTCTAGACGCAACCCATAAGGGGGATAAAGCGCTCGGTTTAGAGCTCATCGCTGCCGGCAAGGTGGGGTGCCTCTTAGTGGCCGGAGGGCAAGGCACCCGCTTGGGAGTGGTGGGGCCGAAAGGGATCACTCCCATCTCTCCGATCAAACAGAAAAGCCTCTTTCAGCTCTTTGCAGAAAAAGTTGCCGCTGCAAGCAGGCAGGCGGGTCGTCCTCTTCCGCTTGCGATCATGACTTCGCCGCTCAATCATCTCGAAACGCTTTCGTTTTTTGAACGGCATCATCGCTTTGGCTTATCTGTAGAGCAGCTCTATTTTTTCCAGCAGAGCATGCTGCCATTTCTTGATGAATCAGGGAATATGTTTCTGGAAAGCCCTGCCACGATTGCAAGAGGGCCAGATGGCAACGGCTCTTCCCTCCAAGGCCTTATTGAGAGTGGGATTTGGCAAAAATGGCGCCAGAATGGGGTGCAGTATCTCAACTTCATTCTGGTCGATAATCCTCTCGCTGACCCCTATGACGCAAACCTCGTGGGCTTTCATGCGCTTCAAAAGTGCGAAGTCACCGTTAAGTGCACGGAAAGAAGGGACGAAAACGAGAAAGTGGGGCTGCTTGTGCGCCGAGCAGGCAAGCTCTCTGTGGCTGAGTATAGCGAGCTTCCGGAAAGCGAACGGTTGGCGCGTTTAGCGGATGGATCCCTCAAACATCGCCTCGCCAACATTAGCCTTTTCTGTTTTTCGGCCTCTTTTGTCGACTCTCTTAAAGCAGCTCTCTTTCCCCTCCATCTAGCCTTAAAGCCGGCAAAAAATATCGAAGGGTCGATCAGCGCCTGGAAATTTGAGAAGTTTATTTTTGACCTTCTTCCCCTGGCAAAACAGGTCAAGGCGCTCATTTATCCAAGAGAAGAGTGCTTTGCGCCTTTAAAAAATAGCGACGATCCGCCTCGCGTCAAAAAAGCACTGCAGCTGCAGGATCGCAAGACCTACGCCCGTATTTCTGGTTTAGAGCCATCGGATAGGGCGTTTGAGCTGGCACAGGAGTTTTATTATCCGACTCCCGAGTTGCTTGGCTTTTGGCACAAAAGGCCCTTGCCGGATGCTTCTTATATATCTGCTGAAATTTGAAAGCTTTTTTTCAGGATGGGGAGGATGGATAGGATAAAAAAATTGATACTTGTGTGCAAGACTGTGCGCGTATTTCGATTTTGTGGTAAAGTGGCCAAAAAGGTGAAAAGATGAAAATAGGCTGTTTAGGAGCTGGATGCTGGGGATTTTGTTTAGCCTCGATCCTCGCGTCCAAAGGCTATCGCGTCGTTTCTTGGACAAATAAGCCCGATTTAGCAGCGGAGTTGAACCGCACCAAGACGCATCCTTTCCTGCCAGGCCATCGCTCTAGCGGCGATCTCCAGTTTACAACCCAGCTTGCAGAAGCGCTTGACGATGTGGATCTTCTGCTTGAAGCTGTGACCTCTTCTGGCATCAGACCCGTCATGCAGCAGGTCAGAGGGGTGGGATTGCCTCACTGTCCCATGGTGGTCACCTCAAAGGGAATCGAGCAGAATAGCGGCCTTATCCTTCCCGACGTGATTGTGGAAGTCTTAGGTCCCGATAGCCATCAATGGGTGGGGATGCTGAGCGGTCCTGGATATGCCGAAGAGGTGATCCGCGGACTGCCCACCTCGGTTGTGGCTTCGGCCTATTATCCGCCGGTGATGGCCATGATTTGTGAGACTTTTGCTACGGATACTTTCCGTGTCTATCCCAATCCCGACCTGCGCGGAGTGGCTTATGGAGGCGCCCTTAAGAATATTATTGCTATTGCGTGCGGAATTTCTGAAGGGTTAGAGCTTGGCGGAAGCGCACTTGCGGCCCTGATGACGCGCGGTCTGCATGAGGTGCGCAAGCTGGCGGTCGCCCAAGGCTGTAAAGCCGAAACGCTCAACGGCCTTTCTGGCATGGGAGACTTGTGTATGACCTGTAGTTCTGCCACAAGCCGCAACTTTCGTTTCGGCATGCTTCTTGCCAAAGGCTTGACTCCAGAATTGGCCCAGAAAGAGATCAAGATGGTTGTAGAAGGCGCCTATACCTGTGTCTCCGTCTTGCAGCTCTCAAAAAAATACCAGGTGCCAATGCCGATTACAGAAGTCGTCTACAAAATCGTTTATGAAAAGATGCAGCCAAAAGATGCGGTCAAGGCTCTCATGCAGCGTCCAGTCAAGGAAGAACTCAAGTGAAAGTCATATCCCCCAAACAGATGGCCCACCTCGAAGCGCAAGCCTATCGCGACGGCGCTTCTGAAAGTGATTTTATGGAAGAGGCGGGAAGCGGCGTTGCCTTAGTGGTGCACGATTATGTGGAGCATCATCAGGTGGATCGCTCCATTATTTTGCTTTGCGGCAAAGGCAATAATGGCGGAGACGCCTATGTGGCAGGAATCCACCTTCTGCATCTCGACTATGAAGTCACGGCTTTTCAGCTCGCCTCTCTAGGAGATAGCAGCCGCCTCTGCCAAGAAAATCACCGCCGCTTCCTTCAAGAGGGAGGAAGGGTCCAAGAGATCAACTCTCTCGAAGAGATCGATTTTCCTGCACGTGGCCTGATTCTGGATGGGATCTTCGGAACGGGTTTTCATGGCACTGTGGGAGAACCTTTTGCGACAGCGATTCGCCTCGCAAATGAGTCAGGGCTCCCCATCATTGCCGTCGATATCCCGTCGGGGCTAGATGGTGAAACGGGAGATGTGGCAGGAGTGGCCATCATTGCCGCTGAAACAGCCTTTTTAGGGCTTCCCAAAACAGGTTTTTTTCTCAAAGAGGGTTGGAACCATGTGGGAAAGTTGCGCCACGTCGACTTTGGCCTCTCACAATCCTATATCGATGAGTCGGAAGCTGACCTTATCATGCTAACGGACGCCATTGTGCGTCCCCTTCTTCCCCCCATTGTGCGCAATCGTCACAAGTATCAGAGAGGCTATGTGATCGGCATGGCGGGCTCTCCAGGAATGCCTGGAGCCGCCCTTCTCTCCTCCTTAGCCGCACTGCGCGGGGGCGCCGGAATGGTGCGCCTTTTGCATCCCGAAGGGATGCAGGCAGAGCTTGCGAACGCTCCTTTTGAGCTGATTCGCGTTCCCTATAAACCCGGCGATCTGGCGACAGTATCCGAAATTCTCTCTAAGCCAACTGCCCTCTTTATCGGCCCAGGCGTGGGCCTCTCCCCGGAAATAAAGGAGCTTCTTACCCAGCTTATCCCGCATCTACAAAAGCCGTGCGTCATCGATGCTGATGCCCTGACGCTAATTTCAGAAGAGGAGATAGCCCTACCTGAAAAGACAATTCTGACGCCCCACATGGGTGAGATGCTGCGCCTCCTTCAATTGCCATCTCCCCAAATTCTTAACCTCTCTTTTTTGCGTATCTGTCAAAATTTTGCCGAAAAAGAGAGGGTCACCCTTCTGCTGAAAGGGGGACCAACCTTTATTTTTCACCCCGATTCTCCTATTCGGGTGAATCCTGTGGGCGATCCCGGAATGGCAACAGCCGGAAGCGGCGATGTGCTCACGGGACTGCTAGCCGCCCTCCTTTCCCAAGGGTTGACTCCTCATCAGGCCGCTACTTTAGGTGTCTATATCCATGGCTTAGCCGGCGAACATGCTGCCATAGAGCTCTCTTCCTACTGTGTCGCAGCCTCTGATATTTTGTTCTATTTTCCCGAAGGGTTTAGATTAATTGAGTGGTAAAAATAGTTTTCTTTTGTTATAATTTTTAATAAAAATGAGACTTTATGACTACTACAGCAAATCGCGTCACTCCCTCGTCTATCCTGATCTATCCTCTTGCTTTTGCCACCGGCACCGCTGTGTTTGCCGCTGCTGGCTGGCTAGGATCGCATATCGTTAAGATCTTTGTGCCAAGCGTCATTCCAGCAGCTCATGCCATTGCAGTCGGCCTCTTGGCCCCTGCCAGCTTAGCGATCTATCTGCTTGCATCGCGCATCAATAAAAAGGGGGGAGCTGCCAACTACCCCCTCAGCATTATTGGAGGCTACTTTGCTGCCATTTATGCGACGAAGGCTCTTGGCTTTGCAGTCACTTTTCACGGCCCTTTTGTCGGCTTAATCGCCCTTTCTGTTCCCGTTGCCACAGTGATAGCCTTCGCGGCCCCGATTGCCATTGCCCTGCTCGCCATCACAAACGCGGGCAAATCCCTGCGCGATTTTCTTTTACATGGAGGATAAAAATGACGGCTGTGGACAGCTTCCCAGATGAGATATTGCTAAAAGTTATTCAGTATCTGCCAGCGCAAGATCTAGCGCGGGCTGGCCGCGTCTGCAGAAGATTCAGACGCATTGCAGCTGAAGACAGCCTCTGGAAGCCTTTTTGTCAGAGAGATTTTCTAGGGCCTGCGCAAGCTGTTGGAGACTCTTTCAAAGCGACCTATCAGCGCTGCCACACAAATGTGTGGAAGAGAGTGGCAAAAGTTGACCTTCCATTTGAGAGAGCGTCCGCTCATTTTCTCGATTTTTACAAGGATCAAATTTTATACAATCAGGGAAATCGCATCTCTGTCTTACAACAGCCCGATCGCACATTTCAATTAGGTACTTCCCCATTTCCTTATAGCGCACTTATTCGTTTCGATGATCTGTTTGTAACAGGCTCTAGCGATCCAGCAAATAGCGACATTCGCCTCTGGGATTTCAAGGGAAAATGGCAGAGGAGTTTAGTGGGGCATAAGGAGAGAGTGCTCTCTCTCATAGAGGCCGACTCCAGGCTCATCAGCGGATCTCAGGATGAGACGATTCGCCTTTGGGATCTTGAAACTGCAGCTGCCACCTGCTTTGATGCGCAGGCCCCAGTTACAAAGCTCCATTTTTCGAAAAATGTGCTCATGAGTTCTTCTGGATCATCTCTCGTTTGTCCTTGCGATGTGAAAATCATCAAGCTTTGGGACTTAAGAACTAAAGAGCCCATTGCTTTTTTGGGCCATCAAGAGCCTGTCGTAAGTTTTGACTGTTTTGAGGATAAGATTATTTGTGGTTCTAGTGACAACAGGATTAGCATTTGGGACCGACGTAAACTGCAGGTATTATCTCATGTGTCATTTCCAAGTGGCATGACGGCTCTTGCACCCTCTGGGAATTGCGTCATAAGTGCTTTTGAAAAAGGGGATATCTTCATCTGGAATCTGGAGACTAGATTATCCAAAACATCTGGGCATCCCTACAATGGTCGCTGGAAAGAAATGAAAAGAGAAGGTGATCAATTGATAGCTTCTGGTGAAAAGGATGGCATCAAGCACGTAGCCCTTTTCCAGATCCAAAAGGCAAAGGGCGGCGGCTGCACACTCTTGTAATTCTAAACCCGACTTGCCCCCTACATCGCGCTTAAAACCCGTGATGTAGGGGGGCAAGTCGGGTTTCTAATCGCACCAGAGTCTTGAGCTGACTTTGCGCTGGAAGTGGGGACAGCCATACTCTTCGTCTAGAAATTTGCCTTCGTAGCATCTGCCACAGCAGGGACACTGATGGGCGATGCGGATCACATAGAGGCCGTCGCAATCGGCCGAAACGGCGCGCGCTTTGTTGAGGTTGCCCTCATCATCCGAGTAGTAGACGCCGTCCGGCATCGTCACAATCTGGGAGCGCTCCACATAAATCTTCTCAAAAGGGGGCTCAAAAGGTCCCTTATGGTCAGAAGAAAAGGTCTGACCTTGTGCAAAGCTAAAAGCTGGAATCAGAAGGGACAAGATAAAAGCGATTGTTTTCATAACTCCGCACTCTAGCTGAAAAGACAAAAAATTGGGAAGACAGATTTCATGAAATCGTCTAAAGTGGGTTTGAGGTAATATGATGAACCCCCTAATTTTTCTTCTGCCGACTCTTCTCATGGTCCATAACATGGTGGACTTTACCCAAAATGGAGCTCCCGACGCCTATGTCAACATTTTGAACTGCGTCGTGACCGACTATATCGAAATTCTGGAAGATCATAACGACTTGAAGCTGGTCAATAAGTCAGCCCTCCTAGATCAGAGAATTCATCGTCTCGGCCTTCAGTTTGAAGTTTACAACCATTATAGCCTCGACCATGCGCGGACGATGATGATTGGGCTAGTAGACAGCTTTTTAGATGCGCTCAACCAGAGCAAACGGCTGATCCCTTTTCGGCCCAACCCCTGCGGTTTTTCATCGAACGACATTGAGATTCGAGTGACCTTCATCGATGACTGCAAGTTCCCCTACCCCGCATTCGATGAGATTAAATACATGAGCTTTGCCCATGGGATCATTACCTATAACGTGGGCAATCCGCGCTGTTTGGGTCAGCTGCTCCGCTATCGCGAAGAGCCTCTTGGCTTTGCTAGGAGGGCTTCTCCTCCTCCCGCTCAGTTCATTCCACCTAAGTGCCGGCCGCTTTGAAGAGCGTCAATTTCGCGTTGTAGCTTATGCGCAAGAGTGTGTGAGACATTTGTCTCTTTTTTGATCCGACCGATGAGCTGTGTGACGAGACTTACCTGTTGCAGCTGTCTGACGATCTCGTCTTTGATGCGTTCAAAGAGCTGGAGCTGCTCCTGGGTATTGCCGATCAGCTGCTTCAGCTCTTTTGCAATCTCCCCCGTTTCCAGGTCTTGATGGCGGATCTTGTCTGAGAAGCTGTTTACTTCGCCAGATGCTTCAAGTACAGTTTTGATAATATCCTGGACTGATTTTTCGATGTCGAGAGTCGCTAAGGCGATCTGATCCGCCATTTCGCGGATGCGATCGGCAATCACCGCAAATCCCTTTCCTTGAAAGCCAGACTTATTGGCCCGGATGGCCGTATTGAGAGAGAGCAGGTTGCTCTGATCGGCGATCTTGACAATGGCAAGTATGACCTGGTTGATGGTGCCAACCTCATCCTGCAGCGTCGAAAGTGTTGTAACGATATTTGCAGAGCTGGTGAGCATCTTCTGCATAATCGTCTCCATCTCCAGTAGCCCCTCCTCCCCTGAAGTTGCAAGGACGCGGGTGGACGCGGCCGTATGGCTTGCGCTGACCAGCTCCTCTTCAAAAGTCTGGACACCGCTCTGAATAGCTCTTAAATGGGAAGAGACATGTCTTATCGTCAAATTCTCTTTATCCTCCTGATCCTCTAAAAGCTTGCTGTTTTCTTTAAAGCTGCTCAGGATCCTATTTTGCTCCTCTCGAATATGGCTCTCTCCTGAGCCAAAGTCTTCTAGGGACTGTGCCAGCTCATTAAAAGCCTTCGCGAGGGGAGCGCGCTCATCGTGTGGAACAGGAATGCGAATGGTGAAAGAGTCTTTTGAAAGCTCTTCTAAGCCCAGTTTCAGCTCTATAAGAGGGTTTCGAAAGTTAAAATAAAATACAGAGAGAATGAGAGCCCCCAAGATTAAAGAGATCAACGAGTAGAGCTTCATGCCGCTCTCCTCTTCAAGCCAGAGAATAGCCGCAAAAAGCAGGCAGATGGGCAAGAGGCAGCTGAGAAAGATCAGGCGCACTTTTCCTCGATAGCTCAAGAGACTGGGCGCATTTTTTTTTATTTTGCTCATTTCCACTTCTTTAAAAGGCGTTTTAGTTCGCGCGAGAGCTTCTCAAACTCTTCGAGAGCTGCTTTTAGATTTTGAAGCAGCTGCCGTTTTTCATCAGAAGAGGCCTTATATTGAGACAGAGACGTTTTCGTCTCCTCTGTTTGTATCATCTGATCATCCAATAGGCGTCCAAAATGTTCGTCTTGGGCATGCTGTCGCATGCCTCTTTCTGCAATGCGCTTGAGTTGTCCGCTAGCCGGAATGAGCTGTTCAGCTCCAGAGTGAATCTCATGAAAGCAGGTGACAGCTTCCGCTTTGACACGCGCCACGTTGGCGGACATCTCTTCGAAAATGGTGCGAATTTCCTGAGTGGAGCTGGAGGTGTTGAGAGAGAAGCGCTGAATCTTTTCTGTTATGGAGGCAAAACTATCCCGCTGCTCAGCCACTGTAGCTGTCTCGATGGCAGAGTTGAGAGAGAGAAGGTTGGCTCTCTCGCTCACCTTATGGATAAAAGCGATGAGTTGATTCATCCCTGACACCTTCTCTTCGACACCGCGCATCAGTTGAATAATGCGAGACGCCTCCTCGACTAAGCCCCCCATAGCATTTTGAATGCGCTTCAGACCCGCGTCGGCCTGTTGCCCCATTGAAGCTTGAGGAGCCATGATGGCTTTTAGCCTTGTTGCCTTCGATGCCACATCCTGGAGTGTCGTTTCGAGTCTGGAAAGATCCTTTTCCTGATCGTTCAGAACCTCTTCTTCTTCCTGAATTGCAGTTTTTAACTGGCCACAAACTTCTTCAATTTTGTTGTGAAACTGCTGCAACTTTAGAGTCTTCTGAACTGATTTCTGGCCAATCCTGTCAATAAGTCGCCCTACATCTCCAAAATCTTGAGTTGCCTCGAACGCCTTTAACTCGGTTGCAAGGCGCTGAAAATGGCTCGTCAAGGCACGCGTGAGAATGTAAACGAGGATCAGCAGCGAGGTGAGGCTAAATGCTGCGATGAGCGTCCTTTTTATCCAGCGCAATGCGTGAATTTTTTCGCGCAGTAGCTGTTCGGCAGCATCTAGAGCTATTTTTCTAGTCACATCTGCCGGCAGAATAAATGTGCGATGCCACTTGCCAAACTCTTTGAGGGGGCCGGCAAGCTGTTCTCGGCTATTTGTCGCCAGGGCTTCTATGAGTGGATCTCCGTTTTTAAATTGTTGAAGTTCCTCACTCATCGCCTTTTTGACATCGGCAATCAGCTCAAGGAGTTCAGGAGAGCTGGGCCCTTTTTGAAAGGCGACATTCCACCCTTTCAGATTTTGTGCAGGAAGCATGTCGCTGAGACTACTCAAACTCTCATGCAGCCGCTGGTCGATCATTTTTTTAAATTCGGGGGTGGCATCTGTAGCCATTTTGTAGTGAAGTAGGGTGTCAAGGAGGCTGTCCAATTCCCGCTGACTTTGGACTCCATGGAGCTGCTGCTGCCTCTTTTGGAGGAGGGAGTTAGCCGTATGCAGCGCATAATAGAGGGGGGGAAGAGCTGTAAGAAAGAAAAAGAGCGCACAAAAAAGAAATTTCTGGCGATAGGTAAAATTGAACGCGCGCATGCTACCTCTCTTTACGGAGGTAGCAGGTTTGGTTCAATGGTGTCAATCTAATCGGGTTTGTCCCTATCGAATGATCCTTCGTTGTGATGAAAGCAAGGGAGCTTGCGACCGATGCTGGAGGGAGAGTGGGACTTACTTCAAACCCGACTTGCGCCCCTACATCACGCTTAAACTTGCCTGTACTTAGCAGAGCAAATTGCTAAGTGCAGGCAAGTTTAAGCGTTTAATTTTCAATTTTTGCAAAGCGAAAAAGAAATTCAATTATGGTTTTAAGATTCACATGCTGACAACAGCTTCTGAACTATCTGTAGAGTTTATCATTACACCAGCTTCTCACGCTGATATTACTGCTTTAAAGACTATGCACAACGAATTCTCCAATATCGAGGAGTGGATGTTCAACCGCCCCGCGAAACATTTAGAGAAGCTGCACGCAATCGACTGATTTACTCGCCTGAGCCCTGGTTTGTTTTTTTGGAAAAACGCAATCTCACTTCGCAAACCTACAAAGAGGAAAATGTTCAGAATATTATTAAAACCCGATTTGCGCCCTAGCTGTGATTCAGCTGATGATGCGATTTTTTGGAGGCTAAAACGGGGCAATTTTTGACATACTTGAGTAAAGTAGGCGAAAATTGCCCCGTTTTAGCCTCCAAAACAAGCGCGCATCAGATGAGTCATTGATAGGGCGCAAGTCGGGTTTAAAGTCGACATAAGCGAATGGAACAAGATCTCGCAAGAGTTTCGTGAATCAATCAAAAATGATCTTGTCTTAATCCCTTGCAGGGAAAAAAAAGAAGCAGCAGGGTAAAAACCATTTGCCGTAATCTTTTTTTGACTGTATATCAGATAAAAAAAGGAAAAAGGCCATGGAACGCGTCAAGACAAAGCTGATCACAGAAGCTGGCATTCCGCTCGTCATCGAACCGAAAGACAAGAAGATGACGCTCGCGGAGCTCTACACACTCCTGGAAGAGCAAAATGGTCACTTTAGACAGCAGCTACTCAAGTATGGGGCGCTCCTGTTTCGCGGATTTCCTGTGGGCAGTCCGGACGATTTTTCTGGAGTCGTCTCCCACCTGTTAAAGGCCCCTTTTGTTCACTACATCGGCGGCGACAGCCCGCGCAAAATCGTCAAGGGGGACGTCTACACCTCCACTGAAGCGCCCCCTTCGGTCAAGATTCCGCTCCATAACGAGCTCTCCTTTGTCAAAAAGTATCCGAAACACATCTGTTTTTATTGCGAAGTAGCTCCTCAGGTCCGTGGCGAGACGATTATTGCAGATGCACGCAAGGTTTATGCGTCGATGGACACAGCAGTGAGAAAGCTGTTTATCGATAAAGGAATTCGCTACGTTTCGCGCTACTATTACAAGAGCGCGCTCATGAATCTGCTCAACAAAGTGCAGCGCTCCCACAAGTCCTGGGTAGAAGTTTTTGAAACGGCAAGCAAAGCTGATGTGGAGAAGAAGTGCCAAGACAGCGAATTTGAACTGAAATGGAATCGAGACGACTGGCTGCAAATCAGCCAGGTTCGCCCTGCGATTTTAACCCATCCGCTGACAAACGAGACGGTCTGGTTTAACCAGGCGCATCTTTTCGACTTTAATCCGCGCCTTTTGGGCTGGTGGCGCTATGTGGGTGCGAAACTGTTTTACTACCGGCCCCATACGCGCTGGCACGAGGTGTTCTTTGCTGATGAGACGCCCATTCCGCAAGAGGCGCTCTATCATGTGATGGATGTGCTGGACAAACAGACAGTCCATTTCCCTTGGCAAAAGGGGGATGTCATGGTGCAGGATAATGTCCTTAGCATGCATGGGCGCGCTACATTTGAGGGGCCGCGCCGCATTTTAACGGTGATGACAGCCTAAATCCTTTCCTTCTTACTCTATTTCTGCTATAATTAAGGGGTAAAAATAGAGAGGAAAATTCATGGCAACGGATACCCTTTTTAGAGGGGGTAACGAGTATAAGTATGGTTTTGTCACCGATGTCGAAACCGAGACGCTTCCAAAAGGCCTAAGTGAGGAGATCGTTCGCGCGATCTGGGCCAAGAAGCAAGAGCCCGACTTTATGCTTGATTTTCGTCTCAAAGCCTACCGCAAGTGGCTGGAGATGGAGGAGCCGAATTGGGCCAACGTCAACTATCCGTCCATCGATTATCAAAATATTTGTTACTACTCGGCTCCCAAGAAAAAACCGACGCTGAACAGCCTCGATGAGGTGGATCCCGAAGTGTTAAAGACATTTGAAAGGCTGGGGATCCCTGTCGACGAACAGATGCGCTTAAGCAACGTCGCTGTCGACATGGTGTTTGACTCGGTCTCGATCGGCACCACATTTAAAAAAAAATTGGATGACGCGGGGGTTGTCCTCTGCTCGATTTCGGAGGCGATGCATCGTTTATCCAGAGCTAATTAAAAAATATCTATCCAGTGTCGTTCCCATTGGCGACAACTTTTTTGCGACCTTAAACTCGGCTGTCTTTACGGACGGCTCTTTCGTCTACGTCCCAAAAGGGGTCAAATGCCCGATGGAGCTCTCGACCTATTTCCGCATCAACGATAAGGAGACCGGACAATTTGAGCGCACGCTGATCATTGCTGAAGAGAGCTCGTTCGTGAGCTATCTCGAGGGCTGCACAGCGCCCGCTTATGATAACAACCAGCTGCATGCCGCCGTTGTGGAGCTCATCGCTCTCGATAATGCCGAAATCAAATATGCCACCGTTCAAAACTGGTACTCGGGCAATCCGAAAACGGGAGAGGGCGGGGTCTACAACTTTGTGACAAAGCGCGGCCGATGCGCAGGGGTTAATTCCAAGATCTCCTGGACACAAGTGGAAGTGGGTGCAGCGATCACCTGGAAGTATCCTAGCTGCATCTTGCAAGGCGATAATTCGGTGGGCGAATTTTATTCCGTGGCGCTGACCAATGGTCGCATGCAGGCCGACACCGGTACAAAGATGATCCACCTGGGGCAGAAATACCCGTTCGACAATTGTTTCAAAGGGCATCGCGGCCGATTTTTCGCACAACAGCTACCGCGGCCTAGGTTAAAGTTGCTCCCAAAGCTGAAGGGGCACGCAACTACACCCAGTGCGACTCAATGCTTGTCGGCGCCGAATGTTCGGCCAACACATTCCCTTACATTGAAGTGGGCAATGCCACTTCGCAGGTGGAGCATGAGGCTTCCACCTCAAAGCTCAATGAAGAGCAGCTTTTCTACTTCCGCTCGCGCGGCATCTCCCAAGAAGATGCGGTGAACATGATTGTCAATGGCTTTTGTAAAGAGGTGATCCGCGAATTTCCGCTAGAATTCGCCGTAGAGGCGCAAAAGCTTCTCACCTTCAAACTTGAAAATTCAGTTGGGTAATTTTTTATGATCGATATTCGCAATCTGTGCGCCAGTACAGAAGATAAACTCATTCTAAAAGGGGTGACCCTGAAGGTGAACCCGGGCGAAATTCATGCCATCATGGGGCCAAATGGAGCGGGAAAATCGACACTCGCTAAAGTTCTGGCGGGACATCCTGCCTATGAGGTGACGAGCGGCGAAGTCTGGTTCAAAGGGCAAAACCTGCTAGAGATGGAACCTGAAGAACGCGCCCACGCCGGCCTCTTCATGAGTTTTCAATACCCAGTCGAAATTCCGGGCGTCAGCAACTTGCAGTTCCTGAGATCCTCCTACAATGCCAACCGCAAAGCGCGCGGGCAGCCTGAAATTTCCCAGGAAGATTTTGAAAAGCTGCTGGAAGCCAAGATGGCGCTCATGGAGATGAAGCCTGAATTTAAGGAGCGCAATCTCAATGAGGGGTTTTCAGGCGGAGAAAAGAAGCGCAACGAGATCTTGCAGATGGCTGTTTTAGAGCCGGAGCTTGCCATTCTCGATGAGACAGATTCTGGACTCGATATCGATGCGATGCGCATCGTAGCGGGCGGCGTCAACCAGCTGATGAGCGACAAGATCGGGCTGATTCTCATCACCCATTACCAGCGCCTTCTCGACTATATCAAACCGCATTTTATCCATGTGATGGTCGATGGCAAAATTGTGCAGTCGGGAGGTCCAGAACTTGCATTAACTCTGGAAGAAAAAGGGTACGACTGGTGTTTAAATGATGGCTGAAACGGAATCTGAGACATTCCAGGAGATGCTGGCGCAGCTTTTTGCAGAGATGGCAAAGGAGCCTCTCCTTGAAAAAATTCGGCAAAAAGCGTGGGACCATTTCTTAGAACTCGGCTTGCCGACTCGCAAGAGCGAACCATTTCGCTATTTGCGCTTGCGCAATTTGTATGCGCGCACTTTTGCGACTGCTAGTGAGACGCAAGTCTCTGCAGAGGCTCTGGAAGCATACGTTTACCCGGAATGCCGAAACTCGTTTCTCGTCTTTGTCAACGGCCTCTTCAAGCCGCATCTCTCGCGAACGGAGGCGCTGCCTTCGAAAGTAGCGCTCTTGTCCCTCTCCGATGCAGCCAGAACCTATAGCGCCTTTATTCAAAACCAGTGGGCACGCTCTCTCAAAGAGGAGTGCGACCCTTTTGCAGCTCTCAATGCCGCCCTGCATCCCTCTGGAGCCTTTATCTACCTGCCTCCCAAAACTGTTGTGGCAGCCCCCGTGCAAATTTTAAACGTGGTCGTTAGCGATCAGCCGCGGCTTTTAATGCCGCGTCTACACGTCTTTGTCGGAAAGGAGTCGCAAGGCGATTTTTATAGCACACAAGTTTTGTTGTCGGCTCCCGAGTGTGTGGTCAATCAGGTGGTTGACTTTGCAATTGAAGAAGAGGCGCATGTGCGCTTTATTCAGACAGCCCAGCTCGTCCAAGAGAATGTGTGGCATCTGGAGGCTGTGCGCGCCCACCTTAAGCGCAATAGTACGCTGAATACGATCTGCATGACTGAAGGGAGCGCCACCGTCCGCAACGACTATCATGTCATGCTGATGGGAGAAAATAGCGAAGCCTCTCTTAAAGGAATCTGGATGCTTTCTGACAAGAGGGAAGCCCACACCCATGTCCTCATGGATCATCAAGCGCCCAATTGCCGCTCTTTGCAGCTCTTTAAAGGCGCTTTAACCGATTTTAGCCGCTCAAGTTTTGAGGGCAAGATTCTGGTGCGCCAGCTGGCTCAAAAAACGCAAGCCTTCCAGTCAAACCACAATCTTCTTTTGAGCGATCGCGCCCATGCCGACAGCAAGCCCAATCTCGAAATTTTCGCCGACGATGTGAAAGCCTCTCATGGCGCTACTGTGGGACAGTTAGACAAAGAGCAGCTCTTTTACTTAAAGAGCCGCGGATTTTCAGAGCCCCAGGCCAAAGAGCTTCTGGTTTATGGCTTCTGCAAAGAGGTCTTGGATGCGATTCCGCTCGCTTCTCTGCTTCAACTTTTAAGCCAGCGTGCGCAAACCTATCTGACAAGGTCTTAAATGGACTTTTTCAAGCTTCGCGACGATTTTCCGATGCTGAAAAAAAAGATGCACGGTAAGCCGCTGATCTATTTCGACTCTGCCGCGACGGCGTTAAAGCCGCAATGCGTCATCGACACAGTCACAAGCTGCTACCAGGACCATTATGGGACGGTTCATCGCGCCATCTATGAGCTGTCGATCCATTCTACTAAGGCCTATCAGGAAGCCCGGCAGAAGGTTCAAGCTTTTCTTAACGCCCAAAACAGCCATGAGATCATCTTTACAAGGGGAACCACCGAATCGATCAACATGGTGGCCTACAGCTTTGGAAAAGCGTTTATCTATCCTGGGGATGAAATTATCATTTCTGAAATTGAACACCATTCCAATATTGTTCCGTGGCAGATCTGTTGTGAAGAGCGCGGGGCGCATCTTCGCATCATTCCGGCTAATGAGCGCGGGGAGCTCGATTTAGAGGCCTTTCAACAATTGCTGAATGAGAAAACAAAGATTGTAGCGGTCGCCCATATTTCCAATGCGCTAGGCACTCTCAACCCCATTAAACAGATGATCGACATGGCGCATCAGGCAGGAGCCAAGGTGCTCATCGACGCCGCCCAAAGCGCTCCCCACATGCCTCTGGACGTGCAAGATCTGGATGCCGATTTTTTAGTCTTCTCCGGTCATAAGATCTATGGCCCTACGGGTGTTGGCATTCTCTATGGCAAAGAGGCTCTCCTCGATGCGATGCCCCCCTATCAGGGAGGAGGAGATATGATCGATACGGTGACATTTCTTAAAACAACCTACAATGTCCTACCTCTTAAATTTGAAGCGGGAACGCCCATGTTTGTCGAAGCGATCGCCTTAGGGATTGCCATCGACTATGTCTCTGCCATCGGAATGGACAAGATTGAGAAGTGGGAGCATCAGCTTTTGAGAGAGGCAACAGAGAAGATGCGCTCCATTCCTGGCCTCCAGATAGTCGGCACAGCGAAGGAGAAGGGAGCGATCATTAGTTTCATCGTCGAAGGAACCCATCAGCTCGATCTGGGCACTTTGCTCGATTTACAAGGCGTCGCCGTGCGCACGGGGCACCATTGCGCCCAGCCCGCCATGCGCCGCTTTTCTATCACAGGGACAGCCCGCGCCTCATTTGCTTTCTATAATACCCTGGAAGAGCTGGATCGCTTTATTTCTGCTCTCAACCACTGTGTCGGAATGCTGAGATGAAAATCTCCCTCGAACGCGCCGCAGAATTGCTGCAATCAGGCCATGTTGTCGCAGTTCCGACAGAGACAGTCTACGGATTGGCCGCTTCCCTATCCCATCCTGAAGCCATTGCCGCCATTTTTGCTTTAAAGGGCCGCCCTGCAAAAAATCCTCTCATCGTTCATCTAGCTGATGCTGAGCTGTTGTCGCACTATGCGCACACTTTTCCTAAAGAGTTGGCGGAGGCTTTTTGGCCAGGTCCTATGACACTTGTGCTACCAGTTCATCCTGAACAAATTCCAGCTTTGGCAAGAGCTAACCTTCCCACAGCGGCTTTTCGCGTGCCCGACCATCCGATGACCCGCGCTCTCTTACAAAAGACAGGGCCCCTCGTCATGCCCTCAGCTAATCTCTCAGGCAGACCGAGCGCCACAACAGCTGAACATGTGGAAGCTGATTTTGGCAGGAAGATTTTTATTTTAGATGGCGGCACAACCAGACGCGGGGTTGAATCGACTGTGTTGCGAGAATTTAATGGACGCTGGGAGATCATCCGCTTAGGAGCAATTCCACCAGGAGCCTTTGAGCCTGTTTTAGGTTATGTTCCAGCTATCATTGGCGCAAAAGAGGGCGAAGCTCCCGTCTGTCCAGGACAGCTCTATCGCCACTATGCCCCCGCAGCCCGTCTGATCCCTACAACCCAATTTTCACAGGAGATGCAGGGAGCAGTCGTTGGATTTACGGATCGCCGCTATCCAGAGGGCTGCAGGCTGTTCGGATTGGGCTCCTCAATTTGCCCAGAGAGTGTCGCAGAAAATCTCTATGCCACCTTGCGTCTCCTCGATGAGGAAAAGGTTCCCCAGGCCTTTCTCGACATGCGTCTGCCGAAAGAGGGACTCTGGATGACTCTTGCAGAACGTTTAGAAAAAGCCGCTCAAAGTTGATGCTATCGCACACTTAAAACCCGACTTGCGCCCCCTATCGGAAAATAACAGTTTCGCAAAAAACTTTAGCGCAAAGGAGCGGAGAAAACGAGAAACTTTAAAATATTGAAACTTAATAATCTATGAAAGTATTAGGCGCTGTAGCATGGGTTATTTACCCCTTCCATCTATTCAACATCTGATTGGCCCGAGCTAGATCTTCAGGAAAGTCCACTTCTGTGCAGAGGCCAGCGACGACAGGAAAGCTAAAGACAGCAGTTCCTTGAGAGATGGCCCATTCGATCCCCTTTTCAAAATAATCATGGGAAGTACACCGCTCCAAACCCTCTTTAAGGGCCTTTAAGTCCTCTTTTTTGAATAGATTGATGCCAAGAGCCTCACCTTGTGCATCGATCACCTCTTTGGAAACAGCCGTCATGCGGCCATCTGAAGCTGTCTGATACTTGACCTCCTCCTCACCAACCGAGCCCACGTTGACGACCATGGAGGTGCGATTAAAAGCGATGAGTTTGGTTAAAATGGAGGGGTGAAACAGAACATCCCCATTCATCCAGAGAAGGTCATCTTCTACTTTGTAAAGAGCCCGAAGCAAGCTTTTGCTGGTATTTTCGGAGGCATAATCGGGGTTATAGACAAAGAGTAGATTGGAATGGGACTCCATAATCTTTTCCTTCTGATAGCCGATCACAACAATGACGCGATTGAGGGAAAGAGTTTGAGAAATGGCCTCTAGCTGCATGCCGAGCAGCGACTTGCCATTTTCTAAGAGTGTCAAAGGCTTTGGAGTCTCAGGGTCTTTAAGCCGGGATCCTTTGCCCGCCGCCAGAATAACGATGGTTGTCATTGGGGTCCTAGCAGCCAGCGGTCGCCTTTGCGAACGGCCGGAAGCACAATTTGCGACACATGATCGGGCGACAGATGGAGGGTATCATTTCCGCTACTGCTGTCCAAAGGGCCATCGTAGCGCGGGTAGCTGGAGCCGCTGATCGAGACGCGGATGCGATGCCCCTTGGCAAAGACAATGCTCGTCGACCAGAGATCGACGGCGACCTCTTTTTTTGAAGCCTTCCCCACATGCGAAAGCCCTTCGGCAATCAGAATGCTGCGGCCATCCGGATAGACATCTGTCAATCTCAAGACGATGTCTGCCCTCTCCCGATCGCTAGAAAAAATGAGATGGGCAAATAGACGTCCAGTCACCTCTAGGTCCTCATCAAGGGGATCGCTTGTGAAAACTGCAACATCGGCACGCTGCTCGATAGGACGCTGATCTTTAGGTCCTGCCTCTAAAAAGAGGTTGCGCCCTCCGATTGTGGGGACAAGATCATGGGGATGATAGGGGTAGGTGAGTGCGCCAGCTGTCACCTTTTTAGGGGCTTCGACGAGGCGACGATCTGCTGTGAGATAAAAAGGCATCTTCACACTGGGGACAGGCCACTGGTCCGAGGTGCGCCAGCGATTACCAGTAGAAGGGGAACCATCAAATGGGCCCATGACATAGTAGAGAACTGAAGGAAACGCTTCGATTTTATTGGGAATGCCCTTGAGATGAAAATCAAACCAGCTCTTTGGAGAAATGTCATAGGGAGGTTCAAAACTTAACGGGGGCGGATCGAAATCGCCGAGCGTTTTCACCGCAAACAGGCGATGCACCCAGGGGCCGATAACCAGTTTTTGACTCCCCTTGGCCCCCTCTCCCCCCTCCTTTTGCCAAGCTTGAAAGGAGTCGAGAGTGCCTTGAACAAACGTATCGTACCAGCCGCCCAGGTGCAGAGCAGGAACAGTGACGCGATGTGAGTGAGGAAGCGCATTCACACTGGCCCACAAGTCATTATAGGCACTTTGAGACTTCACAAAATCCAAAACAGTGGGATGCTTGGCGCAGAGAGCAAGCCAGCCTTCGACCTGGTTTTTTAGCAGTCGTCCCCCAGGAAAAAGGGCATGGTGGTAGAGGCTGGGCGTTGCAACTCCAATATACTGACAAACCAGACCTTCAGGGGCTGTGGGAGCGAGCAGAAGCTGTGTGATACCCATGTTGGAGTATCCTAAAGTGCCAATCTTTCCATTTGTAGTCGGATGCTTCGCAAGCCATCGAACGGTATCATACCCATCCTGCTTCTCTCCCCAACCGTCAGAGAGAAAAGGGATTGTCTTCCCTTCTGGATCAATGGCGGAGCGGGTGTCTTGAATGGCTACAGTATATCCCTGCTTGGCAAGAGGGGCAAACAGGGTCGCCGACTGCGCATGCCGACCGGCCGGCCCTCGCAAGAGGATACAGGGGAGGTGCTTCGCGTTAGGCTCGGGGAGATAAAGGTCTGTCGGCAGCTCGACGCCATCGCGCATAGGAATCATGACTGTCACATCCGGTTTTATCTCCTCCGTTGCCGAAAGATGAAAAAAAGCGAGCAGAAAAAGCAAAACAGAATAGATGAAACGCATCAGAATCCTTAAGATAAGTACGGGAGTCAAGCTCCCGACAAATTATTTGGCTAGCTGGGCAGTCATGCGGGCTTTTGTACGGCTTGCTTTATTTTGCTTGATGATGCCGTATTTGACCCCTTTATCGACAATGCTGAACACTTCGTTCAGCTGCTGCTTAGAGAGGGCAGCATCCTTTTTTTCCAAAGTTTCCTCAAATTTGCGAAGCGTCGTGCGCATCGTCGCCTTAAATGTCCGGTTGCGCAAACGTCTTTTTGCACTCTGGTCATCGCGCTTGAGAGCCGATGGGCGCTTGGTTTTTGCTTTTTTTTCTTTTGCTTTATCTTCAGCCATTTTTCCTCACATTGAAATGCTTTTAGGTAATTAGTATAATAGAAGGATTGATAATTCGTCAAACGGTACGTATGGACAATTTATTACACACCTTAAGCGCCCTTTTTCCAGATAGCTCCCGCACTAGCCTGCGCAGCTGGATCAAAGAGGGTCGCGTCTCCGTTAATGGAGTCCTCTGCACGGATCCTCAACGCCAGATTGCTTCCGGTGAAAAGGTTTCTCTTGGACAAAAGCCGCGTTATGTCGAAGGAGGCATCCGCATTCTGTATGAAGATGGCGATCTTGTCATGATTGATAAACCTGCTGGGCTCCTGACAGTGGCAACGGCCTTTGAAAAAAAGGAAACCGCCTATGCGCTCCTTAACAAAAGCTATTATCCAAAAAAAGTTTATGTGGTGCATCGCCTCGACCAGGAGACTTCCGGCGTGATGATGTTCGCTTTGAATGAAAAGGCCCAAGAAGCTTGTAAAGCGATGTTTGAAAAGCATGATTTGCAGAGGGTCTATTACGCCCTGATCGAAGGACATCTTTCTCAATCAGAGGGAACATGGCGCTCTTATCAATATGAAGATGCGCAATACTTTGTCCATACAACAGAGGACCCACTCCGCGGAAAACTGGCGATCACCCATTATCGGGTTCAAAAAACGCTCAAACGCTCTTCACTTTTAGAATTAACACTCGAAACGGGACGCAAAAACCAGATCCGCGTCCATTGTCAAGCCGCAGGACACCCCATCGTGGGAGATAAGAAATATGGCTCCAAAACTAATGCAGAACGGCTCTGCCTCCATGCGCATCTTCTTGGCTTCAACCATCCCCTTACAGGAAAAAGCCTCCGCTTTCAGTCAGAAGTGCCTTTTTAGAAAGGATTGTCGTAAGAGTGGTTGTCAGTATAGGGGGAAAAGTAGCGCGGCTTCTGTTTGACTTCCGGACAGTACTGCTCTTTTGTCAGACAGGAGGGATATTCCATATCCACATTCATTTTAAAAAGCTCTTCAGACTCGCGCCCGTAGAGAACAATCTCGCGGCTCTTGAAATAGGGCTCGACGCGATAGTCCCAGATGTTTTCGCCCTGTTGATTGATCGTCCCGGCGTAGAATTTGACCAGATCCCCCTCTAAGCTCAGCCAGGCCATATAATAGTCATCCACAAATTGGATTTCAAAGCTCTCAAAGCGAATATAGATCTCTAAATCGGCCGCCGTGAGCGGATAATTCAGGAATTGAGGAGCTAAGATGGGATTCTTGTTTAATTCTAACAGCAGCCCCTCGACTACATCGACGATGAGCTCGCGCGCCTCGCAAAGCTCCATGACGTCCATACTCACAAATTCCATGCGCACAGTATGGATGGAGTCGTGGTAATAGACCCCAGAATCTTCCAGGCGCAACCTTTTGGCATGTCTCAGATAGGTCACATAGTGCTGAATCGCATGCGTCGCTTCCGAACCATCAATTTTCTGTTCCCATTCTCCCACGCCATAATAATTCCAGTTGAGATGGCAGCTAGAAGTGGCTAGCAGCAACAAGAGGGCCGGGATAAGATGACGAATCATGGTCTACTGCTCATTAAATGTGAGCCCCTAAATTAAGGAGATTGAGAGTTTTTATCAATAGTTGAATACCAATTGACGAAGCGTTTGATCCCCTCTTCGAGAGAAATTTTTGGTTCAAACCCTAGAAGTTTGCGACTCAACTCAATATCGGCATAGGTCGAGGGAACATCGCCAAGAGGCATGGGTTTTAAAATGATGTGTGCCTTCTTTCCCAAGTAGCGCTCTAGCAGCACGACTAGCTGGGAGACTTCGACCGGGCGATGGTTGCCAAGATTAAAGACCGCATTATCGGCCTTCAGGTCGATTGCGGCCACAGTGCCCGCCACAATGTCATCCACATAGGTAAAATCGCGCCGCATCGGCCCGATCTGGGAAGGAGGGTTAAAGAGTTCGATAGGCTTTCCTTTCATGATGGCATCCGCAAATGAGAAGTAGGCCATGTCAGGGCGCCCCCAGGGTCCGTAAACCGTAAAAAAGCGCAAACCTGTTATGGGAAAGCCAAAGAGATGATGGTAGGTATGCGCCATGAGCTCATTCGATTTTTTAGTGGCTCCATAAAGGCTTACTTGGCTGTCTGTTGGATCTTCCACAGAAAAGGGGATCTTGGAATTGGCTCCATACACAGATGAAGAGGAGGCATAGGTCAAAGGCAACCCCTTGTGGCGACACACTTCCAAGACGTTGACAAAGCCCTCTAAGTTGGCTTTGACATAAGCCTGGGGGTTTTCTAACGAGTAGCGCACTCCCGCTTGGGCCGCCAGATGGACAAAATGGTCGATTTTCTGCTCTTGTACTAGGGCTTGAAGAGCAATATGATCGCAAATATCTCCTTCAATGACAGCGACGCCCTCTTTCTTTAGCTCCGCAGCGCGCCTGCGCTTTAAAAGTGGGCTGTAATAATCATTAAAGTTGTCAAAGCCGACGACCCGGTCGCCGCGCATGTGAAGGGCCTGAGCAAGGTGGAACCCGATAAATCCGGCAGCCCCTGTGATCAGAATGTTTTTTTTCATAGGGCGATTGTAGCAGGAAAGAATAATGCGGGGCAAATGAAGTTCTACTAAAGAAAAAACATTCCAGCCGACTAGCCTGCGAAATGTAGGGAGGCGAAAATGGTCGGGTGGAATGTTTTTTTCAGATTTTTAATAAAAAAACGAGTGTACATCCAAAATAAATCTGGGTAAAATCTCACTCATGAACCAGCCAAAACCGACCATTGCCGCGTTTGATTTTGATGGTACCTTGACCCGGCTCGACTCTTTAGTCCCCTTTCTTCTTTCAAGTTTTGGTTTCTGGAAAACAGCGTCGGGACTCTTGTGCGAATTGCCGGCCATGGGGGCCTTTCTCGTCGGTCTAAAAAGTCGACAAGCTACAAAAGAGCGCCTCTTGAGCCGCTACTTAAAAGGAATCCCGAAAGAAGCCCTCCAGAAAATGGGAGCAAATTTTGCTGAAAAACCGATCCAAAAGATTCTCAAAGCCGACCGTCTAGAGATGTTCTACTGGCACCAGGCGCAAGGCCATCGCTGCATCCTGATCAGTGCTTCCATCGAAATTTATCTGGAACCTTGGGCTAAGGCAATGCGCTTTCAAGATCTGATCTGTTCCCGATTAGCCTTCGATGCGCAAGGGTGCGCGACAGGGCTTCTTGAGGGGCGCAACTGCTGGGGAGAAGAGAAGACGCGCCGCCTGTTAGAGCTGCTAGGACCACGTGAAGGATTTATTCTCTATGCCTATGGCGACAGCACGGGAGACCGCGAGCTTCTTGCACTAGCAGACTATCCCACTAAGTTATAGGAATCTCGACACAAATCTCCAGACCTCCTTGAGCTCTGTTTTTCGCTTGAATCGATCCGTTGTGCACTTCTGCGATATTTTTTGCGATTGCAAGTCCAAGTCCCTCCCCTGGAAAAGCGCCGGGAAGGCCATGAAATTTCTCAAAAATTAGCGAAAGTGCCTTCTCAGGTACGGGAGGACTCTGATCTCCTATTGTGAGTGTGAGGCTTTTTTGAGTGGCGCGCCCCGTCACAAGGATCCGAGAGCCTGAAGGAGAGTGTTCCGCTGAATTGATGAGAATATTGCACAGCATCAGTTCCATCAAGGAAAAGTCCATCATGACTGCAGGGATCTCTGGACTTATATCCACTTCTACCTTGTGATGAGAAAGAAGGGGCTGCAAGTTGATCATGCAAGCATCGATCAGCTCGTAAACGTTTTCCGGTTTTTTGTTAACAGAGAAAAAGCCCGTGCTCATTTTTGTCATGGTGAGGAGATTTTCCACAACCCTCTGCAGATTATTGGACGACTCTTTTTGAAACATTTTGCCCCGCTTCCCGAGAGGTAGAACAGGCTCCTCTTTTTTCAACTCGGGCTGTTCAGGTAGTGCGATGGGGAAGGGAGGCTGGAAGGAGAGTGATTTGAGAATCGCGTAATGGATTTTTTCAATTTTGCTCATATATTCAGACTTGATAGCCTTCTCTTCCATTGTGGTACGCCACAAGTAATTACCCAGATGTTGTGCGACTGTATGAAGCAGATTAATCTCATCCATATGGAGCTTCCGCCCATATTTAGGCTGATAAACAATGACCCCCATTACATCATTATACCCTTTCATGGGGATGTACAAATTCTGGACGAGAGGTAGGGTATCTGTTGACCATCCTGCCGCTTTCCCATTTTTGTAGACCCAGAGGGCCACTGATCGCTCCTTTTCATCTTTTAGGAGAACTGTATTGGAGTTGAATAATAGCTCTCCTTCAGCATCAGCCTGGACAATTTCACATGTCCCTTGCAAAATACGCCCAAGACGGCTTTCGATCCCCTTCATGAGCTCAAGCGAAGATGTCGCATTGGCGATCTCTTTTATAATCTCATAGACAGCCTGCGTTTTTTCCTCATGCGCCTGGAGAAGAAAATCGCTTGTCTGAAGGCGCTGCGCCAAATTGCCGATGAGCGCCGCCGCCACAAAATAGAGGGCGATGATGATGAGATCATCAAATTCTACGACTCCTTCCGCCGGCAAAAAATAGAATGCCCAAATAAAGGCGCTCAAAATAGCCGCAAAATAGAGTGCCCCCTTCCTAGCCACTAGACCAAGCGCCATAATTCCCAGAAGAAAAATAAATCCAACCGATTTGTATCCGATCCACTCTTTTGTCAGCTGTCCGAGAATTGCCAGTCCTAGGACTGACGCAACTGATTTCCAGTAGGAAAGAAGGGAAAAAGGACGCCAGACGGAGGGGCGACGCTTTTTTACACCAGGAATCGGCGTTTGACGAATGACATGGATATCAATATCGCTCATTTCCACTGTGAGCCGGTCAAGAAGAGATCCGCCTTCCCAAAATTCAAAAAAGACATTCTTGGCGGACCTTCCGATGATGATCTGGGTGACATCGCGCTGTTTGGCCACGCGCTGAATGGCTTTCACAATGTCAGGATCGCTGACTGTCATCACTTCTGCCCCAAGATCCCTGGCCAAGTTGATGTGGTTGGCCAACCTGTCGCTCTCCTCATCACTTAGAGGCCTTCCCGTATCGACATAGAGGGCAACCCAAGGGGCATCCAGGTTAAATGCAATGCGTCTTGCCGTACGTATGAGCTGCTGAGAATAGGGGCTTGCGCTAATGGCAACAAGAAGCCGCTCCTTTGTTTTCCAACCCTTTCCAAACTCTTGCAAAGAGACGCGCATTTCATGCAGGTCGTGGTCCACCTTCTCTGCAGTAAACCTGAGGGCGATTTCGCGAAGGGCTGTCAAACGGTCTTCTTGAAAAAAATTGCGGGCCGCCACTTGAGATTGCGTTCCAAGATAAACTTTCCCCTCTTTTAAGCGTTTTAAAAGCTCTTCAGGAGGGATATCGATAAGTTCAATCTGAACTGCCCTTTCTAAGACAAGATCTGGAACCGTTTCTCGAATAGGAATGCCTGTGATTCCCTCCACAAGCTCTTTGCGACTCTCCAGATGCTGGACATTGAGCGTCGTATAGACTTCGATGCCAGCGTCGAGAATTTCCAATACATCTTGCCAGCGCTTAGGATGGCGCGATCCGGGAACATTTGTGTGAGCGAGCTCATCCACGAGTACAAGCTTTGGCTTGCGCAAAAGAATGGCGTCGAGATCCATTTCGTAAAACTCTGTATCGCGGTAGACAATTTTCTTCTGAGGAATAATCTCGTAACCTTCGAGCAGCTCTTCGGTCTCCCTGCGTCCATGGGTATCCACGATGCCGATGACAACATCCACCCCCTCTTGAAGGCGGCGGCGCCCCTCCTCAAGCATGCTGTAGGTTTTGCCGACCCCAGCAGACATCCCGAAGAAAATCTTCAGCATGCCGCCCGCCACCTTGCGCTCCCGCTGTTTGATTGCTGAAAGCAATGCTTCCGGATCTGGCCTTTCTTCTTCGTTCATAGACGATTGTCCATCGCAAGATTTAACAGCAGCACATTGACGCCAGCCTCTCCAGGAAAAACTTGAGGATTGTGTTCAATGAGGGAGTCGATAAGGAGCTGGGCTCTTTTTTTGCTGGTCTCATCCCACCCTCTTGCTTTAGCAACGCGGTCCAGCTGAAAGTGGGCTGCAGATTGACTTATATGCGGATCTAACCCGCTTGCAGAAGCAAAGAGAAGGTCTTCAGGAATATGAGTGCCGGTAGGAACTCCATGGGCTTTTGTCAAAAATGCCCGCCTCCTGGCTACCTCTTGAGCTAAAAGTGCACTCGTCGGCCCCAAATTGCTGCCTCCAGAAGGCAGCGGATTGTAATCGACGGCCGATGGGCGCGGCCAAAAGTATCTTTCACTTTTAAAGCTCTGAGCAATGAGACGCGATCCGATCGGATGCCCGTTTAGAGCAATTAAGCTCCCATTTGACTTGTGGGGAAAGGCAAGCTGCGCAATAGCTGTCATGAAGAGAGGATAGATCAGCCCCGTAAGCAGCGCCAGCCAAAGAAGCAAGAGCATCGCACGTTTCATCTCAATACGTTTCCTATAAGAAGATCAATGGCTTTGATCCCGATGAAAGGAAGAAGCAACCCCCCCACACCATAGAGTAGAAGGTGCTTGCCGAGTAGTCCTGTTGCTGGTTGAGGCTTTGCCCGCACTCCACGCAGAGCTAAAGGAACTAAAATAAAAAGCAGCAGAATATTAAAAATGAGTACGCTCAAGATCGCACTCTTACCCGAATGAAGATTCAAGATATTCAATGCCTCTAAAGGAAACAGAGAGCCAAAAAAGGCAGGCAAAAATGCGAAATACTTGGCCAGATCGCTTGCCAAGCTAAATAGCGTCAAACAGCCGCGCGTCATGAGCAGCTCTCTTCCCACACTCAAAATTTCAATCAATTTTGTAGGATTGCTATCGAGATCGACCATATTTCCCGCTTCCCGCGACTCCTGTGTGCCTGTGTTCATTGCCACACCCACATCCGCTTGTGCAAGGGCTGGGGCATCGCTTGTGCCATCTCCCGTCATGGCCACAAAATGACCTTTCTTTTGCTCAGAGCGGATTCTATCCAGCTTCATTTCGGGCGTCGCTTCAGCGATAAAGTCATCAATACCAGCTTCTGCTGCAATGGCCGCAGCTGTCAACGGATTATCTCCTGTGATCATAAGCGTGCGCAACCCCATTTTTCGCAGCTCGATAAAGCGCTCGTAAACCCCGCCTTTAATGACATCTTTGAGGTGGATGACCCCCACGACACGTTTATTATCGCTCACAACAAGAGGTGTCCCCCCCTGCTTTGCTATCTTGTCGATAGCGATTTGAAGAGCTTCAGGAAATTCACCTCCCAAATTCTCAATATGCTTTTTAATGACATCCTCAGCCCCTTTGCGAATGAGGCGAATGACATTGCCCTCTCCATCCGTCAGGTCGACCCCACTCAGACGCGTCGCTGCTGAAAAAGGAATGAATCGCGTGCGCCTTGCATCCAGATGTTCGCCGCGCAAGTCAAATTTCTGCTTTGCTAAGACCACAATGGAGCGCCCCTCAGGAGTTTCATCAGACAGGGAAGCAAGCTGCGCAATTTGCGCGAGCTCCTGCTCCACAACTCCAGGAGCTGGAATAAATTCTGATGAGAGGCGATTGCCGAGTGTCAATGTTCCCGTCTTATCCAGGATAAGAAGATCGACATCAGCAGCTGACTCTATCGCTTGGAGGCTCTTGGCTACAATGTTGAGGCGATTGATCCGATCCATACCGGCGATGCGTATCACTTTGATCAGGGCGCTGACCGAAATGGGAATTAGAGAGACATAGAGAGCGATCAGTGCGATCGGTGTGATCTCTGTGAGATGCTGACCAGCAAGCGAGGCGCTAAAATCTGCAAAAAAATGGAGGGAAACAGTCGTGAAAAGAAAGAGAATAGAAAAACCTGACAACAGAAGACTCAAGAGTTTTTCGTTAGCAGTTTTGACGCTTTTGTTCTCTTCAAAAAGGTGCTGCATCCGGTCGATATAACTCTTGCCAGGGTCAGAGGTGATGCGGATGGCAGCCTGGTCACTGATGACGCGCGTGCCCTCTGTCACAGCGCTGCGATCGCTCCCGCTTTCGCGAATCACAGGTGCTGACTCCCCGGTAATTGCCGACTCATCAATGCTGGCGACCCCTTCAATCAGCTCTCCATCTGCCGGAATCAGATCTCCCCTTCTGCAGATGATCACATCATCTGGCTTCAAGGTATTTGCCAGCACCTCTTTTTCATTTCCTCGTTTACGTAGCTGAGCGGTGACCCCCTCCTTTGATTTTTGAAGAGATGATTTTTGAATGAAGCTGCGGCATTCTACCACGCTTTCGATGAAGTTAGCAGCAAGAAGAGTCGCGAAGAGAAGCAGGCTCAACAGACACTCAAAGAGCCTATATGTACCTTCAAACCAATCAAGAAGGCAGAATCCAATCGATAAAAAAGCCCCCACATAGGCGACAAACATGATAGGATTTCGAAATTGAAAGCGCGGATCGAATTTTCGCAATGTCTGCCACCCTATATGACACAGTTCAGCTCTATGCATCAAAACGCCACCCCGCTCATCATCAAAAAATGTTCCAGAATAGGTCCTAAGCAGAGAGCTGGCAAATAGACCAGAAGAGTGTAGAGAAGAATATTAGCCACGAGAAAAATGGCAAATGTTGGAGAGTCTTTTAAGACGCGATAAGATTTGGCAGGGCTGCTGTTCTTATGGGCCAAACTTCCGGCTAAAGCAAGGCTCGGAATGACAATAGCAAGCCGACCCAAAATCATGGTCAGGCTTAAAATATAATTATAATAGTTAATGTTTGAATTAACAGCAGAAAAAGCGCTCCCATTATTTACTGTCGTTGAGCTAAAAATGTATAAAATCTGGGAAAAAGCGTGCTCTCCTTTGCTGGAGAGCACAGCGATGGCAGCAGGAACAACACAGGTCAAAGCTGCGCCTAATAGAGTTAAACCAGCAGGAACAACAAGCGCCACAACCACCCACTGCATCTCACTTTTGCCAATTTTTTTGGATAAAAATTCGGAACTTTGTCCCACAGCAAAGCCTGAAAGAAAGGAGGTGAATAGACAAAAAACCAGCATGCCACACAATCCCACCCCTACCGCTCCAAAGACCACCTCTCCATGTAACATGTTAAAGAGGGAGATCGCTCCGGAAAGGGGGAGCTAAACTCCCTTGCGTCGCATTGACAGAACCGTTTGCCGACGCTGTGGTCGCTGTAAACCAGAGAATGCTGCGCGTCATCCCCAAACGCTGCTCTTTCCCCTCCAGCCACGACCTAGGCCCGAGGATCGGATTTGTTTGCGACTCGGTGAGGCGAGCCATACAGAGCGACGCTCCCCAAAATAGAAGCATGACGAGAAAGAGCATCGTTCCCACGCGTTGATTGCGCGTCATGTATCCAAACGTGAAGGGAAAAGCCGCTGGAATGATCAGCATGCTAAAAGCCTGTAAAAAGTTAGAAAAGCGGGTCGGATTTTCAAACGGATGGGCGCTACTGGCATGGAAAAAGCCCCCCCCATTGGATCCGAGCTGCTTAATCGCCACCTGAGAAGCCGCAGGTCCCAAAGGAATCGTCTGCGGCGCCCCCTCGAGCGTCTGAACAGTCACATAAGGATGTAGAGTCTGGACCACACCTTGCGTGATAAGAAGAAGGGCAAGCAGAAAAGAGAGCGGCAGAAGGATGTAGAGCACGCTGCGCAAAAGATCGACCCAAAAATTGCCGATCGTCGCAACATTTTTAGAACTAAACCCGCGCATGAGCGCCACACAAACGGTCATGCCAGTCGCAGCACTTAAAAAGTTTTGGACCGTCAAACCTGCCATATCTGTAAAATAACTGAAGCTGGTTTCTCCTCCCGCAAAAGATTGCCAGTCAGTATTTGTCGTGTAACTGACCGCTGTATTCAAGGCCAACCCCCAAGGCACTTGAGGAAACTGTTGCGGGTTGAAGGGTAAAAAAGGCTGAAGCAGCTGAATGGCAAAGAGAAGAAGCAAACCTAAGCCATTGAATATCAATAACGCTTTTGCATATTCCTTCCAGCTCATCTCTTCGCACGGATCGATTCCCGAAACCCGATAGAGCAGCCGTTCCAACCATCCCAGCGCTCCCGAAAGAACCGTTATACGCCCCAAGTAGACATCCTGAAAATAGCGTCCTAGCAGCGGCGCAAGCAGCAGAATGCATGCGATGAAAAGGAGAATTTCGGTCCAGTCTGCGGACGACATGCTGCGCTCGTTTGGTTAACTAGATGCGACCATAGTGGAGCGAAGAGAAAATTGCTAGATCATGTTGCAAAAAAAAAGAGGAAAGTCCGTGAAGGACTTTCCTCATAAGAGAAAAGAGCATTCGCTTAGCGCGAATCCATTAACTGAAGATTAAGGCTTCTTAGCTTCTGCAGCTTTCTTATCAGCAGCAGCTTTTGCTTCGTCAGCTTTCTTCTGCTCAACAAGTTCTGCTGCTTTTGCATCTTCCAGCGTCTTTTTCGTTTTTGCAACGGCTTCTTCAGCTGCTATTACATCTTTCGCTTCAACTGGTTTAGTCAAATCTTGCCCTTTGAGAGCATCTTCTAGCTTCTTGTATTCAGTAGCAAGAGGAGCTAATGCATCTTGTGCGCCTTTTAAAGCTGCATTTGCATCGGCTTCCAACTTAGCAGCGCCTTTATTTGCATCGTCACGTGCAGCTTTTGCATCGACGATCGCTTTCTCAGCTGTTTGAGCTGTTACCAATTCTGGTTGAGCGGCAGCAAGTCTATCTGTTGCAGTTTTTACTGCTACAGTCTCTGGATCTGTAGGACCTTTTCCTGCAGCAGCTTTTGTCAGCTGAGCAATGGAACCAGCTACTGTATCAGCGCCCTGAAGAATTGTAATTTCAGCTTGCAGGTCCGCGGCAGTTTTTTTGCCATTCACTGCAGCTTCTGCATCTACAACAGCTTTGTTAAGTACGCCAGCTGCAACCTTTGCGTTTGCAACGTTGTTCTCTTCTGTTTTTACTTTAGCTTCTGCAGCTTCTTTTGTTGGCTTCAAAGCAGCAAAAGCTTGCTTATCTTTCAATGTCTGCAAAGCTTTTTCAGCAGCTTCAAAAGCAGTTTGCGCAGCTTTTGTTGCTTCTTTTGCAGCATCGAGGGGAGACTTCTCTTCTTCAACTTCTTCGTTCATAATGAGACCGATGATAGCTTTGAAGACCAGGTGTGCAGCGATAGCAGCAGCAGCAACTGCAGCAGCAGCGCCAGCAACAGCAACAGCGGAACCAGCAACGAGGCCAGCAGCAACAACGCCGTAGCCTACGCCAGCAGCAAGAGCTACGCCAGCTGTGATTGCTACTGCATGTCTTAGGATAGCTTTTGTGCTTCCTACTTCTTCTTTACCTTCTTCTTTTTTGTCTACGAAGAAGCTTACTTTAGCGAGAAGGCCTTCAGTAGCTGTGTAAACGATAGCAGCAAGCGCACCAGCAGCAGCAAAATGTGCCAACTGGAATACGGCTCTGCCGAAGAAGTTTTGAACAGGCTTCGACAGATGACCTGCAGTTGCCAAATAACCACCACCGACTACTGCGCCGGTTGCCAATGCAGCAGGAGCTACACGCTCTTGAATAATCTTACCAAATTCCATATATATCACCTCAGGAAAGTTGTTTTATCTTAAACATCCTCATGGCGCCCTGCTTTTCTTAACATTTGACCTGATCGCCCATTTTTTTGAGGGGGCCTTGCTCCCTTCATTAGGGACTTTTGGCACCGTTCTAAAAATCGACTCCCAAGTCAGACTGTAAGCTTAACAATGGCCTCACAAGGTATTGTTGTTCAATTTGGCATCGTGGTCAAACAACCACAGTGCTTTTGCTAAAGGAGGCTAACAGACGCAATAATAATTCGCAACAACAACTTTTTTCATTTCGTATTTAAACCCGACTTGCCCCCTACATCCTGGCTCGAGTGTTATTTAAGCTGTTGAGATAGCGCAGATTGCGATGAAGCCAAGGGTATCCCCCTTGGTCTCCCCCTTGGCGAATCGCAAGATGCGCTAGATCGACTGCTTAAAACCCGATTTGCGCCCTAGCGGTGATTCAGCTGATGATGCGATTTTTTGGAGGCTAAAACGGGGCAATTTTTGACATACTTGAGTAAAGTAGGCGAAAATTGCCCCGTTTTAGCCTCCAAAACAAGCGCGCATCAGATGAGTTATTGATAGGGCGCAAGTCGGGTTTAAATAACGCTCGTGCTAGAGCGTTTTAGAATATCTTTTGAAGTGAAAACGAAAAAATAAATATAAGCAATTTCATGATAAAAATTAGAATCCTTTACCGATCAAAAAAGCGCACAGCGGCCCATTTGAGAGTCGAATAGAAGATCTTGTGGGGCAAAAAACTTCTCCAGTGGATGCGCCACTCATTGCGAGCCGAGCAGAGGCGGCACCAGCGCGGCATCGGCTTCTGTCGCAGGACCAGCCGCGGCAATGGTGAGCAACAAGATCGGGCACAAATTGAAGGGAAAATCCCTGGCGGCGCAGGCGGAGCGATAGGTCGATATCTTCCTTATACATATAGAAGCTGCTATCTAAAATCTCGCTGCCGCGTAAGCGCACCTGGTCTAAAGCGGAGCGGCGACAGAAAAAACAGCTCCGCAGATAGCAGGAATCTCTTCGACCTTCTGGAAGCGGGCCGGCTCATGCGCCTCTCCCTGTCCGCGGTCATACCAGCGCCCATACCAGCTGGAAAAGACGCCTGTCGAATCATAGAGGCCAGTCGGCTGATCGCGCTGAATGTCATACCCCAAGGTTGTCCCCGTGATAGCCGCACACATTTTTTGAGAGGGCTGTTCCATAAAGACTATCGCCTTCTCAATGTAATCGGGAGCTAGAAAAAGGTCGGGATTGACTAAGAAGAGATAGTCGCACTTTTTAGAAACGTGCTGAAAACCGATGTTGTTACCTTTGCAAAAGCCAATGTCTTTATCCCCAATTATTAAAGTGGCATTTTTATAAGAAGTCAAATAGCGTGTATCTGTAGAACCTGTATCGACTAGAATAATCTGATCCGCTGGACGCGTCTGGCTCAAGAGAGCCGCCATAGCCTTGGGGATAAAGCGTTCACTATTATGGGTAACAATAATAACTGAACAGAAGCTCACAGAACCTTTTCTAACAGTTTTTGCGCCAATGAGTGGCGGTTATAGCGCCCTAGAACCTCTGCGACAGGTTGAATGGCAGTCTTTTTCTTTAGGCGCAATTTCTCGATCAGGGACTGCTTGATCGCGGCAACCTGATGAAGAGCAACTCCCGCGCCGCTTTCCAGAATGAGCGCTTGCGACTCCTCCATCCCCTCAGCTCCAATCGCCATGATCTCTGTGCCGGAAAATAGGTACTCATAAATTTTGCCGCTGAATACGCCTCGTTCTGAAAGATCCTTCCAGACTATAAAGAGAAGCAGGTGCGCATCGCGCTGCATGCGCAAAGCCTCCTCTCGATTGACAAAGCCGAGGATGCGCACATAGGGGGCGACATGAAAGCGGTGCGCGAGAGCGGTCAAATGTTCCAGCTGATGGCCGACGAACAGAACTTCTAGATTCTCTAAAATAGGGTTCTGAGCAAGCTCTCCGAGAGCTTGGAAGAATGGGGTCGCGTCCTGTTTTCCCGGATAAATGGTCCCGGTGTAGACGATGCGGAACTTGCCATCGTCGGGGAAAATAGAGGCGGCAGGTAGAGCCGCAAAATCGTCGGGATCAAAGCCATTTTCGACGACATCCACTTTGTCGCGATAGCGCGCCTTCATTTTTGCGGCAAATGGAACGCTCGTCGCCGTAATGAGCGTGGCAGAACGCATCAGCTTCCGTTCCAAGAGCCCTTCGATCCAGGTGAATGGGAAAGGCCAGGGTAGATGTGATTGTCGCTCCAGTTGTCGCGGTAGTCTGCGATCCAGCGCGTCGTCCTATTTTGACGCTTGAGCTTCTCAGCTATGATATGGACAGCATAGGGCCCTGCAGTGCTGACAACTAGGTCCCAAGGCTCTTTTATCTCTAGCGCAGCTTGTGTGGCGCGGCCAATCCAGAGATCAGCAAAATCGGGCATGCGGCAGGCGTTAAAAACCCCGCGCTTATAGCGCAGATAGTGGTAAAACCGCATCAGCCCGCGTTTTAAAAAGGAGGAGCGCGCCGGCCCTCGCTTTGCCCCCTGATACTCCTTTTTAAGGAAATTGAAAAGGGGGGGCGGCGCAACTTCGACCACGCGATAGCCGGGATTGGGAAGATTCATATCTGTAGAGGGGTCTGGAGCCCTCTGCATGGTCAGTACCGTCACATCGTGACCCGCCCTAGTCCAGCATTTTGCCCAGGAATAGGGGCGCAGCGAGGCGATCGAATTGAGCGGCGGGAAAAAAGTTGTAATGATCAAAATGCGCATAATTGTCCTAAATATTGCGTCGTCTCCCCGTTTCTCGGCAACTCATTCTTGCTCAAAAACAGATGAATCATTAAACTCGTACCGTTATTGTTAGGGGCGTTAGCTCAGTTGGTAGAGCGCAACAATGGCATTGTTGAGGTCAACGGTTCGACCCCGTTACGCTCCATATTTGGGTTGTCATGTCATTCTTCGAAAAGATTGCCCCTCTTCCTGAAGACCCGATTTTTGGCCTTTATGCGGCTTTTCAAACCGATCCTCGCCCCCATAAAATCAATCTTGCAATAGGCATCTACATGGATGAGCAGGGCAAAGTCCCACTCCTCCGGTGTGTGCAAAAAGCTGAAGCTCTCATCGTCGAAAGCAGACTGCCCAAAGCGTATCTTCCGATCGAAGGCCATCCAGGCCTTATCAAGGAGGGGCTTGCGCTCACGTATGGACCCTCCTCGGATTTCCTCTCTTTGCGGTGCAAGGTCTAGGGGGTGCCGGAGCTTTGCGCCTCGGGGCTGAGTTTTTAAAAACGCAAGGGTTGACCCATCTCTATCTCTCCAACCCCTCCTGGTCAAACCACTTTCAAATTTTTGGCCGAGCGGGTTTTAAAATCGATTCCTACCCCTACTATAACTCTCAGGGAGTTGACTTTTCTGGAATGTGCGCCTCTTTTAAACAAAGACGGCTAAGGGTAGTATCATTCTGCTTCATGTCTGCTGTCACAACCCTACAGGGCTCGATTTGACCCTTCCACAATGGGAGGAGATTCAGACCATCGTGAAGCAGCGGCAGCTGTTTCCATTTTTTGATTTTGCCTATCAAGGCTTCGGGGAAGGAGTGGAGGAGGATGCCGCTCCGGTGCGTCTCTTTGCAAAAAGGGGCCATGCGATGCTTGTGAGCAGCTCTTTTTCTAAAAATTTTGGGCTCTATGGCGAACGAGTTGGTCTCCTTTCCATGGCAAATAGCTCTCCCAATATTTTGAGTCATCTGAGAGCTCTGATCCGTTCCAGCTATTCAAACCCACCTCTTCATGGAGCGCGCCTCGTTGCGACCATCTTGCAAACCCCTGAACTCAAAAGTCTCTGGATGCAAGAGCTGGCAGCCATGCGGGAGCGTTTAGGAAAAATGCGAAAAAGCCTTCTAGGAAAACCTGGAAGAGGCCTCTTCTATATGACAGGCTTAACTACACAGCAGATTGAATCTTTACGTCGGGAAAAGGGGATCTATCTGCTTGAAAATGGGCGCCTCAATCTTGCTGGGCTCAATGAAAATAATGTGGACCTCGTGGCACAAGCACTAGTTTCTGTATGAGAAATAGATCCTATTTTTATCTGATTGCCTCTCTTTTAATGCTGTTAAGCCTATCCACAGAGAGCTCTGAGCGCCTTCGCAATGAAACCATCTCCTTTTTTAGCCCCGGCTGGAATAAACTTCACAAGATGAAAGTCGCCGTCGCTAGGTTTTGGCAAGGAATTGGCCATGAAGGAGCTGAAGAATATGAAGAGGAATTGCAGCGCCTGCGGCTTCAAAACCAGCTTCTTTCGGGAGAAAACCGCAAGTTAAAAGATCTTCTACAACTTGATTGGGACAGTCAAGAAGAAATAGTCTGTGCCGAAGTCATTTTCCGCTCCCCCTCAACCTGGAATAGCTCGCTCTGGATCAATCTAGGAACTGCCTACAACGAAAAAGCGGGCAAAACAGTCGTCGCCAAAAATAGCCCTGTCCTCTATGGACGCTCTCTCGTCGGCGTGATCGACTACGTGGGTCTCAAGCAGTCGCGCGTCCGCCTCATCACTGATTCTGGTCTCGCCCCCTCCGTGCGCGCCATGCGGCTCCAGGGAAATCGCGCCTACCTCCTAGCCAAAGGGGAGCTGCACGGCTCAAGCCAGCCACTCTGGCGCAAAGAGCCGCACCTATTAAAGGGAATTGGGTTTAATTACGACTTTGCCGATGCAGAGGGCCCTCCGCGCGACCTGCGTACAGGAAAGGCACACGACTCAACCCAGCAGCTCCCTGCACTACCCCTCATTCAGGTCAACGACCGTCTCGTTACTACTGGCATGGACGGGGTCTTTCCAAAAGGGCTCGAAGTCGCCATCGTCACAAAAGTCTCTCCCCTGAACGAGGGGGACTACTACTACGAAATCGAAGCCAGACCCAGCGCCGGCGAGCTCGACCGCCTCTCGTATCTTTTCCTTATCCCACCCTTGGGCTATGACCCTGACGATCAGCCTGGGTATTAATAAAATTTCTCTAGCGAGAATCACTATTTTCCCATTAAAATGCCCTCCATAAGCGAGGCTTTATGCAGCAAATTTCTGAAACCCCTGTCTTCATCTTGTGCGGCGGTTTAGGCACCCGGATAAAAGAGGAGACCGAGTTTAGGCCAAAGCCAATGGTGCCGATCGGCAACCATCCGATCCTGTGGCACATCATGCATCTCTACCGGCGTCACGGCTTTCGAAAATTTGTGCTCTGCAGCGGCTTTAAATCTGAAGTGATCAAGGCCTATTTCCTCAACTATGCGTCGATGAATAGCGACTTTACAGTCGATCTTAAGAGCAACAACCTCACCGTCCACTCCATCGACCATGAAGAGGATTGGGAAGTCACTGTAGCCTACACAGGAGAGGCCACCATGACAGGGGCGCGCATCGCCATCGCCGCTGAAAAGTACCTGGGCAGAGCCGAACATTTTGCCGTGACCTATGGCGACGGTCTCAGCAATGTCAATTTGCGCGCCGAATTTGGCTTTCACCAGTCTCACGGCAGGATTGGCACGGTTCTCGGCGTCAATCCCCCCTCGCGCTTCGGCGAGATTCATCTAGATGGAGATGAGGTGGTCGAATTTTCGGAAAAGCCCGAATTTGGCGAAAAGTGGATCAACGGCGGTTTTTTCTTTTTTCGGCGCGACTTTGCAGCCAAATATCTTTCAAGGGAAGAGAGCTGCGTCCTGGAAAAGGCGCCGCTCATTAAGCTGGCGCAAGATCGGGAGCTGCACATGTACCGCCATCGCGGCTTCTGGGCCTGCATGGATACGCAGCGCGACCGCGACATGCTCAATCAGCTCTGGACCTCCGGAAAAGCTCCTTGGGCTACAAGCTTTGAATTTATCGACATGGGGATTAGCCGTGAAAAAGCTGCTCTTTAACGACTGCTACGACGGTTTGACTGTCCTCGTGACAGGCGACTCGGGATTCAAAGGAGCCTGGCTTTCGATCTGGCTTCATGAGCTTGGCGCCAAGGTGGTCGGATACAGTCTCCCCCCTCCCACAACCCCTAGCCTATTTCAGCTCTCCGGCATTGCAGAGCGCATCCAGCATGTGGAGGGAGACCTGCGCGATCAAAAATTGCTGCGCGAAACAATCGCCCAGTATCAGCCTCAGATCATTTTTCATCTGGCGGCACAGGCGATTGTGCTGCAAGGCTATGAGGAGCCTGTCGACACCTTTACCGTCAATGCGCTTGGCACGATTCACCTGCTCA
>CAVUZO010000009.1:0-104944 GCA_963745935.1 uncultured Parachlamydiaceae bacterium
CGAACCCTGCCAGCTGTGCTGAGTTCGTGCTATAGATGCCGGACGTCGCGGCTGACGTATTCTGAGCCGAAGCTGCTGCACAATTTCCGGATCGCCGCCGATCTCCGGCCAGGTATAATTACAACCAGCACTTTCATGTGCAGGAAGCGTTGGAATCCGCTCGGGTCACGGCTACGCCCCGCATCAACAATCCCTGGGCGCGAAGCACCACGCCGTTGATGCTCACCGCGGGGCCGAAGACCTCCTGCATCTCCATGAGCCCGCCGAGGCCGGTTTGCGGACTATGACCTTCTCTTTTTTTAACCGGGAACTTATGGAAAAATTTTCAATTGAAAATTTTCAAAAGCGGCAGCCCTTTCCCTGGATAGATTTTGAGGCATTTTTGACCCGGAGGCCTTCAAAATTTTGCACGACGAATTTCCCCCGCTTGAATTATTTGAATATCATGAAAATATCTACCGCAAAGGCCAGCGCCCCCACAATCGCTACTACTTAGCCTATGAATTCTCAATCGTTCATCGAAACAAGGAGGCAGGAACAGTTCACAAACAGGACCTGTCGCCCCATTGGCAGCTCTTTATGGAAGAGCTTGAGCATGGGGCACTCTACCGCCCCTTTATTCAAAAAGCGCTGGGAGCCCCGAGTTTTAGCCTCCGCTATGCCTGGCATGCGGGTAAGGCAAACAACGAGGTTTCCCCCCATAAGGATGCCTCCAATAAGCTGGGAACACATATTTTTTATTGGAACAGCGATGAAGACTGGAAAGCCGAATGGGGAGGCCAGCTTTTAGTCTTAGAGGGAAAAAAGGTTCCCGGAATTACTCCCGATTTTCATGATTTTGAGCGCGAAACGATTATTCCAAACATGAATAACCATAGCTTCCTCTTTAAGAATACGCAAGAGGCTTGGCATGGTGTCAAGCCCCTGCACTGCCCAGAAGGCAAGTACCGCAAACTTTTTAACGTCATTTTTATGGAATAGCAAGTCGGGTTTCAAATTGATTTGTTGTCTGTTCGTTCTAGGATTATCCCTTTGAACCTCTTCGTCAAGCAGAGAGTCTGATTACATTACGTATGAGTGGCTCAACGACTGTGCCAGAAATACCGGTACACGCACCCTATTCCCCATTTCAGGAGATTCTTCAACGGCATAAAAGTGCGAGGCTTTATTGCGGATCAGTTTTGAACCGGAATGTCTTCGATTCTCCACAAAGCTAAGCTTTTATCCCAATAGGTGCCCCCCTCTTCTTTGCAATCTTCGATGATGACAAAGAGAGGTTCTGGAAAGTTAAAAGGAGGGAGCCTAAAGTTGAGCGTCCGCCACCCTCCTGTCGAGATATTCTTATTGGGCCTTAAGGCAGTGAAATGGGTCGTTAAAAGATAGCGAGAACCACTCCGCTTGACATTCTTTAAGAATTGAAAGATGCGTTCATAAGAGAGATGCACAAGCATATCCCGACACAAGATCAGATCGACTTTTGGAAGATCTTGGACAAGGGCATCCAGGTGTAAAAAAGTGCGCTGGTTATTGGCATAACGCGTTTGGTGCCTATCGATTAACTCTCTAATACAATCTGCTCCGATATATTTGGCTATGGGGAGATGGACGGTTCTCATCCAGTGAAAATCACCGCACGGTAGATCTAAGAGGCTGTTGCAGTTGAAGGCCTCAAGCAGAAGAGGGATTTGCCTGCGTATTTCGGCTGTTTGCTCTAACGTCGATCCTGAACCTGAAAGAGATTGAGAGTCTTGAATGGGACGAATCCCAAATAGAGGTGTGAAGATCTTTTCGCAATTCTCCTCTGCGAAGAGAAGGATGAAAGGACACAGCAAAAAAATGAACAGGAATTTTTTCATGCGACACTCCCACTTGCGCTGATTAAAATAATATAACGCAAATGCAGACTTTTTTTCGCGCTAAATAAGACCCTATAATCAGCGCGAAAATTAAGGCTGCGTGAACTGCGGCACTCCCGCAAACATAGCCTTGAACTCCTCTTGGGCAACGGTTGGGTTGACAACTTCGGCTGCGACATCTTCGCTGAGGGCTAAGTATTCGGCGTTTCCATTTTCCCAAAGGGGGATTTTATCGAGCAGCTGCTTGCGCCTTTCTTCAGAAGTGCCTTCTGGAACTGTTTTGAGAGGCGAATGGATGAGGATCCGCTTATCATCGCCTTCGCGCTTTTTCAGGGCGATAATTTCAGCGGAGGTCATGCCGCCGGAGCGTGTGATCGAGAGGTCGCTGCGTCCAAATATCTGGGCCACGGGCTGGCCAACGAAGGGGACGATGTGTACTCTTGGATGCAGGTTGGCATTTGCCACCTTATTGCAGACCTGCTTGTAGAGGCTGTCTGGTTTATTATTTAGCTCCTTACTTCCACAGGCAACGAAAAAGTAGAGGTCTGGATCTTCGCCTACTGGTAGCTCTTGAGAAGCTGCGACGATGCCATCGACATAGTCAAGAAGTGCCGCTGTTTCAGGAACGCTTCCCAGCATAATAGGTCCACCTTGTCCTGGGGAGCGATCTGGAAGTGGCCATTCTGATTGGGATAGAGCTTCTCCATCTCCCTCTTTTCACAGGGGGTAAATGTCTTGATGGTTATCTCTGCGGCAGTTTTTGGCAGCGGCAGGGCATCGGGATTCTTATAAGCGGCGCTGACGGGAAGTGGTTCGGTCTTGATCTGATGCGGTTGAAGATGGGCTTGGCTCTTCCAGAACGCGTTTACATCTTTACAGACAGGCTCAGGGGAGTGGACGCGCATCATGTTAAAAGATTTCCTTGAGAAAAAGTGCAGGCGGCGCAAGGAGCCTAAGAAATGGATCGCTTTTTCTGTCGGCAGATCGGTCAAGTAGAGGTCAACTTTCGTAATTTTGCGCTCTTCTTTAAAGCGGATGGTATTTGCCGTGCGGACAGCTGCGGTAATGGCTAAAAGGTGGAGCGGCTGAGTGCAGATCACCTTTTTGGGGAGCGTTTCGCCCTGGAGCAGCCGATTTAAAACGGTAAAAAAAGTACCGAGAAAGAAAAGGGCCTCCGAAAGGGGTTGCAGCTTGACCAGATAGTGCTGCTTTTCAACATCGGCGCGCGCTTGCGCCTTATCCCACGCATCGGTGCATTTTTTCCCGATCCAGCTGCCGTAGGAGCAGCCGGAACGCATCACGTCAAGTTGGACCGCGCGGTTTTCGGGATTCTTTTGTAATTTATGGCCATAAAGCGCTTCTGCGGCAATTTTATGCCCCCCGCCGCCCGATGAGCTGATAATTAAATAATCAGACATTTTATTTTGACCTGATGATATCTTCGGGTTTTAACTCGGTAGCTTTAGTATCTTTATGATATCCCAGGTACTGCATGATGCTTTTCATGGGAAAATCGTGAGCCTGCGTCTTCTTTTTAAAGGCCGATGGAATCCTGTAGCGCTTTCCAAAGTTTCCAGGGGTGCGCACTCCTAAGTGGCTTAGGACGCGATCGACAGCTGTGACACCGGGAAAGTTGTTCAGATGGTCATTGGCTACGGAGATGTTCGTCACATATTTGTCGGCTTGCGCCAACTTGGCATCTCCAATGTCCCACTGCAGCCCGGCTCCCAGTTGAACAGGATTAAAGCAGACGCCCTTCACCTCATGTTTGAGGGCAACATAGGAGGCGATCGATCCTGCCAGAGACTGTCCTGTTACAACGAGGGGCTTATTTTGCTCCTTGGCATATACTTTGAGCTGCTCCATGAGAGCATCAGCCTGCTTGTAGCAAAGAGGGGTCAAGCCTGCATAATTTGCAATTACCGATGGCAATGGGGTGTTGGCCCTCTTTTTTGCCTCTTTTGAATCGGAAAAATCGGGCCAGTGGGACTGCATGGCTCCAAAAGAGACCACGATTTCATGCTCATCTTCAAGCACCATCGCCTTAAATAGGTTCTTCTTATCGATAAAGGCGTGTGCGTTTGCTTGAACAGATCCCGGGAGCTTCGAAACATCGACTCCAAGAGCGGCTGGTGGGACCACTTTTCCCCAAAAGGCTCGGCCCACTTATCTTGCTCATAGCGGAAAGGAACCAGGCCAAAAGCGGCGTAGCGCAGTAGCTCTTTAGTCCCCTCTTTTGAAAGCTGCGGTCCGCTGCTGTGATGGTAGCCGGTGCCAAAAAATTGTGCTTTAAACTGCTCTTTGAAGAAAATCCGCTTAAATAGAATCTCGGGCGTGCGCAAAATAATGCCAGGAATCGACCAGCTTTTTGCCCCCAGATAACGCAAGGGGAAGGTGATGAAGTCAAAAATCGCACTTGCAATTTTTTTAATCTTCTTCAGGAGCGGGCACTCTTGACGCGCTTCTTGCACGGGGCTGGGAAGGGCGGCACTGTTGTTGACTGCATGAATGGGCATCTTATCCTCCTGATCTATATTTGCGGTGTTGAACCATTGTTTTATCTGTCGCATCTTCAGCGTTTGCGATCATCTCGGTCATCTGCTCTGTGAGCCATTTTGAACGATCTATTTTCGGCTTTTTGCCTAATGCGGCCACCTCATCGATCAGACACACGAAGTTCTCTTTGCCTGTGTAGGGCAGGCCGCGCTGCGCCTCTTTTACGACTTCGATATTAAAATCCTCCCACGCCATGGGTGTGACGCGTCTATCTGGGATCATGGGAACGCCCGTCTGCAGCAGCTCGCCAATGCTCAAGCCGCCCGGCTTTGTGATGGCCACGTCAGCAATAGCCTGTAAGCGGGCCATTTCGCTGGCGCCGATGAAGTAGGGCTTGTCTCTAGTAGCTGCGGCAGGATCTTCTGCGACTTCCACAGTCACATTCCGATTTTTTCCTCTGATAAAGCGCGCTCCTGCTTTTTTCTTCTTCTTAAGCTTTGCGCCAGCAGCAGTATTGCCCCCTGCGACAACAATCATGTGATACTTTTGCCCATTATCTGGCCCATTCATGAGCATGTCAGGATAGGGAAGCTCCTGCCCATTTCCGCCGCTCAACACGAGCACCACTTTGGCCTTAGGGTCTATCCCGCGCTCTTTTTTAATGGCCGCAATCTCATCCGCACCGCGCTCAATGTAAAACTCGGGACGCAAAGCGATACCGGCCACTTCGTGCTTGTTTACACCCTCTTCTTCCACCATCTCGAAATGAACCTTGCTTGCACTCAAATATTGCGTCGTTTCCCAGGTGGCCTCGTTGTTATCGGGAAGCAGCGTTTTAAAATGGGCGTAACTGGGGCTCTTTTTGCCGAAGATTTCTACCATTTTCACATCCAAATCAGTGGGAACATGGAGCAGAGGGATCCCCATCTCTTCCGCCACTTCGATAAAGGGATTTAAATCCATGTGGTAGGTGGTGCTGATCAGGTCGGGCCTTTCCATCAGCAGACGCTGGCGCAAAAGCTGTTTGGGTCTTGTATCGACGCCTCTTGCTGCTGCTGCAATCCCGTTTTTCTGTTTTTTAAATATCTTGCAGATAATTCTGTCTACCTTGTTCTCAAAGTTGACCATCCAGTATTTCTGTTCCTGGAGAATCCAGTTAAAGGCTTGGACAGCACTCCACTTTTTTCCAAAACGCCTTCCTAATTTATAGAGCCAGTCGGTCTCTTTGACAAAAATACCAGTATCATACTCAGTGGGGTCGATGATAGTGACGTGCGCCGCATCGCCGATATGCGTTTTAAGAGCATTTGCAGCCGTTTTGTGCCCTGTTCCAAAGCTGCAGGTGGCGATCAGGATCGATTTTTTGTCTGTTGAAGTGAATGTTTCAGCAAAACCATTTTCTGTTTTCTTCTTTTCGACCGTTTGCCGGTCTCTCAAGCTGCGCTCTAAGGATTTTTCCTCCGCTTCAAGTTGTGTAATCACGTGCGGCTTTAGCTGATCTCTCTTTTCGAGCTTCTGTTTAATGCCCTCTAACCTCTCTTTCGGAGTGCGAAAATCTTCCAATTTAAGTTCGATCTCTTTTGCTTCCTCTTCAAGCGCAGAGATTGGAGACTGTTTCAGCTTCTGTTTAATGGCCTCCAACCTCTCTTCCAGCACTTTTCTAGGATTTGGAGCGGCTTTAGCGGCCTCTTGTCCAGGAGATAAGGGAAGTTCAGCAAAAGCGTGAGCTCCATTCATTTTAGTGAGCAGCTCGCCGATCCCGCGATATTTCTGAGCAAAATTGCCGCGGTAGACGGCAAAGAGCTCATCCACTTCACTCGAAATGCATCTGTAATCTGCCAAGAGTTGACTTGTAACCTGATGAAGTTTACCAAGCTTCTCTTGCATCGTTTCCATTTCATCTGCGCGATCTAAGCCAAGGGCATAAATTTCGTTTAATCCCTTGGACAGCTGCGCCAACACCTGATCATGCGTTTCAAAAAGAGCCTCTTGCCGTTTCAAACGCACAAATGTGGCAAAGATCTCATCATGGCGAGAAGCTGCTATTTTTTTGACTAAGTCCTGACACCTGTAGGAGGAGATCAGATCGCCCTTCTGCTTTTCCAGCTTGCCGATATCTTGATAATGAGCGATCAGGGCGGAGCGAAAGGCGTTTTGATCACTGGAGTTCAGAGCCTCTGTGAGCTTATTTCTGACATAAGCGCTTTTCATCTGGTTGATGCAGGCTTGAATTTCCTCTTTAATGTTTTTGGCGCAGCTCTTGGGCTTTGTCTCCCCTGAGGAGTCAAAGGCTAGCTTCTGGATCTCTTTGAAAGTCCTGTTGGCTCCTTTTCGATCAAGGAGGCGTGCCAGTTGTGTGCACTCATCTGCCGAAAACAGCTTGCTTGTCTTCCAGCGGCTGAACTGCTTTTCGAGGAGAGTTTGGTAAACATTAGGCTGACTTAGAGCATTTTTAAGGGCATAAGCTTCTTGAGTCGTGACGTAACCGGCAAGCTCCAGCTGGTTGATCACGCGGCAGGAGTGGCGATTGTGAGCCTCATGGATGAGGGCCACGATTTTTAATGTCGTCAACGTTAAAGCCAACCCTAAAAGCGCAGCTCCTGCCACGATTCCCACAACAGCCCCTGTGAGGGGTAAGGTGGCTCCAAGACCCGCGCTGATTCCAATCGCGCCTATAGTAAGAATAGGATGGCGCTGAATAGCGGCAATCAGCTGTCTAAAGAGGCGCGAAATTTTATGCGCCGTCTTTTGGCAGGGTTGAAACCTTTTTTCAGAGGCTTCTATTTTTGTAGCACTTTCATTCAAGGCGCGATCAACTATGTGATTAAGAGCCGTCCAGTTGTCTTGCATGGGACTACTTAATACCTGCGGCGCCATTTCACTTTTTAAACGATAACCTGTGCTTATCATCGATCTAGCCTTTTAAATTAATTTATTTATATAAAAGTATAGTTTATATTTATTAAGATAGTATAAATAAAAAGTCAATATTAAGTCAAGCGTTTTAATAAAAAACAATTTACATAAAATAGCGAAATGTACTATAATTTATGTTAAACTTTTATAATTGGAGATTTAATATGAGAGTAAACAACGATGTTGCAAACGTAGAAAAATTTTTTAATAAAGCGGGCAGCGTCCCCCTTTTAGCAATTACGAGCGCAGCGCTCCGCGTCATCCTGGCAAAAATTCAATTTGTAGCCGGAGCCCTTTTCGCTGCAATTGGCGCGATCGGCCATCGCTGTACACAGTCTGAAAAATGGGCCCAGATGCGTTCACAAGGTTTAACGCATATGAAACATGGCCCTTTAAACCTATTGAGAGGACTGGGAGAGCTGCTTCTTGGCGTCACACTTGTCGGAAGTCTCATTCCTCTTGCCGTTCAGCTCAATCGTAAAAATGGCTTTGCGCCTGTTTGCCAGTATGGAAAGGTGAAAGCTGCTGAGCCTTCTGGTCCTCAAAAAATCGCTGCACAGCAGTTAGAAAAGATGTCCCCAGAAGAGCTCGATCGGGATTGGAAATTGGGAGAGTTTTTTGGCCATATTAAGGTGATCGGGAAAAAGGGATCTGAGCGGGATAAGGTTCAGGTGGAGCAGTTCAAAAAAATAGGGCTCAAGGAGAGCGATTACGAATATGCCCCAACGGTAGACGGAAAGACTCTCGATCCGTCTCTTGTGGCGCGCGTTCCCGATTGGGCGGCTAAAACCGACGACATCCGCAAAGGAGTCGCCGGCTGCGCCATGGCTCACTACCAGTTAATTAAAAGCACAAAAGAGAGCTACGACAAGGCTGTAGCTGAATTGACACGGGTCAAAAGTGAAAAACCCTCCGCAGAGGCGCTAGCAAAAGCGGAAGCCGCCGTAAAAAAATACAGTTCTGTCCTGATCATGGAAGACAACTGCGCTTTTGGCTATCTCGATGGACAAAGGGTCTCTCAGAAGGGTGTGGGGAAGGATTTCCGCGAAGTGGTGAAGCATATGCCCGAAGATTGGGACATGTTTTACATGATCACGATGCATGGCCCTTGGGGTCCTGCTATACCACTCAAAGACAACCCGTGGGTTTCAAAATCGAACTATGGAGTGGTGATGAAGTGCTTTGCAGTCAACCAGACAGCTTATGGCAAAATCGTCGAGGCATTTGAAAAGCAGATCCATGGAAAGGGAGATTTTGTGCCTTGTGATCATACCACTGGGGCTTTGCATAAAGAGCTGAACGTTTACATGGCCCAAAAGTCGCTCGCCTATCGGTACGCTTCTAAGAGTTTTGTAGGGGGTGGAGCTGAAACCGGATCAGACCATTGGCAGCCTCATCCTACATAAAATTAGTAAATTCTTAATTATTTGTTAATAATGTAATTGTATAATTAATAATATTAAAAAAATGAGGTTATCATGTCTGGTCAAATCACGTTAGCGTTAAATCAAAATATTAGTTACTCGTTTGCAGCTGCTAATAAATCTTACAATAAGAGTGACATCGATTCACGTATTCACTCTTTTGGTCACTTAAATTTCTCTACAGGGTGCCCCATCTCCCAAGGGAGAGATGTCAGTTGGATGGTGGGAAAAAACTTTTTTGACTGGTTCCAATCCGGCCAGCAGGGAGATATTAAAAAAGCGTTCACCCACAGAGTGATTGGCTTAGTAAAAGATCTAAAAGCGCACCCGGAGTTTAAAGAGGCTGTTGTGAAATTTGCGGGCGAGTATAGCAAATATCTCGATCATGCACTTTTAAAGGAGGCTGGACTTTTGCCCTCCACATTGACGGTAGCGCTAAACCCGCAGATCGACTACTCCTTTAAAAACAAAGAAGGAGACTTTCAAGACAAAGGTAGGATTGATGGGCACCTAAAATCATTTGAACATCTCAATCGTGAAACGGGCCTTTTTATTTCGCACGGTTCTGATGTGACTAAAATGGTTGGAAAGAGTTTCTTCGACTGGTTCGAAGAGTCGCAACAGGAAGGGGACATTAAACAAGCCTATACATCAAGAATTATTGGTTTAGTGAAAGATTTAAAAGCCAATCCCGAGTTTCAAAATACGGTTGTGAAGTTTGCGGGCGAGTATAGCAAATATCTCGATCATGATCTGCTTTCAAAAGCCGATTTTTCGCATAAAATGGCAGTGAGTAAGCCTGCCGTTGTCTTTAAAGGACCCGTCTGGGGAGGTAGCAAACCGCCACAACTTGGCAATTGGGAGCAGCTGGAACAGAACTATCATTTATTCCTTAAACAGATGAAAGAGAATCCTGTTAAAACGATCTCGAAAAAAATGCATCTGATGAGTCTTGCAAATGATTCTAAAGAGTTAGAGCGAGTAAAAAAATCGTGGCTCAAGTCACACCCTGGCTGGAAGATCGAGTCGTGGGGAAATCAAGAGGTCGCAGAGCTTCTCAAGGAAATAGGGACGAAATTTCCAAAGATGGGAGACGCTTGGATTAAAGCAAAAACGGCAGCAGAGAAAGTAGATCTTCTGCGCTACTGCATTCTTCTTAAGGAAAAAAGTTTCCCCTATCTCGAAAAGGGGGAACTCTCGCACCGCGCAATCGATGATCTCGCCTTTACAAAGTTTGCGATCGATCAAGTTCCGATGTTTGCCTACTATTTAGAGGCGACAGAAGCATAAAGTTTTAAGTTTATAATAATATGAATTAAAAACGGAGTAAGTATATGTCAAGTTCAGTGTCGTCAAAATTAACTCTCTCCTTAAACCCGGAGATTAGTTACTCTTTTAAAAGTAGTAAAAAATCCTTTGGGAAAAAAGAGATTGATGATCGCGTTAAAAAATTTGCCTGTCTGAATAGTGAAACTTACAACCCCATTTCGCATGGGAGTCGCGTGAGTGAAATGATGGGCGCTGGGCTGTTTCAACATCTCAAAGAACGAAATGAGACGGTGGAGACGATTAGTCGAGAATTCACAAAGCGCGTCATCGCCCTGGTGAACGATTTAAGAGCCCACTCCGATTTGAGAGGATCTACGGTAAAATTGACGGGAGAATATGAGAAATTTCTCAATGTCAAAATGCTCTCCAAAGCGGGCTTTATGTTCAAAATTGCCTCTGCTGGGGAAGCTCCTTCGCCAAAGAGAAAATTAAGCCTAACTCTCAATCCAGAGATTGGCTACTCCTTTCAAGACAAAACAGAAAAAACATCCTTTCAAAAAAGCAGTATCGATGCTCTTGTGACACAATTCCATCATTTAAACGCAGAGACATACAACCCCATTTCTCATGGAAGCCGAGTGTCGGAAATGGTCGGAGGCGATCTGTTTAAATATCTCAAGGAGAGCAGACCCGACGCCAATGTTAAACAGGAATTTACAAGAAGAGTCATTGGCTTAGTCAGGGATTTAAGAGAACAACCGCAATTTAAAGATTCTGTTGTGGAGTTTTCAGGCATTTACAAGGAGCATCTCGATGTTGAAATGCTGTCCAAAGCCGGTTTTGCCTATAAGATTGTGGAGTCACCTCTACTCTTTCAGGGCCCTTTTGGCGGCACTTTTAATCGCAATTTTCTCCAAACTTTAAATGCGAGCCAGCCGCACCAGATTTCCAGACAGGATCTGGATAAAAAGGATCGCTACTGGAAACAGTTTGAAAAAAATTATGACGCTTTTATTCAGAAGGTGGAAACAGCCCCTGCGATCCCGCAACCGCAATTTCAGATTCCCAAAGATGCGCATCTGATCTGGATGGGGAGTGAGCCCAATGAGGATGTTCTTCAAGTGAAGGAGTCGTGGGAGAAGTTCCACCCCAGTTCAAAGGGTTGGAAGGTTAATCTCTGGGATGATACGGCTGCAAAGCCCCTGATTGCTGAAATGCGCCTCAAGTTCCCCACTGTGGGTGCTGCATGGGATAGAGCGGAAAAATGGGCTGAAAAAGCTGATATTCTTCGTCTCTGTATCATGTGGAAGTATGGAGGAACCTATATTGATACCGATCTTCCCTGCTACGGATCCATTGATGAGATTCACGCCTTCTCCGAATTCTGTGTCGGGATGGAGAGAAATGTTCATGCTGGCGGTTCTCAAATTTTCACAGGGAACGCCTGGATTTCAGCAAGACCTCAACATCCGATCATCGAAGCTTGCCTTAAAGCTTTAAAACCAAGGGTCGACGGTGAAGATGTCTGGAGCATTATCGATCGTACAGGTCCAGGGGTATTAACAAGGGAAGTGTATAAAGCACTTGAAAAGGATGAAGATGAGGGAACACAAAAGACCCTGGTCATGCCTCCCTCCTACTTTTACCCGTTCCACACCGATATGCGGCATATTAAAAATCCGCGCCTTGCACAAGCGACGGTGGAACCGTGGACGAAAGGGCTCCATCTCTGGGACACTTCGTGGGTCTAAACCTAAAGAGTTGGCAATCGCTTGATTGCCAACTCATTTTTTAATATTAAAACCCGACTTGCGCCCTATCAATGACTCATCTGATGCGCGCTTGTTTTGGAGGCTAAAACGGGGCAATTTTCGCCTACTTTACTCAAGTATGTCAAAAATTGCCCCGTTTTAGCCTCCAAAAAATCGCATCATCAGCTGAATCACCGCTAGGGCGCAAATCGGGTTTAAAAAGGACTTTTAAATGACATCATCAAATTTATCCATATCCTTAGGCTCAAAGGTTGACTACACATTTGGAGATAAAAATACATTCCAAGCGAAGAAAGCCATCGATTCTCGCATTCGATCCTTCCCCCATCTGAATCGCGAAACGGGCAAGCCTATTTCCCATGGCAAACAGGTGAGTGAGATGCTGGGGAAAAATCTGTTTAAATGGCTGCAGCATGAAGAGCTCCCCTTAGCAAAAAAGGTCTTAAATTTTGTAAAATATCTATTTTTATTTAAGTGGCTAAAAAAAGAAAAGCCGCTGCCAGCTGATGAAAAGACCAAGAGCGCGTTCACAAAACGAGTCATAGGGCTAGTCAAGGATTTAAAATCAGATCCTTTATATAAAGATTCTGTCGTGAATTTTAGGGGTGAAAATATAAAGTATCTCGACTTTAAACTGCTTACAGAAGCCAAATTTTCATTTAAAATCGAAAATCTCTTTATCGGGCCGCATGGCGGGATTTACAACAGCGACTTTCTGCAAGCTTTAAATGCGCATCAGCCCGCGCAAATGACGCGAGCTGACCTAGACAAGAAAGATCATACTTGGCGACAGCTTGAAAAAAACTACAGCGCCTTTATCGATCAGCTGAAGAGTGAACCTGCCCAAGATCAGGCGGCTTATAAGATCCCCAAAAAAATTCATCAGATCTGGCTTGGCAGTGCGCCTAAAGAAGAGGTAAAACGTGTTCAAGCCTCTTTTGAAAAGTTCCATCCAGGCTGGGAGGTCAAGCTCTGGAGAGATCAGGATGCCAAGCCGCTCATTGATAAGATGCGCGTCAAGTTCCCCAATGTAGGGGAGGCGTGGGATAAAGCATCCAAATGGGCGGAAAAAGCCGACATTCTTCGCTACTGCATTATTTACGAAGAGGGGGGGACTTACGCTGATACCGATCTGCCCTGCTATGGCGCCATCGATGAGATTCACGCCTTTTCAGAATTTTGCGTGGGGATGGAGAGAAATATTCATGGCAACGATGAGATTTTTACAGGGAATGCCTGGATTTCAGCAAAAGCTGGACATCCTATTCTAGAGGGGTGCCTCAAAGGGTTAAAGCCCTTCACAGGCAGCAAAGATTTTTGGGATATTTTATACCGAACCGGCCCAGGTTTGTTGAAAACCGAAGTTTATAAAGGCTTAGCCAAAGATGAGGCTGAAGGGACGCAAAAGACCCTCATCATGCCCCCCTCTTATTTCTATCCTCTCCATACCGATTATCGGCACCAGGCTAAGCAGGATCCAAAATTTCCAACAACAAAGGTCTTGCCCTGGACAAAGGGGCTACATCTTTGGGACTCTTCTTGGGTGGATTAGTACCCTCTAGGAAGCAAATTTGTGAAGCGTCTCTTCGGTATCTTCAATCTCCTGAAGATACTTTTCTAAGACGCGCAAAACGAGGCGCGAGCTATTATAAATCCCCGTGGAAGCAAAAGCGACCTCCAGATGGGGTTGAATGGGATGATTCAGGGCAATGAGCGTATAGGTCATGGCTGAATGTTCACGCTTTTCGGGGACGATCCAGATGATGAACTGCTCATTGATCAGGGTGATTTTTTCACTGGTTTCGATGACATGAAAGTAGCGGGTGAGAGCAGACTCTTTGGGCGACTTGCGCGTTAAATCAAGAAGATCGAGCTGCTGCAGCGTATAAAGATTCACATCGCTGATCCCTTCAGGGATCCAGTCATTAATGTTATTAATGTATTTTTTATAACAATCTTCGATCTGAGCTAAATCATCCATAATAATCTCCACTTACTTATAATTATTATTATATTATTTATATAATTAGAGCAATTACTTTTTTAGGGTGAAAAAAAGCCTTTTCAGAAGATCTCGTTTCGTATAAACTGCCTCTCTATGCTCATGAGAATTTTTACTCTCCTTTGTCTCTGCTTTTTTCCTGCGCTCCATGCGGCGCAGCTTTCGATTGGCCTTAATGCGGAAGCGGCCATTCTCATCAATGCCGAAACGGGTGCCATCCTTTACGAAAAAAATGCGCGCAAGCTGCACTACCCTGCCAGCGTGACTAAAGTGGCGACTGCCCTCTATGCTTTAAAGCTAAAAGGGGGGGAGCTCGACGAGATCGTCACGGCGGATCAGGAGGCTTTGGGATCGACCTCTCCCGATGCAAAAGTGCGCGCCAATTTCAAATTGCCGCCCCACTGGCTTGAAACCGATGGCACCCACATCGGCATTAAGCGCGGCGAGCAGCTCTCTTTGCGCGATCTGATGTATGGCATGATGCTTGTATCAGGCAATGACGCCGCTAATGTGGTGGCGCAGCATGCGGGAGGCACGATCCCCGCTTTTATGGAGAGTTTAAACGGCTACTTGAAGGAGATCGGGTGTAAGAATACGACCTTCTATAATCCGCATGGGCTGCACTATCCGGGCCATCAAACGACGGCACAAGATATGGCCTTAATGGCGCGTGAAGCGCTCAAAGATCCCTTCTTTTGCCAGCTGGTGTCGACGGTGCGCTATCCGCGCCCAAAGACCAATAAGCAAGAAGGGAGCATGATGGTGCAGGGCAATAAGCTGCTGCTCAGCGGCAAGTACTACTACCCTTATGCGATTGGCATCAAGACCGGCTACCACGCTCGCGCAGGCCACAATATCGTCGCAGCTGCCAGGAAGGATGGGCGCACCCTGATTGCTGTTCTGCTTAAGGAAAAAAAGCGTCCTGAGCTCTTTCAGGATGCGATAAAGATTTTCGCGGCAGCGTTTCAACAGACGCCAGTCACAAGGCTTGTCCTGCGCAAAGGGCCACGCCCGCAGGAGCTGACTCTCAAAGGCGCTGTGAAGCCTGTGGCGGCCTATCTCAAAGAGGATCTCACTCTCACCTACTACCCAGCGGAAGAGCCCAAAGTGAAATGTCTCCTTTTTTGGGATCAGCTGCAGCCTCCCATTGCGAAGAATCAGCGCATTGGGGAGATCAAAGTGCGGGCAGAAGATGGGCGCTTTCTTGCCATGGCTCCTCTATTTGCTCAGCAGGAGGTTAAAAGCTCCTGGAGCTTTGGGCTCAAGAGCTATTTTCAGAAGCATCCCCTTCTGTCAATTCTTTTGGGAGTTGCGGCAGTCGCAGCCTTTATCTATTTCTTTCGTCGAGCGCGGTAAATAAGCGGACAAACTCATCCAGAGAAAGCTCCTCAGGGCGAGCGAGAGGGCTTTTGCCCATAGCTTCCAAGGTTTGCATAATCAATTCTGAAGAGTAAAGAGGACGCAGCGAGGCGCGCAGCATTTTGCGACGATGCTCAAAAGCGCCGCGCGTCAACTCAAAAAAACGCGCCTCATCAGATATGTGTGGGGGCTCTTTGAGCTCCAGCGCCACGACAGCGGAATCGACCTTTGGAACGGGAAAGAAGCAGCGGTTGCTCACGCCAAAGGCGTAGCGAGTCTTTGTAAAGTAGTTGAGAAAGAGTGTCAAAGAGCCATAGGTGCGGTTTCCAGGGGGGGCTGTCATTCTTCTTGCTACCTCTTCCTGCACCATGACGACCAGCAAAGAAAAGAGCGGCCTCAGCCGGATAAAGCGCTCTAAAATAGGCGTGGTGAGGTGGTAGGGCAGGTTGGCAATGAGTTTGACCCCTTTTTTTCCTTTCAAAATAGAGTCGACAGACACTTTCATGATGTCCTCTTGGTATACTTGTAAGCGGTTATCGGGCGTCTGAAGCCGACCTAAGGCCTGCGCTAGAATGGGATCCTTTTCCACTGCGATGACAGTAGCTCCGGCCGCTAAAAGAGCCTCTGTGAGGGCCCCGGGACCTGGTCCTACCTCTAAAACAACTTCACCCGGTAGCAGTTGGGCCGCTTGCACAATTTTTCGGATGATATTGCCGTCGATGAGAAAATTTTGAGAAAGCCCCTTTTTAGGCTGAATGCCCAAAGACTCTAAGAAGGCTAGCAATTCAGTAGGTTTATAGAGGCCCATCAGGAGAGCTTTTTGATAAATAAATTTAGAGCTTCGCTTGTTTCCTTTGCCAATTTTTGAATCTCTATCCATTTGGGATCATGTAAAAGCTCTTCTTTGATGGAGTAATCTTCAATTTTAGAATAGAGCTTTTTTAGCAGAAGGAGAGCCGGATCATTGGCAAAAAAATCATATTCTGCTGTTTCGAAAAGATCTTGCGCAACCTCTATAAATGTTTCAACGTAATTAGCAAAATCTGGAAAGGAGGGGGCCTTTTCCAGCTTTTGTGGATTGCTCAGCCAATCCAGTGAAGAGACGATGAGACTCCTGCAATGATTTAAAAAATACTCGATTTGCAATGACATATTTTAGCAGAGATTGCTATTCGCCTTAAGGACAGCAACTGCTAATCCTTGAACTTCTGACCAGATTGATTTTAAACGCTCATCGGCTATTGCGCTCTGATTGGGACCATTATAGGGTAACAACTGGTGAAAATAGGTTTCCGCTATTTACTCTCAACTCTATCTAAAACTTGTTCATAGGATGTAATTCCTTGTAATAAACTCATAATTCCAACTCCACATGATGCACAAATAGACAACCTGAAGAAAAGTAGCTTAAATGTCAAGAAAAATATTGCGCATTAAGAAAGCTTGAATGGCTCAAAGCCTTCCGCCTTCAACTCGTCGATCTGGGCGGCTTGCAGGTCAAAGTGTTTGCGCAGCTTGAGGAGATACTGGTCTGTTTCGACCATTGCAGCATCATTGAGAAGGTTATCTTTAATCTGCGGACCAATTTCACTGAAAGGGATCATTCCTCCCCGAATCTTCTCTTTTAAATAGAAGATGCGATAAACGGTACTATTATCGGCGCGACTTTTCAGTGCTAAAGGCTCGCTGAAAAGGCCCGGTTGCAGCTTGGAGAGAGGCTCTTTATAGGAGTCTGAAACCTCTTTGTCTGTATGGCGAAACTCTTCAGAAATGGCTAGCTTTGTCGAGATTTCTAACGCTCCCATCACGGTTGTAAGCGATTCAATGGGAATTTTGGAATTAAGAAAATCTTTGGCCTGTCTCGCGGCTCTTTCCGCCTTGGAGGCTGTCTTATCGCGAATGGAAATGACCTGATAGACCCAGATATCAGGGCGAATATTGGCTTTGGCATACGCTTCATAAGCTTTGCGAGTCACTTCTGGCGTCACCTGCTTCATCGCTTTGGAGTGCGCTTTGATATAGAGCATGCGGCGCATAACGATGTCATTTTTCACCATCTTCCACGCTTCGTCAAAGGTGAGGCCTACCTTATCCAAATTGGCGATGATATTGGGGCCAAAGAGCGTCTCCATCTCTTGGCGAATGTCTCCATGGCTGATGACTAGCTTGCTCTCTTCGGCATCGGCGATGATCAGCTCCTTGTCGATCAGATCGTGCAGAACAGCCTCCCAGTTGGCCTGGTAGAATTGAAAACGGGCGGGGGAGGATGAGGTGTATTCTGGGAACTGGCTATAAAAGAGCATGTCCATTTTCTTCATCACATCGATCACCGAAATCGCGTTGCCATTGACCTTTGCCAAAATGCGGTTGTTGACCTGGATGGGCCGCTTTTCATCTGCGTTTAAAAGCAGCGACTCGTGGTTCGCGCCATGTATCGCGAGAAGTGGTAAAAAAAAGAGGCACAAGAATAGAATTTTTTTAGTCATGGTCTTCTTATTAAGAATTGAGCATTCATTATACAGCTTGCCCCCATTTTGGGAAATGGATTGTGAAGCCATGGGTTTTTGCTCTATTTCTATGCGCCGCAAATTGGAAAAAAAGCTGCTTTATTCTACAAAAATAAAAGAGACTCTACCGGCCTGAAGATAGGGTTTCAGCTCGCTCAACGTTTCATGCTTGATGCTGATCAGCGTCTGGTCAAAGAGGCCAAAAAGAGCCTCAGCTTCGCCTGAGGCTGGTTCCGCATGGCTCACGGCTAGGAGGCAGTCGTAATGCTGCAGCAGAATCTCTTTTAAGTCGGAGAATTTTTGAGAGGCGAGAAGTTCGCTTGAAAAAGGAGAGCTTCCACCCGAGGCGATGGTATCATATTCCACCCCTTGGATCACTTTGGGCAGCTTGATTTCCCCTTCTAAATATTGCAAAAGCCCTTCTTGGTTATTCTCTGCCTGATCGAATGAGAGGGGAAGGAGAATTACCCGCTTGCCGCTTTTTGCGATCAGTTCTGCCAATAGAGGAGAATAGTCGGGTCCACGCCCTAGAAGTAGAAGCTGCGCCTTTCCTCCCAAATAGGCTTGGGAGCGGCGCAAAGGATCGAGGTCTTGACCGTTAAGTGTTCCTGCGACGTGCTGCTCTAAGAGAGAGAGGCTTTCTCTTGTCGCAGGCAACCCTTTCGCGACGGCTCTCGTTAGCACAAAGCCGATCGAGGCAAAGGCGCCAAAAAGCCCTCCAATGACAAGAAAAAGCAGACTTTTGCGGGTTTGGGGATTGAGAGGAGGCTGAGCCATATCGACAGGGGCAGACTGAGAGAGGTCGAGGTTGAGAGCGATGTTTTTCGATTCGACCAGCTTTGCAATCTCTTCCATCATCTTGCGATTGGTTTCCAAATACTGGTCGATGAGTTTTTCCGCCGCCCATTTTGCTGGCATCTTTTGCATGGTTTGACGTAAAACCAGCTGCTGCTGTTCGATGGCGTTCTGCTCCTGCTGAAGATTGTGGATGCGGTTGGAAAGATAGTCAGAGAGGCTTTTTTCAAGGAGAGCGATCTCTTGCTGCAAGAGCTCACGGGTGGCTCTTTGCAACGCCACCAATTTTTCCCGATAAAGCTTTTGGCGCAGCTGTAAGAGCTGCAGCGTTTGCCCCGCATGCAGATGTAAAAATTCCTTTTGCTGAGCCAGGTCTAGCTTTAACCGTTCAAGTTCGCGCGGGCTATGATTGTTCTCATCTTTGAGAGTCAGGCCTATCGTGCCGGCGCGGTTGATGATCTCGCGACTTACAGGATCTTCTAAGACAGTGCTAAGAGAGCTTGGTTCAAATGCGGGATCTTGCATCTGATCGAGGATAAACTGGTAGTGCACAATTTCAGCTTCAATCTCATTTAAACTTTTGCTGTAGTTGACGTAGAGTTGAGAGGCTGTGTTGAGGTTGATCCCTTGAAACTCCGCTTGCGGACTCTGGCTATGCGAGAGGCGCTCTTTGAGAAGGCGTCCTTCAAGCCCCAAGAGGCGAATCATATTACCCAAGTAGGCTCGAAAGTTACTTTTGCAGGTCTTTAGGCACTCTAGTTTGCCTTCTCGATCTTCTACAGAGGCGCTTTTTACCTCTTTTTCAATCTCGCCAACTTTATCATTCCATTCTCTCAGCATGTATTTGGGATCTTTGTAGAGGCTCGAAGCCGTGGGGATCGGCTGCCGATTTTCAAGCGCGGCCAGCACAGCTTTTGCCTCCACATCCTGCTGGCGCAGCGTCTCTAGGGCTTTCATCTGTCCGCTAAAGGAGCGTTTTCTGATCTCTTGGTCTTCTTGCTCCATATTTCTCAAAGCAATATCGATAGAGTCCATGTGCTGCTTGTGGCGGCGCATCTCGCTCAAAATCTGATTGATAGCAGTGGGATCCCCCGTTTCGATGCCCAGTTTGTCATAATTTGTCACACCCTCTTTTAAAGCTTTGTCGAGCCGTTTAAGCTCGAAGTCGATCATGAGGGTTTTTTGCGAAAAGGATTGCTGGTTGTGAAAGAGAAACTCAATAGTGGCCATATTCTCAGATAGCGCCTGGGCATGGTCATACATCATCATTTGCAGCTTGGTGCTGGTTTCATCTTGCCGTTTATTGAGATAGGCGACCTGCTCGCCCGTGATCCGCTGATGCTCCTCTTTTAGAAAATCTTGGTAGACGGCCATCAAGCTGTTGAGAAAATGGGACGCCATGAATCTGTTTTTATGGGCAAAGGAGAGGTTAAGCAGCCCCTTGTCCATATTGTCTGGATCAGCATCGATCTTTTTACTGAGGTCATCTGCAACCATTGAAAGTGGCTTCAGGATGAGTTTAAAGGAGAGTCCTTTCAAGGGTGTAGCGTCAGCGCGCGTCAATGTAAAAGTAAAAGAGGAGCCCTCAAAGGGCATTCCCAGCCTGCCGCTGCCCAGATCGCGCTTATCACTCGTTAAAATGACATAATTCTCCTCATCGACAAAACGCACAAATAGTTTGAGAGGCGTTTCTTGGCTAAAATGGACGTGGCGCGCACGGATCCCTTCACTAGCTTCAGGGAGGAGCGGCTTTTCGGCGTCGCTTAAGTGGGCGTATTCAGCGACAAGGTTTTTTGGAATATTAGGCAGAGGTTCAAACTTAAAGCCTGCGGGTGCAATTTTGGCCTGGAGATCATGCGCTAGAATGGCCCTCTCGATTAACTTCCTCGACTTCATCAAAGAGATTGCGGCGTTCTCATTGAGCTCGGGAAGGCCGATGATCATGGCTAACGAGGAGCTCTTTGTCGACTCTGCTGACTTTGCCTTTTCACGGAAGGAGGCGACTGCGCGATATTCAACAGGCCGTGTCAATGTGTACATGAGGGCAAGCAGAGCGCAGATCCCGCCGCTAAAAAGGATGAGCCTCTTCGATCTGCGGCAGATCAGCAGGATATCGGAAAAGGTCATGATAAATCGATCCTGTCTCATGATCAATCCGTGACAAGGTTATAGATGGTATATCCTGTTTGTAGCCCCTGCATGCTGGGGAAGAGCTGGCTGATGAACTGGTTCCATTCGGTGATCGGTTTGGCAGAGACGTAGACCGTGTCTCCAGGCATCAACAGAAGGCTGTCATTGGGCAGATGAATGATGTGCTTCCAGGATAGCACATAGATTTTGGGACATTGCAGATTCCCACGGATCACCTGGATGCGGTTACGATCGCCTGTGTAAGGAATGCCTCTTGCCATGACTAAAGCTTCGCGCAGCGAAAGTGAGCCATAGGGGAGGCTGATGGCGCGCGGCTCTCCGACTTCACCCATCATCATGACTGTAGCGTCAGCCGGGCTTGCCACAAATATTTTGTCGCCACCCCTCATGACGATGTTCTGGCACATATTTCCCTGATTGACCAGCTGATGCAGGTCGACTGCAAGCGGCTGCCCCTCCCTGACTACATAGCTCATAAAAAGGTTCGCCTGCGGAGCAATTTTCGCCTTTGCCAGGACCTCATAAAGACGAATTTTGCCATCGACAGGCACTGTGGGGGTTTGGACGAGACCTGTCAGCTCCACTTTGCGCGTCAGCCGGTCTTTATAGGTCACAAACACGTCGATATCTTTGATATGCTCGCGAAATTTCGCCTGGATCTTCTCTTTCGCTTCATCGAGAGTCAGCCCAGCCACATCAACTGAGGAGATGTCGGGGATGGCCACCTTACCCTGAGACACTTTGAAGCCGCCTGTATTCTGATTGATCGACTGGATGGCAAGCATCAGATCTTTGCGCGTCGGATGAAAGATGACAATGTTGAGCAGGTCATCTTCAGCGATGACATCTTTATATTCGTCCATCGCCTCAGCTGGCAGCTCTTCATAGCAGATGCCCTCCATTTCGAGAATCGCCAGCTTGCCTTGCCTTATTTTATAAGAGTCGATGACAAACTCATCCGCCCCGAGAACATCATAGTCGTAGCAGGGGTTTGAGCAGGATGAGAAGGCGGCTAAGGAGAGAAACGCAAACGCGAAAAGTGTCTTCATACGCTAAGGAGTTTAAACGAGAGGAAGCTTTAAACTCAATTGCATCGTGAATGAATTTAGGTAAATGCTTAATTTCTTTAGTACATACCCGACTGTCGGGGACACGTCCTTCGGCGTGTCCCCCGGGCCCCCTTGAGCCCTGCGGTGTGATTTTGCTTATTGTTAGGTAAAGTAAACATCTAGTTAGTGCCTTACTAGACTGTCGGGGACACCGTCCTGACGGCGGCGTCCCCCGCGCCCCCTTGAGCCCTGCGGTGCGATTTTGCTTATTGTTAGGTAAAGTAAACATCTAGTTAGTGCCTTACTAGACTGTCGGGGACACCGTCCTGACGGCGGCGTCCCCCGCGCCCCCTTGAGCCCTGCGGTGTGATTTTGCTTATTGTTAGGTAAAGTAAACATCTAGTTAGTGCCTTACTAGACTGTCGGGGACACCGTCCTGACGGCGGCGTCCCCCGCGCCCCCTTGAGCCCTGCGGTGCGATTTTGCTTATTGTTAGGTAAAGTAAACATCTAGTTAGTGCCTTACTAGACTGTCGGGGACACCGTCCTGACGGCGGCGTCCCCCGCGCCCTCTTGAGCCCTGCGGTGTGATTTTGCTTATTGTTAGGTAAAGTAAACATCTAGTTAGTGCCATACTAGACTGTCGGGGACACCGTCCTGACGGCGGCGTCCCCCGGGCCCCCTTGAGCCCTGCGGTGCGATTTTGCTTATTGTTAGGTAAAGTAAACATCTAGTTAGTGCCTTACTAGACTGTCGGGGACACCGTCCTGACGGCGGCGTCCCCCGCGCCCCCTTGAGCCTCATCTCGCGGCGCCAAATCGCGTCCTCGCCAGGGGGCCGTGCAAAGCACTGTCCCCCACGCCCTTGCGGGCTTGGCTGCGGGTGCGATTTTGCTTTGCGATATTCGGCCTCTGGCTGCTCGGCGCTCGTTCCCCGCCAGACTTCGTCTTTTGGCGGGGCCCCTCTCGCGTCGGCTCGCAGAGGCAATTTCGCAGACTTAGCTTCGCAGGACTAGTTTCAGGCAGCTCGTCTTCGTTCCGAGGTCGCAGGCTGTTCACTTTTGGAATGCGGGACTTGGCTTTTTTTAAAAGCGCACCCACAGCCAAGCCCGTAAGGGCGTGGGGGACAGTGCTTTGCACGGCCCGCGATTTGACGCAGCGAGATGAGAGGGCGGGGACACGCCGAAGGACGTGTCCCCGACAGTCTCTTACATATAAATTAAGAAAAAAATACTGCAGCCAATCCCGACACCTGAAAATGAACTTAATAGAGTATTTTTTTCACTACCGCATCGGCTGGCCTTGCCAAAGCTTTTCGGAGGAATGGTCAGAGATGCAGCTAGGCCCTGTCTGCTGATACACCAGCGAAGGGACGACGGCGTAAACATTAAAGCTTGAGTGGCGAAAGGCAACTTCTTTGTCGACAGGATAAACCTTTTTCACGGAAGGTTTTTCAATCTTTTCTAGAATTTCTATCAGAGGGCCATACATGCGATAATTGACTGCATAAGCGACCATGCTCCAAGAGTCGCTGAGTCGGCATAAGTGGGGTCCAACCGCGATAGGCGGATAAATGGGCTGGACGACTAAGTAGAGCATATCCCAATCTTTTGGCAGTTTGCTAAGTGCTTTGCGTAGAATCTGCCCTGCACCTTCTGTCGTTGCTTTGGTTCTTGCTTTGTTGACGATGCCAAAGCCGGTATCGTCTTCTAGGATCAGCACGCGGCTATACTGGCGCACCCTTCTTTCACATTTTGCAAGGAGTGCGACATCTTTGTAAGCTTGATGGGAAGCTTGCGCTTTCTTAAGTTCGCTTAACGCATTGTCAAAACTCTCTTTCACTTTTTTGATGAGACGATAGTGGCTCATGTAGCAGCCAGCTTCACCTTGATGGACCCGGTCGAGGGCCTGCTGGCCTTCTTCTGTTGTCGTGTCGATTTTGTCTCGATTTCTAAAAAATTTGTTCCAGACTTCTTTTGGAAGCTCCGTGCGACCGTCAACAGCTGTAAAAATTTCAAAATTTTTTGTCCCAATGAGCTCAAATTGCTTGAGGATGCCTTCTCGCCTCTCCACAGCTTGTGGGAGGTTGATGACTGCAATTGTGCCAAAATACTTATCCAGCATCCATTTGCGGTCCATGACTTCAGGGCTTAATGTCGCAAGGTCATTTTTTGCAACTGCATGGATGGGAATGTCCCAGGATTGATCCTCCATAGAAGTTGTGAACATGACACTTGCGATCAGGGGAAGAAGCAGCATTTTACACTTTTACAAGATGGGTTTGGGGCAGTTGGAGAGGCTCCTTATAGCGTGTAAAATCTACAATTTTGCCGACACAGAAAATTCCTGTCGTTAAACTTGTAATCCAGCGTCCGAGGAAAAAGAGCCCTGCAACAGTGGCGACAGGTAATCCTAAAAGGGGTGCGACAGCCAAAGCCACACCCAAATGGAGCAAATTGCTAAAGGTAAGCACAATCATCTTTGACGCCTCATAGCGGCTTCCTGCGGCAATTATTTTCTTCTCACCTTGAATGTTGGCTATTTTCACTTCGCCCTTTTTTATTTTGTAGTTGACAACTGCAAGGAGGCGATCCAGTTCGTTGGCCTTTGTGGGAGTTTGCCAAACCGTAAGGCGCGCTAATTTTTCCCGTTTAGCGATGATTTTCTTGTCACAATCTACCCACAAGTTATCCCGGCGCTCTTTCTGCAAGGCGGCAATCTCCCTTTTTAAACCGAACACGATTTCTGTTTTATCTTTAGACTGATAGGCCATTTTCAGTCGATTGATAGTGTCTAAAGAGGGAGAATTCCCACTTAGTTCTCTTTTTAGCTCTAACAAAGGAGTGCTGGCATCCAGACGTTTTTTGATGTTCTGGATGCGCATGTCGGCATTTTTCTGATCGATGACAGCGGCTTTTACTCTGCAAAAGGCTGTCAAGATGGTGAAACCCTCCTTGAGCCTCTCCAAGACAAAAGGGGTCGTGCCGACTAAACTGGACCACCTTGCCAAATTGATCATTTTCCAGCTGTTGGGGATCAGCAAAGCTGCGTCAAATGTTGTCTGCACGGCGTTGGTGACTAAGCTCAACCTTGTCCAGCGATTTTTTTCTTTTTTCAATTCTGTTGCGCGCACAGCAAGCCAACGGTCGGGTAGATCGAAGACTGTGGCGATCTGCTTGATTAGAGTTGCAATCGTTTCATAAGGCTTGAGAGCTGTTGCAACCCATTGAGAAACAGGTTGGAGGCCTTGAAAGTCTTTTGGAAGCATCGAAATGACGCGCGGGACGTCCATCCCAAACCAGATGAAGGAGAGAGCGGCTGTAGCACAAACCTGGAGGTTGCCAAGCTTCTCTGTACATTCTCTGCGCCAATGGATTCTGTTCATTGAAATGCGATCCCGATTTTATAAGGTTGCAGGAGCTGTTTTGCGCGTGAAAGATGGACCATTTGGCCATCTTTTAAAAATTCGGCATAGCTGGCATAGGCTTGATAGACAGCTAATTTCTTTTCCAGGCTGGCTGCATCGCCCTGTTTGGCCTGAGCAAAAGAGACCGCTTGTTTAATGTCGAGCGTTTTTTCGTAGTACTTCCCCTGGAAAAATAGGTGAAAATCGTGAAGACGATTGATGGTGCCATAAACGACAAAGGGGGACTGTTCATACAGGTTTGGCAAGCTCTCATTGGCCGGGAAAAGAGCGATCTCCAGATCGCTTCTCGGCGTTATCGCTGTGAGGGTCATCTCCTTGCCGATCGGATTTTGCAGCGCTTCCATCAGTTTGAAGAGGCTGCTTTCGATCTCCTGGTCTTCGGCACAATAGTAGAGCAGTCCTTTGTTAAAAAAGCAGAGGACATCAAGTAGGGCGAGGTTGTTGCCCTTTCCTGAGGCAAGAGTGTAAAGAGAAACCTTTCCTAAGTTCTGCCTCGTCCATCTCTCGATGGAGTCTCGCTGCTTGGCGGAGCTTAAGTAGGTGTCGCCATCCGATAGGAGGATCGCTGTGTTCACCTCATTTTCAGCAACTGCGGCGGGCACAATTTTCCCCAAAGAGGAGTAGAGGTCGGTTGTGGCAAAAAGGCCCCCATACTTTTGTTGAGAGAGAAACGCGCGCGCATTTGCTACGTTAGTTTCGTTCCAGGGCACATTTTTTTCCGCAAAGGGAACGACGCGGTCGTCAAATACGAGGAGGTTAAAGGTGTCTCCTGGCCTGAGAAGGCTTAGGGCTTTCATGACGGCTTCTCGAGTGAACGCGTAGCGGGCAAAACGAATCGAATGGGAGCGGTCGATTAAAAAGAAGAAATTTTGGCCTATTCTTCTGAATTTGACAGAGGGTTTGGGAACAAGTTCGAGGCGAAAAAGATAGCCCGGCCCGTGTGTTCTTGGAGCGACCTGAATATCCAGAGTAAAGTCGTTGCTGCTTGCAATTGTTCCAAGGGGATTTAAATAAAATCCTGCCCCGCCGCCTTGTCCTGAAAGATCCTGTCCTGAAGGATAAAGGGCTTCTAATTGTGCTTGTGAGATCTTTCCAAGTTCAGAAGCTGCTCCTAAAGTGGGTCCGCTTCCAAGCAGAGTGTCGGTACGCCCATCTTTGAGAAGTCCTGAGCGGTTGAGAGAGGCCACCCCAGATTGAAAGCCGCTCTCTTTGCCCGCTTTAATGGAGGGGCTGTTCATCTCCACCTGTTCTGCTGATGGCTCAACTACTCCTTGAGCCATTTCCGTTGCGCGGATCAGCTCCTGTGTGAGGTACTGATCGCTTGCAAAGAGGACCTCAACATCCGTGGGCTGTTTTGTGGCTTCAGGAGGCATTTCGGGAGAACTTTTCGAGATCTCGGCAAGAGGCGCAAGAGCCTTTTGCGGCCGCTGATTTTCTGACACAGAAGGCTTCATCTGCTGAAAAAGCTCTGCCAGCTGCTCATTTTTGCGTTTAGCCTCTTCTTTTCTCGAGAAAAAATCGTCGCTATCGTGCCCAGAGGCTTGGCTGTTTTCCATGTAAGCGGAACTTGCGCTGACGGGAGGATTAAAGGTGTAACCATGTGTGAGAAAAAGAGCTCCTGCGTGAACAGCGAGGGCGATCAGGATCACAAATCCTGCGAGGAACTTATGAGAGGAGGGTTCGTTCATTTTCCATTCCAACCTGAGCTGTGCCCTATCGGTGATTCATCTGATGCGCGCTTATTTGCCCGGCTTCAGCATGAAAAAATCGCATTCTCAGCTGAATTCCCGCTCGGGATTAACGTTCGGGCGTAAGTTCGGGTTTTAATTGTTCCAAGCCCGATTGTGCTTGATCCACAACATATTTGGAAACAGCGAATTTACCTTGCAGAAGATTTTTATAGAGTTCGGCTGCAGCCTCCTCTTTGATCTGCCTTTCCCGCCTTTTAAGTCTGCTTTCAAGACGAAAAATATGCGCATCAATGAGCATGAGATACGCTTGATAGAGGTCCGCTTTTTCGGGAGTTTTCAAACGCGTGGCGTGATAATCCTTGGCCCAGAGCCCCTCTTGGCTCGTCAACTCCTCTTTGAAGCGCAGCAGGAGCTGAAGCTGCTGTTCATACTGCTTTTCAGGAGGTTCGAGGGAGCTGCGGAAAGCCGCATAGTCGATTGCAGCCTCTAGGTGGAGCGGTTCATTCTGAAATTGTCGCCGCATCTGGAGATCTTTTAAAGCTTTAAGGAGCGCTAAGGTTTCAGGATGGGTGACGGTGTGTTTTTCTGGTGGAATCCTGGCAAAAGCGAGGCGTGTGCCTAAAAGCTGCGCAGCAGGGCTGTTCTGCCTGCTGTAGAGGGCTAACGCCATTTCCAACTCCCCCTTCTGCTCAAACTCTTGAGCTAAAGCGAGAGGCGATTCAGCGTCAAATTCTTCTGAGAGGCGGACGAAAAGAGCAGCAGCTTCTTGAAACTGTTTCTGACGCGTTTTGAGCTGAGCCAATGCTTGAAGAACTTTAGCCAAGGAGCTGGTTTGGGGAAACTCTTTTTCAAATTGCTCCGCCCATTTTTCAGCCCGCTCTGTCTGATTCAACTCGCAGGCGGAGAGAATAAGAGTGAGTAGAACGGCCGGTTCAATTTTTTCCTCGAGTAGGGGCAGCAAGGCAGCTTGCGCCTCTTCATATCTTCCTAGCTCAGCATAGGCTTGGCCGCGATAAAGATCGATCCCCGCTAAGCTGAGAGAGCTGCTTTCTTTAAGGAAACTTTCATAGTCGCCCCATTCAAAAAGAAGCAGGGTTTTTGCAAAAGCTGTCTTTGAGGCGCGCTCGAGCATCTCTTTCCGTCTTTCTGGGAGTTTTTCAGCAAGCAGAAGCTGCATTTCAGCGGCTTCGCTATAGGCGCCGATAGTGTTATGAATGGTGCTGAGAGCTAAGAGAGCGTTGACTTCGTGGGAGGTGCCAAGAAGTTTTCTGTACCAATCTGCGGCTTCTCCAATTCTCTGATTATAAAAAAGAGCTTCCGCATAGTAAAAGGCTTCCAAGGCATCTTCTGGGCTATTAAGCTGTTCTACCAGCTTGGCCTCTTTTACAAGGCTCTCATACAGCTGGAGGCGATAGAGACAGTCTAGTTGCTTCAGATGAATTTTTTGGCAAAGATCTGCATCTTGGACAGCAGCATAGTGAATGAGGGCGCGCTCATAGTGATGCTGTTTCCACTGCATATCGCCGAGAAGGATCTGCATAGAGTCGCGATAGGGACTTTGGGGATACTGTACAAAGAACTGGGTTATTTCGGCTTCTACGATGGCGTCGTCGCCATCTTGCCAGAAGGCAATGATGCGCCGCACAAAACGCGCCTCATCCGCTTCGTCAGGCTGCGCAAACGCGAACGTTTGCGCAGTGATCAGTAGTAGGGCTGCTAACCAGAAGGTTCGCATTTTAGAATGCGTAGATGGTTTCTAACTCTAACTTGGAGTACTTATGCTTTCCCCCGATTTTATTATCGAACGCAGACGAGAACTCGACGATCGTATCGAGCGTAAAGTTGTCTGTAATCGCATAGAGACTCTCAAATTTCCAACCTTTAAAGTTAGTATTGCCGCGCGCGCCAATGCCGGTCACGCTCTCATCTAAAACGTTGCCGCGACCAATTCCGGAGACGTCGCCATCTGGTATGGCAAAGGCTTGTACGACCTGATAGCAGATGTCGAGCGTCCAGTCGCCCTCTTCCTTAATCTCTCCAAGGAGAAAGCCAACATACCAGCCCTTATTCTGGTTATGCGCTTTCTTGAAAACGGGAACCTTAACTGGAACGCCATCTCGAATCTCTGTCTTGGAGAAATTAGAGTATTTCGCCTTTCTTCCCGCATGGTTGATCAAAAACGCAGCGTAAAGCTTGGCTTTTTTGCCGATGAACTCAGGATTAAAGCGATAAGCGATCGTGAACTGCGAGTTCAAGAACTTAAATCCTTCCGGATTGCGAACCCGGCAGCGGTTGACTCCATGTTTTTCCCAATCTATGAAGGAGTATTTCAGGTCAAAATTATAGTCGTAGATGTTCAGGAAGCCGATCTCTGTGAGCCACGCGAACTGGTTGACCCGCTCGTCGACCACAAAACCGCCCCACTGCCAGTACCATTTGTCCATATAGGGCATTTCACTTTCGTAGTAGAGCAGAAGCCCGTCGTAGCGGCTGTCAAACTGGATGCGCGAATCAAAGGCGTTATAGAGGGATGAGCGGCCAATTTCAATATCAAAACGCGAGCAGTTATTATTGAACACGTTGTAGCCGACAAAGGCCTTTTTTAAGCAGACGCGGTTGCAGATCCCGCTTCCGTGAAAGCCGCGCGGATCTTCGCCGCAGGAGAGGTCGTTATCGTTTACCCCTGCGCTATTGTCATACTGGACGTGCGCCACTGCCCAGGTGCGCTCATTTTCAGTGACATAGTCACAACGCAGGTTAAATTCGATGTCGAAGTCGTTTGCAGAGATCGGCAGTTTTGGTCTGCGAAATTCGTGTTCATAGATAATGGCCTCCTGGTCGATAAAAGCGCCCTTGCGCAGCTGAACCCCTTTCGCCTCTTCCTTCATGTGGCGCCACTCAAAGCGGATATCGCCTGTGATCTTCAAGTCGGGATGCGGCTTGCTCTTTTCAATGGCGCGGCGCTCTTTAAGGAACTCTCTCACCGCTTCAAAGTCAGTAGTGTTGAGCTGCTGGTCATAAGCCGTTCGATCTTGAAAACCTTGCCCAAGCTGGGCGGAGGCGATGCAGGGTGCCATGGATAAGAAAGCCATAGCAATTTTCATGTAATTTTTATAACTCATATAGACTCCATTTTAGAAAAGACGAAATAAAGTTACGCCAGCTTTTATAGAGGGAAATAGGATTAAAAGTCAAACTGTTTTCTAGGCCTGATATTCATAGGGACGTGTATAGATGCCCCAGTTGCGGTCGCGGCGGCTTCCATCGAGCCACTGTTTCCAGGCTGTCAAAGGAAAACCAGTCGCAGCTATATTGTCAAAGCGCCATAAATCGAGTTTTCCCGTCCCCGGATTAATCAGGAAGCCAAAATCATCCCGTACCCAGTTGCTGTCGCCAAAAATGATCGGCTTCGCAAGAGCAAAATCACACTTCCTGGCTGCATGAGTCACAAGCTGATGGTAATTTTGGGGGGTTGAAGTTACCCCTAAATGGAGGCAAATAAGCCCTTTAGCGATGTTTTGAAGCATATCACTGGATCCGACTGTCTCCATGCCGACCGGGCTGGGAAGCGCTTCCCAGATTCTCATGACCTCTTCCCCGTCTATTCCAGGAACCTTTTTAAAAAGCTCTTTCAGCTTGTCGCCCATCTGATAAATCGGAAAGAGCGGCAGGCTCTTATAGAGCAGGCTGTCGATCTCCTCCTCTCTCAAGACGGCCATCCCTCCCGTCTTCAACCCGCGCTCCTTGTCCATTGTCTCAACAAGATGTCTTCGAAACTCCATCGGGCTCATCGTTCCACGGATGGTGCCAAACGATTTTGTGAAATAGTAGCGGTAATTTTCAGGAACGAGAGGAGCTAGTTTCTGGACCAGATAGCTCATCATGCTCTCATCTAAAAAAATAAGCTCTAAGGCATTTTCCATCGGTTTTACGAGCTGGTCTCGGATCCAGGTATAGCTGAAAGCCTCATTTTGCCATGCCTCTCGAAAGGGGAAAATCCCTGGCTTTAGCTGAAAGGCGTGTGTCGGGGAGTGGATCAGCATGCCCTTGTGTCCACTTTTATAGCTTTCTGTCAGCTTAGGAGGGATCTGCTTGAGCGTATCGGCTAAAAATACGAGCAGCTCCATCGGATTTTCCACCCAGCGCGCCACTTCAGCCGGAGGCTGCTCAAGCTTGAAATAGCAGCTGACGAGGCTGCCCATACCACCCCCTGACGTATAAGCCCACGGCTTTTTTTCGATCAGGTCGAGATGTTCGAGCGGATCTTTAATCATACGCGTCTGATGCGCGCTGGCCATCCTGTGGAAGGCCGATTCGAGAAACTCCTTTGTTTTAACATGGGTGACGATGGCGGTGATAATTTCACTTAATTCTTGCTGGACTCCTGAAAATTCTTCCCGGGAGGCAAGCTCCACTTCCGTCGCGATGAAAAAGGCGCTCAGGGCTTCCACAAAACCATTTGGCGAATAGATAAATGTCCATTGAGAGGTGTTCGCTCTCCCATATTTGTAGAGCAGGCGAAACCCAGCCGGGCTATCGTCATACTGGTTAACGGCGACCTCATGCATATCGGCGTCATAAACTTCTTGAAAATAGTGTGGAAATAGCTCGTCAAAGGCGTCGATCAATGTGTCAAAGAGGGCTGCGATGCTCTTCGCTTTATCGGAAGCTCCATTCCGCATCTCTTCAATCATGAAAAACTCATGCAGCTTGGTCTGATACTCTCCTTTTAGCTGATTGATCTCTTTTTCGGTCGCCGCCCGCTGCATGCGCGCTTCCACATACTTCACCTGTGTGTAGACCTGCTCATATTCAAACTGGTATTCCCGCACCTTCTCATTGGCCTGATCCAGCTTGCGCTGGAGCACGGCGTAGATCGCCTCTCCAATTCCCTGCTTTTCTTGCGGAGAGAGGCCAAGGCTCGAATAGAGGTTCCAGCGGGCAAAGTCCGCCTTGGTTTCTGCAAAAGAGGCGATTGTGAATTCCCACGCCTTCAACAGAGCATTGTCGGCCAGCGCTTTGAACCTATTATGAGCCGCTTCCAACTGTGTGTGGAATTTCGCGCAGGCTTGGCTTTTGCTGCTCACGCTGGCGATGGCCATCAAGCTCATTCCTTGAGGGCGATTTTCATATTCCTGTAGATCTTTTTCCGTGATCTTCAGCCGCGCGAAGAGCAGAAAACGGATGATGCTCTCCGCATTTGTAACCGGGCTCTCCAAACCTTCAAGAGCGCTCCTTGTGAGCTGTTTGCTCACCTCCACCTTCTGTTTTAGGGGCAACTTCTGATCGATTAAGCCAATCGCTTCAAAAGCCGCCATCAGGCCAGGCGAAAGAGCCAAGTCCAGCCCAGCCGCGACTGTGCGCTTTAAGTCCCCCGCTCCCCAGCTGATGCTGAGCGGAACGGCATATTCAACGCCGCTGAAAGTTCGCTTTAAACGCCCCGTGTTCATCAGTTCGTTTAAATCTTTCAAAAACTGCTGCGGCGTCTCCATCTGGACAATAATTGCAGGCGCTGTGGCAAAGCAGGAGCCCACATTTTGCCTTAAGTAGCAGAGCCAGGCCGAAAGCGCTGCCCGTCTCGCGTGCGCGTCCGTAATCGGCATATTTTCCGGCAGGGCGAGCGTTTCTCGAATAATCTGTTCCGCGCGCCGATGCGCATGCGGCTTGGAGATACTTCTAAGCAGCCGCGCTAGCTCTTTGTTCCCCTGTAATTGCATCAAGACATCTAAAATATGCTCCTGCCGCCGTGCGTCGGGCTGCCGGTCGGGGCCTATTGAGTAGAGATTCGCCTGCAGTGCTCCAATAGCCTCCTGTAGAAGCCCTATTGCCAGCTCTCCCTTCTCATCGATAAGCATCCCTGCGAGCGCCCGCGTCTTCAGCACATTGCGGATGGAGCAGCTATCTTGTATCCCAGCACGATCCGCCCGCCGCGACAGCGAATCATACTCTTCCGCCAGCAGCTTAAGCAGCGCATTGCCGCGCTCTTTCCCTCCTTTCGCAACCACGGTAAAGGCGCGCGCATAAAACTGCGGATCGACCGCCGGAACTTTCACAGCCTCAAAAAATGACACTTCACTATCCTGTTGCTTCTCTCTACTTTTAACATAAATTTTTACAATTTGCCTAATGTAAAAACTCCGTAAGTAAAAAAGATTTGTATATCTTAAAAATTAAAATAAAATATAATTAACTATATAAGAATTGTAATACTTAATTTAAGTGGAGGCAATTATGTCATTCGGAGAAATGCCAACTATAGGGCCAAAAGCGTTTGTACAAGGGGCAGCTCAAGAGATCAAAAAAGGTGCCAAAGCCGTACTTTCTCCCATCCAGGCAAAGTCCAGTGAGGTAAAAGCTAAGGCTCTTCCTGCCATGAAAGAGGTCGCCGCAAAAGGTCAGATCCACGCTTCCATTATCCTCGGCAAGGTAGCCAGTTTGGCTAGAGAGGTTGGCGATGTCGCAAAGTCCCTGCTGGGCATCAAGAGTCCCGCTGAAAAACGTTTGGAAAAGTATCAAGCCCGTCATGAAATATATAAAAGTAAAGTTTCAGAGGAATCGACATCTCTTACAGAAGCTAAGCAAAAATCGGAGAGCGCGCAAGGCCAATTGAAAAAAGCGCAAGATGAAACTAAACAAGCAAGAAGTGCTTTAAAAGAAGCGGGTCAGGAAGAGAAGTTTGCTAAAGCTGAATTGGAAAAAGCTAAGGCTGACGGGGCTTTTCAAAAAAGCTTTGAAGCTCAACAAAAACTGGACAAATGCACAGAAAAGAAAGATGAGGCTACTGAAAATTTAAAAACTGCCGAAAAGGAAGAAAAGAGATGCGAAAAGCAGCTCACTAAAGTCCTTGACAGCTATGAGCGCAGACTTGAGCGAAAAAGTGACGAGATGGGGGTCGATACATCCCTGCCAACAATCAGAGGACAACTCGGAGAAGAATTAGGTAAAGCAGGCGGTAAGCTCCGTGAAGGTCTTAGAGATGTTGGCAAAGCGGCAGAGAAGGGAGCGGGCGCCCTAAAGGATGCTTATTTAAAAAGGGAGCGCGCCCAATTTGAGGCAAAACTTGATCAAAAAATGGACTCTTTGGAAAAGCAGATCGACTTTGAAGAAAATCGACAAAAACGGGGCGAATTAAGAGAAAAGCTCGAGAAACTGAGCAGTTTGAAAGAAAGCGCAGGCGCATTATCGATCAATGAAGCGAATAATAAGGCGCTCTTACAGGCTGGACACGTTCTTGCCGGTCTTCCTTTAGCATTGGGCCAGCAGGTTGAAGAGCTTGGCGGTAAGCTAAAAGGGGGAATAACGGAACCCTTTTTAAAAAAAGAGCGTAAAGTTTTTGCAAAAGCTCTTGATGCAAGAATTGAAGATATATTGGATAAAATTGAAAAAAATAAGGGCTCGCTTGGAATAGTAAAAGATTATCAAGCTACATATGACAAACTCCTGGATCTAGAACTTCAGCTCGATTCTCCATTGAACGAAAAGAATAATCAAAAACTTTTCGATGATGGGAGAGCGCTTGGCATTAAATTAAAAAGATTTGGCGAACAGCTCGAAGAAGTCCCTTCAAAAATTGGGGGCGCGTTTGCTCAAATGGGTCAAGCAGCAAGGGAGAGAGCCGGTTCTATTCCTGCAGCCATTCGTTTTCAAAAGGCACAATCAGATCTTAATACATTTACTAATGAAGAATTAAAAGAGCTTTACAGCGAGCTTGGTCATGAATTAAAAATACCACTTAATGGCGGAAAAGATATTAACAGAGCAATTGGTATTATTCTGTCTATGTGTGATAGAGGTTTAATCGATGATAAAGGTCTCTAAAGATTTGATTGTTTTTGTAAATAGGTTGATAAATAACAATAAGGAATACTTTGATAAACACCCTGGACTTAAAGCTAGCCTAAACGAAAAATTCAGTTCCAGGAAAAGATAGGGAAGGTTATACCTAAACAAATTGCCACTCAATTTGCAGCTGGGCTTAGTAAAATGTCAGGAAAAATAACCGATTTTCTAGACATGGCTGGTAAAAATTTGGTGGACAAAGATGGTAGACCTATTGATGCGTCAATGTTTAAACAAACGTTATCTAGTTTAAAAAAATTAAGCAAAAGTTATGATTCCTCAAAGGCCTCTGAATTTTCTCAGATGACAGGCAGAGCGCGGAATATGACGCTGCTATTATTTCAAGAGCTTTCTGAAAGAATTGATACTCCCGCAGCGAGCGAAACTTACAAAAAATATAAGGCAGAGATTAAATCTTTTGAGGATGGTGCCCCATTAAATATTCCGGAAATGATGAGCGCTCTAGAACATATGCTGACTGAGTCGAGTGAGATGGCGTAAGCCAGCTTGAAATGTCGCCAGAAATAGCTCTTCTTGTCTATACTACGCCCTTATGCACATCGTCGCTGGCACGCTCAAAAACCGTCGTTTGAAGACGCCCGAAAGGCTCTGAAACACGCCCCACAATGGGGCTGGTGCGGGAGGCACTGTTCAACGTCTGCCAAAACCATATTGAAGGACTGTTTTGGGCGCGCAGGATGGGGGCGATGGGGATCAAGGCGCTACGTTACAGCTCCCGCGGGGCTGCGCAGGCGGTCTTTGTCGATGCGAGCCGCGAAAGCATCCGCTGCATTACAGAAAATTTGCAGCATTTTGCCCTTACAGATCGCTCTCAGGTTCTTCAGGGCGACGTCTTTTCCAAAATGCACCTTTTAGAGAAGCTGAAGAAGAGTTTCGACATTATCTATGTCGATCCGCCTTATGAGAATTGCCAAGAAGGGCTCAACTACAGTAAAAGGGTGATTGAGCTGCTCGATGCAGGTTCCCTGCTTAAACCCGGGGGACTGCTCTTTGTCGAGGGGCCGCATCCTTTTGACCTACAGGTGGAAGGGTTGAAAAGCTTAACCTTTGAAAAGGCGCGCCGCATGGGGCGGGCGACGCTGCAGCAATACTCTAAACGGGACTAGAGAATGAAACACGCCTTATTTGCTGGAAGTTTTGACCCGCCGACCTGGGGCCATCTGGATGTGATTGCGAGGGCGGCTTCTCTATGCGACAAGCTGTCGGTGGGGGTAGCGGTCAATACGGCTAAGTCGGAAGGGCTGCTGTCTCATGCCGATCGGCTGGAGGTTCTGCAAGAACTTTGTGCACAGATGCCGCATGTGGCCATTGTGCCCATTTCAGGGTTAGTCGTCGACTTTGTCAAAGAGGAGAAGGTGGAGCTGCTCATTCGCTCTCTTCGCTCCGATGCCGATTTTGAAAGGGAGGTCGCTATGGCGATCGCCAATCGGCAATTGGCAGGGGTCGAGACACTTTTTTCTATTTTCTGATCCGCGCTACGCGCATATTAGCTCCACACTTGTCCGCGAAATTGCCCACTTCGGCGGAGCTCTCGAAAGTTTTGTCCCACCCGCTGTGGCGCGCAAAATTTTTGCTGCAAAAACGAAATAATTAATTCAATTCAAATAATAATATTAATATATTATAATGAAATTAGTAACATGGAGGTTGCTATGCAGTCAGATATCCCTACTAATCGTCCCGGTAGTTATATTCCTATGCAGTTTGGAGAAAAACCGGGAGACGTGAAAGCAGGAAGAAAAGAAAACAGAGCAGCCTCAGCAAGAGCCAACCCCTTTAAAAGGGTTTGTCAAATTTAAGACAGATTTTAAACAGGCTCGAGAAGGTTTGCAGAAAAAAATCGAAGCTTCTCCAATTTTACCCCAATTAGAAAGTAAATGTGAAAGAATAAAGAATATGGCCTTTAAAGCCGAAACAGGTTTGAGAAAAGCAAAAATACACGGTTCTAATATTGGAGGTAAACTCAAAGTGCTGGCGAGCGATGTGCGCGATGCTGTCAACAGGCTGATGGGTATTAAGAGTCCAGCAGAAGAGAGGCTCGAAAATTGTTTAGCGCGGCATGAGAAATTCTATGGCAGAAGATGGAACGATGCTCTTGAAAAGGCAGTAGCATCACTTGAAGGAGTCAAAGAAAATTGTTTAGTTGTGCAAGAAAAATTGAAACAGGCGAAAGCCGATTATAGACAAGTGCGGTCCGAATATCAGCAATCCGCTCATGAGGAGAAATTGGCAAAAGTTGAGTATGAAGAGGGCTCAAGAGGAGGTTAAATTTGCACCAGCTGGGGAGAAATTGGAAAAAGCTTCAGAAAAAATGAAGGCGGCCGAAACTAAACTGGCAATTCTCCAGGATCAAACAAGAGCCGCACATGGAAAAGCCAATGAAGCTAAACTAAAGGAAATTCAACTAAAAGGTAAGTTCGATCAAGCCGTGAAAAAGTATGAGAAGACTATCGCAAATATGAGTACACAAGCTGCAATAGATACCCGATTACCAAAAGCAAAAGTAGAGGCATTTAGGGAAGGGGCAGTAGGGGCCGCTCAAGAACTGCGCAAAGAGGGGCTACGGGCAGTAAAACGTCTTGGAAAAGATGTTAAAGCCCTGGGCGGTAAAGCGGAGCTAGTCGCGGCAGGGTTCGTAAAAGATGCGAAAGCCGCTTTTGCAGAAAGAGACTCTATCATTCGTTTAGAAAAAATGCGCGATCTGTTCGAAACGAGACTGGATAAAAAAATTACTGCTAAAGAAAAGGAGCTTAAAATTGCGCCAGAAAGAAAAGCTAAATTGGAGGCGTATGTTAAAAATCAGGCCCAAGCCGATAAATTGCAGAAAGAGCTTGGCGTAACAGACCCAAGACGTTCGACCGAACTCGCTCCGTTAAATGAAGGAATTACCAAATTTAAATTCAGGAGAGGAGAGAGGGATATTCTTCCATTCTATAAACTTAAACAAGATCTTCCTAAAGAAGGCGAATTGAAAAGGAAATTGGAGTTTAAACAAAGCGTTGAAATTCATAAGGGTGAACTATCAATTGGAAAGTTAGCTCAGGAAGAATATAAAAAAGCCGGCAATTTTGATGAGGCCAAAAAGAATTTTGAAGCCCTATTAGAAGCAGGAAGAGAGGTCGGTATCCAGGTTTCTCTCTAGCATGAGAGATTTATGAATGATAAACCGTTTGAGATACTGACTCACCGTCCCGCTTTTTTTCCATTTCAAACCCGACTTGCGCCCTATCAATGACTGATCTGATGCGCGCTTGTTTTGGAGGCTATAACGGGGCAATTTTCGCCTACTTTACTCAAGTATGTCAAAAATTGCCCCGTTTTAGCCTCCAAAAAATCGCATCATCAGCTGAATCACCGCTAGGGCGCAAATCGGGTTTCAATGGAGGAGCAAATCTGATCAAGCGAGGCAATCCTATCCCTTCCACGATCTGTTTATAGCGAGGAGACCGTTTTGCAAAAAGGTCTGAAAAAATCCGTTCAAATTCTTCGACTAATAAGCCCCCTTTGAGAAATGCCAAATTTTGGATATTTTCCTCTGCAGATACGTTTGGATCGATTACCGTGAGGAGTTTTTCTGTTGAAAAATCCCTCATGGAAATGCAAAAGCGCATTTTTGTGAGGAGATGCCTCTAATTATCCTCAAAATTAGGCTTGGGGGATGTGGCTTCAAGGGTACTTGTCTATCAAAAATCAGGCAAAATATTGCCGAGACTTTGGCAAAATAGAAAAGTGCCTAAACTTTGGGAAAAATTGGCGAATGAGGCAAAAAAATTCAGTGTAACAAAAGTGCATATGCGTGGCTCCTATGAAAGGACCTTCTCAACTCGCAACTGTTTTCTTGCACTCACACCGCTTACACAAGTCGGTCATTTGATCGCTCAGGTAGCTCTTCTGAAAGGAGTTTTAGTTTGGAATAAACCCTTAGTCAAGGCTTACGAAGTTAAAACCCGACTTGCGCCCTATAAAGGTTCAGTTGATGATGCGATTTTGTGCTTGTTGAAACAGGGGCATTTTTTGACATACTTGACTAAAGTAGGCAAAAAATGCCCCTGTTTCAAAAAGCAAAATAAGCGCGCATCAGATGAACCATTGATAGGGCGCAAGTAGGGTTTAAAGTTGGCGAAAATTCCGAAAGGGGAAGACAGGAAATTGCGGCTTCAACTCCCCTTAATGAGGCGAAGAAAATCCATTTTAGAGTTTTTTTTAAGAAGAGCGACTCTGCTCCACATGTTATTTATGTATGAAATATTGACTGTCAAAAGCCATTCCGCGGTCGCGTCCTAAAATTGCTGAGTGCCGGCAGTTAGTCTTAGATGCATCTTATGAACGCGAATCGGTGCGCTACTTACAGCCGCAGGAGCGCTCAGCCTATCGGGTGGAGTGGCAAGCGGGTAAGCTGTTGCGCCAAGGAAAGCCCTATCAAACATCCCTCCAAAAAAGGGCGGATGAACCGCAAACGGATGCCTTTGTCATCTCCTTGGAAGGGCAGTTTTTCGCTGGGGCTATTCAGCCAGGCAAGTTTCACCACTCCAGTTTTTTAGCAGGCAGTGATCTGCTTTTTGCTGGGGAATGGGAGACAAATCAAGAAGGCCAGATTATCAAACTGACAAACCGCAGCGGCCACTACAAGCCGCAGAGCTCTCATCTGCTGGCAACGCTTCGCACTCTACAAGAAAGGGGAGCTGATCTTTCTAAGATTGAACTGCATGAATATAGCCGCAATCAGATCGCAATTTTCTCAACAGCTAAGCTCTTTATGGAAAAGGGGCTGCCCAACCAGAGAGTTAGGCAGCCCTAGGATATTTTTAAGGAATCAAGACGGTATCAATCACATGGATGGTGCCGTTAGAGCCGGCGATGTCGCTTTTGATGACTTTGGCATTGTTGACGGTTACGGTGCCATCTTTTACTTTTACATCGAGCGCTTTGCCGTTCACTGTTGCCACTTTTCCAGCTTTTACATCCGCAGCTGCGATGTTCCCGGGGACAACGTGGTAGGTGAGGAGCGCGACCAGCTTATCTTTATTTTCTGGTTTCAGCAGATCTGCAAGCTTGTTTGGCGAAAGCTTGGCGAAGGCCAGGTCATTTGGGGCAAAAATAGTGAAAGGGCCTTCTCCTTTGAGGGTACTGGTCAAATCGGCTGCTTTAATGGCTTTTGCAAGCGTGCTCAAAGAGGGGTTGGATGAGATAATCTCAACAACTGTTTGCGACTCTGTTGCAGCAGGGGCCGATTCTGCTGTTTGCATCGGTTCAGCGCGCGCAAGCATATTTTGAGGGGGTGGAAATTTGAAACCAGCAGCCTGGAGGTTTAAAGAGAAGCTGGCAACTGTTAAGAGAGCTACAGTAGACAATTTAAGGTAAGACATCACGACTCCTTCGTTTAGGGTTTAAACCCGCATATACTGAAAAAAAATATTAACAGTAAAGCGCGATTATTCCCCAAACAGCCGCTTTTCGATCTCTTTCGGGTCCCTCTTGGGAGGGGGCGCTTTGCCAAGAAGCTGAAATTCGTCACAAAAATTGTTCGCTTCGCGATCGGCGATATATTCGGTTCCCGGAATTTTGCAATCATTGGGCAACCCGGGCTGATAATTTTTGCAATTTTTGCAGCAGTGGAGCCAGGAGTAGCACTTGCTGCAGGTGGCGCGAAAGGAGAGCTTTCCGCCAAGAGATCCACCTGCGGGCTCTTCCTGCTCTGCGCCGCATTTCCAACAGTTCATAAACGTTTTTTCTCTATCAGTTTATCTTCTTCATAGCGCTGGAGAATAACGGCATGGCCGCTCTCATCATACTTGTTGAATTTACCGTGCCGCTTTCCATTGCGATAATCGGCTTCAAAAATGAGAATGCCCTCGCGGTTCCACTCTTTGGCTTCCCCATGGAGGACGCCATGCAGATAAAAACGCTGGGAAGCAAGCTGACCATTGTCATGGAAGCTATTCTCCTCCCCCTCTTTCAAATTGTCGACAAAAAGCACCTGTTTCATCTTTTTACCTGTAGGGAAAAACTCATAGGCGATGCCGTTTTGCTTGTCATTTTTGAATTCCACCAAGATTTTCACCTTGCCGTCATGGGTGTAGAGAGTCACTGGACCCTCCTTTTTCCCTTGGCGGTAAAAAGAGCTCACAATTTTTGTCCCCGCTTCATTATATTCGGCGGCTTCTCCATCGAGAAGTCCCTCCTTAAAAGTGGCCTCCAGGGCCTTTACGCGGCCGAAAAAGGGACTAACGGGAAAATAGATGAGATGCTGGCCGTCCAGCTTATTATCCTTATAGTAGGAAATGACTTCGCTGCCATCTTCTTTGAGAGAGTAGTAGCGTCCTTCGAGATTGCCCTGATTATAGTGGCCCTCCTCGAGGAGTTCTCCCTCGGAGCTCCAGAGGCTTTTTAGCCCATGTAAAATGCCCTCATCATACTGCATGAGGGCAAGTTTTGCGCCATTTTGGTAAAACTTACGCTGATCGCCATGCAATTTGCCCTCTTTATAGTGGAGCAATTTGGCGACTTGAGAATTTGGATAAAATTCTTTCTGCTCGCCGATACACTGTCCTAAGCAATACTTGCGCTGATGGTGAAGAGATCCCGCTTCATGCCAGCTCAAGAATTCTCCGTCTAAAATCCCCTCCACATAATGGGCTAAGAGTGCCGGCTGCCCCTGTTCATAGAAAAGCTCCTCTTTTCCGGCCAGTTTTCCCTCTTCATAGTGGGCGACGCGTTTGAGACCTTTGCCCTCATAGCGCTCCTGCACTAGGCCTACAGGCAGATCATTGTGAAACTTCGCTTCAAAAAGCAGGGTACCTAAAGCATCCCACTCCAGATGCTGACCCTCTTTTATCCCTGTTTGAGAGTATTCGACGAGTCGCTTTGGCTTTCCGTCTGCAAACCACTCCTGCTGGACGCCGACAGCTCGACCCCTGTCAAATTGAGCTTCAGACATCTTCTTGCCGTCGGGATACCAAGCGAGCGATTGTCCCTGCCGTAAGCCGTCTTGCATCTCAATTTTAACAGCCTGCTGGCCGTTTTCGTGCCACTCTTCATAGGGTCCAGATTTAAGTCCTTTGAGGTAAGTGACGCGCAATTTCATCTGCTCATTTGGGTAAAATTCGAGCTGCTGACCGTCCCATTCACCTTGACTATATTGATAGCGCGTTTTCACCTGGGCTTTTGGGTAGAATTCTAGATAAAGGGTCTTCGTATACTGTTTTGTCAAATGGCCATCCGCATCAAATTCTTGGATCGGTTCGATCAGATTTCCATCCGGGTCATACGAAGCGACGTAAAGAATCTGCCCCTTTTCATTTTTGCGTAGATGCTTGCCGACCGGGTTGCCTTGGAAATACTCCCCTTCAGAAAGAAGAATGCCCTCTTCGTTCCAGTGCCGCTCAATGCCACTTTTTTTGCCATTTTTGTAGAGAACACGGTAGATCTCTTTTCCAGCAGGAGAATATTTGAGGTGGACTGAGACGGGTTGGCCCATGCGAAAATCTTGAATCTCGGCGATGGTGCGCTCTGGATAATAGCGCGTAAGCGCTGAATAAGTGCGATCGCCATGTAAAAGGCCGTTGAGATAATGGCGCGCCTCTTTAAGGGCCCCCTTTTCATCCCATTCAAAGGCCTCTCCTTGCGCCAGATCATTGTCGAAATGAAAGAGGGCAAGCCTTACGCCATTTTCGTGAAACCGCTCCCAGTCTCCATTTAGATGTCCATTTAGGTAATTTGCCTTTTCAAAAATTTTCCCATTTTCATAGTAGGTGACAGCGGGGCCTTCGAGCCGATTATCGCGATAGGTGACAAGTTTTTGCAAGATGCCTGTCGGATAATAGTGCCTGTCGGGGCCGTTTAAAAGGCCATGAGCATAAAAAGAGAGCCTTTTAATGGTACCTGAAGTTGAATATCTGATGCTAGGACCGTTGTAGAGGCTATTTTCAAGATCGCTCTCCATTAATGGAGAGCCATCCGGCTGCAGAATCAGCTCTTTGACCGGCTGATCTTTTTCATAGTACCAGATGCGTTTGGGGATGCCTTCTGCATGCTTTTCTTGCACGACAAGGCGCCAATTGGGCTGTTTGACTTTAGGGCGTCGCAAGGGAGCCTCTTCCCCATAAAGAGCATTGAAAAAGAGAAGAGCAAAAAGAAAATGAAGGGTTTTATTCACGTACAACCTCTTGAGTAACTTCTACGGCCTGAACCAGACGCGGCAAGCGTCTAGTCAAGGCAATGGCGACAATGAGAAAGGCTCCCAAAATGGCTAATGCATGAGCCGGGGCATCTTCATTAAATAGTTTAGTCAGCAGTCCGCCGCCGCCCTGTCCAATACCTTCGGACACACACCAGACCATTCCCATGAGAAGGCCGCCGATTTTTCCTGGATGCCCCGGGGCAAGCTGATTCCCAAAGGCGACTGAAACGGCGTTGGTAATGTTGAGGGTAGCTCCCACCAGAAATAGCAGGATAAACAGGGCGCTATTAGGCAGAAGCGGAAGATAGAGAATGGAATAGAGGAAAATGAGGCTTAAGGTTATGGCGCTTAAAAGAACGGTTTTACAAGAGTAGCGATCGGCAAGGTAGCCTGCAGGGACCAGCATGCAGGTGCCTCCAAGAATGGCGATCATATGTCCCCCTCCTAACGCAATCCAGGAGTCATATTCGCGCTCTAGTAAAATATCGGGCAGAAAGAAAAGAAAGGCCCAGATGACCGATTGACAGCAGACTTGAGAAAAATAGAGGAGTTTCAGGTCGCGATGCTGCAAGAGGGCAAAAGTGTCTCTTAAGCGATGTTTTGAACCTTGAGTTTGGCTGGGGAATGGGGCAAAAATGATGAAGAGAATGAGCAGCAGGATAGGGAGCGCGAGGAGAGCCGTATGACCATTCCAGGAGGTGTAGACGTGGGTGAAAAGCAGTTGGCTAAGAGCCATTCCAAGCGTTCCTCCCGCGGCAAAGAGGGTGATCAGGACCCCTTTTCGCTTCAGATTTAAATGGCTGATTAAGCTTGCCGCTGTGGGATGAAAGGCCCCCGACCCTATGTTGGTTAGAAGAATGAGGCAGAAAAACGTGCTATAATGATGAGTGTAGGCTAAGAAAGCAGTCCCTGCAGCGGCAGCTAAGCCCCCAATCAGCAGCTTTTTGCCGTGTCCTTTGTCACTCAAATGGCCAAAATAGAGCTGCATGCCCTCTCCCAAAAGGGCTGCTAGAGCAGACATCAACCCGGCGACTGCCAAATCGACCTCTGAGATTGTTTTAAAGACAGCCCATACTCCAATCATCATGTCGACACAAAAGTGACCCATGACAGCAATCAGAAGGACAATCGCGGTTGTTTTATTCATAATAATAATGTTTTGTTCCTGTTAATTATAGAGTTTTTCAATTTTTATTTCAATTTTAGAGGTTGAGCTGCTTGCAGAAATTTTAAAAAAAACTTCTTGCAACTTGCTTGGACTGCTGATACATAGAAATTTATATGCGAAGTCAAGATTTATCTATAACCCAAGGGAGAAACATATGAAAAAAGATTTGAAAAAAATGGCCCTCATGGGCATCACAGGTGGCGTTATGTTAGCAGCTCAAGGTGCAGTTGCTGCATCGACATCAAGTGCCCCTGTCATGCTTGCTGCAAATGGTTGCGGTTCAGCCAGCAGTTCTAGCCAAGGTGGCGGCTACTATCAAGGTTCTAGCCAAGGTGGCGGTTACTATCAGAATAGCTGCTCAGGCACTTCTGCAAACAGTGGCTATAATCAAAATAGCTACCCAAGCGGATCACAAACCAGTGGCTACTATCAAAACAGCTGCTCAGGCACTTCTGCAAGCAGAGGCTACTATGCTCCACAAGGCGAAATGGATGAAGGCAGCCTTTCTGAAGATAATCAATCTAACAGCTGCTCAGCTAGACAAGGCAGCAGAGGGATGAGAAATCAGTCGCAAATGCAACAGCAACCCCAGCAGCAGATGCAGCAGCAAACACCTGCTCAGAATCTAAATAGCCCAACATCCTACCAAGATAATGGAGCAAAACGTAACGAGCTTAACAAAAGATAAAGCTTTTAGAGAGGAGCTTTAAGCTCCTCTCTAATTAAAACTCTGGGAGAAAAGTCTGCATGAAGAAGCGCGATTTGAAAACATTGGCCTTGATGGGGTTGACAGGCGGGCTGTTAGTAGGTCAACAGGGTGTTGGTCACGCTGCAACCAGCAATAGCAACTTCCAGGAAACTCCTTGGGAGGCTTTTGATCATGGCTGCAAAGGAAAAGGCGGCTGTGGTGGTCTTGCTGACCATGGTTGTAAGGGTAAAGGTGGCTGTGGAAACATTGCCGATCATGGATGCAAAGGAAAAGGTGGCTGTGGCAATCTTGCCGACAAGTGCCACGGAAAAGGCGGTTGTGGTAACATTGCCGACAAGTGCCACGGAAAAGGCGGCTGCGGCGGCATCATAGCTGATTCTGATCAACCAGCAGCAACTGATCAGGGGTATCAATCTCCAGAACAGAAATCTGGACAAAAAAGCAATCCAAACGATGGCAACATGCGCTACCATCTCATGACTGAAGAGGAGCTTCTGGTCGAATTGAATGAAGATGGGATCAGGATGTACAACAGCCTGGATGATCAGGGCAAGGCGCTAGCTCGCAAAGTAGCCAGCATGATGTGCGCGAAAACGAATGAGTGCAAAGGGCTCAACGGCTGCATGACGGACAAGAATACCTGCGCAGGAAAAGGTGATTGCAAAGGGCAAGGCAAGTGCACGATTTCTGACAAAAACCTTGCAGTCAAACTTGTTTACGATAAAATGGCTGCAAAACGAAAGAATATGCTCAATAACTAACATTTCAATGAAGGGGGTAACCCCTTCATTTTTTACTCATGACTAAAAAAGCCAGCTGCAATATTCCCAATCTTGGCATTGGGATTGGTCTTCGCGTCCCTCATTACGAAGATATTTTTCGCGATCATCCTCCGATTGACTGGTTTGAGATTATCAGCGAGAATTTTATGGTCGATGGGGGCAAGCCCTTAGAAAATCTCGACCGCATCTTAGAGCATTATCCTGTGGTCCAGCATGGGGTTTCACTTGCTATTGGAAGCCCCGATCCGCTGGATTTTGATTATCTAAAGCGGTTGAAAAGCTTGACCCGCAAGACAAAGACCCCTTGGGTCTCAGACCATCTCTCATGGGGACGCTTGCCCGGAGCTAATTTTCACGATCTGCTCCCGCTTCCCTATACCAAAGAGGTTATTTCCTATGTGGCGGAGCGGGCAAAGATCGTTCAAGATTATTTAGAGCTGCCTTTTGCCCTCGAAAATCTCTCCTCTTACGTAGGCTTTCAAAAAGATGAGATGACCGAATGGGAGTTCTACTCTGCGATCGTGGAAAAAGCCGATGTTTTCATGATGCTCGATGTGAATAACATCTATGTCTCAAGTCGCAACCACGGCTTTGCCCCTGAAGAGTATATCGACAACATTCCAATGGATCGCGTCTTGCAGATCCATCTGGCTGGGCATACCGATTATGATGCCTATGTTCTCGACACTCATGACAACTATGTGTGCGATCAGGTGTGGGACCTTTATGCCAAAGTCTATCCAAGAACGGGAGGCGTTTCAACTCTTTTAGAATGGGATGATAAGTTTATCAGCTTCCAGCACACCTGGGAGGAGGCTCTCAAGGCTAAAAAATTCCAGAGCCAAATCCAGATGCAAGAGACCCGATGAAGTTCGATCAGAAGGTGCCCTCACAGCTGAAAGAGACGCAAGTCTGGTTTGGCAGCATCATATCAAGAGCTATTGATGGAAACAGCTGCATTAACCCGATTTCTCCAAAAGGTAGGCCGATTGTAGAAGAGGCGCGCGATTACATTCGCCCAAGCCATTCTCTAGAGCCCGCTCAGCGCATTCAGATCTACAATCAGCAGTACTGGTGGCGCCTCTTAAATGCCCTGCAAGAGACATTTCCTCTCGTCACGCGCCTTTTTGGCTACCACGCTTTTAACTTTACAGTTGGAATACCCTATCTACTCAAATATCCGCCCAATCACTGGACGTTGAATGTGCTTGGAGACCTGCTCCCGCAATGGATTGAAGAGAATTACACGGATGAAGATAAAAGGCTCATCTATGATGCCGCTTTAATCGATTGCGCCTTTTGCAGTAGCTTTACTGCCGCGCATTTGAAACCCTTAGATAGCTCTCATGTAAATGGCAATCTGAGCAGTCTCATGGATCTAACCCTCTATTTACAGCCGCATCTTTATCTCTTTCAACTCCCTTACGATCTTTTTGATTTTCGCGTCGCCTTTTTAAAAGAGTCTCCTGAACATTGGCAGGAGCATGATTTTCCTCCTCTTGCCAAGGAAAAGCAGTATCACACCGTGCTCTTCCGCAATGGAAAAAACGATATCTCCTGGAGCGAAATTTCTCCTGCGGAATTTGCATTTTTACAGCAATTTAAACAGGGCAACAGCGTCAGCCAGGCATGCGACTGGCTGGAACAGCAGGAGGACTCCCTTGTCGAGGAGGCTTCACAGAACCTGCATCTCTGGCTAAAGGAGTGGGTCATTAGGCAGTGGTTGACATTAGATTCTTGATACTACTTGTTCTGTTTATGCCTCTTCTTGGTGTTGATGAGGCTTCCCATTTGGCTGCCCCGCTTCTAAAACTTGACCCGCAGCCTCCCATCGAACTTTCGTCCGAAAATCGGCTTCTCATCCAGCAGAATCTAAACCATGAACAGCAGCGCAATATCGCCAAGCAGGAGGAGCGACAAATCCCTTGGCTGGGGCTTGTCGCTCTGTCGTGTGTGGGTGCCCTCTTGCTGACAGCTAAGAAGAAGCCGCAAGCGGTTCCCAAGACTGTTGCGATTGAACCCAGGCAAGCTGCTTTACAGCGTTTAGCGGCTATCCAGCGCGATAAACCAGAGGCCGAGCAGCTTTATGTCGCCTTAACTTCTACCGTCCGAGAATATCTGGAAGATGCTTACCATCTCAAAGCACAGACCCAAACAACGGAAGAATTTCTGCAGGAACTTACTCGACAGCCTATCTTTGATAAAGAGACCAAGCGTGCGATAGTCGCCTTTTTGGAAGTCGCGGATGCGGTCAAATTTGGCCGGTACAAGCCGACTGATGCTGAGCGCGATGCTGCTGTCGATGCAGCGAAAACGATTTTCAGATAAATTCAAAAACTAATCTGCGATCCCATTACGCCTTCCCTGTACCACTTATTCGAGCTAAAATGGGTGCGGAGCATAATAAATAAATCGAGCGATACCTCCTTGCCAAGTGCAAAATTAAGCATGAGAGGGTAAAATCGATTTTGCGTAAAACGCTTTGTGGATAGGTCGTAGAAGAGTTCATTGGCAATGCTGACGGTTTTTATCCATTCCCCTTCTGTAGAAAATGTCACTTTGAGACGCTCACGGAGCACATACTGGATATGGAGTCGATTCTGCTGCTTGATGAAGTCCATCCGATTGCGCCAATGGATTTGGATGCCATGCGCTAAAGTCCAGAAGGGGTTTACTTCAATTTCTAGGCGGCTTCTGTTAGAAAAAGCTGTAGCTCCGCTCGTTTTCACATTCACATAGCTGTAATGGATCTCCAGATCTAGGTCTTCTAGAGCGCGGAAAGCAAACCCTTGCGTGAGGCGGTAGTAGTTAAAATGCCTTAAGTCGTGCTGTAGACGTGTTTCTCCAACACCAAAGAGTCTGCAGCGGCTTTGTTTCCACTGGTTCCATTCTAAAAGTTGCCAGTACTGCACATCCCATTTAGCCGCTTGAACTGTGCTGCAAAGGCAAAATAAAATAATAAATATAATTTTCATTTTACGCAGCGGAAACCTAAATGGTTTAAGCTGGTATCTGGACATGTTTTCATGCGCGCTGTGATGCGGTAGCCTTTGCAGTAGCTGCTGTGGCAGAGGAATGAGCCGCTGCGGTGCACATGCTTCTTGGCGTAGGGCTCTTCGGGGTCAAAGCTTGTGGCCGGGCCTGAGGGGTTTATAGCAACTCCTTTTTTCGCCTCTTCTTTGTAAGCGTCGACATGGTAAAGGTCGGAGCACCATTGCCAGACGTTTCCAGACATGTCATAAAGTCCATACGCATTGGGAGGGTAGGTTTTGACGGCAGTTGTTCCAAAGGCGCCGCCAGCTTTTGTGCTCTTATAGGGGAAGTTTCCCTGCCAGATGTTGGCTTGAGGCTTCTCTTCTGAAAACTCCTCATTGCCCCACACATACATCTCGTTTTCTTTGCCTCCCTTGGCTGCAAATTCCCACTCTGCTTCCGTTGGAAGGCGCTTTCCAGCCCATTTTGCGTAGGCGACAGCATCAAACCAGGAGATCTGCACAACGGGGTGCTCCTCTTTTCCCACGATTGAGCTCTCGGGGCCTAATGGATGGCGCCAGTCGGCACCTGCTTTCCACTCCCACCAGGCGCGGATATTGTTCAAGGGGACAGGGCGCTGGTAGGTTTAAAGACAAGGGAGGCCGCTACCAGTAGTTCTGGAGGCGGGAGGCTTTGTTCCAGGGGGAACCTGCGCCATGATCTCTTCAAGTGTTGGAGGCTTTTCGGCTGTTGTGACGTAGCCTGTCGCATCGACAAACTCTTTAAATTGGCGGTTGGTTACGGGCGTGGCATCGATCCAAAAGCCGTCGACTTTGACGCGGTGGGCAGGGCGCTCATCCTTTCTAGCTTCTGGCGCATCTGTTCCCATTGTAAACTCTCCGCCAGGGATCCAGATCATACCCGAGGGTGCAAGGCTTTCAAAGCGTTTGGGGAGATTGGAGCAGCAGCAGCTGGCATGGCAAGTTGCTTCTAAGAAAAAGAGGCAGAGGTATAAAAAGTGCATAGGTTTTATTTAAACCACGCGATGCTTTGCGCGCAACTTAAAAAACTTCTGCAAAATGGGTAAATAGGGCTGGTCTGTCTGAAATTCGACAAAGTCGGCCCCGATGCGCAACATTGCCTTGCGATTATCGTCCAAGCTCTTCTGTTTCAATTCGCGCAATTTTTTTTGACTCGATGCGCTGGACATAGTCACGACCCTACTCTCTCCCGTTTCAAGGTCCTGCACAGTCAAGAGAGGTGTCACGGGCAAGCTTTTTTCGGCGGGATCTGTTAAAGCAATGCCGATCAGGTCGTGCTTACGGGCGATCAGAGCGGCCTCATTGGAAAAATCTTGCGTGAGAAAATCGGAGATTAAAAAACAGATGCCGGGTTTTATCCCAAGAGTTCCTAAAAATTTGAGAGCTGCTGCCGTGTCTGTTCCACGCCCCACAGGTGTATGAAGGAGCATTTCGCGGATGATGCGCAGAATGTGGCGGGCGCTTTGGCTGGGAGGGAGATACTTTTCGATCCGGTCCGAATAGAGAATGAGCCCCACTTTATCATGATTGCGAAGGGCTGAAAATGCAATGACAGCCCCAATTTCTGCCATCAGCTGGCTCTTGAGCATTTGGCGAGAGCCAAACCGCTCGGAGGCAGAGATGTCGAGGGCTAAAATGATGTTGAGTTCGCGCTCTTCGCGAAAGGTTTTGACATAGAGGTGACTGCTGCGCGACGACTGGTTCCAGTCAATGTGACGCACCTCGTCGCCTGGCTGATATTCGCGCGTATCGTAAAATTCAAGTCCCTGACCTTTAAAAGCAGAGCGGTAGATCCCTGCTAAAAGCCCTTTGGCAAGATGGGCGGTCTCGATCTGAATGCGATGGACGAACTTTAACACTTCTGGAGTGATCGTCATTGTAACCTCAAGGAACAGGAATGACATCGAGAATGCGCTGGATGATATCATCCGTCGAAATATTCTCGGCTTCTGCCTCATAGCTGCGGCGCAAGCGATGGCGCAAGATGTCCGGGGCAAGTTGTTTGATATCTTCGGGAGTGACATAGGCGCGGCCTGAAAGAAACGCCTGCGCTTTGCCCCCGATTTTTAATGCAAGGCTAGCGCGTGGCGAGGCGCCAAACATCAGGAGGCCGCTGATAGGGACTTGAAATTCGTCGGGCCTTCTTGTTGCTTCAACTAGATCCAGAATGTATTCGACCACTTTTTCGTCAATGTAGATATCGTTGACAATAGAGCGTGCGCTCAGAATTTCTTCCCCTGTCAAGATCGGCTGCGCAGCGGGCCGCTTTGCAAGTGTGCCCATTCTGCTGATAATTTCCCGCTCTTGGTCGTGTGTGGGATAGTCGATTTTTACTTTCATCATGAAGCGGTCTGTCTGCGCTTCTGGCAAAGGATAGGTGCCCTCTTGCTCGATTGGGTTTTGAGTGGCTAAGACGATGTAGGGCTGCCCCGCCTTAAAAGTCTCGCCCGCGATCGTCACTTGCCGCTCTTGCATCACTTCAAGAAGGGCGGATTGCACTTTGGCAGGGGCGCGATTGATTTCGTCTGCGAGAAGAATGTTGGTAAACACAGGACCCTTATTGATGCTAAAAGTGCCCTCCTTTGGATTGTAGATGGAGGTGCCGATGAGGTCGGCAGGAAGCAGGTCGGGAGTAAACTGAATGCGTTTATAGTCGCACTGGATGACTTGAGCGAGTGTGGTCACGGCTAATGTTTTGGCAAGGCCCGGCATCCCCTCAATTAAGAGGTGGCCATCTGCGAGAAGGGCTAAGAGCAGACGGTTGACAAGTCCATCTTGTCCTACGATTACTTTTCCGATCTCTTCTTTGGCAGAGCGAAATTTGAGATTGGTCTCTGTGACTTTAGCTTTATCTACACTTTCAGACATTTAAGACTTTCCTTGTGCATATTTAATGAGCGTTAACACGTTGTCTTGATCTTCGCGATGGTACTGCACACAATCCATGATCTTTACTATGATGGAGATGCCATAACCCCCGAGTTCCTCCCTATTTTCTGGTAGAGGAGTATCATTTAACTTCACCCACGGGTCATAAGCGATGCCCTGATCGCGCAGGATAATCTTGATCCCGGGTCGTTCAGGGGAGCTGCACACAATATCGATCGGGCCGGGCTCCTCAGGATAGGCGTAGCTGATGATATTGACGAGCGCCTCTTCGCAGGCGAGCTCAACGCGTGCAATGGTAAGTGGCTCTAAGGCAGCGGCAATCGAACGCTCACGAATAAATGCGAGCATCGAGTAGAGCTGGTCTAATGAGGCCGAGAATGTCTTGCGCATACACTTTTGATTACCAGCTGTCGCAGATAAAGTCGACGATTTTCTGGGCAAGAATGCGATTGAGGGGGCGATGGACGGCATCGTAGGCGGCATCGTAATCGTTGAGCTGTCCAAGAGAAAAAATGTTGATGGAGCTTAAAGGCGACTCATAGTCATGGTCAAATTCGACCGAAGCCGTGAGACATACAGGGCCCAAAACAGGAGTTTGAGAAGCCGCTTCAATCAGTGTCACCTCTACTTCTGCTGTGAGGCGCGTCTCTGTGGGAATAATCGTATGGCGCAGGTGTCCTTTGCTGTTGCGGTCGTAGCGGAAGCCGATGTTTTTGTCGTCAAAGCCTATGAGAACCACTTTGAGGATTAGAGCGCCTTCGCCATGCTGGTAGGTGTAACAGCCTGTGCGTCCAATCTGTTCCACAATGGCAGCCGTTAAATTGCCATCCCAATCTCCCTCCACAAAAGGGACGGAGACAGTGGAGTAGCGCGTTGCAACTGTTTCATCCTCAAAGTGATAGCCGCAAGATGCAAGAAGCAGCAGCAGAAAAAGAGCTTTTTTCATTTTTTCAGCTTATCGAGACGCTGTTGACACTTGGCTGCAACTTGCGTTTCTGGAAACTGTTCGATGGCGTTGTGGTAGTAGATGATGGAGGCTTGAGGCTGATGGGTGCGCTCATAAAATTGGCCTGTTTCATACAGTCCTTGCGCATAATTCTCTTTAATAGCCAGGAGGTTCTCTTGAACTTCAGCGATGCGCTCTTCCCTTGGAAAATTCTGTTTGAAACGGCGCAGGTTAATCTCGGCAAAGGCCAGCACATCCGGGTTTTGAAACTCGTAGCGGCTCTGCTCCAGGTAGACTTTTGAAATGGCCGCATAGGCTTCGGGGGCTAGTTCACTTTTAGGAAAGCGTTTGATCACCATCTGAAACGCTTCCACGCTTTCGCGGTAATTTTTGAGCTTCCAATTTAAAGAAGCTTTTGAAAAAAGGGCGTTAGCAGCGATATCGTGGCTTGGAAGCGCAGCAATCACTTCGTCATAGATTTTGAGGGCTAGCGTTTGTCCAGAGGCCCACTTGGGCAGTTTTTTTGTCCCGAAGATGCGGCGTCGCGCTCCACTTGCAAACTGGTCAGCGATCGCAAATTTAAGTTCAACAGCTTCTTGGAAGAAGCGCGGGTTATTCTTGGCTCTCAGATAGTCGGAGAAGGCATTATTGGCAAAATCCAGCTCTCCCATGTTGTAATAGGCCTTTCCCAGGTAGAAATAGGATTCGGCTGCATAGGGGGAATTGGGATAACTGCTTGTCAGCATGCGAAATTGGAGCGCCGCTTCTTTCCATTGGCTCTCCTCAATCGCCTTTTTTCCAAGATTGAAGTGCTCTTGCGCAGTCTTTGTAGCGACCTCATCCGCGTCGACCAGTTTGTTGTCTTTCAACACATAGGCCGCTTCAGCAGTTGTTGCGAAGAGGCAGAGGATGAAAAGCGAGGCGCAAAGTTTAAACCGCAGCATAAAATACTCCATGATGAGGAGACTATTTTAGCGCACGCGGATTTGTTTTGCCACCTACTTCAGAGTTTCGAAAACGGTCAGCTGCTCAATCCCATAATGTTCCATGAGGGCGTAAAGCACAAGAAGTCCCAATTTCTGTTTCGGCTTTGCTGAAAAATCGTCGTAAATGGGCATAGCCGCAATATAAATTTGTCTTTGAGTAAAAGTCACTTGACCCGTTGCTTTTACGCCCATTGCAAAAATACTTGCTTGATCCCCAACTGCGATGATCTGCTTATGCGTGTTTAGCAGCCAATCTGGAGGGGGAGGAAGTTAGCTTTTAATCATCATGAAATTGATAATTTTATATTAAAACCCGACTTGCGCCCTATCAATGACTCATCTGATGCGCGCTTGTTTTGGAGGCTAAAACGGGGCAATTTTCGCCTACTTTACCCAAGTATGTCAAAAATTGCCCCGTTTTAGCCTCCAAAAAATCGCATCATCAGCTGAATCACCGCTAGGGCGCAAATCGGGTTTAAATGAAATGAATAAGCCGGGAATAAGCCGGAATAAGCCGGGAATAAGCCGGAATAAGCCGGGAATAAGCCGGAATAAGCCGGGAATAAGCCGGAATAAGCCGGGAATAAGCCGGAATAAGCCGGGAATAAGCCGGAATAAGCCGGGAATAAGTCGGAATAAGCCTGGAATAAGCCTGGAATAAGCCTGGAATAAGCCTGGAATAGGCCCGGGAATAAGCCAGGGATTAGGCCCGAGAATAAGCCGATTATATTTTATTATTAAGGGCCATTTTTAACTTCCACATTGCTCCTCGACCATGTCCAGAGAGATGAATCAGTCCAAGACGCTTGAGATGTTGAACATCATCGCGCAACCTGCGATCTGTTGGTGGATTGGGGAATTTATTTTTAATATCGGCCAGCGATAGACCTTTCCTACTGGCTTCCGATAAAGATTGCAGAATCATTCTCTGCTGATCGGTCAGGTCATGAGTAATTCGGTGTGGAGCAATGTATCCATTGGGTAAAAACCTTACGACAAAAGAGTTGGCTTGTTCGAAAAATTCGGGTTCCGGATGTCCGGCTTCCACGCATAATTTGACAATTTTTTGTGTACCGCGTCCCCATTTTTCAATTAAACCCCTTTTATAGAAAACAGAGGCTATGAGGGGGTTCCGCTGATGTGACATGTGATCTATTTTTAGGTCTGCTGGGGTTAAGCCGAATCCGAGTAGGCCATCGTTCCACATCTCGAGTCTATCGTCAAAAATAGCAATGCTGATGGCTCCTCCCGGATGGGAATAGATTCGATGGCAAAATGCGTTTACAAGTGCTTCACGAAGAGCTTCCAGAGGAAAAAGTGGTTCATCTTTTCTTTCCAAAACATCGGGTAGGATTTTTCCTGCAATCGGCAAATGCCTCCGCAGAAAGATCATAGCTTCTTCAAGCAAATAGAAGGCATTTCCAGTCAGCTGGTTCTGATCAAGAAACTCAGATTTATCAAGTCCTTTGAAGCGGGCCAATCGCAGTTGGCACTGTGGAAAATCAGGTAAAAATCGTTTTCCAAATAGCACAACAGCGGCATTCAGAAGGCGTCCATCTTGGCAAAGTCCTAACCTTTCAAGAATTGATCCAAGGCTATCGCCCTGAGATTCAGGCAAGCGGCGTGTTTCTGCTCCTAAACGCAAAGTGCGCAGGATTTCATCTGAATCAAGATCAGCTAAATTGTAGCCAATCGCAATACTAGTTTCCCAACGATGATTATTGTGATCTCGATCCAAGAGTAGTCTCTGGTATGTTTGTTGCGGCATGCGCGAAGTTGTTGAACCTATTCTTTGATAAGCGCGCCCCTCCCATGTATAAGGTGTATCGGTTTTTCTAGGCAAAGCTATCATGACGATGACCTCTTTATTGTTTTGGACCGCGATACGGTCTACATTAATAACTGCAGGAGGCTCAAATTTAGCAAGAAAATTTGCAATTTCTTGAAGAGTACGATCTGAAACATGCTGTCCATTCGTTTTTTTATCTGAAGTCACCCCAATAAGCACTGTTCCGCCTTTTCCGTTGAGGAAACCGCAGAGTGTTTCGGCTGTTCCTTGGAAAAGTGAAGTGGATTTTTTAAATTCAAGAATTTCAGATTCACCTTTCGCTACTAATGTCGCAAGTTCTTCAAAGTCCATCCAGGCCTCTTTTTAAAATAGGCTCGGGGAATATGACAAAAAGGAATATTTTGCTGCAAGATTATTTACAACCCGACTTGCGCCCTATCAATGACTCATCTGATGCGCGCTTGTTTTGGAGGCTAAAACGGGGCAATTTTCGCCTACTTTACTCAAGTATGTCAAAAATTGCCCCGTTTTAGCCTCCAAAAAATCGCATCATCAGCTGAATCACCGCTAGGGCGCAAATCGGGTTTACAGCAGCTGCGCAGGGTTTTCGATAAGTGTGCAAAAATGGTGGGAAAAATTAGCTGCAAGGGCACCGTCGATGACGCGATGGTCGAAGCTCCAGGAGAGGTTGAGAAGGTCGCAGGCAACAACCTTGCCCTGTTTGACGAGGGGCTGTTGCTGAATTTTGGCAACAGCCAAAATAGCCACTTCAGGGGAGTGAATAATAGGAGTGGCAAAGAGGCCGCCGCCGCCTAAAACGCCATAATTACTAATTGTAATAGTGGCTCCTTGCATATCGGTCGGCTGCCATTTATTTTCGTTCACTTTTTGTTTGAGAATCTCGAAGCGGCGAATAATCTCTGGCAGCGCAAGTGTCTCAACCTCTTTTAAAACCGGTACAATAAGTCCTTGCGGTGTTGAGAAAGCAATGCCCACATTGTGATGCCTGTGCAGGATCAATTTGTGATTTTCTTCAGCGTATGAGCTGTTGACTTGCGGGAATTGTTTCAGCGTGAGGGAGAGCGCACGAATGAATAGAGGCATAAAGGTCATGCGGATGCCCTCTGCTGTGGCCTCTTCTTTTATGTGCTCTTTCAGTTGAATCAAACGAGTGGCGTCCGCCTGTTCAAAGTAGGAAAAGTGTGGAATGGCAGCATGCGCCGCTTTCATCTGTAACGCCATCTGATGGCGAATGCCCACGAGAGGAATTTCCTCGTCGCCCTTTTCTTTTGGTTTTGCCGAGAATTTCTGCAGATCTTCTAGGGTAATGCGGCCTCCAGTTCCAGTACCAACCACTTTTTCAAGGTCAATCTGCAAGTCGCGCGCCATTTTGCGCACGGCTGGAATGGCTATGACGCCTTGTGGGCTGGTTGCAGTCTGTTTTGGAGGAGGCACAGCTGCTTTTTTCTCAATTTTTTCTGCCTCAATCTTCTCCCCCTCAACCTCCAGATCGTAGAGCGGCTTATCGCGCTGCGCCATTTGACCAGGCTCGTAATACTGCTTGACAAGCTTTCCTGGACTCGGTGCGGGCAGGTCGACGGTGGCCTTATCGGTCATTACGACAACGATCGGTTCATCCTGCTTGACCTGCTCACCGACCTTTTTGAGCCATTCGATTACCTCGCCTTCGACGACGCCTTCTCCGATTTCAGGCATGTTGACGGATTGAATGCGGCTCATGAGTCTCTCATCGTTTCTAAAACGGCTTCAACAACTCGAGGAGCGTCGGGAAGGTACTCCTTTTCAAGAGTGTGTGGAAATGGGGTGTCGAGGCCGCAGCAGCGCTTGACGGGGGATTTAAGATGCAAAAAACATGTTTCCATAATCAGTGCAGAGAGCTCGGCGCCGAAGCCGCCTGTTTTAGGAGCCTCGTGGGCAATGAGAGCGCGGCCTGTCTTTTGGACAGAAGCGACAATTGCATCGAGGTCCAGGGGGTTGAGCGAGCGCAGATCGATCAGCTCCACGTCGACCTGATGCTTTTCAGCAAGCTCCTGAGCGGCTTCCCGATTTTGATGATGCTGGGCGCCCCAGCCGATCAGTGTGATGTCGCGGCCATAGCGCGCCACTTTGGCTTTGCCAAGAGGAATGAGATACTCCTCTTCTGGAACCTCTTCTTTGATGGCTCTGTAGATGCGTTTTGGCTCAAGAAATAGCACCGGATCATTAGCTTGAATGGCGGCTGTCAGAAGCCCTTTGGCATCATAGGGACCCGAAGGGACGACCACAAGCAGGCCTGGAATATGAAGAAAGAGTGCTTCGGGAGATTGAGAGTGGTAGTGGCCTCCGCGAATGCCGCCTCCATAGGGGGTGCGGATGATCATGGAGGCGCTATACTGATTGCCGGTGCGGTAGCGCATTTTGGCCACTTCATTGATAATCTGATCAAAAGCGGGAAAGATGTAGTCGGCAAATTGAATTTCGCAGATCGGCTTCATCCCTTTTTGCGCCATGCCGACCCCAAAGCCAACGATGCCAGCTTCTGCTAAAGGTGCGTCAAAACAGCGCGCTTCCCCAAATTTCTCTTGAAGCCCTGTCGTAACTCGGAAAACGCCCCCAAACGCCCCGGCGTCTTCTCCAAAGGTGACAAGACGCTTATCTTTCGCAAATTGCTGATGCAGGGTCTGGTTGAGGGCTTGAATGAGGGTCATCTCTGTCATGTGAGCGACCTTTTAATCTGCTCCAGCTCCTGCTGAAGGCGCGAGGGAATTTCGAAATAGACATCTCTGATGAGTGATTCTAAGGGCGGTTTTGCTGTCTCTTTGGCTACCTGGATGGCCTGTGTAATTTCTTGAGAAACCTGTTCGATCCACTCCTTCTCCTGTTTTTCATCCCAAAGTTTTTTTCCTTCAAGGTAGAGTCTCAAGCGCAAAATAGGGCACTTTTTCTTCCACTGTTCAACCTCCTCGCTGCTGCGATAAAGAGAGGGGTCGTCCGACGTCGAATGGGCGCCCATTCGGTAGGTCATCGCTTCGATCAAGATGGGACCTTTGCCTTCCAGACATAATTGACGTGCCATTTTGACCACGTCGTAGATGGCAAAAAAATCGTTGCCATCGACGCGTACGGCTGAAATTCCATACCCAGCTGCCTTTGGGACGATGCCATCCGAAGCAAATTGGCGTGAACAGGGGGTGGAGATGGCGTAGCAGTTATTGCGGCAGAAAAAGAGGGCGGGCGCTTTGCGGACAGCGGCAAAGTTGAGGCCGACATGAAAGTCCCCTTCTGAGGTGGCCCCCTCCCCGAAGTAGCAGATTGTCACGTTTTTCTCTCCTTGCAGCTTCATGGCGTAGGCGGCGCCCGCGGCGTGTGGAATTTGGGTGGCAATGGGGGAGGAAACGGTGACAACATTCAGGCTGCGAGCGCCAAAGTGGTTGGGCATTTGTCGCCCCAGCGTGAGGTCTTTGGCGTCGCCAAACATCTGGTGCACATAGTTTTGTATGGGCCAGCCGCGATAGAAAAGGATGCCCGCTTCCCGGTATTGGGGATACATCCAGTCGCTCATTTCAAGAGCCGCCGCGCTTGCGACAGCGCACGCCTCTTCTCCAAGGGAGCTCATGGCAAAGGAGATGAGCCCCTGCCGTTGCAGCGTAATCATGCGCTCATCCACGAGCCGTGTCTGCAGCATCGCCTTATAACCCTTTATCAGCAGGGCCTCTTCAGGCGGATGGGTGCAGGTTGGCGAAAGGCTTCCCTCTTCATTGAGATATGTGATTGTCGGAAACTGCTCCATATCCCACACATACTGTATGGGAATTTATCTTTAAAGTGCCCAATTGCAAAAAATGAAGAGATCTGAGAAACTTTGGTCTTTTATTTAAGGAAATTATATGAATATTAAGATTTATTTTTTATTCTGCTGTTTTGCCCCCTCATTTCTTCTTGCCCATTTTTATACTCCAGAGAGAGTGGCATTTCCAGCGCTATGCGAAAAACACTATACCGATCCGCGCAAGTATACCACTCACACCTGGATTGAGCCGATTGATTCCTCTCTGCTAACAGAATTCATGCCCTATCTCAAGTATCTGCCTAAACCCTATGAAGCGGACTGCCAAGGCTGTACCGGCTGCGGAGGCATGCGCCTCAGCCGGCGCGACGAGTTTCGCCTCCCTTTTGAAAATCCCAAGTTTGCGTATGATGAACTAGGAAAGTTGCATCAGCAGGTGCGCTACGGCACAATCGAAACCTGCCGCCACCGCGGTTCGGACCGATGTGATGGTTTCTGCTGGGATGGGGCCTATTTTAGACGGTTGAACTGCCAGTACCTTCCCTTTTTTAAGGAATTTCTGATTTATAGCTCGCAAAATCCGCTCTGCAAATGCTTCTGGCATGAGCGGTACGAAAAAGCGGTCGAAATTAATAACCATGTCTATCGCTTCCTTCATAACCTTGTCGAGCAGAAGCTGATCCAATCCGATTTCTCCCCTTACTGGGTTTCACAAGAGATAAAGTTTGATCGCAAGGGGCGCACCTATGGGAAAGAGTACTTTCCAAATAGTCACGGGATGGCAAGTTCTCTCACCACCTACATGTTTTTCTATTCTCATTATCAGAAGCTGCTCCGCGATCTGGTCGTGTCGATAGAAAGGCATGCAAGCAACCCCTTGCAAGTCATTGTGGCAAAAGATCAGGTTTATCTGACTCTGGAAGAGCTGCATGAGAAATTTATGCCTCTCTACACCCACTGCTTGACAATCCATCCGCATCCCAAAATCTATCTGGAGCGCAGTTTTCTCAAAATGCAGGTGGGGAAGCCTGCGCAGGCGCTCGAAGATCTTCTTTCGATGCAGCATCTCTCACAAACCGAGAAATTTAAAACCTTCAATTGGGATGCCGATTTGCATTTTGGGGAGACCTATGCCGCTCTTGGACAATATGAAAAGGCGATTGAATTTTACAACAGAGCGATAGAAAAAAATGAGGAAGAGGCTCTCTTCCTGCGCGCTGCGGCACATTTTGAATTGGGCAACTATCAGGCCGCTCAGGAGGATTATCGCCTCTCTGGAAAGGGCGCTCTTCTTGCAGTCGTCTTGCGCAAAACTTCAGATGATTATAGAGAAGCCCTCTTAAAAGGGTTAAAACTGGGGGCTGCTGAATCCCAGCGATCAGTCTGGGCCATTCAAGATCTGCAAGTAGAAGCAGCTCAGCTTTTCGCCAATGCGTGCGAAGAGATCGGACGCGCTTTCTCACAACCCGAGGGGATGCCAGTAGAGGCGACACAGCTTTTAGAGACCTATAGCCAACTTAGCGACAGCGAAAAAGCGGAACGTTTAGGCATCCTTCTGGGCAAATATGGCGTTCTCCTTTTTTCGGAAGGGAAGAGAATTAAGCAGATGGAAGCCTTCAAAAAGCTTCAAGAGGCCAATTACATCTGCAATTTGGAGGGACATGAGTTTTACGACAAAAAATAAAGTGCGCATGCACGATACCGATATGGCCGGCATTCTCTATTTCCGAGGATTTTTCGCTATGTCCACGATGGCCTTGAAGATCTGATGGAGAGCGAAGGATTTGGTTTTGACACTGTTTTTCATGATAAAAACTTCGTTTTTGTCATCGTTCATTGCGAGGCTGATTATTATGTCTCAGTTAAAGTAGGGGATAATCTTGTTGTCCACGTTGCGGTAGAGCATGTGGGAACAAGCTCTTTTACGATGGTGTATGAAATTTATAAAGCAGATAAAACGCATATCGGAAGCGCCAAGACGATCCATGTCACTTTAGAGCAGAGGTCGCGGAAAAAAGTGCCCATCCCAGATATGTTGCGCAAAGTTCTCGAAAAACATTTGATCAAAGAGTCCAAATAGCCTTGCGCTTTTCTAAGAAGGCGCTAATTCCCTCTTCTGCTTCAGTCCCTTTGCGACTTGCTTGTGCATATTTAAAAGCAATTTCTAGCTCATCTTCAAGTCTTGAAAAGGCTAAATCTTCGATCAGCTGCTTTGTGGCTTTAAGAGCGTTTGGAGCCCCTTGAAGGATCCCTTCTGCAAGATGGAGGGCCAGCGGCATCAGATCAGCAAACTCTGTTACATGATTGATGAGGCCCATTTTATACGCTTGCTCGGCATCTACAAGAGAGCCGGTTAAAAGTAGTTCGCGCACATTGCTACCGCTGAGTTTGCGCAATAGAAAAGGGGCAATTTGGCGCTGGGCAATGAGCCCGCGGCGCACCTCTGGGAAGCCAATTTTTGATTCTGAGGTTGCGATTGCAATGTCGCAAGCGGCGAGGAGGCCAGCTCCTCCCCCCCATTGCAGGTCCATGCACGGCTGCAAGGGTGACAGAGTAGGGGGTGCGATAGAGTGTGAGAAGGGTTTCACGAATAGCCAGAGCGACCTCTTCGCCTAGGGTCGGATCGGCAGTTTCGCTTAAGTCCATGCCTGCACAAAAGGCTGAACCGGCTCCCTTTATAATCAAAACTCGCTCTGAAAAAGTTTCAAGGAGCCTTATGAAATTCTTTTAGGAGGCTTAAATTAAGCGCATTGCGCTTTTCGGGGCGGTTGAGCGTTAAAGCATGCCACCCCTTTGGCTTATATTTTCGATAAGGATCATAGCTCTAATTCCATATTAAGAAGGGTCTGTCCAAGCGCTTTCCCTTGAGCGTCGAACCTTAGGGAACGGCTGCCGCCTTCTGCAAGTATGCCTTTTAAGACAAAGTTAAAGGCGTGCAAGTTGGGAAGCTTATAGCGTGTAACTGATATCGGATTTAGAGCCTTGAAGTAATCTTTAACCTTTTCGGCTGTTAAAGTGTCTTCAAGAAAAGCGTAAGACTCTCCAGAATAGGCGATGACCCCAATGTTTGCGCTTGCCCCCTTATCGCCACTTCGTGCGTAGGCCAATTTTCTTAAAGGGACCCTCATAGCACCTCAATTGTGGGACTTACTGCTTCCACGGGGATAAGACAGGGCCAAAAACCATACACAGGACGCACCTTGGGGCGACCTGTTATGTAGCCGGTCGTTCCTTGAGGGCCGCTCGTGACTAAAGGAGCCAGTTCTCTTGCAAGGCACTCCAGGGCCTCTTTGCGTCCATCGGCAGCTGCAATGCGTAAGATACATCAGGAAGGTGTTCGAGGGGCTGTCAAAACACCTGGAACTAAGTCTCCATTGCCAAGACATTCGATCAGGCTCTTTTCAAGGGTAAACCCTGCATCGTGGACGCGATGCAAGACAATTTCTCCGCAGCGATGCGCCTTTTTAGCAGCTTCTGGACCCACAAAGGCCAGCATTCCCTCCACCTTGAACCCAGCGCGGTAAGCGCCGCTCACTTTAAGAGTCTCTGGAGGAGGTTTTCCTCGCGCGCCTGTTACGGGAACGCGGTTTGCCCCACCTCTTCAAGAGCCAGCGACAAGAAGGAGACAGTGGCATCGGGGCTTAAGTACTGCTCCGGATCCCCAATTTCATAGAGAAGCTGTTCTTTGACATTGGGAATATCGACGCGGCCGCTTGTTCCAAAAGGTTTTGTCACAATGCAGTGTCCATTTTCATCGATTTCAACGATAGGAGAGTCCGATGTGGGCAGGATCTTCAATCTCAAGCCAGTGTGTGGATAGGCCGGACGACCGGTGACCTGAGTGCCACATTCGATGAGATGACCGGCAATGGTGGCTCCTGCAATTTTGTCATAGGCATCGGCTGGCCACCCATAATGGGCTACACAGGGTCCAACGGTTAGGCTTGGGTCTGCGACCCGGCCCGTGATCACGATCTGAGCTCCCTGAAGGAAGGCGTCGGCAATCGGTTTTGCCCCCAAATAGGCATTTGCGGCCACTAACTTCTCAGCTATGTTAGAAAGGGGGTTCCCTGTCTCTAGATTAGCAAAGAGAGGGTTTGACTGTTTTTGAACTGGTCAAGCACATCGTCGCCAGAGACGATGCCGATTTTGATCGAACAGCCCGCTTCTTGCAGCACCTTTTCACAAGCGGCGGCGCAACCTTTAGGATTCAAGCCGCCCGCATTTGTAACGACTTTAAACTTACCCCCTTTTTTCCATAGAGGAATCAGACTGCGCACACAGTCGACGAAGTCGCGTGCATACCCCATTTCGGGATCTTTTTCGCGCTGTGCCGCCATAATTGAGAGAGACACTTCTGCGAGATAATCCAGCGTTAAGTAATCGAGGTCATGCTGTTGAGTGACAAGGCGTGCAACCCGCGGTGGGACTATCGCCCCAAAAGGCTTGCGCATTCCCGATTTTGAAGCATGGAGAAAACCCCCGGTGTAAATCCGGGTCATAGCGGCATTTAAGAATTTTCGCAAGTCAAGATTAAAGCCCGATTTTGCTCAAAGGATAGCTCTGCCGAATTCCATCATAGTTTTGTATTTCGAGAAGAGTCGCTTCTCCTGATGGCTTTACGGTGATTTCAAATCTTTTAGCCTGTTCTAGGCCAAACCGTACGCGATTGGGTTCTATAAATTTTTGCGCAGCTCGCTCGGCCCACCACATTTTAAGTTGTCCATCTGGGAGCACTTCGACGTGTGAACACTCGGGGAGCTTATATTTATCTGCAAAAGCTTTTCCAAGTGCTTTTGCTTCCTCGGGGGAAAGTCCAGAATTCGCGGGAGCTTTCTTAGCTGGGATCAGGCGTCTGACGGCTCCGACGAGAAGACCGAAATAGAGCCCTGTCAGAGCATCTTCAGGCACACCTTTTATTTGAGTGAAAAGATTGTGCCCAAAAGCTTTTGCTTTTTTTCCTTTTTCAGCTTGTACAGCTGCTTTAAAGGCCCCCACAGTCAAACCAGCTGCGGCAAGCGCTGCCCCGATCCCAATTCCAACAACTGAGAGGGGATTGCCCATCGCAAGACTCTGTCCAATACTTGCGCCGATCATCCCTGCGCCTATCTTGGACCAGGTCTCTGGCAGTGTGAGGGCATGAATCAGTGAAACGGTCAATTTTGCAAGCTTGACAAGCGATTTTAGAGGATGAGTCGCTGCATAGAAAGCGCTCTTGATCACAAGGTAGAGAAGGCGAAGGACGTTGCGGGCTGCTCTAAAGGGCAGTTTAATTAAGAAGGTATGCAATTTTTGAAACCAGTTCCCTTCTCCGTTGCTATCGAGCCATTGATTAAATCTTTTAAGTGGGGCGAACTGTTTTTGAATCGCCTCTCCCAACTGATCAATCCCCGTCTGAATGGGGATGTTGGGTATCTTTTTATCGAGCCTATTTTCCAAGGTCGTGAGATAGGAGATGGCGCGCTCGTTCCATGCCAAAGTTGCGGTTTGCGGCTGTCCGGTGGGAATAGGGATTGGTTTAGAAGGGTTGATATTATTTTGTTGCGGAGGAATAAATGAGTGGTAGTTTCCAGATTGTATGCGTGTAGTCATAATAACTTCCTAGTAAAAATTAATAATTATAAACTGTAAATATTAAGAATAAATAAAGAGCCATTGACTTGATCCCTTCTGTTTGTTAAAGAGTGGATTCATGATCACATTCGTGACTTTTTACATGGAAATTCCCCCAGAGGTTCATTTAATGCCAGAAACGGCTCGGATAACCACTCCTGTGGACTTTATCAATACGATGTTTCTATCTGCTGAGCTTTTTCACCCTGGATGTGAAAAAGTCCTCCTCACGGATGCGCGCACTCCATTTGAACCCCTTTTACCGGAAATTAAACTTGTACGGATCCCCCATCTCTCATCATCGACGCCGATTCTTTCACGACTCATGGCCCAGGTTGCCTACCTAGAGAGCGTCGTGCAGTCGAAAAATTTTTCTGCTTTTAGATCATGATATCTTGATCAATGCCAATTTGGAACACATTTTTGAAAAGGAGTTTGATGCGGCTTTAACCTACCACACAAATGGGCTGCAGCTCTTTAATGGCGGGGTGATTTTTATTAAGCGAAAGGGGAGCCAATTTTTAAAACGCATTCTTGAAACATGGTTGAGCATCACCCTGGTTATCTCTCTTGGGAGGGAGATCAAATTTCCCTGCTCACATTTATTGATCCGAACAAGTTTTTCGTGCGCGAATCAGATTTGATGCATGTGAAAGGGTTCGATCTTCTTTTTTTGGACACCGAAATCTACAATTACACGCCGCCCCGCAGAAAAATCAGCGAGCCACTAAGCAATAAAAAATTGATCCATTTCAAAGATAACAGGAAAGTCCTATTACTTGACTATTGGGAGAAATTTCTTAAACCGTGAATTTTGCAACAAGACCATCAAACCTGAAAAACGCCGGTATGAAATGTCTTGGCTGTTAGGGGAGCGCGTTTGACTAGTTGCAGCAACTCAATTAATACCTGTCTTGTTTCATGGGGAGCGATGATGGCGTCAATTCAGCCGCGTGCGGCTCCATAGCGAATGTCGGTCTGCTCCTCATAGCGCTGCTTTATTTCCGCCCGCCGCTTCTCGGCCTCTTTTTTCGGCCATTTCTTTTCTTGAATCGCAAAAGAGGTGTCTGAGGCCTGGTCGCTCCCCATGACGGCGTAGCGTGCATTGGGCCACGCAAAATAAAATTGGGGTCGTAGGCTTTGCCGCAGAGGGCATAGTGGCCGGCGCCAAAGGAGCTGCCGACGATGATCGTGATTTTCGGGACGATGGAATTGCTGACAGCGTTCACAAGCTTGGCGCCGCTGCGAATGATGCCGCTCTGCTCGGCCGTCTTTGCCGACCATGAATCCCACCACATCTTGAAAGAAGAGGAGAGGTACTTTGGTCTGGTTGCAATCCATCACAAAGCGAGCTGCCTTGTCAGCGCTATCTGAATAGAGGACCCCGCCAATTTCGATCTCTCCTTTAGCTGTCGAAGTGGTTTTGCGCTGGTTGGCGACGATGCCGACTGAAATGCCGGCAATTTTAGCATAGCCTGTGACGAGGGTTTTGCCAAAATCAGCTTTATATTCCTGGAAGGAGTTCTTGTCGACAATGATTCTAAAAGCGTATGCACGTCATAAAGTTTTTCAAGACTATAAAGCTCCTGGCCCTCTTTTGCTGAACTGGAATCACATTTTTCAGCTTTTTCATCCCGCGGCAACATGTCCACAAGAGCGCGAAGGCGCTTTAAGCAGCTTGCGTCGTCAGGTTCATAATAGTCGACAGTGCCGCTGATGTAGGCGTGCATCTTGGCCCCCCCAAGCTCTTCGATGGTATCTTGGCCGATGGCGGCTTTGACTAGGGCGGGCCGGCCAGGTAAAGCCCGCTACCCTCCGTCATGAGGAGCTTGTCGCACAGCACGGGAAGATAGCCGCCGCCTGCGATGCAGTTGCCCATGATGGCGGCAAACTGCGGAATTCCTGCGGCAGAAAGAACAGCGTTGTTGCGAAAAATGCGCCCAAAATCATCTTCGTCGGGAAAAATCTCATCTTGCAGGGGCAAAAATACTCCGGAGGAGTCGACAAGATAAAGGAGCGGCAGCCGCTCCTCAAAGGCGATGCGCTGGGCGCGGAGCACCTTCTTGACAGATTGGGGAAACATCGCGCCAGCTTTTACAGTCGCATCATTTGCGACAGCATGGCAGCTCCTGCCGCACACTTTCCCAATACCTGTGACAACCCGGCGGCAGGAAATGATCCCCACTCTTGATACATGCCATAGGCAGCCCAGAGACCCAATTCTATAAAGGGTTCTTTGGGATCCAGCAGGAGCTTTAGCCGCTCGCGCACGGTCAGCCTGCCCAGCCGCTTTTGCCGCTCTTGATTCCCTCCTTGGCGCAAGACGGCCTCTTCGGCTAAAATGGCATCTGTTACTTTGCGTAAGCTTATTTTTTCCACTTCAATTCCGTAATCTTGTCTGAAAGGGCTTCAATCTCATCATCTCGATTGTCGAAAAGAGCGTTAAGATTCTTATCGATCTCGCTCAAGGCGTAGCGGCAGTAGAATTTAGCAGTGGCAATCTCCTTCTCATCCGCCGTATGACCTGCGATGGCGCTGTCGATGCGACTTAACACGGCAGAGCTGGTGTAAATGGCCATGGCGCTTGTGGCGATCCGGTCGAGCAGCAGCTGCTTCTCGACAATGTCTTCGCGGTAGGTCGCTAACAGCCGTGTGATAGCAAAGCCAAAGCGTTTGATCGCCTGGCCGAGCAGCTCGGCCTCTTCCCAAAGCTTTGGGGAGTGCATCGGTACTTTTGGGGTGGCCAGACCATGCCACTTCTCTTGCGCAAACTTTTTAAGCGATTCCCAGTCACTCCACGGCTTTTTTAACGCTTCAAAAACGTTTTTAAGCTGCATGCCGACGTCGCGCATGCCGACAACGCCTATGAAGGCGCGCATCACTTCGTTAGAACCCTCTCCAATCATGTTCAGGCGCGCATCGCGCATCATCCTTTCATAGGGGGCATCGGCAAAAAAGGAGCGGCCGCCTAAAATTTGCATCGTCTCGTACACAATCGTCCAGAGCGAGTCGCTGGCAAACACTTTAAGTATGGCCGATTCGAGCATGATGTCCTCGACTTCAGCGTCGACGAGGCCGGCAGTCAGAAAGGTCGAGGCCTCCATCGCGTAGAGGAGGGCCGCCATCAGAGCGATCTTCTTTTTGACAAGCGGAAACGAAGCGAGCGGCCGCTTGAACTGGGTGCGGGTAATGGCGTGCTGGATGCCTCTTGAAATAAGTTCTTGGGCTGCCCCCGTGCACATCGCACCGAAAGTGGTCCTCCCATAGTCTAGAAGCGTCAGGGCAATTTTCAAGCCGCCGCCCACTTTGCCAAAGACGTTTTTGGCAGGCACTTCCATATCATGAAATTCAAGGATAGCCGTTTTCGTTCCGCGCGTGCCCACTTTGTCGAGGGCTGCATCGACCACTTTGAATCCGGGCATATCGGGGGTGACAAGGAATGCAGTGACTTTATTATCTTCAGTTCTTGCCATGACGGTCAGCACATGGGCAATTCCTCCGCTCGTGATCCACTGCTTGCATCCTGTGAGGCGGTACACCTGCTTGACAGAGTCATACACGGCCCGCGTTTCAATGCCGTTTGCATCGGATCCCGCATTGGGTTCTGTCAAGGCAAAGGCTGCCAGCTTTTCTCCCTTCACCAGCGCTGGGAGCCACTCTTTGCGTTGCTCATCTGTGCCAAATAGGAGGAGCGCTTTTAAGCCGATGCTCTGCTGCACATTGATAAAGAGCGCCGTCGAACCGCAGCGCCGTGCAATGGCCGCGGTTGTCTTGCAGAAGGCATATTGCGACATGCCGAGGCCGCCCCATTTTTTAGGGACCGTGATTCCAAAAACTCCTAGTTTGCCAAGCCCTGCAATCACCGCATCGGGGATGCTGGAGTTGCGGTCGATCCAGACAGGATCGATCTCCTTTTCAGCAAAGGCGGTCACCTCTTGGACAAGAGCCTCCGTGCGGCTTTTTTCTTCAGGAGAGACGCGCGGAAAAGGAAAAACTTGGGCCGCGTTAAACATCCCAAAATAGAGCTTTTTGGCAAAACTAGCTTTTTTAGTCTCTGTAAAGAGAAGCTCTTCTGCTAATCGCCGCTGCTCATCGTCCATGATTACCTCCTAAATTTTGGACATTAGCAAAAGGTTGCTTTAAAGAACAATTTAGAGTATTCTATCTCTTCAAATTGGGAGTTATATGACCAAATTTTTTAAGAAATTAGGCGTTCTCTGTTTGCTCATGTCCCAGCCTCTTTATTCCCAAGAGAGCTGCGATGACTCCTGCTGTGAAGCAAAAATTGAAGATGAGATTCCCTGCAGAGGAAAAATCGATATTGGACCCGCCTACGTGCATATCGATCTTCTGGATTCCGGGGTGACCCGCCATCGCATGGATCTCGCGGCCGCCAAAGGAGACATTAACTACCGCTTCTGGAAGTGTCTCCTTATTAAAACCACATTTATCTACGGTCACGGGCATCACAAAAATCGCATTTGTAACGAGGGAGTTGGTTTAGGAGTCTATATTCCGATTCGAAAAGGCTTCACGATCGCGCCCTCCGCCGGTGTGATCTGGGGCAACCTTAAGACAACCTATAAAGTAGACCTGCCCAATGTCCCGGTCCCCATTCCCGTGGAGGAGAAGTTCTACTCCTCATCGCCCTATTTGGGACTGGAAGTGAGCTACACCTTCATTCCTTCGTGGCGCATCGTGTTGAACTACCAGTACTCCTGGTCGCACACCCGAACGACAATCAAGCCTCTGCTCAAAGAGAAGAGCCATAGCCAAGGCTCAAACTATTCGGCCCTGCTCGAGTGTGACCTCAACCAGCACTGGTCGGTCAATGTGGGCGCCGCCTACAACGTCAGCCTCACCAAAGAGAAGCATGGCCTGCGCGCTTACGGCTGCAAGGCCGGAGTGGCCTACTGGTTTTAAGAGTTGCTCTTTATCCAGTATTGGCGCAGTTCAGGATCGGTAATTTTTTTAATAATGGGCTGGACAGCCTCTCTTCCTAAGCAGCAAGCCATATTGGAAAAAAAGAGACTTCTCCGATACTCCACGCGGATCTTATCACCAACATCTTCAGCCTCAGAAAAGCAGCCGCGTTTATAATAGGATGTACCCCAAGAAAAAAAGAGCTCATCCTTCGCTTGATAGTCAAACAATCCAGAACGCTGCACAAAATCGTAGAGAATATAGGGATCGACAGGAGGATTTTCCTCTTTTAAAATCATTTGACCTACATCTCTTAACGTTTCGATAGAGTAGTCTCTTAAAGGAGCTTTAACACACCAAGGGGTAGAGGGAGCGTTTAGAAAGTCTGGCCACTTCACGTAGCAAAATTCCATGGCATAGCGCATCCTGAGTTTAACATCAGTGATCTTGCCTATGCTTTCTTTTATAGAAAAAGATTGGCTATAGAGATCTGAAGAGCTACTGACTTTGAGAGTACAATTTTTTGATATGTTTAAAAGCAGGGCAATAGAGGCACTTGCCCTATTGGGATCCTTTTGACTATCGACTTCGTAGGGCAAGAGCTCTGTTTTTTCTTGAACAGCTGTTTTAACCTGATGAATCGTGAGCAACAGCTCCGATCCGCGCTGGTTTAGGATTGTCTGCGCTGTAAAGTGAAAACGTCTACTTACCGAATAGACTGTTGCTAGTTCATGAACATTAAAATTTGAAAAAATTGTAAACATAAGTTCTTGAGGGAAGTATTTAAAATTAGTACAATCGTATGTATGTAAAACGGTACTATCATAATTTAATGATGAAATGAACATAATGAACCTACAACTTTATTTTTTTCTGAGCATAATAAGAAGGCCCAGGCTCTAAGATAAAGCCGCCGCCCAGGCAAATGGCGCCGTCGTAAAAGACGATCGACTGCCTCGGTGTTGCAGCGCGCTGTGGCACGGGAAAAAAGACTGTTGCCACCCCATTCTCAATCGACTGAATGATGCAGGGCTGGTCTGGCTGGCGGTAGCGGATTTTGGCGTTGCAGCTGTAGGGTAGGTGAGAGGGCGGTTCGCAGATCCAGGAGAGTTCGCAGGCGGTGAGCGAGTCGCAAAAGAGGGCGGGATGCTCATCTCCTTGAGCGATGACAACCACATTGCGGGCTGGGTCTTTGCTGACCACATACCAGGCGTCGCCAGGACCCCCGATGGCGAGCCCTTTGCGCTGACCGAGGGTATAGTAGGCGACGCCATCGTGACGGCCCACAATTTCCCCTTCGGGAGTTTCAAAGTTGCCGGGGGTGATGGCCAGATACTGACTTAAGAACTCTTTGAAGTCGCGTTTGCCGATGAAACAGATGCCAGTGCTGTCTTTCTTTTCTGACGTGGGGAGTCCATGAGCGCGGGCGATGGCGCGCACCTCTTTCTTCTGCATCTGGCCTATCGGGAACAGGACATGATGAAGCACCTTGCCCTCAATGGCGTGGAGGAAGTAGCTCTGGTCTTTGCCAGGGTCTGCCCCTTTCAATAAGAGGCCGCCACGCGTTTGACAGTAGTGTCCCGTTGCCAGAAAGTCGGCATCCAGCTCGCGCGCCTTCTCAAAGAGCGCTTTGAACTTGATTTCGCGGTTGCACAGGATATCGGGGTTGGGGGTGCGCCCAAGGCGGCACTCTTCGAGGAAGTGGGTGAATACGCTATCCCAATACTCTTTCACAAAATTGACCGAGTAGTAGGGAATGCCGATCGTCTCGCACACGGCGACCACATCCTCATATTCGCGCGACGCTTTGCAGACGCCCAGGCCATCCTCCTCTTCCCAATTTTTCATGAAAAGGCCGATGACGCGGTAGCCCTGCTGCTTTAAAAGGAGTGCCGAAACGGAAGAGTCGACACCGCCGGACATACCGACGACGACTGTTTGAGAGGTCATGCGAGGGCGCTTTGTTCCAAAATTCCTTTTTCTCCTTCAGACTTGGCCACTAAAACGGCGCAGCAGGAGGTGCCATAGACGTTGACTGGGGTGCGGAACATGTCGAGAAGCCGTTCGACGGCCATGATCGATCCGATGGCATCGCCAGGAAGCCCAAGTGTCTGGAGGATGACGACGATAGAGATGAGACTTGCAGAGGGAATTCCTGCCGATCCCAAAGAGGAGATGAGGGTCATAAACACGACTAGGGCTAAGGAGGGCCAGGAGAGATGCAGCCCATTCACTTGAGCAATAAAGAGCACCCCGACACATACGTAGAGATAGGATCCCGACAAATTAATGGATGTGCCTAGAGGGAGAGCAAAACTTGAAATGCGGTTGGAGACGCCGGCCCCCTTTTCCACACATTCGATGGTGACGGGAAGAGTGGCTGCGGAGGAGCTTGTAGAAAAAGCAGTTATAAGGGCTGGAAACATGGCTTTCAGATGCGTGAGAGGGCTGACGCCCCCGATAAAGCGCAAAAGAAACGAAAGGACGCCAAAGGCGTAAAAGGCTAGAGCTAAAAGGACAGTAGCGAAGAAATAGGCGAGCGATTGAAGCGACTCAAATCCTGTCATGGCGACTGCTTTGGCGACCAGGCCGAAAACGCCGATCGGAAGCGCTTTCAGAACCAGGTGGGTAATCTGCATCATGACTTGGAAAACCCCCTGCCAGAAGCTAAGAAGGATGGCGGAAGCTTTCGACTCAATTTTCGTGGCAAAGTAGCCAAAGAGCATGCAGAAGACGATAATGCCGAGCATCTGCCCGTGAGTGGCTGCCGCGAAGATATTTCCGGGAATCAGTTTGACCAGGATAAGTTCAATTTTAGGGAAAATGCCGCCCTGCATCTCCATCTGAAGGTTATTAGCTTCAACGCCCGTGATTTTTATGGGCTCTACAGACAATCCTGGGGCTATTAGAGTGGCAAAAACAAGACCGACTAGAATGGCTAAAAAGGTTGTGAGGACAAAGTAGCCAAGGGTTTTGATGCCAAGCGAGCCAAACGACTGGTCACTGCCCATTTTGGCAGTGCCTGTAATGATCGAGGCAGCAACAAGGGGGACGACAACGAGGCTTAAGGCATTTAGGAAGAGCTGGCCAATGAGACTGTAAATACTCAAATAGGGGACACCCAAAAGTGTCTTTGTGGGGCCTGTTGCCCATCCGGCAGCAACGGCGAGCGCCATCGCTATTAGTACTTTAAAGAGCATCGCATATTTCATGGGTAAATGATACTTTAAACGAGACTAATATTCAATAAAAACCGGTGTAAATTATTGTAAGCAATGTTATGCAATTGATCTTGTGAAAGTCCGAGCTCCTGTTTCCAGAGATTGAGCAGGGTGGGATAGGCGCTAGAATCGCTCACTTCAGCAAAGAACATCTCTTGCGGCTTTTTTTGTAGAGCAGGAGGCAGGTCATAGTCGTGAAAGAAATCGGCGCCGAAGCAGATATGCTTTTCTCCTCCGAGCTTCAAAAGATGCTCCAGCTGAAGTGAAAAGAAATGCATTTCTGCCCCGACGAAGGGTCTATAAAAGTTCATTCCAATGAGGCCGCCGCGCTGTAAGATTTCGCGCACAAGAGGATCTGGAAGATTGCGTGGCACAGAAGTGACGCTGCGCATGTTGGAGTGGCTGGCGAGTATCGGAATTTGCAGCTGATGCTTGTCCATATAGGCAAAAGCCTCTTGCATCAGTCTATCTGAATTGTGGCTGCAGTCGTAAGCAATGTTGCGGCCGTGGAGGAAGTGGAGAAGCGTTTTCCCATCTTCCTTTAAGCCAACATCTGTCAAGGCACCTCCGCCAAAGCGGTTTTCACTATTCCAGGTGGGGCTGATATAGACAATGCGGTGGGTCTGGCTTAAGGATTCTAAAGATTTAAAATTCAGCGGTTCATCCTCTTCAAATAGGCCTGAAGCATTTTCGATGGAGAGGAGGAGACCGATTTTATTTCCCTGCCGTTCCAGATCACTTTTCGTTCGGATTTTTATAAAAATGTCGGGATGTTTCTGAAAGAGGCTAGAATAGGCTTCAACCTGTCCGAACCCTTTTTGAGTGGAACCAGAGACTGTTTCTGTAAAAATGGGCAAGACTTGTAAAGAAACGCCCCCTTGCTGCATTTGGGGCAGGGAACAGCGTACCGCCGCATCAAAGGCCGAGCGGCGCGGATCGCCCTGCAGATAGCAGAGGAGGTCACAGTGAAGATCGGCAATAGGGATTTTGTTGTTCATAGCGGGTTTCATTCTATTAAACAGTATCAAAACCCAAGAAAAAAGCTGAAGAAAAATTAAAAACCCGACTTGCGCCCTATCAATGACTCATCTGATGCGCGCTTGTTTTAGCCTCCAAAAAATCGCATCATCAGCTGAATCACCGCTAGGGCGCAAGTCGGGTTTAAAATTATTCGAAGAGGCTTAAAATCTAGCGGCGAATCGACTTGTTTTCAGAGAGTCTCCCCATATATAACAATTCTTTTTTGTTGATATTTTCGCTTAAGTTTTTTATAAGTAGCCTTACTGGAAAAAAGTTACTTATTTGGTAAAATTAAAAAATTTATTTGGTTCAAAAAATGCCAACCATTAAAGCGAAAACACTCTCCCCAGCGTTAGAGAATTTCAGTAGTACCTATGCCTTAACTGGAAAATTGACGGCTTGGAATGGAAGTAAAAAACATCCAATTGCTGGCTTTTTTGTATCCCGCATCACAGGTGTGCTTTGCATTCCTTTAACCTGTTTAATCGATAGCATCTCCCACACAATCTTAGCGGCATTGACCCTCACAACAGGGATTTTCGTCAGCCCCTATAACTTTGTTGCAAGAGTCTTATTTCCAAAACGGTGTGCACCCGAAGGACTTGAGCTTAACGCTTCCTTTGTCCATATTCATTTTATCATCCGGCACCTTTTAGACGTTGTCACGCTCCCCCTTATAATTGTTTTGGACCCTAAGCAAGCTCACGAACTCCTTTGCGACCGTCGCCTCCAGGATCAGCAAAACCGCGACGGGTTGCAGACTCAGATTAATGCATTACAAAACACGATTGTCAAATTGGAAAAGCGGCCTGTCATCAACAAAAAATTGAAAGAGGTTGCTGAACTTAAACAGCGAATTGATAATCTAGTTAAAGAAATAAATGTTATTGATAAAGCGAGATTTAAAATTAAATACGATAAACAAATTCATGAGATTAAAGCAAAGGTAAAAGAATTGCGCTATTTTATTGAAATTAACAGGTAATAATATGGCTGAAAGTATCAATGAGTCATTGTCAAACAAGATGAAAAATTTTAGTAGCACAGGTGCGCTGACTGAAAAAATTCACTCTTGGAACCAGAGTAAAAAGCACAATGTGGTGGGTCCTTTTGGCGCTCGTATTATAGGCGTGATCGCAACCCCCGTTACCTCTGTTATTGATGGTGTGGTGCATCTTATTTTCGCAACAGCGACCTTGACTACGGGTGTGATCGTCTTTCCTTATAATCTGGTCGTCAAACCTTTTTCCAAAAAATATGCAGTATCTGAAGCTTTTGAGCTGCGGGCTTTTGCTGTTCACCTTCATCATGCAATTGGTCACATCGGCAATATGGTTCCCTTAACCATTATTGTTCTGTTGAATCCCACGAAAGGCGCTCAACTACTCCACGGCAGGCAAGATCGTGTAGCTGAGGAATTAAAAACTCTTGAGGCTGCCGGCAAAATTAGAGCGTTGAAACAGGAAATTACGGACCTTAAAAAAAATCCAGAGCCTGAAATTATTCCAAAAGTTGAAGAGAAGGAATTAAAAAAGGTTCTCGAAGAAAAAATTAATGAAGTCGCGGCCCTTGAAGTGCAACTTGAAAAATTAGTTAACGAAAATCAATTGCTAGCTAAAGCCGAGCAGCAAGCAAAAGAACAGGCTTGTCAGCAGGCAGAGCAGCAAGCTAAAGAACAAGCTCGTCAGCAGGCTGAGCAGCAAGCCAAGGAACAGGCCCGGCAGCAGGCAGAGCAGCAAGCCAAGGAACAAGCTCGTCAGCAGGTTGAGCAGCAAGCAAAAGAACAGGCTCGTCAGCAGGCAGAGCAGCAAGCCAAGGAACAGGCTCGTCAGCAGGCAGAGCAGCAAGCTAAAGAACAAGCTCGTCAGCAGGCTGAGCAGCAAGCCAAGGAACAGGCCCGGCAGCAGGCCGAGCAGCAAGCCAAGGAACAAGCTCGTCAGCAGGCTGAGCAGCAAGCTAAGGAACAAGCTCGTCAGCAGGCCGAGCAGCAAGCTAAAGAACAAGCTCGTCAGCAGGCAGAGCAGCAAGCTAAGGAACAAGCTCGTCAGCAGGCCGAGCAGCAAGCTAAAGAACAAGCTCGTCAGCAGGCAGAGCAGCAAGCTAAGGAACAAGCTCGTCAGCAGGCCGAGCAGCAAGCAAAAGAACAGGCTCGTCAACAGGCCGAGCAGCAAGCAAAAGAACAAGCTCGTCAGCAGGCCGAGCAGCAAGCTAAAGAACAAGCTCGTCAGCTGGCCGAGCAGCAAGCAAAAGAACAGGCTCGTCAACAGGCCGAGCAGCAAGCTAAGGAACAAGCTCGTCAGCAGGCTGAGCAGCAAGCTAAGGAACAAGCTCGTCAGCAGGCCGAGCAGCAAGCTAAAGAACAAGCTCGTCAGCTGGCCGAGCAGCAAGCAAAAGAACAGGCTCGTCAACAGGCCGAGCAGCAAGCAAAAGAACAAGCTCGTCAGCAGGCTGAGCAGCAAGCTAAGGAACAAGCTCGTCAACAGGCCGAGCAGCAAGCAAAAGAACAAGCTCAGCAGCAGGCAGAGCAGCAAGCCAAAGAACAAGCCAAGCTGCAAGCCGAGCAGCAGCTGAAGAGTAGTAGAAAGTTACCACCAAAACCAGAGCCTAAGGTAGAGATAGAGCCTAAGCTTGAGTCAAAAACAAGCCCAGAGCCAAAGCCAGAACCTAAGTTTGAGCCAAAAGCAGACTCAGAGCCAAAGCCAGAACCACAATTAGAGATAAAACCCTCAGCACCAGGTTCTGTGCCCCTTCCACCCCCTCCCCCACCCCCTAGTGGGGCCCCTGTCCCTTCGCTTAAAAGGGCTATATCTTTTGCAGAAGAATTAAGAAAAAAAATGAATGTAGAAGAGGAGTTTGAAAAGTCTTCTGAGCTTAAAACAGCTTCAGAAAAACCTGAAGAAAAGGTCGTAAAGTTGGTCCCGTCAGTTGATGGAGGACCACCACCGCCACCCGCTGGAGCACCTCCAATTATTCCTTCAAAGTTCAAGGGGAACAGATCGTCGACTGAGTTAGATTTGAAAAGCAGAATAGAAAAAGGATTAAAAAGTCCCCTCACGTCTCCTAGACAGGAGAAACCTATGACAGCAGCTGATTTGCTTAAAGATTCATTGCGGACTAGAAGGGGAAGTATGTCTTTGTCGCCTGCAAAATTAAAAAGAGAGGAGAGTGCTGAATACGAAGCATGGGATGTTGTGCCACCACCCTTCGAAAACAGCGCACCCAAGGTCTTCTTCGCTTCGAGTGCTCCATCGTCGCCCTCTCAGGTTCAAGAAAAATCGATCGATAGCGTTCAACTTAAGGCTGATTTTGATAATTTTATGAAGCTTGAGAATAAAGAGCGCAAAGAGATCATCGTCTGGCTGGAACGGATTCCAGTACTTTTCGAGGCTGCAAAAAAAGAATGGGCAGAAAAAAAATCTATGTTAGCACCCCCTCAAGCAGCCGAAGACGTAAACCTCCAAACCATCCTTTTAAAAGCAGTCCAGAAAGTTATCCCAGTGGAAAAAGCTGCAGTAAAATCAACAGAAGACGAAAAATTGCTCAATGAAGCACGTAAGCCTTTATTGCTTTTAAAAGCAGAACTGGAGGCACTTGTCCAACTTATCAAAGAGCCTTTGGATAAAATTTTGAAAGAGAGAGTCGCAGCCGTTGTCCTATTTGAAAAAAAGCAGCGTGAAGATAAGAAAAAAGGGGAGATTGAAAAGAACAAAGATCAGCGTGACTTTATTCTAAAATGCAATTCAGATTTGAAAGTTTTCATAAGTGGTAATATGGCTGACTTGGGACGTGTGACAGAAGTGGATTTTACAAGATCTTATGGTATTAAAGAATTAGTCAAAATTAAAGAAATGGAAAACTGTATCTGCCGTGAAGCTGCACCCTTAGACAAACCACCCGCTATAGGAACGCCAGCTCTTAAAACGCCTAAAAGTTTAGAGCTGTATATCAACTTTCTTGAGAATCTTGGTAAAGACCTCGAAGAGGCATTAAAATGAAAAAGGTTCTTTAGAGATCTTTCAAATTCCTAGCCTACAATGCTGTAACCATGTATTTTAGTTCCTAATTCGAATAAAAATTGCAAGGAGCTCATAAGATGCCTAATAAAATCGGCTTTTTTACCCCTGTTACCTATTCTACAGACTGTCCAAAAACATTAGGAAGGCGCCTGATCGAAGGTATTGATGATTATTTCTATTTAAAAGGCAAAAAAGCGACGGTCATTGACCCAAAAGCCGTTGATGGCAAAATACTGATCGACGTGAGTTCTGGAAAGGAAACTACGGTCAGGATTGCGCTAAAAGTCGCTTCTTACATCTATTTTGCGGTTCCCATGCTGATTGCCAAGCTCATTATCCGCGCCACGCACAAATTCGCCGTCGTCGAGCCGCGCGAGCTGCTTCAGCAGGTTGACCGCATCGTAGAGAGCAATAATCCCGCTGAGAAAAAGCAGCAGCTGGAGCGCAAAAAACAGCTGCTGGGAACCGCCTATTCCATTGCAATTTTCAGAATGGAGCGCAATCCAAGTCGCGAAATTTCTGCAACGATTGGTGAAATTCTCATGAGGTTTGCGATTTTGAATTATCAGGATTATACGCTGGTCGACCGTTTTGAAATTGCCAAGCAGCTACTTTTTGGCGCTCTGAACGCTCAGCTCTATGCAGCAGGAGTTCTGGAGAGCAGTTTTGATTTCTCGGCCGCAGCGGTAAAAAAATTGAGAGATTTGCCAGCGACAATTCTTGAGGGGCGCCCCTTTAAATCAATGGAAGCCTCTTTTTATGGGTTTGATACGGATATTTTATTTAATCAATTGTGCACAGCAAAACTCTCAGACCAGCAGCGCATTGTTCTCTGCAGAACCTTGCGCTATATCAATGGCGCAGATCGCCATCTGCTTTGGAAAGAGGAAAGAAAACCAGAACCAGAGAATGTGGAGCGTTTTAAAAAGCTTCTATATCTGGCCGAGAAGTGTATCCAGATCGATGCTCCTCCTGCTGATGAGGCCAAGAGTCCTGAAGTTCTTCGAGAGTTTTGGGAATTGCGCTACAATGACTTCCCCTATTTTTATGACAAGGCGTTAAAGGAGGAGGCAAAAGTTAAAGCCAATTGGGATTGGCTTTACGAGACATGTCGGTTAATGCCGGAAACCTATCTCCGCGATGTTTGCCGTATAGCCAATAAATCGGCGCAAGCTATCGATAATTATCAGAATGCATGGCGGCTCTCCAAAACGGCTCTTTGGCATCACCTCGATGCAGAAACGGGCGCTAATTTGGAAAATATCATGGAGCGCCACGTTTTTGATGCTGGTAAAATCTCTGCAGTTGCTGAAGCGCTCATGAAGCTCGATCCGAAACGTTGCGAGTTGCAAATCGCTTGGTTTGCGATGCTGCCCAGCAACATGGCCTCCACCATGATGCGCGATCATCCAAACGATTTAGAGAAGGCCAAGGGGCTGCTTTATCTAGCAAAAGAGCTTGTAGACAAGTATGAGAAGCATGGCGTCGAACTGTATCATTTTAAGTCTGTAAAGTATAATTATTATCTTTTTCATCTTCTTAAATGTGCTGAAGAGATGCGGAAAACACTCACGAAAGAGCTGGAGAAGGTCGAAAGCATCGAAAAAATTACTCCTTTTACAGCGATTGAGGTTAACCATCTTTCAGTCGCTCTGACCCATCTCAAAATGGGTTTAAGAGAGACTTTTAAGCCCATGAAACAGTTGGTGGCCTTAGAAGATGGAAAGAAGTATGCCGAATTTGAAGATACTTTCAAAAAAATCATGGCTGATGCTGTAAAAAAATTAGAGCTGTTGAAAAGAATTAGTGCTGAGATCAAGCAAAATCCTGCTGTGCAGCAGGAGTTTGCCGATGAGCTAAAACGGATCAAGGATATATTGACAGCTGGGCAAAAATTGGCGCAGGAGCTCTTTTCTAAAGCTGCCCCCAAGCAGGAGCCTCAAACTTAGGCGCCGTCCCAAGGGGAAATAAAGTAGCAATCAGGATTTTAGGGCAAGTGTTTACAAACCTCATCTTCATGATTCTTATTCTGCTATTTGTCAGCTTTGCAGCAGAGGGGAGTCGCGCCGCTTGGATGCTGGAGCCGCTCCCTGCCTTTGGGGCAGGACTGCTCCTTTACTTAGGTCTGCTTAGCCTTATTGTGCTGCAAAATCGAGTCTTCGGCAGGATGCGAAAAGAGAGGCTATTGACAATTGTCAATCTGGAATGCCTACTTTTTTTTGGGGTCTTTCACTATCTTCTTGGAGCGCATCGCCTTTTCACGCATGATTCATTCCAGTTCGGCGCCATTTTTTTTGCTTTACTGCTCTATTTAACAGCTATTGCTGTTTTTCATGCGAGCCGGATTGAGGGCAATGCAGGAGTCGGCAAACAGATAAGGCTCTTAATTCCTTTTGCTATGCCGTTTCTCCTATTTATTTTAGCAACCGACCTTCTCCAGCTGTTGCCATTCGATTGGGATACTTGGAGTGCGCTTATTCCCTCCCTCCTTTTTCTGGGGCTGCTGCTGCTATTTTTGCCTATTTTTCTGATATGGATCTGGAAATGCGAGCCGATGGAGGAGTCGGATCTTAAAAGGCGCTTGGAAGCTCTTTGTGAAAAGGCGCATTTCCGCTATAGCGGTTTAAAAACGTGGGGGGTATTGGATTCACTCATGACGGCAGCCATTGTGGGAATTGCCCCCGCATTTCGCTACATCCTCTTTACGAAAAAGCTTCTGAAAAGTCTCTCTCCAGAAGCTGTAGAGGCGGTGCTTGCTCATGAGATTGGCCACAGCAAGCGACGCCATCTGCTCTGGTATCCGCTCATCTTTCTTGGGATGACCGTTTTACTTCTTCTCATCTCTAGCTTTTTCCTCATGCCATTTCAGGAGAAGTTTTTTCAGATATTTGGGGAGTCTTGGATGCCCCTCATGCCGCTCGCTCTTTTTATCCCCTTTGGGCTTGTTTTTCTGCTCTATTTCCGCTTCGTCTATGGCTATTTTTCGCGTCTCTTTGAACGGCAGGCCGATCTCTACGTTTTTGACTTGGGAGTGGCTCCAGAAGCCATGATTGAGGCTCTCGACCATGTTGGAGCAGGAATCCATCTTGTGCCCAATTGGCACCATTACAGCATTCAGGAGCGGATTGACTTTTTGAAAAAGGCGATGCGCGATCCTCAAGCGGTTCCACAACACCATGCAAGAGTCAGACGTGCGCTAATTTTCTATATGATTCTACTTTTGCTTGGTTTTATTCTTTTAACTTTTTATTGAGGAGCAATATGCAGCCATTAAAAGATCTCTATGCAAACCAGCAGCGTAAAAGTCTGGAAGAGTATTTGACATTCTTACGCTTTCAAAGTGTGAGCACCGATCCGCAATTCAAAAAGCAGCTGCTCGCCTGCGCAGATTGGCTTTCCAGCTATCTTAAAGAGCTTGGGTTTAAGGTAGAGCTTTGGGAAACGTCGGGCCACCCCACACTCTTTGCCACACACCTTGAGGCTGGCCCAGATAAGCCGACGCTGCTGCTCTATAACCATTATGATGTACAACCAGTCGATCCGCTTGAGGAGTGGGTCACCCCTCCTTTTGAGCCGGCCATTCGAGATGGTGAGGTGTTTGCGCGTGGGGCGCAAGATAACAAAGGGCAATGCTTTTATGTGTTGCAAGCCTTGAAACTCCTCCTCACAAAAGATAAGAAGCTGCCCATCAATATCAAGCTCTGCATCGAAGGGGAAGAGGAGTGTGGCAGCGTCGGCCTCTCTAAGCTTCTTCAAGACAAGAAAAGGCAGCAGCAGTTGAAAGCCGATTACGTAGCTATTGTCGACATGGGAATGCCAAGCGCGACCACCCCCGCCGTTACGATTGGAGTCCGCGGTCTTGTCACGATGGAGGTGCAGGTCCAAGGCTCAAAGGGGGATCTTCACTCAGGATCCCATGGAGGCATCGTTTACAACCCTTTGCATGCCCTTGTCGAAATTTTGGCAGGTTTAAGAGGGCGTGACGGCAAGGTAACTGTGCCAGGTTTTTATGACCGACATCCTTCCGCTGAATGAGAAGGAAAAAGCGGCCATCGACTTTGAATTTGATACCGCCAAGTATGAGATGATGTTTGGAGCCTCTACAGCTGGAGGTGAGAGAGATTTTAAACCCTTGGAGCGCGCCTGGTTGCGGCCGACGATTGAGATTAATGGCATCTCAGGAGGGTATGCAGGTCCTGGTTTTAAAACCGTGCTTCCTGCAAAAGCGGTTGCAAAGGTCTCTTGCCGCCTCGTCCCCAATCAAGATCCTCACAAAGTGGCAAATCTGGTGACAAAGTTTATTGAAGCTTCTGCTCCAAAAGGGGTTCAGGTCTCCGTTAAAGTGTTTGAAGGAGTGGGAAGAGCGATACGCGCGAACCCCTCTTCCCATATTGTTGAGGCATTTGTAAAAGCATATGAAGAGCTTTTCGGCAAGCCATGTAAACGCATTTTAGATGGCGGATCCATTCCGATTGTGACGCAACTTGCAGAGGCGTCTGGAGGAGAGGTGACGCTAATGGGATTCGGGCTGCCGGACGATCAGATCCACGCTCCGAACGAACATTTTGGGATCGATCGCCTCGAAAAGGGGGCTCTTGTAGTTGCCCGCACAATTGAATTGTTGTCGAATTTTCCTCGATGAATATAATGAGATTTCACAAGGAGTTTTTATGTACCCATTTCTACTCACAGTTTTGACATGCAGTCTCTTTTTCACGACCCTTCCAGCAGAGTCTTTAAGAAAAACTTCGATCGATTTTCGCGAGGTGGCCAAAAAGGCAATTCCTGCTGTCGTTTCTATTAAGGTTAAGGGCTCTGGAGCCAATGCTAGCCAGGATGATGAGGATGATGACTCTGCAGATTCCCTCAATAATGACTTCTGGGAGCGCTTTTTTGGTCTTCCAAAAGGATATGGACGCCAGGGACAGAAAGAGCAGTCACAAGTTGTAGGTCAAGCCTCAGGCTTCATCGTCTCACCCGATGGCGATATTTTGACCAATAGCCATGTGGTCAAAGGCATGGATGAGATCACTGTCATTTTGAATAATGGGAAAGAGTATCCTGCCAAAGTCATTGGTCAAGATTCAAATACCGATATTGCGCTCCTTAAGATCGATGCGAAAGATCTCCCTTATCTTAAACTCGGCAATTCAAGCGATCTGGAAGTCGGGGAGTGGGCCATAGCCATCGGCAATCCGATGGGCCTCCAAGCCTCACTTACAGTGGGTGTGGTGAGTGCGAAGGGAAGGAATAATCTCGACCTCACCCGTGTCGAGGACTATATCCAAACAGATGCAGCTATTAACCGCGGCAATTCTGGAGGCCCTCTGCTGACAATCGACGGCGAAGTGGCTGGCATGAATACGGCAATTGTGACCAATATGGCCAATGGGGGCTATATGGGCATTGGATTTGCCATCCCGAGCAATCTTTTAAAAGCGGTGATGGAGGATCTGAAATCGACAGGGAGTTTCCAGCGCGGCTTTATAGGGGTCGCCCTTCAACCTGTAGACAGCAATTTGGCGCAATCCTTTGGAATGGATAACCCCGAAGGGGCGCTGATCGCTGAAGTTTCGAAAGATTCTCCTGCGGAGAAAGCCGGCTTGAAACAGGGCGATATCATCCTGAAATTTAATGGCCAGGTTATTACTGATGTCGCCTCGCTTCGCAATGCTGTCGCCATCATGAAACCTGGCTCCAAAATCGCTCTTGTTCTCCTGCGCAATGGCAAAGCGATGAATCTCGATGTGGAAATCGGCAATTTCCCTTCGACTGAAGTTACTGCAGCTAGCGCCAAGAACCAAAAATTGGGGATTGAGGTCGAAAACTTGACTCCCGAACTTGCGAAAAAACTGGGCGTCAACAGTGAGCTAAAAGGCGTTGCGATCAGTTCAATTCAGACGAACAGCCCCCTCGTTTGGGCAGGGGTGCGCAAAGGGGCGCTTATCTTAGAGGTCAATAAGAAGCCTGTGGCCAGTGTGGAGGATTTCAATAAGGCTCTAGATGCATCGGAGGCAGGAAAACCCCTTCTTTTCCTGATCAAGCAGGGAGCGGCCACCCGCTACATCTCCTTTAAGGTGGGCTAAACCGTTGATCATCATCGTCTCTGTTGGCTCTAAGCGACAGGAACAGGTTTGGCAAAAGCGGCTGGAGGCCCTCCTTCCGGAGGGCTTCCAGATCCTCGTCTTACACGAGGATTGGCCGGGAGGAGCTGGCAACGGCCTTGGAACGCTTTATGCCTACTCTAAAGCTCAAGAGAAGCTCAAACAAAAGGGGATTGATCTTTTGGCCCTGCAGAAGGCAGGAACTCCTGTAGCCCTTTACCACACAGCTGGCGAGGGCAAGCGCCTCTTTCCCCTTACCGCAAGCGAAGGGTGCAATAAATCGGCAATCAAACTTCCCGACTCAGAGCAGCACTCGATCTTAGAGGCGGTTATTTTACAGACAAGCGCTCTTGCTCCTGCGGGCAGACTTTCCGTCTTTTGGAGCGACCAGCTCTTTTCTCCCTCTAAGAAGTTACCACAACCCTCACACCATGTGGAAATTTTAGCCAAAAGCATCCCGTGGCCCACTCAAGAGGAGTGGGACAGTCGACACTATGACCAGTATGGCTTTCTGCTGGATGGAATCTGTGTGGACAAAATGGGATATGAAGCGCTGTCCAAACTTAAAAGGAGCAAAGCTGCAGCTCTGAGCCTGGGCAGCTTTAGCCTCTCAGCATCAATGACGCAGGCTCTTCTAGACTTTTGTAGAAACGAATTAGAGGAAAAAAAACAAAAGTGGGACAGCGACCCCCATTTTTGGATGGCGCTGACACTGGACGAAGCAACTTATGTAAGTGCGATGGGCAAACGCGGTATTGAAGCGCGCGCCCATTGGCACCGCCTTCAAGAGTTTCGCCAAAAATTTTGCACCAGCCACCCCGAAATGGCCCTTTTGGGATCTGTCGATATTGGTTCCCAAGGTTTCTGGTGGGATTTTGGAACAGTCCAGAATTACTTCTCGAACATTCTGAAGCTTGTCAAAAATAATGCCGAGGGGGAAGCGCTTAGAAAGCTTTTTGGCGTCACACTTGAAGGCTCCTCTTGCCTGATCAATTGCCAAATCGGCTCCGGTAGTATCAAAAATAGTGTTCTGGCTGGAGTAAAGGCGGAGCATCTCGAATTGAGCGACTGCGTCGTGGTCAACTCTACGCTCTCTTTTTTCACAGGTCATGAAAACCTTCTCTACAATGTTGTGGAGCCGCTTCCCCTGAAACTTGAGCCTGGCGCCATTCGTGCGTCTCTGCTCTATTCACGCTTGGAACGAGACGGCAAATCAGATTGGGAGCTCGTTCTGCCAGGCAATTTTGATTCTTATGCGAATATTTTTAAAAAAAACATTGCTATGTTTTAGTTTCATGCCCATATGTCACTTTTGGATAAGGAAATCAGCAAAAGGGCACCTGGATGAACCTATTAAGGATATTAGGAATCTTATTGTACTTCTACACGATGCCGCTGCATGAAATCTTTCCTGAGCAGTACGTACGCGTCCATAGAGGATTTGGAAACAGGTCATCTCTCAGTGCTTATTGCACTTTAAAACCCGACTTGCGTTTCCAGCAGCTGTCCAAAATCGACAATGTGTGTAAAAAAATCGCTTGAGCGAAGTTGAATTTCTCACCAAATCAAGAAATTTGCGATTTGGTGAGATTTTGATTTTCCTTTGAGAGTTTTGACTTTTTTGTTAATATTCGGAAAATATTTTGGCACTATGATAAATATTTCAACAATATCCATGAACGCAACGCCAATTATTTCTTAAGGGGCACCTAGTGATGAAGGCAATTGGTCCGGAAGAATCGTTAAGCTTCAAAATAACAAAGCAGCGCAAAACAAGATGTTCATTCTTATAGTATACTTGTTTTGGCTATTCTCTGCATTTTGTTGCCCTTTCCTCTAGAAGTTCAGGGCTTAGTGTTTGGTACTGGTGCAGCGATGCTAATGTTCAGAGTTGCCATTTTCAGCGATTCAGAAATGGAAAAAAAGTTCAAAAGCTGAAGAAGTTCCTAACAAATCCCCCAATAATGGACCAAAATAATAATATGTGGTATCAATTGGTAGCGTCGGCAGCAGTGGCAGAATATGTAACCCACCAAATAATAGTGGTTCTATATCCTGGAGTATTGGTTATTATGCTGGCCGAAGAGCTCGTGGGCTTTTTTGACTCATGCAAAGTTTTCCCAAAAAGAAGAATACTATGGAGCTCTAGCACGAGCGTTATTTAAGCAGTCGATCTAGCGCATCTTGCGATTCGCCAAGGGGGAGACCAAGGGGGATACCCTTGGCTTCATCGCAATCTGCGCTATCTCAACAGCTTAAATAACACTCGAGCCAGGATGTAGGGGGCAAGTCGGGTTTTAACTCTTAACACTCAACTCCTGAAACCCCGCGTCCTGCCGAATCCGGTCAAATTCTTTGCCTGCAAGGCAGCTTTTGACATCGGGTAGACCTTCGCGGATGGCGCACTGGAGCCAGCCAACAGCGGCGCGGGGGTCGCCAAGTTGGGCATGGCAGTAAGCATTGATGAGGGCCACATCGAAGCCGCCGCGCTCTTGGTAGAGCGGATGGCCAATCGCAATCGCTTCTTGCAGGCGCCCTGTTTTGTAATAGAGCTGTAAAAGAAGCATGCGCCCTTCGAGGGGCAGTTTAGTTTTAAGGGGCTCTAGAAGTGAGAGCGCTTCAACGTCTTTGTGCTGGTTACCAAAAATATTGGCCAAATAGATGGTCGCTCTGGTGTAGAGGCTGCCAGAGATTGTTGTGTGACGAATCTGTTCCAGGGTCGCTTGTGCTTCAGCCAAGTGGCCCGATTGGTACGCGATTTCGGCCTCTTTCAACATCTCTTGCAGTTCGCTTTTCTGATCCTGATCGGTTATGAGAAGCGAGCTCTTCCAGCTGCGGTAACTTTCAAACATGAAAAGGAAGAGGATGGAGCCTGCGAGTAGATTGTTGGCATAGAAAAAGTAGCCTGCAAGGGCCCCTGCAACAACCATGCTGATGAAAAAAGCGATTTTGACGCCGCGCACTCCTAAGACCATTTCCATAAAGACGCTTAAGAGGTGGCCGCCATCGAGGGGCTGGATGGGCAGAAGATTGATGATGGTCCAGTAGAAATTAATAAAGAGAGCCATCTGTAGAAGAGTTGCAGCTATGGGGCGCTGCTCCAAGCTGATTGTTTGGCTCATCATTAGTGCGAGACCGTAGAGACAAAATCCTGCCAGAGGGCCATTCAAAACGACTAAAAATTCTTGCCATAGCTTTAAGGTGGGGCCTGAGCGCTGGGTCAAGCCGCCTGTGACGACAAGATCGATGCGCGCCGTTTGTCCAAAAGCGAGGGCGGTGAGGGCGTGTCCAAATTCATGGAAAAGGATCGAAAAAAAGATGACACTCACCCACAAGGCGGTTCCAAGAAGAGTGTTGCTGCTCATCCAGCCGATCCAGGCGACGAGAAGCCAGAAAAGGGGATGGATGCGAATGGGGATTTTTCCAGGGATGGTGATCATGTGATGAGCATAGCCTAACTTAGTATTTTCTGCACGCTGATCCCCATATTGGCGGGATTTTCTGTCACAGTTACCCCTGCGGCGCGAAGAGCGGCAATTTTGCTGGAAGCAGTTCCCTGCCCTCCCGATACGATGGCACCTGCGTGGCCCATGCGGCGCCCGGGCGGGGCTGTCACTCCTGCTACAAAGGCGACGACAGGTTTTTTACAATGCACCTGAATCCATTCGGCTGCCTCCTCCTCGGCGCGGCCGCCGATTTCGCCGATCATGAGAATGGCCTCTGTTTCCGGATCATCTTGAAACAGTTTGAGGATGTCGATGAAGTGGGTGCCATTGAGCGGGTCCCCTCCAATGCCGACACAGGTCGATTGGCCTAAGCCTAGCTGTGTCGTTTGCCAGACAGCTTCATAGGTGAGCGTTCCCGACTTAGAGACGATGCCTACCTTCCCTTTTTTGTGAATGTAGCCAGGCATGATGCCAATTTTACAGGCACCTGGGGTGATGATTCCAGGGCAGTTGGGGCCAATGAGACGGCTTGTTTTGCTGGCGCGCATGACCTGCGTCACCTCCAGCATATCCTGGATGGGGATCCCTTCTGTGATGCAGACGATGAGAGGGATTTTGGCCTCTTCTGCTTCAAGAATGGCTTCGGCCGCGTAGGGAGGGGGAACAAAGATCAGCGAAGCGTCGCAATTTGTGGCCTCTTTTGCCTCTAAGACGGTATCAAAAATAGGAAGGCCGAAGATCTCTTGCCCGCCCTTTCCAGGGGTCACACCCCCGACAAAGCGGCTTCCATAGGCGATGCACTGTTCGGTGTGGTATTTGCCGGCTTTTCCAGTGATGCCTTGCGTGATGACGCGCGTAGCGTGGTTGATTAAGATGGCCATGCTGCTGCCTCGATCGCTTTTTTGGCGGCGTCGCTCAAACTGTCAGCGAGAATAATGTTGAGTTTGGCTTCGCGCAGGAGCCTTTTTCCCTCTTCCACATTTGTGCCCTCCATTCTCACGATGAGCGGCACCTCAACTTTTTGACTATTTGTGACGGCAATGATCCCTTCGGCGAGCGTGGCGCAGTTCAGGATTCCCCCAAAGATATTGATCAAAATGGCTTTTACCTTTGGGTGTGAGAGGATAATTTTAAACCCTTCCGCAATTTTATCCTGCGAGGCTCCGCCTCCGACATCTAGAAAATTGGCGGGATGGCCTCCAAAATGGTGGATGAGATCCATGGTCGCCATGGCAAGACCCGCTCCATTGACCATGCAGCCGATATCGCCGTCCAGGGCTACATAGGCGAGCTCATGCTTTTGGGCCATGGCCTCATAGGGGGTGATTTGTGTCGGGTCGTCATAAAGAATAAGCTCAGGTTGGCGGTAAAGGGCATTGTCATCGATCGACATTTTGGCGTCCAGGGCCAAAAGCTGCCCCTCATTTGTAAGGACGAGCGGATTAATTTCCAAGAGGGAGGCGTCGCTGGCGATAAAGGCCTGAGCAATCCCTGTCAGCAGTTTTTTTCCCTGTTCGGCGAGCACGCCGCTCCAGCCCATGAATTTGATCATGCGCAGCAGCTGATAGCCGCGCAGCTTTCCCCCCGGTCCAAGAGGCTGCTTGAGAATCTTTTCAGGATGGTGGGCAGCGACCTCCTCGATTTCAACCCCGCCCTCTTGCGATAGGATCAGGGTCGCCGCGGCCTTGTCGCGGTCGATGGTAGCTCCCACATAAAACTCTCGCGCATAGGAGATGAGAGGGGAGAGCAAAATTTGATGGGCGATAACCCCCTCTTTCCCGGTTTGATTGTTGACGATGCGCATGCCGATGAGTGCTTCTGCAAACTGTAAAATCTCATGGCGCGTTGTGGCCAATTTGACCCCTCCCGCCTTGCCGCGTCCTCCGGCGTGGATCTGCACTTTGAGGACAGCGCTCTCGAGCGGCATGCTGGCGATTGCCTGTTCCACCTCTTTTAAGTTTGAGGCAGTAGCAAAAGGAGGAAAGGGGATTCCGAAGCGGCTTAAATAGGATTTAGCTTGAAATTCATGTAAGTGCATATTTTCCTTATCTGCTACTCTACTCTTTTCTTTCAAGGACAGTCATGATTTTTCAATTTCTTAAATCGAGTTACCGCAAACTGACCGACATCTTGTCTCGGGCAGGGGCGCGTCTTGGCAGCAAAATCCGCGCGCTTTTTGGAGGCGGATTAAATGAAGAGACTTTAGAGCAACTTGAGAAGCTCTTTTATGAGGCCGATCTTGGCGTAAAAACAGCTCACGAGCTTACCGAGAAGGTGCGTCAGCTGCATCGCGAAAACCCCAAGTTGACAACGGATGGTCTCCTCGCCGCCATTCGGCAGGAAATTTTGGCGATGTTGCCGCCCGAGGGGTCGCAACTCGCTACTGTCCCTCCCGGGGAGGGACCACTCGTCATTCTCGTGGTGGGGGTCAATGGCAATGGCAAGACGACCTCTGTAGCTAAGCTTGCGAAACGGTATAGCGATGCGGGGCAAAAGGTGCTCATTGCGGCGGCGGACACTTTTCGCGCTGCGGCCATTGAGCAGTTAGAGCTATGGGCCAACCGGCTCGATATTCCGATTGTGAAGGGCAATCCTAAGGGCGATCCGGCTGCCGTCGCGTTTGACGCGGTCACAGCTGGAAAGGCCCGCGGCGTCGATGTCGTCATTATCGATACTGCTGGCCGTCTGCACACCAAAACGCCCCTGATGCAGGAGCTGGAAAAAATCCGCCGCTCTTGCCGCAAAGTGAGCCCCAATAGCCCCCACGAAACACTGCTCGTCTTAGATGCCACAACGGGGCAAAACGCTATCGATCAGGCCAAGACCTTTCATCAGTATACGCCAATTTCAGGGCTGATTCTGACCAAGCTGGATGGCACGGCGAAGGGTGGAATTGTGATCAGCATTCAGCGCCAATTGGGCGTCCCTGTCAAATTTATCGGTGTAGGCGAAGGGGCAGAAGATCTTGAAGTCTTTGATCCTGAGAGTTTTGTAACTGCATTACTCGAATAATTAGTAAAAAATTGAGAAAGCTGACTATAAGGAGATTATTCAATCAAGGAGGTCTCGATGACTCGTTTCTTTGTCCTGATTTTTTCATGCTTGAGTATGGTTGGAGCGCTTCAGGCACACTGGCATGGCGGCGGCACCCATGTGCACACCAATGTCTCAGTTAACGTTGGCGGCGGTTGGGGCCACCATAATGGCTGGTACCACGATCGCGTCTACTACACAGATCCCTGGTACCATCCCAACCATGTCTATATCTATAATGGCGATCCCTATGCCGTTTACTATTATGGCAATCCCTACTACTATTATGATCCGCGCTTCTACTATTTTACGGGGAATTAAAACCCGTCTTGCGCCCTATCAAGCTAGGGCGCAAGTCTGATTTAAAAATTTATATTGACTAATCTATTCAGCAGATTTAAAATGAAAATAGAAGAGTTTGGGGAATTTCGCAAGCGTTCTCAGGCATTGCGCCTGTAGGGAGGATGTGAATTCCAACGGTCAGTAGCTGGCCGATGTCCTTTATGGAACACCCCTCCATATTGAACCTAAAGGTTCTGAATCAAATGCTTGTGAATTCCCCCTGTAAGCTCAGTGTCTAAAACATGAAGCATGGAGGTTTCTATGTACTTTAACAAACGATCGCTTGTCCTGACGTTGCTGTTGAGTTTTGCGGCTCTTATGCCCTATGCAACTGGTTCTGCTGCCATTAATCAAAGCAATTTGATCGCAGATCATGGCGGCGGCGGCCACGGGGGTGGTGGCGGCCACGGAGGTGGCGGCGGCATGATGCATGGCGGTGGCGGTCGAGGTGGCGATTGGGGCGGCCGTGGCAATTGGGGCGGCCGTGGTGACTGGGACCGTCGCGGCGGCGACTGGGATAATGGTTGGGGTGGCTGGGGAGGCTATTATTATTCGCAACCCTATTACAACAGTTATCCCTATTATTACAATGATCCAGGTTACTATTATGATGATGGTGGATACTATAATGACTATGACTATAGCCCAGGCGTAGGTGTCCAGTTTGGCTGGTAGTTGTAAAAAAGAGTTCCCGACTTCCGCATGTTTCCCAAAATGCAGAAGTCGGGATTTTTATCTTTTGTAGCCTGGAGGCGTATATGTACTTTAACAGTCGATGGCTTATATTTACTTTATTATTTAGTTTCGCGGCTCTTATACCCTATGCAATCGCAGATCATGGGGGTCATGGTGGCCACGGTGGAGGTGGCGGTCATCACGGAGGTGGCGGCGGTCATCATGGGGGTGGACACAATCACGGTGGACACAATCATGGCGGACACCATGGGGATTTTGGTCACAATCACGGCGGCAACTGGGATAATGGTGGCTGGGGTGGTTGGGGCTGGGGTGGCGCTTATTACCCCTCTTACTACTACGATTCTCCTTACTCCTATAACCGTTATCCAAATTACTATTATTATGATGATGGCGGGTATTATAATTCTGGTTATGATGACTATGATTCTAGCCCAGGCCTTGGCCTCTTTTTTGGCTGGTAGTTTATCCTTTTTTAAACCAGACTTCGCAAAAAAGTTCGAGAGCCACGAAAGCGGCAAGCAGGAGAAGCGTGGCTCGGCCTCCCGGCAGCGAAAAGGGGGATTTAAACCCTAAGCGGTAGCGGCCCGTCCACACCATCACGATAGGCATGAGCCCAAGAAGAAGGGCGCATCCTATTCCCCCTGCATAGTCGAGGGCATGCAGAAAGATATGCGGGAAGCGCAGGCCAATAAGCAGCGGGGGGATAAAAACGATCAAGCAGAGCCACAGCTTATTGAGAGCTGTTTTTTTGACCTGAATCCCGTCGGCGAAAAAGTCAACCAGTCCTAAAGCGACCCCGAGGAAAGAGGTGAGGAGGGCAAAGAAGCCAAAGCTTGTGGCGATGTCTTTGACGAGTGAACTTTGAATGAAACGCGAGAGAGGTTGAACGGCGCTCTCTCCCCGTTCCATAGCTTCTGCAAGACCATCCTGCCCAAAAGTGGGGACAATCCCTAGGATCAGCCACTGCCAGATGGCGTAGGCAACTAAAGGAATGAAACTTCCTACGATAATGGCGCTGCGCGCTTTAGTGACATCGCGATGGAAGTAGCTCAAGAGCGTGGGCACAATTCCCTGGTACGCAAACGCTGTAAAAGAGATCGGGAGAGCGATGAGGGAGAGAGACCAGTCGCGATTGTAAAGAAATTCGCTTTTGACGTAAGGGGCTCCTAGGACGACGAACATGCAAAAAGTGGCGATCAGCCCCACCATCATGAGAGCATTGAGTTTGCCGACCACTTTAGCTCCCATATAAACAAAGGGGGCAAACAGCAGAGTAAAGAGAAGAGGGCCAGACCAGGCGGGCCAAGAGAGGTGGAGGAAATTGAGGATGAGATTGCCTCCTCCCACCATGTAGGCTAACGTCAAGGAGTAAAAGAGAAACAGATAGAGGATCCATGCGGCCACTTTTCCCGGTTTGCCGAGAGTGCGCGTCGCCATCGAAACCAGATTGGTCTCCTCATCCATCCAGAGCGCGGCTTCCAAAAGGAGTAGTCCTGTGCACATCATGAAGAGCCAGCAGAAGAGATAAATGACCAGGGAGGGCAAAAAGCCGCCTAAGCTGGTCATCACCGGAAGAGCCAGCATGCCGGCGCCAATCGATGTGCCTGCGACGAGGAGAGTTCCTCCAATGAGACTGCCACTTTTTTCCATGGAAAGAAAGTTATCCTATTTTAACAATTTTGGCGAAGTTTTTCGTTTCTCTTAATTGCAAAATGAGTGAAAATAAACGGTCATGAAAAACCTGATATTAAAATCTGTTGAAGATAGCGTGCGCGCTGTTGCCGTTTTAAAAACGCCTACAGCTCTAGAGTTTATCGACAAAGCCGCACGCTTGCTGGTTGACACTTTTGCCAGCGGGAAAAAGCTGATCCTAGCAGGCAATGGCGGTAGTTTGTGCGACGCCACTCACTTTGCCGAAGAGCTGACAGGTTTTTTTCGTCGCCAAAGGCGCGCGCTGCCCGCAATCGCCCTATCTGAACCGGGCCATATTACCTGTACCGGGAATGACATGGGATTCGACTGGATTTTCGCGAGGGGCGTTGAAGCCTATGGGCAGGCTGGAGATCTATTTGTTGGTTTGACAACGAGCGGCAACTCTCCCAATATCATCAAAGCGTTCGAAGCTGCCAAAGCGTTTGATCTCAAGACCATCGCCTTTTTAGGAAAGGGAGGAGGCAAATTAAAAGGTGTCGCTGACCTCGAGCTGATCATCGACGGTTTTTCCACCTCTGACCGCATCCAAGAGGCGCATATGGCCGCTATCCATATCATCATCGAGATGGTGGAGCAGTCTCTTTTTCCTCCCCATGTGGTCTCTCATGCTCAAACATGTTGAACTCTATTTTGTAAATGTGATCAAAGGCAGGCGAAGAGGGATCCTCCCCTTTTTCATCAAGCTGCTTTTGCTGCCTCTTAGCTGGGTCTACAGGCTCTTTACTGCTTGCCGCAACTGGGCATTTGATAGCGGCTGCTTCCGCAAGTATTCTCCCCCGGTTCCCCTCGTCATTAGCATTGGCAATATCGTTGCAGGCGGCACCGGAAAAACTCCAGTGACACTCATGCTTGCGCAGGAATTTTATGAAGATGTGCCGATGGCCATCCTTTCGCGCGGCTACCGTTCCAAAGCGGAAAAATCGGCTCATCCATTAGTTTTGAGCGCGGGTAACGGCCCCATGCACTTAGCCGCATCGTGCGGGGATGAGCCTTTTATGCTTTCCCAGAACCTTCCCAAAGCACATGTCATCGTAGGTAAAAATCGCCATCAAGCTTCCAGTATGGCTGCAAAGGCTGGGGCGCGGCTCATTCTGCTTGACGATGGCATGCAGCATCGGCGGGTGGCGCGCGATCTGGAACTGGTCGTGATGGATGCGTGCGACCCCTTTGGGCAGGGCCATTTTCTTCCACGCGGCCTTTTGAGGGACAGCGCAGCCTCTTTGAAAAGAGCGGATCTGATCGTGTTAAACCATGTGCACGATCGCGAACGATTGCAGGAGATGCGTCAAAAACTCGCGCGCTGGACTTCAGCCCCCATTGTTGCGACGCGTCCAGAGGTTGCAGAATTCCTCGATCTGCAAGATCAGCCCTCTGCATCGATTCAAGGGAAGCGCGTGGGAATTTTTTGCGGCATTGCTCAACCCGAATACTTTGCCAATACAGTTGAAAATCTCGGAGCTCACATTGTGGCGCGCCATTTCCTCGCCGACCACGCTGAAGAAGGGGTGCAAGGGCTTCAGGACTTTGCACAGAACTGCCAGGAGTTGGGTGCAGAGCTGATCATTTGCACCGAAAAAGATAGGGTGAAACTTTGCGGTGCTCTCAGTCTGCCGCTGCCGCTCATTTGGCTTAAGATGAAACTCGTAATTGTCGACGGCCAAGCCGATTGGCAAGCCTTTATTAACCACGCTAAGCGTGCATTGGCTATGCGCTAAGAACAGGAGTGGAGGATTATGTTAATTTTGCCAAAACGCATTTTACCACCCACTGAGGAGTCGCAAGATTCGTAATACAGCAGTTGATCGGTATTATGATTATGAACAAAATTTTTCCATTCTCAACAAAGTTTGATTGTGTGCCGAGGGTCGCATCGGTTTTTTTATTTTTTTATTATCTATGCATCAACCAGATGATGCAAAAAAGGATAAAAAACGCAAGCGTCCACGTGGAATTGAGGAACATGCAAGAGCTGTCTTGCCGCGTATTGCGAATAAGTTGAATGTTGAGCAGCGGCAACTGATGCGCCTAACCTATATTGACAGCAGCGCCTAAAGTTCACTGCTCATCCTGCGCCAAGGTAAACCCAGGCTGACCATCAAAAGTGCAAAGCTGTTCGGTATGCACAAAGTCGATATTGGCCTCAGCCATTGCCTGAAGCAGGGTGACAATCTCTTTGTGAGTCAACGAACCTTCTCTCTGTCTGCTCATGAAGCGGCAGCGCCAAGTATCTCCACAATGTGTTTCGGGCATTTTTTCAGGCCAGACGCGCACGCCGCGGTTGCTGATCATGGTCAATTTAAAGCGTTCATTTTCGAGGCGGGACAATGCGCCTTGCAGTTTTTCTAGTTCTTCGCTGGATTGAATAAATATGTCAATTCCAACAATCGCCTTGGAGATACTGTGTGCATGCGATTTTTCCTCTTGCTGATTGATTGTGGCTTTAGAAGAGGAGTAGTTCGCTTCTTTTAACTGGTGCGGTTTTTGTCCAAGCCTTTCGATGACAGCTTCAGCAAATTCGCGCGTTCCTACCTTCTTCTTGCTGCTGGTGGGCTTGAAAATATCATAGGTGTGAATACCCTCTTCGATTGTCCTAAGCCAACCATTATGGACGAGGGCCGCCTGTTCCGGAAGGCCAATGTGGACCAGCATCTGGACTGCTGCCAGAAGTAGGCCGGAAGGGTTTGCCAAATTTTGTCCGGCGCGGCGCGGTGCAGAGCCGTGAATGGCCTCAAACATGGCTCCATGAAAGCCAATATTGGCAGATCCTGCTAGGCCCACAGAGCCAGCCACCTGGGCGGCCACATCAGAGAGAATATCGCCGTAAAGGTTGGGCATGACGATGACGTCAAAAGCGTTGGGTGTATCTGCGAGCTTAGCGGCTCCGATATCGACGATCCAGTGCTCATTTTCGATCTCCGGATACTGCAGGGCGATCTCATCAAAAACTTTGTGAAAAAGCCCGTCGGAGAGCTTCAAGATGTTGTCTTTTGTAAAGCAGGTGACTTTTTTGCGGTCATTCGCTTTGGCATATTCAAAGGCATAGCGCACAATGCGTTCAGAACCGGGTCTTGTGATGATTTTAAGGGCGTGGTAGGTCTCAGGGGTTTGCCGGTATTCAATCCCCATGTAGAGATCCTCTTCGTTTTCGCGCACGATGACGAGGTCCATTCCTGGGTGTTTGGATTCCACAAATGGCGCGTAGGAAACGCAAGGGCGCACATTTGCATAGAGGCCAAGCGTTGTGCGCACCGTGACATTCAGGCTTTTAAAGCCGCCCCCTTGGGGAGTCGTGATAGGAGCTTTTAAAAATGCTTTCGCATGTCTAATCGTATCCCAAGTAATGGGGTCGATCCCTGTTTTGACACCGCGTAAGTAGACCTTTTCACCAATTTCAACCTTTTGAATGTCGAGCGGGCTCTTTGCAGCTGACAAAATTTTCAGCGTCGCTTCCATGATTTCAGGTCCGATGCCGTCGCCTTCGGCCACTGCGATAGGAATTTTCTTCATAAGAGACCCCTTGCTTTAAAACTTGAGGCTAATCGCTCACTTCTTTAAAATCTAGAGGCTATGATAAAAGAACTCCTCGATAAAGAGCGGCAGACGCTCCTTCACTTTTTTGATCAGATCGATGCAAGCCAAGTTGAAAAACTGCTCGATCTGATGCGTGCATGCGAGGGTGTGATCATCGTATGCGGTGTCGGCAAAAGCGGTTTTGTAGCTGAGAAATTCGCCGCTACTTTAACAGCAACGGGATCGCGCGCCTTCTACCTCTCCTACTCGACAGCTTTACATGGCGATATCGGGATTGTAGCGGATCAAGATCTCTTCATTATGCTGAGCAAAAGCGGCGAAAGTGACGAGCTTCTCAATCTCATTCCCTATGCGCGCAATAAGGGAGCCAAAATTGTCTCCATCATTTCCAATGCTTCCAGTCGCCTTGCCAAAGCGTGCGATTTTTCTCTGGTTCTGCCTATAGAACCTGAATTATGCCCTTATGACCTTGCTCCGACCACTTCGACGGTGATCCAGAATGATTGTGACGGATGCTCTAGCAATTGGACTGATGCGCCATAAAAATATCAGCTTCGACCAGTATGCGATGAATCACCCCGCAGGACGCATTGGCAAGCGGATTTTTACAAAAGTGAAAGATCTGATGATCACGGGGAGCGCTGTTCCTCTCTGTCTTCCGGATGATCAGCTGATGAGCGTTCTAGTCACCCTCTCCGATAAGAAATGCGGCTGCATTCTTGTGGCCGATACCGAGCAGCGTCTTCTTGGCATTTTTACAGACGGTGACTTGAGAAGATCCCTCCAAAAAATGGGCGTAAAAGCTCTGGAGTCCCCGATCGAAGAGCTGATGACGCGCACTCCGCGCACGGTGTCTGAGATTGAGCTTGCGCAAACAGCGCTCGTCAAAATGGAATCGGATCAGAAAAATCCCATCACAGTGCTTGCGGTTCTCAACGAACAGGAGAAGCTGGTTGGCCTTATCAAAATGCACGACATCGTCCAAGCTGGTCTTTAAGGGATCATCTGAAAATAACTTTTACAATTCTCGAGATGAATCGATTTTTCACTCGAGAATTGTAAATTTATTTTCAGACAATCCCTAAGCCAGAAATTCTTGCATTTCGTCAAAACTTCGCTTGCTGAAATAGGGAATAAAAACAGCGCAACCATATTGTGAGAGGCATTGCTGAGTGAATTTTTCCCAATCGAAGGAGCGGTCATGGATGGTGACCTTTTCGGGAGCTGCATTCTTTAGCCAGAAGGCGAAGCCGTACTGGGAGAGAGAGTCGCGATACTCCATCCTGTCGATAGAGGCTTGAGGAACTGTAAAACAGGGCTTTCTTCGACGAGAGAAACAAATCCCATTTTCTGTAATTAAAATTTCATGAGGATTCATTTCCAAGCGCGTGAGGCGTCTATAGGGCAGTAACCCTGTTGTGACAAGTACTAAAGCAGTTATCAGTGCGAGTAGTCCCCATTTCTGTTCTATAGAAGAGATTCCTGTACTTAGCAGGAGACTCATCCCTATAAAAGCCAAGAGTGTGCCTCGCAAGAGGAGAGTGCGTTTCAATGCCGGTTTGATGCTGCTGCGCAAAATTAATGAGTTCATCTCCCTCATTCTGGCAGAAACAGTTCACTTTTGCAAATGAGTGCATACACTTTATAGGCTATTTGACGTCCTAGACTAAGCAGGGAGCTTTGATTTTTATTCTCTTGAGATTTTAGGACTTTGGTAAGGATATCATGACTTTTTTGGCTCTTTCTCAAGCCCCCGCCTCCGCCTCGTTTATTGTAAAGGATGCGACCTTGCGCCTTCTTTGCATCAATTCTAGTCTTTTCCGCTTCTGAAAGATCACCTTCAGCGACTTCACAATAACCGAAGTCAAATTGCTCGGGGTTTGCTGCTATATCAACGAAAAGTGGCCCCAAGTTGCGAATATTTTTTTTTAAACGCACATCATGAATTTCAACAAAGGGGACAAATTTGTTTACTTTTGACGCATATTGGCTACTCCTTTGTTTTAAATTTTTCGTAGCCCCCACATACTGATGCCCATTTTGAGTGTTTGTAATGGTGTAAATAGCACTATGTTGATGTCCGGGAGAAAGAGGAATAATGATTTTTCCATTTTTAATTGTAAGAGTGACATGTCGATTAGGTTTGAAGGGAGAGGGATTAAGGGGGTGTGATAAAACAGAACCAATAGAGGCTGGAAAAAATTTAGGCATAAATATCCTTTAAAAGCATGACCTTAAAAATCGATAAAACAAAACAAACATTACCAGAGTTTGAATATTTGCGAAACGAAAAATATTTTGTTTATAGCGAGGTGCAGATGTTCCACAAGGAACAGCACTTTTTTCTTTCAGCTTTTTAAAGAATACGCTACGTTCAAAGCATATGAATTCCCTTTTAATGACAGTTCTGTTCGTCATCGGCTATTTGTTCATTACCTTAGAACACATCACCCGTATCAACAAAGCCACAATCGCCCTCCTGATGGCAGTTCTCTGCTGGACCCTCCAGTTTCTCAACCCGGCCTGGTCCTTGGAACATAATCATGAACTTCTGCAAGATCGGTTGGGCGAGATCAGCCAGGTAGTCATTTTCCTTTTGGGAGCGCTCGCAATTGTCGAAGTGATCAATGTGCATAAAGGCTTCAACTTGATCACAAAAGCGCTGCAGGCTCAGTCGAAGAGAAAAATGCTCTTAATCATTGGTCTGATCACCTTTTTTCTTTCCGCAGTGCTCGACAACCTGACCACAACAGTTGTCATGCTAGCGATGAGCGGCAAAATCATCGATGAGGGGGAAGATCGGCTCCTCACGGGAGGTGCGATTGTCATTGCAGCCAATGCAGGCGGCGCCTGGACGCCGATTGGCGATGTCACCACGACCATGCTCTGGATTGGGGGACAGATCTCTACGATTCAAGTCATGAAGGAGCTATTTCTTCCCAGCATTGCCTGTATGGGAGCGGCTCTGCTGCTGCTCGCAATTCCCTTGAAAGGCAGTTATGAAAAGCGCGACTCCACGGCTAATGAAGAGATGGAACCCATGGGAAAGTTTGTCTTTTACCTGGGCGTGGGAGTGTTGATTTTTGTTCCCTTTTTCAAAGTGGCGACGGGTTTGCCGCCTTATATGGGAATGCTGCTGGGGTTAAGCGCGATGTGGTTAATCACAGACATTGCCCATCGAAGCGAATATAGCCGCGAGCATCTGAAAGTCCCTCAGGTTCTTACGAAAATTGATCTCGCCGGAATTCTCTTCTTTCTTGGGATTCTGCTAGCCATTCAGGCATTGGAAGCGGCTAAAATTTTAGAACATATGGCGGCATGGCTCACCTCCCATATTAAAAATCCTCACCTGATTGCGGCTGCGATTGGGCTCGCTTCGGCTGTTGTCGATAATGTTCCTCTCGTCGCAGCGACGATAGAGATGTTCCCCACAACCACATTTCCGCAGGATCACTCCTTCTGGCAGCTTGTGGCTTATTGCGCTGGAACGGGCGGCAGCATTCTGCTCATCGGATCAGCTGCCGGCATTGTCTTCATGGGGATTGAGAGGGTCAATTTTTTCTGGTATTTGAAACGTATTACCGTGCCGGCTCTAGTGGGTTACCTAGCTGGCATAGGCGTCTACCTGCTTTTTTAGACTTCGTTGTACAATCAGCGCAAAAGATAAGTTCCAGAATAGATAGAGGGCTAGAAAAGCGAGTGATTCCTGTTTCTTTTTAGGTGCAGAAGGCTCATTTTTAAGCGCTTCGAGGCGAGCGAGAGTAAAAGCAAAGTCACCCCCCCAATTTTGGACAAGATAGAGCTCCCAGCCACGCTTGAGCTGCTCATGCTGCTCTGCAAGCGATGGTTTTAGCGGCTCTTTTAAGTAATCGTTCAGAATCAGCTCTTCGCTTGGGAATAGGCGCTGTTCAGCAGTCAGAGCGGGCGGGGCCCCCTGCAGGCGGTTATCGACCGCATAAGCCAGTGTCAGCAGGGGTAAAAGCCAGACAAGGGGCTCGGCTCCTTCCACCTTTTTGAGGAGCAGAATGGGAGTGAGAAGCGCTAATAAGATCCACCCCTTTTCAAGGAGAGGGAGCTGATAGAGCCCTTGGAGGCCTTTCTTAACTTTTGCCAAAAAAGGGGTCTCGAGCTGTTTTTGTAACTGATCATAATCGCTTAAGATTTGGGTGCGCTGCTTTTCAGGCAGAGTGGCGAACTGTTGGGAGGCCCCCATTAGATGCTTATAGACGAGCATCTGGGACTTCGTGGCAAAGAGATCTCCCATGAAGGGAAGAGTCGCCTGCCAGGAAAGAAGGGTGAAAGCAATGCAGAGCTGCAAAATGGCAGCGACACGAGCCGGAGTGGGGATAAATGTTCCTGGTGGAAAATTTTTCCTCACACGTTTGCGAAACATGTTCACACAACCATTTTTTCAAGCTCTTCTCTTGCTTGATGCATTGTCAGACGCTTCGCAGGGTCTACTTGCAGCATTTTTCGGGCAATTTCCCATAATGCTGCATTTCTATTTTTTGCCATTTTTCGATGACTTGCAAGATGGCCATCTACCTCTCTCTGTTTTAAGGTATCGGGCTGATAACAGGAGGAGAGGGCATGGGTAGAGCTTCCTTTCAAAAGACAGGTCAGAACCAGAGCCATATTCCAGATGTCGTCATGCTGCCCATGCTGGGTGAGAAATTTGACAGCATCGCCATTATGTAGCTCCCTCGCTTTTTCAGGGGAGAGCCACCCGCGGGTGTACCAGACATACGGAATATCGTTGACAGTCCCGACATCAGAGACGCAAGCCTCATACCCTTGTGGAGTCTTTTTATAGAGCAGATTCTCGGGCTTTATATCGAGATGGTAAGATTTGTAGCTTGGAACTTTCATTCCTCCAGGGAATGAGGTGCGCCCGGGATGGGCGTGCAGTTTTTCCATTCCCTGAAAAAGCGGCAGCATGAGGTCGCGGATCTCTTTTGCCTGGAGTTTAGGTGAGCCGGCCAGAAGTTTATCTAGCGATCCGGTAGCAATGGGGGTGATCAGATGCGTTTTGATGCGGCCCGCTCTTCGTTTATCGGGGATCACCCTAACGTAGGAGAGTGCTTCGAACCCTTTCGTGCCGTTCAAGCTTTTAAGCAGCTCCACTTCATAGGGGCTTGCGGCCCCCTTTTTCACCACCATTTCTCCCGTCGTCAGGTTATAACACTTTTTAACTGTTCTCTGGCCCCCCTTACCCAAAATGCCGACTCGCTTGCTACTCACATTGAGCAGGATCCCGGCCAACTGTTTCGTGTTGGGATCGGCGATAAAGGTGAGGGTGCGCGGCAATTTCCAGCTCTTTCCATTGAGTACGAACTCTTCGCCCCTGCGATGGAATGCAGGCATCTGTTTGGAGGCGACAATTTGAGGGACAACCTCATTTAAAAAGGCCTCGATCTCTTTTTTAGAAGCTTCTGAAAGGGCAATTGTATTTAAATCTGCCGGCCAGGACCATTGGGAAGGGCTGGCTGCGGGGCCTGCTGCCCAAGATCTATTGAGATTTGGGTCCGATTTTGGGTTGATCGCGGGAGCCACTACGGGCCATATAGGGACGCGCTGCCTAGGGGGGTGCAGCTGAACATTTGCCGGCAAGATAGGCTTGCTGGGATAGGGTCCTTTAAAAATCAGCCGTATGACAAAATTGGCAATGGTCGCAGCTGCGACGACGGCTCCTAAAGTTGCTAGAGAGGGCATGGCGATGATGCCGGCTGCAGCGGCGGCCAGGGCGATGCTATAAGTTGCAATTGCACTTGTTAAGATGGAAATGGCGTGAATGGCGATTGGATGAAAATGGGTATGCGAAGCTAGCAGGTCGAAGGTGGCGCTATAGAAAATCCCCGAGATGATGCCAAGTCCGGCGCTTGGCAGGAGGTTTAATCCCGGCTTAAAGGCGCGGTGAAGAAGAGGAAGCCCCTGATTGACGGCTACGGCCACTCCAGCGGCCACACAGCCGTGGAAAAGAGGTCTTATTACAAGCGGTTTTATCATTATAGCACCTTATTAAAATTAAATATGAAGCATAACAAAATCTCACTATAAACACAATTAAAATTACACTTTTGCAAGTAATTGTTTTGCTGCTTTTGCTTTCAGGCGACCCGCCGGATCTACGCGGAGCATCTGACTGACAATGTCCCACATTTTACCTCGCTCGGCCCCATCTGGTTTCGAAATATCATCCATTTTCAATTTGGCAATATCCTGTTCCACTTCGTGCTGTGTGAGATAAGCGATTGCCCGATCGTCGTATAATAGTTTCCCATAGATACAGGGGAGGGGGGCAGTAGTGTCGTTGTGCAACTGATTTTTTAAGAGCGCTGCAAAGATAAGCCCCATGCTCCAGATATCATCCGCTTGTCCTGTTTTATATAATGAAGCAGTTAGTCCTCTGTGCCAAAGGTTGGCTTTGTTAGGCGATGCCCACCCATAAGTTGAGACATTTGTGTTAGCAGAGCCCCAATCGGTAATGACGGCATCGTAGCCGCTGCGGCTATGGCGATAGAGCAAATTGAGAGGTTTCAGGTCGGCATGATAGGGTTTCGAATTTAAGGAATATACTGTTGGGGATTGATGAAATTTTTCAAGACCTTCCAGAAGAGGGCCCATCATATCGCGCACATCTTTAGCGGAAAAGGAGGGACAGGTCTTGAAAAGGGCGTGCAGCGATCCTTGAAAAAGAGGAGTGATCAGATGTGTTTTGCGCGTTTTTCCCGGCTTGGCAGGGACCTTTCTCACAAAAAGAAGCGGCTCGATTCCTTTCGACCCATTGAGCTTCTTTAGGAGTTCAACTTCCTCATCGTTTTCAGCCTTTTTTTTCACGAGGCGCTCTCCTGACATGAGATTATAGCAGACCTTGGCGGTACGGAATCCCCCTTTTCCTAAAATGGGAACCTGATTTTTGCTTACATTGAGCAGGATTGCGGTCAACGCTTTCGTTTTCGCGTCTACCATCAAAGTGAGGGTGCGCGGCAAATTCCAATATCTGTTGTTCCACAAAAAGCCCTCATTTTTTCGATGAAAATCGGGCAATTTTCCTGTCGCTCTGGCTGAGGCTTGCACCTCTTTTAAAAAGGTGTCAATATCTGCTCGTACATGAGTGTTCATGCCGATGCTATTCAGATCGGTCGGCCAGCTCCATGCCATCGAAAAGGGGCCCCCAGGTGGGGCTGGTGGCGGAGGTGTGGGAAGAGCTGCAGGGGTAGGCTGTGGGACGGATGGCGTCCTCTGCTCGCCTGGAAAAAGGGCTCTAAATAGAATTGAAGAGGCGATCGATGCAGAAAAAAGAGCTCCCAGTGTCGTCAAGGGCGGCATGACGAACAACCCAGCGGCAGCTGCTGCAAATGCGACGCCACAGGTTACAAGAGCGCTTGTGATCACAGCGATGGCGTGGGTGGCAAGTGTGGGTAGATGGAGTTGGGCTTCGAGAAGATCTGCTGTCGCCGTATAAAAAATAGCTGCAATGGCACCCAGAGCTGCACTTGAAAGCGCGGTGCGCAATGCAAGGGGTCCCGTCTTTGCTATAAGGGCAGCATAGCTGTGGGCTCCAAAGGCCGCTGCAGCTCCAAGAGCTGTTGGCAAAACATGTCGTAAGACAATTGTAGAAGGTTTCATGCTCTATTACCTACTTACTAAATATTAAAATTCCAGTTCCAAATTAAGAGGTTTTATAGCGCATCTGTTGAATAAATTCAAACCCGATTTGCGCCCTAGCGGTGATTCAGCTGATGATGCGATTTTTTGGAGGCTAAAACGGGGCAATTTTTGACATACTTGAGTAAGTAGGCGAAAATTGCCCCGTTTTAGCCTCCAAAACAAGCGCGCATCAGATGAGTCATTGATAGGGCGCAAGTCGGGGTACAACCTGTATGAGCTTCTGACAGCTCTTCCGACAAGGTTTCGTTGCAGCGACGAAAAAAAAAGAAAAAGGGCTTGCGCAAATATTGCATCTTTATGTACATTGGAAGCTTCCTTCGCAAATTTCGAAAGAATAAGCGAACGAATAGAGCACCGCTCGAGGTGCTAGATGTTGTTTTGACAGCGATAGTAAGATGATGTGCAAGCGACAAAATTGTTGCGGCTGTGAAGCCGCAACGAATTATGAAGCTTGTGCGAAGCCCTAATGAAAAATTTAGAGCAATAAATTCGCAAAATTGAAACTTAAAATTTATTTTCATTTTAACCTTCAAATTTTCAAGATTTTTTTATTATTGAGAATTTGATCTTGGTTCAGATTGAATGCTGACGGCGTGGATGAGGCATGCAAGTCGAACGAAATGTAGCAATACATTTAGTGGCGGAAGGGTTAGTAATACATGGGTAACTTGCCTTTAACACTGGGATAACGGTTGGAAACGATCGCTAATACCGGATGTGGTGAGCCAAGGCATCTTGGCTTTATCAAAGTGGGGGATCGCAAGACCTCGCAGTTAGAGAGAGGCCCATGT
>CAVUZO010000010.1:0-56188 GCA_963745935.1 uncultured Parachlamydiaceae bacterium
GTCATGGCGCGGAACGCGCCTGAGGTCGCCGCGTAGTCGTCGATCGTCGGCCCCGAAAACTTCGTTCGCTGCTCGATGCCCGTGCGGAACGAGCCCGGCTCGACCAGGATAGCGCGCAAACCGATCGGCTCGATCCCTGCGCAGAGCCTCGGTTAAGCCCTCGAGCGCGAACTTGCTCGACGAGTAGTAGCCGTTCACCGGCAGGCTCGCGATGCGTCCATCGACGAGATGGGGGCACTCCCATGACTGGAGTTCGTGCGGCCAGTGATGGACGCCTCACGCTAGCAGCGGGGGCAGGGCTCGGGCGGCGCGGACGTCGTCGCGTCTGGCGGCGCCTGCCTCAAAGGAATCAGTGCTGGCTGGCGACACGATGCAGCCGGCCACTGAGATTGCTCCGAGGATCCTCGGCATGCGTGCCAGAAAGTGGCGCGCTGGGCCGGCAGCACGCCCGTACTAGGGTTCGGAAACGTGGCAAGGTTCGACGAAGCTGAAAAACGACGCATCGATCGCTTCCTAGTGGAGAACGCGGATGGTCTCCGTGGCATCCTCGAAGCGGCCGGTTGCCGTCTTCGTCCGGGCCTTCCCCCGACGACGTTTGCATGGCGTTCGCGAACTACCGGCAGCGTCGGATTCCGGTCGCGCCCCGGCAAGTGCATCGCTCGGACACCCTCACGCGACGCAACGACCTGACAACAGAGGAGCATGCGGCCATCGACGCGATCGAGGAGAAGATGCGTGGCGGTGGGATCTGTACCCCCACCAGAGCACGTCGCTTCTTGACCCTCTTGCGAAGGATGGGCTGCTCGCCGACTGGGACATTCAACACCTGCACCTCGGCCTTCCGGGCGGCAGGCCGACGATCGCCCCGTTCGTCAACCGATCGCAGAAGGTGCTGCTCGTCCGGTTCACGCCCGCGGATGCCTACCTCATCGACTGCCCGGCGCATGGACCCGACGTTCAAGCCCCTTGGTGGGACACCGATCTCCCTGAGACGTTGCATCGAAACTGGCCCGAGAGCATCGCGCACTTGAGGCTCAACGTTTCCGGCGGGTCGCGCCTCACGTGGGACCAGCATCGTCGGATGCGACCCGTGCGCGGGTTCACGATCACGACCGCCGTAACCGTGACCGATGACGCCGTCTACCTCTTGGGCACCGGCCTGCTCGCGAGCGGTTACAGCTTCCAGGCGGGGCAGTGTGCCGACCGGATCATGACGCGGATGGTCGAGAAGGCGCTCGCCCACACGGACGATGAGAAGGTGGTGATCCGAGGGGACCTCCGAGAGGTCCACGTGTACTTCGAGCCGCGCTAGCGCACGTGATCTCGAAGCGACCGTCCGACGTGTTCCGGGTTACGCTACGTGCATGACGACGAACCCGCACGTCTGTGACGGCCGCATGCTGATCGAGCGAGCCCAGGGCGGCAAGATCATCAAGTTCGAGTGCCCCGTGTGCACGCAGCACTTCTACCCCATCGCGGAGATGGACGTGGGGACGGGGGCTGTCACTGGTTCGCGGGGCTACCCAGCCCTCGGATGGCGCAGGTGGCCAAATCGTCGAACGTTGTGCAGAATGTGCTGGCCATCGAGGCGGACAAGACGCCTATCTATGACCGCATCCTGTACGTTCGCACCGACGAGCCCTGAGGCCGCGTGGCGCAGATGGCCGCGTGAGATGATTCGAGTCGTCTTCGCGGCCACGGCCCCGGGCGTCTACCGGTTCACCATCGAGTGGCCTACCGACGGCGCCCCTCACGAGCTGGAAGGGTACCTGGAGCCAGCGGACGAGAAGTTCCCCGTCCACAATCACTTCGACAACGTCCGCCTGCTGAGCGACGAGCACGCGGAGCAGGTGCGCGACCTCGTGCGGTACGCCCTCGAACGGGACGTGAAAGAGGGCACGAGGCTCCACGTCGAACTCCTGAGGGCGCGGCTGGCGGCATGCGTGCGCTTGGCACCGATGATGGCGCCGCGACCCACGACGTACTTGGTGATGGACGAGACGGACGAGTCACCGTTCAAGGGCAACGCCGAGCGCAACGGTGACCTCGTCCACGCGTTCGTCGGAGTGGCCATCCCAATCGAGAAGGCCGAGCGCTTGCGCATCTCGCTCTACCAGTTCATGCACAGGCTGTACGACGACGCAGGGCGCGACAAGGACGATATCCTGAAATCTCCCCCCGAGCTGCACGGTATGGCGATGTTCCCGGAGTCTGATGCGGACGGGGCGATAGACTAGAGCTTTGAGATAGCTATGCTCGACCTTTTTAGGATCCTCCTTGAGCTGATCTCGAAGTTTTGCGATTTGGAGGAGGGACCAGAAAACCTCTTCATGCCAGCCGCCCATTTTGGCGCGCTTCTCATAGTATTCGATGGCTTTTTCAGGCTGGTTTGCGCACAAATAACTTTGTGCGAGATAGAACATGTAACGGGCATTATTCGGTTCCTTTTTCAGAGCCTCTTGTAGAACGTTCACATCCTTTTTATATTTCTCAGGATCGCGTGAGCGAGCCCCTTCGCTTGTGTAGACATTTTCAATTCCCAACAGTTTTTCGCCCGTTTTTGCATCTTCAGCCTTCACATATTCGTGCAAAACGCCGTGCCAGTGCCAGTTGAGACTGCTTTTAATCAGGCGGGGAAGGTAATAGGCCTTGTCACTTGTGTGTGAGACCATAAGATAATAATCTTGAGTCAGTTCTGGCAGTTTGAAGTTGTCGGCATAAGAAAAGTAGTCGTCTGCATCGATGAACAGAATGTAGTCCGCTTTGGCAGCTTCGCTTTTTTTTGCGAGCTGGAGCGCCTCTTCACGATTGTGCTCAAAGTTGACCCAGGGGCGCTCATAGAGCTCTCCTGGAATCTCTTTCATGTACTGCTTAATGATCTCCTGCGTGCCATCCGTAGAGCCGGTGTCAACAATGACCCAGGAGTCGATGATCGGCTTGACGCTGCTTAAGCAGCGGGTGATGACGTGGCTCTCATTTTTGACGATCATATTGAGGCAAACGCGTCTCTTTGCAGGTTCGTCAGCTGAAAGGGAGTAAGTGAAGAGTAGAAAGAGACAAAGTAAATGTTTAGTCATAGTGGCTCAAATTTTAAAAATAAGTTATGTTTTTCGCAAGCTTTTACTTTCTTAAATAATTGCGATTGGCCTTCTCCCAGCTGTAGATGACCTTTTCGCCAAGATCCATGTCGTAGCGGACCTGGAGGCTGATGTAGGGGAAAGGGTGGCGGTTGTCAAAATCGCGCCCTTCGCCCTTTTTGTAGACTTTGATAAAGACCTCTTTATTAAACCAAGGAGGGGTGGAGACGTCGCTATCCCCTTTTTCATAGCGCTGAAACTCGAGGAAATCCTTCTTTCCCTTATACTTGGGCTGATTTTTGTAATAGTCTTGGATGAGAGCAATAACAGCCTCCGGGCGTTCTTCTAAGCCTTGGACATAGAAGGAAACTTCAGCGCCGATCATGTGTTTGGAAAAGCGGGCGGTCTCTTTTAAGTCTGCGTAGGTATTATGGTCGGGGCAGCGATGGCCGCAGCTGATCACAACGCGCTTCCCGCTCCTGTTTTGAATGGCATTGAGGAGGTCGAGAAGAATGGGATAGATAAATTCTTTGCCATCGCGCAAAGGTAAGCTGTGCTTATCTGTCCCGCCGCAATCATTTAAGCGTTGCGGCTCCCCCTCCTTTGTCTGGGTGATGCGGAGAGGATTGAGGCTGCTGCCTTTACAGCGGAAGTACTCCTTGGTGACTTTCGGGAGGTGGCCGACCGTTCCTGTCTCCCAGGCGTAGGGTTCAGCGGTTATTTTGAGGGGCGGTTCGGGAGTAAAGAGGAATTCGTCATGGAGCCTGTAGAGGTATTCTCCTTTGACGACTGTCTCACGCTCAGATGAGGAGCAGCTGACGAGGAGAAATCCGCAAAGGATGCAATAAATCTTGTGCATAGGGTAAACTCATCTGTTTAAGGATACTATCATATGGATTGGATTCATCACTATCAACTGTTTCTCTTCGATTTCGACGGTCTTTTAGTCAACACCGAGGAGCTGCACTTTCTGGCTTATAAAAAAATGTGCGCGGCCCACGGCTTTAAGCTGGATTGGGATTTTGATACCTATTGTCAAGCGGCGCACTATAGCTCCGAGGCTCTGCGCGACCGCATCTATGCGCATCTGCCGGACCTTAAAGTACAATTCCCCAATTGGGATGAGCTCTATGCGGAAAAGAGGCAGGCCATACTCGATCTTGTCAACAATGGAGCGGTCCATCTAATGCCGGGCGTCGAAAGGCTTCTCAAGTCACTTGAGGAGGCAAAAATCAAGCGATGTGTCGTCACCCACTCCCCGGATGATCTTGTAGCATCAATTCGGAAGCAGCTGCCCATTCTTGACTCGATTCCCGACTGGATCACCCGCCACGATTATACCCACGCTAAGCCGCATCCAGAATGCTATCTCAAGGCAATCGAGAAGTATGCGCACAATGGTGATAAGATTATCGGATTTGAAGATACCCCTCGAGGCGTTAAAGCCCTATTGCCTACCACGGCCCAGACTGTGATGATCAGCCGCGTTAAATACCCGGAAATCCCGCTCTTTATGAAACATGGGGCGATCTACTACCCCTCTTTTGACGCTATTTTGGACCGTAGTCGACTTTAATCAAGAATAGCCCTTGCGGGGGGGCTGCCATGCCTGCCTGGCGGCGATCTTTTGCAACAAATAGACGTTCAATATCTTCAAGAGCCCTTTTTCCGCTTGCCACTTCTAAGAGGGTGCCGACAATGTTGCGCACCATTTTATAGAGAAAGCCATCTGCTTCGAGCTCTAGCTGCACCCCGCCCTCTTCAGGAACGATGTCGAGGCGCTTGAGAGTGCGCACAGGATCTTTGGCGGCGCTTCCTGCATGCGCTTCGTTGGCAAAGCTTGTAAAATCATGGGTACCGATAAAGGCGTCGGCGGCTTTTTGGAGAAGCTGTAGATCAATTTTGCGATGCACCTGATAGGTGTAGAGGCGTTTAAAAGGGTCCAAGACTCGTTCCAGATAAAGATGGTAATGGTAGGTCTTAGCTGTGGCACTATATTGGGCATGAAAAGAGGGGTCTACCTCATCAATGGATTTAATGCGAATATCGGGGGGAAGCAGGCCGTTGAGCGAAGCTAAAAGCTTGTTTTCCAGCACTTTTTCATGAGTAAAGTGGGCAACTTGGCCGAGCGCATGGACGCCCGCGTCTGTGCGACCTGAGCCGACGATTGTGAGGGGAGCCTTGAGGGCAATTGCGAGAGCTTCCTGAATTTTGGCCTGGATGGAGATGCCATTGGGCTGGACCTGCCAGCCGGAATAGTGCGTTCCATCGTAGGCGATTGTCAGTTTATATTTATGCATTTTTGAAGCAGGGTTTCAGCTAAGGTCAAGTCGTCAGGCGTTGTAATTTTTAAATTAAGGGAGCTGCCCTCCACAATTTTGACCGGATGGCCAAGGAGCTCCACTAAAGAGACATCATCGGTGACTGTGAGATGGTGCGCCGCTTCAAACCCCCTCTTTAAAAGGTCGGGCCGGATCACTTGAGGTGTCTGGATCTCCCACAGAAGATTGCGATCAGGGGTGCGCGCGACAAAATTGTCGGTCGTGGGTCTCTTTCACGGTAAACTTGAGCGGCATTCCGCAGGCGGCGGCCCCATGAAGAGCTGCCGCTTGCACCACTCTCTCAACGATAAGCGGAGAGATAAAAGGGCGCGCGGCATCGTGAATAAGAACAAGGTCACTCTCATGTGATGACCAACTGAAGACCGTTGTAAACTGAATCTTGACGCCGCTTTCCAGGGAGTGCAAACTTTGTAGCTTCATTAAAATAGTCCGGATAGCGGGAGTCGCAGACGACAATGACGCTCTTGAATGTGCGGCAAAGAGAGAAAAGATCGAAGCTATGTGGGCGATAGGTTTATTTCAACGGCAGAAACTGTTTCGGCCTCTCCATTGCATGCGCGTGCCGATGCCGCCAGCAAGAAGAATCGCGCTGATCTTCATAATGCCTCCTCCAGTGTAATACGACCAGTTCAGGGGGAGAAAAGAAGCGGAAGGGAAGACGCTGCCAAGACCGCGGCTTACATAAATGGATTTGTTGGGTGCAATTTTGTATAATCCCGTTTTAGCGTAGGCTGCGTTTTCCAAGACGGTGTATTTTTTCCAGAGCCAGGGAAGGTTGACCTGGCCTCCATGGGTGTGGCCGCATAGAATGAGGTTGCCAGGGAACGATTTAAGAAGAGAAAGGCTGTCTGGATTGTGGCGAGGATAATGGCTGGATAGCTCGTCCTGATAGTTTTGAAAGGCAACCGCGGGTTGACAGCGTCCTAGCATGTACTCTCCAAGGCCGCACACATTAAGAGCGTCCCCTTGACGGAATGCGATTCGTTTCGTTATGAGCAGTTGAAAAGGGCTCCCTTTAAGAAGCGAGACCAAGCTCAGCATGGAATAGGAACAGCTTTTGCCCTTCTGTGACGCGTCCTGTGGGGATAAGATCGGTAAAGAGCCGTTTCAGCCCCTTCAGAACAGCGGAGGGCGCTCTTTTTCAGAGTCATAGTCTCCCTGATCATTGAAAGAGACCGGTCTCGGCATAGTCGTGATTGCCGAAGATGGCGTAGCAGCCGTAAGGGGCTGAGCAGCTGTCGAGAAGTTCCTGAAGTCGCTCTTTATCAGCTGTCAATTCTCCATAGCAGAGAAAATCGCCTGTAAAAACGATCATGTCGGGGTGAAGTTCACGAATTGTTTTCGACAACTTTTTCGTGAACGTAATGGTCACTTTTGGGTGCAGGTGCAGGTCGCTAAATTGCAGCAGGGTAAAGCCGGCTAAATCTTTGGGAAAGCCAGCTATCGGAAGCTTAATACGACTAATGGTCAGCCATTGGGTTCGATAAAGCGGGGCCATATGCCGATGACGGAGCAATGCAACCAAATCCCAAAGAAAGTTAACAAGGAGATGTCTGAAATATTTTCATTATTTAGAATATCAGTCGTAGAAGAATAAATAACAAGTATGGAGCGAGGGAAGCAATTTCGAGATCGCTTCCACTCCACCGCTAAAGGAACTTAACGCGAGCCAACGTATTCTGGTTCTTTCAGGTGTTTTGCAACTTTGCTTGTCATTTTGAACATGTCAATCGGTGCAGAAGATCCCAAAACTTTTGCAAGCTTTGCGTCTGGATTGATCATGCGCTTGTTCTTTGTATCTTGAAGTTTGTGCTTCTTAATGTAGTCCCAAAGCTTCTTTGTGACTTCTGTACGTGCCATTGGACCATGGCCGACGATCTCTGCTAGTCTTCACTGACTTGCACAGGTTTCATAAATGCTGATGGTTTTTTTTCTTTACTCATGGGTGTTACTCCTTCTTTTTGTTTTTGGATGGTGAACAAATAACAGGTCACTTTTATCTCTGTGACCATTTTCTAGTCAAAAGATTTCGCTCTCGAGAGGCGCCGAGGTGCAAAAAACTTGCGATTAAAGGGGAATTTGATGATGTTTCTGCTATGAACCAGCTAGAGTCTTTAGTCCAGAAGCTTCAAAACGCGTCTTCTCTCCAGGAAAAGCTGGCGCTTTTAAGCAAGTGGGACTTCCCTCATTCATCTCACTCTCAAATGCCACTCAAAAGCCAGTATCTGGTGAAAGCCCTCCTGGCCATTGGCCAAGGGCATGTTGTTTCTCTCGGGTTTGATGGTAGAGAGGAAGCGCAGGCAAAATTAACCAGCATGCTGGAGCGTTTGAGCGAGATTGACGCGTTTTACGAGGGGATCGGCGGCCTTGTCGGCTACCATGTGACCCTGCTCCGGTTGATTCAGGAAAAAGGGGGAAAGAGCGAATCAAATAAAAAATATTTGCATCCAGCTGGAATCGACCTCACGCAAGATTCTCAAGAGGTCCGCCGCTCCGTCCGCTGGGGAATTGAAAGCCTTCCCCAGCTTGCCGCTATTTACCCTGTAGGAGGTGCGGGAGATCGCTTAAACCTTTGTGATGAGCAGACACAAGAGCCTCTGCCAGTTGCTGAACTGCAATTTTGCGGCCATTCTCTTCTTGAGGGTCTGATGCGCGATTTGCAGGCGCTCGAATATCTTTTCTTTAAGCTATTTGGCCATCAAGAGGTCACCCCTGTGGCTCTCATGACCTCTGAAGAGAAAAATAACGATAGCCAGATTCGCGCCATCTGCGCCCGCAATCGCTGGTTTGGAAGAGCTCCTGAGAGCTTTAAATTTTTTCAGCAGCCGCTCGTCCCCGTCATTACGGAGGAGGGAAATTGGGCTCTTGCTGAGCCTTTGAAACTGATTTTGAAGCCGGGAGGGCATGGCGTTGTCTGGAAGCTTGCGGAAGAAAAAGGGGGTCTTTGCCTGGTTTAAGGCGCATGAGCGCCATTGCGCTGGTGAGGCAGATCAATAATCCGGTTGCTGGGACAGATCACGCTCTTTTGGCCTTAGCGGGAATTGGGTGTCACGAGCGCAAATCATTGGGTTTTGCCTCGTGTCCTAGCTTTCCTAAAACGGCGGAAGGCATGGATGTCTTGATAGAAACAGAGGGGCAGAGCGAGGTCTCCTACTGCCTGACCAATGTCGAGTATACGGAATTTGAGGCTCAAGGCATTAAAGATGAAGCGCAATCTGCGGAAAATCCCTATTCCGCCTATCCCGCTAATACCAATATCCTTTTCGTCGATCTGCAGGCTATCCAGAGCGCGCCCTAAAAAACTTGCCGATTCCGGGAATGCTGGTCAATATGAAGACAAAAGTGGCCTGTCTCGATACTTCAAGGCCAGCAGAAGCTGATTGCCGCTGGAAGGTTAGAGTCGACCATGCAGAATATCGCCGATGCGCTCGTCGACAGTTTTCCAAAGAAGCTCGAAGCGGAGGCGCAACAAAGCCGCCTGCAGGCCTTTATCACCTACAACACGCGGCGAAAAACTCTTTCGGTCACTAAAAGTTCCTACCAGCCGGGAGCCTCTCCCATTGGGACACCGGAGGGCTGTCTCTATGAAATGATGGCCAATGCGCGCGATCTGCTGCATGATCACTGTGGCATGGAGTTGCCCGAGATGCAGTCGGAAGAGGCTTTTTTACAACAGGGACCCTCTCTTTTACTGCTCTATCACCCCGCTTTGGGGCCTCTCTATTCGATTATCGCCCAAAAAATGCGTGGGGGCAAATGGGAGCGCAATTCGGAGCTGCAGCTTGAGATTGCGGAACTGGATCTATTAAATCTTAATTTAGCTGGAAGCCTCACGATTAAGGCAGAGGCGGTTCTAGGAAAAGAAGAGCTGTCTTGCGCGATTGTCTATGGGGAAGAGTGCGGCAAATGCACCTTGCGCCATGTGACAGTGGCCAACAGAGGGATCAATCGCAGCGCTCCCAACGTCTATTGGAAAAATCAGATTCAGCGTCATGAACAGCTCTCTATTACTCTCGAAGGCAACGGGGAGTTTTTTGCTGAGAATGTGACCTTTAGAGGCACACACAAGATTCTTGTGCCCGATGGCCATCGCATGGAGGCGTATCAGGAAAACGGAAAAATTCAATTTCGCTTAAAGAAAATTTCGAAGCCCACATGGGGCTGGAAATATGCCTTCGACGCGGAAGATCACATTGTGCTCAATTCTGCGACCATTGCATCAAACTCAGCAGGACCATTGTAGCGCTGGCCGTTGATGAAAAAAGTGGGAGTGCCGTTGACGCCACTCTTAACACCCCCCATAAAATCTTGCTGAATTTTTGGGACATAGATTTTTCTTTCTAAAGCGGTTTCAAGCTTTTTGCTATCAAGTCCTATTGACTCAGCCAGCTGGAAGAGAGTGGGAAGAGCTAAATTTGCCTGATATTCATAGAGAAGATCATGCATCTCCCAAAAAAGCTCATGTGCAGCGGCAAATTCAGCCGTCTCAGCAGCAACTTCTGCAAAGGGGTGAGCCTCTCTTAGAGGAAAGTTGCGAAACACAAACCGCAAACGCTCTCCAAACTGCTCTTGAACCCTTTTTACAAGGGGGTAAGCTTCACCACAATAAGGGCACTGATAATCGCCATACTCCACAAGTGTTAGGGGGGCTTCCTCAGAACCTTGGATATGATCTTCAGCTGTGACTGGAACTTTTAAAATTGCCATCTATTTACCTAACTTTTCAAGTGCTTCAAGAATGCCGTCGGCTCCAGGATTTTCTCCTGTTGGAGAGAGGTAGCTCCAGGCGATAATACCATTTACATCTAAGACAAAAAGAGCGCGTCTGCAAATGCCTGACCGCTCATCGTAGGCCCCATATTTTGCGGCGACTCCACCTTGCGGATGGTAATCTGCAAGCAGCGAAAAGTGCAGATGGTTCTCTTTCGCAAAGGCCGCATGGCACCAGGGACCATCGACAGAGATGCCGAGGAGTTCGGCCTGATGCTTGTGAAACTCAGGGAGAATTTCATTGTAGAGCGTCATCTGGTCGCTGCAAACGGGACTCCAGTCGGCAGGATAGAAAGCCAAGATAACGGGTCTACCCTGCAGTTCATTCAAAGAGAGCGACTGGTCAGGCGTCACAGGAAGAGTAAAAGCGGGCGCTGCGGTTCCAGGACTTAGGATTTGTAGGGGCATATCTCCTCCTTGCTTTTCTTTTTCATAAAGATTATTTTAATGGCAATAGCTTTTGTAAGGAGACACGATGAATCGGCCAAAAATTTTAGCTTTCGCAGGTAGCTTACGGAAGGATTCCTACAATAAAAAATTGGTGAAAATCGCTGTCAAAGGAGCTCTAGAAGCTGGTGCAGAGGTCACTCTCATCGATTTAGCGGACTATCCGCTGCCTCTCTATAATCAGGATATCGAGGATAGCCAAGGATTGCCTGCCAACGCTCTCAAACTCAAAGCGCTCATGCTCCAGCATGAGGGGTTTTTAATCGCCTCTCCCGAGTATAATAGCTCCATTCCAGGAAATTTTAAGAATATGATCGACTGGGTCTCTCGCAAAGCGACACCCGATGAAAAATATCTGGTCTGTTTTATTGATAAGGTCGTGATGCTGATGAGCGCATCGCCTGCAAAGCTGGGTGGTTTGCGCGGCCTCGTGCATGTGCGAGCCATTTTCAGCAATATCTTCAGCCTCGTTCTCCCGCAGCAGAAATGCCTTTCCCAGGCAGATACAGCATTTGATGCAGAGGGGAATTTGAAAGATCCTAAGCAACAGAAAGAGGTGATGGATCTAGGCAAGCAGCTCGCTCAGTTTTTAACTAAACTAGCATCCCCAGAAGGGTGATGCCGCTTGTGACACCCAAAGCTAGGGCTGTAGTGCCTCCAGCAATAGCCACAAGGCCTCCTGCAATCGTGGCTGCAAGGAGCATTTCGCAGAGGCCGGTGATCCGCAGCATCAGCTGCATGACCCGATTTTTTGGGCCGACTGTCACTTTCTGCTGATTTTCCTCCCAAGTGCCCATTTTCTTGTGCCACACCTGATGGCCGATGTAGAAAAGGCCAATAGAAAAGCCGCCCAAAATGATGTGAGCGCCTATGGGACCTGTCAAGTGGCTTAAGGCTTGAAAGGCCACCCGGACGACGGGAAGGACTGTGACCTGATAGCCGACCGCAACCTTTTCCCAATTATTAGTAATGCTAATTTTTACTTGGTTTCCGATTGCTGCAAAATTCATAGTAAAACTCCTCGAAATTATCGTTATGAATAATAAAAATTAAAGCCTACCAAGGAGGCGCTTTTCTTGCAATCCTATTTGGAATTTAATTGCCTATCAGCTAAGCTAGGACGGAAAAAAAAGAGGGATAACACCATGAATGAGCGGTTGAAAAATTTGGAAGAGAGGTTGCTGCACATGTGGAGGTATCTTTGACTTGGCTTCGAAGGAAGCAAGAGTCAAAGAGCTAGAAGTCAAAATGGAGAGCCCCTCCTTTTGGGAGGATAATGATGCGGCTCAAAAAGTGATCGCCGAATGTAACGGTCTGCGCGCTTGGACCGAGCCCTACAAGGAGCTGAAAAAACGTTTTCAAGATGTGAAGGAGCTTCTGCCGGAGGCCTCAGATGCAGGTGAAGAGGGTCTTGTTAAAGACCTCCTCACTGAGCTGGAGCTGATTGAAAAGGAGCTGTCCGACCTTGAAATTCGCAGAATGCTCTCTGGCGAGCTGGATGATAAGAATTGTTATCTGAGCATCAATGCAGGAGCGGGAGGGACGGAAGCGTGCGACTGGGCTCTCATGCTTTCCAGGATGTATCAGCGCTGGGCGGCTAGACATAACTGGAAGGTCGATGTTGTCGATGCAGTGGAAGGCGACGTCGTCGGGATAAAGAGCATCACGATCAAGCTCTCGGGCGCCTTTGCCTACGGGTATGGCAAAGCAGAGAAAGGGGTGCATCGCCTAGTGCGCATCTCCCCCTTCGACGCCAATGCGAAAAGGCATACAAGCTTCGCTTCTGTCGATGTCACGCCTGAAATTACGGATGACATCCTGGTTGAGGTGAGGTCTGAAGATGTGCGCGTGGACACCTACCGCGCTTCAGGAGCTGGTGGACAGCATGTCAACAAGACTGATTCTGCCGTTCGTTTGACACACCTGCCTTCTGGAATTGTGGTCTCATGCCAGAGCGAGCGGAGCCAGATCCAGAACCGGGAGACCTGCTTTAAGATTTTGCGCTCTAAGCTCTATGAAATAGAGGTGAATGAACGAGAAAAGAAAATCCGGGCGCTGGGAGGCGAGAAAAAGGAGATTGCCTGGGGCAGCCAGATTCGCAACTACGTCTTCCAGCCCTATACACTAGTCAAAGACACGCGGACCGATGTACAGTCAGGCAACATGCAGGCGGTCATGGATGGCGAAATTGACCTATTTATTAATGCTTATTTAAAAGAATTTGGGTAAAAAATCATGACAACATTGTGGCAAGACCCTCCCACGGCTGAAGTGGAAGGGCTGGACATCCGTTACACCGAGACAACGGATGGCCCCCATCTGAATGAGTGGTTAAAAGAGCCGGGTGTTTTGCGCTGGTTTCCGATGCACGATGATCTGGAAATTGAAGATGCGGTAGGCCGCTGGATCAGTTTTGCCCGCTACCGCTGCAGCCTCACCGCGACAATCGATGGGAAGCCCATTGGGATTGCGACGCTCTACCTGCAGCCCTACCGCAAATTGGCCCATCAGTGCGAATTTGGGATTATTGTGGGCGCAGGACAGCGTGGAAAGGGGGTCGGGGGCCAACTGATCAAAAATCTCATTCATCTGGCTAAAACCTATTTTCATATCGAGCTGCTGCACCTCCAAGTGTATGATCAAAATCCCGCCATGAAGCTTTACCAGCGCTGGGGGTTTAAAGAATTTGGAAGGCAAACCCACTGGATTAAAGAGGCTCCCGGCGACTACCGGGCGCGCATCTTTATGGAAAGGTTTATCTAAACTATGACGTTTTTGACTATTGAGCGCCACTTACAGGCCTATACCGGCAAAAAAAATGTGAAGGTGCGCATCACCGACAACCGCTCCACAATGCTGAGCGTGAAATGGGAGCCGGGTTGCACGCGCGTCTCTTTGCATCGAATGTTCTTGAAAGCCCCTCACGATATTATGGAAGAGCTGGCCTGCTACTTGCGTCGCGAAAGCAAGATCATCGCCCCCTCTGTCAAGGCCTTCATCGCCGACAATCTAAAAAAGTATAATTACGCCCATCTTTTAGATCGGCGCAAGCTCCACACACAGGGTAGCTGCTACAATTTACAGACCATTTATGAGGCGATCAACCGCGAATACTTTGGCGGCGCCCTCAACCTTTCGATCACCTGGTTTGGAACGCCACGAGCCAGATCGCGCCGCCGCATCACCTTTGGCCTCTACCACGACACGCTGCGCCTGGTTAAGATTCATCGCCTCATGGACAGCCCCGCTTTTCCCGCCTACTTAATCGAGTTTGTCGTCTACCATGAGATGCTGCACCACGTCTGCCCCGCCTATGTCGACGAAAAGGGGCACCACCTGGTGCACAGTAAAGAATTTAAAGCGCGGGAGAAACTCTTCCGCTACTACGACTTGGCGCAGCACTGGATTCGCGAGCATCAAGGATACCTTTTTGATTAGGGCCTATCATGCAATAACTGCTCCATTTCTGCTGCGCCAAATCCCCGCGGTTGCACGAACGTAAGCAGCCCCATATTTTTAATATTGGGCTGCTTACGTTCGTGCAACCCCGGGAGCTTTCGCGTTGCCGAAATGCGACAGTTTTTGTATGATAGGTCCCTTAGGGAGATAATAATGGCCGGTCACAGCAAATGGGCAAATATCAAACATCGCAAGGGCAAGGCCGATGCGAAAAAGGGCAAAGTTTTCTCCCGCATCGCCAAGGAGATTATCAGCGCCGTCAAGGTGGGCGGCGGTCCCGATCCTAAAAACAATCCACGCCTCAGAATTGCCCTACAGAAGGCGCGCGAAGCCAATGTTCCCAACGACATTATCGACCGCAATATCAAAAAGGCCTCAAGCGCCGATCAGGCCAATTACGATGAGATGACCTATGAGCTCTACGGCTATGGCGGCGTTGGCATTATCGTCGACGTGATGACCGATAATAAAAATCGCATCGCCTCTGAAATTCGCATCGCGACAAATAAGCGTGGCGGCACTATCGCCAACCCGGGCGCCGTCGCCTTCAATTTCGATCGTAAAGGCGTCATCCAAATTTCCAAAAAACATGCCATTGAAGATGAGCTTTTTCTCGCCGCAACAGAAGCGGGCGCCCAGGACTTTGAGGTGCTGGAAGAGATGTATCTGATCACCACGGATCCGGTCGACCTCTTCACCGTCAAAGAGGCCGTTCAAAAACTGGGCTTTGAGTGCGACGAAGCGTCGCTGGAGATGGTTCCCAAGACGCAGGTGGAGTGCGATGAGGAGACGGCAAAGTCAAATCTTGCCCTCATCGAATGGCTCGAGGGGCTCGATGACGTAGATGCTGTTTACCACAATATGGCTTAACCCGACTTGCGCCCTATCAATGACTCATCTGATGCGCGCTTGTTTTGGAGGCTGAAACGGGGCAATTTTCGCCTACTTTACTCAAGTATGTCAAAAATTGCCCCGTTTAAGCCTCCAAAAAATCGCATCATCAGCTGAATCACCGCTAGGACGCAAATCGCGCTTTAACTTGCCTGCACTTAGCAATTTGCTCTGCTAAGCCCCTTGGCCAAGTCGCGACTTGGCCTTCGGAGCTTATCAGGCAACTTGCTAAGTTCGGCCAAAGTTTAAGCGTGATGTAGGGGCGCAAGTCGGGTTTTAAAGCAATTCCAAAAGATAGGCCCCATAGCTGCTTGCCTTAAGCGCTTCGGCTCTTTTCCGCAACGCCTGCTCGTCGATGTAGCCCATGCGGAAGGCAATTTCTTCGAGACAGGCGATCTGGACCCCTTGACGCTTCTGAAGCGTCTGGATAAAGAGAGAGGCCTCCTGCAGCGAATCGAACGTCCCTGTGTCAAGCCACGCCATCCCGCGGCCCATGATCTCCACCTCGAGACAGCCCAGCTCCAGATAGCACTGGTTGATCTCAGAAATTTCAAGCTCCCCTCGCGCCGAGGGCTTTAGCCTTTTCGCCATCTCGACCACCCGATTGTCATAAAAGTAGAGCCCTGTCACAGCGTGGCGAGAGGTCGTTTTTTTCGGCTTTTCGACGATTTTCAGCGCCCGCCCCTCCGCATCAAAATCGACGACGCCATACCGCTGCGGATCGCTTACTTTATAGGCAAAAATGGTTGCCCCTTCTGTTTTTTTGGCCGCTTTTTGCATCATCTTGGCAAGCGTGTGGCCGTGGAAAATGTTGTCGCCTAAAATCAGAGCCGTGCGCTTCTGGCCGATAAAATTCTCGCCTATGAGAAACGCCTCTGCCAGCCCCTGAGGCTTTTCCTGGATGGCATAATGAAGCGAGATGCCATAAAGAGAGCCATCCCCAAGCAAGCTCTGAAAGCGTGGGGTATCGCTCGGTGTCGAGATGATCAGAATGTCGCGAATGCCCGCTAGCATGAGCGTCGAAAGGGGGTAATAGATCATCGGCTTGTCATAGACAGGCAGCAGCTGCTTCGAAACGACAGAGGTCGCCGGGTAGAGCCGGCTCCCGGAACCGCCTGCTAAGATAATGCCTTTGATCATGGGACCTCTCCTCTTTGGTTCTTAACATATCCGAGCAAAAAGGGGAAGGGGTCGCTCGAAGGTTCCCCTTGTTAAAAATTAAGGTTTAATATAAAATTATAAAAAAATTAACAGGAGATATTTATGTCAATGAAAGTTGAAAGCATGAGAATTGTATTTTATTCCGATTATAAAGTGAATAATGTACAGTTAGATCAGTTAACTAAATTAACTAAAGATATTATTGATTTCACATTCATGGATGCAAATGAATTTTCACACTCTAAACCGGCTATACTAAGTGATAAAAGAATTATTATATGCCGTTTAGAATTCCCTACTGCGCGAGCCGGTGATAATTTAGTACCCGTTTTTCAAAAAATAGTGAATGATTTTGGCAAAGATCGTGCGCTATTACTGATTATGAGGAACTATTGGGATGGAAGCGGAAATGTTCTTTCCTCCACGGAGACTAAACTTTTCAAAGACCGTTTTGCCCAGCTGCCCTATGATCTAACCGACGGAATGCGCTTTACCGATCTTGAAAGTAGTAAAAAAGTTTTTCGAGAAATCATTCAAAATTGCTGTTCTGCCAATAAGAAGAGTGCTGAGGGTAATCCTGGAGTCGTTCCTGTCCTTTCTATCGAAGAGAAGAAAAAGGAATCAGTAATCCAGAGAAAATTCATTTTTTGCGTTGATGATAAACGAGATAAAGATCTGATCAGCCAAATTTGCAATGTTCCGTTTGAAATTTTAGATAGAGCTGAATTTTTAGGTACCAAAGAAGTTCTACAAAAAAATAGCGAAACGATGATCTGTCATGTAGCTTTCCCTACTGCACGTTTAAGCGATAGCTTAAAACCAAATTTTCAACAAATTGTGAAAGATTTCGGCAGAGAGCGAGCCCTATTAATGATTCTAAGGAATGAATTCGAAGCAACTACACTTGTTCATTCTGATACAGAAGCCCAACTCGGCGAGTACAAAGATTGTGTGGTTCAGCTAGCCTATAACTTTAGCAGAAAAATGGTTGATCTTCCCAATGCACAGCACAAATTGGGTGAACTGGTCAAAAAAATTACTTCTAAAAAAGAGTGAATAATGTTTTTTTGTATGAACCCGCAGAGGCCTTGTAGAATAAGTCTCTCGAAAGAGCTAATTTTGCAATTCTCTCTGTGTTTTTAAAAGGGAAGTCCACTGGCTTTTCTACAGAGCGCCTTATGCGTTTTTTAAATGCATTAGATTTCGATATAAATATAAATATTAAACAAAAGCAGAAGAATAAAAAATACGTCAATATAACTGTTTCGGCTCATCCAGCGACAGTTTCAAGAATAGCTGCTAAAAGTAGGTAGGAGCAGATCAGTTTATTTTAAACCCGATTTGCGCCCTAGCGGTGATTCAGCTGATGATGCGATTTTTTGGAGGCTAAAACGGGGCAATTTTTGACATACTTGAGTAAAGTAGGCGAAAATTGCCCCGTTTTAGCCTCCAAAACAAGCGCGCATCAGATGAGTCCTTGATAGGGCGCAAGTCGGGTTTTAACTATTTAACAATATAAAATTGTTTTTATGTTAAAATAAAAGTATACAAGGAGAGAGTCTATGTCGGTTATCTCTTCGCTCACAAATTTTCTGACCAACCTATCTTTTAAGCTCTACCACTACCTTATTCTACCTTTGCGCTATAGCGTCACGGTCGAGGGCGGCAAGCGCATCGGAACGCAGCGCACGGACGAACGCGGCGGCACTCTTTTTCTCTCTAACCACCCGAGCCACCTCGATCCTTCGATGGTTGGCTTTGCCCTTTGGGAGCGCAGCATCCGCATCTGCATCTGGACGCTCGACTATGTCTTCAAGCACGCCTTTACCCGCTTTGCGGCCCGCAGCGCCGACACGGTGAAGCTGATCAAAGTGCCCAACGTGTTTGAAGGGCGCTCGCGCAAGCATGCGAGCGATATGCGGCGTCTCATTCAAAAAACAGTCGAAAAGCTTCGCAAAGGGGAAAATGTGCTCTTTTTCCCAGGAGGAAAGCAGAAACATGAGGCGTTTGAAGAGGTGTGTGGCAAGTCGGCGGTTCAACGCATTTTAAAGCTCTATCCCGAAGTAAATATCGTCCTAGTTACCGTCACAGGCATGTGGGGCAGCCGATTCTCTAAAGCTGTCAGCAAAGCAGAGCGCTCGAATTTAAAAGGGCAAAGTTTGATGCGTTTTTTGTGGAGTATGACCAAAATTATCCTGCTAAACTTTATTTTTTTTATCCCAAAGCGCCATGTGACAATCGAATTTACCCCTGTGGGAGCTAACTTTCCGCGCCAAGGAACGCGCAAAGAGATCAACCAGTACCTGGAGCAGTTTTTCAACCGCGGTTTTGGCAAAGCGGGAGAGCCGCTCCAAAAGGTCTCCGACTACTTCTGGAAAACAAAATTCCCGCACTTTGAGTACCATCTCAAATCTTACCGTTATGAGGCGGAGCGTATTCCAGAGCAGATCAGAGAGGAGGTCATCCAAATTATAGCCGATAAGGTGGGCCTTAAACCGGAAGAGATTAAGGAGCAGATGCACTTAGGACGCGATCTGGCCATCGACTCACTAGAAACAGCAGAGATTCTCGTAGAGCTGGAAAAACGGTTCGAGATTCCCAAATATGCTCCTAAACATGTTATGACAGTCGGCCACCTTGTAGCTCTTGCCGCTCGCGTACCTGTCGATTATGTGCCCATCCGAGGCGAATTTTCCCAAATTATTGAAGAGCCGGCCTCCATGGTGCGCGCCTGGCAAGTCTGTACGGGGTTTATTATCGGCCTCTTCAGCTATCTCGACACGCAAAGGTAAAAGCTGTAAAATGGTCCCATGCCGCGCGAAGTCATTCTCGATTCTATCCGTTTTGATAAGAAGCTGCTTCTCCATCTGACGACTCTGTTTGCCCATCAAAATGGCACCTGTCTCCTCTATTCCGGAGGCAATTTTGACACCTCTAGCTGCTCATTTCTTTGCCTCTTTCCTTTTGAAACGATCAGCATGGAGGGAAGAGTTGTGCGCCGCCGCCATCTAGAGACCTGCAGCGAGCGCATAGCCAGTGCAACAGACCCTTGGGAGGCGCTTAAAGAGCTGCTTCCTGAAGCGTTTGACAGAGCGGCTTATCCTGAGTGGACCGGCTTTTTTGGCTATGAGATGGGGGCCTATAGCGACCGCGACAAGCAGATCTCCTATCTGCCGGCAAAAACGGCTCCTCTCTACCTGCAGCGCTCTGCCATCGTGATCGCCGTCGACCATGGCCGCGAGCTTGGGCGGATTATTTTCGCCGATCAGGCCGCTTACATGAGCGAGGCAGCAAACTGGGTCACCCGGTTTGAAAATCCTGAAAAATGGAAAGAGCTGGCCAAAACCTTGGAAACAGTGGAGCTGGCAGCTTCTCAAGAGCCGCTCCAGGTAGTCACTCAACTCCATTCCGCACAGACTTACAAAGCGCAAGTGGAGCAGGTGAAAGAGTGGATCTTGTCGGGCGACCTCTACCAGCTCAATCTCTCGCAGCAGCTCTCCTTAAAAGGCTTTCGCGACCCCTTCTCCCTCTTTTATCAGCTGGCGGAGCTTAACCCCGCCCCCTTCTCCGCCTATTTGCGCCTCGAAGAGTGCGCCATCGTGTCGAGCTCTCCGGAGAGGCTGCTGAAAAAAGAGCGGGCCCTCCTTGAAACGCGTCCGATCAAAGGGACGATGCCGCGCGGGAAAAGCGAAGAGGAGGACAGAGCCAATCGCCAAACCCTGCTCACCTCTGAAAAAGAGAATGCGGAGCTTCTCATGATTACCGATCTGATGCGCAACGATCTGGGCCGCGTCAGTCTCCCAGGTTCTGTTGTCACCCGGCAGATTGCCAAGCTTGAAATGTTCCCCAACGTCTTTCATCTTCTCTCGATCATTCAGGCAGAAGCGCGGCCGCATCTCCATCCTGTCGACTTGATGCGCAGCTGTTTTCCAGGCGGATCGATCAGCGGTTGCCCTAAGATCCGCGCAATGGAGCGCATTGCAGAGCTGGAGCAGCGTCCACGAGGCATTTATACGGGATCGATTGGCTACTTTGCCGGCAACGGCGATTTTGATTTCAATATTGCCATTCGCACGCTTGTTTTGATGGGCGACCAGATCGAAGTGCAGCTGGGAGGGGCCATCACGAGCGACTCAGACCCGCAAAAAGAGTATGAGGAGACGCTGCACAAAGGGGCCTCCCTTTTCCAGGTACTGGGAGTGAAGGCGTGATTCTCTTTTACAACGGGCAGTTTGTGAAGGAGGAGGAGCTGAAAATCCCCTACAACGACCGCGGCTTTCTTTTTGGGGATGGAGTATTTACCACAGTCCTTGTGCGTGAAGGTCGCGCAGAGTGGGTGGAGAGGCATTTCGAACGCCTTCGCTCCCATTGCAAAGCTCTTCAGATTGAGCCTCCGGAGTTTTCTGGGGGGCATATCGAAGAGCTGATTCGCGTCAACCATGCGGAACAGGGAACCTGGCGGCTTAAAATTGTGGTAACCGGCGGTAGCTCTGAAGCCTTAAATCTGCAGCCGCGCCGCGGCACCTGCCTCATGTTTTTAGCTCCTTACCAGATCATAGAGGCTCCTGTTACTCTCTGCATCTATCCAGAGCCTATTGAGCGCCCCCTTTCTAAGCTCAAGACTTTGGCCTATCTCGACCGGCTCCTTGTCAAAGAGTATGCGCGTCAGCAAGGAGCCGATGACGCCATTGTAACAACAAAAGAGGGCTACTGGCTCGAGACAGCCTTTTCAAACCTCTTTTGGCGCCATGAGTCAAAGCTCTATACCCCCAAGCTGGATCAGCCGCTGCTGGCAGGCATTGCTTTACAGATTGTGATGGAAATGTCTGAAGTGGAGCAGCTGTTGACGAAAGAGGTGCCGAAGGAGGCGCAGCTCTTTGTTTGCAATGCTCTAATCGGCTCTCTTCCTGCATTTGTCATGTAGAGTAGACGATTTATGTCAAAAATTGTAAGGTAGAGATTACAAAAGAGAAGAATCATAATCGAAGATCTTATCTTATTGCATCAGGAAGTCATGGCGACAACGCCTTTGACTTTCAAGAGGTATCTCTATACCAAAATCGACTGGAAAGCGCAGGGACTCTCATTCAGGGAATACCTGCACCTATGTGCCGGTATTCAGGCTCCAGAGTTTACTCTCGACGAGCTTTTTACAAAACATGTTTCCATCGCCTCAAGTTTCAGTTCTGTTCCCATCTTGAAATATTTTCAGGATTATCTTCTGCACGGGTATTACCCTTTTTTCATGGAAAAGGCGATTTTTTGATCGATGATCGCGCTATTGTAGAGGTGGGCGGCACGGGGAAGAATGACAAACAGATCCGAGGGGAAAAAGCGGCCTATTTGGCTATTGACGGCATTCCGATTGGTTTTGGCAATAAAATCCCTCTCTATCTATTGGATTGCTCTACTAGAAATTAGCTAAATTTGTTATTCTAATCCCCATGCAAAACAGAGAGACTGCCCATCATGGCTGAAAAGACAGCAATCACACCGACCCGTGCCGAAGACTATCCAGAATGGTTCCAGCAGGTCATCAAGGCCGCCGATATGGCTGAAAATTCCCCTGTGCGCGGCTGCATGGTCATCAAGCCGTGGGGATATGGCATCTGGGAAAATATGCAGCGCGATCTGGACGAGCGCATCAAAGAGACCGGCCATGAAAACGCCTACTTTCCCGCTTTTTATCCCTCTAAGCTTTCTGGAAAAAGAAGCCGAGCACGTCGAAGGATTTGCCAAAGAATGCGCCGTCGTCACCCACCATCGCCTCGAAGAGAAAGATGGCAAACTTGGTTCCGGCAGGTGAGCTGGAAGAGCCTCTGATCGTGCGCCCCACTTCTGAAACGATCATCGGCGAATCATTTTCCCGCTGGGTCGAATCCTATCGCGATCTCCCGCTGCTGATCAATCAATGGGCCAACGTCGTGCGCTGGGAAATGCGTCCGCGCATCTTCTTGCGCACGACGGAGTTTCTCTGGCAGGAAGGCCATACCGCTCATGCCACTGAAGAAGAGGCGGTCGAAGAGACGCTCAAAATGCTCGAAGTGTATCGCGAGTTTATGGAAGAGGTACTGGCGATTCCGGTCATTCTCGGGCGAAAAATCGCCTGGAGAGCGCTTTCCTGGCGCGGTCAGCACCTACACGCTCGAAGCGATGATGCAGGACCGCAAAGCGCTTCAAGCGGGCACTTCGCACTATCTCGGTCAAAATTTTGCCAAAGGCCTCCAACATCAAGCTTCAGCAACCAGGAGGGGAAGTTGCAGTATGCCTACACCACATCCTGGGGGGTGACAACCCGCATGATTGGCTGCGCTGATCATGTGCCACTCTGATGATGATGGGTTGCGCCTGCCTCCCCGCATCGCTCCCAAGCAGGTTGTCATCATTCCCTATTATGCCCAAAACCTGAACATGGAAGCCTACATTTTCGCTATGCAGAAGAAGTGGCGGACGGCTGCGCCAGTTGAACTACGGCGGCAAGACCGATCAAGTCCTCGTCGACAAGAGCGACAAGAGCGGCGGGGAGAAGAACTGGGAGTGGATTAAAAAAGGGGTTCCTCTACGCATCGAAGTGGGCCCGCGCGACCTCGAAAGTAGCACTGTCACTCTCTGCCGACGCGATCGGCCCCATAAAGAAAAGACGCAAATCGGCGTGGATCAGATCGGGATTACCGTTTTAGCCATTTTGAGAGATGCAAAGGGGCTATTTCGACACGGCGCGCGCTTTTCGAGACGCCAATATCCGGCGCGATATTGCCACTTCGAAGAGCTCAAGCAGTTTTTCACCCCAAAAAATGGGGAAAACCCGAGATCCACGGGGGTTTTGTGCTTGCTAAGTGGTGTGGCGATGTGGAGACAGAAAAAATGCTCGATGATCTGAAGGTGTCGATTCGCTGCCTGCCACTTCAGCAGAGCGGGACGGTTGGAAAATGCGTGCTGACAGGCCGCGAAGCGACGCTCGACGCGATATTTGCCAAGTCCTACTGACTACTTCACAAAGAGCCAGTGGCGCTCGATATGGCGGTCCGCTTGACTCTTTTTAGCCTTAGAAGGATCTCTGATATTTTCCAGATCGCGCTTTAGCTTTTCATCGAGAGCCTGCCGCTCTTTATTGAGCGTTTCCCAATTTTCAGGGGTAAAATTGTCGCGGTTTTCAAGGAATGTGGAGAGCTGCTCCGGGGTGATTTTCAGCTCATCAAGAAGCGTCTTAACCTCGCGATCGAGAGCGTCCACGCGGATGAGAAGCTGTTGAAGAAGTAAATTATTCTTATTTGTTTGTTGTTCTAGATTTTGTTCGCTATTTTTACTGAAGAACATAAAACCTCAAATTAAAAATATAATTATATCGAGAAACTAGCTTTTTGTCAAGCGCTAAATTGGCGAAAAAGATTATAGTACTTGCATGAGCCACTTCTGTATTTATCTCATTCCCCTCTTTGCCCTGCTCAATACATTGCTGAGCTGTTACCTTGTAATTAAAGTTATTGCAGGATCTCCCCGCTGGCGCAGTGCACTCGCAGAATCTATTGTCGAAGCCTTTCCTCTGCAACAGGTTATTGACAACCAGCTAGATGCTTCTTCTCTGGCAAGCTTTCATGGAGAAGCGCTACCAGGAGTTTCTCGCTGCTTTAAAAAAGCGCATTCCGATGGCTGAAATGTTTTTGACAGGGGCTCTTGAGACTAGTTTAAATGAGCAGGTCCAGATTGAAATTGCAAAGCTTTTGCCCGAACTTAAGCAGCTGATCAGAGAGCATTGGAGTCAAGAAGAGATGCAAGAGTGGGTGAAAACTAAATTGCAAACAGTGAACTTAAGCAAAATCAGGCACAAGTATCTCTGGAGGGTCATCTTCAGCCTGGGAGCTATTTCTTTCTCCTTTGGCCTCGTGCAGCTCCTGCTATTCCTGATGATCTGTTAGTTTCTCTATTAAAACTTTTGCAAATCGAGCGTGGTCGACGCGGTTGTAGTAAAACACATTTGAACTGCTGTCTGGGAACGGTTCAAGGTAGCCGCGTTCACTGATATGAATGCGGACAGGAGAAGCTGTAAAAAAACCTTGCTGATCTGTCAGGGCAAGCGCAACCCCCACGTCAGCTAGTGTAAATTGAAGCCCAGAGCTTGGCTTGAGCTTGTTTGCAAACTCCAAACTTCGCTCGAGATCTGGGTTGCCAAAAGCGAGCGCTCTCTCATATGTCTCAGCGAAAAGCTCCTCGTCCCATTGCACTAAGAGAACATTTACATAGCTGATTAACTCTTCAGTCTCCTGCGCCAGGAAGGCTTGCTCTTCTGCGAGAATCAACCAGTTGGAAAGGGGGGCAATATGACTCCAGTGGGCCAGATAGAAGTAGTAGGCCCAGCGCTGCTTGTATTCTTGCTGCATCTTTCCAAGCAAACTCTTAATTTCTGGCAGTTCCGCTTGAAAAAGATAGAGGTTCCAGTTGCGCACCAGCGTTTGAAAAACCTTAAAAAAGGGATCGCGCGACTGTTCGATCGTCGCGGCAATCGGATGGGTCCAAGGGTAGCCTTGATAGACAGCCGACTCAACACCAAGCAGCCCAAAGGACTCCACAATGCCGATCTTCAAAAAGCTGCTTGAGAAGTGGTCGAGAAGCTTTTGCAGCTGCCCATTTTCTGCCGTTTTGCGGAAGTTGAAACTGCCGTAGAAAAGAATCGTCGTCTTTTGCGTTAATTCGAGAGGAAGTGCCAGCAGCTCTTGCGCGGGTTTAATTTGAAACCCGACTTGCGCCCTATCAATGACTCATCTGATGCGCGCTTGTTTTGGAGGCTAAAACGGGGCAATTTTCGCCTACTTTACTCAAGTATGTCAAAAATTGCCCCGTTTTAGCCTCCAAAAAATCGCATCATCAGCTGAATCACCGCTAGGGCGCAAGTCGGGTTTGAATAATCAAGGGCTGCTCATAGTGTGCGAGAAAGGCCTCCAGTGCTGCGACAGCTTTCTCACCCGTGTCCTCAACAAATGGAATCAGTTCACTTTTGTCAAAAAGCTCCTCCCCATCATAGGGAAAGAGGTTGTTGCGGGTCGCTTTTCCCTCCACAACTTCAACGTGGACTCCAACAGGTACCTTAAAGAACTCCTGCAGCATCTTTTCCATGCGCTGCCGCTTAATGACACTATTGCCCTCTCCCACAATGACTAAGTCGATCGGGTAGTTGGCTGTTGCTGTGTAGAGGCGATTGGCCTCTTCGAAGATCAATTTTAGAGCCAGAACATCGTCTGGTTCAAGATCAGTCGCAATCGCCACATGCTCAAACTCCTTGAGATGAATTTCTTGAAAGGCTTGCACCCATAGAGGAAAAACGAAGAGAATAGAAACAAAGAGTATTTTTAGTCTTTGATCAATAATCATATATTTAAATAATAACAAATTATAAAATAAAATGAAATTTAATTTTATCTGAATTATCTTAAAGCCGAAATTAAGGCCTCTGCAAATTGATTGCGGTCGACACGGTTGTAATAAAATACGTTTGAACTGCTCTCTGGGATCGGGTCGAGGTTGCCGCGCACCATTTGCAAAATCCCCCAAAGTTAGAAATTTAACTCATTCGCGGAATGATAAAGAAATCCCCCCAAAGTTGCAATTTCTAATTTTAGGGGGAATTTCTAAAAACAAATTGCGAAAAAGTCTTGGCAGGTATAAAGACATATAAATACATGCTAACAATAAATTGTGAAAAAATGTCAGACGCAAGCCAGCCCTCTTCGCCAGAGCAGATTGTTCTCGAGGAGGGGGTACGCCTTTCGAAATCGATGCTCTGGGGATTGCAGACGGCAGCTTACTGCCAGTTTGGCCCTGAAGCGTGGGGAACTAAATCGGTTCCCTTTTATGTGACGAGCAACCCCTACATTGCGCGTCAGTATGCCTATGTGGTTTTAGGCTATTTGAGAGACTGCTTTTCGCCAAATGCAGCAACGCCGATCGACCTCAATGAGCCGGTTTACATCTTTGACTTAGGGGCCGGGACGGGGCGCTTTGCCTACCTTTTCTTAAAAACACTTCTCATGATTCGTGGGGTGTTGCGCAAGGGAAATCTGAAGATCCGCTATGTGATGACCGACATCGCCCGCGCAAACATCGACTACTGGCTGAAGCATCCTTTTCTCCAAGGTTTTTTGGCTGAAGGTGTCCTCGATTTTGCCTGTTATTACCATGAGGAGAAGAATCCACAGCTCAACCTTCTCTATAGCAAGAAGACGCTGTCTCCCGCCACGGTGCGCAATCCGATGATTGTAATTGGCAACTATTTTTTTGATACGATTCCGCAAGATCTGTTTGTCGTAAAAGGGGGCAAGCTGCATGAGGGAAGGGTGCGCCTCTCCATGGACAAAAACAGGGTGACGGAGGAGCTTGAACCGACAAATCCGGCCGTGATCCAGCATCTCAACACGGCCTTCGATTATGCGCCGGTCGAAAATATTGAGAACTACTATTCAGATTTTCCAGAGCTTAATAAAATTCTAAAAGTCTACGCCTCTCGCTTTGAAAATATCCCCTTTCAGTTCCCTGTCGGGGCTTTTCAGACGATTCGCTTTTTTAAAGAGCTGTCGAAGGGGCGCCTGCTGCTTCTTGGAGGAGACCAGGGGCGCTGCACGGAAGAGCAGCTGGAAAAATCGGAATTTTTGCTCTCCAAGCATGACAGCTTTTCCCTTTCTGTCAACTACCATGCGATAGCGATGTTTTTCCGCAATTCGGGAGGCGCGAGCATTTTGACCACCTATCCCGAGCCCCTATTTGTGGTCGTGGCGGCTCTCTTAGGGGGGGATAAGGAGAAATTTCCGGAGACGGCCCTCGCTTTTCGCACCCATATCGACTACTTTGAGCCGAAGGATTATTACAGATTAGTGCACACTACAGACCAGGAGTGGCTGGAGCCGACTCTGGAAAGTATTCTGCTCATCCTAAAACTTGGCAACTGGGATCCTGCTAATTTCAACCACTTCTTCGAGCGCATTCGGCTCCTGCTCCCTAAGGCCTCTCTCGAAGAAAAAGAGCGGCTAGTCCAGGTTATCTACAATATCTGGGACCGCTTTTATCCGGTCAACTCTCTCGAAGGGGCCTTTGTGATGAATCTTGGGGTCCTTTTATTTGATCTTGAACACTACAAGGAAGCGATCGCCTTCTTCCAGCGCGCCATCGACCTTAAGTATGAAAATGAGATGCTTTTCAGCAATATGGCAGCCAGCTATTCGGCAATTAAAGACTTTGCAATGGCTCTAGAATGGCATCAGAGGGCGCATGAAGCGAAGAAATTAGCTAAATAACCACTCAATCGCGTAGAAAAAAGCGACAGAGATCGCAGCTCCTGCTGGTACAGTGATCACCCAGGAGATAATGATATCGCGCGTGGTGCTCATGTCGAGCGCTTCAAGACCGCGCGCAAGTCCGACTCCAATGACAGCACCGACCAAGGTGTGCGTCGTCGAAATAGGCATCCCGATTCGGGAGGCGACGAGAACAGTCAACGCGGCCCCAAATTCGGCTGCAAAGCCGCGCGTAGGGGTTAACTCGGTGATCTTTTTGCCAATCGTGAGAATCACGCGCCAGCCCCAGGTGGCTAGCCCGACCACAATTCCCACTCCTCCCAAGGCCAAGGCCCATACCGGCACGACCGATTGTGCGTTGACGGTCCCTGTTTTCAAAATCATGGCAGCGGCGGAAAGCGGGCCGATGGCATTGGCGACATCGTTCGCGCCATGGGCAAAGGCCATGAGGCAGGCGCTCAAGATTTGCAGATAACCAAAAATATTCTCCACGAAAGCGAGCTGATCATGTTCGGCAGAGGCGCTCTGGGGAACGGGGATCCGTTTGATGAGAAGCCAGCTGATGAGGGAGCTTGCGCAGCCAACGCCCAGACTGATGGAGGCGGATTGGAGAAAATTAAAGTTGATATGCAGATTTTCAAGCCCTTTATAGAGCATCACGAGAGAAAGTATGGCTGTCACGCAGAAGACGAGCGGGGGAGTGAGTTCCCGTGCGGCTCTGATTGGATCGTGAGCATAGAAAATCTTTTTGCGCAGCATGGTAAAAATTAGGAATCCCAAAAGCCCTCCAAAGAGGGGCGAGAGGATCCAGCTGGAGACAATGAATGCGACGTTGCCCCAGTAGACAGCTTCCCACCCTCCCACAACTAAACCAAAGCCTACGATGGCGCCGACAATAGTGTGAGTGGTCGAAACGGGCCATCCGTAATAGGAGGCAATTTGAAGCCAAACACCAGCAGCAAGAAGCGAAGCGAGCATCCCATAGACGAGGAGTGTGGGGGCGTGGGCAAAAATCGCTGCATCTACAAGTCCGTTCTGCATCGTTTCAGAGACATGGGCGCCAAAAAAGAAGGCTCCTGCAAACTCTAGAACGGCGGCGATGCCGATCGCCTGGCGCAATGTCAAGGCTCCAGAACCGACAGAGGTGCCCATTGCATTGGCGACGTCGTTTGCTCCGATATTCCAGGCCATGTAGAAGCCTGCGAGAATGACTACGATAAAAAGAATCGTCACTACTTTAATTCCAGCATGGTTCTGACGCGGTTTGCAAGTTTTTCCGATATGTTTGAGATGGCCCCGACGGCTTCAAAAATTTTCTGCCAGAGATGAAAAGCAGTTTGTGAAAGCTGCGGATCGGCACTGAAAAACTTTTTCAGTAGCTTGCGCTGTAAAAGGTCCACCTCATGCTCTTTGTAGGCTACCTTGTCGACCATCTCTTTGACTTTTTCAGCCTCATTGCCCCCAAAAGAGGATTCGAGCAGCTCGTGCATCTCTTTGATAATCTGATGCACTAGATCGTAGGAGGCAATATTGGCTTTAAGAAAGTCGATAAATTCTTCGCGAAAAAGGGGGGAAAGCTCCAGAGGCGCCAGCGTGAGCAGCACGGCCACATCCTCAGCATTGTCGGCGATGCTATCCTGGAGAGAGAGAATGTCGAGCAGATTGCCGCGGTCTACCGGGAGGTAGATGCTTTTGGGCAGCTGGTTGCGGATGTCATTTTTGGTTAGATCGGCCTCATGTTCCAGCGTGGAGATTTGAGTGGCAATCGTTTCAAGCGCGCTCGTTTTCCTGTTTTCAAGGGCGACAAATAGTTCCGGCAGCAGATGGACGCAGCGATTGACCTTCTCCATATGTGATTGGAGCGGGGCAAAAGGGGATTTCCCAAATAGGCTTAGAATTGTATACATAAAAAGTAAACCTGCGTTGTCTAGAGGGAGATGATTTAGCTCTGATGCGATTTTTTGCAAGCTGAAATAGAGCAAATTTTGACATACTAGAGAAAGTAGGCCAACTGGTCTACAAGATGTTAGTTTTTTCAGGATAGGCAGGATGCACAGGATAACGATATTATGAAGCTTAAGCCCAGTATGGGCTTCATGAACCCCTATCCTGTCCATTCTGTCCATCCTGAAAATAAAAAATAAGCTCGTTGATATGCAAACAAATGTGTTACAGGTGCGCAATTTGCGCACACGGCTGGCCGTTGGACCAAACTTTTACAACGTTGTGGATGATGTCTCCTTCGACCTCTTCAGCGGAAAGACGCTCGCAATCGTAGGAGAATCGGGATGTGGCAAGACGATGACGGCCCTCTCGCTTCTGCGCATTTTGCCTGAGTCGCCTCCTGCATCTATCGAGGGGCAGGTCCTCTTCCAAGGTCAAAATCTTCTAACTCTGAAAGAAAAGGAGATGCGCCGGATTCGCGGGGGGAAGATCGCGATGATCTTTCAAGATCCCACCAGTGCCCTGAATCCCGTTTACACGATCGGCTCACAGATGATGGAGACGGCCGAATTGCACTTAAACTTATTTGGCGGGGAGGGGCATGAGCGCTGCGTGACCGCCTTGAGTGAAGTGGGCATTGCCACCCCTGCGGAGCTTCTTAAAGTGTATCCGCACCAGCTTTCGGGGGGGATGCGCCAGCGTGTGATGATCGCCATGGCTCTCCTTTGTGAACCGGACATTCTGATTGCAGATGAGCCGACGACGGCGCTCGACGTCACTATTCAGGCGGATGTGCTCGCTCTGATTCGCAAATTGCAGCATGCAAAGGGAATGGCGCTCCTTCTCATCACCCACGACATGGGGGTGGTGGCCGAAATGGCTGACACGGTGCTGGTCATGTATGCGTCTCAAGTGGTGGAAGCCGGGGATCTGGATCAGATTTTTGATGAGCGGGCTCACCCCTATACCAAGGCCCTTTTTAACTCAAGGCCGACGGCCGAGAGCGCACGCGGCTCTCTCAAGGTTATCAGCGGTTCAGTGCCCTCTTTGACCCACTATCCGCACGGCTGCCGTTTTCATCCGCGCTGCCCCTTTGTCATGGCCAAATGCCGGCATGGGGAGGTTCCCTCTTTTCAACGAGCGCGCGCAGAAGAGACTCCCCATCCCGTAAAATGCTGGCTTTTTGATGGCTCTCAAGAGAGTCAGGAGCGTCTTGTGAATGGATGAACTTCTAAAAATAAAAGGGCTCAAAAAATACTTTCCTGTCACGGCTGGTTTAATTCGCCATCAGGTGGCAGAGATCAAGGCTGTCGATGGGGTGGATTTCACGCTGCATCGCGGCGAAGTTCTCGGGATCGTTGGAGAATCGGGATGCGGCAAGAGCACGCTGGGGCGCGCCTGCTTAAGGCTGATCGAGCCCACAGCGGGCGAGATCTTTTTTGAGGGAGAAGATCTCTTAAAGTTTGATAAAAAGCGCTTAAGGATGATGCGAAAAGAGGCGCAGTTTGTCTTTCAAGATCCTTATGCTTCGCTCAATCCGCGCAAGACAATTGCGGAAAATATTGGGGAGGCGCTTCTCTATCATGGTCTCGTAGGCAGCCGCGAGAAGCAGATGCAGATCGTAGCTGAGATTCTCTTGCGGATTGGATTAACACCAGACGCCATGCCGCGCTACCCCCACCAGTTTTCTGGGGGACAGCAGCAGCGCATTTGCATCGGGCGGGCAATTGGGCTTAGACCCAAGATGATTGTGTGCGATGAGGCGGTCTCTGCGCTCGATGTCTCCGTTCAGGCGCAGATCCTGAACCTGCTTGTGGAGCTGCAAAAGACGCTTGGCTTAAGCTATCTCTTTATCTCGCATGATCTCTCCATTATCCGCCACATTTGCGATCGGGTCATCGTCCTCTATTTGGGAAAGGTGATGGAGAGCGGGACGGTCGATGAGATCTTTAGTAACCCCAAACATCCCTATACGCAGGCTCTCCTCTCCGCCATTCCGCGCCGCCACCCGAAAGAGAAAAAGGAGCGCATGCTGCTTAAAGGAGATATTCCTTCAGCCATGAATCCCCCAAGCGGCTGTCCCTTTCGCACTCGCTGCCCGTTTGCCCAGCCGATCTGTGCCGAACCGCCCCCTAAGAAGAGGGTCAAAGAAGATCATGAATATTATTGCATTTTAGATTAAAATTATGGGAATGAACCAGCATTTCATTCAGACTCGCGTCGCTTTTGTGTGGACTTGGATCCTCAACACTCCTTTTTGGGCCCTCTTTGGGATGCTGCCGTTCATTCTTTATAGGGATCTGCATGGGACTCCTCTGCAGGTGGCAGTGATGATCACGCTGAAGCCCATGGTCTCTCTTTTTTCCCTTTACTGGAGCACCTGGGTCAATAAGCGTAAAGATAGACTTGTGACCAATGTGGTGTGGGGCACAATTCTCGGCCACGCCCCCTTTCTGCTCTTTCCCTTTGTGCACTCCCCCTGGTACTTTGTAGGGGCCTTTGGCTTTTACATGCTGATGGCGCGCGGGACGATTCCTGCCTGGATGGAGATTCTGAAACTTAATGTCCCTCAAGGGGAGCGTGAGCGCATCTTTGCCTTTAGCTCGGCTTTTGAATATGTAGGAGCGGGTCTGCTCCCTTTTATTTTGGGAGCGCTGCTTGATGGCTATTACCAGTCGTGGCGCTGGCTGTTTCCCCTAGTCTCTCTCCTTGCCATTGCGGCTGTTTTGACCCAGCGCAAAATTTTAATTGCTGTCGAAGAGAGGGCGATCGTCCCTTCCCCCCTTTCGCTCAAACAGCAGATTATACAACCGTGGCAGGAGGCTTGGGAGCTGCTTAAAAGCCGCACTGATTTTGCCATCATGCAAGCTGGCTTTATGCTAGGAGGCGCTGGCCTCATGGTGATCCAGCCCGCTCTGCCGATGTTCTTCATGGATGCCCTCCACCTCTCCTATACTGAGCTTGCAATTGCCATCACTCTCTGCAAAGGGGTCGGCTTTGCAGCGACCTCTTCTCTCTGGTCCCGCTGGCTGAATCAGACAGATATCTACCGCTTTTTAGCGGCCGTGACAGCGGTTGCCATGCTTTTTCCCATTGGACTTTTCCTGGCTCAAACCCATCTGGCGTGGCTTTACATCGCCTACATTCTTTACGGCATCATGCAGGCGGGGAGTGAGCTGGGCTGGAATCTGTCGGGGCCTATTTTCGCCAAGCATGAGGATAGCTCTCCCTATAGCAGTGTCAATATTTTGACAGTCGGCCTGCGCGGCTGTCTGATTCCTCCGCTTGGCAGCTTTCTCTGTCTCGTCGGAAGCTCCCAGCTGGTTATGCTGCTTGGCGGTGCGCTCTGTCTTCTTGCGACTCTCTCCATGGGTGTCTACAGCAGAAAAATCCAGACCGCTCAAATAGATTTGCTTTAAAAAATCCTCTTGACTAATGTGCGATTTTAGCTTGATGGAGGATCCAATGACTTTTTGCATGCCGCGCATCCCAGTTCCCACGCGACGCTTTCACCCGGAAACTGCCCTACAACCTTCGGTCGACATGAGCCGCGTCGCGGCCATTATTTTGGGCGGCGGCCAAGGGGCGCGCCTCTACCCGTTGACCCAGTCTCGCTGCAAGCCCGCGATCAGTTTCGGGGGGCGCTACCGGCTCATCGATGTTCCCATTTCAAATTCTGTCAACTCTGGCTGCCACAAGATCTTTATCATCACCCAATTTCTCTCCTCTTCCCTGCATCAGCACATCTTTAACACCTACCGGCACGACATCTTCTCTTCCGGCTTTTTGGAGCTGCTTCCCGCCGAAGAGAAGCCCTCCCAAAAAGAGTGGTTTCAAGGGACGGCCGATGCGGTGCGCCAAAACCTCGACTACTTTATCGAAACGCCTGTTGACTATTTTCTTATTCTCTCAGGCGATCAGCTCTACAGCATGGACTTTCAGGCGCTCATCCGCTTCGCCAAGGTAACCGATGCCGATGTGGTCGTCGCTTCCCTGCCGATCAGCATCCAGGACGCCAAGCGAATGGGGGTGATGAAGATCGACGCCAATAACCGGATTGTCGAATTTGTCGAGAAGCCGCAGGAAGAGGCCATTTTGCAAAAGATGCGGCAGCCCGTCGATGGGCTCACAACCCCGGAAAAGCCCTTCCTGGCCTCCATGGGCATCTATGTCTACAAACGCGAGGCGCTCATAGAGTTTCTTGAAAACAATAAAGGGGCCGACTTCGGCAAGCATCTTATCCCCGCTGCTGTTGCAGAGGGGCGGGCTGCCGCCTACATTCATCAAGGCTACTGGGAAGATATCGGGACTGTTGGCTCTTTTTATGAGGCCAACATGGCGCTCACAGCGACCGAGCCCGAATTTAACTGCTACGATGAGCATTGGCCCGTCTATTCAAATCGCTACAATCTTCCCGGCCCTAAGATTTTCCATACAAACATCAAAAACTCGATCATCTGCGAAGGCTGTATCGTAGAAGCGGACGAGGTCACACATAGCATTCTCGGCCCCCGCACTGTCATCAAATCGGGTAGCATCATCCGCGATACCTACATCATGGGCAATGACTTTTACATTCCTCCTTTACACACTTCGCGGCTTCCTCAGAAGCTCCACATTGGGGAAAACTGCATCATCCAGAAGACCATTTTGGACAAGCATGTGCACATCGGCAAAGGGGTGCAGCTGATCAACAAAAATAAGCTGGACCATTACGATGGAGGGAACGTCTTCATCCGCGACGGCGTCATCGTCGTCCCGCGTGGGGTGTCGCTGCCCGATGGGTTTGTTTTATAAATTGATGGATCGCATCAAATTCATCAACTTCTGGCCCCCCTTCCTATTTGCAGGAATTAGCGTGTCAAAGTTTTCAAAAGATTACCGAAGCATGGATGTGCGCTTGAAATTGCGCTTTTGGAACGCCAATTATGTGGGCACGCAATTTGGGGGGTCGATCTTTGCGATGACAGATCTCCCTGGCCGCACAGACTTGACAGCCACCTTTCAGCTATCCGAAGAGGATCTTGCCACCATTCGGCAGACAGTACAAGAGAAGGGGAGAATGGAGTGGGTGCGCCAGGTGCAGGTCCTGGATGCCTCGGGAGAGTTTGTGGCCGAAGTTGAAAAGGTGATCTCGATAAAAAAAAGAGGTTAGAGCTGCGTCCCATTTGACCAAAAGCCACTTTAAAGCCTATCATCCTCCCCATGTCAATCTGGGCAATTGCAGACCTACATTTAGCGCTAGGGCTTCCTGAAAAGAGCATGGAGGTCTTTGGAGAACCATGGATCCATTATACGGACAAGATCAAGTTCAACTGGGTGTCGCTGATCTCTTCCGAAGACCTTGTGCTTATTCCTGGAGACATCTCCTGGGCCATGCGACCCTTTGAGGCGCGGGTGGATCTGGAGTGGATTGGAGCGCTTCCCGGGACGAAAGTAATTCTCCGCGGCAACCACGACTACTGGTGGACTTCGCTCAAGCAGATCGAGGCGGTCTTGCCTCCTTCGATGCATCTCATTCAAAATAATGCCTTTCGCTGGAAAGAGGTGGTCATTGGCGGAGCGCGCCTCTGGGATACCCCAGAGTACCATTTTGGTCCTTATATTCAATACAGCGTCAATCCGCGAGCGAAGGCGCTTACTGAAGCAGAAGATACCTCTCCCGATGCGGAGAAGATCTTTCTTCGCGAATTGGGGCGTTTAGAGCTAAGTTTGAAGGCGATGCAGGGGCAGGATGCGGCTTTAAGAATTGCCATGACCCATTACCCCCCCATAGGAGCGACTCTCGAGCCGTCGCGCGTCTCGGCGCTCTTGGAAAAATTTAAGGTCGACATCTGCGTCTTTGGCCATCTGCATAGTCTCAAGACAACTGAGCCGCTTTTCGGCACGAAAAACGGCATTGCTTACCATCTAACCTCTGCTGATTATCTCAATTTCGTTCCGATCAAGATTGCCTAAGAGTCCGCTTCACTCCAATCTGATTTTTTTTCACACTCTTTAATCGAATCTTTAAAAAGCTTAAGGGCTATTTTATGCTCGTCTCCCATCACTTCAGATGCGGGAACCGCACGTTTTTTCACCGTTTTGCGAGGAGATAAATAGCTCCACAGGGATTCGATAGGCGTTGCCGGCTCTTCATCTTCTTCGATCACATTTTCTTGAAAAGACATTTGTAGGGCTACAACAACGCGTTTCAGCTCCTCTTGCGGAAGATCTTTTGCTTCTCGAATCAAGCGAGTGGCAAGGGAGCGCGGCGACTCGAGGGGGCGCTGAAGAGCCGATTTCCCCGTTTCAGCTGTCGTCACGGCTAAGACAGGAACTCTGCTGCTGGTCGTACTAGAGGGGTGAAGCTGTTGGGAACCGGCGGCCGGGGGAACTACTGCTGCCATATAAACTCCTTCGTTTTTTTAATTCTAACAATCGCCTCGGTTATTTACAACTTTCCTGCGTTTCTGATAGATTCCGAACCACTTAATAAGGAGAAAGCGATGGCCAATCCCCCAGAATTACCTCTTTTTGCTCCAAAAGTGAAGATGTTTCCTCTAGATCTTGAAACTTTTGATGCGCAACTTGCAAGGGCAAGAGAAAAGTTACAGGAGCAGGTTCAGAAACTGGCAGCTCTGCAGCGCTCTCTTTATCGAGAAGAGTCCACGGGGATGAGAGAGATCGAAATTATAAATCTTCAGTCACAACTGGGGGTTCAATCGAGAGTTGAACAGCTTAAAAGCCAGCTTCCCTTTTTAAATGCAAGAAACAGGATCTTAGACCGCTTTCAGAGGCTCTTAAACTTTGAGCAGGAGCTTAAAATCTGTCAAGCAGAAGGGGAGAGGTTGGGAGGGCTGGGAGGGCTGCATAAAAATGCCCTTCAGCTCTTTAAAGATAAGTATAAAGAGTGTGAGAAGCTCAAGGGAAAAGCAGATATTAGGCCCCTTGTGGCCTCCTGTGAAGATGCCAAGAAACTGATTCTTCAGCAGCGCAAGGCTCTGCAAGCCATTAAAGAGCCCATTGTGGAACATGAGGTCAGAAAACTTCACCTACTAACATTAGACTGTTTTCTTTCCTGTTTTGAGCAGCTTTCTGTCGAGGATGAAAAGGATGAACTCTATGAATTTATGCGCAAGAGCTGGCCTGAAGAGTCGACTGCAGCTGCTCCACAGCAAGAATCGGAATCCCTAAAGGCTTTTAAAATGAAAGCAAAAGAGGTAAAACTGAAGGAGGAGCTGCTCTTTGAAAAGGGAAGTTGGTGGCAAAGCTGGTTTTCTGTTCCTTGGCTTCAGAAGGAGAAGAATCCCGCAGTTGGCGATTTGGAAGAGATCGCCAAGCAGCTACAAGTTTTAGAAGGCGCTATCAAAGAGGCTCCAAGAAGATAATGAGGAGCAGCAAAATATCATTAAGAATGTGAAAGAAGCGATTAAAGAGGTTCGTAGAATGCTCATTAAAGGGCCTAAAAAAATGGATGAACGCCCTATTCTTTACTATTCTCTCCATTTAGAGATGGTTGCCGATCATCTTGAAGCTAAGATTGTTCCCAGGCCGCAACTGATAAGTGGGGACGAGGTGATAAAACTTCAATCCTATCTCGAATTTGAGTGCAGTTTACCCTCTCGAGATCTCGTTCAAGAGATGGTTCTGCTTTTTAAAGCAGCTCAATCTTTTGTAGCTGTGCGCGCCAAAAAACTTGAAGATAAGACTTTTACAATCCTCCTTAATATCCTGGATGCAACTGGAAAAACGACTCTGAAGAGAGCTGAAAAGGCCACCAAGGGAGTTTTTAAGGAATGGATGGTGCAGCAGTTTAACAGTGATCAGAGAGGCATTCAACTTTTATTAGCCAGATGTTTTTTGAGAAGTTTTTTTGACCGCGAGGATATATCCAACGATGCCCTTTTGCGTTTAACACTCTACAATCTTGAGAAAGATGAAATTTTAGAAAATGTGTTAAGCAGTGATGATCTGAAAAAAATCCATGAGGCTTATCAGGCTATTCCAAGGCCAGCCATTCCTAAATTAGGCGAGATTCATCATCTTTTTCGGCTGCTTGCGATGTGCAAGCTTGAAACGTGGCTCCCCTTAAACGTGGCGCGCTTTGGAGAGGCGTCGCTTCGTTTCCACTTGCTTTCAGAGATGAAGACGGAGAATAAAAGCTTCTCTCTACTTTTAGAGAAAGCTAAAAAAACTCTAGAAAAATTGAAAGAAAAATACTCCGAATCATTTTCAATAGACGAGCCACTTTTTTCCTATTTAGCTGACTTTTTTTTTAATACTTCCAACTCCACATTAAACGATACAGCTACAGCTGTTTCTGATGAGAAGCACCCCCTATTTCCTTTGCTAGCCCTGTGTGTCTTTAAACAGGCTAAACAGGGAAAGGCATACAATGAGAAGGTTCTACAAGATCTTCTTCTCGCCTATTTTGAGATTGATTGGGAGAAGGATTTGCAGCAGATGGTAGGGGCACTTTCTTGCGAAGAGCTTCTTTACGATAGGATTAAAGCAGAGGAGAAGTCTAAGGAGAAGCCATTAACAAAAAAATATCAGGAGACAGCTCGCAGAGGGTCTATAGAAACGTTTAAGAAAGCAATGGAGCTCTATAAAGAGATACGCTCTTTGCAAAAGAGCACGAGCAATCCTTTTGGCAGTACAGAGCTGGATGCTAAGAAAACGCAGCTCCTGAATCTGAACACTGACAGCTATCCCTTTCTCAAACTATGCTTGAACGAGTTTAAGTTGCTGCAATAAAGGAGGAAAAGCGCTCTTTCATTTTCTCCTTTGCAAAGTCCGTAAAAGGAGTCATAGGCATTCCCTCTTCCCTTTTAATAAGATGAAAAAGGGCGCGGAGGGTAAGCATATCGCTGCTATCATATTCAGCGTCCTCGAAATAGGGGGTAAAGTGCTCCTTAAGTAGCCAACTATTTTCCATCTTGTCAAGTACAACCTTCTGGCAGACCTTGCGCAGAAGGATGCGGGTATAAAGCGAAGGGTATTCCTGATAGTCTTCAGGGGTGAAATTTTGAAGCAGAAAGGTCGCTTTTTCGAGCTCTCTCTTATGTGTGCCAAAACAGAGGCAGCTCAGGATGCGAAAGCGCAGCTCTTTTCTGTGCACATCCACTAAGTGTCTAGGAAGCAGCGAACACTCTTCTGACGCATCAAATAGGGGCCACGGGTACTTGTGCGCTTCGCGAGTTTCACTCAGCAGAGAAAAACCTACCTCTAGCAGCTGTGTCAGGGCTTCCGATTGGGTTCTATTTTCAGCTGTTTTCAGATCGCACAGGGCTTGCCATCCCTCTGCAAAGGCGAACATGTTTTGAGAAGCCTTGGCCTTATGAAGCATAAAGAGCATTTTTCTTGCTAGTGAGCACTCTTCCGCAGAAATGGGGTGCGCTAAGGGAGAGGCTAAAAAGTCCTCTAGGATCTTCGCAAAGTCCTTCTCTATTTTGGCCGCATCCAGAGCCTTCCTTAATACCGGATCTTTTTCAAAAGCATCAAAGACGAGGGCAAGCTCTGCCTGCTGCAAGGGATTGAGAGGGAAGTCGAGAACGTTTGTGATCCGTTTGACGAGATAGGATTTGACTGTATCTGAAAAAATCACAGTTTTGTTCATGATGGCTGTAAAAACGAGCGACTCTTTGGGGTCGAGTTCCACGAATTTCGGACCAGTGGCGGCGACGATTTCCCATCTGACGTCGAGCATCGTCTGGATTAAGGAGTCCATCGGGAATATCTCCCAAGCGCTTCTCTTTTTTCGATGCGCTTCCAGAACGGCTTTTGCTGTAAAATAGAAGTGGATGCTCCCCTTTAAGTTTTTTTCAGTTTTGGCGAGATCTATGCGAAGCCTGCGCGTCATTTCAAAAAGATCTCCATGTATCTGCGTCAGGCCATGAAGCAGAAGCAGACGGTCCTGTGCCACTTCGCAAAGCCCCTCCATACCGGAGATCCTGTCCATCATTTCCGGAGAGCGCAAGTTGAAGGAATCAGCGGTAAGATGACTCAGATTCTGTTCGACTTCTCTATAAAGCGAGTAAAAGACTCTGCGATAATGTTTGTTCTCCTCTTCAAAGTCGCGCGGAATATTTTGACGCACATGCTTTTCCAGACCAAAAGCTAAACTTTTGAGAAGCTGCATGATTTCAAGATTGAGGCTGCTTAGCCCCTTGGTGACCAGTTTCCCGCTCTTATAGACATCCCATGTTGCACTTTTTTTACCGATATAATAATCGCGTCCCCCCTTGATTTGAGTATAGACATCGGGGAGCGTGCCGGCTTTTGTAAATTCTTCCGTTGAAATCGTTTCACGGTTCTCATAAAGAAGCCCGTAACAGGGAGCTTCTAGAGCCTTTTGGGTGAGGTAGGAAGGAGCGCCCAAGGATAGATAGAGGGCATCTACCTTTTTACATTCAGCAAAAGGATAAGGCTGTTCTGGGCTATCTGATTGACTCAATTGAAGGCCCTGGTTGCCATGATCTGGAAGAAGAGCTAAAGGGATGGGGATTTTCCCATTCTGATACTGCGTTTCCAGAATTTGCACTGCTAAGAGTCGCCCTTGAGCCTTCAGCTGGTTTATCCCGCGCTGTACAACAGGGTGGTGAGGAGTTTTTTTATTAAATTTATTTTTGAAAATTTTAAGGCAGAATAGGGTGATGTCGACCAGTTGCGCCTGTGGCGTTCTGGTCAGTTGAATATCCCGCAAGAACTCTTCGACCACACTCTTGTACCAGGTTTGCATCTTTCTAAAGCTTGGGTCTTGAAGGAGAATCTGCATCTCCCGGCACTCTTTTTTCAGCAAGAAGAGCGTGATGAGCCAGATTTCAAGGTTCAAAGTCTCAGGAATGCTCGCGATCTCTTTAATCTGTGCGCCGTTTAGTAAAAGCCTTCTTACAAACTCATACCAGCGCTCAATTTTAGGTTCTGTTTCGCGCATGGTGGCAAGCCACGCATCAAATTTCATTTCATCTGTGCGAAAGAACAGGTTGAGGCGCACCTCTTCGCAAATTTTTTGAAACTGTTCGATTTTTTTTGTGGCGATGCTGATCTGAGCGACTAGTGTTTTAAGTTCGGGTGAGGATTTGTCGTGTATAGGGGCAAAAGCTCCCGATTCTAGCAAAGGAGCAGCAGAGTGCACAGACTTGGTTAAGGACTCCAAGCTTGCAATCCTTGTAACCCTTTCAGGAAAAGGAGGGTTTGTAAAAATCTCCTCCTCATCGGTTTCTATAATGAGACTTGGAGCTGTTAAATCTGTAGGGATAGAAAAAGCCATGAGGGACCTTGAATGTTTTATTGCTGCTCTTTCTTATTGCTTCAAGGCAGATTTGTCAAGAAAAAGCTTATCTGTTAGATTCCGAACCATTTAAAGGAGAGCTATGGGATCCCCAGAGTCGCGTCTATTTTTTGCAGCAGAAGAGAGGGCGGACCCGCAAGATCCTTTCTTTAATGCTCTTGAGGTAAAGACAAGGGGGAAATGGGAGAAGGTGGTCAAGAGATTGGCGGAGTTGAAGCGCTCCCTATATCGAGAGGCAATAGAGGGAAATAGAGGCTTTGAAATCGCAGAGCTTCGAGCAAAGCTTGTCCTAAATCGCTCACGGATTAAACAGCTTTATGCTGAACTTCCCTTTTTACAAGAGAGGGACAAGATCCTAGACCGTTTTCAGAATCTGTTTAATCTCGAACAAGAGCATGAAGAGGCCCAGGCGGAATGTCAGCGGCTGGGAGAGCTTGGAGATGCGCACAAAAGCGCCCTTCGGCTTTTCAAAGAGAGCTATCAGGAGTGCCTGAAGCAAAAAGATAGTTTCCTGCTGACCGGTTCTTGTGAAATAGCTAAACAGCAGATCCTCCAGCAGGGCGCAGCTCTTCAATCAATCAAAGATCCTATTGTGCAAAATGAGGTGAAGAAGCTGCACGTGCTGACGCTGGAGTGTTTTATCTCCAGCTTTGAACAGCTTGGGGAAGAACATGAAAAGAAACAGCTCACCCAATTTTTAAAGGAGAGTTGGGTCGAAGAGGGTGAGCCCCCCGTTTCTCAACTCGATTCAGACGAGCTGAGAGAGTTTAAGGCGCGTGCGAAAGAGGTCAAGCTTCGAGACGAGCTGCTGTTTGAAAAGGGAAGCTGGTGGCAAAGCTGGTTCTCCTTTGTCCCCTGGTCGAACAGCCCTAAGAATGAGACTGTGGTGGCCTTAGAAGAGATTGCGCAGCAGCTCCAGCTTTTAGAAAGCGATATTAATGAGAAGAGTCAAACGATCCTCAAGTTTTTAAAAGAGGAGATTAGGCTGGCTCGTAAAAAACAGATAAAAGAGCCTAAAAATAGAGATGAGCGACCCATTCTCTACTATACCTTGCATCTAGAGATGATTGCCGATGAGATTGGAATGAAGATTGAGAAGGCCTCTCCCGAGAAGAGCCAAATGGCTGAGGAGGAATTTACAAAACTACAGATCTATCTCATCCATAAGCCTGTAGATACTGCTCCAACATTTAACCTTCTCAGCGAACTCAATCTCCTTTTCCAAGCAGCGCAAACCTTTGCTTCGCTGCCCCCTAAAAAGATTGAAGAGAGGAGATGCGCAGTTTTATTAAACATCCTCGATGTGGCAGGAAAAGAGACTCTGCAGCGGGCAGACAGAGCGACGAAAAAAGTTTTTAAAGGTGTCATGGGTTCTAGGATTAAAAACGATTCCCGCGACTTACAGGTTTTTCTTGCCAAGAGCTTTGTAAAAGGTCTTTTCGGTCATGATGACTCCTCTGTTGCAATGCTGGCGGTCGCGCTTCCTCGACTTGGGATGGTGTTAAAAATGGAGGCGATGAAGAAAATGCATCAAGCTTTCGTCGCTGTCAGACCGGCGATTCCACACCTTGACGAAATGAGCGGCTTAATTCAGAAGCTTGCCGTTTGCAGGGCTGAATTACTTCCTCTCAATATTGTGCGCTATGCTGAGGTGATGTTCCGCCTCCAAGCTCTGCGCAGGGAGGAGAATAATTTCTCTCCTCTCTTCGAACTCGCGGAAAGCTACATCAAAAAATTAAACTATTTTCCCGCTCTACTACCCCTAGAAGTTTTTGAAAAGGGTGAAGCAACTCACAAAAAGCAGCCTTCTATACAGTTTACGGCCCTTGCGCACGCGCTATGGACGCCTGAGGAGCAGCTTCCTCGAACGATTAAGCTCTTTGTAAAAAATTTGCAATTTTCAAGGAGAGAGCCTTTATGGGCTCTACATGCCTTTTTTCTATTTAAGCGTGCTCTAAAGGGAGAGGCGCTTTCCGACGAAGAAGAGATCGTTTTGCAGGAGCTGCTCACCCTCTATTTAACAGCTGAGGGAGAGAGGGATTTGCATGAAATGGTCAAAGTGATTCCTTGCGAGGAGCTTCTTTATGATCGCATTCTGGCAGAGGAGAAGCTCCTCTTAAAACCATTGACCAGAAAGTATCAGGAGACACCTCGCAGAGGGGGTTTGGAAACATTTAAAAAGGCCGTAGCGCTTTATAAGGAGATGCGCAATTTGAGGCGGGAAAGCCACAACCCTTTCACCGAGCTCGAACTTGCAGAAAAGAAAAAAGAGCTCTCAAACCTCTTATCAGAGGATTACCTGCTTCTCAAACAGTGGGAAAAAGAGCTTCAGAATCCTTTATGAATGAGTCATAGCGCTCTTTCATATTGCTTTTCGCAAGATTTGTGAAGGGGGTGTCATTCTGCCCTTTTTCAGCTGTGACAAGGCGGAAAAGGGCCTTCAGAGTTTCCAGATCGCTGCTGTCATAAGAGGGAGCGTCAAAATAGGCAGGAAAGTATTCGGTAAGTAGCCATTTTTTTTCCCCTTCGCCTATTGCAAGTTTTTTTGGATCTCCTTTGCAGATCCCCTTCAGAAGGGCGCGCGCGAAAAGAACCGGTTGATCCTTATAATCCTCCAACTTATATTCTTGACAGATCCTTTTGGCGATAGCGCGCTCCTCTTCTTGCTTTCCAAAACAGAGACAGCCGAGTGCGCGCCAACGCACTTTTGTAGCCTCCGACTCGTTCCAAGCGGGTATGGGGGCATGGATGAGTGAGTAATCATCGGGTTTAAATTGCGGCCAGATGTAGCCCTGCTTCTCCCAGGCTTTACTCAATTGAGTGTAGACGATTTCTTGGAGCTTTCTCATCGCTTCCGACTCATTTTTAGGGAGATCGCATAGCGCCTGCCATCCCTCTGTAAAGGCGAGAAGATCGTGAGAAGCTTCGGCTTTATGAAGCATAAAGAGCGCTTTTCTTGCAAAGGTGCACTGTTCGGATGAAAAGGGGTGCGCTTTTGGTGAGGCTTTAAAGTCGTCTAAGATGCTCGCGAACTCTTCGCTGCCACTCTTGGCTGTTTCTAAAGCCTTTTTTAATACCGGATCTTTTTCGAAGGCATCAAAAATGAGCGCAAGTTCTACCTGATGCTCCACATTAAACGTAAGATGACAAAGGCTTGTGATCCTCTTGACGAGATAGGATTTAAGATAGGATTTATCATGGGCGAGCAGCTCTCCTTTATTTAAACTCGGGATCACCCCTTTGCTCATGATTTCAGCAAAAACGAGACTCTCTTCCCGGCTGAGTTGTACGATTTTTGGGGCGATGGCAGTGACTGTTTCCCATCTTAATTCGAGCATCCCTTTGACTAAATTGTCCATCGGGAACATGGGCCAGCTTATTCTCTTTTTCTGACGCGCTTCCAAAACCTGCTTAGCAGTGAAATAGAAATGGACGCTCCGCTTCAAGGTGTCTTCTGTTGGAGTTAGGTCCTCTCTAAGTCTACGCGTCAAGGCGAAGAGATCCCCATGAGTGACCGTCAGACCATGAAGCAAGAGCCAGCGATCCTGCACGATATCGCAAAGTTTTTCCATCCCCGAGATTTTGTCTATCAGCTCTTCTGTGCGAGAGTTGAAGGGATCCTCAGCAACAGCCCCCCGATGCAGTTCTAGATTCTGGGAATGGGTAGAAAGCGCATTGCGATACTCCTGGTACTCCTCTTCAAATCCACGTGAACCCAGTTTTTCATAACCTAAGGAGAGGATTTTAAGACACTTCATGACTTCGAGGCTTAAGCCTACCAGGCTCATGGTCTCCGCTTCTCCCGCATAGTAGACGCGCCAGGTTTCGGGATGGTTCCCTACATAGTAGTCGACTGTCCATTTATTTTTTAAACTATAAGCGCTCGGGAGGGCGCTACCAGCAGCATATTTTTCTGTACTCGTTTGATCCCCCTTGAGAAGCGCATCTAGAGGGGTCAAGTAGGTGGGAGCGTTCTCCAAAGCAATAAAGGTGGCATCAGCAGAGGAGGATGGATCTAGCGCCTCCAAGTCGGCAGCTTTTTTTACGGGTTCACTCTTTAAAACCTTATATTGGCTCCTCATAGCTTGTCTGGTTAAAGCACACATTTGAGCCCGCAGCTGGTTCAAGGCTCGCTTTACAAAATCTGTAAGAGGAGCTTGCTGTTGGGGCACTTTCTTGCGATAGAGAGAGGCTATAGCCTCTAGCTTCAAAACGGGAGCATCTTCTCTGCTGCCAATTTTCAGCAGCTCGGCGGCAAACTCCAAGGTCGCGCTTCTCGCTTTTCTAAAGCTTGGGTCTTGGAGAAGAAGCTGCATTTCAAGGCACTGTTTCTTCAACAAAAAGAGCTTGAGTTCCAAGAATTCAAGCTCCCAAGTTTTAGGGATCTCTTCGATCTCTTCGAGCTGAGCTCCTTTCAAAAGGAGCTGCCCGACAAAATCAAACCACTGGTCAATTTTAGGTTCTGCTTGCCGCATGGTGGCAAGCCACTCCTCATACCGCTCCCCCCCTTTGCGAAAAAACAGAGTGTTGTGCACCTCGTCGCAGCTCTTTTCCAGCGTTTCCACTTTGCCTCTAGTTTTTGCGATCGCTGCGACCAGCCTTTTAAGTTCAGGGGAAGATTTGTCATGCACGGGAGCAAAGGCAGCAGGTTCTAGCGCAGGTGGCGGGGGAGCTGTCGTCGAATCAATCAGCTTCGCCATTTTTGCGATGCGTTCAACTTCAGGAGGAAGGGGCAGCACCTCGATAAATTCATCTTCATCATCACTCTCAATGACGATGCGCGGGGCTGTACCAATTTTGGATGCCATAAGGGACCTTTATTTTGCTTTGTTCTTATAGCTTTAAGGCGGAATTGTCAAGGAAAACTCCCCCTGATAAGCAGGGGGAGAGAGGAATTTATCGAATGGGGCAGGCGCCGTTGAGGCAAGCCTCGGTGGGCTCCTCTTCGCGGATTTCGATGCCGGAATAATCGATCTCCTTGAGGCGAGACGCGTAGGTTTCGTACGCCTCCTTTGTGACCACCTCTTGCGGCAGGTAGGCATAGCCTAAGTCTTCCGCATTTTTGGTCGGATCGTTGCGGAAGAGGAACGAGACGCCGACATAGCAGTCCCAGTTTTCATGAACCAGTCGATGATCGCGGGGATCTCGGAAGGGTCATACGAGATGGTATTGGAGACGTTCTGTTCGCACCAGGTCTCCTGCAAGAAGCCGATACCATTCCAGCTGTTGCACAGCCGAGTCGGTGTTGACTTCGACTTCTTCCACTTTGCCGTTTTTGCGGGTCACGGTCTTGCGCGTGAAGGGGACGTTCTCATATTTAACAGGAAACTTCACGAGAACCGATTCGGGTTCAAACGGCTTCTCGATGACCTCATAGCCCGCTGCAATAAAGCGCGCCACGAAAGGGTCGTGCTTGGAGAAGGTGATGTTGTTGAACATGTATTTGCCAAGAGGCATGTGAACCCCTTCAGGGACTTCCCCCCACTCTTCAGTTCCCATGATTTTGCTGACAGTGCCGCTTGGTTTGACGCACGTGACGTTCTTGGGCAACGGAGCGTTGAGCTCGTTAGCCATGCTATAGGCCGCGCTGACGGTGATGTTGCGCATGCGCTTGTAATCGTAGCGCGGTCAGGTCGGGACGTGCGCGGATGCCGGTGAGCCCGACGCCGCACAGATGCAGGAACTGGTTGTTGAGATGCCACGCTTCTTGCAAGATCTCATCGCGCAGGTCGACCATCGTTTGGCGGTAGTTCATGCGTCCGGCGAGATAAAGGGCGCGCTCAAGGCCGACTTTGTCGCCTTTGAAGGCCAAGACGTTCACTTCTGTCAGATTGCAGAAGCTCTTGTTGCCGAGCAAGATTTCGACGCAAGGGTTGCACCCTTTAAACCAGGGGGCGCGCCTTTCGGCTTCGGCCGCATTGATGAAGCCAGGCTCAGAGCCACCCGCTTCGTGCATCATCTGGAAGAGGCGTTCAAACTCCTGGCGAGAGGGCTTCGTGCGGAAAAGCAAGGCTGTTGTTCGACTGCTGGCGATGGGCATTGCCTTTGAGCCACCACTCTTTTTTTGCCAAGGCAAAGTCTTCCCACTCAGGTTGTCCATATTCAAAGAGGGCGATCTGCGCCGAGCGGCGGCTGGAGAGAATCGTGCCGAGCCAGTTGACGATGTCGAGAATGTCCATGCGTGTAAGAAGCTGATCGGCGCGGTCGGATAAAATCTTGGCAATGGCTTTGAAAGGCTTTGGAGATCTGTTCGTCGCCGGAGGAGATCCATCCATAACCTTTCAGACGTGTCCGGCAGGGCGAATTTCTGAAAAGTCGAGGACGAGGGTGCGCGCTGGGAATTTTCCAGCGACAAGCTTGCCAACAGCTTTTGCCCAGGCGATGGCCGAATCGCCAACTTTTAATCGTCCAGGTCGTGTGTCTCGGGATCGAATGTTTCGACGTTGTGTTGCAAGCCCCCTTTTGCCGGTGCGATTGGAGCGGATGACTTTGATTTCATGAAGCGGGCGGCGAAAGCCATTAAGTGTTCCGGTAATCGGTCTGAAGCCGACGCCGCAGCCTTGTAAAAGCAGCCATAGGACAGTCGACAACATCATAAACGGTTTCAATATGGGTAAAGGAGCAGTTGAACATGCAGGATTCGCGCGTGCGGCTAAGTTCAGTGCCACCAAGCCAAAGAGTGCGACCGGCAGGAGCGATATAGCGTCCGAGGATCATGGCGGCGCAGCTCTTCGAGTTCATCGTCTTCTCGTTCATTGAGCGAGCGACCCAGGGCGCGCTCCCATAGCCAGCGCTGATGGCTGACGACGCGGTCGACGACCTGATCCCAACTTTCAAGTAACGTGTCCCCTTCTTTGATTGGCCGATGGTATGTGCGCAAAGCCGTTGCCATGGCCCGCGCTGTTGGTTTTGTCATAGTCCTGTCCCCTAGTGATAAATCACAAGATATTGTGTTTGCTACCCTTGAAAAACACAACTGGTTGTGTTTTGAATGCCCATTTGTATCGCGTTTTTCGCGTTTAAAGTCAACATGAACTTAAAACTTTTTGGGGAGCGCTTTTGCGGCCATTGATTTTCAATCGATTATGTCAATTTGCGGCATTCAATCGATGCGAAATGATCTTGAAAAGTTCCTCAATATCTGGGTCATTTTGATTGATTGTTTTAAGTAAATCGCGTCCAGACCTATTTTTAAGCATGGTTTGGATCGCTTGTTCGCCTCTATCATCGTCCAGGCGATGGTAGAAATCGCTGCAAACAGTTAGGAGGTCCTTAAAATCTTCTTCAGAGCTAAGTAGAGGGGCTGTTTTTTTGATTAGAGCTATAAAATCAACCTGGTCGCCGGCGAGCACCATAAAGGCTAAAACTTCCAAGTTCAGTTCCAGGTCATTCTCTTCGTCTTTAATCAATTGGCGAATGATCGCATTTGAGCCGGCAGGATCAGTTTCGAAAAGAACTTGGCTTTTAAGAAAATCAAACCAGTTAACATCGGAGACATAATCTGAGAAGGCATCGAGCAGCTCAGAAGCGTAGGAAACATTCCCCATATCGATTTGTTCAGATATAAAATCGTATAAAAAGCGCTCCACATCATGGGCACAAGCATGATTAATGGTTTCAAAAAGCTCTACGGAATCTCCGCCATCGTCTGCATGCTCTTCCAAGATGACTTGCAAATTTGAAAGTGCGTCTTCAATGCTTTCTGGGTTGTCAAGTTCGCCAGCATCGTAAAGGGAGATTTGATGGTCTAATTCATCACAGAATATAGTAAGACTCGGCTTTTCAGGAATAAGCCGGCGCCATAATTCGAAGACAATAAGATAGACCTGATCATGTGTAGTGGCATCAGCCTCAATGTCTTGCAAAAGAAGATCTGTCAGCTCTTCAGGAGTATCTACCTGATCTGTAAATTGGAGAAAACTGGGTTTATCCAAATTGATATCCTGCAGCTTTAATCGCTGGAAGAGGGATTCGAGCGGCATGCGACGGTAATCCTCCACTTGCCACGGTTCTACCGCTAGCGATGGATCCTGCAGCCAGTTAAGTCTCAAAGATTGATATAAGGCGCGTCGCTCAATGTTGGTCATGGTTTTTGGCACCTAAGCTGCTGTTCCAAAAGGGTCATCTTGGAGTAGACTTCGCTGTAAAGAGATTCAACGGACTGCAGCCGTCTCTGAAATTCAGATAACATTTTATATTGATGCTGGTACTCAATTTCTTCATTTTGTAAAGGTTTGAGCAGCTCGCGAATCCATGCGTCGGAGAGGTGATTTTCAGCATTCATGTCAAATAACCGCTTTTTAAGAATATTATAAACAATTGAATTGGAATTTTCAATGAATATTCACCCATAAGGACTTTTAAAAAGCAAATCGGGCAGGGGCACGCACGCGTTCACGTACCCGTTGCCGTCGTTACCCGAGTACATGAACGTGCCCGTGCCCCTGCCCGATTTGTTTTTTACCCCCATCAAAGCAGCCTTATAGAATCGCTCTCAACATATCCTAAAGAGCCATCGGGGCTTAAAATTTTGAGCCAGTCTCCCTTTTCGCGAACGGTAATGACTTCGACTTTCAGGCCTGCCGGAAGCGGTTCTGCCGAAACTTTTGCGTACTGTTCGCCAGCGTCCCGATAAAGAACTGAAGATTTGACAAGCACTGCTTGTTGAGGGGCAATAAAGCGCGTATAAAAGAGAGATCCTAATAGAAAGAGGGCAATCGCTGCGACAGCCGCAATCGCAGGCTTTAACCAGGTGGAACGGCGCCAGATATAAAGAGAGGCGAGGCCAAAGAGAAGAGCCACAATCCAAAAGAAAAGTTCAAGGCGTTCCGGAAGAGAAAGAAATGAAGCTAAAGCGAATAGATTTCCGGATAGGGGAGAGGACTCCGGCTGGTTGATATTGAGCTTGTGAAGGGCTTGTGAAAGATTAAACGCAATGGCTGAATCGCGTGGCGCTAAAGCTTTAGCGCGATAATAATAGTAAACCGCAAGAGGTGTTTCATCGAGCTGATAATAGCTGTTAGCCATGTTGTAGAATAACTTTCCATTGCCAAAGTCGGGGTGATAGACCTTTTCCAGATCCTGGTAGACTTTCAGCGTATGGTTGAAGGATTTTTTTCGCTCATCCACGCTCTTGGCCGTTTCCCCCAGCTGGTAGAAATGCTCAGCTTCTTGCAGCAGCACTTTTGGATCGGAGGGAAGCAGCTGATCGGGCAAGCCCTGAAGAAGCACATATAAGACTAAAGAGGCCAAAAAGCCGCTTAAAAGGTAGATAAACAGACGATGCATAGTTGTTTAAATCTCCTCAAACAGGGTTTTGGCATGAATTTGGAGGGCTTGATCGAGTGGCGCCTCTTGCCCTGTAAAGCGCTTTTCTTCGATGGCGAGAAGAAAAGTGCGCACCTGGCCAGCCATACCCTCTTCTGGAAGAGCGCTGGCAGTTTCTAAAACTTCTGGGATCAGCTTTTTCTCTTTAAGGCGAAGCATAAAGGCTTGATTGAGGAGTCGATAAAAAGAGGTTTGAGGGGCTTGCATGGCCTCTTCGAAAAGGTCGCGAGCGCTCTTTGTTTTTATTTTCTTGCGCTCTTCTTGCCATGCTTTATAAAAATTGAGCTGCAATAGAAGGGCGGCAAGGGCGATGGGAAGGCTCCAGAGGACATTCCAAGTGCCAAAAGAGAGGTCATTCAGGTCTTCCATCTTGAGGGGGGTGATCCCTTCAATTTCAATGGGAGCCAGCTGTTTTGCCACATTGCCATGGCTGGCAGCAGTATCGGCTTCGGGTTGACTCTTTGGAGGCTTTTCTGCTGGAGGGACTTGTGGCTGAATTTGGGCAATTGTAATGGGTATGGCTTGACTATTTAGCTTTTGATACGTTTTAAGTGCCGGATCAAAATAGGAAAATTCTACAGGCGGGATTTGTGTCAGGGTAGGGGATAGAACGCGCATTTCCACTGTAAATTGTTTTGTTGTCGTCCCCTTCATCTCTTCTTTGGGAGGAAGATCGCTGAGCTGGAACTGTCCGCTGAAACCTGGCTGACAGCAAAGTTCAGGCAGGGGAACATTTTCAACTTGTCCTTTGCCACCAATTGCGACGTTTAGGAGCATTTTATCTCCCACATTCATTTTTGGAGAAGAGAGAAGAGTCACTTTAAACGTGTCAAACGGCCCTACAGCTCCATTGAAAGAGGCAGGTTTATCTTTTTCCGGAAAGGGGAGAACTTTGATCGTGACTGCCGGGGCTCCCGCTTGAACCGGCGGTTGTAAGTATTGCCGCTGCCCCGACACATCTTGCTTGTATGCATTTCCTACAATAGATGAGGGGCCAAAAGTGTAATCGCCCGGTTTTGTCCCTTCGACCTCCTGTCTCACTTCGCGTATGTTGGAATTATCCTGTGTAAAGTCTTTGATCGCCTTCGCTCCAATTTTGAGCAGACCTTTTGCATCTAGAAGAGGAAGATCTTCTTTGGTGAGTTCGATCATCCCGCTGTATGTATAGCGATAGCCAACAAAGATTCTCTGCCCCGGATAAATCGAATTTCCCCCCTCCACAATATTCTCAAAATTTAAAGCGGCTTTAGCGGCGGGACTGCCAACGGCTGATTGTCCCACTTCGTATGTAGAGGTCACAGAACTATAACTACTGTTGCCAACAGTGACGCTGATTGGGGGCAGTTCATGTAGCCCTCTGACCTGCCCTGGAAGCGTAAAACTGTAAAATGAAATGACAATTGGGCTTGTTGTTGAGATAGAAACTTCGTTAGAAAGCTCAACTGAAAGCGGCTTGCCCTGTAAACGGAAACTGTTGAGGTCGACCTTCTCGCTTTTATCATGCGTAATGGTCACAATCCCTTTCAAAGGCTGATATTCGATATGGGCGCCCGTTTCAATTGAGGCTGAGATTGTCCCCTCTTGGGCTTGGATAAAAAAGGGGGTTAAAAGCAGCAGTACGAAATAGATCACTACCACGGTCTTTCCACCTCTTTTGGAGCCTGTTGAACCTGTTTTGTTTGATCTTCCTGTTCCATTTTCTGGATGTTTTGCAGCACTTGGTTCATAGGTACAGCCTGTTTTTGTTCTGCAGGAGCGTTCTCTTTTTGCGCACCAGACTGTCCTGCAGACCCTTTACAAGAGCTCTTAGAAGCCTTTTTTGGCTGTTTTAACAGTTCGAGGGCTTGGCTCCACTTTTGCAAAGCTAGCTCCTGCAGATCTAAGCTTGGTAGCGGATGCTCGTTGGACGCTTCATGAGAGGCCTCAAAAGCGAGGCGCTCGCCCTCATCAAAAAGAGGTAAAACTTCGCTCCAAGGATCCGCCTGGCACTCTTTCTTAAATCCTTGAACCTGAATCTGATATACACCAGGTTTAAACAGGGCTGCTTCTTTGACGGCATTCTCTTGAGGTGTCATAATCCCTTCTATAATTGCTGGACCCTTTTTTTCGCCACTTTCCATACGGTCTGCCAATCGATTTAAAACGAGGGCTTCATGCTGCTCCTCAATGGCCGTTTCTAAAATTTGTAGAGGGGTGGCTATTGTCTCCCTTTTAACGTGTTGCACAATTTTCGTTAATTGGAAACGCGCTTTTTGAAAAAAGAAGCGCGCCGAGAGAGGATCTCCTTGTTGGAGGGCTTTTAAGGCCAATTCAAGCTCTTTTACGTCAAACTGAGCGTTTTTCTGTTCTTCAAGCAGCGCGGTGAGAGTTGTCTCTTGCAAGGGCTCTTCGATCAGGGCTAATTTATAGGAGTTTAAAAGGTGTTCAAGACCCATTGTCGGCTTAGAATGGGCCTGTTCAAAGCTTTGCCACTGAATGACCCCTTTTGTAAATTTTTCATCGATGAGAGATTTTATCTTTTCTAAATCCGCTGCCGGGGTGCAGCTGATTGCCCCTTCGAGTTTCTGGAGAGCGCACTCTTCGCTTTCGGCGCGCTGTATATAGGCGCGCGCTTGTTGGAGAAGAAAGGTCGCCTTTTCAAAAGCGAACGAAGAGGTGAGATCGATCTTTTCAATCTGTTGCAATTTGGCGACAGCGATGTTGGTATGAATGCGTCTAGATAGCAAAGGGAAGGGATCAACTCCTAGTGGAATGGCGCTCCATTCGGCGATAGCAGCAGCGGGATGCCCGTCAGCGAGTTGGGCGCAGCCGATATTGTACTGGACGACACTTCTCTCCCATGGCGTAAGGGTCTGTTTCAAGAGCCCTTCATAGGTGTCGAGAGCCTTTTCATACTGTTTTGCTTCAAAATAGCGGGCCGCTTTTGCTGCTTCTTCCCTCTCAGCAGTAAGAGAAGAGGCAAGCAGCAAGAAAATAAGGAGAAAAACCTTTCTCACATCCGTCTCCTGGTGTCGGGCCAACCTATTGTAAACATGAGAAGTAGGAGAGCTATGCTTAAAGGGATCTGAAAGTAGCGGTCATAAATCACAGTCCGATTTTGAGGAGAGGGGCTGAAAAGCTCTTCTGGTGGAGCGTGATCAGCATCTTGCTGAATAGCTGCAGCGAGGCGGTCGGCAATAGCAGGAGCGCTGCTCGCATTGGCTTCTAAATAGAGTCCTCCTCCTCTTCTTGCGAGCCTTTGGAGAAGTTCATCCTCTAAGGTAGAGGGGACTGGTTTGCCTTGAAAGGTCACGTTGGGGACAATGCCTCCTTTTTGCGATCCCATCCCGATGGCGTCGCTATGGAGATTGAGGGAGGAGGCATCATCAAAGAGATCTAACAGGGAGCCAATCGCTTTTTCCTTTTCATTCTCCGGCATTGCATCAAGCGCGGTGTCGCCGCCATCGCTGATGAGAATCAGCCTCTTCATTCGCTTTGGAGGCATGTCAAGAATCTTCAGGTGAAGCTCTCGCAAGGCTTTGACAATATCTGTCCCAGTGATATCTCCCTCATTGAGGTGCATCTGACGGAGCATTAAGCGGACAAAAAGGTAGTCCATCGTTGATGGAGAAAGAGGGGTGACTTCTGAAGTAAAGACGTAAAGAGAGACCGATTGCCCTGTCAGTTTACTGACAAGCTGATCGACAATATCTTTGGCGTAGTCGAGACGGCTCATGTCGCGGCTATCGGTTACTGCCATTGAGCCGGAACAGTCTATAAGAAGAATGACCTCTTGGGATATGCGCCTCTGCATGGTTTGCTCTTTCTTGTTCACTTTGAGCTCTTCTTCAGGGTAATGTCCATTTCCTTGCGGTTCCATGAGGGCAAATATTGCTGCCCCAAGGCAAATGGTAAAGGCGGCGCATTTTATCCAATAGATGAGAAGAGAACGCGGAGTGATTGTCAGAGCAAGAAGATTCTTGTCACCTAGTTGTCCCAAGCTTTTTTTGCGAAAATAGTAGAGCCGAATAAAGAGAAGGATCAAGATGGGCAAGATCCACAAAAGAGACGTAGCCGCGCGATTTCCGAAAAAAAAATCACTTGGTATCACGGTACCCTCCTCAACAGAGTACTCTCAAGCAGTAAAGAGGCAAGAAGAGCCGCAATTCCAAAGGCGACAAGATAGGGGTAAAGAAAGAGGGCGCGGTAGAGATGCGGCTGAAGCTCTTTTTGTTGCGAAGCTAGCGTTGGGAGGGCACTCTTTTCCAATTTGTCAATTTCAGAATAGACCTGGGCCAACCCTTGTGAACCCTGCAGTAAGTAGTAGCGGCCTCCTGTTGATTCCGCCGCATGTTTCATCTGGTTGCGTGCTCCCGTAAATTGCGCTTGGCCAAGGGCGGGGTCAATGCTGATAATATAGAGCTTGACACCTGCTTGTCGCGCATATTCAGCGGCTTCTGGGATTTCCATCGTTCGAAGAGGCTTATCCTCGTCGAGGGGATTGGGGTCTTGGAGCCCGTCCGTTACAAGGATGATGACGTTGCTTTTGATGCTGTAAGAGGGGAGCTGTTTTTCCTTTGCCAGCTCATCTGCAAAATGGTGGGTGGCGGCGATCAGGTTTGCGGTCTTGAAAATCCCATACCCGATCACAGTCCCTCCTTGATCGGGATCGGTAAGAACTGGCAGCTTCTCGATTTTATTTAAAATGTCTTTGTGATCAAGTGTCAGAGGGGATATGACAGTGGCTCCGCGCGCCAGCGCGACAATGCCGATCATGTCATTCGGCCGCTTTTTTACAAATGCCTTTGTCACCTCTTTAAGCAGCTGAATTTTCGGGATCTTTTCGCGATTTCCCTGCTCATCGCTTGTAACAATGGTGTCAGCCATCGACCCCGACTGGTCGAGCAGAAAATAGAGAGCAATGCCTTCTGAGGCATCTCCTTGAGCTGCTTCTGCGTCAACTCCTTGGCGCGGGATAAGAAGGCGCGGGTCAACGATAGCTACCGCAAAAAGGCATAAGCTTAAGTAAAGGAGATAGCGCGGGAGTTTGGCAAATGGGAGGCGCCATCCTTGTCCCACTTTTTTCAATCCAGCAAGGTCTGGGTGGGAGAGTTGGGGAGGGGAAAAACGCTTGCCGATGCGCAGCAGCAGATAAAATCCTGCCAAGGCAGCTAGCAGTGACAAAAATGCTGTGTGGTCAAAGTTAAATTCCATAGCCCCACTCTAGCAATTTCAAAGAATTTCGCCAGCCACAAAGGTGCGCTCTTCGCTAGATGCAAGTTCGAGCCGCAAGGAACCATCGCGGTTCATGTCGACAAAGCGCCCCTCCCAGATGGTGCGATTATCGTGGAAGCGAATCGCGTCCCCTTTCTGATGCACCAACCGTTTTTTATATTCAGGAAGAAAGGGGATAAAGCCCTCTTCAAGAAATTGCTCTAAAAGGGCTCCAAAGCGCTCTTGCAGCTCTTTTAAGACTGCTTCCAGATCTCTTGTGACCCCATCTTCAGCAAAGAAAGAGGTGGCTGGTCGATCGATGCTGTCGAGCTGTTCTTGAGTCATGTTGACATTCAGTCCAATCCCTAAAATAATGGCGAGGGTATCAGAGAAGGGGATCGTTTCGCATAAAATGCCAGCGACCTTTTTTCTATGGATCATGACGTCGTTTGGCCATTTAAGCTGGGGCTTGAAATGCAGTTTTTCTGCAACTTCTGCTGCTGCAAGTGCCATTAACTGAGGCAAGTTGCCGATGTCCGGGCGCTGTTTTTCAATAAAAAAACAGAAGGTGGCATAAATATTTTGGCCTGCAGGGGAGAGCCAAAGCCGCTTAAACCTTCCGCGCCCAGCAGTCTGTTCGCTCGCCGTCACAAGCGTCATCGTTTGCCGGTCGAACTCTTCTGCATGCTGCTTGGCCCACGTATTTGTGGAGTCGAGTTTTTGAAAGTGGAGACGAGTAATCTTGGACATAATACTCAATTAAGTTCATTTTTAGGCTAATAGGGGCACATCTGGCATCCTCAATTTTGGCCCCTCTCAGCCTAAAGATGAACTTAATTGAGTATATTCCCTTTGCGAAAGTATACTCAAACAAAATGATTTTTGTTTATGTGGAATTTTAGAGCTCTCGCCTATATCGATTTTCGCATCATTCCGATCCTTCTGACTTTGATGGGGATGAGCCTCTGTGTCATTTCTGATTATTCGATGGAAGCTGAAGAGGGCTTTTTCACCCCCCTG
>CAVUZO010000011.1:0-28210 GCA_963745935.1 uncultured Parachlamydiaceae bacterium
GTTTTAACGCGATGTAGGGGGCAAGTCGGGTTTAAAACGCATTTCGTTCCAATTCAGTCCATACTCAGTTTCGAGATAGCCTAGTCCATCCCCTGGGCCAATTGCTTGTTACCATTCTAATTGGACAAAATGGGGTGGGTAAAGGCGGCCTGATCTTCAAAGCTAAGGCTGTCGGGACCCGCCGAAGACAGTTTAACTGTAGAAGTCATGGCATAAAAGGGGCGAATCTATTAGAGCTTAAATTTTGGGAGGGGCGCTATGCGCGTGCAAGGAAAAGTTGCGATTGTGACGGGGGGAGGTTTGGGGATCGGCCATTCGGCCTGCCTCCTTCTTGCAAGAGAAGGAGCCAGCGTCGCGGTGACTGATGTCAATGATAAAGCCGGGAACCAGACTGTCGAGGAGATTAGGCGGCTCGGGGGCAAAGCTGAGTACTGGCACCTGGATGTCACACGGGAGAGCGAGGTTGAGAAAACGTTTGCTGCCATTGCGGCCAAGTTTGGGAAAATCGATGTGCTGGTCAACAATGCTGGAATCAGTGGCGTCAACAAACCGACTCATGAGATCACGGAAGGGGAGTGGGATCAGCTCATGGCGGTGAATGTTAAAGGGGTATTTTTCTGTGTGAAGCATGTCATCCCTTACATGAAAAGAAGTGGAGGCGGAAGCATCATCAACCTCTCCTCCATCTATGGGCTTGTCGGCGCGGCTGACCTTCCTCCCTACCATGCGTCAAAGGGGGCTGTGCGCCTCATGAGCAAAACGGACGCGCTTCTCTACGCCTCTGACAAGATTCGGGTAAACTCCGTGCACCCGGGCTTTATCTGGACGCCGCTTGTCGAGAGTCTGGGAGATAGCCAGCCTAGCGGGGCTGCCCCCTTTCGCAAACTTCTCGATGCCAAGCATCCCCTTGGCCATGTTGGGGAGCCGGACGACATCGGCTGGGGTATCGTTTACCTAGCTTCGGATGAATCGAAATTTGTCACCGGCAGCGAGCTTGTCATCGACGGGGGCTACACGGCGCAGTAAAAAATATTTGACAAGTCCTATCCCTCCCTTGTAAGAGGGAATTTTCAAAGGAAGGATATTTTATGAAGTGGAAAGCGCTATTAATGACTCTAATGGCAGCAGCACCTCTTTTCGGCGCTGATGATGCCTCTCAAGCTGATAAAGCCCCTCAACCCAAGGCTAAAAAGCCAAATATTCTTGTGATCATGGGCGATGATATGGGTTGGTTTAACATTGGCGCCTATCACCGAGGCATTATGTCCGGCAAGACACCGAATCTCGATAAGCTTGCAAGCCAAGGGATGTTGTTCACCGACTACTATGCCGAAGCCAGCTGCACAGCAGGTCGTGCGAACTTCATCACCGGTGAACTTCCCATACGCACGGGTCTAACGACTGTTGGCCAAGCAGGAGCTGACGTCGGATTGCCGGCTGAGGCATGCACCATTGCGACAGCGCTCAAGGAGCTGGGCTATTCCACCGGTCAGTTCGGCAAAAACCATCTCGGCGACTTGAACAAATATCTTGCCAACAGTTCATGGCTTTGACGAATATTTTGGTTACCTATATCACCTCGATGCGATGTCAGATCCCTATTGGTTCGATTATCCGCAAGATTGGATTGATACAACTGGTCCGCGCAATCTGGTCCATTCCTGGGCAACCGACGTTGACGATCCTACTGAGCAACCTCGCTGGGGTAAGATCGGCAAACAGAAAATCGTGGACGAAGGCCCCTTGGCGCCATTTCCAGACATGAAGGATATGCAGAATTGGCAGGTCGGTCGCAAGGCCAAATATGACATGGAGACCTTTGACGAAGTGCTCGTGAAGAGTTCCAATGAATTCATGGATAAAGCCAAAGCTGATGGCAAGCCATTTTTCATCTGGCACAATACCACTCGCATGCACGTCTTCACTTATCTTCCGCCAAAGTATCAGGCCATGATGAATGCGACGAGCAATTACAACGTCGAAGAAGCTGGCATGGCTCAACTGGATGATTGCATTGGCGCAACTCTTGAAGCATCTGGAAGATATTGGTGAGGCTGACAATACCATTGTGATCTTCACAACAGACAATGGTGCTGAAGTGTTTACTTGGCCGGATGGAGGGATGACGCCCTTCCGCGCAACAAAAGGAACGGTCTTTGAAGGTGGCTTCCGCGTTCCTTGCATTGCCCGCTGGCCAGGACATATTAAGCCAGGAGCTGTTGAGAATGGAATTTTCTCCGGTCTCGATTGGTTTCCCACACTTGTAGCCGCTGCTGGCAATCCCAAATATTACCGATCAGCTGCTAAAAGGGGTAAAACTCGGTGATCGCACCTACAAAAATCACCTCGATGGTTACAATCAGTTGGATCTGCTGCTGGGCAAAGGCCCTTCAGCGCGACATGAAATCTTTTACTTTGGCGGACCTCATCTCGGAGCTGTCCGCATCGATGATTTCAAGTATCAGTTCTTCCAACAGCCATGGGGATGGCCTGGAGAAAAGGTCACAACCGACATGCCTACCATTGTGAACCTGCGCCAGGATCCGTTTGAACGGACGCCTGCCACACGCGGCGAAAGCACGAATGACATGGGTGGCGGTTACATAAATGATTTCTATGCACGCGAATTTTGGCGTTTTGTTTCGGTCCAGAAAGAGGTCGGAAAGCTGGCACAACAGCCATTGATTATCCCCCCATGCAGGCACCAGCTTCATTCAACCTATCTGCGATCAAGGCCAAGATCGACGAGATGATCAAGCAGCACGAAGGTGAATAAGCGACTGGCAGGCGGCCCTGTAAGGGCCGTCTGTCAAGAATTTACGCTTCGCACTAAATAGCGGGGTTTTGTCGCTTTTTAACATTTTCTTTTGCTAAAAAATATTTTCCGACTTTGAAAAAAATTTTAATTTCTCTATTCCCACATTGTTTATTAGGGATTGGGTAGGGGCGAAAAGGGGTTGGGGTAAGTTGTCCCATTCAAACCAGTTCCAATTTTCCGCATTTATGAGGCTCAAGAACTTCTGGTTGTCCAGAAAATTCTGTAACGAACATGCAAAGTGTCACGTAATGTTTATTGTGATCAATGATATTATTTGTGCCGCAAGTATTTTTAGGTCATGTTTTGAGAGTTCTAACGCATGAAATTCCCAAGTTAAAAAAGCAAATTCACTCAATTCTCACTGACTCCAAAAAATAGTCTAGACATAAGAGTGGCTCTACGATAAAATTTCGCTCTTAAAAAAGGCTATGGATGCGAATAGTTTTTGAAGAAAAAAATAGCGCAGGATATGTCTATCCCATAAAAAAGCAGGTTTCCCTTAAGGCTCCAAGCGGCACTTTAAAGGGAAGAAGCTGCAAAAAAATAGGAAGATCCTACGCTCCGCTTAAAACGGGGGAGCTTTTTCAGCGCAGCGCGTTCTTAGCGGCCGAACTGGCGCTTGCCCTTCTTCTGGTGCCCCTACTTTTTCCCTCCTTTCGAAAATCGATCAAAGTTCTTTTGAGAGAAATTCGAACGGCCAAAGAAAAAGTGGTTCACTACGTCGCTTTCTCTCGCCAGCAGGAGCGGAAGGAGCCTGCAGAGCCGCCCAGTCCGCCTAAAAAACTTCCTGAACTTCCAATCGAGCCCTTTAAGGAACCTGTCAAGCCGGAAATGCCTAAGGACAAAGGGAAACAGGAGGAGGTCCTAGAAACTGCTGAGGAGGTCGCTTTGCGCACCAAGGCCTATGAGCTGGAGAAGCAGCCTGAAAAGCTTGCGGCTCTGCTCAAATGGGTCCTTGAAAATGGTAAGAGTTGCACGCTTGAGAAAAAAGTGCATCTGCAAGATTTCATCTCCTTTCATATAAAAAATATAGCTGAAAAAAGGGAGAATGATTTTGAGATTATCAGAGAGCTTGAGCGGTTAAATCCTGCAGAGATCAAGGCTTTTGCCGGGCTGCTTAGCCCCAAATTCAGTTTTAAATTTATTTTTGATAAATTGAATCAATATTCCACCCAAGGGCGCGTTTTTAATGGGGGTAAAACAGTTTTAGAAAATGCGAACCGGCATCTGCTGGCGCTGCTCTCAGGAGTTTCTGACGAGCAGCTAAAAGAGATGGTGAATCTCGACGCACTCTGGTGTCTGATCGGTCTATTTTCGCAGACTGCCGCAGAAAATTTAACCGAGATTCAATTAGCCATCCTTGCCTCGAATAAGGCGCGCCACTACAAGGGTTTTTTTAATGATGTTCTTCTTAAACTCCCCGCGGATGCCTCTCTCTATTCCAAATTAAAGGCCATTGCGCCGCATCACAGCGATCTGCTGGACTTTGCAATGACCCAAAAAATGAAGAGCCTTAAATCGGAAGAGAGGAAAGTCTTGCGAGCGCTTTTAGAGCGCTCTGTTCCCAGAAAGAAACTCCACAAAACGCTTGCAGCGGAGCGGAAAAAAACAAAATGGGAGAAAAAAAATCCAGAGCCTCAAAAGAGAGAGGAGCCTCCAGCTCCGGCAGCTTCCTGGACAGAGCAGCAGTGTCTGGAATTTCTTAAAAAAAATGATATGTCTAATCGAAATGAAGTTAAAATGGTCTTTAAATGGATTTTAAATTTAGCAGCAATTCCGAATGACATTTTACCTTTATTGAAAAATTTTACGAATGGAGTCACCAGCCCCATTTTTTCCGACGAAAATGAGGAGCTGTTCTCCACTTTGGAACCGAAAGAGGCCGCCGTATGGGTTCAGCTCCTTGAAGATAATAAAATCGAAGAGATCTGGCGTCTGGAGAATAAAAAGATCCCTTTTAATAAAAGTGAAGACAAAGCGATGAACCAGCTTAATCGGATCTGCCGGGCGATTGAGCTGCTTTCTCCGGAAAAATTTTTAATCTCCTCTTCTCTTCCCTCCTTTTTTTCACTCTTTGAGCAGTACCCTTCCTGCTTCAACGTCATAAAAAACGAGCAGCTAAAAGTCTTAATGGAACAGCTGACACTCTTGATGCAAAGAGCGGATGTGGATAAAGAAAAAATTCTGAATACATGTAACAAGTTGATGTTTAATTTAGATTTTAATGATCCGCTTTTTATTGAAAAAACGGATGCTTTTCATGCTTTTGCTGAAAGCGTGCATTCCAATCCTCTAAAAGAGAAGATTACGGAAAGAAGAAAAAAGAGTGATATGTCTCAGTCTGTTGCTAAAAAGTTTCAGACCGGGACTACCACTCCTTCAAGTTCATAGACTAAGACGTTGACGTCTCTTGAAAGCTAGAAAAACGATTCCTAAGAAACTACCCAAGAGAATGTAAGTCCCAGGCTCCGGAACTGTCATCCCTACAAGAGTTTGGACGACGTTGCCGGGCGAATCATTGGCATTGATCATGAGATTCCAGCTGCCAAAGCTGCCGCTTGGATCGCTTGTATAATTTCCAGCGAGTGCGAGAAAATTCATCGCATCGGTCAGAACATTTCCAGTTGCGCTAGTAGAGAAGACGCTGCCATTTAAAGTGTAGGTGGCACTGTTCCCTTGCTGCCAGTTATTGAGGATACTCCAGACGGCTAATTGAAGGCCGCTGTACTTGGCTGTATCTGTTCCAAAGCCCGCGATATTGGCATTATTTAAAAGGGATGAGGCCACTTCTAAGTTCCACGTAGGGGCTAACTGCAGATAGGAGGGGAGATTGGGTGTGCTGGGACTTGTGATGTTGACCAGATAGTTCCCTGGAACGTTGATCACGTGGCTAAGATCGTAACAGAAGAAAAATTGACTCACTCCTCCATTTAACGTCCCTGTAATGGCCCCGGTATAGACGCTGCTCGTATTGCCATCAAAAGTAATGGTTTCCGGCTGGATATAAGTTGAATTAAGGCCGCTTAAGTCCATCGGGACTTGGGCATAGGAGCTTGAAAAACAAAGTGTTGCCAATGTGGCAGCTGCAACCGAAAATTTCCTTAAGCCTTTACTCATAATGTCCTCCTTGCACTTATGAATAATTATAGGAGATACCTCTTAATATGTCAAATTTTTATTTTAACAGTAGAGTGGCTCGATTTGAAGAGCGCTTGAGGGCCGGCCGGATGTTGAGCTGCCGTCCCATCTGCTCCCCAAGAGCCGAGGAGGTGCGGCAATGGTGCGCTTGGCTCCTCGTTGAGGAGAGACGCTCATAGACCATGGCTTTCGCATCGACCAGCTTTTTTTCTACGACCATCAGCGCCCGGTTTACATCGCTGTTATACTCCCTTTTGAAGGCCTGGATTTTATTGCAGTAGCCCTTGGCCAGACCTAAGAAAAAGGAGTTTTTTGCAATCATCCCTTTCAAACGGGCGCTCTTTTGAGCCTGCATCCAGAGCTTTTCCAGCTCATCATCAAGAACGGCTGCCACATATTCTGCGATCTCGATATTGACAGCATTTCCCAAAATTTCTAGGTAGAGATGATCGCCTGCGCGACAGTAGACGCAGCTTACAAAAAAAGTTTCCAAAATCGTTGCAATGGAGCGCATTTTAGCATTCTCTTTTTTCTGCTTCATGATGCGCTTCAGGAATATTTTTTCCTCCTCTTCATCGCCGAGATAGCTGGAGTCGATATTGTGCTTTAAAAGAAGCTGCTGCGACTTGATCATCGCCTGCTCAGCCTCATTCTGGTTGCTGCTGGTGGCAAGCGCCATCAGCTTTTTAACTTTTCTGAAAATAGCGCTCTCTTCTTCAGCAGGAGCTTTCCATTCGCTCTCCTCGCATGTCGCTCGATAGACCTCTTCCCCCCATCCCATCTGCTGGCAAAAGGCTCGAAATTCTGGGCCGTGCGACTGAATGGAGGGACCATGGTTAATAAAAGCTAAGTAGTGCGCCAACTCATGCCTGATGATATTGTGGAGCTGCTGACGACTCGCATGCATGAGACATTCGTGAAAACCAAGCTCATAAAAGCTTGAGTCAAAGTAGCCCAGCAGGCTCTTGTTGTTGTAGATTACGACTTTGATCGGGTAGGAGGTCTCCTGCCGCCGGTCATAGAAGCGGTCGCGCGCGACTTTTAAGCCTATTTCTTGGGAGATAATCGCCTTTACGGCCCCTTTGATCTCGCTGACAAAACGGATGATTTTTTTTGAATAAATGAGCATTTAGACTCCAAGGGTATCTCAGAACAAGATAAATTAATCGGAATCTGCTGATTTCCACAAGGAAAATCTTCTATTTTTTGCTGTTTTCTGGTATTCTTTTTCTTTACTCGGAGGTTCATAACTATGTCAGTTTCTATGTCAAAGGCTGCGGTATGCATCATTGCCTGTCACGCAGGGCCTGCGGACCATTTTGCAACCTATACGGAAGAATTATCTAAGCAAGGCTTTGACGTTCAGATCCATGCGTCTGGACCCGCATTAAAGAAATTTCAGGAGCGTAGAATTGAGGTTAAATCTTCTTTTTCCTTAGATCATCTAACTCCTGAAGAAGAGAGCCGCTTGGCTACTCGAATTGCTAAAACCTGTTCCGTAGCTTCAATAGTAATAACGGATGTTGGACATGCTTTTGATGTTAAAATTCAAAGAGAATTAACCATCCATGCAACTAAAGTGGCTCGTTTTGCCTACTATGATAATCCTGAACCCTTTGTTCCCGGAGGCTACTCTTCAAATGCAGCTGAAGTGATGTTAGCAGCAGAAGGCCTCTTATTTGCGAATGAGAAATTGGCAAAAGCTAAGATCTACAGTCAGGTTGGAAAAGAAGTTGATTTTGCAAGCAGAACCCGCATTGGAATTGGCTATTATCCAGTCATCCAGGCAGAAAAGATAGCCGAGAGAAGAAAATCTGAACATGAGAGCGTGCGTTCAGCGCTTTTATTGCAGAATGGAGAGAAGGTTTGGGTCTATTTTGGTGGGAATAACGATGAATATTTTACAAAGGCATTCCCTGCATTTCTCTCCTTTTTAGCCCAAGCGTCGGAACAGATCGATCTTAGCAATTTAGTCGTCGTAGTCCAGCAGCATCCGGGAGCCAAACAAAAAAACCAGGATGGCACGCTAGTTTTTGCCTGGTTAGAAGAGTTTGGTGGGAAGGTGAAAATGCCGAAAATAATTCTGTCAGATTTTTCTTCAGATCAAGCACAAGTATTAGCAGACGCGGCATTTTATTACCAAACCAGTATGGGTCCCCAATTCGTTTTAGCAGGAATTCCAACGGTTCAGATTGGCCATGAAACCTATGAGGATATTCTTGTAAGAAATCAGCTAGCCCCCAGTGTAACAAGTGCCGCTCAACTCGCTCAGGTTAGCAAAACTCTGGAAAAGACAAGCGATAAACCTAAAGATCTTATTTTAAGTAGCTTAGGGATTAGAGAGGAGTGGTCGCAAATACTCGTCAATGCGATAAGGGAAGCTATTCGGTAACCTGTTCCGCCATGAGACGTTGAAAGAAGAGTGTTCTTTTCAGCTCGCATTTGGGATCGATCGCTTGTATCTCTTTGACCTTTTGTACGGCGATTTTGCGCTTGGGAAGCATCTGGAGCAGCTCTTCAAACTGGTTGCACGCCTCTTCTAGCCGCTTTTCCTCTAACAGAAGCTCTCCAAGCAGCTCCCGCGATGGTTTTGGAGGCAGGGGCGGCCCGTAACCTACTGCCCGTTTATCATCGAGAAGGACTGCCTGTTCTAACAGCTGCTCTGCCTGTTTGCGATTGTCATGAAATTTCTGATTGAGCGCCTTCAACTGGATCAGAACAATTTCGCCCGCATCGATCCCGTCCTGGTAGATGCCTGTGAAGAAATCTTTCCCGGGCTCCCCCTGTTTTTTTAACCTCTCTCGCTCTCTTGCGAGAAGCTCCTCTAGCTGCTGGATCGTGCTGCTGATATCTTCTCTATTTTTGTAGAGCTGGATCAGAGCGTTGGCATAGATATCGCTGACAACAGCTCCCAATTCCACGCCGCGCATATCCTGAGAGGGGAGTGAAAGATTCCAATTTTCACTGTTGACAATGTGAGCGGCCCTCATGACTGCGTAATACCATTTAAACATAGGCGTTTTATCAGCTTGTGCGAGCTCCTCCATCTTCTGAAGCAGAGCAAGAGCGATCTCATTGTGGCCTAGCTGTAGATGGCCATAATGGAGCCATTGGAGGGCGTGCAAACTATGAACGTCGAGAGGTTGGTGGCTGCTCTCCCAAGCGCTCTGGTTGCAGATTACCACATCTTCCCACATGCCGAGAGCCAGATAGATGTGAGAGGGCATGTGAAGGGCGTGTGCCGCGTGCGGGGCGATCTTAGAGTAGGCGAAAGCCGCATTCAAGCCCAAGGGGGCGTGAATCGCGTCGTCAACAGAGTGAATGAGATAATGCATGGCTCCCGGATGCTGCGGATTTTGAATGAAGACATCATTCGCCACCGAGGCCGCCTTCATATATTCTGAAAAGCGGCGCACCCCCTGATCTTTTCCAAGAAGGGAGAGGGCATAGAAGGTCGCGATCTCATTGTCATCCGGATATTTCAGATAAAATTGGCACATCTCTAAAGCATAGGCCCAATCTCTCTGTTTTTTATCCCCTTCTCCAAACAGCAGATCGATGGCTCTGATCCACCCCTTCTCTTTTTCTGTGGGAGCCTTTTCCAGCCTCTCAGCTGCTGTGGGAGCCAATTTTCCAAGAGTTTGACGCGCGGCCTCTAAATCTAACTCATTCCAGAGAGGGTGGTTATAGGTCATCGCCTCTCCCCAGTAGGCCAGAGCAAACGCAGGCTCCTCTTTTTGCAACTCTACAAAGAGCTTCCGCGCCTCTTCATAACAGAAGCTATGCAGAAGGAGTACGGCATCGATAAATTTAGGATGCAATTGCGTAGTAGCTGGAAAAACGATATGGCCATAAAGCTGCTTTTCTTGAAGCGGTTCAGAGAAGAGGAGCGAACTTGCAACAAAACTGCTCAGCGTCGCGAAATAGAAAAGGCGCATCTTCACTCCATTTTAAGCAAGAGATAAGGAATTTCTTTAAGCAAGAAATAAGGAATTTCGAATTAAAAAGCTAATGGATTTTATCTGTTTTGTGTGGAATAATGGCTGCTATTTGGAGGAAACGATGTCACTGCTTCCTGTTGAACTTGTCACTGAGATAAAGACTGTCTGGCTATGGCTTGGACTACCAGAAGAAAAAGATGAAATTGATCATAGAATTCAATCCCGTTCAGTTCTTTTGTTTCGAGTGATGAGGGATATCGATAACGTTTCAGGCAAAATCTATCGAGTTGTTGAATTTGGCTGTGGAGATAACGTCTTTATGTTTCATCTGGTCACAGCAATTGCCCTGATCAAGCATAAAAAATTACTCTATGTGGGAATCGATAAGAATGCAGAGATGATTGCTCGGTTGGATAAAGGGATTCCCGATCCCCTAAAGGGTTCCTGTCAGTTTATTGCAGCTGATGGAAGTGATGTTAAATGGATGGAAAAGATAGGGAATCCCAAATTTCATACCGCCATTTTTATCAACCCTATTGTAGAAGATCCAGATGTAGCTGCAAAGGAAGCTGAAAAGAAATATGGGATAGTACCCGACGCCGAGATCTTGGCTAGTCGAGCTAAAAATGGTCCTAAACTCCGGGAACAGTACAATCAATTCACACGCATCTTCAAGGAAGTGTTAAAGAGTTGTCTCCTGCCTTCTGCTAGCTTGTTGATAGAAACATGGTATGAAGAGGAATATACAGCCGTATTAAAAACATTATCTTCACTAGCAGAAGATTTACCTCATAAGAAAAATGTTCCAAGTCACCACTGCTTGGCAGTGACTTTCAAACCAAGGATAAAGCCAAGGATAAAGCAATGACACTAATCGAAAAGATCAATCAAGGCATCCAAGACGCTATGCGGAGCCGAGACCAGATTCGACTCGATACCTTGCGCATGCTCAAATCCAAAATATTGACCGTCGATGCGCGCGGCAATCTCCCTGATACAGAAGTTTTAAAGTTGTTCAAAACCTACTTTGGCAACCTTCAGGAGGCCCTCACGCAGGCGCAAGGAGCTAACCGCCCCGAGATCGTTGAGAAGTTAAAAAACGAAATAGAGATCGTTCAGGAGTTTTTACCGAAAGCTCTATCACCTGAAGAGACAAAAAAACTCGTGATGCAAGCCATTGCAGATTCTGGGGCCAAAACAAAAAAAGATCTGGGACTGGTGATGAAGAGCATCATGAAGCTCAACAGCTCCGTGGATGGGAAATTAGCCAAAGATTTGGCGGGTCAGTTGCTGCTGGATTAATGGCATGGATAAAGAACATCCGATACAGCTGGAAACGGTTTTAGATAGGATTAAAAAGGAGATTCCAGAACTGGTCGCAGTCGTTCTTTTTGGGACTTTTGGCACGCAGTATGACTCAGCAAAGCGATCGGATCTTATAGATCTGCGCGAAGCCTCAATCCTATTCAGATTTCAAACCCGACTTGCGCCCTACATCACGCTTAAACTTTGCGCTGAAAATATTCTGCGCATCCGTCCCGAAGATCGGAAAGCTTATAAGGGAAGTATCCTCCATAAGATTCTGAAGATCCTCTAAAGCTCTCCCAAAATCTCCGCGGCAACACGATTTCCTGATTCTACGGCTCCATCCATATAGCCTTGGTTGTCATAAGCAGTATGCTCACCGGCAAAGTGGCAATGGCCTGTTTGCAAAAGATCATAGGGCTCAGGAACTCCTTCATAACCTGCAAAGGGTACGACAGCTCCTGGAGGGACGACGACGCCGCCCACGATTTGGCCCTTTCCAGCAATATACTGACCAGGGCTCCAGTAAGAATAGGCTCCCCTTTGCCAAGGGGACTCGGTCCAATTATCCGAGATTACATTGATAATTGACTTTGCATCCTTTTCCCCTTTTTCAGAGTTAAAGCAGGGGAAGGGGAATGGCTTTTCATCAAGGATTCTAAATGGAAATTGGCATCCACAGATGTAACAGAAGTTCTTTTTTGAAGTCGCACCCTGATAAAGGAAGTCGAGCTGCTTTAAATAACAATCGGTTTCAACTCTTAAAATGTGATTTTTCTCTTCAGGATTTTTAAGAATATAGGAAGTGCGATATTCCTGACTCTTATTTCCACCCGTATAGGCTGTTAAAATCCCTCTTTTTCCTTTTTGAGCGCGCGTGACTTCCCAGCTATTCTGATAGCTCTTTTCAAGTCCCTCTTTCCCATCGACATAGGGGTTTGAGGTCACATAGGTATTTCCGTCATACCCCTCTTTCCTCCAGAAACGGTTCTTGAATTGAACATTAACTTTGGAGTTTCGGCTCATCGCAAGCTGTTCAATGGCATACTTTTTCAAATCGCTAAAATTGGCTTCAGAGTAGTCTACAGACTGCCCTCCATATAAAGGCTTGCCGTCCGGAGAAAAGGCGGGGCGCATCGTTGCAAAGGGGATGGCAAGGACCACATGTTCAAAATTGGGAGGGGTATAAGAGCCTTTAGATGAAGCAAAACTCAACTGGTAGGGGCCTCCCTCATATTTGATTTTGGTCAGGCGACGATTCTTATAGATCGTTACACTGTTTTTTTGAAGCTCTTCGACCAAGCGTTGCGACAGCTTTGCATTGCCTCCATGAATATGGAAACGCTGATCGGAAAGGCCGTAGGGTTGAAAATATTCTGTGGGCACGTTTGGAGGATTAATGTTTGGGGGAAGCACTTGAAATCCCATCAAATAGATAAAATTGAAGGGGCTTTGCTGATCGGGCTCTGCGCCATATTCTTGCACATAGGCTGTTTTAAAAAACTGAGCCAATTTTGTTTTGCTTCCGTTATGATCAGGCCTTAGAAATGCTGTGATGCGATCGATATATTCATTGAGGTTCATGGAATCCAGTTTTTTTGCTAATTTGTGGTGTCCATACTTCAACGGCCAAGGAGTAGCAGGTCCAGGAGGGGGATTATTAGTTGGATAGGTCTCATTCGCCACATTCACAAGCTCTTGAAAGAGCGACAAGCCCGTTTTCGGATTAAATGTATTGAAATAGTCGTTAGTTGCCTCTTGGATAGTATAACGGACCTTTTTTGGGGGATCCTGATCATAATCGATCACTTGATAGATATCGGTCGTCCCTGGAGCCTGCCCTGCAACAAGATCATCGAGGGTCAGTCCTAACTCGCTGATGAGATCCATAATTTCCGTTTGATCCGTGTCAATGAACTCTCCCCCATGCTCAAAGACTTGATCTTCCAATAGAACACCTGAAAATGTGCGTCCCCCAATGCGGCTTGAGCCCTCATAAACGATGGGAGTGTAGCCTGCCTGAACGAGTCTATAGGCAGTTGTCAGGCCTGCAAGTCCAGCACCCACAATTCCAATGCGGTGCGTTAATGGCAGAGCCACAGGGGAGGAACCTAACGGTAACAGAGAATTCACTTCGAAATGCTCTTTTGCGCTGACCCCTCTTACAGAAATGAGGCTCTCAAGAGGAAAGCTGGGGTCATCCACTAAAGGAAAATAGGTAAATTTATAGGTGATAGTGCCCGACTCTCCAGGCTGCAGAGTTGTTGTGGAAGATAATAGGGATTGAGTCTTGATCTTATGCTGCTCCTCCATTTGTGCTAGCTCTTTGCAATCCTGAGTGGTAACCTGATAGTGCCTGGGGAAAAAATCATTGATAAAATCGAGAATCTTATCCTCCAACGTGGGGAGCGGATCCGCCTTGACAAGATTTGTCACCTTCACATGCTTTAAGGTGACCTGGTAGCTCTGTAAAATTTGATCCAGGTAGGAAATTTTTTTAATGGGCTGTTTGGTTGTATTTGTAAGTGTCGCTGTCACCGTGTAGGTCACCGAAGCGTCCGGATGGTTGACGACGTTGTCGAGTGTGAGAGCCACACTAAGTTCTCCATAAATTGGAGCTGTGGCAAAGAGGAAGAAAAAAAGATAAAGAGCCCGCTTCATGAAAACCTAACCTATGTAGTTCAAAATTTCTTTGTATAGAGCTGCTGTTTTTTTTGTGCAACACATTAGCGCGGAGCGTAGCGCTTGTAAAACCACTGTTTTGCCACCTCCACCATCAGGAGATACGCGATCACCATGCCCGCTAGGATAAAAAAGAAGAGCGGCGGAGGAGCAACAAATCCGAAAAGCTTTCCTAAGGGAGTGAAGGGGAGCGCAATCGCTAAGGTCACAACTAGGAGAGAACAGGTTGTGAGCCAAATGTTGGGACGGCTTTTGAGAGGGCTTTTTTGTGTGCGGATGATGAAAATGACGAGCACCTGCGTTGCCAAGGATTCGATGAACCAGCCCGTATGAAAAAGGGCCTCTCCGGCTTGAAACACCTTGAGCATGACATAAAAGGTCAGAAAATCAAAGAGAGAGCTGATCGGGCCGATGATCAGCATGAATTTGCGCACAAAATTCATGTCCCACTGTCTCGGACGCCTCAGGTACTCCTCGTCGACATTGTCCAGAGGGATCGGGATTTCAGATACATCATAAAGCATGTTGTTAAGCAGAATCTGTGTGGGAAGCATGGGAAGAAAGGGGAGGAAGAGAGACCCTCCCGCCATGCTGAACATGTTGCCGAAATTGGAACTGGTCCCCATCATGATGTACTTCATAATGTTGCCAAAGGTGCGCCGCCCCTCAATGACCCCGCGCTGGAGCACCCCTAAATCTTGATCTAAAAGGATCATTTGCGCCGCTTCTTTAGCCACATCCACGGCGCTGTCGACAGAGATGCCGATATCTGCCGAGTGCAGGGAGGGAGCATCATTAATTCCATCCCCCAGATATCCCACAGTATGACCGCGCTTCTTTAAGGCTAGAATGATCCGATTTTTCTGGGCCGGAGTGACGCGGCAAAAGAGGTTAACGTTTTCCACCTGCCCCACGAGAGCCTGATCATCCATTTTCAGAATGTCGGCGCCCATCAAAATCCCGCCAATTGGCACTCCTAGCTCTCCGCAAATATGTTGCGTCACAAGTTCATTATCTCCGGTGACGATCTTAACAGAAACTCCACTTGCAGCAAGGTCTGCTAAAGCCTTCTTGGCACTAGCTTTTGGGGGATCAAGAAAAGCGGCAAATCCAGAAAAGACAAGGTTTGCCTCGTCGCTGACTACGATATGGGGGTCATCGCTCTTTTCCTGACACCAGGCAACTGCGAGGACTCTGAATCCCTCCCTTCCAAGAGAATCAAAAAGGGCTCGCACCTTGGCTCTAGCAGCATCGTCAAGAGGATGCAGATCGCTCTCGCTCTCCCCCTCATAACTTGTGGAAAGGCTCAAGATATCTTCAGGAGCCCCTTTGATGACGAGCAGCCTCTTCACACCATTATCAACCAGAACCGAAACCCGACGCCGTTCAAAATCAAACGGAACTTCGTCAATTTTTTTCCAGCCCGTTATAGCGACATCTTGATGTTCCAGGATCGCATCATCCAAGGGGCTTTTCAATCCTGTTTCAAAATAGCTGTTTAGATAGGCCAGCTCTAAGACCCGTTTGCTGTCGCGTCCGAGGCTGTCAATATGGCGTTCCAAATGGATGTGCGCTTCTGTTAACGTGCCTGTCTTATCCGTACAAAGGATATCCATATTTCCCAGGTTTTGGATCGAGGCGAGCTGTTTAACGATGACTCGTTGAGCCGCCATCCGCTTGGCTCCCCGCGCAAGAGTCACGGAAACGATCATAGGAAGTAGTTCTGGAGTCAATCCGACCGCAAGAGCGACTGCAAAGATAAAGGATTCGAGCCAGGGTCTATGGAAGAATGCATTGACGAGGAGAACGAACAGGACTAAGAAGATTGTAAAGCGCATAATAAGCAGGCCAAACTTGCGCGTCCCCTGCTCAAATGCGGTAGGAGGAGCTTTCGCAATCAGGCTATCTGCAATATCCCCAAGAACTGTATTTTCACCCGTTTTACAAATGAACACTTTTGCCGTTCCGCTCACAATCGAAGTCCCCCTGAGGACCGTGTTGCTCGCGGATAGGATCTCGGCCTCATCAGGGAGTTCGCCAGCTTTTTTCTCGACCGGATAGGGTTCACCAGTTAGAAGAGCCTGATTCACAAAAAAATCTTTGGCTTCCACGACTCGACCATCCCCAGGGACCAGGTCGCCGGCAGCAAGCAGCACAACATCTCCTGGAACTAGCGTGGGAAGGGGAATCTCCTGAGACTTCCCATCTCGCAGCGCCTGCACATGGACTGTTACGGATTGACGCAGCTGATCCGCCTCCTTACCTGCCCTATATTCCTGAATAAAATCTAGGGTGACGCTCATGAGGACGATGAGCGCAATAATGATAAAGCTCGCCACATCACCTGTGAGAGCGGATACAGCGCTGGCTAAGAGCAGAATGATGACGAGGGGATTGCTAAACTTGGCTAAAAACTGAAAGAGCAGGGCGTGTCTTCGCTCTGGATGAAAGAGATTGGGCCCATAGCGCGTGAGGCGAACAGCTGCCTCGCTACTTGTCAACCCCTCTGATGTTGCCTTGTAGGAATCAAATAGCTCTTTTAAATTTTCCTGCCAGAAGGCGGGCTCCTTATCAACGCTCACGCTGCACCTTTTCTCCCTCATTAGCATCTGTCCCTCATTGTCAACAATGCTATTTGTGTACGTCCTAAAAAGTCTGGGCAAACCGGGCATGGGCACGCACGCGTGAGGTAATTGCAAAATAACTGTTTTTCGACCTCTAAGAATCGATTTTCATTATTTTGGTCTCTTCAATTTAGCAAAAATAATTTTGACATTTAAACTTCAAGAGTCGAAATAAAGGTAAAGAAGCGCGCTTCACATACAGGAGTCACCTATGAAAAAAGAGAAAAGGGCAGAGAAAAAACTGGCGACGCCCAGTGATCTTAGCGAAAAGGGGCGTCAAGACATAGAAGAAGCGATTAATCCCCTAGTTGCGGATGCTTTCGCTCTCTATGTCAAAACAAAAAATTTCCACTGGCACATGTCTGGCAGCCACTTTCGAGACTATCATCTCCTATTTGATGAACAGGCAGATCAAATTTATGCAATCATTGATGTTTTGGCAGAACGTGTTCGCAAATTGGGAAAAACAACTATTCGTTCTATTAGCCATATTCATCGATTGCAAAACATTAAAGACGATGACGATTCTTTTGTAGAGCCTAAAGAGATGCTTCAGCGCCTGATGAAAGACAATCAAGATTACGCAAAACGTATGCGAGCAGCTCACAAGGTCTGTGAAAAATATAACGATGTGGCCACGAGCAGCCTCTTAGAAGTTTTTATTGATGAAACAGAAAGAAGAACCTGGTTTCTTTTCGAAACTTTATCCAACTAAAGGTAACTTATGCAACTATTGTTAAATATTGCCCTGAGTACAATTGCTGTTTTTGTCACGGCTTATATTTTGCCAGGGGTCCATTTAGCAGGATGGGGCTCCGCCCTTGTTCTGGCGATCGTGCTGGGCCTTATCAACACCTTTATTCGGCCCATTTTACTCATTTTGACGCTGCCCATCAATATTTTAACATTAGGGCTATTCACTCTCGTCATCGTCGCCCTGTGCGTGATGTTAGCGAGTGCCATTGCCCCAGGCTTTAAGGTGGACGGCTTTTTTTGGGCCATGGCTTTTGGGGTTGTCTTGGCGATCATCAACAGCTTTTTAAATTCACGCACGTTGTAGAGGTCGATGGAGGGACCTTCTCTCTTTTTAGCTGCCGAACAGCTCTCTCCCTTTATTGGAAAGACCATTTTGGCAGTAGAAGGCAATACGCGCATCGGAAAAGAGAGGCTCCAAAATCAATCTGTTTTAAATATTTTTTCCTGGGGAAAGCATCTCGTCTTCCAGTTTGAGGATTTTGCGCTGCGCGTCCATTTTATGCTCTTTGGCAGCTTTGAAGCGATTGTAAAAGGGGAAAAGGTCACCGGAGATTATCCCGCAAGAAACAGAGCCGCGCGGCTTTCCCTCTCCTTTGAAAATGGAGAGATCCTCTTCTTTAGCTGCTCGTTGAAATATCTGGAAACATCAGATGCTCACGCGCTCTACGACACCTCCATAGACATCATGTCTTCTCACTGGAATGAGAAAAAAGCTCTAGAACAGCTGCAGAGCCAGCCTGAAGAGGAGATCGGAGATGTGCTTCTCGATCAGACTGTTTTTGCCGGTGTGGGAAACATCATCAAAAATGAGGTTCTTTTTTTGGTGAAACGAAAGCCGACGACTCTTCTTTCTGAATTATCGATTCCGCAGCGTCAGAAAATCGTGAAGACAACCCGCAAGTATGTCTTCCAATTTTACAAGTGGCGCAAACGTTTTGTCCTGCGCAAGCACTATCAGATCTACCGAAAAAGTGTCTGTCCGATCTGCCAAGGAAAGGTAACGCGCATGAAGACTGGAAAAAGAGAGCGGCTCAGCTATTTCTGTTTGAACTGCCAGAAGTAACTACAATTCTATAGGTGGTTTATGAGCGGCTTGGACGAGGGGTTGATCGGAAGCTTGAATTGCTCGTTAGTAATGATCCCATGCGTCAATTCAAACAGAGCCGATATTGTGTTAATCCAGCAAAAGCTGTTTGTTGGGCCATTTAAAAAAAAATTGACGAATTTTTTTTAAAAATATATGGAGCTGAAGGATAGGAGACAACTGTATGGCACGTAAAAAAAAGAAAATAAATTCCGATGAACCTAAACCTCTTAACTTTGATCAGGATGAGAAAAAAGGGCCCAGCGATCGTTTAAAAGAACCCTTCATGACCCCGTCCGAAGAAAGGGGCGATGCCGAAGATGATCAGTACTACGATGAAGAGGAGGCTTTAAGTCCTGAAGAGACCAAAATACGAAAAGAAGAGGATGATCTCCAAACGTAATTCTTTTGACTTTTTTACTATTTAATGTTACTATTGCTGTTTAAAATCACGGTAATATGAAATTTAAAATATTATATTTGATTCTTTGTTTATCTTTCAACATCCTCCGTGCAACGCCAACTTCTGAGAAGGAGGCGCAAGCGGCCTTTCAATGCTTCCTGGATGAGGTGGAACAAGATCCGCTCTTCACTCATGAGGAGCAGGATAAAAAGGTGCAGGAGTTTACTCTGTTTGCTGAGAGCCTATCTCCGGAGGTAGCCTCCCGTCTTATGACCCTTCTACTTGAAGAAACGCGCCTGCGCATCACTGAGATGCTCCAACATGCCGCTCTTACTGAATCCGAAATTGATGAGCATCTTGCCGATAATGAGAAGGCAATTCTTGGAGTTAAAGAGATGAGTGTGGAAGTTGCCAGAGAGATGCTTTTCTTTGTTGCAGAGCTAAAGATCCACCGCTTCTATATCCATGAGTTTGGAATGGCGTTGGGCTGCCCAGAAAAACAGCTGTTGCTACACGATCTTTGTAAACTCCACGCAGGCCAATTTGAGGGCTATGCGCGCTACTTTAGAGGCGGCAGGCATGAGAACGACAAACCTGGCTTTCTTTCAGCTTGGGAGCTCCACCAGCATGCAGAGCATCATCTTGAGTCCTATGAAAAAGAGGGGTTTGATTACGATGCCTTTTCTGAAGAGCGCCTGCGAAATAATATGCTAGAAGTTGTTACAGACATCCTGGCAGCCACGGTGCAGCGGGGCGGCACAACTCCCAGTGATTGGATTCTCAAGAGCTTTACTAGAAAGCCTCCCCCTCATCATCTTCTTCCCTATCTTGAAGAGGCTCTGATCAAAGCTCACGCTCTCTATTCCGAATCTCTCCCCTGCTGGAATAGCGATCTGGAAGCGCTATTTAAGAATTTGAAAGGCAGTTGACCCGTTTTTTATTGCAAAAGAGGAGCTGATAAGGCATTTAGGGATTTTCATCGCGAGACCTAAGTGTTTTTTATTGCGGCTCTCTTACTCTTTTTTTCCTCTCAGGTAGAGGGGGCTCTTGCTGGGGGGCGCCCCAATTCAGTTTCGGGGGGACAAAATGCCTTTGCCGGCATTGCCAACCCTGCCAATGCTGTTTGGATTCCCGACCGTTGGGATGTGGGGTACTACTGGGTGCATCAGAAGTCAAGTATCGATAATCGCGATCATAATCCCCTATTTCCTCTCGGAAAATTCAGTACATCTTATAGAAAAGAAAATTTAACAAGTATTGACGCGGCCATCACCAAGCAGCTGAAATTTAATTCTTGGGAGGCGTCGATCGGCTTTGCCTTCTACTCGGCCCCAAACCGCCTTGCAGTGAAGACGAAGAGACCTATCCCCATCGCAGGAACAACGCCTCTAGTCCGGATAGATGATGTACAAGCATTTTCCGCCATCTTTTCCCTTAAACTGGACGCAAGCCATTCTGTCGGTTTCTCTTTGGATTACTACTCCCTCTCCCATTTGAGAAAGGGCAATCAAAATGCCGATAATGCCTTGAGATCGGTCTCTCCGGGGCATGTGACCAACAATGGAACGGACCATTCAGGCGGATTGGGAATCAGCGTGGGCTGGCTCTGGAAAATTAGCCCCTCCCTCGACTTTGGGGTCGCTTGGATAAAGAAAAGCTACGTGGGGCAATTTAGAAAATACCGCGGCTTTGAGCCGCACCATGCAAAAAATTACATTCCGCAATCGGTTGGCATCGGTCTGGGATACCGTTTTAATCAGAAACTGGCGGGACGCTTTGAAGTTTTGTGGATCGACTTGGGGAATATGCCTGGAGCCAATCTCACGCTCTTTCCCAATGGAAAATTAAACCCTCACAAAAGGGGATCCAATAAATCTCCTGGTCCCGGGCTTCAAGATGCGACCCTCCTTAACTTAGGTCTTGGGTATCAATTTAACTCCTCCTTTGCTTTGGGAGCAGGATATTCCCACCGCCTCAAGCCTGCAAGACATAGCTCTCAAATTTTGTCGCATCCTTACAGGTTTCAGACACTCTACGATCTCCTCACTGTGGGTGCCAATCTCAACTATAAGAAGCACGATTTTTATCTGATCTTTACTCAAGGCTTAAGGAGCAGGGTGCAAGGAGTGATGCCCTCACTTATAGGTGGCGGCAAGTTTAGAACAGAAAAGATCAACTGCTCTCTCACCTTCTCTTGGGGCTATTTGTATGGCACGAAATAACGCGCCCAATTTTTCCCTTTTTCTGGGAGGGCCGCTCTTTCAGCTTCTGATGCGGTTGCGGCTTACCACGCCGACTCTCAGCCTTTTGAGAAAAAGGATTGTCTTCATCACCCTTTTCGCCTGGCTGCCGCTCCTAATTCTCTCTTTAATCGATGGTAAAGCCTGGGGAGGGGTGAAAGTGCCCTTCCTGTTTGACTGTGAAGTGCAAGCCCGCTTTCTGATGGCCCTGCCACTGCTCATTGCCGCCGAGCTGCCGGTGCACACGCGGCTGCGCCAGATCGTGGAGCAGTTTATAGATCAGGAGGTGATCAGTGAAAAAGAGCTTCCGCGTTTCAGGGAGCTGATCAGCTCGGCCATGAAACTGCGCAATTCGGTGGCCATTGAGCTGATTCTGCTCCTCCTAGCGTTCGTTGGAGGGCATTACTTCTGGAACAGGGTAACCATCATGGAGAAGCTCGTATCGGGCGCAAGCTCCTGGTATGCCACTCAAGATGGCACTCTTACCCTAGCCGGCTACTGGTACATGTTTGTCAGCAGGCCGCTATTCCAATTTATCGTTTACCGCTGGTATTTCCGGCTGTTTATCTGGGCCCGCTTTCTCTGGCAGAGTTCACAGCTTGAGCTTAAGCTTATTCCGACTCACCCTGACCATGCCGCGGGTCTCGGATTTCTTGGATTAAGCTGCTCGGCGTTTATTCCACTGGCTCTAGCTCACGGAGTTCTGTCAGCGGGCCTCATCGCTAATTCGATCTTTTTTGCAGGGGCGAAACTTCCCGATTTTTTGATATTCGTCGCCTCTTTTGTGCTGTTTCTCCTAGCACTTGTGCTGGGACCGCTTCTTATTTTTGCCCCCCATCTGAGGCGCGTCAAAAGAGCGGGCTTGCGCGACTATGGCATCCTTGCCAGCAGCTATGTCACCGCATTTGACAGCAAATGGGTGCGCGGCGGAGCAGCAGCTGATGAAAAGCTCCTTGGCAGCAGCGACATCCAGTCGCTTGCAGACATTGCGAATAGCTTTCAGGTCATTCGCAACCTTCAAACGTTTCCCTTCAACCGAGGGACGGCCATCCCCCTGATCATCTTTACCCTGATCCCTGTCCTGCCGCTAGTATTAACCATGATTCCCTTGGAAGAGCTGATCAAGAAATTCTTTCAGGCTATTTTTTGAAACGTCATGAGTTTTGCATTGACAAATTCAAAAAAATACTATATAAATAAGGTAGGAGGTTTTTATGAGCATTTCAAATATTCAACCCTATAAAGTCCCTCCGCCGCCGGATGATAAGGGTAAGAGCGATTCGACTTCAAACTCTAGTGATTCACAAGCGGTAGGGGATCTTACAGCTTCTTCTACGAGCAAAAGAGCCGCTTGGAGAAAATTAAAAAATTCATCGAATCAACAGCCCGTTTTTAATTCTATTGAAGGGTCCGGTACAACCACAACATCGGGTATTGGAGGACCAAGCACAACCACAACAACAGCTATTGGAGCACCAAGTACAACCACAACGACTGCAATCGGTCCGCCTACGACAACAACTGCAATCGGTCCGCCTACGACAACAACTGCAATCCCCCCTCACCAGCATCATCACCATCATCACCATCATGGTCATCACCGCTGTGAGGATGTCTAAGGAGTCATGAGCTCTTCATCGTTGAGAACAAAAAAGTGAGAGAATCTCTCCTTTTCCTCATCTGTCAGGCGTGCCCAGATAAAGTCCCAGTACTCATACCAGTACTCTCGCACCGATCGCACGGCATTTTTCCAAAAGATCTTCTTCTGTTTGGAAAGTGTGGGACGGAGCTTTTTAAATTTATCCCAGTTATAGAGAAAAAACTCCTCTCCGGTATATTTTTTTACCCAGGGAATAAAGATCTCTTCGAAATATTTTTTTGAATAAAAAAAGTAGCCGCAGATTAAGGCGCCAAGAGGAATGGTGCTCTCATACTGAAAGCGGCTGGTGATTCGCTGCGTGGAGCGCCAGAGACTGCCAGCCTCTTGGTGCCATTTGTGGATGCAGGCAAGCTCCTTGCTGTAGTAAATGGTGTAGCCATAGAGGTAGGCCTGCAAACCGAGCGCCTTGTCTCCCCATGAGTAGTCCTTTACAAGGTAACCTCCGACCTCTTCATAGAGGCTTCTTGTAATGCAAAAGGTGCCTACGAGGGTCTGTCTGATGTAAATGCCAGGCTTGTAGTAGAGACCTTCTTCAGGCTCTACCAGAGGCTTTATCATAATGATCGCATTGCTGTAGACGGGAATTTCACTATAGTGGTAGTAATGGAGCTGTTCGCTCTCATTGGTCACAACGAGGCCGTACGACAAGAGGCTGATTTCGGGATTTTCAACAAATAGCTGCACCGTTTTGCCAATGAAATCCTTACAAGGTATAATGTGGGCATCAATGCTTACGACCAATTCCCCTTTGGATAGCCTGTAAGCTCTATCCTTGGCTCTTTCGGAGCCAACCCCTTTGTCGTGGAAATAGGGCTTGATTTTTGGATTTTTGGCATATTTTTTATCTTCTAAAAATCGGGCTGAATCATCCTCTTCCGTATCTTTTTGGATAAAGAGCACAATTTCGAAGCGATCATAGCCAGCATGTGCCAACACAGCGTCGACCGTTCTTTTTAGCCAGGGCCCATCGCGATAGGAGGCGATGCAGACACTCACGAGCGGCTTTGAAGTTTTTAAACCGTTGAGTTTGGGAAGAAAAGGTTTTGGAAGAAAACCATCCGGTACAAGCATGTCGAGCATCTGCTGCTTTAAAAATTTGTAACCCTGCTTTTCGCGTAGGGCCTCAGCTTTTTTGTTTATCATTTCGCCAAGATTTTTCAGTGGAGGTTCAAACGATAAGAAGGGCTTTCGGGCGAGCTGATAAAGCTCCCATTCTTTCAGCGCATAAAAGCAGTAGGCGAGAGCTTCATCATAGCGGCAAAGAGCCTCCAGAGCTCGCGCAAAAACCCAAAAAAGGAAGCATAGCTCAAGGGAATCAAGCCTCAGATCCGATTGCGGCGTTTGAAGATCTTGCACCAGCTCCTTTCGGCGGGAAAAAAAGGGGTGCACTTCGCGCGCATAGCGCAGGCTCTCTTTATAACGCCTGCAACCCAACGCTATCTCTGCAGCCAATAATTTCCCTACATGTTTCCCATACTCATTTTCAGGCGCGATCTTCTTTAAAACCTTGAGCGCCTCAGTAAACTTTTCTATTTGAATCAGTTGCAAAACTTTTAAATACATGAATTTCCCTCAAAACCCGACTTGCGCCCTATCAATGACTCATCTGATGCGCGCTTGTTTTGGAGGCTAAAACGGGGCAATTTTCGCCTACTTTACTCAAGTATGTCAAAAATTGCCCCGTTTTAGCCTCCAAAAAATCGCATCATCAGCTGAATCACCGCTAGGGCGCAAGTCGGGTTTAAACTTGAAGCCAGTACTCGCGCATGCTGCGACAGGCCCCCTTCCAAATGCGCGCTTTTAGCTTCTTCAAGCGAGCAAGATTTTCTTGAAGAAGTTTATGCTCGCGCTTCCACACCTCTTTAGACAGCAGTTTTTTACTTGCTGGGAGGAGATACCTATCAAAATAGGATTCTGAGAAGCGTAAATACCCCGTTTGAAGCAGATTTTGAGGCTCTTCTTCAAGACTCTCTGCAAGGAGGATCAAATTTGAGCAGAAAAAGGTGCTATAGCCATAGAAATAGGCCATAAAAGAGAGCTCTTTTTCATTATCGAAAAGAAGGGGGTGAAAGGAGAGCATTTCTAGAAGCTCTTTTGTGACGCAAAATGCGGGGCCTAACGTCCGGGCGCGATAGAGGCTGGGCTTGTAATAAAGGCACTCTTTTGGATTGGAGATTGGAATAAAAGAAAATAGGCCAGCGCGTCCCTCTGAGATCTCATCGAAGTAGTATTTGCGAATCAATCGTTTGCTCTTGGTGCATGCGATGCCATAGCGCAGCAGAGACACTTCGGGATTGTTGCAAAAGAGCTCCACCGTTTTTCCAATGAACTGATCGCAGGGGACCATTCCCTCTTTAAGGTGAATAATTAATTCACCCTTTGCAAAAACCATCTCGCTTTGCGGCCCCACTACAATTTCATAGCGATCATAGCCTGCACGGGCGTGAATGGCCTCTACCAGAGAGTGGCTAGGGATGCAGATCGTCACCAGAGGATGTTTGAGCTGATTGTATTTCAGTTTGAATGATTTGGGCTGGAATCCTTCAGGCACTAAAAGGTCGAGCAGTTGAGGTTTTTTTTCCAAAAATTCAATGAAGAGCGGGATCGATTGCTCAAGAAATGCCCATCTGCTGCAGGAGTCAAAGTCTAGAAAGGAGCGACGCGAGTTTCTATCGAGTTTCCATTCAAATCGCGCATACTCCGCATATTCTAGGGCTTTTTTATATTTTCTTTGACTGGCATAGGCACGCGCAAAAATCCAGTAGATGAAGCACTTTTCAAGGAAGTTCAGCTGAAGATCGGAATGCTCTTTTGTGAGGTCATCAAGAGTGGCTTGCCGTTTTGAAAAGTAGCCATAGGCTAGATTGACAGACTCGAGAGCTTTATCAAAGAGATCGCGACGAAGAAAAATTTCTGCCTTTAACAGATGGACAACGTTTTGGCGATAGACACTTCTGGGATGGAGTGTGGCAAGTTTTTTTTGCGCCTCTTGGAGCTTATTTTTTTCAAGTAGATCCCAAATGGCGCGAAACATCAGTAGAAGCTCCTTCGAGGGCATGGGTTATGGTTAACAGAATCACTTTTTCCGCTCAAGCATAAGCGTCTATTTTAAACCCGACTCGACATCTAATGCATTTTTTTCTCTAAGAAAAATTTGTTGAGTAGACCATGAGTTGTACTCACAGCATCTCGCTTTTTTTCTAACAGATTTTAGGGATTTTACGATCTAGCAAATATTGAAAAACAAAAAGGGCCATAAAAATGGTCGCAATTCCGGACATGATTAACATGGGAGAGAGAGGAAGAAGGAATAAACCCCATACGGCAACTCCTCCTCCTAAATAAATGAATCCTCGAATTTTATATTTAGTTAGAGCGGTGCATTGGAGAAGGTAAAAGGAGGCGAGATATAAAAGAAGAGAAAAACAAAATATGTTTTTTATATTACTCGTAATTGTATTTGATATGCACGCTTGTGCGCACACTCCTATAAGCATCAAACTGATAATCAGTGGAATATGGCAATAGATATAGGGCTGTCCAGAACCTAGTGTACATTTGTAATTGGCTATTTTAGTGAATCGATAGTACTGACCCCAAATTAATACCGCTAATGCAAATGCCATGATACTTGTGATAACAGAAGAGGGGACCCAATGGGCAATTTCCAAACCTGAGACAACAGAAGTAATAATTTGTCCTAAGATAATAATAGTGAAGGCTCCAAATCTTTCTGGAATATAGAGGGTATCAAGAGGGGCTTGTGAGAGAATGCGTTTTCTGCCCACCCAGGGTGTCAAAAGGTAGATGGACATTCCTAAAGCCCAAAAAATAAATTTGACCGGAGCAGGAAAAAAGAGCGAAATAACCCAGCAGACACCTCCTAGTCCAAATCCTATCATATAAAAATGGGTGATTTTTTTTGGCGCGCTCTTCTCGAAAAGCGTTCTTGAGTAGAGGAGGAGCACTGAAACTTGTGAAATTAAAAAACCGATGGAAAACCCCGTTGCCCCATTTTCCAGAGCCGTCGGAATTTGTATCGCCATGATGGCTCCCGCGAACATAATGACGAACGTCATCAACCAGTGAAGCAGATCATCATTGTCAAAGCGTGCCGCAAATACAGTATAACTGGCCCACGTCCAAAGCGAAGGAATGAATAAAGCGCCACTCTGTAAAATCCCGCTAAAGGTCAAATGGTGCGCGAGTCCATCTGAAAGTTGGACTACAATTACCGCAAAAACCAGATCAAAAAATATCTCTAACCAGGTTGTATGCCTTTCAATATCTTCGCTCGGCAATCTTAATGCCGCTGGACGTATTAAGCCTGAGGATTTCGTCATGGACATGATTCGTTACTTCCTTTCAGATATTGGACGCATGCAGGATCAAAATCAGATAGATAAATGTCATGACAAATTGCCTCAACTCGATAATTAATTTTTTTTTACAGCAAGGGGAGCGAAATGTAAATTAAAAACCCGACTTGCGCCCCTGCCACGCTTAAAACCCGACTTGCGCCCTATCAATGACTCATCTGATGCGCGCTTGTTTTGGAGGCTAAAACGGGGCAATTTTCGCCTACTTTACTCTAGTATGTCAAAAATTGCCCCGTTTTAGCCTCCAAAAAATCGCATCATCAGCTGAATCACCGCTAGGGCGCAAATCGGGTTTAAACTTGCCTGCACTTAACAATTTGCTCTGCTAAGCCGTTGGCCAAGTCGCGACTTGGCCTTCGGAGCTTATCAGGCAACTTGCTAAGTTCGGCCAAAGTTCAAGCGCGATGCAGGGGGCAAGTCGGGTTTAAAATTAGCCGATGGTCTCTTTTGCTGTTAGCTGCCGAAAAACTTGACAGTTAAAATTTTATTTTTGATACTCAGCCACAAAAGGAATCCCCTATGAAAATCAAACATTTTACCCTAGCTTTAGTCACTGCCACAGTAAGCCTTTTTGGCGAGCCATGCAAATGCATAGAGGCAGATATCATCGTAGTGGGGGGCGGAGCGGCAGGTTGCGTATTGATGAAGCAGCTCTCGAAGAAGGGTCTCTATTCAGTCTTAGGAATAGAGGCGGGGGCAAATTTAACAGCGGATCCAGCAATCGAGGCCGTGGGTCTGCCCGCGTTTCTATTGCCTGGGACAGCAGCCTACAAGTACTTCTGGTGGGGATGGAAGCAAGTTAAGCCGCAGCCAACGCTCAATGGACGCATTGGGAGCGATTGGATCACAGGAATGACGCTGGGTGGGGGCTCATCGGTGAATGGGTTATACTATGGGCGCGGCTCAAATGCCGTCTACTCACGTTGGGAAGAGGTTTCGGGGAGCAAAAATTGGAGTCTCGACAAAATTTTGGCAACCTTCGAGGAGCTTGAGAACTATCAAGGGTTGCCAATTACACCGGGAGCGCGAGGAGACAAAGGCCCTGTCAATGTGCTCCAGACGCCTACGATAGCGGAGATGACAACAAGGGTCGTATTGCCCGCGGCAGTGGCAGCGTTTCCTGGTATTCCTGAAGTATTAGACTATAATGATCCAAGCGTTCAGAACTGCATAGACCCGC
>CAVUZO010000012.1:0-29695 GCA_963745935.1 uncultured Parachlamydiaceae bacterium
TAACAAAGGTAAGGGGCCTCCCCGCTGTACGAGATGACCAGCGCATAAAAGCAGAGAGTCGAGAATAGTTCATTTTGGTTCTAGAACAGTATCAATGATATGCACAACGCCATTGGGGCCGACCATATCGGTGCGGATGACCTTGGCATTATTGACTCTGATCTCCCCATTTTCCACCACAATGTGCACCTCTTTGCCTTCCGTAGTTTTCACGTCCATGGTTTTAAGAGTGCTGGCCATGTACTTTCCTGGGAGAACGTGATACATAATTAGATCGATCAGAGTGTCATGATTTTTGGGCTCTTCAAGCTGCTTCAGCTTATAAGTCCCAAACTTTTCGAAAGCAGCATTCGAGGGAGCAAATACAGTAAAAGGTCCTGTTCCTTCAAAGAGATCTCTGATGCCCGCTGCATTCGCAGCCTCAGTAAATTTCTTTAGATCGGGATCTTGTAGGGGGCGCGATTGATTTTGTGTAAAACCTTGATTTGTAACGAGAAGCATGGTCGCGAACAGGGCTGTCAGAATGTGGCGCATATTCTCTCCTTTTTTTTCCTTATCTGGGTAAAGAGCGAAAAGTTCAAGAAGAAATTGCTTTTTTGAATGATCTGGACTACATGTGGGATTTAAGAAAGGAGTCTCTGATGGAACCCTACATTTATCTGCTCATCGCTATCGCAGGCGAGGTGATGGGCACGAGCGCATTAAAGGCTTCGGACGGGATGTCGAAGCTACTGCCTACCCTTTTTGTGATTTTAGGCTACTCCTTGACCTTTTGGGCCCTCTCAATCACCCTCAAAACGCTTCCTGTGGGTATTGTCTACGCCATCTGGTCAGGTCTTGGAATTGTCAGCATTGTCCTGGTGGGGATTTTTCTGTATTTGAAGAGAAGTTCACGCTGCTCCATTTTTTCGGCACCTCCCTCATTTTGGCCGGCGTTGGCATTTTGATGCTGCTGACACCGCCTATTGCCGAGTGAATGGCGGTTCTGGTAGACTAATGGGCCATGAGCGCTCTCATCGCACACATCTTTAAAAGTGGCATTTTGATTCAGGCGACCTTTAGCAGCCCGCACAAGAAGAGAGGGGGAAGGAGCGTCGCGAATTGGCATACGGCCGATTGAATTAAGGGGGAGACTCTTTACCAGATCAGTGAACAGATCCAAGACAAAGTTTTGCACCGCAACCTCGATTCGAAAAGTTGCGAACAGTTGATCCTGGATGTGTATTTGCAACAATTCAAACAAGGCCTCCTGCAGACACAGGAAGGGGATTATCAGCTTTTAAATAATCGCAAAGGGGCCACAACTGTTCTTGCACAGCCCGCCTCTAAAAAGGTGTGTGAACTCTCCCATAATCGCAAAAAGCAGTATCTGCTTTCCGAAGGAAAGCCGCTCCCTTTTCTTGTCGAGCTAGGCCTCATGAATGTGCAAGGCAAAATTTTCCCACAAAAAATGGATAAGTTTCGCCAGATTAATCGCTTCTTGGAGATGGTTTCAGACAGTTTGCAAGGTTTTTCAGGCGAGACGATCCATGTCGTTGACTTTGGCTGTGGAAAGGCCTATTTGACCTTTGCCCTCTACTATTTCCTGCGCGAGGTGAAAGGTTATGACGCCCATCTGACGGGATTAGACTTGAAAAAGGATGTCGTCTCCTTTTGTCAGCAGCTTGCCGAGAAATTGGGTTATAGAGAGCTCACCTTTTCGCAAGGGGATATTGCCGATTTTTTGCCAAAAGAAGCTGTGGACATGGTCGTGGCGCTGCACGCCTGCGATACAGCAACAGATGCAGCCTTAGCGCAAGCTGTTCGCTGGAAAGCGAAGATCATCCTGGCTGCTCCCTGCTGCCAGCATGAGCTTTTTAGCCAAGTGGCTGCAGAATCTCTCGATGCGCTGTTGCAGCATGGCATTCTAAAAGAGCGGTTTGCATCTCTTGCGACCGATGCAGCGCGGGCCGCCCTCTTAGAACGGGAGGGGTATGCCACCCAGCTGCTGGAATTTATCGATTCGCAGCACACTCCAAAAAATCTGCTGATCCGCGCAACGCGCGGCAATTCCGAGAAGCAGCGCAAACAGGCAGCAACGCGCTATGAAGCAGTGAAAAAAGCGCTCTCCATTCAACCCGCATTAGAAGGACTGCTTGCCTAAATATCTTCTCTTACTTAAGAGAGTAATTAGGAGGAGAGCATGCCCAAAATCTGCTACTGGTCGGTTGCTGACGGGGAGTGGGCCTATATGCTCAAAACGCTTCTCCACTCCTATCGGGGCGTGGGCATGGAGGAGGATTTTCATGTCTTTTCCGATCAGGAGATTCCAGGCGCGACGACCCATCTCATCGAAGGGTTTGACAAGAGCTTTTACCACTTTAAATTTCAGTTTCTCCAGCAATTTGTGAAACAGCTCGATTACGACTATTTTGTGTTCCTTGATGCCGACAACTTTTTCGTGCGTAAAGCCCCTCCCTTTCTCAATCTCGTCCAAGATTCGCCTCTTCACTGCTTTCTTGAAAGCGACTGCACTCTGCCTTCGACTCGACCGCAGTGGCATCGCTGCCCGCTTCCCGAATATGTGCGGCTCATGCAGGAGTGTGGCGTCACGGATTCTCATTTTTATACAGTCAACGCCGGCTTTTTTATTGTGAAGCGCGAGGCAATCGACACCATCTGCGAACTGGCCGTCGATTTCTGGAAGCACTGCATGATGCAGGGCTATCTTTTTACTGAAGAGGCCCCTTTAGCTTATGCCACGCAGATGCTTTGTGGAGACTCTAACAGGCATCTCTTAAGCTCTCGTACAGATGTGTGGGCCTCAGACTGGACTGGAATTTATGAAAAGCATCTTCCCGATGGGAAGAGCTGGACCTTTCAAGATTACATGGGGCAGGAGGGCTTTCCCGTTGATCCAGCCATCGTGCACGCCCTTAAAAGCAAAGAGATTCTGATCGATTATGGGAGAGGGCTGACGCAGCGCAAAGCCGCTTTTGGATAAAACCTGACTTGATTCCTACTTTATTCGGGTTTAAAGTTTGCGATACTGTTATTTCTCGATAGGGGTCGATCCAGACGACTGGCACACTCTGCGTTAACGTTTGCGATACTGTTATGTAGGGCAAGAAGAACTTAAGGCGCCTTTTCGAGGATCCAGTAGAGCTGGTCGCAGCCTTCTACATTCACAGGCTGCGTTGTCACCAGATTGCTGACATACCAGTCATCGACAGCCAGCCGGCTTGGGACATACTGGAACAGGTCGACATAGATGTGATTTTCGAGATAGATTTTATCCCCATACTGAATCGGAGCGCCTATATAGGGGCGGTCGACACTCTTGACGGTCCACCACTGCTTGGGATCGTGTGCGTTAGCGCTATAGAGACATTCACAATTGATGACAGAGGTTTCCAGATAGTTGTTTTTGCCAAGAGCGGGGTCAAGCGAGCGTATCAGGGCAAATGAGCCGTGTGTGAGTATGCCTGAGCCGGCCCCAAAAGTTAAAGGAACCTTCTCATCGGGAGGGCCTGCGTGGGCCAGCCAGCTAACCAGGGAGCTCTTGACCAGATAGTTGCCATTGTGATCTTTTAGGTAAAAGTGGTCTCCAAAATTGACCGGGTTGCTACTCTTTGGAGGGGCGACATCCTTCGGATAGATCACCGCATCCTCCCTGGCATCGGCCAGAGTTACCACTGAATCGAATGAGGGGGCCTGGTCGACGCGCTTACCCATCTTCCAGAGGGCCTTGTCGACGCTCCTCCAGCCAAAAATTGTGGAGATGAGGGAGGTGTGGTCAAACGGGGTTACAGGATCGCTCGACCGCAAGACACTCTTCTTTGCAATGCGCGGGGAGATGAAGAGGGCTGGAACGCGCACTCCATAGCGATCAAAGTTGAATCCGAAGCCATTTTGGCTGTCAGGTGGAACGGCTGTTGGCGGCGGCACATGGTCATAGAGCCCTCCATGCTCATCAAAGGTGATGACAAGGAGCGTTTTGCTCCACGCTTGTCTGTTGGAGATAAGGCTCGTGTAGATATTGGCTAAAAGGTTTTCGGCTGTCCGCACATCGCCGGGAGGGTGGAAGTCATTTCCCTGTACGCCTAACATGACCGCATCGGGATTGATGGGAACAGCGTCGGGATCGATATTGGTCGAGACGCCCATCTGCGGTTCAATGAAGCTAAACTGGGGAAGCTGCCCTTTTCTCGCAAGGGCGTGGAACTGATCGATCTTTTTATAATGGCTATCAAGCTCTGGAATGCGCGCCATGGCCGTAAAGTTGTTGGGTCCAGTAAAAGGTCCTGAATAGATTTCGGGTGCCATATCTGTTTGCCAAAAGATGCTCCAGGTCGTTTGAGGGGAGAGATCTGTCAAGCGGTTCCAGATTGTGTCGCTGGTAAACGTGCTTTTGCCAAGCGTGCCGTTGACAACTTGTCCCTCAGATGTGCCACAGGCTGCAAAGGCGCGGTTTGGGTTTGTCTGTGTCGGAACGGAGGAGAACCAGAGGTCGCTCACTGCATAGTGCCTTGCAAGGCTATATAAGATAGGCAATTCGTCCTCGGTATAGCTCTCCATCACGGCAGAAATCATCTTTTGCTCACTCTGCCAATTGCGTTCACTCCAGAGAGAGGCGTAATCTTGCAAAAAACCATCCATGGTAGGCTTTTGACTCGCAGGGTTTCCAAACATCTGCGCCATCACATAGGGGAAAGGCTCATTGGGATTGTAGGCGGGAGAGTTGATGTATGAGGTTCCAGCCACTGAAGGGATTCCTTTGATAGGCGGAGAGCTGAAAACTGTTTCTCCCGAACTATTTTTTAACACATTGCTGTACTGGTTTAATGTCTCTTCCGACAGCCCTAAAAACTTCTGCTCGCTTCCTGCCGGCAAAAACTGGAGAGGCGCCTCCTGCTCATAGAGCCACGCGAGCATGTTATCAAAAGAGCGGTTCTCCAGAATAAGCACAACGACATGCTCGATCTCGCTCTCCATGAGCGTCGCGGCTGTGAGAGAGGTGTGTAGCCAAGCTAAGATAAAAAGGAAGCGTCGCAACATAGCTTGGAAGATAGGAAATGCGCCGATTTTTCACAAGCTTGTGTTTTATCAGTACCCCTGCTATTTGGAAATAATGGAAGAAACTCTAAAAGAGAAATTTGCACGGGAGATGCGGCTTTACGCCTTATGCTCTATTTTTCTCATCCTATTTTCATTCGGACTGACAGCCTACCGGCGCCTTCTTCTTGGCCAGTATCCTGTCGAGCTGGATCAGAATGGGTATGGAGTTGTGGAATCGCTTATTCTTGCCAAGCTGATTGTAATTGGGGAGCATTTCAAACTTGGAGATCGCTTTCGCGATAAGCCCCTTGCTATCCCTACGCTTTACAAAACAGCTGTTTTTTCGATTTTTGTCCTGCTCTTTAGCATCTTAGAGCATTTTGTGGTGGGGGCGCTTCATGGAAAACCGCTGCATATGCTGTATGAAGAGCTCATCACCCAAGGTTGGGAAGAGATCGGCTGCAAAGTGTTAGTCCAATTTTTTGCTTTTATTCTTCTCTTTGCCTTTATCGAAACGGGGCGGGTGTTAGGCGAAGACAAGCTCTTCAATCTGTTTTTTCGGAAGCGACAGGAGTGATGCTGACTGAAAAGCCTTTCAAGAACAGAAGAAGAAAGGCGACGGGGAAAAAGACGAGTACCCAGAAGCAGAGCCAAAAACGCGACCCGTCGTACTGGAAGTTGTAGGTGGATTGATTGATCGTGAAGCTGCTGCTTGTCAAAAGCAGCGTAAACGCGATTGGGAAGAAGACGATTAGCCAGAAAATAAGCCAAAAAATAGAACCGCGATACTGAAGTTTAAAACGGCTTGATGTATCTTGAAGTTGATCACCCATAAGCTTGATTTTAACTGATTTAGAGCCAATTTGTCAAATCGGCAAAATTTCCTTAGAAAAAAATCTGGCTTTCCGATAGAGTACTGTTTAAGAACACGACATACAAGTCGAGTTTGAAGTACAACAAAACAACAAAGGTAATGAACGTGGCACGGTCTACAGGAACAGTTAAGTTTTTCAATCTACAAAAAGGCTTTGGCTTTATTACTCCAGATGATGGGGGAAAAGAGCTTTTTATTCACATTAGCAATATTCAAGGGGATGCAACTTCTGTGCGCGAAGGACAGAAAGTTGAATTCGAAAAAGGTGAAGGGCGCAAAGGGCCTGAAGCCATCAGCGTCACACTCAAGTAGTTCCCTGATCTGACTTTTTCTCAAGACCAAATAGCATAAAATTGTAAATTTTGTGCTATTTGTCTATTTTTTATAATTTTAAATTGTTTACTTTTCATCTGTAAATCGTTATAATTATTTGTTATTCAACTATTTAGGAGATATTCGTGCACACTTTTGATGAATTAGGTCTACAGGCAGAACTTCTTAAGGCGATTGCTGACAAGGGATATCTGAAACCGACGCCCATTCAGAGCCAAGCGATTCCTGCGATCCTCAGCGGAAGCGACCTCATGGCAGGCTCACAGACGGGAACCGGCAAAACGGCTGGCTTTACTCTCCCTCTTCTCCAGCGCCTGATGCGCTCCTTCTCCAATCAGCCGCGACGATCTGTACGCGCCCTTATTTTAACGCCGACGCGCGAACTAGCAGCACAAGTGCAAGAGAGTGTCTCAGTCTATGGAAAATATCTCCCTTTACGCTCTACAGTCATCTTCGGTGGGGTGAACATCAACAACCAGATGCGCGCCTTAAAAAATGGGGTCGATATTGTCGTGGCGACGCCTGGCCGCCTCCTGGACCATGTGCAGCAAGGAAATGTCGACCTCTCCAATGTCGAAATTCTGGTCCTCGATGAAGCGGACCGCATGCTCGATATGGGCTTTATCCATGACATTCGCAAAGTGCTCGCCCTTCTTCCGAAAGCGAGACAAAATTTGCTCTTTTCGGCCACCTTTTCCGATGAGATTAAAGCTTTGGCATCAGGTCTATTAAAAACGCCTCAGCTGATTCAAGCAACACGTCAGAATACGACTGTCGAGGCGATTTCACAGGTTGTCCATCCAGTTGACAACAAGCGCAAGCGTGCCCTGCTTTCCCATCTCATCGTTTCGCAAAATTGGAGCCAAGTGCTGGTCTTTACGCGCACGAAGCATGGCGCTAACCGCCTTTCTCAACAGCTAGCTCTCGACGGGGTCACCGCAGCCGCCATCCATGGCAACAAAAGCCAGTCTGCGCGCACAAAAGCGCTTTCTGACTTTAAGCAGGGGGCCGTGCGCGTGCTGGTTGCTACCGATATTGCAGCGCGCGGGCTAGATATCGATCAGCTTCCACATGTTGTCAATTATGAACTGCCGCAGGTCCCAGAAGACTATGTGCACCGCATCGGGCGCACAGGGCGAGCTGGAAACGAAGGGGCTGCTGTCTCGCTTGTCTGTATCGACGAACATCTTCTTTTGAAGGGGATTGAGCGGCTCTTGAAGCAGCAGATTCCAAGTGTTGTGATTACAGGGTATGAACCAGATCCCTCGATCAAAGCGGAACCGATTTTAAACGGAAGAAACTCTCCTCAAAGAAACGCGGGACGCTCCCGTCCGCAGAACCAGAATGGGCGCCCCGCTTTTAAAAGATAAGAAATTATTCTGCTAAAGGCAGGTCGACGCGATGCTCTGATTTTTGCTGCTGTTTTTCATGCTTTTTAGCCCGACGTTCTTTCAAAGACATCGTCGGCTTTTTCTTCTCTTCCCTACGCTGTTTATCTTTCACCATATAATCCTCCATGTTCTTTTTTGTGTTTCCATACACAGGAAAATCACGAATCCACTTTTGGATTGCATGATTTTCTATTTATTACTGTACCAGCATTCGATTTTACCTGTCAAATTTGCCCCCTGTCTATCCTGAAAAAAAATAAAAAAAAATCTTTGAATCTTTCAAGCTCTATGGTATGCCAAGATTATGAACTACAAAATACTCCTCATTTTTACCTGTCTGGTTTCATCTCTGCATGCTTTTGATCCCACACTGCCTCCAGAGGCCGCTTTAAAGAAATTAAAAGAGGGCAATGAGCGCTTTGCGCAAGATAAGTCCACCTGTCCAAAGCGCACTGAAGAGAGGCGGCTTGCGCTCGTCTCCAAGCAGAATCCTTTTGCTATCATTGTCGGCTGCTCCGATTCGCGCGTCTCGCCCGACCTTGTGTTTGACCAGGGTGTCGGGGATCTTTTTGTTGTAAGGGTCGCGGGAAATGTGATCGGCGCTATCGAAAGCGACAGCATTGAATATGGGGTGAAGGTGCTTCACGCCAGCCTGATCCTGGTTCTTGGTCACGCAAACTGCGGCGCTGTCTCAGCTGTACTTTCAGGACAGACGCAGGGGATTGCTGCCCTTGCTAAGAAGATTGAACCCTCCATCAAAGCGATTAAGCCTGATGAGCCTAGAGCGCTTGAAAGAGCTATCAAAGCCAACATTCGGGGAAGTGTCAAATCCATCCAGGATTCGCCTGAGCTAAAATCCCTATTTGCGGATAAGCAGATCCGCGTTCTGGGCGGCTACTACGATTTAGAGACTGGCCGCGTAGAAATTATCGACTAATTTTCCAGCAGCGATGAATTTTCGGGTCGTGGAAGTCGATCGGAAGAGTCTTGTGCGAAATTTCGATGCATTTCCAATCGGGAAAGAGTGTGGCGTCGAAGACAAATTTGCGCGAATTGCTGCTAAAAAAGAGAATTCCCTGAGTAGACAGTAGTTTCAAAGCCTTGGAAATGAGTGGGATATAGTCAACTTGAATATCAAAGAGCTGCTCCATTTTCTTTGAGCGGGAGATGGTCGGCGGATCGATGACGATCCGATCATAAGAAGCTGTTTCTTCGTCTAAAAACTTGAGGCAATCGGCGCGGATAATCTCATTACTTTTGAGAGAAAGTCCATTCAGGATAAAATTGTCGCGTCCCCAAGCGCTGTAGGTGTTGGATAAGTCGACACTCTTTGTGAATGTCGCGCCGTAGGCAGCTGCATGGACGCTAAACGAGCAGGTGTAGGCAAAAAGGTTGAGAAGCCGCTTGCCTTGAGAGGAAGCCGCGACCAGCTGGCGCGTCTCCCGATGGTCGAGAAATAGCCCCGTATCGAGATAATCGGTCAAATTGACCCAAAATTTGACCCCATGTTCGGTGACAGTAAAAAACTCCTCCGCAGCATCCCTTTTCTCATACTGGCGCGTCGCATGGCTCTTTGCTCGCGTGCGCCAAAAAATCATCTCCTGCTTGGCTCCAAACAGGGCGGCTAGCACCTTGAAAACCGCGTCGATTAATTCAGATGGAGGCTCCTCGCGGTCCTGCCCCCGCGCAAAATACTGCACACAAAAGCGCCCAGCATAAAAGTCGATTGCAAGAGGGTAATCATGGATCTGCCGCTCATAGAGGCGAAAGCAGTCGCACTGGCTTCTTTTTGCCCATTTGCGCAGATGGCGATAATTGTTGCGGATACAATTTTTTAGCGGAGAACTTTTATCTTCGCCATCCGCGATTGTGGGAAGGGAAACTTCTTGCATGCGGCAATTATCCAGCATGCATTTTATATTTGCAAGTTTTAATATACTTTATTATTTAGAAAGGGGGTATTATAAAGATTGAGGCTGCTTGTTTGTTGCTAAACAAGGAGGTTTTCTATGACTCATCAAAAGATCTACACAATTTTAGGAGCTACAGGCCACATAGGTCATCTGATTGTTGAAGACCTACTGCGACGCGGCCACATTGTCCGCGCTGTCAGCCGCGATCAGCGAAAGCTGTACCAACTCGAAAACCGGGGAGCCCTTCCCTGCGAACTCGATCTGACAGATAGCGACGCTCTCGCAAAAGCGTGCGAAGGAGCCGATGCTCTATTTACGCTCATTCCCCCTATATTTGCTTCAGATAATTATCTGGCTTATCAGGATCAAGTGGGAGAATCGATTTGCAGCGCCATCAAAAAGGGCAATCTGAAGCGAGTTGTCAACCTGAGCAGTGTGGGTGCCGATCTTGCGGAAGGGACTGGCCCTGTCGCGGGACTTCACCGTCAGGAGGAGCGTCTGAATGCGATTCAATCTCTCGATTTTCTTATTCACCTGCGGGCCAACTACTTCATGGAAAATCTCTATCGCTTTTTTTCTATGATTCCAGAGGGGATGATTCGTTACCCCTATGCTGCAGATCTCCCCATTCCTATGGTAGCCACGCGCGACATTGGCTGGAAGGCTGTCGGCTTTTTAGAAAATACCCTTCCAACTTTGCGCCAGTTCTTTGATTTTGCCGGGCCGGAAGAGATTACGCTCAATGATGCGACAGAGGCTTTTGCAAAAGCTTTTGAGTGCCCCGATCTCTGCTATGAACAGATCTCATTTGAGCAAGAAAAAGAGATTCTCATGGAGCTCGGTTTAAATTCAACCACAGCTGATCTGATGGTCGAAATGGAAAAAAGCTTCAGTAAAGGACTCATGAAACCGACGCAAGAACTGACCCGAGAGCATCGCGGAACAACTAATTTAGAGACTTTTGTTGAGATGATCGCCTATCGCTCGCTTGCTAAAGCGGCTTGACATTTGGCCTCAAAGGCTTTACTTTCCTTTCTAATATGAGTGATAAATTTTATTTCCCCCTTTCGGTCGACAGCGTCATCTTCGGATATACGGAAGGAACATTGAAAGTGGCTTTGATCCAGAGAAAAAATTCTCCCTTTGCTGGCATGTGGGCCATCCCTGGCGGATTCATGGAAGGGGATGAGACCGTTGAAGAGACGGCAAGGCGCGAGTTAGAAGAGGAGACGGGGATTCGCAATGTGTACCTGGAGCAGTTTCACGTCTTTAGCAAGCGGGGTCGCGATCCGCGCGGTCCTACCATCACGGTCGCTCTCTTTGCTCTTATTAAGGCAGACAAATGTGAGCTGGTTGCCACCGATGACGCCGCTCTTGCCCGCTGGTGGCCGGCTTACGAGATTCCGCAGCTTGCTTTTGACCATAATGAGATTTACGAGAAGGCTCTGGAGGCGCTCCGCCTCTCCTTCAGAAATCGCCCGCTAGCCTTTGAACTACTTCCTAAAGCCTTTACACTCACTCAGTTACAGAATCTTTATGAGCAGGTCTTTCATCGGACCTTTGACAAGAGAAATTTTCGCAAAAAAATCCTCAAAATGGAATTTATCCGCGCTTCGGGAGAAAAGACTCAAGGAGGGAGGCATCGCCCGGCGATGCTCTATTATTACGATCCACGATTATACAAAAAAGTTTTAAGCGATAATATGTTTTAATTAACTAAATTAAATAAATGCTATAATAAACCTTAGCAAGTTTGTAAAAAAACAAGCGAGGTTGTTTATGGCTGCTGTTGACGGTCCATTTCGCCACTCTGATCCCCTTACTCCTCCACACACTCCTATCAGGCGGGATTCTCCTACAAAACGCATCCTTTCCCGAATCCCGTTATTATCGAATCCTGAATTCACTGCATCGCATCTGTTTAAACCACTATCTGAGACTTCGCCATCCCTTGTTGAAAAAGCAAAGGATATTGAATCTGTTGAAATTCTCAAAATGACCTTTGGCTATGATTCTGTAGTAGAAGAGGAGCAGCCGCTTAGTGAAAAGCAGCTGGAAGCGATTGGACATGCGATTGAAGAAACTCTAGAGAAACTCGAAAAAATTGAGTTAAAAGTAGGGGAATTGCACGAAATAGAGATTTCGCAAAGTTACGGACCCTATATTTTTCTCGCGGGGAAGGCAAAAGATGGGAAGACAAAACTCTATTACATTCTTGGAAAATTAGGGGGTGGCACTTTTGGGGAAGTGTCAGAATTAATTCGCATTGATAAAGAGAGTATTAATAAAAAGATTATAAAACGGCATCTTAGTTTAAAGGAGATAAAAGGGCAGCAAAATATGAAAAAATCGGATCAGCTCATTCAGAAGTTCATTGAGGATTCGCAAAAAAAAGCGAAAGAATATGAAAAGGAGATACTGAACATAAATGTAACCCTCCAAACAAAAGAAAATCTCTCCTCTGAACGGATCAAAGAAGCAAATAGTCGTTTGGCAACTTTAGGTGAAAGCGTTGCTAAATTGCATGAGGGTATTCAGCGAGCAATTGATGCGCAGCATGCCCAAACAATCCACGATTTTAAAATTTCGGCAAGAGATTTAGAAAGGGAATACAAAATCCTGCGCGAAATTCACGATGAAAAAAAAACAGCTCTCACTGGGATTCAAGATGCCCCTACACGGTTTGTGTTTCTTCGATCAGCCGTTTCTGGGTATAAAGGAAAGAGATACGAGACCGATTATGGAAAACATTTAAAACTCACCCCGATCATTACAGAAGAGATGAAATTCGAAAATCGACTCTTTGAATTTCAGCAGCTTTTAGCAGGTTTAGCTAATCTTCATCAAAAAGGAGTTCTTCATGGCGATATAAAGCCCGACAATATTTTAGTTCGAAGCGATCCCTCTTATGAGGGGTTCAAAGTTGTCCACCTTTCCGATTTTGGGAAAGCGCGCACTGAAAAAGAGATTAAAGGTGGAACAATTCTTCTTGATCACCCCTTTTTCGCCTATGCGACGTTTCACGATTATGAGAGGGCCAAAACTCTAAAAGCTGAGGGAAAAGTAGAAGCGTTCATTTTGCAGGAGAAAAAGCGGGACGTTTTCGCATTAGGCTGCTCATTCTATGAAGCCGTGCAAGGGAAGCTTCCCTATGCAGGAGTTTCTGATAGGGGAAATACGACTGCAGATCCTGAGATGGGCTGGCGCGACATCCGTCCTGGACACCATTTTAAGCCTTTTGAGAGCTCCGTTCCAGTAGAGTTACAGAATCTCATCGGGAGAATGCTCGAGCCAGATCCAGAGAAGCGCATCAGTGCAGCAGAGGCCTCTAAAGCGCTTAACGCATTTGTGGAGGCGCAGCATCCTAAACTTCATGCTCTGATGTCAAGGATCAGCGGGAGTCAAACCTGATTTGAAACCCGACTTGCGCCCTATCAGTGACTCATCTGATGCGCGCTTGTTTTGGAGGCTAAAACGGGGCAATTTTCGCCTACTTTACTCAAGTATGTCAAAAATTGCCCCGTTTTAGCCTCCAAAAAATCGCATCATCAGCTGAATCACCGCTAGGGCGCAAATCGGGTTTAAACTTGCTAAGTTCGGCCAAAGTTTAAGCGTGATGTAGGGGCGCAAGTCGGGTTTGAAAGACGGGACACTCATATTTAGGATTTAAAAGAGAGGGGACGGTTCCAATCTGGATCGCTCCCATTTTCTCATAAAACCATGCGGCGTTGCGGTCGCTTTCCCACTCGAGTGCTTGCCAGCCGAGCTCTTTCTCAGCCACCTCGAGCGCCCTTGCAAAGAGCTGGCGCCCCATACCCTTTCCCTGCCAGCCGCGCTTTATAAAAAGATGGCTAAGTTCTTGAATCGTTTCCCCTTTTCTGTTTTTTCCAATCCGCAAGCAAAAAAAGCCGACCAGCTCCCCATTGACATGGAGTGTCTGAACAGCTCCTGTTTCGAAATCCGCGGGAGTTAGGCGAAAAATTTTGAGTGCTTTCTGATCGGAAACAGTTCGATCGCCATATACGGCATTGGAATCGAGGGCAAACTGCATTAATTCTTTAGCTTTTTTTGGAGAAGCATCAACAAATTGAAGAAGAGTGCACGTCGTCATAAAACCCGCTTTTCGTGTTGACTTTTAATCAAAATTGCTGCTATAATATTTTTTAAATAAATTAACCGCAAGTTATTTCATGACAACAAAAAATGGCGTAGGATTTGGCTGGTTTCTCTGTGGATTAACGGCCCTTTTTTACTGCTATGAATATTTGCTGCGCATTGCCCCAAGCGTGATGAGCACAGAGCTGATGCAGTATTATGCGCTCAATGCGACAGCGTTTGGAAATCTATTTGCAGTCTATTATTATATCTACACCCCGATGCAGATCCCTGTTGGGCTGATGCTAGACCGCTTTGGGTCGCGCTTCCTTCTGACGCTTGCCACTCTCATCTGCGCGCTGGGTACCTTTGTCTTTGCCTGCTCCCACCTGCTCTGGATTGCACAGCTGGGAAGATTGATGGTGGGCTTTGGATCGGCCTTTGCCTTCGTAGGTGTGTTGAAAGTCGCCTCTGTCTGGCTGCCGCCGGCACGCTTTGGAATGATTGCGGGCCTGACAACATCGCTGGGCATGATCGGCGCCATGTTTGGCGACAATGTCATGACTCTCATGGTCAACCAAATCGGCTGGAAAGCGACCATGTATGGCTCAGCTGCTTTTGGCTTACTCTTAACGGGTGTCATCTGGACCTATGTGCGCAATACAGGCCCGCAAGAGTCCCAAGAACAGGCAAAGGCAACTTTATCTCTTAAAGATCTGCTTCTCAATATGTTTGAGCTGCTTAAAAAGCCGCAAATGTGGCTCATAGCCTTTATTGGGGGCATTCTCTACACCTCCCTGTCCGTTTTTGCTGAGCTTTGGGGCGTGCCCTATTTTGAGCAGGCCAAAGGATTTTCCCCGCAAATTGCCGCAGCCCTCATTTCGGCTGTCTTTTTTGGCTGGGCTCTCGGAGGTCCCATTGTCGGTTTTGTCTCCGATTATTTGAATAACCGGCGCTTGCCCCTCATCCTAGGAAGCATTCTTGGCGCCGCAACTATCTGTGCCATCATCTATGTCGACGGCTTGTCGCCCATTTCCATCGGCCTTCTTCTTTTCCTCTTCGGGGTCTTCTCCTCCGCTGAAAACATCACCTTTGTGATCGCCAAGGAGAGCTCGCTGCCGGCACTGGCCGGTTCTGCAATTGCTCTGACAAATATGTTTGTGATGCTTGCTGGAACGATCCTACAGCCCATCGTCGGCTACATGCTTGATATGTATTGGGAAGGCAGCGTGGTCAATGGCATTCATCACTACAGCAACGCCAACTTCCAAAGCGCTCTGCTCATTCTCCCTGTTACATTTTTGTTCGCAGCAGGCCTATCGCTCTTTCTGAAAAAGAGCTATGCGGTCGAAGTGCGCCCTGTTAGGGCTGCGGAAGCATAATACTCAAAACTCGAGTTTGTACAAATTTATAAATTTTATCGCAGAGGCGCAGAAGACGCAAAGGATGGAAAATATATATATGACTGAATATTAATACGTTGTGGATTTTATGAAAGTGTTGAGCGGCCCGTTCGCGTCAGCGAACGGGCCGTCGCTAAGTTATTTCCCGATAGGGGTCGACTAAAGAGGGCTGGCATTGCTCAGCGTTAAAATTGAAGCATAGGAAGAGCAAATTGGAGAAGCGAATCGAGGTCTTTATGCGAAGAGCGCAACACCTCCTGGCGCTGTTCTAAAAGCGATGAGCTGCCTTTAAAGAGAAAACTAAGCAGCTGTTTCATCTTGTTGACCTTCGATTTTTCAGCCATTTCCGGCGAGATTTCTGAAATATAGACTTCAAAATAGCGGAGCAGAGCGCTCCAACTTGGCGCGTAGCTTTGTCCTGCGAATTGCGCCTTAATTTGATGAAAGATAAAGGGGTTGACGACACTGCCTCTGCCGATCATCAGCGCATCACAGCCTGTTGCTGCACGCATTTTCAGAGCATCGTCCACAGTTAAAATGTCGCCATTGCCCACGACAGGGATCTTGAGGAGCGCTTTTGCCTCTGCGATAAGGTCCCAGCGTGCCGGAGGGCCATACCCATCCACCTTCGTGCGTGGATGAAGGGTCAAGAAGCGAATCCCGCTCTCTTCAGCTGCTAAGAGGTTTTCTTTGAAAAGAGTCGTGTCATCAAAGCCAGAGCGCAACTTGGCCGTAACGGGAATGGAGACAGCTTTCACCATTGCTTTAGCGATGGTGTGGAGAAAGTTGGGTTCTTTTAATAAGCTGGATCCCGCTCCGCGGCCTGTTACGGTGTTGGAGGGGCAGCCGCAATTGAGATCAATGCGTGGGGCGCCTCTTGCCTCCATTTCGCGCGCCATATCGGCCATGAGCGAGGGGTCTGAACCCATCAGCTGCGCAGCGAGAGGAATCGGGGCGATCTCATCGGACTGATACTGCACCGCTAAACTCTTCACATGGGCATTGCTGGGCACGCGCAGGAAATCTCGCACCGCCTCATCGAAGCCGCCAATCGTGGCCATTGCTCTCCTGAAGCAGCGGTCGCCCACCCCCTCCATGGGGGCGAGTAGCAGAAAGGGACAGCCGTCGCTATTGGGTGGAAGGAGCGTCATTAGACCCACACAGGTTTTTTACGAAAGCGATGCTCTCGTTTCGCCAAAATCTTTCGAAATTCAGATCATTCGTCACCGTCCGCAAATAGGCCCTGTCCAGATAGAGGAAGCCGTTGAGATGGTCAATTTCATGCTGGATGATGCGCGCATACCAGCCGCTGGCTTGGATGATGTTGGGGGCACCTTTTTCATCTAAAAATTCAACTGTCAGAGACTTTGCTCTGGGAACCAGACCCATAAAGCCAGGAACGCTCAAACAGCCTTCAAAAAACTCCGCAGGCTCTGTTTCATGAAGGGCGATCTTCGGATTGATCATCACATGAAAGGGCTGCAGGTAGCGCTCCCTCTCTGCCAGCTGCTCAGCGGTCAAATGGCTATGATTTCTATCTTCGATGACGATGAGCTGAATCGATCTGCCGATCTGGGGAGCGGCCAGGCCGACACCAGGAGCTACCCGCATTGTCGCTTTCATCTCCAGAATTAACTCTTGAATCTCAGGGCTGCTAATTTCTTCTGTTGAAAGGGGGCGGGCTGGCGTGCGCAAGATGGGATCTCCGATCTGCACAATTTCTAAGATATTCTCACTCTTTTGCATGGAGAATATTTTGCATCGACAGAGCGCTTTTTTGCTAGTATAATCCAAAGGTTATGAAGGTGTTTGATGTTTTAGTCGTCGGAGGAGGCATTCACGGCCTGACAGCTGCCTACTGGCTTGCCCAAAAAAAACAGGGACAAATTGCCCTCATCGATCAATTTGAGATTGGACATTCTGAGGGCAGCTCTCACGGCTTTTTGCGCACTTCGCGATGCACTTACGACCATCCAGACCTTGTGAAGATCATGCAAGCCATCCATAGTGAAGGGTGGCGCCCCTTTGAAAAGGCGCTAGGAATTCAGCTTTTCTATCCCAATCAGGGCTGTTTTTTTGGTGAAGGAGAGGCGTTTCAGAAGTATATCCAGGCCGTTCAACAGGTGGATGTTCCCATCAAAATTCTAACGGTAAAGGAGGCTCGGAAAATTTTTCCAGCTTTTCGTTTTGCCCACACCGATGCGGTGCTTGCAGACCATTCGGCGGGGCTCATTGCCGCTTCTGCTGCTGTCGAAGGGCTTAAAAAACTCTGTTTGCAGCTTGGCGTCGAGATTTTGCAGAATCGAAAAGTGGAACGTTTCGATGTGACGAAGGATCCGATTGAGGTGGCGACAAAAGAGGGAACACTTCTGGCCCGTAAACTCATTTGAAACCCGACTTGCCCCCTACATCGCGCTTAAACTTGTCTGCACTTAGCAAGTTGGGTTTTAATTCCAATTAAACTTCATCCCCAAAAGCTCTTCCAGCTCCTGATTGTAGGGTCGAAAATAGTCTGAGAGACGTTTGCGCGTTTCAGGATTCATCGGAGGGTACTTGCTGTGCTTATCGCGAAATTGAATAAGGGAACAGTCTGGAAGTCCTAAAAAGCCAAAAATTTGGCTCATCGTATCTTCAGGCTGGTTTCTGAGTTTATTAGAATCCACAATAAAGATCTGCTCTCTTGGAAAAAGGGCGAGCCAGCGTTTAATCTGCTTGACATAGACGCCTCGACCCAAATAGGAGTAGATGCGATGCGTTCTACAAGGGTATAAGGGATTGTTGGAAATCTTTTTCTCTTCGCCTTTAAGCCTGTTTTTTTCTGCGTCAATGGCCTCTTCAAAGGTTGCAAAAGGCTCTTTCGTCGCACTGCGCTTATTCATCCAAAATTGGGAGTAGGCGCGATCGACAGGATTGCGCAAAACGATCAGAATTTTTACATTTGGATAGAGGGAGTGGACCCTTTGTGGCACTGTCGGATGCATGAGGTAGTAGGGGCTTTTATCGCAGATGAGATGGTTAGGATTTTGATCCGACGGAAAACGCCTCTGATACCATTTGGCCCCTTTCCCAAACCGCTCGTCAAAAAAGTGGACCTCGCCGCGCTGTTTGACAATCTCAGGATGCTGCAGCAAAAAATGGTGGAGCGCCGTCGTACCTGCTTTTTGCGCTCCAACAATTAGAAAATCTGGCGCCCAATGTTTAGGATCGGCTTTTGCAGAGAGTTGCGCCGCAAAGAGCATCAGCACTAGGCTTAAAAAAAACTTCATAAAGTCCTCGCTTGTATTTGCAGCTACACTACCTGCTCTGCAATTTTCTTTACTAATTTTTTTTTACCGGATAGGGTGCAAATTATAAAACAGGAGGTTTTTATGCGACGTGTGCTGGCTTTTCTAGCCACTTTGCCCCTTTTCCCCCTTTCTGCAGCAATTCCAGGAAATTACACAATAACTGGAAACGACCCTCTGCATAATCACTACTCAGGTAACGCTACAATTGCGCTGGAGGGAAATGTGTTTACTGCGAACTGGTATTACGATGACGGGACCTCCGACATGGGGACGGGGGTCCGGAACCAGAATCAGATCTCTTTTATCTATCAAGGCGACCAGGAAACAAAGGAGACCGGAGTGGTCACCTATCGCATTGTCAACAATCAGCTGGTTGGAAATTGGGTGCCGCTCAACGAATCTACAGTCGGTACAGAGACGCTGCGGCCTAAGTAGGGTAAAAGAGATACTCCTGCACAGGCTGGCCGCCGATGAGATGCTGCTGAATGATCTTTTCTAGGACAGCTGGCGTACAGGAGTGGTACCAGACCCCGTCCGGATAGACGACAGCGATGGGACCCTGTTCACAGACCCGCAGGCAGTTGACTTTCGATCGAAAAATGCCGCCCGACTCGCTGAGATTCAGCTCTTTCAGTCTCGCCTTAAGATATTCCCACGACTCCATCCCAGCTTCATAGTGGCAGCATTTAGGGTTCGTCTGATCGGAGCAGAGAAAAATATGCCTGCTGATTTTGTCGATTCCTAGCACTTTTACCTGTTCTTCAAGCATACTAGCGATCCCTTTTAAAAATAAAAAAGCGTAGCAGGAGATAGTTAAAACTTGTCCCCACTAAGATGCCAGCCCACTCAGCGACTTGAGGGAGGAGCCAGGGAATGTGCTTCAGTAGGGTAGCAGCTGTCGCATAATTGAGTCCAGCCCCGAGGAGACAGACGCATAGAAATCCGATAAATTGGGGCGCAACCGCGCGTTCGCGCGCGTGTGAAAAAACCCAGTGGCGATCGAGCATGAAGTTGCAGCATGTCGAAGCTGCAATTCCCAATAGAAGTGCAGGCCTAACCGGCACTCCAGCCCACAACCCGAGCGTGAGCAGGGTCATGTTGAGGCAGAAGCCAATAAAGCCGACGGCCAGATAGGGCCAGATAAAGCGCCATTCTCTCAACATTTTTCCATTAATCCACAGGTAGTTTTTCTTTGCAATTTTTAAAAAATAACCTATAGATCCAAAATGTGGACGTAACCCTTTATGATGCTACAACTATCGACGCGCTAGAGTGGCCTGCAACCGAGGAGGGCCGCTATGCCAAGAGATTTTTGACACCCTTGGTCAAAAATGGGATCTCCCACTACATCGACAATATTCAAGCTGAACTCTACGCCATGACGCTCGATTCCTTTGTCTTTCCTGTCGTCGTGCCTCATGTAAATGGGACAAATTCCTATGTCTGTTCGCCCTACCAGCACTACATCACTTATGGCAAGGACAACATCGGGATCGTCGACAATCGTTTCCTTGCACCTTTAGTCAAACAGTTCTTCAATCTTTTCGGAAAAATTGGTAAAAATCTCGACTCAGTCGTCTATGTCAATAACTGGCTCTTTGCTGTCGATCTCTATCCGGACGGAATCAGAGCTGACCAGATCGCGGCCATTGTAGACGCGCTAAAAAAACGTTTTCCAGATCGCGCCATTATTTTTCGCTCCTTGACTCCTTTAACAAATGCGTCTCTGATGCAGGACTTTAAACAGCTTGGCTTTCATCTCGTCCCAAGTCGACCCGTCTTCATTACGGATGGTAAAAAAAAGGAGGTTTTTGCGACGCGCATTTTTAAGAGCGACTTAAGACTTTGGAAAAAAGCGAATTACGATGTAGTCAATCAGTTATCAACAGCCGATTGCCAAGCCCTCTGGAAGTTGCAGCGCCTGTTAAATGTGGTCCAGCATTCCGAGCTTCAGCCGCAGTTCAATTTGCGCTATGTGCAGCTCCTCGTTGAGGAGCGCCTATTATCTTTTGTTGCATTAAAGCAAGCGGACACCATCAAAGGGGTGGCCGGCTACTTTCAGTTCAATGGCACCCTCTCCTGCCCCTTTTTTGGTTTCGATAAGGAGGATTCCGACCATAGTGCGATCTACCGCCTTCTCAGTACGGGGCTACTTCTGGAGGCACAGAAGAGGAGGGTCCTATTCAATGAAAGTGCTGGCGCCTCCTTTTATAAATCGGTGCGGCGCGCCGTAGGCTGCCTCGAATTTATGGCTGTCTATACCAGCCACTTGAGGTTGCGCCAAAAGTGCGCCTGGGGGCTGCTGGACGCTTTTATTAATAGAATCGGCTCTCGCTATATGAGGAATTACTGATGGCCTTTTTTCTTTCAATCTACGCTGTTGGCATCCTCGGGTTCCTCTTCCATGCCTGGAAAGTTTCGCCAACTCGAGCAAAGCTGATCGAACTGGCTCTCCTTTACCAGATCGTCTTTAGCCTAGGAATCACAAGTCTCGTCGCCTTTTATGGCCTAACCTTTATGGCTCGCGAAATTGCCGTATACACGGGCTGGCCAGCCTCTCCTTTTGAGCAGCAGCTGGCCAACGTCAACCTTGCTTTTGGCGCGCTCGGGATCCTCGCCATCTGGCTGCGGGGCGGCTTTTGGGTGGCAACTGTCTTAGGTTTTTCGATCTGGATTTTGAGTGATGGCGTCCATCATCTCTATCACTATATGGCCCTCAACAATACCTCGGACGGCAATATCGGAGTCCCGCTCTGGACCGATTTTATCGTTCCCATAACGCTTCTTCTCTTGCTTGCTCTCTATCAAAAAACGCGTTGACAATTTTTGGATTTTTCTTTTCACTAGCTTGAAAAAGAGGTATCCATGAAACTCAAAGCTTATTTTTCACTTATTGCCCTGTCGCTCACGCTTACTCTTTCCGCCGAGACAATCCGGGCCGCTTTTGACGTAGGTTCAGGACAGACGAAGGTCACCATCGCCAAAGTCGATGAAAACACAGGGCGCCCGATCGAAATCCTATTCGCAGAAGAGACTGTCGTTCTGCTTGGGCACGATTTTAAGAAAAATAAGGGGCTTTTAAGCGACCAGATCCTCACTGAGCTAGAAAAGGTGCTGGTTCACTACCGCGATTTGGCCCTAAAATTGGGAGCTGATGAGCTCTCAGGAGTAGCTACGGCCGTTTTCCGCGAATCAAAAAATGGCGCCTCATTTATCCAAAAAGCGCGCGCCGATCTTGGCATTGATCTCAACCTCATCACGCAAAAAGAGGAGGGGAGGATCGGCTTTTTAACCGCCGTAGCAGCTTCTGGCAAAGAGGCGTCTGAAGTTATTGCGTGGGATTCAGGAGGGGGGAGTTTTCAGATCACAACTGAAGGCAAAGAGGAGCTAGTTGTCTACGAAGGCCCTTGGGGCGCTTCCAAAGTATTAGCCGCCATGGTTGAGAAGGTGCAGGGAAAAGAATTTGGCAAAGTGCAGACGGCAAACCCAGCCACGCTTAGCGATGTGAAAGCCTTAAGTGCTATTGTCAAAAACACTCTTGTTCAAGCAAAGCCAGAGCTCCAGGCTAAATTGATCAGCAGATCGACTGCTGTCGTCGCCATTGGAGGCCCCTTTTCCCCTTTCAAAATGGCTTCGCTTGCAATTGGCGATACGCATTTTACAAAAGAGCTGGTCTGGAAGGCTTTGACACAGCTGGTCGGCTGCTCAGACGCAGAGCTGAGTCGTTTCCCTGAGCCCGAGATGCTGATTCCAAGGCTGACGCTGATCTACACTGTCATGGACCATTTTGCAATTCACGAGGTGGACTACTGCGAAACGACCGGCAGTACTCTCGGCATCTTAATGACGCCCCAATTTTGGGGGCGGCAGCTGGTTCCCTAAAATCTTGACCAGATTAGCCATTTTCGCCTACTATCTCCCCAAATAATTAGCGGAAATTGTCATGCAAATTACTGTACTCAATGAGATAAACGGAGAAGAGGCGCGCGTTGCTCTCGTGCCCGAATCGGTCAAAAAACTCATTGCGCTTGGCGTGACTGTCGCTGTCGAAAGTGGAGCTGGTGCAAAGGCGGATGCCTCTGACGCAAGCTATGTGGCGGCAGGCGCCGAGATTTTCCGTGACCGCGACGCGCTTTTATCGGGCTGCGACATCCTCGTCACTTTCAATCGCCCCTCAGCCGAAGTGATCGCCTGTTTAAAACCAAAAGCCCAAGTCATCGGATTTTTGAAGCCACTCGATGAGCCGCTAGCCCTTGAGTCTCTGCTGGAGCGCGGCCTGACAGCCCTTGCTATGGAGCTCATACCGCGCAGCACGCGCGCCCAGGCAATGGATGCCCTCTCCTCGATGGCTACAGTCAGCGGCTATAAAGCTGTTCTGATGGCCGCAGACAAACTGCCCAAGATGTTTCCCCTTCTGATGACAGCTGCCGGCACCATTTCGCCAGCGCGCGTTCTCATCATTGGCGCAGGTGTTGCTGGACTGCAGGCCATCGCCACTGCGCGCCGTCTAGGCGCTGTTGTGGAAGCCTACGATGTGCGGGCCGCAGCCGGGGAGCAGGTGCGATCGCTTGGCGCCACATTTCTTGAAGTGGACCTAGGCGGCATTCAGACGGAAGATAGCGGCGGCTACGCCAAAGAGTTGAGCGAAGAGGCGCTAAGCCGAGGGCGCGCTCTGATCGCTAAGCAGGCTAGAATTGCCGATGTTGTCATTACAACAGCTCAAGTTCCTGGAAGGCGCGCCCCTCTCATGCTGACAGAAGAGGCGCTGCTGCAGATGAAGCCAGGTGCAATTGTCGTCGATCTGGCGGCCGCTTCCGGTGGCAATTGTCCTTTGACAGAAGCGGGCATGAACCTCGATTACAACGGAGTGACCCTGATGGGCCCGCTAAATTTAGCCGCCAGCGTCCCGGTGCACGCTAGCCAGCTCTATTCGCGCAACATGACAGCGCTGCTGCAGCTGCTTATCAAAGAGGGGGTCAATTTGCAGGATGAGATCATCCGAGCCACGTGCGTGATCCATGAGGGGAGCGCGCGCCATCCCGCCCTCGAAAAAGCCTTTGAAACAGCCTTTGCAGGAGCAAAACCATGACAGAAAACCTTCTCAATGCAGCGAGCGTCCATCAGGTCTATGTCTTTCTCCTGGCCGCCTTTCTCGGTTATCAGGTTATCTCGCGCGTGCCGCCTCTTTTGCATACGCCTCTCATGTCGGCCACCAACGCCATTTCCGGGATCTCTCTCATCGGTTCAATCGTTGCAGCAGGCTCTGAACAGGTTGTCAGCCAAATTCTCGGCTGCATTGCTGTCACCTGCGCTACAATCAATGTCGTCGGCGGCTTCCTCATCACCGAGCGGATGCTCAAAATGTTCAAAAAGAAGTAGGGCAATGAACTTTTCAGCCATTTTTATTGAAACGAGCTATCTCATCGCCTCGATGCTCTTTATCTTAGGGCTGCGCGGCCTAAGCCATCCTGAGTCAGCCCGCCGCGGGATGCAGATGGCCGAGCTCGGCATGCTCGTCGCCGTCGTGGGAACCCTCCTCAATTATCAGATCGGTCACCTACACCTGGATCATCATCGGCCTCGTCGCCGGCTCCCTCATTGGCGCTGCAATGGCGCTGCGCGTTCCGATGACCGCTATGCCGCAGCGAACGGCCCTCTCTCACGCATTTGGAGCTCTGGCGGCCTCTCTGGTTGGAATTGCTGAATATGCCCTGCATGGCGAAACCCTTTCGCCTCTCAAAATGACAGCCCTTGGCTTTGAGGTGATTCTCGGCAGCATCACCTTTACAGGCAGTCTGCTCGCCTTTGCAAAGCTGCATGAGATGCTTCCAGGGGCCCCCATGACCTTTAGAGGGCAGAATATCTTTAATATGCTCCTTTTAGCAGCGATGACCGGCATCTTTGGCGTCACGATTTTTCATCCCGAAGCCGCCAGCCTCTTCTACCTGATGACAGGCCTCGCCTTTCTTTTTGGTGCCATGTTTGTCCTCCCCATTGGCGCCGCAGACATGCCGGTCGTCATGTCGCTATTAAACTCCTATGCCGGCCTCGCCGCTGCCGCCACCGGCTTTGTCCTCTCCAATAGCGTTCTCATCATCGCCGGGACATTAGATGGCGGTTCAGGATTTATTCTCTCCGTCCTCATGTGCCGCGCCATGAACCGCCCCATGCGCAATGTCCTCTTTGGCGCCTTTGGAAGCGGGGGAAGCCAGGAAGCCAACGCCACTATCGAAGGTACCATTCGCGAAGTGAATATCGAAGATCTAGCCGTCCAGCTCGCCTATGCCAAGCAGGTGGTCTTCGTACCCGGTTACGGCATGGCCACAGCCCAAGCGCAGCACGCAGTGCGCGAACTCACAAATGCTCTGGAGGCGCGCGGCGTCACCGTCAAGTTTGGCATCCACCCCGTTGCAGGCCGCATGCCCGGCCACATGAACGTGCTGCTCGCTGAAGCCAATATCCCCTACTCCTCCCTTCTAGAACTGGAGCAGATTAATGCTGAATTCAGCTCCACCTGCGTCGTGGTTGTCATTGGCGCTAACGACGTGGTCAACCCCGACGCGCGCGACAATCCCAACAGCCCCATCTACGGCATGCCCATCCTCGAAGTCGACCGCGCTGCGACCGTCGTTGTCCTCAAGCGTGGCAAAGGCAAAGGGTTCGCCGGCATCGAAAATCCGCTCTTCTACAAACCCAACGCAGGCATGCTCTACGGGGACGCCAAAGCCTCCCTCAGTAAGCTCGCCCTTGCTACGCAAGCAGTGTAGGATGCGCACCCTCCTACTCCTCTATTTTTTTTGCCTGTACCTTAGCTTATGCAGCAGAGTGGGTGGCAGACGATTTACGCTGCCGATTGCTGTAGCCTTAGAATGACACAGCTGTCCTCTTGAAATTACCTCTTATTCCTCGATAGTCGTTATAGAAATAGGGTGGCTCGCTATATGGGCAGAATTAACAGCTACAATTTGATAATTTATTTTTGAATTGTTACTGTTGACACAAGTTTTGAAAACTAAAGGTGAATAAGCTGAAACTGCATCAACTAAAACTCCATTTTTATAGATCTTGTAAGAAGTAATCCCTGGTGAAGGACTAGATTTCCACTTTGCTATAAGAACATATTCAGTCTTGTTCAAAAACTTATTCTTCTTAATCACACCAGTAAAATTGGAAGGAGGAAGCACTGGCTGGATCAGAAGCGTAAAGGTTTGCGTGGCATTGGGTAAAAGTCCATTGCTTGCTGTAATGGTAAAGGTAAATACTTCTCCAACAGTGCTAGAGCTTGGAGTGCCGGAAAGCGTTGCAGTTCCATCTCCATTATCAACGAACGTGATCCCAGAAGGGAGAGCTCCGACTTTCTGTAAGCGTGGGATTTGGAAAGCCACTTGTTGTTATAGTGTAACTTGAAAAGAGACCCACTTCAAATGCGACTTCATTGGCAGAAGTAATCTGCGGAGGAACACCAAATCCTAAAGCTTGCGTATCATCGTAAACAGTCTGTGAGGGAAGATTAACGCCCCCAAACAAAATCATTTGACCGACTGCTTGGGGTTAAATACCCAGGCAGGAAATTCCCTGGCTGCAGGAGGATTTATGGGGTTCAATTCCGTCCATGTATTTGCTTTTACCTTCATAAGCCCAAGTGTCATTATATGTACCGATCAGATGCCCTCCACCGAATAAGATGACTTGACCGCTAGCGGGATCAAACTTCATTGCAACACCATAGCGGGCCGAAGGTTGAGTAGGAGGAAATAATTCCGTCCAAGTATAGGTGTTGTTGATGTGATTATAGGTTAATGCCCAGGTGTCATTGAGAAGATTGCCCCCTGTATTATTGCTATAGCCGCCAAACAGAATTAACTGGCCGGAAGAGGAATCAAAGGCTACAGAAGCAGAATCTCTTGCTGGAGGTGAACCAATGGTGGTTAATTCAGTCCACGTATTTGCTCTTGCATCATAGGCCCATGTATCATCAAGGTCCTGATTCGACGCGCCAAAACCTGCGAATAGTATTAAACGACCACTGCTTTGATCATAGCCCATTGTAGGTGCATTTCGGGGGGAAGGGGAAGGAGTAGGGGACACATTTGTCCATGTATTAATTGAGGAGTCATATGTCCACGTATCGCCAAGATATCCACCAGGTCCATTACCGCCAAACAAAATGATTTTACCATCTGGAGGGATCAAAGTCCATGCGTGCTGAATCTCGGGGAGAAGGAGGGTTAGTAGGAAATAGCTCAGTCCATATATTTGTTGTGACATCATAGGCCCACGTATCGTTTAAATAGGTTCCATCCGAATAGGTAATCCCCCCAAACAATATCATCTGACCGCTGGTTTGATCAAAGGCAAACAGGGACTAAATCGAGCTGAAGGAGAAGATGAAGGGTTGAGATTATTCCAAAATAATACTGCATTTGAGGGAATTCCAAAGGCCCAGGTGTCGTTAAGATCTCCATGATTTCCTGATCCGCCAAACAATATCATCTGACCGCTGCTAGGATCAAATTTCATCCTAGTCCCATAGCGTGCTGGCGGAGAGGTAGGAGGAGTCATTTTCATCCATGTATGGGCATTGTCTTTTGCATCAAATCCCCACGTGTCATTCAACAAACCGTTATTGCCTTTGCCGCCAAATAACATCATTAGACCACTGGTCTGATCAAAGTCCATAGACGCACTGTATCTAGCTTTAGGAGAATGAGGTGGATTTAATTGTGTCCATGTATGGGCAGTGGCGTTGAATACCCAGCTGTCGCTAAGCAACCCATCAGGTCCCTTCCCTCCAAATAAGAAACTTTGACCGTTACACGGATTAAAGGAGAGGGCAGCTCCTAAACGGACTGAAGGAGCGTGAGCTGGAGTCAAGTTCATCCATGTATTGTTGCTGGGATTAAATCCCCACGTGTCATTAAAATAACTGCTCCCATTAGAACCTCCAAAAAGAATCAATTGTCCGCTGCTAGCATTATAGTCCATAGCAGCGGCATACCTAGATGAAGGGGAAGAAGAGGGGGTTAATTCAGTCCAGGTGACAGACGTGAGATCAAATGACCAAGTATCGCCTAGACTGCCACCACTATTAGTACCTCCAAATAAAATGAGATATCCTGTGCTCTGATCAAAGATCATAACTGCTGATTCTCTAGCAGAGGGAGAGCTAGCTGGAGTTAATTCTGTCCATGTATTAGTTGCAGAATCAAATACCCAAGTGTCACCTAGGCTGATACCATTATTTAAACCCCCAAATAAAACGGTTTTGCCACTGCAGGGATCAAAAGCCTGGGAAGCAAATTCCCGGGGGGAGGGAGGATTTAAAGAATTTAAATCGGTCCAATTAAAGGGAAGAGTGTTTGCAGTCGCATGGTTAGCAAAGAAAATGAAAAAAGCAAAAAACAATTTTGCACATCTATTTTTTTTGATCCCTAACATGCTTTAATCCTTCTTTAGAATTTAATCCCTAGTCCGGCACCTGTCTTGAATCCGCCACAATCAACACGTGTTTTAAAATTAACCGGTTGATACAAGTAATCAGCAAAAAGATCGATGAATACATTTGTTGTGATAAAATAATAAATCCCAATTTTCAATATTCCACCAGTAGCAAATTTTGAAACTGTTTCGCGGCTGCAACGAGATTTATTTTTTAACCAGATCCTTGCAAAACTAGGCCCTATTCCAATGTAGGCTGTAAATTGTTCAGAGAATTGATAAGGAAATTTGATTCCAATACTGATATTTACGATGTTGACTCTTGTTGGATTATTGAATCCATCAGATTTGCCCTGTTTAGAAAACCAGTCCAAATTCGTCCAGCCATCAAGATAATCGTACAGTTTGGTAGAGGCTTCCAACTGATAATTAGTACCTGAATTGCCATAAATTTCTCTAAAACGCTCGGAACTATGAAAAAAAGCAGCAGAACGAAATTCCACGCTGCTTTGAAATTCAGCCAAAAGCGGATGAATATTCGTTAGCAAGAAAAAAATAAAAATTGTTCGTAAAGATATTTGAGTCACATGCACTTCCTTAGGTACTCAGTGAGTGTCAAAAACAATGGCATAAATATAAGGTGTTAGCAAGAAAAATTTTTAAGCGAGAAAAGAGCGCTCTTGAGAGTTAACTTTTACTTTGACTTAAACGCCCTCCGCATAGATATTTCTGTAAAAAACAGTCGAAGCATGATCAACATTTTGTTACTCATTCTCTTAGCGAGCTGCCGCTCGATCTTGTCTGATCCCGCCTTCAATGGGGACGCTCCTGGCTCTCCAGGGAGTCAGTGGCGTGATAAGCCGGTAGGTGAGATGGAGGGAGAAAAGATCCCGACTACGACGGTCAATCCCTATACAGAAGAAGACCTCTCTAAGAGCATGTCTGTGAGCCAGCTCATCGATATCGCCCTTTTCAATAACCCCTCGACTCGCGTCAGCTGGAATGCAGCGCGAGCCGCCGCTTTTAACTATTATGCGTCGCTAAGCGAATACTACCCCTCTGTCGAAATTTCGGGAGATCTCAATGCTCAACACAATGTCGGAGGAACTGGAGTTTCGACCAGCGTGATTAGCACGCAAGGGGGCATTGTCCCTTTCGGAGGCACAACTCAGGGAGGCGTCATAGCCGCTGCGGGGGCTTTAGGTGCCGCGAAAGACCCACCCAAAATGAAGCCCCTATCTCCAACAGCTGCAGCGCCCTCTACAACCATTCCGCCAGATGCGAAAACCAACAGCTCCACCTTTTTTAATCAGCTATTTGTGGACTATCTTCTCCTAGACTTTGGGGGCAGAGATGGTCAGGCCTTTTTTGCCTATCAGGGACTTGTCAGCGCCAACTGGCAGCACAATTTTACGATGCAACAGGTCATCATGGCGGTGCTGGATAACTACACGAACTTTTTAGGGAATAAAGGTCTTGCTGAAGCCGATGAGCAGAACCTCAAAGATGCTGAAGTGGCTTTAAAAGCCGCTGAGGTTATGCGAAGAGCGGGTCTTGCGACCTTGACCGACGTGCTGCAAGCTCAGTCAGCTGTGGAACAGGCGCGTTTCAACCTGGAGCAGGCGCGTGGAGCTGAAAAGACGGCGTTTGGGAGTCTCCTGATCACTCTAGGATTGCCGCCTACAGCCAGAATCCAACCCGTAGATCTTCCTCAAGAGCTTCCTGTTGTTGACATTTCTGGAGATGTCGATAGCTTGCTAGAGCTTGCCAAAAGAAAGCGGCCTGACCTGCAAGTCGCACTGGCAGCTGTCCGCCAGCAGGAGGCGAACCTGCAGATCTCCTACTCCTCAGGAATGCCAACGTTGACCGCACAAGGAGTCTTAACACAAAGTAAACTGATGCATTTTGCTAGCTCTATCCCTTC
>CAVUZO010000013.1:0-328981 GCA_963745935.1 uncultured Parachlamydiaceae bacterium
GTAGTTTTGGGGTAAGGTAAGAAAGGGGAAGGTAAGGCAGCGTCCCAATGTTAGTCGCGTGACGCTCAAGGGTAATGAGAGGGTAAACAGTAGAGGGGAAGTAGTAAGCAAAGAAATTAGCGTCCGAATCATAGTCGCGTGTGGTCATGACACACACACAACGCACACAGGCCACCGTTACTCACTGGTCGCCTTGACATTAGCTGCAAGTGTTAGAGGACAATCAAAAAGATGATGCAGGGTGGGCTGTAATGACGAGGGTAGCAGTGTCGTACTTGCCAGCTGTGCTTATGTTACGCTTCTACCAGAGCGTTGTCCGACTTGGACGGTGGGGGGTCTCTTGAATGTCAACGGCTACACCCGACTGTTGCCTTCTGCCCGAACTTGAAGTAATCGGCGAAACTGAGCTAAAGTGCACAACACACAAATGAACGCTGCCCAAGCTAAGGGCGAAAGGATGTGTGATAACTGCGAAGTCCTCTGTAGATCTCCTAAGACATAGGTAGAATCCAAGATACTAAAGCTAAAGACTCTGCTCTGAACTCAGCAGGTCTTATATAGTAAACCAGAGAGCTATTCCAGCTCCTCCCGAATCGTAAGTAAAGGTCCGTGCGCATCCAGCGCGTAAGCGTAATGAGTCATCGTATAGTAAATAATAAGCAAGCTCCCACAGATAAGGGGCTGAAACATACATACAGCCTCAAGGCAGTCCTCATGCCAGGGGCATACAACACATGTCCGATCCTCTATCCAATAGCGTAAAAGCTCAGCGCGCCCCATGATCCAATACCCTAGGCCCTGTGTCAGAATACCCTTGACCCCATGCCTGAACCCTTGACCCTAAGGCCGCGCGTCCTTCTTCCGATACCTTCTAGAATCTCTGTCAGCGTGTCTTCTTCGGCCAGGCCTACCTAGGCTGCCGGAATCCTATCTTCATCGGCCAGGCCCTACCGGAACTCCTCATCGGTCTAGGCCACCGGAACCTGAGTCTTCGTGGGAATGTGGCGTACGCGTCATGTGACCGTGTGAGCCAATCCCGTGATCGTGGGAATATCCGAGTGTCGTCAGCTGCCCATTAGTTATCCGGTTAGACCTCCTTGGTCTGGGCTTTCTATCACGTGACCGTGGGTACGGATCACGTGACCGTCGTCGTACCAACCCGCTCTCCAACATGGCGCCGCCGAATCGCTGTCTGAAGGCCAGCGTGTCTCATTATCTCGTTATTCGTGGCGCTCACCATGCGAGCGATGACCAGCGTGTCATCCTCTGAATCTTCAGCCATCTTCTGCCTCTTGTAGGCGTGGCACTTCTCCTTGAACTCTTCGAACTTCTCCTCGTTTTTCTGCCTCTTCAAGGCCCGACATCGTAGCTTGAATGCTTCCACTCTTGGGTTGCCATCTTGGCGCTTGGCGGAACCCTCGAATCTTGCTGTCTTCTGGCGCCTAGTTGGGGGAATCGTGACAGCTTACATATATGTTATAACCATGTTTTTCCGAGAAATGTCTGTATTTGTATAAAAGTTCCTTTTTGGGGAGAGAGGCATTAAATGTTTTTTACCGATCTTAACAATCTTGATTTGTCTTCGAATTTACATTAATTTACAGCTTTTAATTACTACAAATATTTTTGGGTGGGAAAAAAGTCCGGCATGATTGCCGTGCCACCCGCAGTTTGAAAGGCTTGTTCGCTAATTTTGAAAAAGGGGTCCCCCAATATGGATCCTGCTGTAGAGCTACCATTGCCGTCATTACAAAAGTTTCACCAACGAGACATATCATTGTCAGAATCAGAATACATTTATGTTGTGAACCAGTCACCCACACATTGTGATGTTGTTACAAAACCATTATTTCTGCTTCATGTCTGTCTATATGTGGTGTTGCAACCACATTATAATGTTGTTATAATAAGTACTAGCAATTCATGACGGCCCCTTGGGGCCGTCATTCACTCAGTGTGCGTGTGCGATTCTCTCGCTGGTGCCGGCCTCTCGTCTTTTGTGTTCGCAGTGCAATACAAAGGAAGGCTTCAATTGAGTTGTTGAAGTGAGACTACAAATACAAAAAAAATTGAACCCAAGTCAAAATGTCCCTCAGGCTCTTTTCGCTGCTCCAAACTGTCTCTCTTCACTATTCGAGAGGAGGGGGCTGTTGGTTATCGACAGTGTTGTCGATTTGGTCAAGTAGGAGTATGAGATCGCCCTGTTCGACACTGAGTAACTCACCACTCAATGCTACTGTCACATTCACAGTCGGGAGATGATTGTGGGGCGTCCAGATACAGTTGCACCTCGTCTCTGCAACGCACCGTAGCATTCACTTCGGCATTAAGTGTAACTGTGGCACGATCTGGTCCTTTGTAGACATACACTGGATGGAAAATTGGCTTTTACCATCAACAATATTTAACCATATTCTATAATAAAAGGCATTTTTTATCCACCCTTTTTCATTGCGAAAAATGTTGATAAAACCTCTAAGCATTGTCACTGCAATTTTGAAGCAAAAAATGTTGCCAGAATGGATTTTATTTTGTCATAATATTGTTACCATAAGACCTTGACACCTCTATAAGACTTGTAAAACCCTGACAATATGGAACTAGGTGTCGACTGCACTGACTGTAACCTTGCTTGGTAATTATACTGTCACACAGCACTTGCAAAGATGTTTTTTACAGTAAACAATGAATCGGAAATTGACGATGGTCAGCAAATAAGAAACGACACTATGGTTGTCAAGACGGTTGTCCACTGGCACATTGCGCACGGAAACAGTGGTGCCAGTGTTGCGCCTTCTCGTTTTAATGTAGGAGTGTCCCGAGATCTCCGTTTCTTCTTGAAATGGCTTGGGGAAGCCTTTGGAGCATTCTTTTTTGTTGTTTAAGCACGGCAAGTAATGAGTGATCCTGCATGGACCATGATGCAGAAATGTGCCGTGAACCCGAAGACACCGACTCGGGCCGGTGACCCGGTGGACGTACCCCGCATCACTGCAGGGCCCACAAACTCAGTCTAATCTTTGGAACTTGGCCCTCGGGCCACTATGATACCTTACTAATTCAGTCTTACTTTTATCTTACTGTATCTAGGCTACCGATCCGGATCAAGCACGAGCACGCCGAGCCTGCAGTCACAAGGGCAAGGCCACACTGATCATTATACCCGCCACCTCAATTCCTCCCCATCCGCTCACCCATTTCTCGTGATCTCTTTTTCCCCTCCTTCCCATGACCCACTGCTACCAGATTACACCTTGATCCGACTCATTTTATCCTGTTTCTACGCGACGCGCTAATGCGCAGTGTGATGGCACATGTTTGCTTATGACCTTTACCTTTACTCATTGGACTCCCACAGTAGTATATATTGTACCCTGAATGAGCCGTGAATATCATCCAGTTGTTCTTGAACTTGCCTGTGCTGTCTGATTCCTCTCGCGCTTACATTTTCGACTCGTCTTATCTATTTCTCCTTCAGCACGCGCGACATTCATGTCACGTGTCACTCGTCACATCGTCACCCGAATACTACATGAACCATGTGAGTCTTCACCAGCCCATGCAAGGCGGGGTCCATGTCTTCGTTGGGAAATTCAGTCAAAAGGAATTGGTCAATCTGTTCTGGTGTAGAAAGACAAACGGCGGGATGCAGGAACACAATGAGATGAATGTGAGGCAGTCCCCACTTCTGGTATTTGACGGTGTACACATGACCAAGCACCTCACCAAAGAGGTCCTTCTTCATGATGTCATTGAGCAAGGCAGCTAATTTGAGATGAAAGACTCTGGCAACGATGTCGGGTCTGTCACACGCAGACTGGCCTGGTAGCAACGCTTCTCGGATTTCAACCCATGTCAGATTGGCGGTGAATGTGATGAAGAGATCAGAACCTTTAAAAATCCTCAATAACACAAGGGCATCCTGCAGATTGTGTTGCACAGATCGAGGGCCGGAAGTAAAGCTAGAAGGCAGGATGACTTTACGACCCACAGAGGAAAGATCTAGACCTTTGCAGAGTGCATCAACCAAGCCGCAGTACAATTCAGTGCGGATGGTTTCCTGGTTACTATTTCTGATCCAATCAAGGCAAGAATGTTCAGCCACAGCCCAAGAATCAACAATGTACTCTTGTAGTAAAAACCCGGGATGAAAATAATGATTGCTCTCTATGTCCAAACTCTGCATGTTTTAAACAATAAAACAAAACAAACAAACATAAAAACTCACGCGCTCCTCTCGTTCACGGGCGCAATGCCGACACTGAGCGACAGCTGCAACAGTGGCAGTGGCAGTGGCCTGGACAGGCAAAATAGCAAATGAGCGTGTTCCATGAGCAGTCGCAGCACAAAAACGAACGTGTTCCATGGTAGCGTCGGCAACGACGACTGATGTAACCAACTCTTCACTCGCTCTGGGCACATCCTGAATGGAAAGTGAGAGAAATGTTAATGGCAATGGGCAACCGCCGACATCTACTGGAACCCAATCTCAAGGCAAAGCGCGCCCTAAATTCTGCACGGACGAAATAAGAAAAGATATTAAGGGCATGCAAACACGCGAACCAAACCTTCTCATGTTGTTCCCGCACTCGCCTCCATCGCTGAGCAATACTTCTCGCACCGGGCATCAGGAGACTTGTCAGGGGAGGAGGGAGATGAAATGCTCACAGACAGGGGCAACTTGAAGGTAAGCAACCCCGCTAGACAGAGCCGCAAGGAATTTGATATGCAGCGGGAAAGTCGAACTCTGTCGCTGCAGAGATTGTTGAGGGTGAGATCAATGTGAATCGGACGATATGACCAAGAACCAGAACACCGAAGGCCTCCACAGGACCGCGAGCACGGCGACACCGCCGCCAGCATCGTGAAGTGGCACAAAGGACGACAGGCACGTGCACAGCAGCCACATACAGCTTTCGAAGTCAGACTACGACGACATTTTTTTCGACACCGACTGGCATCGAGGCGAACAGACCAAGGGCGACTGAAGTCGCAACAACATAGGGGAAGAAGAGAAGTAACGTGGGATTTCGTAGCCAGAGGAAAAAGCACGCCAACGTCAGACGCGAACGCACGCAAGGTCTTCGCATTAAAGGTTCGCGCTCCGCAACTCCGGAGACAAACCCATGCGTTTTAATAGATTGTATAGATTGCACCATGGCTTCAAAAAACAGCAATGAAACCTGGGTTGTGTCGCATTCCAGCAGTTATAACCTAATATAATGACATTGTAATATCACAAGGAAATTTGCGATGACGCGACCTCACCTCAGGCTCAAAGACTTGTCACGACGAAGCAATGCAGATTGTGCGGTGATGCGCAGAACCCTTCGAGTTGTTCGCATCAACACTGGCACCTGTCCTGATATCTGCGGATAGCTGCGGCACAGTTATCTTCGAGAATCGAGAATCGAGAACAAGTCCAGTTTGTCAATCGACCACACTTCTTTGCCTAGCGCTGCGATATGACCTGCTCCGCAGTCGCCACACAAGTCTGGCCCGATTCATATCTGCATGCACTTCGTTCTCCCGGTATCTCGCCGTCGAATCTCTATGTCATTCTATGTGCTTTACCAGAGATCCGCAATGTTCCTTGCCAGCATTCTCCGAGTCCCATATATGGCACCATTTATCGAGGCCAAATTTTACAATAACCCGCTACATCTGCACATATCTGCCCGCAGCTTTCATCCACGGTTTCAATCCGCAGTTTCGAAACTGTTGCCCATGGGAATGCAGATTCCTCCTTCGCAAAAGAGAAGCTCTGAGGTGCTACGAACCTGTCATACTGAAATAGTCTTGAATGATGCGGGGAAGGTGTTAAAATGTACGGACATATCTGTAAACGGACAACAGTGACATCTGGTAACAATTAAAATATCAGGCTTGATCATTCGATGACCAGGTTTGGCTAACTGCGTTCGACTTATAAAAGCCACTTCTCCTGGTTCGTCGTATCGTCCTTCTTCCATCTTCCTCAACACCACATCGTTCGACACTCAGAAATGGCCTCGCCCAAGGCAAAAACGGTTCGCTTTGACGACACTCCGACCATTCATCCATCGCAAGCGGAAACTAAGACAGAGGTTCAGAGCGGTCTGTTGACACTCTACTATCTGATGAATCGTATTCTCACTCGTGTTGCCAGGGAAGTACTCTTCCGAGTTAGGCGAGCTTGTGGAGATGGCAGAGAAGCAGAATGAAGATACTCTCTGGAGGTGGAAAGAAGAAGTGGACAGCGCCGTCGTATTTGTATGTGCTGGTCCCACAATCCTCTGCAAATTTAATTTTAAAGCACATGTTCAAGGCTGGTCTATTCTCGGCAATCGGCGCAGTCTGCCTTACTGAAAGCTACAAGTGGTCGTCGCAAAATCCCGGCAAAGAGACTGTCAACTTAAAGCTAATCGCCCAAGTACTTCAACAACTTGTGAACATGATCCCCGACGGGATACCTCTCGAGAACATCGCGGGTGAGAGGAGCGAACCATTCAAGCAAACGCGTTCTGAAGTCACGGTCAACTTGGACGTCACATGGTTGTCCAGTGTTGTCATCTGTATAGGCTGCGCAACTTTGGTGACATTAATCCAACGATGGGCCCTACGATATTGGGCGCTCATTTTGAGAGGCAGCAGACCTCACAGACTTGCGCGTTTGCAAACGTTTCTGTTCGAACAACCTGGAAGCTTGGAGTTCTTCGTGCCAGTGCCTCGGACCTACCAATTACTGGGCGTTTTCACGCGCTTATCCCTCCTCTTCTACTGCGTGGGTCTTATCGCCTTAATCTTCCGCATCGACCAGAAATCGATATCCAAGTCCCTGGCCCTAGGGTATATCTTGTTCTCCTTCCTCGTGTACGCAATCACGATGGTTTTGCCGTTCTATTTTTTTGATTGCCCATACGACACACCCTTCACTGTACTCACGTGGCGCCTATATCATGTATTCATGTTCGGGGTTTTTTCGATCTTCCTAGGTATCGCGGACCTACCCCATACCTTGTCGACACTAGGGTCATCTGACATACCGGCGCGTTCGTGGCCATTCACAGTGGAGGAAAATGCTCGAAGAGCGGGTCAACAAGCACAGACGACGGCTTCTGTGTGGCCTAGACAGGCGAGTCGATCGCCATGCTGCCACTAGGGCCTCCGCGACTAGACAGAACTCAGACGAGGTAGAAAAAGACTTTATCGCATGGGCGCTGGAATTTTTCGACACTTATGCTCAATCGGGCGCAGAGGAAACAATTATTCCCTTTATGTCTGGCCAGTCACCCACTAATCACATCTTCGGCTTCCGTCTCCACCGTCTCCTCCAAATATGCACGCTAGGAAACTCTGCTCTAACCGAAGATCCGACACAGCGCAGGAGACGTTTGCGGGTGTGTCTGGAGTGTCTGTGGTGTTTGGCGAAGGCGTACAGTCAGAAATCAGCCGCGTCTTTGCCATCCTTTGTCCCCATTCCCAATACCAACATAATTCATCGCCTTCAGGCTAGACGGGACCCCACTGTCACTATAATAGCACGATGTTTTTGCGCATTGGTTGCGAAGGAGCTTTCAGCCGAGATAAACTCACGCTATTCCTCAGATGACGCGAAGCTGGAGCCCCTATCGGCTATTCTAGGAAAAACGCGCACAGAGGTGGAGGCTTTTCTTCTTCAGCCAGGCGCCCTCGGCCTCACAAACATAGTCTCCCTCACATCGAGCGTCATCAAGGCCTTGTCCAGGGGAGGGGTGCCACCGGAAGTACTGAGCATATTCGAATCGACAGTCTACATCCTCCTTACGGAAGACTTCCTGAATTCACTGGACGCAGATCTACCACAGGATCTGGTATCTTCCTTCTACCAGACATATTCCGACGCAAAAGAACCGCAAGCCCCTGATTGGCTGTGGCAGCAACTGCGGCCGATATCGGCGAGGTTGACCTCGGTCGGTTACAAGCGACATTGGCAGGGCGGAGGTGATATCTTCTTAGGCCAAGACTGAACGTGCATGAGTGATGAACCAATACTGTACCTCCCACATCACTCCTGTACAGTCTCACGTTGGCCCATTCGTGCGGGATGACAGGAGGGCTTACACGGTGATGTACGGTTGCGATGAGCACATCAGTTCACGATTTCTATCATCACTCTTATCTTCTACTATGCTTCTGTATGAATTATTCAGTTTGGATATAACCGTCTTGTCTGTGTGCTTTACATTTACCAATGACATGTAGATCTTCGGATGTACGACGATCAACCACTCAAATTCTCGAGAAGTGCCAGGTAAGTACTACTGTAGCTTTATATGCGATGATTAACAATAAAAGGGAGAGCCTCAAATCGTCTTCTGATATCCTCTAGCAATATATTAGTGACTGTAACTCTTCAAACTATTATGCTTCAACATGGAATCAGTCCGGATGACTTTACTTAGGTTTTCAAGCTCGAGACCTGAATACTTTGACCTTTGAACGCCCTACTAAGAGTCACCACCCCGCCGCTTTGGGGGAACACACTTGCCTTGCTCCTGTAGGCAATTTGGTGCGCCAAGTCTCCAATTTCTAAATTTTGGTCGTTTGATTCCGAGTCTGCCAGCTGCCTGGGCTCCTGTAGATAGTTGTGGTGTCAAAGTTCTCTCACTTTCCGGTTCCGGTTCGGCTGATTGCCCCAGAACCGACCCAGGGAGTGGACCAGACCGACAGTCCCGTTCGGGGTTCAGCAAAGGTCGGAATTGGCCGAACTGTGAACGTGTGAACGCGTGCCAGTGATTTCCTTCGAGTTCACATAATTACACCAGCCATACTATCCTGGAGTTGAGAGAGTGAGATGAAATTTATTGAAACTGGGACAAACCAGCCTGAGTGCAAGAACCAGTAGAAACACTGTCAGGCCGCTGCCAGTGTGGCCCGGGGTTAAGTCACAGTGGGAACCACGCACAGTCGGCTTTCCTATTATGGCGATCTCCATTCGTCTTGACTCTGAAAGTCTGCCAGAGGGTCTGACCAACCTCTCTACAGCGAAATCCAGAATAGGGGGCCCTTTTTTCCAAAATTAGCAAACAAGCCTTTAGACTCAGAGTAGCGCGGCAACTGTGCCGGACTTTTTTCCCACCCAAAAATATTTGAAGTAATTAAAAAATGAAAATTAATGAAAATTCAACAGATTAACTCGAGAAATTTCAACCAAGTCGAGCTCATCCCTCCTTCCCCCCAAAAAGGAAATTTTTATCTAAATACAGCAATGCAGGCGGAGCGGCTCCCTTAGGGAAGGAAACAAGAGGGTGCAAGCTATTACTACATCTACATTAGAACTTGCCGTCATCATGGTTGCAGTGTTCACCATTGTGTTTGCTGTCGGGGTCATCGTCGTCATGGCCACTTTGTCTTTGTCATGGCTGCGGTCGTCGTTCTCGTACCGTGCCTCTGTGGTGGTCTTCATCCTGTGTCGCCGCCGCCGCAGTCATCATTGCAGTCATCTTTGCCCTGCATCATAATTGTCGTTGCAGTCATTCTCAGGGGCTTGCAGCAAGTGGTGACTTGTGAGGTGACTGGCGACTGGAGGGGCAGTGGCAGACTCCGTGTTATGTCCTACCACAGTTGCCAAGTTAGAGGTGAGATGGAAAAAAAGGGATCATACACTGATTCCTGTGAACTCATGGACCTCTGAGTCAGGTAGGCCCTAGAGGGACATGGAAACAGTCATCTGTTTGAGCTCGTCAGAGATGATGCGATGTCGGCCAACCATGCGGCGGGATGGGATATGGACGGGGAAAGGAGACAACGGAAAACGGGATGATACATCGTATTATCTCATCCGAGTTGTCTCATCCGAGATAACTACCCATAAGCCCTATTTTACAAGATAAGAGATCTGCAATATTTCCTTTTTTGACTTAACTATGAACTCAGCTGTCAAAATGTTCAGATTCCGTGATGTACGTGTTTATTTGTCGCAGAACGAAAAAGTCAAAGATTCTAAAGTGTCCAATCAGGAGCTCTTTAATAAAACATGGAAATTTCGCATCTGGCTTGGAGAGCATCATCCCGCGCTAGCGCGCCATCTGGAGCTTACCTTGCGACAAGCCATTGGAGACGATGCCTTCAGCGCCCTCAAGCCGCGCCTCACCAAAGGCGGCGTGGGCGCTTTGTCTCATCATGATGATTAACGATTGAATTTAAACCCGACTTGCGCCCTATCAATGACTCATCTGATGCGCGCTTGTTTTGGAGGCTAAAACGGGGCAATTTTCGCCTACTTTACTCAAGTATGTCAAAAATTGCCCCGTTTTAGCCTCCGTAAAATCGCATCATCAGCTGAATCACCGCTAGGGCGCAAATCGGGTTTTAAGGTAACAAGATTGTTAGGGCCATACTAGACTGTCGGGTACACCGTCCTGACGGCGGCGTCCCCCGCGCCACCTTGAGCCTCATTTTGCTTCGCCAAATCGCGTCCTCGGCAGGGGTCCGTGCAAAGCACTGTCCCCCACGCCCTTGCGGGCTTGCCTGCGGTGCGATTTTGCTTTGCACTATGAGGCCTCGGGCTGCTCCCGCGTTCATTCCCCGCCAGACTGGCGTCTTTTGGCAGAGCCCCTCTCACGTCGGCTCGCAGAGGCAATTTTGCAGACCACAGTCTATTTGCTTCGCAAGGCTAATTTTGCTGACTACAGTCTATTTGCTTCGCAGGGCTAATTTTGCTGGCTGTTTTGGAAAGCGGGACTTGGCTTTTTTAAAAATAGCCCTGCGAGGCGACGCGAGAGGGGCCCCGCCATACGGCGTAAGCCGGGCGGGGAGTGAGCGCGCGAGCAGCCCGCGGCCTCAGATCGCAAAGCGAAATCGCACCGCAGGCAAGCCCGTAAGGGCGTGGGGGACAGTGCCTTGCACGGACCCCTGCCGAGGACGCGATTTGGCAACGCGAGATGAGGCTCAAGGGGGCGCGGGGGACACGCCGAAGGACGTGTCCCCGACAGTCTAGTATGGCCCTAGCGATCTTGTTAATTAACCCTAAATTGCTATGTTAACTGCATGAGGCTCAAGGGGGCGCGGGGGACACGCCGAAGGACGTGTCCCCGACAGTCTAGCATGGCCCTAGCGATCTTGTTAATTAACCCTAAATTGCTATGTTAACTGCATGAGGCTCAAGGGGGCGCGGGGGACACGCCGAAGGACGTGTCCCCGACAGTCTAGTATGGCCCTAGCGACCTTGTTAATTAACCCTACTTTTCTATGTTAGCTACTGACGTTGTTAGCTACTGACGTTGCTGCTGCTTGCGCCAGGATTTTGACCCTTCAGATTGGCTTGCGCTTTCTTCAGGTCTTTATCGAGCTCCGTGATTCTTCTCTCAAGAGTTGCTTTGAGCCCATTTAGCAGATCAATCTTAGATTGGGCGGCGGCAAGTTCAATCTTGACGGGTTTGAGAGCTTGTATTTGCGCTGCGATCTGTGCTTTTTCAGCCTGCTCTTTTGCGCGCTCTTTATGGGCTAAGGCAAGGTCCTGGGCAGCCTGTTTGAGCTGTTGATTTAAGAGAGCGATAGCTTTATTGGCATCTGCAGGAGCGCCAGCAATTGGAGCAACAGGAACTGGGACTGGCCTTGGAGTGACGAGGAGAGCCGCATACTCAGCTTTCAAGAGGCGCAGCGCTTCATGATTGACTTTGAGCTCAGCTTCAAGAAGATGGATCTTGTTGCTGCTGGGGTTGCCTAGGCGGCGTAAAATGGCTTCGAGCAGGGCTGTGAGGCCGGCTTTTGCGCTATCTTTGATGTAGACGAGCCCGCGACTAATGCCCTTAAAAATTGAGAGAACAAACTGATAAATACGTCCAACCAGCTGCTTGAGTCGGTCAGAGAAAGAGGGGTTTTTAATGGAAATTCCAGCTAATGGAACGCAATCACATACTTGCTTGGGTTGCGTCTTTGAAACGCTAAATAGGCCAGCCATAGACATCCTCCTGTTAAAGGTCTTTAAAGCTGGTTATATATAATAAAAAATTTAGTACAAGAAAAAAAAGAGCGCGATCTTAGAGGACCGCGCTCGAGGAACTTTTAGGATTTCTAGCCCTTACGCCTTAATCTTGATATCGACACCTGCGGGGAGTGTCAACGTTTTGAGAGCGTCGATTGTCTTACCCGTTGGATCGAGAATGTCGACCAGCCGCTTATGTGTCCGCATTTCAAACTGTTCGCGCGATTTGCGGTCGATGTTAGGTGAGCGGAGAACGGTGAAAATCTCCCGTTTCGTTGGCAGGGGAATTGGCCCTGCAACGCCAGCGCCCGTGCGCTTTGCGGTCTCCACAATGTCAGCTGTCGAGCGGTCAAGAATCCGCTGGTCGTAGCCTTTGAGGCGGATGCGGATCTTCTGCTTCGTCGATCGCATCGACTTCTCCTGCTTCACCGGCTTCTCTTGTTTGGCGGCCTTTTCATGCTTCGCCTGTTTTTCTTGCTGCTTTGCCATATAATATTACTTCCTAATGATTTCTTCTTGAAGTTTCGCCGGCACTTTTTCAAAGTGGCTCGGCTCCATTACGTAAGTAGCGCGTCCAGAGGACAAGGAGCGCAGCTGTGTCGAATATCCAAACATCTCGCTTAAGGGAACCTCAGCGCGAATGATGATCACCCCTTTGTGGCTCTCCTGGCCAAGGATCTGGCCGCGGCGGCGGTTAAGGTCGCCGATCACATCGCCGACATTCGCTTCCGGGCAGGTCACATCGACCCGCATGATAGGTTCAAGGATAATCGGCTTTGCTTTCTTTGCCGCATCCTTGATCGCCATCGATCCGCAGATCTTAAAGGCCATTTCACTGGAGTCTACATCGTGGTACGAACCGAAGACGATAGCTACTTTGACGTCAACAAGGGCAAAGCCTGCGAGAACTCCTGTGGCCAACCCCTCTTCGATCCCCTTGATGGTGGGGTTAATGAATTCTTTTGGAATGACGCCGCCCACAATCTTGCTGACGACCTCATTGCCCTTACCCTTTTCATTGGGTTCAATTTCGAGGCAGACGTGCGCATACTGACCGCGACCCCCGGACTGCTTGACGAACTTTGTTTCCGTCTTGCTAGGAATCGTGATGGTCTCTTTGTAGGCGACCTGTGGCTTCCCGACGTTGGCTTCAACGTTGAATTCGCGCTTCATGCGGTCATGGAGAATGTCCAGGTGCAATTCGCCCATCCCAGCGATAATCGTCTGTCCGGTCTCTTCGTTTGTGGAGACGCGGAAAGTGGGATCTTCTGCTGAAAGAGCCGAAAGCGCGGTAGCCAGCTTTTCGCGGTCCGCTTTTGATTTAGGCTCGATCGCAAGTGAGATCACCGGCTCTGGAAACTCCATCTTTTCCAGAAGAAGCAGCCTGTTTGGGGAACAGAGTGTGTCGCCTGTGCGCGAATCTTTTAATCCGACGCAAGCGGCAATGTCGCCCGTGTAGAACTCATCTTTATCTTCGCGTTTGTTCGCATGCATTTCCAGAAGGCGCGAGATGCGCTCTTTGGTGTCTCTAGTGCTGTTGACGAGGCTCATCCCTTTGACGAGCGTACCGCTGTAGATGCGAACAAAGGTCAAGCGGCCCACGTAAGGGTCAGACATGATCTTAAACGCAAGCGCTGCAAAAGGCGCGTCGTCGGCAGGTATGAGCAAGATCTCCTGATCGTTGGAAAGATCGTGCGCTTTGATGCTTCCGCGATCGAGCGGGGAGGGCATCCAGTTGACGACGGCATCCAGAAGCTGCTGCACACCCTTGTTCTTGAAGGCTGTTCCACAAAGAACTGGATTTAATGTGTTGGTGCAGACCCCTTTACGGATGACAGCATGAATCTCCTCAGGTGTGAGAGAATCGGGATTCTCAAGCACCTTCGTCATGAAGCTCTCATTGGTCTCGTCGATCGTGGCTAGCTCTTCGAGCAGCTCCGCGCGCATTGTTTTGCACTGTTCGAGAAGGTCTGCCGGGATGTCGCTCTCTTCCCAGTCAGCGCCCAAGGTCTCGTCGTGGAAGAAGAGGCCTCTCATCGTGATGAGGTCGACCATGCCTTTGAATCCGCCTTCAGATCCAATGGGACAGTGGACAGCGACAGCATTGGCGTGCAGCTTTTCGCGCATCGACTTAATAGCTTCAAAGTAGTCGGCTCCGACGCGATCCATCTTGTTGACGAATGCAATGCGGGGTACGCCATATTTGTCAGCTTGGCGCCACACGGTTTCAGATTGCGGTTCAACACCGGAAACGGCGTCGAAAACAGCCACAGCACCATCCAGGACGCGCAGCGAGCGTTCCACTTCGATTGTGAAGTCGACGTGTCCTGGGGTATCGATGATGTTAATCTTCGACCCTTTCCAGAAAATAGTCGTCGCAGCCGATGTGATCGTGATGCCGCGCTCCTGCTCCTGCACCATCCAGTCCATGGTTGCAGCACCTTCGTGCACTTCACCCATTTTGTGGAGGCGGCCAGCATAATAAAGGATGCGCTCGGTCGTCGTCGTCTTCCCGGCATCGATGTGGGCCATGATGCCAATATTACGGACGTCTTTGAGATGTTCTTTAGGGGGTCTTGCCATGATTCTTTTCTCTCCTTACCACTTATAATGGGCAAAAGCTTTATTAGCTTCCGCCATGCGGTGCGTATCGTCTTTCTTCTTAATCGTGGTCCCCTGGTTGTTAAAACAGTCGGCCAATTCGCCTGCGAGGCCATCTTCCATCGAGCGGCCTACTTTAGCGCGCGAGTATGTGATGATCCAGCCCATCGCCATCGAAATCCTTCTGTTGGTAGGAATTTCAATGGGCACCTGATAGGTGGCGCCGCCGACACGTCTCGATTTGACTTCGAGAGCTGGCTTCGCATTTTCGAGAGCCTGCTCAAAAGCTTCCATCGGATTTTCTGTTTTAATGCGCTTGGCAAATTTGTCGAGAGCGTTGTAGACGATCCTGCGGGCCGTCGATTTCTTGCCGCTCTCCATGACTTTGTTAATGAATTTAGACAGGAGTGTGCTTCCATAGACTGGATCGGGAGCGATTTCTCGCTTTACTGCACGACGTCTTCTAGACATGGTTTCCTCAATAATTAATGTTTATTTTGGGAAGACCTCAATGTTCACCTGGTCAAGAGTTTTCGCTCTCGCCTGTGCGCGAACGCCATTTTCACTTAAAAGTGGCGATCGCGAACCAGGATATTCATTGGGGAATATCCTAGTGTTACTTGGGACGCTTTGCCCCATATTTGGATCTTCCTTGTTTGCGGTCTTTTACAGCCGCACAGTCCAAAGCCCCACGCACAATGTGGTAACGAACGCCTGGCAGGTCTTTAACGCGACCGCCGCGCACGAGCACAATGCTGTGTTCCTGAAGATTGTGGCCTTCACCGCCGATATAGGCAATGACCTCTTGGCCAGTCGACAGACGTACCCAGGCCACTTTACGGAGCGCTGAGTTGGGTTTCTTTGGTGTTTTTGTCTTCACTTGCAGGCAGACACCACGACGTTGTGGGCACTGGTGCAAAGCGGGCGATTTACTGCGTTTCTTCTTAGGTGAACGCGGTTGTCGCACGAGTTGGTTCATTGTCGGCATAGTTGCCTTACTCCTTCCGATTGAAAAAGAATGAACAAGATTATAGAGAAAGGCGGGAAAAGAAGGAAGCGAAAAATGTAGACAGCTGCTCAATCGATCCTTTACACTCATGCAGCATGAAACGCATCGCTCTTTTAGGAAGTACAGGATCGATTGGAGAAAGCACACTTCAGGTCGTGCGTCACTTAGGTCCTGAGAAAGTGCAGGTCGTTGCTCTGGCGGCCCATTCGCAGATCGATCTTCTGGAGCAGCAGGCCAAAGAGTTTCATCCTACCCTGATCGCCGTTTATGAAAAAGCGCGGGCTCTTGAGCTTCAGCGGCGCCTTCCTCATATTAAAGTTGTCGGAGGGGCTGAAGGCGTAGAAGAGGTTGCCACTCACCCGCAAGCCAACATGCTTCTTTCTGCGATGGTGGGTTCTGTCGGTTTGCGGCCTACGCTCGCCGCGATTCGCGCCGGAAAAGATATCGCTTTAGCGAACAAAGAGTCGCTCATTGCGGGGGGTAGCCTCATCATGGCGGCTGTGCGCGAAAAGGGGGTGCGCCTTTTGCCTGTCGACAGCGAACACAGCGCTCTTTTTCAATGTCTCAATGGGGAAGATTCGAGACGCGTGTCCCGCCTGATTTTGACAGCTTCTGGGGGGCCCTTTCGCACCTTTACTGCCGAGCAGCTTCAAGAAATTACAGTGGATCAGGCGCTCAACCACCCCACCTGGAAAATGGGTCCCAAAATCACGGTCGACAGCTCCACGCTCATGAATAAAGGTCTTGAGGTGATTGAAGCCTACTGGCTATTTGGGATTCCGCTCGATCAGATTGATGTCGTCATTCACCCGCAAAGCTTGATTCATAGCATGGTCGAATATGTCGACGGCTCCATTTTGGCTCAGATGAGCGCCCCTTCGATGACGCTTCCCATTCAATATGCCTTGACTTATCCAGAGAGGCTCTCTGGTCGGCTCGCCCCTTTTGATTTTGTGAAACATGGCAACTTGCAATTTTACCCTCCCGATTTTACTAAATTTCGCTGTCTGAGCCTAGCCTACCAGGCGATTCGCACGGGGGGAAGCCTTCCCTGCTTTATGAATGCGGCCAATGAGGGGCTCGTCCAGCGCTTTCTCATTCGTCAATTAGCATGGCCAGAAATTGCGCAAAAGTTGGAAATTCTGATGGCTGCTCACGCCGCCGCTCCGATCGCGCAACTCGAAGATGTTCTTGCTGTCGAATCTGAAGCTCGCGCCCGGGCGCAGCAGATCTAACCCAAAAATAGCTGTTCCACTTTTCTAGCTCATCTGGCATAATAAATCCTTTCATACTAGAAAATTTAGGGTTTACCCAGCATGCTGCTCAATCTTTTTTATATTTTCTTGGCCGTTCTAGGTCTAAGTTTTCTGATTTTTATCCATGAGCTTGGTCACTACTGGATGGCGCGGCGCCAAGGAATGCGCGTCGAGGTCTTTTCTATCGGTTTTGGAAAGGCCATCACCTCCTGGATGCGCGATGGCGTGCGCTGGCAGATCGGATGGCTTCCTTTTGGCGGCTACGTGAAGATTGCAGGCCAAGAAACACAAGAAGGGCAAGAGGCTACGATTGCCCCTGACTCTTTTTATGCAAAAACCCCGCTAGCCCGTATCAAAGTGGCTTTTATGGGTCCTTTCGTCAATCTCCTGTTTGCCCTAGCCGTTTTTGGAGCCCTCTGGTTCTTTGGAGGACGCGAAAAGAATTTTTCTGAGTTTACACATAAAATTCGTTGGGTCGACCCCCATTCTGAGCTCTATCTGCACGGGGTGCGCCCTGGAGATGAGATTGCCGCTTATGAGGGGCGCCCATTTGAAGGGGCAAGCGATACTCTATATGCTCCGATGGTTAGCGGAGAGGCACTAGCAGTCAAGGGGCTCAAAGTTAATTATGCCACGGGAGAAAAAAGCCCTTTTGAATATGCTGTAAAGCCCTATGCCCATCCTGCATCGTTAGAAAAGGGGTTTAAAACAGCTGGGATCTTGTCTTCTGCTAATTACTTGATCTATGACCGCCTTCCTGGCAGCGGCGACAACCCTCTGCCTGAAGGGGCGCCCATGCAAAGCAGCGGCATCGCCTATGGCGATCGCCTTGTGTGGGTAGATGGAATGCGCATTTTCTCTTCCACACAACTTGACCATATCCTCAACGATCATCGCGCTCTCCTCACTGTGCAAAGAGGAAAACAGACTTTTTTGCGACGCGTACCGCGGATTCAGATCCAGGAGCTCAAGCTCGATCCTGAGTTTAAAGAAGAGACGACTGATTGGCAATATGAAGCAAAGCTCAATGGGACAAAGATCCAGAAGCTCTACACTATCCCTTACAATCTTTCAAATGATGCCGTTGTCCAGCATACTCTTAAGTTCATCGATAAAGAGATTGAAGCTGAAGCATTCCCTACAGAGCCCTATTCGGATCTGGACCAGCCTTTGCAAGCAGGCGACAAGATTGTTGCTGTCGATGGCACTCCCATCAGCCACGCCTCTCAGCTCTTAAATGCGTTGCAGACGCATCACGTTCTGATTGTCGTCGAACGCCCCCCAAATGGCCTTAAGAAGGTATTTTGGCAGGAGGCTGATGCAGATTTCGATAAAGAGTTTTCCGCTCAAGATCTGAACGCGATCGTTTCTAAAATAGGCTCCGCATCAGTTCCTCATAAGTCTGGGAATCTCGTTTTACTGAATCCGGTTACCCCCAAAATGCGCAGCCAGTTTGAGCTCTCTCCTGAAAAGCAGGCGTGGGTGACAGCGGAAATTTTAGAGCGCAAAAAGGCTATCGATTCCATTGAAGATCCTGAGAAGCGCGCGCAGGCCCTCAATTATTTGGAGAGCCGTGAAAAACAGCTTCTTCTTGGCCTTCCGCAAGTTCAGGATCGCAAAGTGACTTATAATCCCGATCCTCTTGAAATGTTTCAGACTGTCTTCGACCAGATCTGGCGCACGCTGATTGCCCTTGTGACAGGTTCTCTCAATCCTAAGTGGATCAGCGGTCCGATCGGCATTGTTCAGATCGTCCACGATAACTGGATGCATGGGATTCGCGAAGCCCTCTATTGGCTCGGCGCCATTAGCTTAAACTTAGGGTTTCTCAACCTTCTGCCCATTCCCGTTCTCGACGGGGGAACCATCCTCATCTCCCTCTGCGAAATGGTTACAGGCAGAAAGCTCTCTCCGAAAACTCTCGAGAAGATCGTCATTCCTTTCGCCGTTCTGCTCATCGGCTTTTTCATCTTTTTAACTTATAACGACCTCTCCCGCCTTTTAGGGGGCCTCTGGCGCTGATAACCTAATTATGTAGCTTAAAATCGCTCATTTTCATATAGACTTAAATAAACAATCGGGCACGGGCACGCACACGTTCACGTACTCGGGTAACGATGGCAACGGGTGTCCCCAAACGCGTGAACGCATCCTGCCGTACCCGTACACGTTGTTACCCGTCTTCGTGAATGCGTGCGTGCCCATGCCCGATTTGCTTTTACAGATTTTTTAAGGACGTATGATGAAAGTTTATATTGGAACCGAGCCTGCCCAGTGGCTGCCGACAGAGGTGCTTAAACATAGCGCCAGGCGGCGCACAAAAGGGGAGATCGAGTTTCACGAACTCAAAGGCATTCCTATAAAGCTCAATCTTAAGATGTACACGGGCTTCTCTTTTTATCGCTTTGCGATTCCAGAGGCGTGCCAGTTTGAAGGGCGTGCCCTCTACCTGGATGCAGACATCGTCGTGCTTTCAGATCTGGAAGAATTATTCCAAAAAGAGATGGAGGGCAAAGGGGTTCTTTCACGGCCCAATACACCTGTTTCCTGGTACACGAGTGTCATGCTGCTCGACTGTGCGAAACTTACCCACTGGAGGGTTCAGGAGTGGGCCACGATGATAAATGGCAAGATCGCCTCCTACACAGGAACACTTTGGGGCGATCCTTCTGGCCTAAGTTATCGCGATTTTGGTCCGCTTGAAGAGAAGTGGAACGGTCTTGAGGCGGCGGATGAGACGACGAAAATTCTTCACTATACTAACGTCCCCACGCAGCCTTGGAAAGTTCCCGGCAACCCTCTCGCCCCTATTTTTCTCCGCGAATTGCGTCAGACGCTCGACGACCAAGTTGTAACTCGCGAGGCTGTCGAAGCAGAAATTGCCAAAGGGCATCTCTACCCTGACATTCTCAAAGACGCTTTAGCAACTTAAAGGTTGTTGATAACAGGAGGAGAGAGTACGATATTTGCTTATGAATTTAATCGTATGTCTCCATGACAATCCTTTAAATGGGCAGGAGTTTGACCCGCTGCTGCCTCTGTTAAAAGCGCGCGGATTTGAAGCTGTCGTCCATAAAAGGCCCACTCGCTGCAGCCAACTTGAACCGCTTCTTCAAAGTATCACGGCGACTGCAAAGGTTTCCGGAGGAGGGAGGTTTGGGCTTGTCGCTTACTCATGGGGGGCCTATTTAGCGCTCGCCTATTTGAAGAGCTATCCAGAAAATGTGACGGGTCTTGTTCTGATTAATCCCTTGCTTACCCCGCAAGAGAGGGACGATCGGCCTGGAAAAGCGCTGCTTGCCACACCGCTGCTGCGCTCGCTTGTTCTGCGCTGGCGCTGCCGCGCTTTAGCGGCAACGTTTGTCACAAGAAGTTTTGCACCCGATGCGCCGAGTGCCTCTATACGAACAGGAATTGAATCTTTTCTCTCTCAAGCTCAAGTGTGGCGCGGGGAGTCGGCTTATCATGAACTCATGAAGGAAAAGCCGCTGCACCATCATTTTAACGCGATTCATACCCCTGTCAAAGTGCTATTTGGAAAGCAGGACCTGGTCGCCCCCATTGATCTTCAGCTGCCGATTCTTGAAAAACTTTCACAAATGAACGCTCTCATCGTGCCAGAAGCTGGTCACGCCCTTCCGTGGACTCATCCGATCTTAGTGGCTGATGAGGTATTAAAGACAGTGCGGCAGCCCCAGCTGCCGCACTAAAGACAGTCTACTTCTTATCGTCGTCGATAATTTCGACTTCGGCTTCTTGAATATCATCTTTATCAGAGCCAGCCCCTTGCTGCTGTTGATGCTGCTGCTCGTGCTGGTGCGTTTCTGCAGAGGCTTGGGGGCCGCTGGTTGCGCTTTGCGCCTTTGCCATCGCTTCGCCAATATGCTGCATGTGCGCTTCGAGCTCTTGTTTGGCAGCGCGAATGCGGGCGCTATCTTTGCTTTCCATGGCTTTTTTAACGGCGTCGATTTTGCTTTGCACATCGTAGACGACATCTTTAGGCAATTTGTCGCGATATTCATTCAAGGCTTTTTCGGCGCGGAAGGAGAGGGAGTCGGCTTCGTTGCGCATTTCGACCTCTTCTTTGCGCTTTTTGTCTTCTTCCGCATGCAGTTCGGCATCTTTGACCATCCGCTTGATATCCTCTTCCTGCAGGCCTGACTGGGCTTCGATGCGGATTTTTTGCTCTTTGCCAGCTGGATAATCTTTAGCAGAGACATGCAAAATACCGTCGGCATCGATGTCAAAGGCTACTTCAATTTGCGGCATGCCGCGCGGCGCTGGCGGAATATCTGTCAGGTCAAAGCGGCCGACTTCTTTGTTGTCATTGGCCATTTTGCGTTCTCCTTGAAGGACGCGGATGGTGACGGCAGGCTGGTTGTCAGCAGCTGTAGAGAAGATTTGCTTTTTCTGAGTCGGGATGGTGGTGTTGCGTTCGACGAGAGGAGTCATGACTCCGCCCATGGTTTCAATGCCCAGGGTCAAGCGGCGTGACATCGAGGAGCAGCACGTCTTTGACGGTTCCTGTGAGGACACCCCCTTGGATGGCGGCGCCGATCAGCGACAACTTCATCGGGGTTAACCCCTTTATGTCCTTCTTTGCCAAAGATCTGCTTTCACCATCTCTTGGACAGCGGGCATACGGGTCATGCCGCCCACAAGAATGACTTCGCCGATACTCTCTTTGCTGAGTCCCGCATCTTTGAGAGCTTTGAGGCAAGGCTCGCGCGTGCGTTCGATCAGATCGTGGGTGAGGCTCTCCAGCTTCGAGCGGGTAAGAGTCAGCGCAAGGTGTTTGGGACCTGTCGCATCCATGGTGATGAAGGGCTGATTGATTTCTGTCTGCATCGTGCCGGATAGTTCGATTTTAGCCTTTTCTGCGGCATCGCGAAGGCGCTGCAGAGCCATTTTATCTTTGCTTAAGTCGATGCCCTGCTCTTTCTTGAAGGTCTCGAGGATCCATTTGAGGATCTCGTTGTCAAAGTCGTCGCCGCCCAGGTGGGTGTCGCCGTTAGTCGACAACACTTCAAATACGCCATCGCCAATTTCGAGGATGGAGATATCGAATGTCCCGCCTCCTAAGTCAAAGACGGCAATTTTTTTATCGGTTTTTTCTTTGTCGAGACCATAGGCAGGGCTGCAGCAGTAGGTTCCGGGATGATCCGTTTCACATCGAGCCCCGCGATCCGTCCAGCATCTTTTGTCGACTGACTTTGAGAGTCGTTGAAGTAGGCGGGAACGGTGATCACAGCTTCGGTCACTTTTTCACCGAGATAGGCTTCAGCCGTCTCTTTCATTTTGATCAAAATTTGAGCCGCAGACCTCTTCGGGTGTGATCATTTTGCCTTGCACTTCAAAAACCGCGTCGCCATTGCTGTTTGCAACGACCTTATAGGGGACATTTTTGATTTCAGAAAGCACTTCTGAATATTTGCGGCCAATAAAGCGCTTGGCAGAAGAGATGGTGTTTTCAGGATTTGTGACAGCTTGCCGTTTTGCCGGAATCCCGACGAGGCGTTCATTGCCTTTATACGCAACGACAGAAGGAGTTGTGCGGCTTCCTTCTGCGCTGGCGATCACTTTGGGCTGGCCGCCTTCCATCACTGCAACGCAGGAGTTGGTGGTTCCTAAGTCGATCCCGATAATTTTGCCTTTTTTGGGATTTTGAGTCATAAAACACTCCTTAGTTTACTTTTTTTTCTTTTGCTACTTTAACTCGCGCGGGACGAATCGTGCGATCCCCCATTTTATACCCGCGCAACGTTTCGGAGACCACTGTCCCCGGTTCAGCTTCTGCTGTCTCAACTGTTTCGACCGCTTCGTGGAAATGGGGGTCGAAATGTTTCCCTTGCGATTCAAATGCCGTGACATTGTTGTTCGACAATACATCTTTAAACTGCCCCAGGATCATCTCAAAACCTTTCGCCCAGTGCTGAACCTCTTGGGAGGGCGATTGCTCTGCAAACATGAGCGCATTTTCCATATGGTCGATCGGGTTAAGGAAGTCGACAATCATGTTTTGCAAGGCGTACTGGATGAGCTCCTGGCGCTCCTTTTGCATGCGCTTGCGCGCATTTTCCGATTCTGCGAGCATGCGCAAATACTTATCTTTGTATTCACTTGCCTCCTTTTGCAATTTTTCCAGCTCAATGTCTGTCGTGGTGACAGCTACAGGTTGCCGAGGGGGCTCTGGAGGAGCGGGCTGCTTGGGCGGCTCCTGATCATCGAGCTTCTGTTCATTTGTCATTCTGTAACTCCTTTATCTTCAATCAGCATGAGAGGAGCGCTTCCCAACATATAGGGTTCGCCCTGTTGCGGCTGGCGAAAACTGATTTTAAATTTGTAGATGTTGCGCGTTAGGGTGTGGCTGACACACTCTGAAAAGGCGCGCAAAACAGCGAAAAGCTCGCGATAGGCGATGCGCGATGGCCCAATCAAGCCCACAGCGCCGACCGGCTGCTGGTTAATGCAGTAGGGAATTGCCAAAACGGCGCATTGCGGGGAGTCTTGGCAGTAATTTTTTAGATCGTCGCCGATCCAGAACTTGAGCCTGTTTAATTTGCTGCACTCTTTTAGGAGGAGGCGCATGCTGTGCGCATTTTCAAAAAGCGACAAGCCGCTCGCGAGTGCTATGGGATCGCGAAATTCGGGATAGGCGAGAAGCCGAGAAAAACCGGTCTGATAGATCTCTTCATGGGTAAAGTGGGCATAGCCCACAATGTAGCGCACCATCAGCTCGTTGTAGAATTCTTTGGCTATTTTCTCTTCATCAAGACTTAAAGTTTCAGGCCTGTCATTTCCAGTGAGGCGCCAGTGAAAATAGGTTTCGATCCGTTTCACAGCAAAAGCGCTCAACTTCTGATCGGTGCGCAAAATTTCTGTCTGGATAAGGCCAAAATCGGTAACCACAACCGCCAGACAGCGGGCAGAGTCAATCGGGACCAGCTTTAAGTCGACAATGATGTCCTGATCAAAGCGTGGGGAGGAGAGAAAGACGGCGCTTTGGGTCACTTGGCTGAGCGTCTCTGCCGCCTGCTGCAAATAGCTCGCGATTTCGCGCGTTTCGGCATTTTTAAGCACATCAAAAGACTTGACCTCGATCGAAGGGGAGGAGTCGACATATTCTTGCGCGTAGGCGCGAAAGGCGCGGTCGGTGGGGATGCGTCCGCCGGAGATGTGCTGCTGCATCAGATAGCCTTCCGCTTCGAGTGCAGCGAAGTAGTTGCGGATTGTGGCAGAGCTTAGGTTGTCAAACCCAGCCTCTTTCAAGGTGTTTGAACCAACCGCTTTCCCCGTCCTTAAATAATAATCGACCAGCCCGAGGAGAACCTGCTGCTCGCGCTCTTCCTTTGACTTTTTTGCGAGTGGTTTTACTGTTTTCAAGGGCAAATTCCTCCTTCGATAAGTTTAATTATAGGAGAGTAGAATTTATGAGTCAACGTATTTTAGCAGTCATTAATCATGAGTGCTAATTTTAAGTTTTTCAGGATGGATAGGATGGACAGGATAGTAATTTATAAATTATCCTGTCCATCCTATCCATCCTGAAAAAATAAAAACAGCAAATTACAAAAATTGACAGGAATAGGAACTGGCGTTACAATAGAAGGTTTATAACCCCAACTGCTTGAACCAAGAATGCTGAGAAGTATGACGGCCTATGGCCGGGTCTGTCGCACCACTCCTTTTGGGCGAATAACTATCGAGATTCAATCTCTGAATCGCAGGCATCTGGAGATTCACACCTGCCTACCCAGGGAGTGGCTAAGCTTCGATTCTGAGATTAAAGAGGGGGTCGCAGCGGCGATTCATCGGGGACACGTCACCGTGACCGTCACCGCTATGTTTGAGCGCGAATCGCCGCTGACGGTGACTCCCAATTTAGCTCTTGCGCAGCAGCTAAAAGGGGCTTGGGAAAAAGTAGCGGCGACTTTAGAGGTTCCTCTCGACGCGTCGCTCTGTTTACAACTATTGGCGAAGGAGCCGACCCTTTTTTTTTACGAAGTAAACAGTGCGGATGAGAAAGAGACTCGTCAAGCTCTGCAAGAGGCTCAAGAGCTATGCTTAACGCAGCTCATTGCCATGAAGAATCAGGAAGGGATGCGCCTGCAGTCTGACATCATCCCGCGCCTTGAGCGGATGCGCGCCTCCATGGAGCAGATCAAGTTAAAGGCCCCAGGGACTGTTGAGAGGTATCGCAAAAGGTTAAAAGAGCGTTTAGAAGAGGTCATCGCGGGGTGTGTCGAAAATGAGGAGAAGATCCTGCGCGAGGTCGCAGTTTACGCTGAAAAGGTGGATATTACAGAAGAGATCACCCGCTTCGAATCACATTTAACGCAGTGTCTGCAGCTGATCCATGCAGAAACGACGAGTGTCGGTAAAACATTTGAGTTTTTATTGCAGGAGCTCAATCGCGAGGTGAACACGATCGGCTCCAAAGCTGCTGATGCTGAGGTGGGGCGGCTTGTAATTGAGATAAAAGCTGAATTGGAACGTATCCGCGAGCAGATTCAAAATGTTGAGTGATAGGTCTACCAAGGGACTTCTTTTTGTTGTCAGCGCACCTGCAGGAACGGGAAAAACGACCCTTGTATCGATGCTAAAAGAGGAGTTTCCCGATGTTTTGACCAGCGTCTCTTACACGACGCGGCAAAAGAGACCGGATGAGGTGGAGGGGGTTCACTACCATTTTGTGTCGCACGAGGAGTTTGAGAAGCGTGTGGGCAAGCTTGAATTTCTTGAGTATGTGCGGCTTTATGGCGACTCCTATGGCACTTCAAAGAACTGGGTCGAACTCGCCTTGCGCCAAGGAAAGCATGTCATTTTGACAATCGACACACAAGGGGCTTTACAGCTTAAAGAGAAAAAAATATGCGAGGCGATCTACATTTTCATCGAGCCGCCATCACTCGAAGTGTTGAAGCAGAGGTTAATGCATCGCAAAACAGAAACTACTGAAGTGATGGCCAAAAGGCTGGAGTGGGCAAAAAAAGAGATGCAAATGGCCTCTTTCTATGATTATGATATCGTCAACGATGATCTAGAAACGGCCTACGACACCCTGCGCAGCATTATCATTGCCGAGCAACATCGAATTAAAAAAGGAGACAATCATGGAAAATAGATATGCACAGCTGACCAATGAACAGGTGAGCAAACGGTTTAAGAGTCAGTTTGAGCTCGTCAATCACGCCATTCGACTGGCCGGTCATATGATTCATTCGGGTCATGCGCCAGGTCCTGGCAGCGCAGACAACATCGTCAACGAAGTGCTTACCGACATTAAGTTAGGCCGCGACTTTTACGATCTAGAAGATGATGAAGAGGAAGATGCCGAAGAGGAAGTCGTTTATAGAAACACGCAGGTAGAAGAGGCTGCTCCTGTCAAAAAGAGCCGTGTCCGCGCCGCTCTGAAAAAGTAACCAGCAGTTTTTCTGTGGTCACAGCGTTCGAAGCTTACATTTTTGGGATTGCTGTTCTCGCAGCCTTTTTTCTGATGTTTGGTGCCTTCTGGCTTGGCTGGTGGCTCAATCGGAAAGAGGCCTCTTTAAGCCCCTACACGGGGCTGCCGCTCCGGCGCGCCACAGGGATTTCCTACTTTAGTTTGGAAAAGCTCTACCGCTTTTTACACGACCGCCACCAGTATGAGAATCGCATTCTCGACATTCAGCGCGCCGCTTTATGCCGAGAGACGGGGCGCCTTTTTGGCGACTGCATCACCTGGTATGGATCCATTCAAGTCGACTGGAACTTTATCCAGAAGCGCTTTCCCGGCAATTATGTCTCCTGGGGCAGCTTGACCGAAGAGCAGCAGGAGACCATCCGCTCGGCTCACGATTCTCTAGAAGGGTTTCAAACGTTTTATTCCTCCTCCCAGCCCTCTCCTAGGCTTGTGGAGTCGAAATATGCCATGGCCGTTCCCGGCCCTCTATATGTGGAGATTAAAACAGGCACCTTAGTTGGCTGGATGTGCGTGCCCGATACAGAACTGGAAGTGCTCATTGTACAAAAGCCTGCACAGGTGATCACGATCAATATTCCAAAGGATAAGTAAACCCAACTTGCGCCCTATAAACCCGACTTGCGCCCTACATCACGCTTAAACTTGCCTGCACTTAGCAATTTGCTCTGCTAAGCCCCTTGGCCAAGTCGCGACTTGGCCTTCGGAGCTTATCAGGCAACTTGCTAAGTTCGGCCAAAGTTTAAGCGTGATGTAGGGCGCAAGTCGGGTTATAAAGGTTCAGTTGATGATGCGATTTTGTGCTTGTTGAAACAGGGCATTTTTTGACATACTTGACTAAAGTAGGCAAAAAATGCCCTGTTTCAAAAAGCAAAATAAGCGCGCATCAGATGAACCATTGATAGGGCGCAAGTTGGGTTTATAATGAAGATCCTCATCACATCGGCCCTCCCGTATGCCAACGGGCCTCTACACTTTGGTCATATCGCAGGCGCCTATCTGCCGGGCGACTGCTACGCACGTTTTCAGCGCCTTATGCAAAACGATGTGCTTTATATCTGCGGGTCTGATGAGTATGGAGTGGCGATCACGCTAAGCGCTGATCTAGCCGGAAGAACTCCTAAAGAGCATGTGGACATCTTCCACGCTGTGAATCGCAATCTTTTCGCAAAACTCAATATCTCCTTCGACCACTATTCGCGCACAACCTATCCTGGACATGTCGCACCCGTCCATCAATTTTTTAAAGATCTATTGGCAAACGGCTACATTGAAGAGCGGGTGACGGACCAGCTCTACTCGGAAGCTGATGGCAAATTTTTAGCCGACCGCTATGTGACCGGAACCTGCCCGCGCTGCGGCTTCCAGAAGGCGCGCGGCGATGAGTGTCCCGATTGTGGCGCCAGCTACGAGGCGACAGATCTGATTAATCCCTGTTCAAAGCTCACTCAAGCGCCCTTAGTGCGCCGTCCGACGCGCCACTGGTTTCTGCTGCTCGATAAATTCAAAGAGAGGCTGACCCAGTGGCTCGAAGCCAAACCGTGGAAACCCAACGTCGTCAACTTTATCAAAGGCTACATTCAAGAGATGCATCCGCGTGCCATCACGCGCGACTCCACCTGGGGCGTTCCCATTCCTCTCCCCGGAACGGAAGGCAAAGTGCTCTACGTCTGGTTTGACGCCCCCATCGGCTACATCTCCTCGTCGATGGAGTGGGCGGAAAAAGTGGGACAGCCGAATCTCTGGAAGGAGTACTGGTGCGATCCAAACACAAAGCTTGTCCATTTTATCGGCAAAGATAACATTCCCTTCCACGCCGCCATTTTTCCCGCCATGACGATGGGCCAAAATCAGCCCTACAAGCTAGTAGACGAGCTGCCTGCCAACGAATTTTTAAAGTTGGAAGGGCGCCAGTTTAGCAAATCGGAGGGCTGGTACATCGACCTGGAGGACTTTTTTACCCGCTACAGCGTCGATCAGGTGCGCTACGCCATCGCTGCCAACGCCCCCGAAACAGCAGATAGCGAATTTACCTGGAAAGAGTTTCAGAACCGCTGCAATAGCGAACTGCTCGGAAAATATGGCAACCTGGTCAATCGCGTCCTCGTCTTTGCCCGCAACAACTGCGCCTCGCGCGTTCCGATGACGCTCGCTTTAGAGCCCATTGATGAAACGTTCATCAAAGAGATGCGTGCCCTGGCCGACCAGGCCGCCGAGAGCTACAGCGATTTCCGCGTCAGACGCGCCTGTCAGATCATCATGGAGCTGGCGCAGCTTGGTAACGTCTATTTTGATGCCAAAAAGCCGTGGCAAGATGCCAAGGCAGAAGGGACGCGTCCCCGCATGGAGACGACGATCGTCTGCTGCCTCGAATGCCTCAAAACGCTCGCCCTGATCTCCTCACCCGTAATTCCCACTACGGCTGCGCAGGTCTTTAAGATGCTTGGCTTTGAAAATGAGCTTGCAAAAGCCTCCTGGAAGCAGGTTCTGGAGTCGCATATTCCACTCGGCCAAACCCTGCAAGAGCCGCGCATCCTCTTTCAAAAAATTGAGGATGGCCAGATTGAGCAGGAGATCGCTAAGCTGCATCAGATGGCCGCTCAGCATGAGACCGCCAAGCCTATTTCCTACGCGCCGCTCAAAGCGGCGATCGAGATCGAAGAGGTGCGCAAGCTCGACCTGCGCGTCGGCATCGTCAAGCAGGCAGTCCCCGTTCCCAAAAGTAAAAAATTGCTGCAGTTGCAGGTGGATCTAGGCTTTGAACAGCGCACCGTTGTCGCCGGCATTGGACAGTCCTATAAGCCTGAACAGCTAATCGGCAAGCGGGTCGTCATCGTGGCCAATCTCAAACCCGCAACCCTGATGGGCATCGAAAGCCAGGGCATGCTGCTCGCCGGCCATGGAGGTGATGGGCTAGAGGTGCTGAACGTCGGAGAGTTGCCGCCGGGAAGCATAGTCTCGTAGAACGTTAGGCAATTTTGGGCAGTTTGCTGACAAGTTGAAATTCCAAAAGATTCAAACCCAAAAATGGTTGTACAGCATTTACTAGGACTTGTTGTTCACTTAGATAGGACTGTAACTGGTTATAATCGTTGTTGTATTGAAGAGTATCGCTGCTCAATTTAGTTTGAGCGGCAGCTAAAGTGGCTTGGTCATTAGGGAGCTGAGTCTGCTCAGCAGCTAAAGCGGCAGTATCACTATTGAGCGCATTCTTACAGGGGTTTTCTATGTCGGTCCAAATAGAGTCGAATAAGCCTATGTCGAGACAGATTTTAGCAATAGCAATGGCTTTTTTTGCGAACTTATAGGCCTTTTGATACTCTAAGTAGCGATAGTCCCAAACTTCAGGGAATCTTGGCTTTGCGTGAGTGATATAAGAATCTAGGAAGCTCATAGTCGCCATTATTCACAATCGTGAAATGGGGGCAATAAAATTTTCGAAGGAAAAGAGACCTAGCAACCTTTTGAACGATCGCTAGGTTTTAAATTTCTAGACGCTAGCGCCTTCTGCGCGCATTTTTCGAATGACCACTTCGACGCCGAGCTTGTCGACTGTGCGGAGTGCCGAGGAGGAGAGGCGCAGGGTGACAAAACGGTTCTCAGAACCGAGCCAGAGGCGCTTTTTCATCAGGTTGGGCTCAAAGCGGCGCTTGGTTTTGCCCGTCACCTTCAAACCGATCCCCTTTTTCTTCTTCGCGATCCCGCGGATTGCGTACTTATAGCCGCGCGACGGCTTCTTTCCTGTCACTTGACAAACTTTTGCCATGATTAATCTCCAAATCTGAAAAGAATAGAGTAGCAGATCGGAGGGATTTTTGCCAATACTCAAGTGAGAGGGAGCCACTTTTTATTGACGTTGTAGCGGCGGTTGATATGATCCTTTCGCTCTTTTTCAACCAGATCTTCATTTGTCTCCTTGGGAAGCTTCTTGAGAAGATCAGCTTTGTACTGGTCCAGTTTGGTCCGGAACTGCTGGATCGTTTCCCACTCCGCGGGGGTCAAAATAGTAGGGGTATCGACCATTTTTGTAAGGTCAGCTTTGGAGAGGCCAAGCAGGTTGTAGAAGCTACTTCCTTTTTTCTGAAATCGCACTAGGTCCCGCTTCAGGGACTTGATTAAGAGCGCCTGATCTTTGCTGAGAGGGGAAGGCTTCGGCTGGCTCGGTTCGCCTGTATAGGAAATCGAGGGGTTGCGCCCCTTTTTGACGCCGCCGGACACCTCATCGGCAGCTTCGAGCAGATGCTGCACCTCATACTTGCGCAGACCTTGATCTAAAACCTCTTCTACTTTTGTAAAATTTGTTTTAGGCATCTCAAACCTCCCTTTATTACTATTATATATTAAATTTATTTTTATGGACAGTTGCAGGGCCTCCCTGCTATGTGAAACCCTATGGAAGAGATTCATGTCGATTTAGCTGTCATCGGCTCGGGGCCGGCAGGGCAAAAAGCGGCCATTCAAGCAGCCAAACTTGGAAAATCGGTCATCGTTCTCGAGCGCTACATTGAGCCGGGAGGAAACTGCCTGTTCAACGGGACGATTCCCTCCAAAACCTTGCGTGAAGCGATCATCGACCTGACCCGTTTTAATGATCGCAACTTTTATGGCTCCGATTTCGATGCTACGACAGTTACCATTCAAGACCTCAACAAGCGGCTCAACCAGGTGCTCGAAGAAGAGCGCAACATGGTCTTCCGCCAATTTAAGAAAAATAATATTCGCCTTATCCAGGGGGAAGCGCGCTTTCAAGATCCTCAGACCCTGATTGTTGTTGATCGCGACTACTGCGTGCTATACCAGATAAAAGCTGATTTTTTCATCATCGCCACAGGATCTAAGCCGCGCAATCCGAATAATATCCCCTTCGACAACGAGGTCATTCTCGACTCGACCCGACTTCTTGGCATCGACAGAATTCCCAGAAGCTTAATTGTGCTTGGCGGCGGCATTATCGGGTCTGAATATGCCAGCTTCTTTGCAGCCCTTGGCACCGAGGTCACTGTCGTCGACCGCAAGGACCATCTTCTGCCCATGCTCGACTCTGAAATTGGCATTCATCTTCAAACGGCGCTCACAGACATTGGGCTTAAATTTGTAGGCCGCAAAGAGCCTGAGGATGTCGCGCGCGTCGGCGACCGCGCTTTTGTCCGCTTCAAAGATGGCACCAGCTTGGAAGGAGAGGCCCTGCTCTACGCCTTAGGGCGAACGGCCAATGTCGATTCCCTGCAAATTGAAAATACGGGTGTACGAGTCAATGAGAAGGGATACATCATTGTCAATAGCCTCTTTCAGACAGATGCGAGGCATATTTATGCCGTTGGCGATGTGATTGGGGGCCCCTCCTTGGCCTCTACAAGCATGGAGCAGGGACGTTTAGCTGCGCGCCACGCCTTTGGGGCTGAGACGCATCAGTTTCCCACCTTTTATCCGATCGGGATCTACACCATTCCCGAGATCTCCTCTTGCGGCTATACCGAAGATGAGCTGAAAGAGCTCGGTTTCCGTTACGAGGTCGGGAGAGCCTACCACTATGAGCTAGCGCGCAGCCACATCGTCGGCAGCAATATAGGGATGTACAAGATCCTCTTCCACGCCGAAACCTTAGAGCTGCTCGGCGTGCACATCATCGGCCGCGGCGCCACTGAAGTCATTCACATCGGGCAGGTGGCCGCCACATTCCACGCCAAAATCGACTACTTCATCGATCAGGTGTTCAACTATCCCACCTATGCCGAAGGGTATCGCGTTGCGGCGCTCAACGGCTTCAATAAGATCAAGTTTAAGAAGTAAAACTTGCAAGAGTTTTCGGCTAAAATTATACTGACATCCCTATGAATAACGATCCTATTAAACATCGCCCCGAGTATGTGATTTTGGAGCCCGAAGAGAGCCCCCAATTTCAAAAAGAGGGGGGTGAGGAGGCGCTTCGGAATCTGAAGAGCTTGGGGGCAAAGAAGTTCTCCTGGACGGTCAGGCTCACCGTCTTCATCGTGCTGCTCTTTCTGATTGTAATACTCGCTGTTTTAGCCCTCTATCTCGCGGCTTGTGCACTTTTCGCCGGCGTTACCTTTTTTCAAAGCAGCGCCCTCAACGAGCGCCTCAATAAGGCGTGGAACAGGTTTGTCAACACTCTGGTGGTCGTTTTAGGATTTACTGTCGCGCTCTTTAGCCCCACCTTTGGCTTTAGCATCATTATGCTGCATACACTGCTCCATAAAGGGGAGTCGACTAGCTTTTATACCAATTACATTTTCAAACTTTAAACGCTATTTTCTTATCCTTCATATGAAGTTCAACGCTGCTTTCTGCCGGAATTTTCCCTTCCAGAATAGCTTTTGAGAGCATGTTGACCACATCTTGCTGGATCATCCGCTTGAGGGGGCGGGCGCCGTAGATCGGGTCATACCCTTCTGCTGCCAGATGGGTAACGACCTCTTTGGTCCATGTCAGGACGACATCGCGATCTCTCAGGCGGCGCACAAGACTTTTGAGCTGGATCTCCACAATCTTCTCCATGTCCTCTTTGCGCAAAGGCATGAAGGGGAGGATGTCATCGAGGCGGTTGAGGAATTCGGGCCGAAAATGCATTTTCAGAATGGGGTCGACGACAGCAAGGATCTCTTCTTTTGTCAGACTCTTCCTGCCCTCGGCTTTTGCTAAGAGCTGATCGGAGCCGAGATTGGAGGTCATGATGAAGAGGGCGTTTTTGCAATTGACGATGCGCCCTTTGCTATCGGTGATCCGCCCATCGTCAAAGATCTGCAGAAGGATGTTGAACACATCGTGATGCGCTTTTTCGATCTCATCGAAGAGGACGACCGCATAGGGACGCCGTCTCAGTGCTTCGGTGAGCTGCCCTCCTTCGTCGTAGCCGACATATCCGGGGGGCGAGCCGATCAGCTTGGAGACGCTATGCTTTTCCATGTATTCGGACATGTCGAGGCGGATCGAGCGCCTCTTCTTGGTTGAAGAGCTGCTCGGCAAGCGCTTTGGCAAGTTCGGTTTTTCCGACGCCGGTAGGTCCGAGAAAGAGAAAGACCCCCATCGGGCGCCCTGGATCGCTTAAGCCGGAGCGCGAGCGGCGGATCGCTTCGCTGACGGCGATCTGATCGGCCAGATCTTGGCCGACGACGCGTTTTCCGAGCTCTTTTTCGAGATGGAGGAGCTTCTCCGCTTCCCCTTCCAGCATCTTGCTGACAGGGATGCCGGTCCATTTGGAGACAATGTGGGCGATCAGGTTTTCATCGACCTCTTCTTGCAGAAGGCGGTTTGGCTTGTCGTTGAGCTTGTCTTCTGCCTCTTCGATCTCTTTTTGCAGCTTTGGGATCGCGTTGTAGCGGAGTTCTGCGACTTTATTGTAGTCGGCTTTGCGTTCGCACTCCTCTTCCTGGAAGCGCAGCTGTTCGAGCTTGTTTTTCTTCTCTTTCAGAGCTCTGGATGATCTTTTTTTCCTGATCCCACTGCTGTTTGAAGCTCTTGAGCTCTTCTTTGATCTCTGCGATGCGCGCTTCCAGCTTTTCGTCTTCTGTCTTTGCTGAAGGGGTGTTTTCGCGTCTCAGCGCCTCCTGCTCGACGATCAGGCTGGCGAGCTCCCGCTCTTTGGTGTCGATGGGCAGCGGACGGCTGCCAAGCTGCATGCGGATCAAGCTGGCGGCTTCGTCGATCAGGTCGATGGCCTTATCGGGAAGATGGCGGTCGGTGATGTAGCGGTGCGAAAGAAAGACGGCGGCATGGATAGCCGACTTCGGTGATGCGCACGCCATGGAAAATCTCATAGCGCTCCCTTAAGCCGCGCAGGATGGCGATCGAATCTTCCAGGCTCGGTTCTGGGACGTATCACAGGCTGAAAACGGCGCTCTAGGGCCGCATCTTTTTCGATATGCTTTTGATATTCGTTGAGGGTCGTGGCGCCGATGCAGTGCAGTGTCACCCCGCGCAAGAGCGGGTTTGAGCAGGTTTGCAGCATCCATGGCGCCTTCGGTGGCCCCTGCCCGAATGAGAGTGTGCACTTCATCGATGAAGAGAATGATTTGTCCGTCGCTTTTTTCGAATATCTTGCAAGATCCCTTTAGCCGCTCTTCAAATTCTCCGCGGTATTTTGTGCCGGCGATTAGGCTGCCCATATCGAGGGCGAGGAGCTGCTTGTTTTTGAGCGAATCGGGAACATCCCCTGAGATGATGCGTTGCGCCAGCCCCTCTGCGATGGCTGTTTTTCCCACGCCCGGCTCTCCAATCAGCATCGGATTATTTTTGGTGCGGCGGCTCAAGCACCTGCATGGTGCGGCGGATCTCTTCATCGCGTCCGATGACCGGGTCGAGTTTGCCTTCAGAGGCCAGTTTAGTGAGGTTTTTGGAGATATTTTTCTAGCGTTTGCAGGCTAGATTCTGCGGTCGGGGAATCCATATGGCGGTCTCCGCGTATTTTTTTAATGTAATCTTCCAGTTGCTTTAACGAAATGCCGCTGCTCTGCTTCCAGTGGGCGAACGGCTCACCCCCATTTTTCCAGTAGGAGAGCAGAAAATGGTCGCTGCTCGTGTAGCTGTCGCCCATTTTCTTGGCGATGCTTTGGGCGTCTGCAATGCGGTTCTGCAGATTGCGCGCCGCTGCGGGTGCCTGCGGCGATCCAAAGGTGGGCAGGCGACTTAAATTCTGCTCGACTTCGCGCGATAGCGTCGACGGGTTGGCTCCAAGGCTTGAAAAGGCGGCGGCAAAATAGCCTTGAGGCTCTTCGAGAAATGATTTAAGTAATTGATTCTCAGTTACTTCAGTTTTATTTTCTTGCTGCGCTTCTGAAAAAGCCTGCTGCAGAGCCCCTGTCACAGCATCGGTAAAATTTTGCGCCATAAAGCCTCCATAAAGAGTTTTAGAATAGACCTAAAAGTGCTCTTGTGTCAAGGGGGCAGCCTGTGGTAAACTTTTGAAATTATGAACTATTGCGAGTCTATCTATCAGACCCGGCGTCTCAAAACTCGTCCTGTCATGGTCGGGAATGTGGGAGTGGGCGGCGAAAACCCCGTGCGCATCCAGTCGATGACCACCTCCAGCACGCGTGATGTGGAGGCAACTATCGAGCAGGCCATGCGCCTTGCCGACGCCGGCTGCGAGATCGTGCGCGTCACCGTCCAGGGGATCAAAGAGGCTGAAAGTTGCGAACACATTAAAAATGGGCTCCTCAAGCGCGGCTACGCCATTCCGCTCGTAGCCGACATCCATTTTTTCCCCCCGCTGCGATGCACGTCGTCGATTTTGTCGATAAGGTGAGGATCAACCCGGGCAATTTTGCCGACAAGCGCGCCTCTTTTAAAGAGATCGCCTATGATGACGCCTCCTACGCGCGAGAACTCGAACGGATCGAGGAGAAGTTTACCCCGCTCGTCGAAAAGTGCAAAAAACTCAAGCGCGCCATGCGCATCGGCACCAACCACGGCTCCCTCTCAGACCGCATCATGAACCGCTTTGGCGACACTCCCTTAGGGATGGTGGAGTCGGCTCTTGAGTTTGCCCGCATCGCCCGCAAACACGACTTTCACGACCTGATCTTTTCGATGAAGTCCTCCAACCCGCAGGTGATGATTTATGCCTATCGCCTCCTCGTTGCCGAGATGAGGAAGCTTGGCTGGGACTACCCGCTCCACCTCGGCGTCACAGAAGCTGGCCTTGGAGAAGATGGGCGTGTCAAGTCCGCCATGGGCATTGGAGCCCTGCTTCTCGACGGCATCGGAGACACCATCCGCGTCTCCCTCACAGAAGATGCGTGGCACGAGATCGACCCGTGCCGCCGCCTCGTCCGCTTTGGAGAGAGCTACCTCGGCAGAGGCGTCACCCCCTTTCAAGAGACGACGCGCGATTTTACCCGCCGCCCTGTCGCGCTCTCAAAAGAGATCCCCCTCCATCGCGACGGAACAGTCGTCGTCGAAGTGGATCAATTCACACCGGAAGTTTTTCAGAAATTAGATAAACTCTCAGCCTCAAGTCCCGATGCTCTCCTACTTTTAGACTCTTCTCAGAATTTTAAAAAAGTGGGGATTGGCCTCTACTCTTTTGCTCAGAACGATGGAGCCACACAGATTAAATCCCTATCGGATCTTGCAGAACGGGCGCGCGTCGAGCGCTTTGTCGTGAAAGTGGGGAAAGAGCAGCCCCTCACCGTCATCGTAGATGAGGAGCCGCCGCAAGAGTGGGAACTGCTGCGGCAGTTGAAGCCCGCCCTCATTTTTTTGAATATGCATGGCATCCACGCTGCGCGCCGCTTCTTTGAATGGCTTAAAGTAAAGGGTGTAAACGCGCCGGTCATTTTAAGATACCGCTCACACGTCTCCCAAGAGGATCTTATCATTCAAGCTTCAGCCGAAATTGGCGCTCTTCTCTGCGACGGATTAGGCGAAGGCATATGCTTCAGCGGCCCTCAAGACCTCGATTTTCAGCGCAACCTGGCCTTCACTATCCTGCAGGCTGCCCGCATGCGCAGTTTCAAGACCGATTTTATCTCCTGTCCCAGCTGTGGACGCACCCTCTTCAACCTGCAAGAGGTGACCCAGCGCATCAGCGCCCGCACCGCTCATCTCCCCGGCGTCAAAATCGCCATCATGGGCTGTGTCGTCAATGGCCCCGGCGAAATGGCCGACGCCGACTTTGGTTACGTCGGCTCCAAAGCCGGCATGATCGACCTCTATGTGGGCAAAACCTGCGTCGAAAAGGATATTCCCTTTTCACAGGCCGATGATAGGCTTGTGGAGCTGCTCAAGAAGCATGGACGCTGGGTAGAGCCTAGTGTGATTGCATAGTAATTCTTCGAGTATTTCCTTAAAAAAGTCTGGGCAATAGCGTTTCCTTGTCGCCTCTATCATTTTGAGCATCAATACACAGCGGAATGTGGGAACCGCAGTTCAATTCCACGAAACGTAGCGTTAAAACCCGACTTGCCCCCTACATCACGCTTAAACTTGCCTGCACTTAGCAATTTGCTTTGCTAAGCCCCTTGGCCAAGTCGCGACTTGGCCTTCGGAGCTTATCAGGCAACTTGCTAAGTTCGGCCAAAGTTTAAACCCGATTTGCGCCCGAGCGGTGATTCAGCTGATGATGCGATTTTTTGGAGGCTAAAACGGGGCAATTTTTGACATACTTGAGTAAAGTAGGCGAAAATTGCCCCGTTTTAGCCTCCAAAACAAGCGCGCATCAGATGAGTCATTGATAGGGCGCAAGTCGGTTTTTAAGCGTGATGTAGGGGCGCAAGTCGGGTTTAAAACAATCCTAAAGGACGCCTTCACGCAAGAGAGGTTGGCCTCTTGTAGGGCCCATCATGCGGTTAATTTTTCAGAATTTTCGAAATAGGTCTAAGGGTCACAGTTCCCAGATTGCTGCACCTTTTGCTTCTGTCCGATAGGCTTCATTTAGCTCGAGCAGCCACTCATCCGCCTGTTGTTCTTGTGCATCAAAAAAAAACGTCTTCCCAATTCGACTTTTTCTTAATCCCATGTCGCCACACTTTTTGTGGTACTCCTATTTATTCACAATTTCAGCCGGTGTAAAAAAGAATGCAATCTCTCTCTTTGCAGCCTCTTTACTATCTGAGCCATGGACCGCATTTTTCCCTCGGGATGTGCCAAAGTCCTTGCGAAGCGTGCCTGGGGCCGCTTTTTGAGGGTCGGTGTCGCCCATTAAGGCGCGGTTCTTCGCAATCGCATCCGGGGCGTCGAGCACGATTGCCACGATCGGGCCGGAGCTCATGAATGCAACGAGATCCTTATAAAAAGGGCGCTCTTTGTGTTCTGCATATAACTCAGAGGCTTTTTCTGGAGAGAGTTGCACCATTTTTAGGGCCGCAAGGCGGAGACCACTTTTATCAAAGCGATCGAGGATGGCCCCCACATGGCAGGCAGCGACGGCATCGGGCTTGATGAGCGCGAGGGTCTGCTCGGCGCTTAAATGGGCGCAAAGGGTTAAAAGAGCGATTAAGATTTTGTTGAACATACCGTTTCCATTTTTAAAAAATTGGCGATGAGGGCGCTTCCTGCTACTGTGAGAACAGATTCCGGATGAAACTGCACCCCTTCCAGAGCTGGAAAATCGCGGTGGCGCAAACCCATAATTTCCCCTTCTTCCGTCTCGGCAGAGATCTGCAGGTAGTTAGGCAAGCTTGCCCGCTCCACAATCAGCGAATGGTAGCGGGTCGCAATAAAGCCCTGAGGGATATCTGCAAACAGACCGTGGCCGTCGTGGAGGATGCGGCTTGTTTTGCCATGCATGGGACGTTTGGCGCGGATGACGCGCCCTCCAAAGAGCTCTCCGATGCACTGATGGCCGAGGCAGACTCCTAAAATGGGCAGCCGTCCCGCATAGGTAGCAATGAGCTCTTTTGAAATGCCAGCTTCAGAGGGGTTACCAGGGCCGGGTCCGATGGCAATTGCGTTTGGAGTGAAATTTTGCCAGTCGCAATTGTTCCGTACGACGCATGTTTCGACTCCCTGCACCTCAAACAGCTGGATCAGGTTGTAGGTGAAGGAGTCGAAGTTGTCGATAAACAGCAGCATTAGCGCGTGCGAGCCACGATCTCTTCTGGTTTGAAGAAGAAGTTGATCTCGATTTTTGCATTGTCAGCGCTGTCTGAGCCGTGGACGGCGTTGGCGTCAATCGACTGAGCAAAGTCGGCGCGGATCGTGCCAGGAGCTGCCTTTTTCGGATCGGTGGCGCCCATGATGTCGCGGTTTTTTAAGACAGCATTGTCGCCTTCCAGAACCATGGCGATGACAGGTCCTGTCGTCATAAAACCGACCAGATCCTTGAAGAAGGGGCGCTCGCGATGGACTGCGTAGAAAGCTTCCGCTTGGCTTTTGCTTAAGTGCAGCATGCGGGCGGCCACGATCTTTAGCCCATTTTTTTCAAAGCGGCTGATGATGGCGCCAATGTTGTTGCTTCCAACGGCGTCTGGTTTAATAATTGAAAGTGTGCGTTCGATGACCATAATGGTTCTCCTGGGTTGAAAAGCAGATATTATATAAAAACCGGTGATAAATAACCACTTCCAAAATTTTCCCGTCTCGGCTATCCTCTTTTATCTATGAAAATTCCTTTAAGTTGGCTCAAAGAATATCTCGACCTCAACCTTCCTCCGCAGCAGATCGCCAAGATGCTGACCGCTGCAGGAATCGAGGTGGATGGCTGCATCGCCCCCTCCTTAGGGTTTGACAAGGTCATTGTCGGGCGCGTGCTGGCAACGGAGCGCCATCCGAACGCCGATAAGCTGTGCGTGGCTCAGGTGACAGATGGGGTAAACAGTTATCAGGTAGTCTGCGGAGCGCCAAACTGCCGTCCCGGCATTAAGACCGCTTTTGCTCAAGTGGGAGCGACTCTTTCCGATGCGAAGGGACAGACATTTACAGTGAAAAAAGTAACTTTGCGCGGCGTCGAATCTTCCGGGATGCTCTGCTCAGAAAAGGAGCTAGCTGTTGGCCAGGAGAGCGACGGCATCATGGAGTTTGCCGATCAGATTCAAGAAGGGGCCGATGTGGCTTCGATCTATGCCGATACCGTTTTCGAAATCTCCCTGACACCTAATCTTGGGCACTGTTCCAGCGTGCTTGGCATCGCCCGCGAACTCTCTGCCATCACAGGGCTTGCAATAAAACGCCCCGCTGTTAAGCTTCAAGAGAGCGATCGCGCAACTGCAGCTGACGTGAGCGTGACGATAGAAAACGAGGTGGCCTGCCCGCGCTATGCGTGCCGTCTGATACGCGATGTGAAGGTGGGACCCTCTCCAAAATGGCTCCAGAAACGTTTGGAAGATTGCGGCATTCGCTCTGTCAACAACATCGTCGATGTCACTAATTTTGTGATGCACGAGATGAACCATCCGCTGCATGCGTTTGATTTTGACAAGTTAAATGGCGCTCAGATCGTCGTGCGCAATGCGCGCGCGGGTGAAACCCTTGTGACTCTCGACAATAGAGAAAGAAAGCTCAATGAAACAGATCTTCTCATTTGCGATGAGTTGCGCCCCGTTGCCCTAGCAGGGATTATGGGAGGCCTCAATACGGAAGTGAGCGACAGCACGCGCCACGTGCTTCTTGAAGCGGCCTACTTCGATCCGCGCACCGTGCGCAAAACAAGTAAGCGGCTGGGACTCTCTACAGATGGCTCTAAGAGGTTTGAGCGCGGCAGCGACCCGAACATCCTACAAGAGGTGCTCGATCGCGCGATGGCTTTGATGCAGCAGTTTTCTGGAGGCCATGTATCAGCTGGAATTGTCGAGTGCAAGAAGCGCTCCTTTCCTCCTCTGCAACTCAGATGCCGGCTCGAACGCATCAACCAGCTCCTTGGCACGCACATGAGCGTGGGCGAAGTGGAAGATATCTTGCGCCGTCTGCACTTTGGCTGCCACTGGAATGGCCGCGACGCCTTTACAGTCACTGTTCCCACCTATCGCGCCGATGTGTTAGAGGAGATCGATCTTGTCGAAGAGGTAGCCCGTATCTACGGCTACGACAATATCCCCAAAAAGCCGCCGCACTATCAGACGAGCCAGATTCCTCCTGCCCCTTTTTATCTCTTTGAAAAAGAGGTGCGGGCGCGGCTGACAGCAGAAGGGCTGCAAGAGTTTTTGACTAGCGATCTCATCGGCCCATCACAGCTCAACGTTGTGGGAAGCTCTTTGATGCCTCCAGAAGCTACTATCAGGGTGCTTAACCCCACTTCGATCGAGCAGTCTCTTTTGCGCACCTCCCTTTTGCCAGGTCTTCTTCAGGTCGTCAAATACAATGTCGACCATCAGAGGGCCGACATCGGCGGCTTTGAGATGGGGCGCATCCATTTTAAAAAGGGCGAACAGTTTCTGGAACAGACGGTCGCAGCTATCATTCTGACCGGTAAACGGGTGCCCCACACCTGGGACATTAAAGCTCCCGAATATGATTTTTATGACTTGAAGGGGATTATTGAAAATATCTTTGCAGAGCTTGGAATTGAGGGGGCAACCTTCCACGGCATTCCCTTGCCCATCTTCCATCCTGGACGCTCCGCCTCTGTACGCGTCGGAGAACTTGAGCTGGGAGCTTTCGGGGAGTTGCACCCGGCCATTTTGCGCCGTCTCGACGTCTCCCGCCCCATTCTTTTTGCCGAGTTTAACCTGCACGATCTGATCAAAGTGCGCAAGAAAGAGTGGAAGATGCAAGATCTTCCTCTTTACCCGGGATCAGAGCGCGACTGGACGGCGACCGTGGAAGAAAAGATGGCGGTCCAGCCCCTCATCGATTTTTTTGCTTCCCAATCCTCAAAGCTCCTTCAGAAGGTTTTGCTGCTCGATCTCTATCGCAGCGACCGCTTGGGAGAGGGCAAAAAGAATGTGACGTTCCGTTTCCTTTATCGCGCCTCCGATCGCACCGTTGAGCAGGAAGAGGTCGACCGCGAACATTTTAGTCTTGTTGAAGCAGCCATCCAAAAATTTAAATTAGGGTGATTTTATGTCACGAGCCATGATCGGAGTCTTAGCCCTCTTAACTGCATGTACAGGGACTCCCAGCAGCAATGATGAGGTCATCTCCACAACCTATCTGCATCAGTATGGGGTGACCATGCCGCAGTATGATTGGGAAGAGTCGGGCCAGAGTGGGCAGATTGTGACCACAACCCACGATGGCATCACCTGCCATCGCGGCTACTACTGCGGCGTTTTGGAAGGGGAAACCTCTTACACCTTTCCTTTCAGTGCTAGCATTGAAAAGGTCGAGACCTATTCTCAAGACAATCTGACCCAGGAGGTCAGCTACTATTCAAACGGCCAGAAGCATATCGAAAAGATTTACCATGCGACCGAGCCCACTGCAATTCGCGAATGGTATGAAAATGGGCTCCTCAAATCTTATGAGAAGTATGCAGGCAGTCTGTTAAGCTACGGAGAATACTATGATATCCAGGGAAAGCGCACCTCTGAAATTGAAAATGGCTCCGGTCTGAAAACGATGCACGACACCTATGGGATGCTCTGGGGAGTAGAAGATCTACAAGACGGCCAGCCGATCACTAAGACGACCTACTTTCCCAATGGCTCTCCTAAAGAGGTCGACCCTTACAAAAATGGCCTCGTGCATGGCCTTCGAAAGACCTATTATCCAGGCGGTGAGCCCAAAACAATCGAGAATTGGGTCGAGGGAAAACAGCAGGGGATTACGACGGTTTTTCTCGATGGGGAAAAGACACAGGAGATTCCTTACAAAAATGGGCTAAAAAATGGGGTCGGTCGTGTCTACCGCGATGGGGCGCAAGTGGTGCAGGAGATCAGCTGGAAGGATGACAAGATGCATGGCCCTGCGCGCACCATCATTGAGGATCGCGTAGCAACAGACTGGTACTTTAAAGGCAATAAGGTGACGAAAGGTTACTATGATTCGTTCCAGCTGCATCAGAAGCCTCTCGAGACTGCTAGCGAGGAGATGAAGCAGAAAGGAGACTATGAGAAGGCAAAAGAGCCCTCAGCTGTGCATCCCAATGTTGCAAATCCCAAGCCTCTTCCAGAAGCTGGGTAAATTGACGGCTCGCTTCATCAAACTGATACCGTTTGACCATCACCGGGTGCTCGTGCGCATCATAGAGCACGACCCCGTCAAAAGGGTCGCCAAGAGCTGTATAGAACATGCAATGTGTCGAAAGAGAGATGCCATGCAGCGTTGTCACGCGACAGGCGCGGCATAGATCGTCTTGAAAGAGATGCTTTTCTATAAAAAGGAGCCGATCATTCTGATCGCGAATCAGACAGACCATTTCGCGGTCACTTTCGCTCACAAGGCTCTTTTGCCAGGCTGCCAGCTCCGGCTGTTTCAGATGGCGGAAGTCGAGAAGGGCGGAGTCGTAGATAGGCTCTGGAAGGGCATTCTCCGTATAGCGTTCAATGCAGATGCGCTTGCGGTAGGGATCCATGGCGATTTTATAGCCTAATGTTTCTACGGCTTCAACGCCGTAGGGGATCCCCCCCTTCCAGATGTAGTCGCGATACAATTTTGCCATGGCGGCATTATACGAAAATAGAAGGAATAATCAAATGCATAATGGTCCCGCAATCGAAGTGAGATTCAGAAGCTCTGAAAGCACGATTCAGAGCATTGATTTGAAATTGCGTCAAGCTCCAGGGCTTTTTTGGGAAGCTCCAGATGCTAGTCCAAAACTTAAAAAACAGATTGAAGCGTGGTTGAAAAGCTACGCTAGAGGAGAAAATCCTGAGACGATTCTTCCTCTCGAATTTAAAAATCTGCCCCCTTTTACCACGTCAGTATTAAGAGAGCTATCCAGCATTCCTTTTGGAAAAACGGTCTCCTACCAGGAGCTGGCAATGCGGCTTGGAAATCCTAAAGCTGCCCGTGCAGTGGGCCAGGGGTGCGGCCGCAACCCCTTTCCTCTCATCATTCCCTGCCATCGCGTTTTAGCTGCTCACAAAGGACTCGGAGGCTTTTCTTGCGGACTTCCCATTAAAGAGTGTCTTCTTGAGTTTGAAGAGATTCTTTAGTGTATGAGCGAGTTGCAGCTTCCAAGTTTTGCAACTCTCTCATGTCTTTAGCTTCGCTTCTTTTAACCGCTTTTCAGCCTCTTTTGCGAGGGTTTGAACTTTGGCCACAGAAGCTTCTGCTTGTGCTTTCAAGGTTGTTTCAATAGTTGCAACATATGCTGGGTCGATTTGCCCCGCCTTGACCCATTTTTGAGCCTTTGTGAGAAGTTCATCAAGGCTTTTAAGCTTTTCTGCAGCTTGCTTCGCTGCACTTTTGAGGGCTTCCAAAGATGCATGAGTATTAACAGGATCCTTGCCAAATGCCTGATCAAACCCCTGGTTTTGATCCCGAGCAGTTTTTGCAAGTTGCGCAATTTCTTGGGCCACGCGGATAGCCGACTCTTCGATCTGTTTCATGGAGGGGAGTGCAGCCGTTTCAGCGACCGCTGCCTTGAAAGAATCGTATGTGGCTTTTGCACGCCTTTCATGGTCTTGTGCGCTATCACAATCAAACTTTGCAAATCCTACGGCATCAGCGAGGCGTTGTGTCAAGGCCTTATCCTCATCCATCTCAAGTTCCTTCATTAAATCTTGCGCAGCATAGTAGAGAGTTAAATTCCCGTTTAAACCCGATTTGCGCCCTAGCGGTGATTCAGCTGATGATGCGATTTTTTGGAGGCTTAAACGGGGCAATTTTTGACATACTTGAGTAAAGTAGGCGAAAATTGCCCCGTTTAAGCCTCCAAAACAAGCGCGCATCAGATGAGTCATTGATAGGGCGCAAGTCGGGTTTTAATTGCTTGAAACTCGATGCCGCTTTAGCTGAAGCCGCCTCTGCGGCTCGCAAATAAAGAAGGGCTTCGTCGAAAGTTTTTGGCTCCTCGACTATTTTCTGAGTAGCGATAAAGAGATATTCTGAAGCCTGTTTTTTTTCAGTAGCCTCTTTATCAAAAGCCTTTAAGATGTCGCTCATTTTATTCGTAAGATTCTTTATTTTTTTAATCAATAGCAAATGGGCTTCTTCAAAGCTCAGGTCTCTCTGATTAAGCGCTTTTCTTACAAAGATAAAATCAGCCGTTTTGATCAGATATTTTGTTATAAGTGTCTGATAGGTGTGTTCAAAAGCCCTTTCATAGCGATCGAAATGATCCTCTGCATCTTTCATGGCGTGCAAGGCTTCCTTTAAATATTTAATAGCTTGCGCAAAATGTTTATTCAGATCCCCCTTCGGATTTCCAAGAGATTCCACTTCAAGATGCGCTAAAGCGGCTGCGACTCTAGCCTTTTCAGCAGTGATTAGTTCTGATGTTTTACTTGCCGCTATTTTTAGCTCCCTAATTTCTTTAGCTACGCGGCCATCACAAGCAGCTTCAACGTTTTGAGCGGCTGTCACAGCTTCTGTAGCAGCCAGCTTCATTTTTTTTGCGACATCTTCCGCTATTTCCGCCCAGACTCGAATTGTCGCAACTTGCGCAGGGATTGCATGGAAGGCCTTCTGCTTTTTTATGGCTTCAGCTAAAATATCTGTGAACACAAGAGAATTGCGTTCTGCTCTTGCTGCCATCTCTGTTACCTCATCACTCCTGGCTTTTGCCTCTGTGACCAGATCTTCGAGATTTTCCAGAGGCACCTTTTCAACTTGAGCAAAGTTGGCCTTGATTGTTCTTATAGCATTTTTAGTATCTTCTAGGCACTGCTCACCATAAAGAGAAATTGCAGTTGCATCTCGATAGATCTCTTCAAAAGGAGGAAGCTGATTCGACTCCACGATTGCAGCTTGCAGGTCGCGAATCTCCTGTTCAAGCTTTTTTGCTTCTTTTAAAGCCTTTTCAGCGAGTTTAAAAGCTGCAACAGCTGCTGCGACATCTGCTTCAAGAGTTGCAAAATTTACTCCTGTAGGTGACGCCTTTTCTAAAATTTTAAGTTCTCTTAAAAACTTATTTGCAAGCGCTTCTTGATCCTTGGCTTTAGCCACAGCTGCAACAGCGGCGTAAACAGACTGCTTTGCTCTAGGGATAAGCCGATTGAGATTTGCGGGATCTGGCTTCTTTTCTTCTGCTGCTTTGACTGCATCTTTCCAAGCCTGCTGAGCTTCTTGAATGTGCCTATTAGCCTCTCTGGTCACTGTGACAAGGTCGCTCAAAGCGGCAGTTTCATCGTTGAAAATCTCAGCAGCTACGCGCAGTAAGCTCGCTTCGTAAAGGTCTTTGACTCTCTCTACAGAGGCCTTAACGGCTACTGCGCAGCTTCCTATTTTTTGCCGATGTGGATCTGCATCCGCTTGCAAATTTTGAATTTTTTTAATGAAGCTCTCATAAGATCTTATATCCCATCTATTTTCAGCAGCATGTTTCCGGTTAGCAAGTCCCCATTCTAACCAAGTTGTGAATAGTTGAGCACGATCAGCTGAGCCTTTAGCCCAATCTGCAGCCCTCTTTAGTGGCACAGCTGCCTTTTCGTCAAGGGGCTTAAGAGCCGCCTGATTTTTTGAATGAGTTCTGGCAATCCCTTCAGCATCAATTTTTAGCAGATCCGTTAACTTCTTTGCTGCTTCGGCCTCAGCTGACATTTTTTTCGCCTCTTCAACTGCGGCCTCGGCCTCTTTCTGGTAGCTGCTTATCCGCGCGGCATCGCTTTTTCTTATCTCACATAACTCTTTCAGCTTGCTGGCAATAGCCCAGGTGGAGATAGCATCCGCTTCTGCAACAGTGGCAGCAGTTTGCCCCGCTTTTTCAAGGAGTTTAAGACGATTGAAGGTGGCCTGATTGGTTTGCATGGCTTTAAGCTTAGTTTCAGCCTGCTTGAGCAGTGTCTGGAGCAGTATGGCTTGATCTTTTGCTTTTTGCGCTTCAATTTTGCTCGATTTTGCCGCTTGATCTGCCTTGTCTCTCGATGCGTCCAGAGTCTGGACTGCTGCTGTCAGGCTCCTTTGCAGAATCCCGTTTAAACCAGTTTTCTGTTTTTCCACCTCTTTTCTAAAACGGAGCGCCGCATCTTTGGCACTCCGCGCTCTGGATTGGATTAGCTCTATTTTGCTGAGTTTATTCGCCTCTACGACAAGTTTAGCAAAGGCTTTACCTTCTGGAGTCCATGGAAGAGGCTCTTTTTTATAGACGCCGCCATTAGCCTGAAATCTGCTGCTGATTCGCGCAATTTTTGGGGTCACAAGGGCTCCCACAGTGGCCATGATCGAGATAAACTCTCCTAATGAAAGAACGGCTAATTTCCCTGCTGTTCTGACCCAGTCGGTAGCTCCTGGGAGGTCGTCGTAGAGGTTTTGAGCCAGGTTCCGCTTCACAATGCGACACGTACCAAGGGCCGTCTTTGCAACCATACCTGCGGGTTGGACAAAGGCTAATTTAAGCATAGTTGTAAAGATGTCGGCTGCGCCCGTGAAGACTGTTTTAAGGTTGGTTGCAAGGAGTTTTGAGACAGGAGGCTTTTTAGAATGCGCCCATGCATGGACACTGTTCATGGCCCTGTTGTGCCATCTGTCAGGATAGTTAAAAAGCCCCATGAAAATGCTCCTGGTTAAAGAATTGCCGGCCAGCAATTTACCCGGGAAAGCGATTTTACTCAAACGAAATGATTTTTAGAGAGGGCCAGCTGTATCGACTGTATGACAAGCGGACACCGCCTGCAACGCCTGCACCAAACTTGAGGCGCCAAAACGTCCTTGCATGGGACTCCGCAAAATTAATTGAAAATTCAACTTGTCTTTATCGAACGTTAACAGAGTCCCTCTTAAATAGATCCTGTTTAAGCAATGGTGTCCTGTAAGACGGCAAAGTGTAGTTGGCACGGGACTTGCACAAAGATCAAGCAGATTCCCGCCAAAAGGAGGCTATATGACAAAAGCACAATTGATGAAGAAGATTGCAGTTCTGGAATCGATCAACGACCAGCTGTCAACAGAGGTGAGCTATGTGGACCGCCTGATGCGCCTCGTCGGCTTCTCAGGGGGATTAGAAACGGTAAAAGCGACCGCTCAAGAGATCATTGCAAAGGGCCCCGTCGAGTGCGAAGAGTAATTATAGAATTAATAAAATAGATAAAAATAATTTAATAATAGACCCCCGAACTTGGTTTTTCTAATAATAACTTCCAGGTTCGGGGTTATTTTTTTGGTACAAAAAAAAGCTGCCACCCCTTTCGGGATGGCAGCTTTTCGTTTTTTTTGCTTTGAGCAATAGTCTTATTTCATTGCATCGACTTTTTGGACAGCTTCGTTATACTCTTGTTTAGCCACAACAACTTTTCCCTCCAGATCATCTTTTTTAGCTTTATAGACGTCTCCGAATGAGGCGGTAGTTGCTGGGACCGGGATTAACTTCATTACAGGATCTGTTTGAATCCAAGTCCACATTTCTAATGACAGACGATTCTTTTCTAATGCCTCAAGCTCTTCTTTAGCTTTTTTCAAATGGTACTCTGCCACTTTTTTATCGCCAACAGTATCTGCTTGTTCAGCAGCTTTTTTGCTGTGTGTTGCGATAATTTTGGTTGCTTTCTCAACATTTTGAGTGAAAGTATTTATTTCATCTTTGCATGCGTTAGCAACTTTTAACATCCTGTCTTGAAATGCTTGGGAAACATCAGCGCCTTCAGCATCTTTTTGAAACTGCCGAGTATCTGCACTAAGTTTCACTACTTCTCTTTGATGCTTTTTAATGTCATCTACAAGTTGTTGCAGCTTAATGTCATCTATAAGTTGTGGCAGCGCTTGACGTGCTGCTACCCAGGCATCTGCCTGTTTGAGCAGCGCTACGAAGCCAAGCGCTTTTGTTTCGACATCTTTAGCTGCTGCTGCAATTTCGCTAGACAGCTGCGTTGCTTGAATTAAGAGAAGATTTAATTCCCCCCCAATTTTATCATTATCAAATGTCTTCTTTTTGATATGACCCACAACGTCTTCAAATTTAGTGGACTTATCCGAAGCTGTTTTCCTAAGCTCTGAGATTGCATCGTGCAGGTCTTTAGCATCCTGTTTGGTTTTTGCAGCTGTTGTTGTGAACTTAGCGGCTTCAGCTACAGCTGCTTTAAGAGCATCATGAGCAGCTTTTGCGTCCATCTCCAGCTGTTGAACATCCGCATCCACTTTGTTGGTTTTGGTTACAGCCTTAGTAAGAGCTTTTTCAGCTGCTGCATCAGGAGTCATTCCCAGTTCTGTCATGAAGCCCTGCGCAAAACCGAGGTGAGCAGAATGCTTTTCTAGTGTCACAAAAGCTGCTCTCGCTTTATGGCTAGCTGTAATTGCAGCTGAGTAAGCTGTATAAGCTTCATCAACAGTTTTTGCGTCTTTGGCCTTTTGTAGAGCTGTTGTAGCTTCTGTAAAGGAGTCGTCACTAGCTTTGCTGTTTGTAGTTACCTCATCCTTAAATACCGTCACAATGCCATTCATACCAGAGATGAGATCTTTTACTTTATTACCAAGGAGATCTTTAGCATCTACAGCAGTTGTTCCGGCTAGCTTTACATCAGCTTCTATAGTGTCAATCTCCGCAGTTGGGATCAGATTTTTGCCTTTTAGAGTCTTAAGGGTAGCTGCCTGGTTTAATGCAAAGGCTCCTTGATCCTCGGCTTCCTTAACAGCTTTTTTGGCATCCGTTAAATGAGTAACACATACTAGGTAACCATTGCTCTCATGTGCTTTTGCGCCGCCAGCTATTTGTAATGCAGCATCAAGCTTCGCAAGGAGGGTGACGACCCGACCTTTGGCTTCGCCTGCCAAACGGGCAGCTTCACTTGCTGCTAGTTTCAAGGCTGCAATTTCTTTAGCAACGCGCGCTGTGTAAGCCGCATCGACATCTAGCTTCGCAATTTCTTCTGCTTCAGTTTTAGCGTCTACAGCCTTTTTAGCCGCTTTGGCTGCCAGATCCTCAATTTGTAGAACGCTTGCATCGCTAGCTTGGTAAGCCCTATTTTTAATTTTAACATCTGCTACTAATGCAGCAAATTTATCCGCTTCAGCTTGAGCTTTAGGAGCATTTGTCGCAGCTTCCTGTGCTAGCCTTTTTGCTTCCTTAATAAGGTCCTCGACGTCGTCAAGATCTGCTGTGCCGATATTTTTAAGGTTTGTATTGATATCTATGTGAGCGTCATCTACGCTTGTAGCGGCTTTTACAGCGGCTTTATAAGCATTTTGTGCATCATCAAGAAGATCTTTTAGAGAAGGACGCTTATTGGCCTCTACGATCGCAGTCTGGAGGATGCGAATCTGTCCTTCAACCATGTTGGCCTCTACGGCATCTTTTTCGGCTTTCCCGAATTCTGAGACAGCAGGGGTGACTACCTTTTCAAAAGCTACAATGTCTGCGGCTTCTGCAGTACTGGTTTGTTTTGCTGCTTCTAAGGCTTTGAGTTCGCTTAATGACTGTTTTGCAAGAGCTGCTTGAGTTTTAGCGCTGGCAATAGCAGTAGCGGCATCTGCTGCCTGTTTGTTAGCGTCTGCAATGAGTGCGTCTAGCTTTGTTGGGTTTGGAGTCTTATTTTTAGCTTCTTTGACAGCATTATCCCACGCTTTATTAGCATCTGCAATTCTTGCGCTAGCTAACCTGTTAAATTTAGCAAGTTCAACCGAAGCTGCATCGCCATCTTTGAGGATGTCAGCAAATCCGCGAAGTTGGCTAGCCACGTAAAGGGTTTTGACATCATCAACAGCAGCCTTAACAGCTACCAGGTGTCCTTCAGCTTTATTCAAACTGACTCTTGCATCGCCCTGCAAACCTTGGATTTTAGCGATGAAGCTGTCGTAGGGTTTCGGATCAAACTTGTTTCCTAGCCCTTTTTGCCCATTTGCCCAATCAAGCCATTTTTGGAAGCGTTGCAGCTCCGTAGCGGCCTTAGCCGCCCCATTTACAGCTGCTTGTAAGTCGATGTCTGCTTGTGCAACTAAAGGTTTAAGAGCCGCTTGATCTTTTTTATTAGCAGCTACAATGCCATCAGCTAAACCTTTCACTTTTTCGGCATTTTGTTGGGCATTTTGAGCTTCAACCGCCGCTTTATTTGCATCCGCAAGGGCAGTTGCAGCTGCTGTTTCATAGTTGCTTATGTTCGAAGCATCGGTTTTTCTCAGTGTGCACACATTTTTAAGATTTTGGGCTATTGTGGCGGTCGCATTGGCATCGTCTTGCGCTTTTTGAGCCAGTGCTTGTGCCTCTTTGGCTAGTGCTGCAAGGCCATCGACAGTGGCCTGATCGGTCTGATTTGCTTTGAGCTTAGCGTCGGCTTGCTTGATCAGTGTCTGGAAGGAGTCGGCATGAGCTTTTGCATTTTTTGCGTCAACGTTAGTGACCGCATCAGCTTTGTCGCCTTGAGCAATCAGCGCATCCATCGTCTGGACGTCGGCGGTGACGGCAGCTGTAAGCGCGCTGTCTAGAGTTTTTTTCTGTCCCTCTACAATTTTTCCGAGGCGGAATGCTTCGTCTTTAAGGAACTGGGCTTTTGTTTGGATCACTTTAATTTTATCATACTTATTCGCTTCTGCAACGAGTTCAGCGAAAGCTTTTTCATCTGCAGCTTTTTTAGCGGCAGCTTCTTCGGCAGCTTTTTTAGCGGCGTCTTCGGCTTTAATTTGTTCGGGTGTCTTTAGAATTGGAAGAGGCGCTTTTTCAAAAGTGCGGTTATTCTGGAATCTCACATTGTATTGCGCCACTTTTGGGGTCACTAGGCTTCCCACGGTTCCTATTATAGAGACAAGCTCTCCGATAGAAAGAATGGTCAATTTTCTTGTAGTTTTTACCCAATCGGTCGGTCCTGAGAGTTTGTCATATGTGGGTTGGGCTAAGTTAGAATAGGTTACAGCACGAACAAGTCCAAGCCCTCCTTTTGCAAGCATGCCCACAGGTTGAATGAGAACGAGTTTGAGCAGGTTTGCAAAGATGTCGGCAGCACCTGTACCGACCGTTTTAAAGTTGGCTGCGACGAGTTTGAATCTAGAGATAGGGGCTTTAGTCTGAACGCATGCGTTGACATCGTTCATGGCCTTGTTGTGCCATTTGTCAAAATTGTTAAAGAGACCCATGAAATGCTCCTTTTTGGATTAATCAAATGTTAAAGAAATTCTGACTAGGGATCTTATAATGAAAAAAATTAAAGCGCAAGGGTAAAAAATTAGCTATCGGAAGCTTCTGCTAAGACTCTCCATTTGGCATGGAATTTGCACCTGTAAGACTAAACCCAAAAAGGAGGGTGTGATGACAAACGCACAGTTAATGAAGAAGGTGGCACGTTTGGAGTCGATGAATGACCAGCTGGCGACAGAAATTAGTCAGATCGATCAACTGATGCGCATCGTCGGCTTTTCAGAAGGGTTGGCGACAATTAAGGTAGCGGCGCAAGAGCTGATCGAGAATGGGGAACCTGAAAATGATGAGGAGTTTTAAACCCGACTTGCGCCCCTACATCACGCTTAAACTTTGGCCGAACTTAGCAAGTTGCCTGATAAGCTCCGAAGGCCAAGTCGCGACTTGGCCAAGGGGCTTAGCAGAGCAAATTGCTAAGTGCAGGGGGCAAGTCGGGTTTTAACTGCTGTCGTCGCCCCCGAATCCCCAGCCCTGTTTATAAGGAGAGGGTGCGGGAGAGTCTGAATTTGATCGACCCCTTGCAGGAGTTCCAGAAGTGGAAGCTTTTGCGGGGGGTTTTTTAATGGGAGTAGGGGGTAAAACCTCCTCTAGCTCCGGGAGCGCTTTCTCTGGAACGCTGCTGCGCCTCCAGAGTCTTCCCAAGAAAGATGGTGGCTTCTCCTCTGGAAGGCTTTTCTTAAATTTCACGACTGTTTCTAGGTTGGCGGCTACCGTCTGTATCCTACCCAGTCTTCTACCAATCTGCCCTTCAAAATCTGGGAGATGGTCGACCATTTTCAGCTGACTCATCTTTTCGGACCAGAACTTCCACGGGTTGCATTTTTCCACCAATTTTTTAGCATTTGCAGCGAACTCTTCCATCGTTTTAGCTTCATGCGACCCTGCCTTCGCACTGGCCTGCAAATTAAAAGCTTCTTGAGAGACATCTCCGAACATACTTAAAAGTTTTTCAGGAGAGATGTTCCCCGATTCCTCGACAAGCTTAAGAATGGCTGCTGCTCGCATTTGAGGGTAGCTGCTGAGAGTAGCTTTAGCCCTCTCTAAAAGCGGCTGCTCATCTTTTACAGAAGCCTTCAACTTGGCGATGCGTTCAGCAGAACCTTTATCGTGGCTGCTCTTTTCTTCGAAGGCTTGCGCCATGAGGATCCAGAGATCGAAATGTTGAAAGAGAGCGTGATGCGTTTCCAAATCGGCCAAGGCTTTTTCTAAAAAGCCCTTTTCGGCTTCAAGAAACTGCTCATTCGCGAGGGCTGTCGTTAATTTTTCAATCGCCGCTTCTACCTCTGTCCATATCGCCGAGCCAAGTCTCTTTTGAGCATCGGTTGCCACTACTAAGAGCTCTGCGGCCGTCTTGGGTGCGCCTGCTAATACCTGCTGCACCTTTTGTTCTCTTGTGGCAAAGCAGCTCTCGGCTTTAGCAACAGCCCGATCCATTTCGCTTGAATCAAATGAGTCTAATGTTTTCCGAACAGTTTCAATTGGAGTTATGGAGGCTCCTTTAGGGAGCTGCTTTTTTAAATGCTCAAGATGGTTCGAAAAGGCGGCTTGCGCCTCGTGGATCAAGCTCTTGGCTTGGCGCATGGCTTCGAGAGTTTTCAAAGCCTCATCTAAGCTTAACCTCTCCACGTCTGGAGCGGAGTTTTGGATTGTTTCTTTACATTGCGAAACAGTTGCAGCAAACTCTTTTGCCTCCTTCTGAGCCTGTTTAAGGAGTTCTAGAGCCGTTAAGGCATTTTGAGCAAGAGCGTATGCTTGATCTATAAACGAGATTGTTTTGTCCGCAATGTATTTTTTACCCCTAGCTGTGGCACTTCTAAGAACAGGTTTTGTTTCGCTATCGCACAGTTTCAAGTAGTTTTTAAAAGCATTCTGCAGAAGTTCTACAGCTGTTTCCGCTTCATCTACAGCTTTTGCCTTTTCAGCTGTTTCATAGAAAGCTTTTGCCCCCTCTGTAAGATTCGCAAAGACCTTCAGAATATCTTTTGCAAGCTCGACAGCTTGAAATGCTGAAACGAGTGCAGAATTTACCTCCGCGTTTTCGACCTCTTGCAGCATCGCGTCCACATAGGGAACCAGTTCCGGGAGCGTCTGGTTGTTCTTTGCCATTTCATGAGCGATATCTGCGAACTTAGTTTTGAACCCCTTTTTTTGGATCTCTACTGCTTCGCTATTAAAGATCTCTTCTATTTTTTTTGCTGCAGCCTCAGCCTGGGCGAGATTTCCCCCATTTGCAGCAGTAATCGCAGCTTCAGCCGACGCTTCGGCTTTTTTGATTAGTTGAGAAATAGCCGCAGCCGCCTTTTTAGCCTCGAATAAAAGCTCTTCTGCCTCTTTGCGGCTGCTATGAGATAGGCGTACAGCTTCAAAAAAGCTTTTGGCTTCAAGAGTATCACTGTTTGTTTTTGCTACTTTCTCTACTACTTTCGCATGCAGCTCTTCAATTTGTTTCTCTAAATCGGCAGGAGCCGCTTTATTCGTTTGAACTAGGGTGGAGGCATGTTTTTTAAAGCTGTTAAAATCGCTCAGTTCTGCTGCAGCTTGCAGCGCTATAAATTCGGCGCTTTTAAAGGCATCCTTAGCTTTTTTGGCGGCTGTTTCTAGCGGTTTTAAACTCAATTCGCCTTTCTCGGCTGCATCTTTTGCGATTGTGCGCAGCTTTCCAGTGTCTCCTGCGAGTTTTGTTACGCGCACAAGGATCTCTTTCGCATCCATTTGGAATTTAGTGATGTCTAGCCTATAGCCGATCAGCCGTCTAAATTCCTTTTCGGCAGATTCCGCCGCTTTTGCATGTTCAGCTGCCTGCGCGGCTTTTATTTTGGCTTCGTTCCCTAAGCTTCGGATCTTATTGGCAAATCCTTTGAGGGCTCCCCCTGCTTGAGCCCGTTCCATCACCTGCGCCCAGTCTAGCCATCGATCGAACAGGAGACTTATATCCGAGGCCTCTTTTGCGGCCTCTTTTGCTCGGGTGAGCTGGCTAGTTACCCCTTTGGCGGCCTGCTCTTCGGTTAAGTGGGGGACAAGAGCGGCTTTCGCCTCTTGCTGAAGGCCTTGAAGGCCAGCAGCGGCCTCTTTTTCACATCGAGTTATTTCGCAGATTGCGACAATAGCCCGTTTTCCAAGCGCAGCAGGGGTCATGCCGTTCGATTCTTTTTTGACGCGCGCAACCTCTTCGATTTTTCTGGTTTCATAGCGGGCGTTTGCCCCCTTAACAAGGGCTTGAGTTTGCTCCGCATGTGTTTTGGCTCTAGCGGCAGCCTCTTTTGCAACTGTCTGCCATATTTTTGTCGCTTGCTGGAAGCCAGTACCAGCAATCTTGGCCTCCTCTTTTGCGCCCGCCCAGCGGATCCACTTTTCGAAAAGATCTGCCTTCTCAGCAGCTTCTTGGGCGGCTTTTTCCACCTCTACGCAAAAGCGCTGCGCCTCGTTGATGGCAGCTTCAATTTCAGGCAGCGTGGCCCCTTTTTTAGACTCTCTCTCCCCATTTGCGCATAGGGCTTTGGCTTTTTCGGCGAGCTCGCTGGCCAATATGGCGGCGCTTTGCGCCTCTTTTAAAATCTCTTGTGGGGAAATATGTTCACATTCAGCAAGTAGGGCTAAGAGGGCTGGAGAGAGAACGGGCGGCGGCTCGGGCTTGTGAGGCTCGGGCTTGTGAGGCTCGGATTTAGGGGGTTCGGGCTGAAGAATCGTTTTTCTGGTCTTGATAGGGGCTTTTGTGAAGCAGCCATGCTCGGCTTGAAAGTCGGCATTTTTTTCAGCGACTTTTCTGTTCACCAAACTTCCTGCGGCAGCAGCGAGAGAAAAAGCTTCCGCTGCAACCATGAAGGAGAGCTTTTGCGCTGTTTTTAGCCAGCTTGTAACGTCTGGAAGATCTGTATAGGTCTGTTCGGCAAAATAGCTCCAGGTTGCACATCGAATCGCCGCAATTCCAATTTTTACCAGCATTCCTGAGGGTTGGACGAGACAGAGTTTAAGCAGCTGCGAAAACGCAACCGCGGCTCCGGTTCCAACGGCCAGGATATTTGCGCCACATAATCGTGGAGTTCTTGATAACCAGGAGACTCTCTTGAGGCTCTCTCCTTTTACCTCATTCATGGCCCAGTTATGCCAGACCTGTGGATTGATGCGATGAAATCCCATATATTGATAAAAATTTTATAGTTAATATGGCTAAATTTTAGCATAATAAGTTGAATAAAGCAACTAGTTGCGTGAAAGATTTGCCGAATAACCGGCTATTCGTCTAACATCATGCCTTATTCGGGGTGTAGCGCAGTTTGGCTAGCGCGCTTGGTTCGGGACCAAGAGGCCGTGGGTTCAAATCCCGCCACCCCGATTTGATAAAAAAATATTGCCAAACATTCTGTCGATCAATAGCGTGAGGATAAAGAGTACCAACAGGGGGTAACACGTGGGTAACGGAGCCATTAATATAGCGGGCACTTTATTTGGATTGGCCGCTTTGATTCATCTCGCTAGACTATTTTGTCCCTTTCAAGTGATGATCGGCAATTTTGCAATTCCTGAATGGTGGAGCTATTTCGGCTTCTTCCTCTTTGGGCTGCTGAGCATTTATCTTTTCCGCAATCGCCACGTGGTCGTGAAGGAAATCGTTAAACGTCCTTAACCGTGACGAAGTGGGCGCCTAAAGTGAGCATCTCTTCTTTGGCGCGCTCGACATCGCCGGGATGGAACTCCCCGCCGCGGCAGGCGTCGAGCACCACGTACGTATCAAACCCGAGCTTGCGCGCATCGCGCACGGAGTAGGTGATGCAATATTCGATGATTAATCCGGCGATATAAATCTTACTGATCCCCTTGTCATGCAAAAATTGGGCAAGTCCAGTCTGCTTTCGCCCGTCATTATCAAAAAATGTGCTGTAGCTATCAATTTCTCGATCGGACCCCTTATAAATGGTTTTGAAAACCTTGCTGGTATCCCATCCTGGAGCAAATTCGGCCCCCTTTGACCCTTGAACGCAATGGTCGGGCCAAAGAATCTGTTTGCCGCCATGCCAGTTGATGACATCCCCGGTATTCATCTGATGGCGGCTTGCAAAGCTGATATGCTCTTTGGGATGCCAATCTTTCGAAGCGACGATCGTGTCAAAGGGCTTCAGCAGCAGTTCATTGATCTTGGGGATGATCTGATCGCCTTCTTTGACGGCAAGGGCGCCTCCGGGCAAAAAGTCATTCTGCAAATCGACTAAAACTAAAGCGCGCATAAATCTATTCCTCCTCTGGCATCACGATCTGGCGTGAAATGCCACTGCGGATTTTTTTTATGAGAGAGAGTTTGAGGTCGTATAACCCCTTTTCCATCCCGACAATGTACTGATGAGGGTTAAGGAAACGTTTAACCCCAAAATGAAATTGATCGAGCTCACGAAACGTGTGGGAGCGCATTTCTGAAAGAGAAGGCGATTTGTAGACACATTTGCCCGTTTTGAAAATAGGTTCGAGAAGGTCGCGATAGGTGACCCCTTTCTTGATCAATTTTTGGCGCGTGGCGTCGAATGGATCCACGATTGAGCAGTCACTATTTATAGGGCTGGCGATGTTGTAAATGGCATCGGCAATGTTCTCTTGTTTGGAATAAAAGCGGCGCACTTGCAAGATGCCCGGATTGGAGATTTTAATCATCTGTTCCGAGAGCTTGAGCCGATAGCTCCAGGGGCCGCCAGGATCTCGTATTGCAGAGAGCTTATAGACCCCGTCGAGCGCTGGCTGATCTTTGGCAGTGACCAGGTTCGTTCCCACTCCCCACACAGTAATTTGAGCGCCTTGCCGCTTCAATTCGCTGATGATAGTCTCATCTAATTCATTGCTAGCGACGATGACCGCGTCTTGAAATCCGGCGGCGTCGAGCATTTCGCGGCTTTTGATGCTGAGATAGGCCAGGTCGCCAGAATCTAGGCGGATACCGATAAGCTTTTTCCCACGTTGACGAAGCTGTCGGCCCACTTCAATGGCTTTTTTAACCCCTTCTAACGAGTCATAGGTATCGACTAAAAAGACGCAATTATCGGGAAGAGCCTCTGCATAGGCTTGGAAAGCTTCCAGCTCCTCATCGAAGACCATGACCCAGCTGTGTGAATGGGTTCCTCTGACTGGAATGCCAAAAAGTTTGCCTGCAAGTACGCTAGAGGTTGAGTCGCACCCTCCTATATAGGCTGCGCGGCTGGCTGACAGGGAGCCGTCGATCCCTTGCGCCCGCCTCAAGCCAAATTCCATGAGGGTGTCTCCGCGTGTTGCAATGGCAATGCGGGCCGCTTTTGTGGCAATCAAGCTTGAAAAATTGATCAAGTTGAGGAGAGGGCTTTCAAGAATTTGACACTGGATCAGAGGCCCTTGCACACGGATGAGAGGCTCATATGGAAAGACAACCGTGCCCTCGGGAATGGCATCTAGATCACACGAAAAGCGCATTTTTGAAAGATAATCGAAAAAGGCTGGTTCAAAGAGAGGGGAGCCGTTGCCCCCTTTTAGACTGGCCAGGTACTCCAGGTCGCTCTCTTCAAATTTGAAGTTTTCAAGATACTGGATCACCCATTCCAGTCCAGCCGTCACTGTAAAGCCACCGCGAAAGGGATGGCGGCGGAAAAAAAGGTGAAAAACCGCCTCTTTGCGGTCTAGCCCTTTTTTCCAATAGGCATAAGACATTGTAAGCTGGTAGAGATCTGTGAGTAGGGCCAGAGACTGCCCATAGAGTCGTGGAACGCTCATTGGGGTTTAGGCTTTGCCTGCGCCTGCTTTTTTGTTTGAAGCTCAGCAATCTTTCGCACGATTTTCATCGCTGCCTGATCTTTCTTTTCTGCTTCAGCGAGTTTTTTGGCGTAAGCTGCCGAGTTTTCGCGAAAGTCGGCTTGACTGCTGATCTCTGTATTAAACTCCTCTTTGCGAAGCTGATGAAGCTGCTCTTGCAAAACGACAAGTTCCTGGTCAATTTCTTGAAGGGTCTCAGCGCCAAGTGGGGCCAAAAAAGCAAGCAGGGCAACTAAAAGGGTGTAAAGCATGAGATTTTTCTCCTATTGCATGCAGCATATAAATAAATGTGATTTTTTAGCTTATTATTTTTTCAGGATGACAGGATCGCCTGCGGCCAACAGGATACTTTCTAGGTGATGTGACAGCATTATGAAAGGCTATGTAGCGTTTTTTTTTACCACGGAGCTCACAGAGCACACAGAGGGATTTTATACGTCGTATCTAGGAGCAGAAAAAACCCGCGCTCCTGGACCTTTTCTCCAAGTTGGCCTGTCACCTCTGCATGATGCAAATCGCCCGGTTTTGCTTTGAGCAAAATGGCAAGAGTGTCGTCGCCTCCGTCAGCGACTGGTAGAGGGATCAAGGTTGCATCAGGAAGGGCGCGCTTGGCTCCAACTTGCATGGCTTCAGCCACTTGGAAACCCGACTTGCCCCCTACATCGCGCTTAAACTTGCCTGCACTTAGCAATTTGCTCTGCTAAGCCTCTTGGCCAAGTCGCGACTTGGCCTTCGGAGCTTATCAGGCAACTTGCTAAGTTCGGCCAAAGTTTAAGCGTGATGTAGGGGCGCAAGTCGGGTTTGGAATGCAGTCAAAGTTCCTTTGAAGGCCTGCGGTGCAATCAGAATGGTGCAAGAATTTGTCTTCATGTATAGTCGTGACTTTAAATGAGGACCCGCATTTTATGAAACGAGCGTTCTTAATTTTCATGCTGTTTTTCGCCGTTCCTCTGATGGGGACAGAGGCGTTTTACCTGCGCGACAACTTGAAATTGGCCCAAAAAGGGGACTATCTGGTCACGGCTCAAGGCAAGATGGCAACGGTCCTCCATATCTTTGAAAGAACCCCCCAAGGGCTCCTGATCGAAGAGGTCTCCATCCCTTCCGCACAGCTGCCCTGCACATTTACAAATTGGAAGCAGTGGATGGAGCAGGGAGCTCCAGGAAATACAGCCTGGGTAGTCTATGGGCTCGATCTTGCGACTGGGCATATGCTTCAATGCTACTCCATGACAAAGAGAGCCTGGATCAACATTCCAGAAGCCACTAATTTCTTGACGACCCTTCTCAACTTGCAGTTCACGCGCATTCCTGACTGGCAAAAGAAAAAAGCGGGTCCTCCCCCCCTTCCAGGGATCCCCGACCGGCGCCAAGCGTGGCAGCCGCGCATGATCTTGGAGAGTCAGGAGATCAAAGGGGTGCTCTTTGATGCTTTCCGCGCCCGCTGGCCCAGTGATAAGACCATTCTTTCCGATAAAACCATCGATGTTTATCTGCCGCAAGAAACGGGTCGCTACCCCGCCTATTTTCCCTACTGGCTGCAAATTAGCGGCGTTGTCGGCAAAGCACAAGTCTATATCATCGACTCGGGGCACGAGATGAAGTCCCCTGCACTATTACCTAAGGCCAGCTCATGAGCGATTACTCCTTGAATAAAACGCGCAAAATTTTGCGAACGAGCTACAACTGGTACAGAAAACAGGGCGACATCCTCCCCAAACCTCTTTATACGGCTTTTGAACATGACTTAAGCGCCTGCGACAAGGCTCTTTTAGAAGGCAATCGGGAAGAGGCTAGCCGTCTCGCGCATCAGCTTGAAACCTTTACCTCCGCGAACTTTAAGAAGAGCTGGATGCAGTATGCGCGCGAGTTAGCTGTCGCACTGATTTTAGCCCTCATCATCGCCCTCCTTGTGCGGCAGATGTGGTGGGAGCCCTACGAGATTCCGACAGGTTCGATGCGCCCCACTTTTAAAGAGCAGGACCATCTGACTGTCACCAAAACCTCCTTTGGGATCAATATCCCTTTAGAGACAGACCACTTCTATTTCGACCCTAAACTCGTGCAGCGGACGGGCGTTGTGATCTGGTCAGGGGATAATATTCCTCTCGATGATACCGACACCACTTTTCTTGGCGTCATCCCCTATAAAAAGCGCTACATCAAAAGGCTGATCGGCAAGCCTGGCGACTCGCTCTACTTTTATGGAGGAGAGCTTTATGGAGTCGATAGCGATGATAAGCCGATCGACGAGCTGAGGGAAAGTCCCTGGATGAAGAAGCTGGAATATGTGCCCTTTCTATCATTTGAAGGAAAGCTGAGCTGCTCCAGCCGCAACGTTGTCCAGTTTGAGCAGATCCATCAGCCAATTGGCCGCTTGACGCTTGAACCTACGGGCGATTTTCTTGGAGAGGTCTTCAATGGCAATGCGTGGGTGAAAGATGACCCCCTCGCAGAGATGAAGCCCCACGCGACCATCAAAAGCTATAGCGACTGGTTTGGCATTCGCAATTATGCGATGGCGCGTCTCCTGACAAAGGATGAGATGCGGCAATATGATGCTCTTTCGACAAAAGACTTAGGAGAAGGGCTTCTCTACTTAGAGATGATCCACACTCCAAGCACCAGCTATCCTAAGCCTGTGATTCATCGCGAAGATGGCTGCTTTAACATTCTTATGAGCCCCTTTTCGACGCTGATTCCGCTGCAACAGAAGCACCTCGATGCCCTGATGGACAACATGTACACGGCCCGCTTTATTGTCCAGAATGGACAGGCGCAGCGCTATAGCGTCGAGAGCCACCGTTTCCCACGCTACAGCCCAAGCTTCCCGCAAATTCCTGACGGCCGCTATGAATTTTATTATGGCAAAGGTGTCACAGTCGGCTGGGGAGGGCTCACATTTGATCTTCCGAAGGATCATCCGCTCAACAGCCGCTCTCCCGACAATGTGCAGCGTCTTTTCAACTATGGCATCGACATGAACACCTACCTCGATCCCTATCCGGGCAATCTCTCTATTTTCCCCCATCGCTACGCCTATTTTCGCAATGGCGACCTCTACCTTCTGGGCGCTCCTATTTTGAAAAAAGAGGACTCGACGCTCATCGCTTTCAACAAGCGTGAGGCCGCGCGAGAGAAAGATGCCCCCGCGTCGCGCCCCTATGTGGCGTTTAAAGATTTTGGCCCCCCTATGAAAGAGGGAAAGATCGACGTAGACTTTATCCGCACTTTTGGCCTCACTGTTCCTCCAAAGAACTATTTTGTGCTCGGCGATAACCATGCGATGAGTGCCGATAGCCGCGTTTTTGGATTTGTTCCGCAGGAAAATCTTCAAGGTACTCCCAGTCTGATTGTCTGGCCCTTTGGAGAACGCTTAGGCTTTCCGGCCCAAAAGCCCTATCCCGTGTTTGTAACTCCAAGACTAATCGTCTGGGGGATTGTGGCGCTGCTTGGACTGCTCTATTATTTAATCCATTTGTATCGCGCTTCAAAACCAATATTTAAAAAGATAGATAGGTAAAATTAATTGTTTTTAATATACACTTCTGCTACAATTGTTATAATTAACAATTAAAAGGTAACTAAGTGTTATGACCTTATCTATAAAAGATGTTCCCCAATTTTTTGGCAAACAGCAGCAGCTGGATGCCTTGAACCCACTTCTTTTTGGGACAGATGTACCGGATCTTCGGCCCCGCACTGTAATTTTTGATGAAGAAATCAGGCTCATTAGCCACCTCAATCATAAATTGAGAGGATTGCCTATCCTTTTAGATAGAAGCTACTCTCTCTCTGTGAGAGTCAATGAATTTTTTAGAAAAGCGATGGAACATAGCCTTAAAGTGGCTAATAACGATGCTCCCCAAGCCTCAGTCTATCTGAAACAGCTGGCTGACCTCTTAGACGCCCATGTGAAAGACATTTTGACCCCGCAAAAAGAGAAATCTGAAGAGAAAGAACTGCGAGGCGAGAGATTTACCCGCACGCATAGCCGCCCCAGTGTCAACCTCTCAGACGTTTTTCTACCGCCAGAAAAAAATGTTGTGGATGATTCTGAAGAAAAAGTTGAGGAAGAGAAAAGTTCAAGCAGCAGTGATCATGACGCCATTGAGGAAACTGTAAAAAGAAGACGATCAACTTCTTTTAATAAAATAGCAAAACGGCTGCTCTCCCCGCGCTCCTCCTCTCCTAGAATCCAGCAAGATCCTCCCTCGTCCTCTCCTAGAATCCAGCAAGAGACGGGTAGCGAAAGCGATTCTAGCGAAGAAAAAATAATAGAGAAGCTTAACTCCCTCAGTGAGAATGAGCTTGAATATCTCTTTGCCGCTGTTGTGGCATATTTAAATCACAATTCTGCTGTCTTTAGCGAGCATGGTTTTGACTTTCTCATTAGCTCTATTATGACAAAGTTGAGTAACCCTTCTGTTCAGTACACAGATAAAGATCTACTGGATCTTAAGGTTTGTAAAAAACTTAAAAAGTTGGCCAAGCATTTTCCAATTTCGTTAATTATGGATGAAAAAGTGCGCCGCATTTTAGAAAATCCAAGAAGCGATAAACTTCAGGTACTTCCTGCTGATTTTTCGAGAACTCTTGCTTATCTCAGTATCACTTACGAAGAGAAAACGGAGAATTTTGATTCTGTTCTTCAAGTGGAAAGTGAACAGGGAGACTACAGTGCAAAGTGTAAGGACTTTGGTAAATTATTGACAGTTTTTTTGAAAATTTCCGATGGCAAAGATTCAGGAAGCATCATTGAAAAGTGGGACAGCCTCGTCGCTGAGTATGCAAAAAAACCAGAAGAAAATGGGGGGTTTCAAGGCTGCTGCCAAGAGTTTTTAAAGTTTGCCAGCGCGCATGAAAATCAAAAATTATACTGGCTCTTGCAAAGTTTTACGCAATCGACATATGTTTCGCCCTTACAGGATGTGAGACGGCTTCTTTCAGAGTTACATTTCGAACGCGCAGACGGTATTAAGATTCAGTATCAGTTTGATTCAGATAAAATCGTGTTAAATGTTCAAGCTCCCTATGCTGCTACTCCTTTAGGGATATTGACAATCGAGAATCAACTCATCTCGACTCTCATTTCTCTGCCACACTGGAGTTCGAAGGTCACAGTATCATTTGCAGCTAACCCTGAAGCAGATCCGCAAGCCGTAGAAGAGCAATTGGAAAAGCCGCTGCGCATGGCGGGTTTATTGTGACGCTTTAATGAGCTCTATTTTGGCCGGCTGGCCATTGAGGTCCCAGGTCGTGCCACTATTGTCCTTGAATTCGACCGTGAGGGCGAGCACTTCGCCCTGGATGTAGGGTCCCCAGACGGAGAAGCAGGCCTGCACCTCAGGTGTGGACTGGATGCGCACATGGATGCGGTCACTGATGTCGAAGCGGGCGTCGCGCCGCATGCTGTTGATCTTATTGACGATTTCGCGCGCCAACCCTTCATTGATGAGCGTTTCATTGAGAGCTGTGTTCAGCGCAATGGTGAGAGGGCCCTGATTGGCGGCTACCATCCCGTTGCGAACTTCGCGCTCGACCTGAACATCCTCTGGAGTGAGCTCTACAGGCTCTCCCTCAATTGCAAGAGTCACATTTTCCCCTTCCATGAGGCGCGCAAGCAGCTTCTGATTCATCTGTTCGATGGCGCTTTGAGCCGCTTTCATCTTCTTGCCCACTTTTTTGCCCAGAATGCGGAAGTTGGGCTTTGCCTTGAGGGAGACAAACTGCTTCTCATCCGTTTCAAAGATGATCTCTTTGACGTTGAGCTCATCGGCAATCAGATGCTGCTGGTCGCGCAAGGAGTCAAGGAGCTGCGCGTCCGACGAGGCGATGTGGGCGGCTGCAAGAGGCTGGCGCACTTTCAACTTGTGCTCTTTGCGCAGCGAGTGGCCAAGGCTCACCGTCATCTGCACCGCCGCCATCTCTCTTCCGAGCGCTTCATCGCGCCATTCAGCGTCGTAGAGGGGTGTGCAAAGGTGAACAGATTCGGGCATTGCGGCTGGCGCAGGTTCTGATAGATGGCGTCGCTGATGAAGGGAATAAAGGGGGCGGCGACTTTGGTAAGCTCCACAAGAACATGGTAAAGCGTGGCAAAGGCCTGGTCGCGGTCAGTCAGTCGCCTCATCATCCCAGAAACGTCTGCGGGAGCGGCGGATGTACCAGTTAGTCAGCTGGTCGACAAAGCCCACAAATGGCTCGACAGCCTCGGTTGAGATCATAATCTGTCCATCCCAGTCTTCTACCTGTGAGTACAGCCTTTTGAACAGGGAGAGAATCCACTGGTCGATCACGGCCTCAGGCTTTGGTGGCAAATTCGTTTGGTTTCCAGTTGTAGATGCGCGCGTAGGTAGATAAAGAAGCTGTAGGCATTCCAGAAAGGGATCAGAATCTGACGCAAAACGAGCTCGACACCCGCTTCGAAAAGCAGAGGTCATCCGCTCTGACGGCTGGGCTATGCATCATGTAGAGGCGGACAGCGTCGGCGCCATATTTATGCACCACGAGAGCCGGGTCGGGATAGTTGCGCAGCCGCTTGGACATTTTGGCTCCATCGGCAGCCAAGACGATGCCGTTGACGATCACATTTTTAAAGGCGGGCTTGTTGAAAAGGGCTGTCGACAGGATTGTCAGCGTATAAAACCAACCGCGTGTCTGGTCGAGCCCTTCGCCGATGAAGTCGGCAGGAAATCCTTGCATCAAACAGCTCCTCGATTTTCAAAGGGATAGTGATTTTGTGCGTAGGGCATCGATCCCGATTCAAACCAGCAGTCAAACACTTCAGGAATGCGTCTTAAATAGCTTTCCATTTTTGGTAAACGTCAAGTTCGTCGATGAAATGGCGATGCAGATCGTCGATCTTTTCTCCGGTCAGCTTTTCCAGCTCTTCGATGCTGCCGATCACGAGAATCTCTCCATCTTCGGCTCGCCAGATTGGTATAGGCGTTCCCCAATAGCGGTTGCGGCTGATCGCCCAATCGCGCGCATCTTCCAGCCATTTGCCAAAACGGCCATATTTGATATGTTCGGGAGTCCAGTGGATCTGCTCGTTAGACTGCAAGCAAGTCGCCTCTTTGATTTTTTCAACCGCCACAAACCAGGTGCTGGACGGCTTTGTAGATGAGAGGGGTGTCGGAGCGCCAGCAGAAGGGATAGCGGTGGTGGCAGTGTGCCATGCTGAATAACGATCCCCTCTTTTTTCAAGCGGCTTGATGATGTCCTTGTCGGCATCTTTGACAAATTGCCCAGTATATTCAGGGATTTCATCCGTAAAGCGGCCATTGTCATCCACAGGGCAGACAAGCTCGATGCCTGCCTTTCGGCAGGCATAAAAGTCCGCTTCGCCAAATGCCGGAGCGCGAATGGACAAGGCCCGTCCCCTCTTCGAGAGCGACATGCTCTCTTCCAAAATAACCCGAAAGGCGCCTTCGCGGCTCGCTCTGCAAAATAGGAAAATAGCGGCTGATAGTAGCGTTTACCTGCAAGCTCTTTGCCTTTAAATTCTCAGACAATTTCATACTCATTTTCAGTCTTTGTAGTAGGCGGTAAGCGCGCTTTCGCCAGGATAGTAATTTTTGCCGCTTGCCATTATCCATGACTTTGACATAGTCGATATCAGGTCCGACCATGACAGCCAAGGTTTGAAATCAACGTCCAAGGGGTCGTCGTCCAGATCAGAAGGTAGGTGTCGGGCTCATCGACCAGGGTAAAGGCAACAGTCAGAGAGGGGTCGTCGACATCTTTATAGTTTTCGCCAGCTTCAAAATTGGATAAGAGGGGTTCCAAGCTTTGCTGAGAAAGGCATCACTTTAAACCCTTCGTAGACGAGCCCTTTTTCATAAAGCTGCTTAAAGACCCACCAGACCGATTCCATGAAAGGTGACGATCCATGGTGCTGGTAGGTGTCGTTAAAATCGACCCAGCGCCCCATGCGTCTGACAATGCACTTTCCACTCTTCGGTATAGCGCAGAACGATTTTGCGGCACTCTTCATTGAAGCGGGCGATCCCAAACTCTTCGATCGAAGTGGCGCCCGTCAAATTAAACGCCTTTTCGATCTCATTTTCGATCGGCAGCCCGTGGCAGTCCCAGCCAAAGCGGCGCGGTACGTAATACCCTTTCATGGTTTTGTAGCGCAAGACAACATCTTTGATGGTGCCAGCCAAATGATGTCCATAGTGGGGCAACCCTGTCGCAAAGGGCGGCCCATCATAAAAGCGAAAAGTAGGGCTGGCTTTTCCGCTCTTCGACAGAGCTTTCAAAAATGCGCTCCTCTTGCCAAAAGGCGAGAATGCGCCGCTCGCGCTCGTCGAAAGTTTCCTGACATTTCTTCAAACATTGTTTACCTTTTTAAAACATGCGGCCACATCATAACGCTTCAATTGAAATTGTCTAATAATGTCTAGGCATGATAAAATGGATTTATAACAATACGGGGGTGTCACGGTTTCGACTTGGAAACGAAGTATTGATTGCATGCGGAGGATTTCGGTTGGCCTCTTAAAAAACCGGAAAAAACACAAATGCAGAAACTAACACAGCAAAAGTAGTTGCATTCGCTCCATGAAGCTGGAATGGGCTGTAGCTGCTTAAGCTTGCTTAGCACCTAACAGTGCAGGCAACGCGGTAGTCTAAGATTGGACCAAGGGTCTTAGAGTCTACCGTAATTTACTTGGTATGATCAAGCTTGTCCGACCGCTTCTAGGCGCTTCCTCGAGATTAAATGAAGCTAGGCTGTCTCTAGTGGCGTGTCCTGCAACGGATGGAGCCTAACTATCAGGGCACTAAGCATGTAGTGGTTAATATGTAGTTTGCTAAGGACGAGAGTTCAATTCTCTCCACCTCCAATTAAACAAAAGGCTTCAGTTTAACAACTGAAGCCTTTTGTTTTTAGTGACTTACACATCAAAAATCATATCTAAAAATCTTAGTGTGCGTAAAGCTCAATTACGCAGTATTTACGCACTAGACTGGATGAAACTGCAGTATAAAACTATTTCGTTTTTCTGGTTTTATTGCTATATTGCTGTGACACATGTGACAGCCGTGACTCACTGAGAAACAATGCCACATTTCGAACGCACTGTCACAGAATTAGGTAGAAAATGACTCATAGCCCTACTAAACAGCCACAAAGTGTAATTCCGAAAGAATACAAAAATTTTCTCAAGGAAATCAAAGAGAAAATCTTGTCTTCTCAGGTTAAAGCCGCGCTTGCTGTAAATTGTGAGCTAATCACTTTATACTGGGAAATAGGTTCTAGAGTTCACGCGAAACAAAAGAGTGAGGGATGGGGAGCTAAAACAATTGAAAATTTGGCAAAAGATTTAAAAACTAGCTTTCCTGACATGCAGGGTTTTTCTCTTAGAAACCTTAAATATATGGTACATTTTGCTAAGGAATATCCTGATTTTGCAATTGGGCAACAAGTTGTTGCCCAAATTCCTTGGGGTCATAACATCCTTCTCCTTCAAAAACTTAACTCCTTGAAAGATCGACTCTGGTACGCCAATAAAACGATTGAAAACGGCTGGAGCCGAAATGTCTTACTCAACTTGAATACCACATCAAAAAAATTAAAAACTACGAAAAGAATGTAATTTTGAATGTACCAATGAAGCTACGCAGAACAGCTAATGCTCGTTTTACTTTATGACCAAATCCTGCTGCCCTATCGAGGGTATATAACAATTTACATAAATATGGGGCGAGCAAATGACCAAGCGGTTTTTCATTGTGGGCTTTCTACTGAAATCGTGTGATAACCTAATTTTTCGGCACGTCTTTCGATTTCATTTAGTAGAACCGTCTTACCCACTCCACGCAGCCCAGTGAGCAAGATACTTTTTTCGGGTCTACGCGCTTGAATGCGACCGAGCAAGATATCTGCTGTCTGGGGGGAGAACAGGGTCTCGACCAACGGGAGTACAAGCACTTTGTATTGAAGAATGTTGCAGGATCATCAAGTTTGGCAGCTTTCATGAAGTATTTCGCTTAATGAAACTAAAGAGCACTTCGAAAAGGCTGGACGACATTTAGCAAAAGATAAAGAATATTGCGATGTAGTTAGAGAAAGTACGATGGGACTTGAAGCTCTCTTGAAGATTTTTGCTAACAAACCTAATGCTTCTCTAGGAAGTATTCTCGAACTCGAAAAAGAATCGCTCGAGATACCACTTCCACTAAATGATATATTTAAAGGTATATGGAAATACCGTTCAGAAGCTCCGGGAGTAGGCCATTCTGGTAAAACAACAACTTCATGTCCGTCCCTTTCTCGCTGGGAAGCTCAATTGATATACCTATTCTGTTGCGGCGCTGCTTCATACTTTATCAACAAAAGAAATGCAAAATAGAGCCATGCAACCCTTCACAACCGCTCAGAAGCCATCCTGCATCATCGTTGGAATCGAGTGCCGCACCTCCAATGCTCCTGAAGCGGCTCCTGTTGATATTCCAAAGCTGTGGCACAAGTTCCAAAGCGAAAATATTAGGGATAAGATCCCGCACAGAGCCTCCAGCGAAGTCATCGCTCTTTATTGCGATTATGAGGGGGATCACACAAAGCCCTACACCCTTGTAATTGGGTGCCCCGTCACCTCTTTGGGAAAAGTTCCCGAAGGAATGGTCGCAAAAACCATTCCAGCAGGCTCCTACGCCCTGTTTCGCGCAGCTGGAGAATATCCTAAAAGTGTCATTGAAACGTGGGGAAAGATCTGGCAAACAGATCTGAAGCGCACCTATACGGGCGATTATGAGCTGTATGGAGACAAGATTGAGGTCTATATAGCGATCCAGCCAGATGCAAATCAGCAGAAATTTGCGGCTGTGAGAAAATGGGGCCTTCCAATCGGCCAGTATGCCATTACAGGCAGCGGAGCCATGGGAATTCGGAATCTGAGGGAAATTGGCGATATCGATATTATTGTCTCTCCAGAATTGTGGAAGATCCTTGCAGCGAAATATGGCATTACGGATCACAAGGGTGTGAAAAAGGTCATCTTTCCTGATGGCATTGTCGAAGCGCTTGGAGAAAGCTCCTATTCTGAAAAAGAGGGTCCGACAATCGCTGAGCGCATTGCTCAGGCAGAAATCATTGAGGGGCTCCCTTTTGAATTGCTCGAACATGTCCTCTATTTTAAGCGCAAAAGAGGCCGAGAGAAGGATCTACGCGATATTCAGATTATTCTAGCCGCGCAAGGCCTTTGACCAAGCTTTTATAAAACATGATTCTGAAGAATAGGACCGAACAAAATAGGAAGAGAAGGTTGAGGGCTAAACTTGCCCAAAAATAGGAGAAGGGGAAGGGGCTGCCATTGAGCATGAGCCGCATGCCTTCAAAGACATAGGTTGTAGGGAGGCTCCAGGAGATTGCTTGCGCCACAGGCGGAAGCACGTCGACGGGATAGAAGACTGCGCTGAAAGGGGCAAAAAGAAAGGGAAGCATCCAGGCAAACATTTCGACCTTGTGTCCCCAGTAGATAACGAGGCCGGAGGAGATGAAGCCCACAGTCCAGCCAAAGATGTATAATAAGAGCGCAAAAGGCAAGAAGGCCCAGCCGAGGGCAAACACATTGAGAGAATAGAGAAGATAGACGAGCAGCCCTCCAAAGGCTACAGAGACAAGGAGTTTACAAATTCCAAGCAGAAGAATGCCGCTGATCCACTCGGAAATTTTCAATGGCGTTGAAAAGAGGTTCACTAAATTGCGATGCCAAAACTCTTGAAGCAGGTGGAATGAGATTCCAAGAGCCCCTCTCCAGGTGACTTGCCAAAATATGAGCCCTGTCATCAGAATGAGGGGGAGATTGGCCACCGCATTTTGATGCTGAATCCAGATCGATGTTAGCCCCCACAATAGAATATCGACAAGGGGCCAGTAGAAAATATCTGCAAGTTGGCTAATATCTTTAATCGTATAAAAATAGCGAAAGAAGACTCCGCGGATTCTGCTTAAACTCATGGCGCCTTCTTTACAGTTTGAAGGAAGAAATCTTCTAATGAAGGTTCTTCGATTTTAATGTTTGCATAACTGACAGAAGCCTTGCTCATAGCATCCAGGAAGGGGGGGATTTTATTTTCGTCGATTAAAATTTCAATTGTCCGATGGTCGGCCGTGTATGTAAGTCCTTTCTTGGTTGCGATGGCGATGGTTCTCTTGAGCCCGTCCGTAATCAGCAGCTTGATTCGGAAGGCAGAAACACTCTTGGCTAGCTTTTCAGGGGTATCGTCGGCGATGATTTTCCCTGTTTTTAGAAAGATAGTGCGATCGCAGATTTTCATCACCTCTTCCATCTTATGCGACGTAAAGAGTATGGAGAGTCCCTCTTTGTCTCTCTGCTCAAGCAGAAACGAACAGATGTCATTGGCAATATCGGGGTCTAAAGAGGCTGTGGGTTCATCCAGGAGCACAATTTTGGGCTTTATAAAAAAGGCCTTCACAAGCATGAGACGGGTCACTTGTCCTGCCGATAAGGAGGAGACGCGATGATACTTCTTATCGATAATCCCAAATCTTTCTAGAAGGGGATCAAAATATCTGGCGCTCTCCTTTCTGGAAAGGCCGTAGAGACAGCCAAACACTTCAAGGTTTTCGGCAATTGTCAAGATCCAGGGAAGACTCGTATAGGTGCTTGCAAAAGAGACATGTTGAAGGATTTCCGAACGATGCGTGGAAAAATCTTTATCAAAATAGACAATTGACCCTGAGCTGCTTGATAAAGTTCCAAGTAGCATCTGGATGGTCGTTGTTTTTCCTGAGCCATTCGGTCCGAGAAGCCCTAGAATTTCCCCTTCAAGTAAATGAAAAGAGATCTCATCCACCGCAACTACGGGAGGTTTGCCAGGATAAATTTTTTTCAACTGATGTACAGATAAGACGCTAGTCATAGCAAATAAAAATAAAATAAATATCAATTGTAGTATACTTAAATCATGAGCAGCAATTTTCCAACTTTGCAACAATTTGAAGATTCGCAACAGACCTTTTTGCGGCTTCAGACTTTTTTAAAAGAGGGGGGAAAGCCGCAGGAGATTGTCTCCTACATTGCCGATTTGACAGATGTTACAGATAGTGATGAGACAGAAGAAGCGATGATTAATAGCATCTCCAGCTATTTTCTCACTGCTATGAAATGTACTCCCGAAGATACTTCTAAGAAGATTAATAAACTCTTTCAGGCCTATCTCGAGGTGAGTAAGAAATATCATCATCAGCTTCTCTTCTACGATGCCCTCAAGAGCAGACAATTCGCGGTCGCTGAGAAGCTTTATGAAAGTCAGTTTGATGTGAATGAGGCCGATTCAGCGACTGGAGTCACTGCTCTTCATCTTCTCGTGCAGGATGGAAACGAAGAGGCTGTCACATGGCTTTTTCAGCATCAAGCTGTTGCGGATAAGCCGCTCTCCGATGGGAGAACCGCTCTGCACATCGCTTCCAGTCTAAAGTATCGCAAGATTGCGCAGATTCTTATAAACCATGGCGCAAATGTCAATGCGCGCAGCATTGAGCGTAGGTTTACCCCTCTCCATTATGCGGCATCGATTGCAGATAACTCTGACCTCTTGGAGCTGCTAATCGAGCGAGGAGCAGACGTTCAAGCTGAAACAGCTGATAAACTCACAGCTCTAGCTTTTGCGAGCATGAGTGAGGCAAATGTGAGGATTCTAAATAAAGAAGCCCAAAAAAAGAGAACCTTTAATAGCTAAATAACTGTCATTTCAAGAGTTTTGGGCGAAGTCTTCTTACAATGAAAGGTAACTCCAGGAGGGAAAATGAGCTCTCCCTCTCCCGGCCACGCAGAAAATAGGCAGACATCTTTTGCTGGCCATGTGTCTGCATGCTCTTTGTTTTTATAGGTAACAATGATCTCTCCGACAGGCACTTTCCTGGTGCTGCTGGTTAAAGCAGAGTCGCTGTATTTTTCGCCATCTTTATAAGTCCTTGCAAACCAGTCCTGTTTCTCTTGATCGGTAGCCAAGCTAGGAAGCTTAAAGCCCCTCTTAATTTCTACCTTTTTTCCATTTTCTTCAGCGGAAATAACGGGAAGTTTTTGCAAAGCCGCTAATAGGGTCGACATATAAGTTGTAACGAAGGAGGTATCGACTAAGATATCGCGATTAAGGTCGCGGTCAATAGCGGTTCTTGCCTCTTGGTAGACCTCTAAGGCTTTCTGATCTGAATAGCCCCCTTTACGATCGCGAAGAGTTTTGTTGATGGCGCCATAATCGTTGGTCGTATACCCATAAATGGCCACTTTTTCAGAGTCGCTAAGACGGTCGGCGTTTTTAATCGCTTCAGATATCCCCGGATTATCTTTTATGTTAGCTCTCACTTGCATGAGGCTTGAGATAAACGTTAAAGCTCCTAAAGATTTATAAAGGGGTTGACTGCGATTTTCTTCAATGGCTTTTGCCACCCCCTGCGGATCTGTATGCAGGGCTAGCTTCAATGTTTTTAAGGCCACCAGTCTCGATTTGGTCCCCGGATCTGTAGGATATTTCTTTTCTAGACTCTCGATATCGTGATTGAGCTTGTTCATCAAATTCAGAATGGTTTGATGCATTTCAAAATTGGGGGCATTTGGATCGGCCTTATCAAGTTTAGCATTCTGTTTTTTTAAAAACTCCTCATTAATCGCTTTCCAACCTTCGCACTTAATAAGTTTATCAAAAACAAAACTTCGCAGTTTCATGTCTTTAATTCCATCCATGAGCATTTTCAGCTTATCGGGAGTTTCTAATGCGATTTGGGCTAAAACCTCTAATTTATCTTCCCGTTTTAAATGTTTCTCTAAAGTCTCCCGTACAAAACCCTCTTTTTCCTCCTCGTTTTCGCACAAGGCTTCCGCCTTTTCTCTCTTTAAGTGTAAAATAGCTATAAAATCCCTGATATAGCCCTCAGAATCTTCTGTTTTCTTCGCTTCTGATTTGCTGGAAACGGGACTGTGTTTGGGGATCGCTTCGGAGGCAATGGAAACCGATCTTACTCTCGCCGACTGAACTTTAGCTGCGCCTCTACTTTCGGCAGGATTAGAGCTGATCGATCCCGAGCGCTGCTTCCTAGGACTTCCCAGCCTTCTTAGTTCAGGCTTTTCCCCTTGAGTCGCTTCAAAATCCCCAGAAGTTGGAGAAACAGATTGGCCGCGACCAGAAGAAATTTTTAATTTATTAAGGGGGAGGGTTCCGGGAGCTGCGGATGGAGCTGCATGGTGCACCACTATAGAGGGCGATGCACCGTGTCCAGAAATAGAAGGAGATGCCATAAATAAACTTATATTTTTAAGTTTATTATAGCATTTATTTTAATTAAATTTTATATTTAAGATTTTCAAGTATTTCATCTCTTTTAGTTTTTATTGGCTCCTTTTGAGTTAATTTATTCTGCCAGTTGAGACTTGTCTCGATAAAATTTTGAAGAAGAGTCTCAAATTGTGAGAAATTAAGCCCTTCTACGGGTTGAGTTTGGACCAGAACAATGTATTTTTCTCTCTCATTGAGAGCAAAAAAGGCCCCTTTTGTATCGATGCGCAATAAGTTGATTTTTAAGAGTTTTTCAAAAAGTTCCGGTTTTTCTGGAAGAATAAACCCATATAAATGGACCAGGTCGCTTCCTTCGGGGACGGAGATCACGAGATCGAGCTCTTCATAAGCCAAGTCGCAAAAGCCCTCCTCATTCAGCGAAAATTTGATCGGAGTGCCGATTTGTGAAAGGAGATCATTGATTGCGGTGCGGCTGTCCATTACAACTCCGCAAAGGCAAAGAGGTTGCCGTCGAAAAGCCCCTTGTCGCTTAACTTTAGTTCAGGGATGACAAGAAGAGCCATAAAAGAGAGGGTCATAAAAGGCGCCTCCAGCGTTGCCCCCAGCTCTTTTGCAAAAGCGTCAAGTTCAGAGTATTTGTAGGCGACCTGGTACCCATCTTCCTGACTCATAATTCCGGCTACTGGAAGCGGAAGCAGACGCTGATCGGCCCCATGCACGGCGGCGATTCCCCCTTGATGCTGAATCAGGAGATTGACGGCCGCACAAATCTCCTCGTCGCTACAGCCCACGGCGATAATATTGTGCGAATCGTGTGCGATACAAGAAGCGATGGCCCCTTTTTTGAGGCCAAAATTTTGGATGAAAGCGACGGCTGGTTTCGCATCCTGATACCGGTTTACAACGGTGAGCTTCAAAATATCATGCTCTAGATCCGGCATAGTTTTGGCAGGAAAAATGGCGCTTTTCGTGATTAGCTGCCCCTCTACGGGTTGAATGACTCGTATGCTGCTTTTAGTTTCTACTGAAAAATCGCTCGGTTTTTTAGAAGAGGTTTTAAAGTGGTTGGGGATGGCTGCTTTCACACTTGCAATCAACGCCATTCCCTTTTCAGCAACTTTTATCCCTTTCACATAGGTTTCAAGGACATTAAACGCTTGATCCAGCACGATAAAGTCTGCTGAATCATTTGGGCGCAGAAGGCCTACCTCAAGCTGGTAGTGAATGACGGGGTTGTAGCAGGCGGCCCTGAGGACATCCATGAGATCATATTTTAAGATAGAGCGCTTCACAAGTTCATTGATGTGACCTTTCACCAGCTCATGAGGATGCTTATCGTCCGAACAGAACATGACCTTGTCGGGAAATTGCTGGATCAGAGGATGGAGCGCTTCATAATTCTTTGCAGCAGAACCTTCGCGAATTAAAATATGCATTCCGTATTTAATCTTCTCAAGAGCCTCTTCCAGCGTAAAACATTCATGATCGGTTGAAATACCGGCTGAAATGTACCCTTCCGCCTGCTGACCGCGCAAGCCCGGAGCATGGCCATCGACAGGCTTTTTTAACCGATGCGCGACAGCGATTTTTGCCATCACCTCGCTGTCTCTATTTAAGACGCCGGGATAGTTCATCATCTCGCTGAGATATTTCAACCCATCCTCCATAAATAGCGCTTCGATCTCTTTTGCTGAAATATTCGCTCCTGCTGTTTCAAACGCTGTTGCAGGTACGCAGGAAGGGGCTCCAAAATAGAAATGAAAGGGGACTTGCTTACCATTCTGGATCATGTAGCGAACCCCTTCTACGCCAAGAACGTTTCCAATTTCATGCGGATCAGAAACCGTTGCCACAGTGCCGTGGACAGTGGCTAGGCGCGCAAATTCGGAAGGAATAAGCATCGAGCTTTCTATGTGGATATGGGAGTCTATAAAGCCAGGCAAAATGTAGTTCTGGCTCTTAGGCTGATCATCGCGGGTAATTTGGGCGATTTTTCCCTCTTCTACCCAGACGGTGCCTGGAAACATTTTTCGATCGATAATATCGACAACTATACCTGAGCGTGAAAACATATTGACTCGATCCTCAACTTTTTGGTAAGAAAGCGATTATGAACAAATTCCTTCTGCTGCCCCTTTTACTAGCTATTTTTCATGTCTCTGCGGCCGAATTTGCTTACGATCCGCCGAAAAATTTCACCCTCTCCTATCGGATGATCGCCCTTCATCATCCTGTTACCACGAAGAGTGAAGCGGCGCAACTCTATTTTGATCAAGGATTGAGCCTTCTTTACGCCTTTAATCACGATGCCGCCTACTGGTCCTTTTTAAAGGCGTCTGAAGCCGATCCAAATATTGCTATGGCCTATTGGGGGATGGCTATCGTCCTTGGAAAAAACATCAACATGAGCAATAAGTCAGGGCAGGAAGAAAAGGCTTTTCAACTTGTCCAAAAAGGGATCCAACTTTCAGATAGGGCTTCAAAGAGTGAACGCGATTACCTGCTAGCCCTCTCGAAGCGCTACAGCAACCAGGCAAAGCCCAATTTTGACCAGCTTACACTCGCCTATAGACAAGCTATGAAAGAGCTTTATGCCAAATATCCGGATGACCCGGACGCTGCCGTTTTATATGCGGAAAGCATCATGGATGTAAGTCCCTGGGGCCAGTGGGGTCCCGATGGCAAACCCCTTGAAGGAACAATTGAACTCCTTTCAGTTTTAGAGTCCGTTTTAAAACAGGTTCCGGACCATTTAGGCGCCAATCACTATTATATCCATGCGATGGAGGCCTCACAACACCCCGAAAAGGCTCTAGCTGCAGCAAATAAACTGCCTTCTCTTTTTCCCTTTTCCGGACATATTTTACATATGCCTTCTCACATCTATCTGCTGATAGGCGATTACCATAAGGCCGTTTTAGCCAATGAGGAGGCCGTAGCGGTCGACCGCACCTATCTGCAAAATTATGGAGACCTGGGCAACTACCCGATCCACTACCTTTCTCACAACCTCTACTTTCTTTCGCGCGCCTATTCGATGGAGGGTAACTTTGTTCGGGCTAAAGAGACCGCTGACGAGCTGCAGAAGCTCTATGCCCCCCATTTTCAGCGCATGCCCGATCTTGAATATTATGTTCCGACTTCGCTCTTCGTTTTCTTAAGATTTAACCATTGGCAAGATATTTTGGAAACGGCAGAGCCCCCTAAAGAGATGCAGACGACTCAGGTAATCTGGCATTTCAGCCGTGCGATAGCCTACTGCGGGTTAGGGAATGTTTCAGAAGCGTTAAAAGAGCAGCAGCTTTTTGAAAAAGGGGCCCGCGCGATGCCCACGGAGTTTGTCTATGGGTATAACAAGGCTGTTCAGTTCATGGCTGTTGCCGATAAGGTACTAAAAGCTAAGATCCAAGAAACCCAAGGAGATCCTCAAGCTGCCCTCGATACTCTTAAGGAGGCTGTATCTCTTCAGGACCTGCTGCATTATAACGAACCTCCAGACTGGTATTTTCCTGTTCGAGAAAGCCTTGGAGGCCTCTTATTGCGCGAAAAGAGATATGCGGAAGCGGAAAAAGTCTTTCGCGACGATTTAAATCTTCATCCTAGAAACGGCCGCTCCCTTTTTGGCCTCAAAGAGGCCCTCAAAATTCAGTCCAAGCAGGACAACCTCTACTGGGTCGAACAGGAATTTCAAAAGGCCTGGATGTATAGCGATACCTCGCTGTCAATTTCTCAAATCTGAATATGCAAACCCGACTTGCGCCCCTACATCACGAACTGATGGCAGAGCGCGCCACAATCAGTCGCACAACCCTTACAAAGGTGGAAAAAGGGGATCCTTCTGTTTCTCTTGGAATCTATGCCACTGTCAGCTTCGTTCTTGGAATGGTGTCGAATTTAGCGAGTTTGTTTGACAAGGATGAACTTGGTCGCAGTCTAGAGGAAGAAAACCTGCCATTACGTGTTCGGTTGCCGAAAATTTCCAATGGACAAAATTCTAAAGTCTTACCAATTCGGTAGATTTTGGTAGATAGTTGCCTTTGATTGGCTAAGACTCTTGAAAAGAAAGAGGCCGACCATCATTTTTAAATTTTTCTGGATTGTTTTGCTGGACTTACATAAAGTCTCTATTAAAAAATAGGAGCTGTTATGCTAAAAAATTTATTTACATTAGTTTTTACACTCTGTTTCTTTTCCCTAAACGCAACTCTTATTCAAGAGACGCCTCGAGAATTCTTTGTGAAGCAGCACTGGCTCTCTTGGACGACCAGCTTTGATATTGAGACGGATCAGCTGAAGCTTGGAACTGTCCATCGCAAATTCCTCTCCTTAAGCCCGGTCCGCTATGATTTTTACGACTATACCGAAAATCTGCAAGCTTCAGCAACTATGCGCTGGTTTAGCTGGGGGGCCACTTTCGACGTGGTCGATGCGGTCAATGCCCCGATTGGAACTGTGGAGCAGCGCCTCTTCTCCTTTTTCCCGACGTTTGAGATTCACTCGCCTCAAGGGAATGTTTTAGGGATTGCTAAAATGAATTTTTGGGGGACGACCTACACAATACGCGACCCGGTCACTCAAGAGCCTTTTGCAACGCTCTGGCGCCCCTTTTTCCGCCTCAAAGATAACTGGACAGTCACATTGACAAACCAGGAACTATTTCTAAAGCAGCAGATCGATCCGCGGCTATTTATTCTCGTGATGGCCTTCCAGACAGATCGCGACGCTTGGTCTAGAGAGCGCAGCCGCCAAAGAGATAGGGATTATGCGTTTCAAGGTTCGCTCGATATTTTACCGTTGTCAGCCCCTTCAAACCCTCTCAAAAGAGAGCTTAAGGCCTACCGTCAGCTTATTGGCTATGTGACGTCAACAGAAGCTGAGCTGGCATTTGCAGATCAGAAGGTGACCGAAATTTTGCAAATGGCAAAAATTGAGCCAAAAAGTGAACGGGAGCGGCTTGTGAAAGGGTTTGCTCTAATGAAGCCGATGCTGGAAAGCGACGCGTGGACGCTTTCAGAGAAAAGCGCTCTTCTCGACCTTTTTGAGAATTTATAACAGCTCTGCCGCTATCGCAGCAAGTTCTGAACGCTCGGTCTTTTCCAAAAAGACGTGGGCATAGATGCGCTGATCGCTAAAACGGCCCACGGTATAGGTGAGGCCGTTTGAGTTCTTATCGAGATAGGGGTTGTCAATCTGCGTGGGATCGCCTGTTAAGATCACCTTGGTGCCTTCACCTGCACGTGAGATGATGGTTTTGACTTCATGGGGCGTCAGGTTTTGCGCCTCGTCGACAATCATGAACATTTTTGGAAGAGAGCGGCCTCGGATATAGGTGACGGCCTCCATTTCGATCTTTTTGCTCTCCATGACCCATCTCAAGGTCTCATTTTGCTCATGGCCAGAGGAGTCGCACAAAAATTCAAGGTTGTCGTAGATCGCCTGCATCCAGTGGTAGAGCTTCTCTTCTTTAGTGCCAGGAAGGTAGCCGATATCGCGTCCTAAGGGAACAACTGGGCGGCTCACAAGGATGCGTGAATAGGTGGATTCATCAAAGACTTTGCGCATGCCGCATGCCAGGGCGAGGAGGGTCTTTCCTGTTCCGGCGGGACCGATCAGCGTGACCAGCTTGATGTCGTCGCGCAGCAGGGCGTCGACAGCGCAGCGCTGCTCAATATTGCGCGGTTTTATGCCCCAGATGTTGACCGACTTGAGGAGAGGTTCGACCTGTTTTTTCGCAGCGTCATACTTCCCAACGGCTGAAGAGTGTTCAGGGGATGTGATCAGGCAGTATTCATTGGGCCGGCAATCGAGTTCTGGCATATTCATCATGCCATCTTTATAAAAGACGTCGATCTCATGTTTGCTGGATTCGATTTTGCGCAGCCCTTTGTAGATGGACTCATAGGAGTATTTAAGATTTTCATAATCTTCCGCTTCCAGCCCAAGCGCTTCCGCTTTGATGCGCGCCGCGAAATCTTTAGAAACGAAGACTACTTTTTCCCCTTTTTCCTGGAGTAAAAAGGCGGCTAAGATGATTCGGTTATCATTGAGATTCAACGAAAAGTTGTAAGGGGTGTCCGCTTTGAGCTCGAGCTGAATGCGCAAGGTTGTGCCATTTTCAAGATCGACGCCGCGATGCAGATCGCCAGTTCCTAAAGTATTAAGAGAATCTAGAAAGCGAAAGGCCGCGCGCGAGTTTTTGCCCAGATCATTGGGGAGGCGCTTCATCTTGTCGAGCTCTTCGAGCACTGTGACGGGAATGACAACAATATTTTTTGGGAACTTGAGAATTGCTTCAGGGTCATGCAGGAGGACATTAGTGTCGAGAACGAACGTTTTTCGCGTCATTGAAATCTCCGTAAGTTTTAAGATCCTAGCGTAAAATTCGCATCTTAGCGAAATGGGACCGGCTGATCAAGAGATATAAAATTAGCAGTCGGTAGTCAAGTGTGCTAATTGATGGGTTGACCTTTTTCTTGCTACGTGTTATAATAAAAATGAGTGTTAGGAAAGGAGCTATCATGAAAATAAATTCTAAAATTATTAATATTCCTCCGTTTATCTCAACAAGTTGGGAGAATATCGCCTCTCTTCACATGAAAGGGGCCGTTCTCGCCGTCGTTCTGTCTAATGGGGATACGATCCACGTGCCCGGCCTTGCTCCCTCGACAGTCGAATTAATTTTTGCCGCTCATGCCGCCTACTTAGAGGAGGCGACTCATCAAAAACAGATGCCGACCAGCGGCAATTTATTCATGAGCGCGATGACCGGGGAACAGGGGGAACAAATTGGAGAATTTCCTGTCCAATTTGGCTTTTCCACCCTCGATGGAATGACTGCCGCCTTGAAACATGATCCTTCACAAAAAGATACCCCTCCCTTGCCCGATGAGATTCTGAATAAGATTGCGGCGATTGCTAAAATTGTCTCCAGCGATGAAGAGGTTCAATTTCCAAAAGGTCAGCCAGGCTGCAACTGCATGCATTGTCAAATCTGCAGAGTCATTTCCGGCGAAGCGGCTTCCACTCCAGCGATTGAAATGGCGCCTGAGGAGCCTCAGGTCACTGAAGAGGAGCTGCGCTTCCAAGATTGGGAAATTGTGCAGCAGGGCGATCAGCTTTACGAAGTGATTAATCCATTGGATAGGAACGAAAAGTATCACGTCTTCCTCGGCAATCCCGTTGGTTGCACATGCGGAAAACAGGGCTGCGAGCATATTCTAGCGGTGTTGAAGAGTTAACTTGCAACTTTCTCCTTAAATCAACTATTATCTGTGCCAAAATATTTGCAGGAGTTAACCATGCGCTGGATATTGTTTGCCCTTGCCCTTTTTCCTTTTTGTCTTAAAGCCGATCCAGCTCCAGAGGCCATAGAGGCTCCTCAGCTCATCTTTAAGCCCTTTACGGGGAAGATTGCGCGCAATAAGGTGCGGTTGCGTCTGGAGCCCAATCTGGATGGCAAGATTTTGCGCGAATTCAATAAGGGCGATCTGATTGTGGTGACAGCCGATTCGGGCGATTTTTATAAAGTGAAAGCTCCGGAAGATTTAAAGGGATTTGTCTTCCGCACCTTTATTTTGGATAATGTGGTAGAGGGAAATCATGTCAACATCCGCGCAGAACCCGATCTTGAAGCAGCGGTCATTGGTCAACTTAACAAGGGCACTCAAATCAATGGAATAATCAGCCCTTTGAACAGCAAATGGCTCGAGATTGCGCTGCCAGAAGATGTGCAATTTTATATCAGCAAAGACTATGTGGAAAATATTGGCGATGCAACCCTGCTCAGCAAGATGCGTCAGAGGCTTGTTGAAGTCAATACACTGCTCTCAGAGGCGCAAGGAACAGCTCAAGATGAAATGCAAAAGCCGTTTGTTCAGATCAACCTCGACCCTGTCTACACAGGTTTGAACAAGGTGATCCAGCACTATTCTGATTTTCCCGAACAGGCTGCGAAAGCTAAAGATCTCCTGACGCAGATTCAAGATAGTTATCTGCAGAAAAAGATCGCCTACCTGGAAGCAAAAGCCAAAACTGCCGATCAGCCAGCTCCTAGCCAATCTGAAAGTCAGCCTGCAGCTTCTGCAAATCCAGCAATTTCTCCAAAAATGGCCGCCTGGATCCCTGTAGAAGCTCTTTTATATGAGGCATGGGCAAAGCAAAATGGCAATGCTTCGATCGAGGAGTTTTATAAATCTCAGCGCCAAGAAGCTCAGATTTTGACCGGCACCATTCAGCCCTATATCCGCTCCTTGCGCAATAAGCCGGGAGACTATGTGCTGATCTCCAAAATCAGCCATCTCCCAAGCGCCTATCTTTATAGCACGCAGGTGGATCTTCAGGACAAAGTGGGGCAAGAGGTGACGCTGGTGGCAACCCCAAGGCCTAACTCCAACTTTGCTTTCCCTGCCTACTTTGTGCTAGCTCTGGAGTGATTTTTTGGTGAAAACCACAGAGAGCATAGAGCTCACAGAGGGTTTACATCGCATCCGTGCAGAAAAACAGCCAAAGGCTGGCCACCCAATGAAACGTTGCATTCTAAGAAGCCATTTCGTTTGAGTTACTTGCAGCAAGAGACTTCTTAGAAGGGAACGCTTCTTGGGCGGCCTCCCGCGCAAGTCGGGTTTTAAGTCGCTCTCTCTGAGTTCTGTGCTCTCTGTGTTGATAAACTCTAGCGAAACTTTTGACATGCTTTACGGAACATCGGATGCTTTCATCGCGATAGGGAGCTTTTCGACCGACTGGAGAATGTCGAGCTCTTTGTCTGAAGAGGCGCCAAGCTCTTTGAATTTGCGTGCCGACACCATCACCCGATGCTCAATCGAGCCGACGGCTTTATTGTAGGCTTCCACGGTCGTTTCCAAGCCCCGGCGGATGTCGTCGAAGTGTTCAGTGAAAATGCGCATGCGCTCATAGAGCGTCTTGCCAAGCTGGCTGATCTGCTGCGCATTTTTGGCGATCAGCTCCTGCTTCCAGCCGTGCGCCACTGTTCTCAGGAGGGCAATCAGCGTCGTGGGAGTAGCCAGGATGACGCGCTGTTCGGCACCGCATTCAATCAGGCTTGGATCCTGTTCTAAAGCTGCGCTAAAGAAGGTTTCCCCTGGCAAAAAGAGAACGACAAATTCAGGGGTGGGCAGAAATTGATCCCAGTAGGACTTTGCGGAAAGTTGGGAGATGTGCTGACGCACCTGGCGCGCATGGTCTTTCAATTTTGCCGCTCTCACAGTTTCATCCTGCGCCTCAAGGGCCTCCAGATAAGCTTGGAGAGGGGCTTTAGAATCCACGACAATCTGTTTGCCGTTTGGCAGCTTGATGATGAGGTCCGGCCGCTGCCGTTTTTCATCTCCCGTCTGCTGAGAATCCTGCTGAGTAAAGTCGCAATATTCGACCATTCCTGCAATTTCAACGACGCGCCGCAGCTGAATTTCCCCCCAGCGGCCTCTCACATGAGGCATGCGCAGGGCTTTTGAAAGGTTGGAGGTCTCATTTTGTAGCTGAGTCTGGGTCGAGATCATGGAGCGGATCTGCTCACTTAAAGAGCCGTAAGCAAGCGTACGAGCTTTTTCCATGTCCTGAATCTTATGGTCGACCCTCTCAATGGTTTCCCGGATTGGCTTGACAAGTTCATTAATGGCGTTTTGGCGTGATTGAAGATCCCCTTTTGCCGTCTCTTGGAATTTTTCCAAATGGGTTGTAGCTAGTGTCAGGAAGGTTTGAGAATTAGTGTGCAGAGCTTCGCTAGATAAGGCTTTGAATGAATCTGAGAGTCGTTTGTGCGAAAGAAGCTCCTGTTCCAGGCGCACTTCGGCTTCCACATTGCGGAGTCTAAGAGCATGATTTTCCTCTTTCAATAGGCTATTTGTTCTCAAGCTCCAGGCTAAGATGAGCAAAAGTGAGACGCAGGCTGCAAAAAGGGCCCAAACCATAAAGACCTAAAATCGGGGATTGTTTAAACTTAATGGCACTACTATACCCCTATTAATCAAAATGGACAAACCACAATTCTGGCGACATTTCTGGTGGCTGCTGCCGATCGCACTGCTCCTGCTCTTTACACCCTTCTCGCCCACTCTTGATCTCGCCGTGGCGCGCTATTTTTTTAATAGGGGACATTTTGTTTCGACTCCTTTTGACGATTTTATTTTTTCCTATGCCGTCTATCCCGCTTTTGCTGTCGGTTTTGCGGCGCTTGGCCTTCTCCTCCTGTCTATTTTTAGCCCCTCTTTTAAAAAGTGGCGCGCTCCTTGTGGTGTGCTGGTTCTTTCGATGGCGCTTGGAGCCGGTTTAATGGTCCACACCCTTTTAAAAGATCGCTGGGGGCGTCCAAGGCCCCGCCAAATTGAAGAATTTGGGGGGCGCCAAGCTTTTCGCCCGTTTTATAGCCCCAATTTTTTTCATCAAATCGAACCCTCAAAATCCTTTCCCTGTGGCCACTGCACGATGGGGTTCTATTTTTTTGCATTGGCGCTCGTCTGTAAGAGGCAGGGGTGGCGCTGGGGGGCCCTCTTTAGCTTTGCTGTTGCTCTCTCATTGGGTGTTTTGCTTGGCGTCGTACGCATGATGCAAGGAGGCCACTTTCTTTCAGACGTCCTTGTCAGCGCCCTCATCATGTGGCTGATCGCCTGCATTTTGGATAGGCTCCTATGCTCGGATTGACGAAAAGGCAGCAGGAGATCGCCGGCTTTGTGCGCGATTTTATCCAGACCTATCGCTACTCGCCAAGCTGCCGCGAGATCATGCAGCACTTCGGTTTTTCCTCTCCAGGAACTGTTGCCCGCCATCTTTCTGTGTTAAAACGCAAAGGAGTGCTGACAGCAGAAAAAAAGGGACATCGCTCTCTAGCAGTTACAAGAACAGCTTTCGATGCGCAGACGCCTCGTGAGATTGAGCTTCCCTTTATCGGGGTGATGGGGGGAGGGGCGGCGACGATCGAAACCTTTCCTCAGAGCCGCTCCCTCGCCGTTCCCGCATTTATGGTCCCTGCACCCGATAAGACCTATGCGCTTCGCGTGGTCGGAGACAGCTGGCTCGATGAGAGAATTGCGGAAGGGGATCTTCTGCTTGTCGAAGCCAGAAAAGCCGTGAGGCCAGGTGAAACGGTCGTCGTCCGCTCAATGGAGGGGGAGTTTCTCATTCGACGCTATTATCTGGAAGGGCTCTATGTGAGGCTGGTGAGCCACCATCCTCACCTGCAAGCTGTAATTGTCAAATATGAAGAAATCCAGCTTCAAGGTGTAGTTGTAGCCCTTTTGCGCCTCTATGACTAAAGGATAGCTTTTAAGTTCTCTGTGTGCTCTCTGTGGTGGTAACAAAAATCGCTATAAGCCCTGCTAATCTTCGACTTCGTCGTCAGGCTCAGGTTCGAAGTCTTCCAGAGTCTTCGATTTTCTGCCTGTGATAAGGCGTATCAGGGAAAGGGAAAGGGCCAAGAGAATGTAAAACCAGGTTAGGGCAAAGAAGACGAGGGCAAAATGGTTGAGGAGGCCATAAACGACAAAGACTGCTGTCAAAACGGTGAAGAAGACGAGCTGGAAGGAGGCGACGCGTATATTCAACCGCTTGAGGCTGGGAAATTTCCAGCGTGAAATCATCAGGTAGCCAAGAAAAATCAGGAGGGCAAATAGGAACCAGAAGCGTCCCGTATCGCTTAGGGAAACAAAATAGCGTAGCTCATCAGAGACGAAGAAGAGGTTAGCGGATACTGCAGCGGCAGCAGCGGCGGGGATTGGTAGCCCTGTGAAATTCTTTTTGGCATCATCGTGGAGCAGTTCGTCTTCTTTCGCCTGATTGGCCATTACGTTGTAGCGCACGAGGCGTAAGACGCCGCACACGGAATAGATGATGGCGGCAGTTGTCAGGAGAAAGGAGTGCTCCGTACCAGCGGGGAGCGATAGGCTTTTTAAGACGATCACAGAAGGGCCGACACCAAAAGTGATGGCGTCTGCAAGAGAATCGAAAAGCCCCCCAAATTCACTTTCCGCTTTCATGGCGCGCGCCACCGCCCCATCGAGGAGGTCAGCTAGCGCAGCCAGCAGCAAGATGCCTGCTGTCGCCGTCAAAAGATGGGGTGTCACTTCGCCAATGCCTGTCATGGTCATTTTGAAAATGACAAAGAGGCCGCAAGACAGTCCAAAAGCTGTGATCACATTAGGGAGTAAAAAGATTCGCTTTTTTTTCACAGGTGACATCATAAGGACCCATAATATCCGTTTTCATAATTCCGCAAAATCCCTAAAATGGCAGCATGCCATCGAAACCGATTCATTTTCAGACTGTTGGACAGGTCTACCGCGATTTTAAGCTAAACAAGTCCCTTCCGATTCCTGAACTGCAGTGCCATCTCTATGAACTCGTGCATCTTCCAACGGATGCTCAAGTGATGCTCATTGCGAACGATGACCCGGAAAATCTTTTCTGCCTCTCCTTTCAAACGCTTCCGGATAGCTCCAATGGAGTGGCCCACATTTTAGAACATACGGTTCTTTGCGGCTCGGAAAAATTTCCTGTGAAAGATCCCTTTTTTGCAATGACGCGCCGCAGCTTAAATACCTTTATGAATGCTCTTACTGGAGCAGATTTTACCTGCTATCCGGCCGCTTCGCAGGTGACCAAGGACTTCTATAATCTTCTCGAAGTCTATCTCGATGCCGTCTTCCATCCCAATCTCACCAAATTGAGCTTTTTGCAAGAGGGCCATCGCTTCGAATTTGCCGACCCGGCTGATGCCACCTCACCTCTTGAGTATAAGGGAATTGTCTTTAATGAGATGAAAGGAGCTCTCTCTAACCCTGGCACGCGCCTTTCTGAAGAGGTTCATGCGGCTCTTTTCCCGAATATTACGTATGGCATCAACTCGGGAGGCACTCCGAAAGAGATTGCAGAATTGACTTACGAAGAGCTGATAGCCTTTCATCGCCAGTTTTATCACCCGAGCCGCTGCCTTTTCTTTTTTTATGGCAATTTGCCTTTAGAAGAGCACCTGGAGTTTATCACAAAACACGCCTTGAATGGAGTTGAGAAGGTGCCGCCGCTGCCGCCTATTCCCAATCAGCCGCGCTTCCTGCATCCAAGGCGTGAAGTGTGCCACTACCCCATTTCAAATGAGGAGGAGGATGAGGGGAAGACCTATATCTCCTTTGCGTGGCTGACCAGCAATGTGCAGGAGCAGGAAGAGCTTCTTGCGCTGAGCATTTTAGAGATCATTCTTCTAGACACCGATGCCTCGCCATTAAAGAAAGCGCTTCTTAGATCTGGCCTTTGCAAACTTGTCAGCTCGCATATCGATACCGATGTCCATGAAAACCCGCTGATGATTAATCTAAGAGGGTGTGAACCACATCAGGCTGATGCTTGCGAGGCCTTAATTCGGCAAACCCTGGAACAGGTTGCCCTCCAAGGTATTCCTCTTGAGCAGGTAGAAAATGCCATCCATCAGCTGGAGTTTTATCGCAGCGAAATTACAGGCGACCACGTTCCGTTTGGGTTGTCTCTTTTCATGCGCTCCGCGCTTCTAAAGCAGCACAAAGTGCCCTCTGAAGATGGGCTCAAGATTCACTCCCTTTTCGATGAGGTGCGCAAGAAGGCGGTTAAGGACCCCAATTTCTTTGGAAATCTTATCAAAAAGTACCTGCTCGATAATCCGCACTTTGTACGCGTCGTCATGTCGCCGGATAAAGAACAAGGAGCCCGGGAACAGGCTGAAGAGCGGGCCAATCTAGACGCCCAGCGCGCCAAAATGAGTGACAGCAAAGTTAAAAAGCTCATTGTTCAGGCGAAAGAGCTGGCCGATTTCCAAAAAATGCAAGAAGAGGGGGATGTCGACATCCTTCCAAAAGTAACTCTGGATGATGTGCCGAAGATATCGCGCACTTTTCCGCTCAGCCGCGAGAAGGTGGGCAATTTGGAAGTTTTTCACCACGCCTGCTTTACCAATCAGATTGTCTATGTAGATCTGGTCTTTCCGTTGCCAGATTTAGAGGAAGAGAGTCTTCCATTCGTGCGCCTTTTTACGTCGCTGCTCTTTCAGATGGGAAGCGGTGGGCGCAGCTATGAGAAAAATTTGGAATATATTCAGGCAAACACAGGGGGCTTGAGCGCCTCTCTCCTCCTCAATCAGCAGGCGCACGATCAGACGCGTCTTGAACCGGCTCTCCATTTGCGCGGCAAGGCTCTGCACCGCAAGGCGCCTCAGCTTTTTAAACTTCTCTTTGATAGCGCCACCTCCGTCGACTTTACCGATCGAGGCCGCATTAAAGAGGCGATGCAGAAGCAGTATACGGCCCTAGAATCGGGTTTGAACCAGAATGCACTGAAATATGCCATTAACCTGTCAGCTGCCGGGCTCGACATGGCCTCTAAAATAGGCAATAGCTGGTATGGCCTCGACTATTTTTGGAAAATCAAAGAGCTCGTTCAAGAATTTGACAAATCCTTTCCAAAGATTGTCGACTGGATGAAAAAGCTTCAATCGCAACTTCTTTGCCTCGACAATCCACACCTTGTCCTGACTTGCGACGCGGCCCATTATGATGAGTTAAAACGGCACCAATTTTACGAATTGGCTCATCTGGAGACCCACTCCTATCCCAAATGGAAGTCAGGCTATGCGCTGCCAGAGATAGTTACCCAGGGGCGCCTGATCCCAACTCCGGTAGCCTTTATTGGCAAAGTGCTGAAAGCTATTCCTTATACCCATCCCGATGCCCCGGCGCTCGGGGTTGCGGCCTGCCTGTTTGATAACCTCATCTTGCACCCCAAGCTGCGCGAGCAGGGCGGTGCTTATGGGGGAGGCGCCTCAAGCCATAGCAGCAGCGGGATTTTCTACTTCTACTCCTATCGCGATCCCAACATCAACTCCTCTCTAAAAGCTTTTCAAAGCGCGATCGATGAGATCGTGAAGGGAAATTTTGATAATGAAGATCTGGATGAGGCCAAATTAGAAATCATCCAGGGTCTCGACGATCCGGTCGCTCCAGGAAGCCGCGGCGACTACGCCTACGGCTGGCTGCGCGAAGGAAAAACGCAAGAGATCCGCCAAGCCTTTCGCAACCGGCTGCTCAGTCTCACTCCCGAAGATGTGATCCAGGCAGTCAAGACCCACATTCTTCCCCACATGGAAGAGAGTGCAACCGTAGTCTTCGCCGGCAAAGAGCTTTTTGTTAAAGAGAATGTCTCTTTTCCGATTTACAGTATTTAAAATTTTTGTAATTAGGTTAAAAAAAATACAAGGAAGCAAATATGTCAATATCCCCAAGACAACACGCCGATTTGGAGCATCTACCTCTCAGCTTGACCATTTTTGATCTAAATCTAGCTCTTCCATACGCTAACAAGATCAATCTGAAAGAGTTGCGTTTTCAAACCATTGCAAAAGTGTTTGAGCGCGCCTGTTTAGTCGAAGATCAGAAAGTTGCTCCAGCTCTATTTGCTACCATTCAAGATCCAGAACTAAGACAATATGTCTTGGATAAGGTCGGTCCTCTTTTCGCAACAAGATTGACTTAAAAACCCGACTTGCGCCCTATCAATGACTCATCTGATGCGCGCTTGTTTTGGAGGCTAAAACGGGCCAATTTTCGCCTACTTTACTCAAGTATGTCAAAAATTGCCCCGTTTTAGCCTCCAAAAAATCGCATCATCAGCTGAATCACCGCTAGGGCGCAAATCGGGTTTAAAATTCTCAATTTCGCCATCGGTATGGCTAAAATCACCCCCTATTTACAGATTATTCCGCCCTTTCACATGGATGTGTCATGAGCATGAAATGAACAATTACCGCGACTTGTTAGGGAGGTTATTTAAAAAAATTAACTTGCATTATTTTGAACAAGTAGATTGAAATGGTTTATAACATACTGTTTCCATTCTTTATGGTTCTTGTTGCAGCAACAGCTGAAATTATTTCGAATTATTTTTCAAAAAAAAAACAGTTATTGACGGCAGATATGTGAAAGGAATGGTCTTTCATTATTTATTATTTTTAGCAATTTTTCTTCTTTTGGATAGAGCACATTGAAATTGCTGAAAAGTCCTGGAAAAAATAGTTTCCTCATTCCCCCCTTTTGACAATCAGACAGGTCACCGTCTTATCGTTGCCGCCCATGCTGATCATGAGCCCGTAGGGTTTATTAAGCTTTGCCGGGTTTGCGGCGCGGCCTGTGAACTGCTGCAGCAGATCGACCAGCTGACGCACCCCAGAAGCCCCTGTCGGGTGGCCAAAGCCTCCCAAGCCTCCTGAGAGATTAGTCGGGTAGCGTCCGTCGCTTGTAGTATGGCCATCGAGGACAAAGCCTGGAGCTTTTCCAGCAGGAATTAGGCCCAGCGCTTCAAGCGAGAGAAGTCCCGAGATCGTAAAACAGTCGTGCAGCTCTAAAATTCCAATATCCTCGATTTTTAGGCCTGCCATCTCAAGCGCCTTCTGGACAGCAATTTCTGTTGTCGTCAAACGCGTCTGATCGGTCGGAGGTTTTGTGATATCGTCTTCCGCTTCGCCTATGCCGATGATCTCGACGGCCTCAGCTTCAGAAATTCCGCACTCCTGCAAGCCTCTTTCAGATAGAATGACAAGCGAAGAGGCTCCGTCGGTAACTTTAGAGCAGTCGTAGTAGTTCAGATGGGGAATAAAACGGAGCGGGTCTGGCGCCGTCATTCCGCGCTGGAAGAGGTCTGGATAGGTGTTGTGATTCTCTTGAGCTTTTGGGTTTTTGCGTGCATTGAGAATAGCCAGCTCATACCATTTTGCCATCCCTCGGCGCGCATTTTCATAGCCGAAGCGCTGGTAATAGGCGCCTGCCCGCTCAGCAAAGATCCCGGGGAAAAAATAGGCGTGTCCCGCCTTGCGCTCGCCCTTGTAATAGGCCGCTCCAGCTAGCAGATCCGCGCCATACACGGATCGCATCGTGTTCTGCATTTCAAAGGCGGCGACAAAGACGGAGTTAGCTAGATCTGATAGCACACTGCGCATTGCCGTTGCAATAGCGCGGCCCCCGGTTCCACAAGCCCCCTCTACAGCTGTGCAGGGCTTATGGAGTAGCACAGGCTCCATAAAGGGCAAAAATCCGGGCAGATTGGCCTGGTTGAGGAAGCAGGAGGACATAAAGCTGCCTATCACCCCTTCATCAAAAATGGGATGAGGCATCTGCTCGCGAGTTCCTTCTGCAGTCTCTTTCAGATACTCCTCAAATGCACGCATCGGCTTAGAAGGATCAAATTCTTTGCGACCGGCTCCGAAATAGACCGTATTATACCCTGCTGCTGCAAATAGACGCTTTTTAAGAGCGGTCATAAGACTCCCGATACATCTGTGGGCCATAAAGATGGAAAAAACCAAGCTGCAGAACAGTGTCCACATCATCAAGCGACTGCGCTACACCTGTTTCGACTAGCTGCTCCGCAATCTTGCACGAGTTCTGCAGAAACTCTTGAGCTAGGGCTGCCCCCACCGTATCGCTTTGATTTAAATTCTGAAAGTAATTTTCAAGCTTCTCATTGCGTTTTAGGTCGTGCTGAAGATGCTTCCAAGAGGCGTGTCCTTCAGGAAAATGTCCTAAAATCTTATCGCAGGCAGCCTCTAAAGGCACGTAGGCGTGCTCTTCAAGGGAGTAGATCGATTTGCCCCCTTCGTAGGAGAAAAATCCATTTTTCTGCGCCCCTTCCGGAGTGTGACCACCTAAGATGTCATCAGCAACCATCTTGTCTAAAAGCGCGTCTTGAAAGAGCTCTCCAGGAAGAAAGCGGTTCATAATTCCGCCAATCGCCTGGCAGATGTCGATGCCAATGTAGTCAATCAGTTGAAAAATTCCCATGGGGCGGATAAGAAAGTCCTGTGTCACCTTGTTGATCATGGTGAGAGCTTCGGGGAGCGAATATTCGCGCGAAAGCTCATGCACCTTTTCGCAGGCAAACATGATCTCTCGCAGGAGATGGCCATTTCCAATGAATCCAGCGACATCATGCGCCATCACCAGCTTCTTGTCGAGCCGTTTCCCAAGCTCTTTTGCTAAAGAGATAAACTGCAGATCCGTTTGAGAGGGAATAACCAGTTCCACAAGCTTTTGAACTGCGGGAGGATTGTAAAAGTGAAAGCCGATGAGGCGATGGTTGAGATGCGCGCGGTCATTCAGGAGATGAATCGGAATCGATGAGGTGTTGCTGAAAAAGTAGGGCGGAAACTTTGCATGCGTGGCAATAGTCTGGTACAGCTGCACCTTGCTCTCAATATCCTCTGCGATAGCTTCAAAAACCAGCTGGGCCCTTGAGGCTTTCACATTTTCAGTATCTAGGCGCACAGTGTCCATCGCCCCCTCGACAAAGGCTTGGACGATGTCGCGGTTGCTGACCAGCTTCTCATTCTCTGCAAAATAGTTGCGCAGCGCGATGATGTGGCGCTCAGCATAGCGTGTGAGCTGGCCGCGCAAGTAGGGGAGCAGACGGCCCAAGGCATCGGGGCTCGCGTCGATAAGAAAGAGGCGGTAACCCGCCTTACCCACCGCTCCCGTCAACTCCGCCTCGAGACGCGCCATCTCCTGCAGCAAAAGCAGCGCAATGCCGCTGCCCATTTTGCCCCCCGCCCCAATGACGGCCACTGCCTTTAATGCTTCGTTCAACATATTTCGGACCGTAGCAAATCACCCAATTTTTGTGGGGAAAATTTGAAATTGCGTTTTTTACGAGAGCATCTCGTGTTGTTATCCATGAAATTTGGGAGTTTCTTGCTGTTCTAGGATTCTTGACAAAGTAAGGTTTCAATTTCAAGTTGCATTTTAAAAAAGACTGCTTTATAGTTTATTTTACTATTTTTAAAGTTTTGAGTTGAAAATGAAAATAAATAAATTTTTCGCAGTTTTACCCTTCAGTTTTATTATCATCTGCTCCTCACTCTTTTCTGCCGATTTTACAGTCTCCTCTTATAACTGCGGAGGATTATCTGATCACTACGATTACATTCGTGCTGTGTGCATGCAAAAGCTCTCTCAGGAGCGCTACAATAGGGAACCTCAAATCCTGGCCCAGTTAGAGAAAATTCAGCAGCTCGCCTTAAAAATTCTCTTTTCTAAAAACCCAGCCGAAAAAAAAGCGGCTGAGCAAGAGTGGAAAGCCGGCGATTATACAAATGTTTTTAAGAAGATCACAGCAAACCCTGATGCTCCTCAAAGCATTAACAAAATCTGGAGAGATAAAAGTGAAGGGATCGTCACCTCGTACAAAGAGCGCCCCATCCTATTGCACGATCGTGAAGTTAAGGCTATTTTGCAAAGTCATATGAGAGACCTGACAAAGGGTCAAGATCTTATCCTTAAGCCCGAAAATCAGCTCAACGATTGGCTTGACGCGACGCGCAACGTCATGGCGGAAAGAATTTTCCATCATCAGCTTAAATACGATATCATCGCCCTTCAAGAGGCAGATTACTTAGATGCTTCTGTTTTCCCTAACCATTATGAAGTTCTTTTTTCCGATAATCAGCATTCGATCAATGGTGTCGCTTGGAATAAAGAGCGCTTTGAGCTTGTCAATGTCATCGGAGATATCGTTTTTCGAGGGTTTGCCGTTCAACTTCGCGATCTGCACTCTGGACAAACTGTCGTCGTCGCATCGGGCCATTTATCGGGATGTAATCCCTTTTCTGAAGAAGCAACGAATGGGAAATCAGATTCGGCAAAAGGCGATGGCGAGCTTCTTACAATCTTGGATTGCCTTGAAAAGGTTGGAGCGGACATTAAGATCATCGCCATGGACTCTAACGTTACGGCGACACATCCGCGCCTCTCCCTGTTAAAAGAGGCGGGATACAGCCTCGACTATCTAAACTTTCTTGAACCGACCTGCACTAATCCGTCGCAGATTATAGATACGAGAATCGACTGGATCGCGATCTCCTCGAATGCACCAGCAAAGATCTTCAATATTCCCGTTCACGGTGTTGGCCTCAACAGCCCTCAGACAAATATGAGCGACCACAAACCTGTTGCCGCGCGCATTGTTTATTGAAACCCGACACACCTCTTGCCTAAAATTTACCGATCTTCGATAAGCAAAATTAGAGGCACCCATGACCGCAACACCCAAAACTCCAGGAGCTAAGTTTCGAGAAGCGATGCAGAGCGAAAAGCCGCTGCAGCTGATTGGGACAATCAATGCCTACATCGCCCTCATGGCGGAGCGGGTGGGCTTTAAGGCGCTCTATTTGTCGGGGGCTGGAGTGGCCAATTCTGCCTACGGCTGGCCCGACGTGGGTGTGACAAGCCTCGACAATGTATTGGAGGAGGCGCGGCGGATCACGGGTGTGGTGGAGCTGCCGCTTCTGGTTGACGTCGACACGGGCTGGGGAGGCCCGTTCATGCTGGCGCGGACGGTCAAGGCGATGATCCGAAGCGGTGTGGCGGGTATTCATATCGAAGATCAGCCATTTGAGAAGCGTTGTGGGCACCTTCCTGGTAAGCAGATCATCTCAAAAGAGGCGATGGTCGATCGGCTGAAAGCGGCCGTCGATGCGCGGTCAGATCCGACCTTCATCATCATGGCGCGCACCGATGCCTTTGCTCAAGAGGGGCTGAAGGGGATGATTGAACGTGCAGTGGCCTACCGGGATGCGGGGGCCGATATACTCTTTGCGGAAGCAATCAACAGTCTGGATCAGTATCGAATGATCAAAAAAGCGGTCGGCATTCCACTGCTTGCCAATGTGACAGAATTCGGGGTGACACCGCTCTTTACGCGTGAAGAGCTTGGGAAGGCGGGGGTCGATCTGGCTCTTTATCCTCTTTCAGTCAACCGCTCCATGAATTTTGCGGGGCTGCATGCGCTGCGCACCATTCGCGAAAAAGGGTCGCAAAAAGAGCTTTTAGACCGGATGCAGACGCGTCAGGAGCTTTATAGCTTCTTGAACTACAATCTCGATTAAGAATAGCTTCTGATTTTTTCTGCTAAATCGCTGATCAATCCAAGGGTATCGGTCGCATTTTTGTTTAAAATTTCCTTGAGAGGGATACTTTGTGAAACGCTTAAGTCTCTTGCAATATCAAGCATCTTTTCAGTCTGTTCGGCAAAGGCATTGATTCTGTCTAACTCAGCTGTAGTGATGGGAACCGTCCTATCGCCCGCGATAAAGAAAAAGGTCATCTGATTATCAATTTTGAGGGTATGGGAGACCTTTTCAGCTTTAAGAAGATCTTTATGCTTCTCTCCCACCGCTCTCATCGTTTCAATTTCGTTAATAAAAGCTGTGACGGAGCTTATTGTGCGAGAAGCTGGGGATTCAAATGATGGTCGACGTTCAAATTCAGTTTTTAGAAGAGGATCGGAGAGTTGTGCACGGGCCAAGAAGTGGCTCATCTGGGATTGCGCTGTTCTTTGCCTGACGACGGCCTCTGGATTAACATCGACCCCATATTGGTTTTGAACACGCTTGGCCATAACGGCCCGCACGGCTTGCAAAGCTTCCTTCTTCTTCTCAATTTTCGAGGTTTCTGCCTTTTCGTATGTTAAATCTGCAAGCTCTGCCGATTCGGTCTCTTCTAACTTCCGCAAATCCTTAAGCTGCTCGTCCATTTTTTTATCATAATCGGTAAAGGATGATTGGAACACCAGAAGATCAACCCCATGTTCTCCACGCCCTGGATATAGGGCGACAGACTCCATCTTTCCCACTTTTGCCGCTGCATTGAAATTTCGAATGACATGCTCTAGGTTGACCGTATCGTCATCAAGTGTATAAAAGATCGCTTTTTTGCCTCTCACTTTAGCTAGAGTTTCAGCGGTTTTAAAGTTAGGGACAGTGAGCGGAGCCAAAAAAGCAGCTATTTTGATGATCGGTTTTGCAAGCCAGTTCGGGATTTTTCCTTTAAACATTTGACCTACCTCATTTTCCGTATCTTCCCGAGCCAGGGTTCTAAAATCGGAATAGGTCTGATCGAGGAAAAGATTCGTTTCTGGATGCTTAGAGGCGACATAGGCCGCCGGTCCGCCGCTGAAACAGAAGGCTTTGAATAGAATTTGACTGTCAGAATGTCCAGACCGCTTTTTAGCTAACTGGTAGGCGCTCTCCATGTCGATTTTGAGACCTTGCTCGGAGGGGACTCCTTTGCTCTCCCCATACCCTCTATAATTGAATAGAACCACGTTCATATTTCTAAATAAGAAAGAGAGCGCAAGATCCTTATCCATCTCATAGACTCCAGCGTTCCCTGATGAGACGATGACAGTCCCGGCAGCTGGGCTGCTGGTGTCGAGAGGCTGTTCGTTTCTGACCAGACTGGATTTGAGAGACCAGCTCTCAGTTTTTCGGTCGTAGTTAAAAAATGGATGCAATGTGGCTGCCTCACTGTTGGGATCGGGAAGCTCTTCGCTTAGAACTAAAAGGATTTTACCAGCAGTTTCAACAGGGCTCCAGCCAGATCCGAGATGACGATCTTTTGGTTTAACTTTCATCGGGTCTGACGGCAGACCATGTAAATTCTCTAGTGTACTCAATATCTTTTTGGCTGCAGTGCGGTCATCTGGGAGTTCAATGGCTTGTAGCGTTCTGGCCTTGCCGTTTTCATCCGCTGTTTCGTAAGTCGCCAATTTTCCTTTTGCATCCGCCAATGTCTGCCTGAAGGCTCTTGCGTCGAGATACATGCTATCGAGTTTGACCCCATCTGGGGTATGAATCTGCACCCTCTCCCCGCCGAGGGAGGTAAGTTGGGCACGCACCTCATCTCCTCTTTTCCGTTGGATCTCACTCCTTTGAAGAGACTTTGTCAGAGATTCTAGCTGTTCCTCGCATGCCCTTAATTTTAACTCTAAGGCTTCGATTTTTTCTGGCGCTCCCGCCTTAAGCTTAAGCCCTTCCAACTGCTGACTCAGCTCTTTTTTCTCCTTTTCAATTCTAGATTTTTTCTTCGCGAGAACCCCCAGTTTTAGGGCGCGCGCATAGACGAGGAATATAGAACCTTGCGAGGCTCTATGAGCAAGGGATCTTACATTTTGATAGATCAGTTTAAGAATCTGTTTGACCCCTTTTGTCTCTTCTACCGGTCGAAATTCAGTGAGTATGCGCTGTTTAAGAGCTTCCACTTTTGCGATTTGCGCATCGGTCTCTGTTTTTAGTATTTTTAGCTCTTTTTTAGCCGCTTCTGAATGGACTTTTGTATGGCTTAAATCGCGGCGCAAGAGTAAAACTTGCGCAGCCAAATTTCTTATTGTTGCGGCAATTTCAGGGTCCAAAATCTCAGGAGGAAGCTCCTCTAGCTGTTCTAGCTCAGCTTTAGCTTCGGATAAACGTTTTTGGTGAAGAGCTGTTTTTAATTGATCTGTTTTTTTTATGAGTGCATCAACTTCTTTTCGAATCACTTTTATTTGAGATTCCTTTGGCAAGTTTTTCAACTCAGCGCGAACAGAAGTGAGTTCGGAGGAGATTTTTTTTATTTTCTTAGCCATTTGAGAATTGACAGGCTTCTGCTCAATTTTGTCCAATTCTGCTTGAATAGGCTGAATTCTTTGTTCGAGCGAAGAAATAATATTCATAATTAACATCCTTGATAATTATATAATTAATTATATAGTAATTAAAATTATATTCAAGAATACAAAAACTATGCCAACTTGCTCTCTTGCTTAAAATTTAGGGATTGTTGATAAGAAAATTTTTACCATTTGGAGGCAAAATGGCTAAAAGTGGCGGTTTGGCGGGGATTGTCGCAGGAGATTCGGCGATCTGTCTTTGCGGCGCAGAGGAGCAGAACCTACTCTACCGCGGCTATCCGATCGATGAGCTTGCGACTGAAGGGACTTTTGAGGAGGTGGCCTATCTGCTTTTGCGAGGGGAGCTGCCCAAAGAAAAAGAGCTGCAAGAGTACAGGTCCCATTTAAAGAGGTTGCGCGACCTGCCCCCTTTACTCAAAGCCATTTTGGAAAAAATTCCTCCTGAAACGAACAGGATGGATGTTTTGCGCACAGGCTGCTCGCTGCTAGGCAATTTGGAGCCTGAGGATACGGGACTGCCCCCCTTCACAGTGGCAGACCGTCTGATCGCCTGCATGGGCTCTATCCTTCTTTACTGGCAGATTTTCCATCAAACAGGGAAGGGGCCAAACCTAAAAACTGAGGCAGAGACCCTTGCAGGCCATTTTTTGGAGCTGCTATATGGGAAAACGCCAACCGAAACAGAGCAGCGCTGTTTGGATGTCTCGCTGATTCTCTATGCTGAGCATGAATTTAACGCGTCTACGTTCACGGTCCGCACGATTGCCAGCACTCTTTCTGACTTTTATTCGGCAATTTGCGGCGGCATTGGAGCGCTGCGCGGTCCTCTTCACGGAGGAGCCAATGAGTGGGCCATGGCTCTCATCGCCTCATTTGCCAATCCAGAAGAGGCAGAAAAAGGGATTATCAGCATGCTGTCTAAAAAACAGCTGGTGATGGGGTTTGGCCATCGCGTCTATACGACCAGCGACCCGCGCTCTCCTATCATCAAAGAGTGGGCGCAAAATTTAAGCGATCCAAAGTTATTTGCAATAGCAGAACGCATTGAAGAGACGATGTGGCGCGAGAAAAAGCTTTTCCCCAATCTCGATTTCTATAGCGCTCTTGCTTATCAGGCCATTGGGATTCCTACGGAGCTGTTTACGCCGCTTTTTGTTCTGGCGCGCATGAGCGGTGGTCGGCCCATCTTCTGGAGCAGCGTGCCCATAATAAGCTGATCCGCCCCGTGAGCCAATATATTGGGCCAGCTCCTCGTTCCTGGAAGCTTGTTAATGAAAGATGAGGTCATTGAAAGAATTGCTGACTATGTTGTCGGCAAAGAAATAGCGTCGGATGAAGCGCATCAGACAGCTCGCCTTTGCCTCGCCGACGCGCTAGGCTGTGCGATCCTGGCGCTTAAGTTTCCGGCCTGTACCAAGCTTTTAGGACCCGTTGTGGAGGGTACAGTCGTTCCTCATGGAAGCCGCGTTCCTGGCACCCCCTTTATTTTAGATCCTGTTTGCGCTGCTTTTAACATCGGGACCATGATCCGCTGGCTCGATTACAACGACACTTTCCTTGCCGCTGAGTGGGCCCACCCTTCTGACAATTTGGGAGGGCTTTTAGCGGTTGCCGATTTTGCTGATCTGACGGTTGGCGCTCTTTTGACTGCCATGATCAAGGCGTATGAAATTCAGGGAAATTTGGCTCTACGCAATAGCTTCAATAAGATCGGGTTTGACCATGTCATTTTAGTCAAGGTTGCGACAGCCGCAGTGGCTACCTGGATGATGGGGGGAACGCGCGAGCAAGTCTTCGATGCGGTTTCGCAAGCTTGGATTGATGTTGGCCCCTTGCGCACCTACCGCCACGCCCCTAATGTTGGCTCCAGGAAGTCCTGGGCGGCAGGCGATGCGACAAGCCGAGGTGTCCAGTTGGCTCTTCTTACACTGAGAGGAGAGCAGGGGTATCCTACGGCCTTGAGCGCTCCTAAATGGGGGCTTTACGATGTGTTATTTAAAGGAGAACCCTTCCAGTTTGAACGTCCGCTTAGCTCCTACGTGATGGAAAATATCCTGTTTAAAGTGGCCTTCCCGGCCGAATTTCACGCTCAGACAGCGGTTGAATGTGCTTTCCAACTGCATCCGGAAGTCCAATTCGAGAATATTGAGAGAATTGAAATTTTGACTCAAGCAGCGGCGATGAAGATTATCGATAAGCGCGGGCCTTTGAAAAATCCGGCAGATCGCGACCATTGTATCCAGTATATGGTCGCTGTAGGGCTGCTCAAAGGCAGTTTGTTGGCAGAAGATTATGAAGATGAGGCTGCAAGCGACCCGCGGCTTGAATGGCTGCGCAGCAAAATGGAGGTGAAGGAAAATGAGGCCTATAGCCGCGACTACCTGGATCCCGACAAGCGCTCCATTGCCAATGCTATAACGATCCATTTGAAACATGGAAAGATGGGACCTGTAGAAGTGCACTACCCTCTTGGACACCGCAAGCGGCGCCAAGAGGCGGTTCCGCTCCTTTTTCGCAAATTGGAGCAGAATCTCAATACCCACTACCCGGCTGAAAAGGTGCAGGCGCTGCTGGAGCTATTTCAAAATGGGCTCAATGCAATGCCTGTTAAGAAATTTCTTAACGAACTGCTACTCTAGGATGCGATTCTAGAATATCCGATGAGCGCGGCTTCGGTGCGTCTGGTTTCTTGTCAGCTGCTGGAAGCGCCCCCCCTTTATAAGCAAGCTTGCTGTAATAATCGGTAATGCTAAATAGAAGCGTGGTGGCCAAGATATTGGTTGCAATGAGAACGGCGGCCATGCTGGCAGAGATAGAGAGTGCGGTACTAATGGCGAGAGCTGCAAGGGAGATGGAGACGATGACGCGCAGGGCATGGGTAATCGGCTTGTTTTTGATATTTTCAGGAAAATAGCGCTGAATGAAATACTCGGATAGACGGTCGATAATGGCAAATGCAATCCCGCAGATGACCCCGTGGAGAGGGTTGACGAGGGGCGGTTTGCCTAATGCACTTTTAACCGGGTGGAGAAAGCGGTCGCACTTATTAATGGTCCAGCCGGCGAGATAACCCACGCCTCCAGAGAGGAGTGTGCATCGTCCAAGCAGCGCTTTGCGTAAGTTTATGTTGCACATTTTCGAAACGAATTCCTTGACCAGCCATAAAAATACCTTCTTGATAAATTAATATAAGGGCAAATTATAACAAGTAATCCTATTCTACTGCAAGTATTCCGGGGATTTTTTGTAAGAGCAGCTGAAGTTCGGAAGAGGGGGTGACACCCCAGCGACTTTCGATCTGGAGCGAGGCTATCGGGGACCCCTCCTCTTGAAAATCAATTTGCACAGGGGTGGCTCCGCGATGCTTTTCGAGAAGTTCTTTTAGTTTGAGGATATGGCTTAAGCGCCCCTCTTTTGCGCACATGGTCAATTTTAATTTTTTAGGTGTCGCTTTTTCCATAGGGGGCGCCTCTTTTTTTGGGGGTGCGTCTTTTCGTTTTCTTTGAAAAGAGGCTTGTTGCTTGGCTTTATCAAATGCGCGGTCGCAGGCATCAATCATCGCTTCATCTGCCCGCGTCAGGTCATCGAGCCAGCGGCAACTGAGTTTGGGAGTCTCTTCCCGTTTATCGACCTGGAGGACGGCATAAAGAAGCTGATTCTCTTTCAGCAGATGGCTCTTCTCCTCATAAAGCTCCGACCAGACGGGAAGTTCATGGCTCTCGAGCCCATCGTTGATCATCAGGATGGCAAACTTGCGCTGCGTTTTTGCTGAGACGCGCACCTGAAGCGATTCGACGATAAAAGCGGCGCGGAAGATGGCGTCGTGGCCCATTTCTAGACCTTTGCTTAAAGAAATGCAAGAGAGGCGTTTCAAAACAGGCCCATAACTATCCATCGGATGGCCGGTCAGGAAAAAGCCGAGCAGCTCTTTCTCCTTCAACAGGATTTCGAGAGGGCTGCTCCTTCTTCTAGGCGCGGGCTGAGTCGCAAAGCGCCCTTCCTCACCATCCCCAAGTTTTGCAAAGAGCGACATGAACCCGTTTGCCGCGTCGGCCTGCTCTTTGGAGGCTGCCTCGTACATCGTTTCGATGCTTTCACGCAGAGCGTCGCGCGACCAGCCTGTAAAATCAAAGCATCCGGCTTCGACTAGGTTCTCGATCGCTTTTTTGCCCACTTTGCGCAGGTCGACCCGTTTAAAGAAATGGTAGAAGCTCTTAAAAGGGCCCCCCTTTTTTCGCTCCTGGAAATCGGCTTCGACAACCCCGGAACCGACCCCTTTGATGCCGGTCATGGCAAAGCGAATCCCTTGTGGAGTGGCTGCAAAGCGTCGCCCGCTTCATTGACATCGGGAGGCAGGATGGCGATATCCATCGCATTGGCATTCGCGGATGAATTTGGCCACTTTGGTCAGATCGTCGCTGATCGCAGGTCATGAGGGCTGCCATCCACTCTTTGGGATAGTTGGCTTTAAAATAGGCGGTCACATAGGAAAGATAGCCGTAGGCGGCCGCGTGCGATTTGTTGAAGCCGTAGGAGGCAAATTTTTCCATCTTATCGAAAATGCGCATCGAGGTCGTCTTCGTCGATCCCATTCTCCAGAGCGCCTAGGCGGAATTTTTCCCGCTGCTTGCGCCATCTGCTCCGTATCTTTTTTCCCCATGGCGCGGCGCAGCACATCCCCTCGCCAAGCGAGTAGCTGGCCAGCTTGCTGGCGATCTGCATCACCTGCTCCTGATAGACCATGATGCCATAGGTCTCTGCCAGAATCTCTTTCATCCAAGGATGGTCGATATTCGATCGGTTCGCGCCCATGTTTGCGGTTGATGAAGGAAGGGATCATATCCATCGGACCTGGACGATAGAGGGCGCCGACGGCGATGATCTCTTCAAATTTATCGAGATGCAGCTGACGGGCCAGATCCTGCATGCCGCCCGATTCTAGCTGGAAACTCCCAGCGTTTTGCCTTGGTTGAGCAGATCGAAAGTCGGCTTGTCGTCCAGCGGCAGATTGACCCAATCGATGGCGCTTGCCTGTCGCGCTTCGAATGGCGTCGACGCATATCTGGATGGCGGTCAGTGTTTTAATCCCAAGAAGTCGATTTTGAGCATCCCGACGATCTCGACAGGCTTCATCGAATATTGGGTCACAGGCATGTCAGAATCTTTAGCAGTGCAGATAGGGATGTGATCGATGAGCGGCTCGCCGCTGATGATGATGCCTGCGGCATGGATGCCCGTATTGCGGATCGAGCCTTCCAGCTTCTTGCCGATGTCGATGATGCGGCGCGCCTCCTCATCCGTCTCATACAAGCGCTTGCAGGTCTGGATCTTTCTCCAAGGCCTTTTCCAGAGTGATGTTGAGATCTTCAGGAACAAGTTTGGCAATCTCGTTGACTTTTGAAAGAGGAACACTCAAAACCCGGCCCACATCTTTGATCGCCATCTTGGCTTTCATCGTGCCGAAGGTGATGATCTGGGCGACATTGTCTTTGCCATACTTCTGAAGCGTATAGTCGATCACATCGCCGCGCCGGTCCATGCAGATGTCGACGTCGATATCGGGATAGGAGATGCGCTCAGGATTGATAAACCGCTCAAAGAACAGATGAAAGCGCAGCGGTTCGATATCGGTGACGCCGATCAGATAGAGGACGATCGAACCCGCTCCTGAACCGCGTCCTGGGCCCATCGGAATGCCGTTTCTCTTGGCCCAGTCGATGAAGTCCCAGACGATCAGAAGGTAGTCGCCCATCCCTTTCGGAACGATGACATTCATCTCATACTGCAGCCGCTCGCGCACCACCTCCATCGGGTCGCGGTCGGGATAGATCTCTTTTACTTTGGCGAGCCGCTCAGGGGTGTAGCGTCTGGGAATTCCCTCTTCGCAGAGCTGCCACAGATAGTCTTCTACGGCTTTAGCTTGCTCCTCTTTGGTCCACGATTTTCCTTCGAGTGCAGGGGGGATATAGACAGGGTAGTGCTTTGTTTTAAAGTCGAGCTCGACATGGCATTTTTCAGCGATTGCAAGGCTGTTTTCAAGGGCTTCAGGCATATCCTGGAACAGACTCTGCATCTCTTGAGGCGACTTAAAATCAGTAGGCGTGCGAGGCGTACGTCATGCGCTTTGGATTCGGCATGCGCTGCTTCGGATTGCCGTAAGAGTCGCTCTCCCACATCTTCACACGGCTCCCCCGACTGGATATTGATCAGAATCTCGTGCGCCTTCCAGTCGTAGCGGTCGATATAATGGCTATCTTGAGTGGCGACGCAGGCGATTCCCAGCTCCTTTCCCACCTCTACCAAGAGCTGGTTCACTTTTGTCTGCTTTTTAATCTGGTCCTGATACTGCTGAACAAGCCACGACTCTTGGTACATGCCATCCTCATGCAGCTCCTGCTCGCTCATCGGGTGGCGCATGAGTTCCAGATAATAGTCTTCGCCAAAAAGAGAGCGGTACCAGCCGATGGTCTCCAGAAGCTCCTGACGCGTCCCATTCAAGGCAGCAAAGGCGACGCGGCTCCCGAGGCATCCTGAGAGGCAAATAAGACCTTTAGAGTGGTTTTTGAGGAGATCCTGATCGATGCGAGGATTGTAATAAAAGCCTTCGAGGAACCCATGTGAAGAGAGGCGGCAAAGGTTGTGATACCCCTCATTGTCTTTAGCAAGGAGTGTGAGATGGTAGCTGGTGCGGACGCCTCGTTCTTTTTCTTTTCAAAGCGCGATCCTGGTGCGACATAGATTTCGCAGCCGATGATCGGTTTGACTTTGACCTCTTTGCACGCTTTATAGAAATCGACGGCACCGAAAAGGTTGCCATGATCGGTCAAGGCGCAGGCAGGCATCCCAAAGGCAGCCGCTTTTTCAGCCAAAGTCTCGATGGGGGCCATCGCATCCAGGATAGAAAATTGCGAATGGACATGCAGAGGCACCCAAGACATGAGAGTCCTTTTTTTATTTTTCCAACACCGAGCTCACCGAGACCCCACGAGACCAGAGAGAATCATTTAAAATTAATTAAATTGACTCTCTGTGATCTCGTGGGGTCTCGGTGAGCTCGGTGTTAAAACTGACCCCTAGGCTTCTAGAGGCTTAGTAGCAGTAGCAGCGGCTACTTTGCGCTTGTTTTCCTTTACGCCCCAGAGGGGGAGAAGCGCGAGTATCGAGATTCCGCAGCAGATAATCAGCGCCCAGAAAAAACCTTCCCAGCCCCAATCTTGGGTGATTTTGCCCAGTGGGTAGCCGGCGCAAGCGGCTCCAATGTAGGCGATAAAGCCAACAAAGCCGGTCGATGTGGCGGCGGCTTTCTTATGCGACAGCTCGGCGGCGGCCATGCCGATCATGAGCTGCGGGCCAAAAATGCTGAAGCCAATGAGAAAGAGTAGAATCGAATCGAGAACTGGATTGCCGGCTGGCACATACCAGAAGGCTAAAATGGAAAGAAAGACGCCGATCGCAAAAATGACATTGACGGGCCCCCGCTTAGCGCCAAAGAGATAATCCGAGGACCAGCCTGCGCAGAGGCTACCAAAAAAGCCGCCTACTTCAAAGAGGGAGACAAAGCCATTGGCGCTCAGGCGGCTATACCCTTTGCTTTCCAGCATGAAGAGAGCCGTCCAGTCATTGATGCCGGTGCGGACGACATAGACAAAGAAGTAAGCAATAGCGAGCAGCCAGATGTATTTATTTTTGAGCACATATTCGACAAGAATCTCTTTTGTCGAGAGCTCTTGCTCATGATCAATCTGCGCTTTTGTCACGCCAACATAATCGTTGCGGAATTTTTCGACAGGAGGCAGCCCAAGGGATTGCGGTGTATCGCGCAAACGGTTGAGGAGAAAAAAGGCGCCAAAAATGCAAATTGCTCCCGGAACGTACATGGCATAGCGCCATCCGAGATACTGCAAACCTGCCCCCGCGATCCAGGGGATGAGAGCGGATCCCACATTGTGGGAGACATTCCAGGTTGACCACCAGGATCCGCGCTCCGACTGGGAGTACCAGTGGGTGAGCAGGCGGGCGCATGGAGGCCATCCGAAACCTTGGAACCAGCCATTCAAACCCCAGAAAATGGCAAACATCAGAAGCGAAGAGGACATTCCGAAGAAAATGTTAAAAAGACCTGTCAGCAGGAGCCCCATCGCCATCACCAGGCGCGGATTGGAGCGGTCGGAAATGATGCCGCTTGCAAATTTGCTGATACCATAGGTGATATAAAGGATACTTCCCAGCATCCCGATCTGGCTTTTATCGAAGTGGAGCTCTTCGATCATGCCGGGCATGGCAAAGGTGAAGCTTTTACGGGTGAAGTAGTAAAAGGCGTAGCCGATGAACATCGAGTAGAGAATGCGAATGCGCCAGTAGCCGTAAAGTTTTTTGACCTCGTCTTTGTCTTCAATTTCGGAAATATGCGGGGCTGGGCGACACAGGCTATTGATAAAACTCACACCATTCTCCTAATCATTCATTGCGCACTATCTTACATAAAGATATGCAAAAGGGAAAAGGCAAGTATGCCGGATCGGTCCATTTTTTTTCAAACCCAAGTTCACTCTTCATTGACCTAAATGTTAAATTCATTGACGATAGGAGAGGAATGTGTTAGAAACTCGGGCTTTACCTTAAGACCCATTGCTACTTGAATTCCCCACGGGGCTTTCGCGCTAGTCCCGAGTGGAATCAAGGTAGCAATTAGAGTCTAAGCCCTTCATATTATACGAAGAGATGATAAAGCTAACAGTCACCCTAAATTCACAGCAGGACGCTTCCCGCAGTTTTGACAAAGCTGTTGTCCTCATCGGTTCTGGCGAAGCAGATCTATCCCTTCCGGGAGAGAACCTAGAGTCTATTCATGTGAAAATCATGGAGACTGAAGGGCGCTTTATCATCATCAATCAAGCAAACGATCCCTTTGCAACACTCAATGGAGCGCCTTTCGCCAAGAGGACGATCCGAAATGGCGACGCCTTGCAGATTGGCAACGCGACGATTCTTTTTGAAGGGGAAATCTCAGCACGCGAAAGTTGGACTCAGTCGGAAGAGCAGCTTCAGGAAGTTCTTGAGAAAGCGATAGCAGCTAAACAGAACCTGCGTGCCAATCCCTCTTCGCAACTCAATATCGAGGAGATCGACATTGAAAAGGAGTTGGCACAGCTTGAAGAGATGGGGCTAAGAGAGGAGTGGGCTGCTGAGATTGAAAATGATGCCGATGTCGATGCCCTTTTGCGACAATTAGAAGGGTCAAAAGTTAGAAATGTTGCCTCCAACCAGATCCAGACGCAGCTTCCAATAGCCGCTCCAAAAAGAGCCTCGCTTAAAGACTACGATCTCAACGATTTCGAAGAGAAGCAGGAGATAAGAAAAAATGCTGGCAGCGACACCTATCTGCCGCAAGTCGAAGAGAAGGGCTGGAACTGGAAGTTAATCACCTCGTTTATCTCGACACTACTCCTTTTAGGACTCCTCTTGGCACTTTTTTTCTATTTTAGCATGAAGGCGAAGAATCGCGAAGAGGAGCTGAGAGTTGCAGAAGGACTTTCAGACATCTCGATGGCATTAACGTATGCTCAGTTCAATCACATCCAGCCGCGCAACCAGAATTGGACCGATCCTGAGTTTCTCAAAAATAACCTCATTTCAGTTTTAGCTTCTGAATACTCTCCCATTACTTCTTTGGACATGCATGGGCTGTTTAACAACAGCAACTACATTTTGCGCATCTATAACAGCAGCAACTTGTCTCACTATGTCATCATTGCCCAGCCTGCGCCTAGCCTCTCACAGTGGGTTTTGCCCCGAGCGGCTATCGTGGTGGATTCAAACGACATGGAGCTGCGCAAGCTAACCGACCTCAAAACGCTCAACCGCCTCATGCTCAACCCCAATCCTCTGGATGGTTCGGGAACAAGTGAAGTCAGCCAACTCATAAAGCAGGGCAAGCTCATGCCTCTCTCTTTATTGGCTGTAAAGACGCATAAGCAGGGCTTTAACGCCCCTAAAGCGCTTCCTCTCCTGCGTCCTGGCGCTGAGAATCTGATCTACAACGCTCCCCGCTACTACCGCTTTGGAGAGCAATTTTTGAAAAAAGTGGTCTCTGTGGCTGCTGCAGGCAATGGGGATGACATCGGGCAGCTTCAGCAGCAGATTGCCAATCTTTCTCAATATGCAGATATCGTTCTCTACGCTTCACAGGGCATGCAATGGACAGTGCGCGCCCAGAAGATCCTCAACTCGATATTGCCTAATAATAAGCTGCTGCTCGCCTATCTGAAACTGAACTCATCAGGTCATGTGGCAAGCAGCCATCTCCTCATGGACGAAGGCAAACCCGCCCTCGCAATGCGTGAAGAGCCTGCTTTAGAAGAACAGGACCCCCTTGCAGAGCTGTCCAAGCCCCCATCTCCTACAGATCAAGCTGGAGCCTTGTCCAACATTGCGTTGCCTGCTCTGGATTTACAAAATCCCGAATCAGAAGCTAAAGTCGAACCCTATGGGGAGCTTGTGCAGCAGCTACAAGAGTTAAATCGTGCTGAGAATAATTCTAAGAAAGAGATCGAGCTTGAGCTGACCAGCTTGTTGACGGGGCAAGATCGCGATGAGGCGCTCGCTGTTCTTGGACGCATGGAAAAGCTTCTCAAAAAACATCATGATCAGTATCTCGATCAGCCCGAAAAGCTACGCAAGCAACAAGCTGCAGCGCAGTTTCTTGAAAAGTTGCAGCAGTTAATGGTGCGCTTCGATGCGCTTCAGCGCGACCAGCGCGATGATCGCATAGCCACTTTGACACGTCTCTACAACGAGCACGCCGACATGCCCTATGAGCAGTTCATCGAATATGTGAATGCTGCGGGGTTGTAGGGGGTAAATGCAGCGCTCCATAACTCCCATTGTCATTAACGCCCCTCTTCGCTATACTTTTTCCATTAATACTTAAAGAGTGTACGTCATGCAAATTCCCATTCCTCCGGGAGTTTTTGATATCCTGCCGATTGATCCCAAAGAACCTTGGCGAAGCTCCTACCTCTGGCAATATCTAGAGGGAAAAATTCGCGAAATTACTCATCAGTATGGTTACCGGGAGATTCGCACGCCCTTGTTTGAGCGGACGGAGCTCTTTTTGCGCGGTGTTGGGGAGACGACTGACATTGTATCTAAGGAGATGTACACCTTTGAAGATAAGGGCGGCCGCTCGATGACTCTGCGGCCTGAGGGGACGGCTCCCGTGATGCGCGCCTTTATCGAGCATCAGCTGGCTCAAGAGGGCAGCATCCACAAATTCTTTTATCTCGAAGCGATGTTCCGCTATGAACGCTCGCAAGCGGGGCGCTATCGGCAGCATCATCAATTTGGCGTTGAAGCCATCGGAAATGGGGCTCCTGAGCAGGATGTAGAAATCATCGATCTGATTTATACTCTTTATTGCCGCCTTGGAATTAAAAATCTTCAGGTGGGGCTCAATTCGATCGGCGATCCTGCATCGCGCATCCAGTACCGCGAGGCGCTCACAAATTTTTATAGGCAGCAATATGAAAAGCTCTCACGTGATAGCCAGAATCGTCTTTTGAGCAACCCATTGCGCATTCTCGATTCCAAAGATGCGGCTGACATTGCCATCAATGCGTCGGCGCCTTCGATTCTCGAATTTCTCAATGAGGAGTGCCGCGACCATTTTGAGGGGGTCAAGCGGCTGATGGATGCTCTCAAAATCCCCTATCGCATCAATCCTCAGCTAGTACGTGGACTCGATTATTACAACAAAACTGTCTTTGAAATTGTGGCGTTAGAACTGGGCGCCCAGAACAGCCTCGTCGGCGGGGGGCGCTATGATGGCCTGATCAAGACCTTAGGCGGGCCCGATCTGCCTGCAATCGGGTTTGGAACTGGGCTTGAACGCGTTTTGCAAACACTCCTCAAGCAAGAAGCGCCTCTTCCAAAGTCGCACGCTCCCGATCTTTTTCTCATTGCCCTTGGCGACGAGGCCTTGCAGGTAGGCTTTCAGCTGCTGAAAGATTTACGGCAGGCGGGAGTGGCAGCAGAAATGGATTTTAGCGGGAAAAAGCTCAACAAAGTGATGCAGTATGCCGATCAGATTAAGGCGCGCTTTGTTGCCGTATTGGGTGAAAACGAATTGCGAACAGGGACCGTCTCCTTAAAAGAAATGGCGACAGGATTAAAGAAAGAGCTGTCGATAAATCAATTAAAAGAAGTGAACGCTTATGTTTGATTACCGCAGAACACACGATTGTGGAAAGCTTCGAAAGTCTGATGCTGGATCTCAAGTTACTCTCTCAGGTTGGGTGCATCGCCGACGCGACCATGGAGGGCTCATTTTTATCGATCTTCGCGACCGGTTTGGGTTGACCCAGCTTGTATTTGACCCAGTCAAAAACCCTGTAGCCCATGCGGCAGCGGAAAAATTGCGCTCAGAGTGGGTCATCTCCATTCGCGGCACGGTGGCTCTGCGCGCTGCTGGGATGGCCAACCCCAAGCTTTCCACAGGGGAGATAGAAGTTAATGTTCAAGAGCTGGAAGTCCTCTCCAAGGCAAAGACGCCCCCTTTTTCGATCTGCGATGAATCCATTGAAGTCAATGAAGAGCTGCGGCTCAAATACCGCTATCTCGATATTCGCCGTGGCGATATTGCCGAGAAGCTTCTAAAGCGCCATCAGCTGATGATGGTCACACGCAAATTTCTCGACCAGAAGGGCTTTCTAGAGATCTCAACGCCCATTTTAGGAAAATCAACCCCTGAAGGTGCCCGCGACTACCTGGTGCCCTCCCGCGTCTATCCAGGAACTTTCTATGCCTTGCCCCAGTCGCCCCAAATTTTTAAACAGCTCCTGATGGTGTCTGGAATGGATCGCTATTTTCAGATTGCCACCTGCTTTCGCGATGAGGACTTGCGCGCAGACCGGCAGCCTGAATTCACTCAAATCGATATTGAGATGAGTTTTGGCATACCGGATGACCTCATGGCGATCATCGAAGGGCTGCTCAAAACGCTTTTTAAAGAGTGCAATGGCGTTGAGATTCAGACGCCTATTCGCCGCATCTCGCCATGCGATTTGCATGGAAAAATATGGGTGTGACCGCCCCGACCTTCGCTTTGGGATGGAGCTTGTGCGCCTCGACGAGATTGCGCGCAGATCTACTTTTTCCGTTTTTCTCGATCAGCTTAAAGAGGGGGGAATCATCAAAGGGTTTGTCGTGAAAGGTGGGGCCGATATCTCCCGCAAAACCATCGACGAATATACCGAATTTGTGAACCGCCTTGGTATCAAGGGTCTCGCCTGGATGAAAATGCAAGAAGGGAAGCTCTCTTCCAGCATCGTCAAATTCTTCTCGGAAGAGCTGCAGCAGGAGCTGATTCGTCAGGCAAAAATCGAGGAGGGCGATCTGCTTTTTATGGTGGCCGACCTTCCCGCCCGCGTCAACCAGGGTCTCGACCATCTGCGCAGAAAAGTGGCGCGCGATCGCAAGTTGATTAAAGAGGAGCACTATGAATTTCTCTGGGTGACAGACTTTCCTCTCTTTAATTGGAATGAGGAGGAGAAGCGGCTTGAAAGCGAACACCATCCCTTTACCTCGCCCAACCTGGAAGACTTAAGCCTTCTTGAAAAAGAGCCGCTGAAAGTGCGCTCTTCGGGCTATGACATTGTTCTCAACGGCTATGAGATCGGGGGCGGGTCGCAGCGCATTCACAATCCCGATCTGCAGCAGAAGATTTTTGAACGGTTGAATCTCACTCCGGATGAGCTTAAGGCCAAATTTGGCTTTTTCATCGATGCCCTTTCCTACGGAACGCCTCCCCATCTTGGGATAGCTCTCGGCCTAGATCGCATCATGATGATCCTGACGCAAACGGAAAATATTCGCGATGTGATCGCCTTTCCAAAAACGCAAAAGGCAAGCGATCTCATGCTGGAAAGTCCCTCGCAGGTCGCTCCTCTTCAACTGAATGAACTAATGATCAGCGTTGTCGAAGAATGTAACACTCAAACAAAATGATTTTTAGGGGATAATGGCGCATTTGGCATTCTCAATTTTGTCGCCGGCTGCATAGCCTGCTTCGCCGACAACAAACTTGAGGCGCCAAAACGCCCCTCTCCACCTAAAAATCGATTTTTTTTGAGTGTAGACAATATTGATCAAAATCAGCTAAACTTTTAACGATTATTCCTTAAGGAGGTTTATGAAGCATTACAATCGATTGATCGCAGGTCTCTCCACGATGGCCTGCTTAATGGCAACCACAGTCTTTGCTACAGAGACAGAGACGAAGGATGCTGAAAAAACGGTCCAGATTGATGTCAAAGGCGATCTTTCGCCCGATGTGATTAAGAAAATTTCTGTGGCTCTTGGTCACTACTTAGGCCGCAATCTCACGACTCCAGGCATCAACTTCGACGTTGACAGTGTTGTAGAAGGGATGCGCGATGCGACAGCTGGCAAACCAGCTCCTATGACAGACAAAGAATTTGAAGAGGCCATGGGGCTCCTGCAGCGCAGAGCGCATGAAAAGCAGGCCGAAGCCAATCTTAAAGCTGCGAATGACTTCATTCAGCAGAATGCAAAGCAGGAAAATGTGGTCGAAGTCGAGCCAGGCAAACTGCAGTACCTGATCCTTCAACCAGGAACTGGCCCAGCTGTTGAAGCCCATGGAAACCCACAAATCAACTACTCAGGCAAATACATTGATGGAACAGTCTTCAGCAGCAGCGCTGATGTGGGCGGTCCTATCAATATTCCTCTCGACCAGACAATTCCTGGCTTTAGCAAAGGAATTCAAGGAATGAAAGAGGGTGAAAAGCGCCGTCTCTTTATCCACCCCGATTTTGGATATGGGACAATGGGCCAGCTGCCCCCAAATTCCCTTCTCATTTTTGATATTGAAGTTGTGAAAGCCGAAGCGCCTAAGACTTCTCAGAATGATGAGGAAGATCTGCTGCCTTTAGCTTTAGATGATGAAGACTCTTCTGACGATGAGGAAGAGCCGACCGAATCTAAGCCGACAGAATCTAAAAAGAAATAACACTCCTCTAGTGTTGCGGCGGGAGCTTTCCCGCCGCATTTATACTCAATTACAATGATTTTTAGGTTGATATAGGCACATCTGGCATCCTCAAGGTTGTCCATCGGCTTGTGTCTGCGAACACAGCCTGCTTCGCCGACAACAAACTTGTGGCGCTAGAATGCCCCTCTCAGCCTAAAAATCACTTTAATTGAGTATATGAAAATCATTCTCTACCAGCCCCAAATTCCGCAAAATACCGGCAACATTGTGCGCACCTGTGCGGTTACAGGCTGCGAGCTGATTCTTGTCAGGCCAGGTTTTAGCACAAGCAACCGCTGGCTCAAGCGGGCAGGTCTAGATTATTGGGAAGGGGTGAAAGTCACGATCGTCGATGATCTCGAGCCTCTGTTAAAGCAGCCCTTTACCTTTTTTTCCAGCAAAGCTTCCCGCCTCTACACGGAACACCGCTTTCAGCCAACGGAAAGCCTCATTTTCGGTTCTGAAACAGAGGGGTTGCCCGAAAGTTTGTGGGAGCGCTGGCCCGACCAGTTTGTCACTCTTCCCATGCGAAAAGAGGCGCGCTGCCTCAATCTAGCCACATCGGTTGGCATTGCCCTCTACGAGGCTGAGAGGCAGCAAAACTTCACTTTTTTCCAAAGAGATAGTAAAGAAACGACAAGACCAAGCTGATAAGCAGACAGGTCGCCAGAGGAAAGTATAATTGAAAATGTTCCCCTTTGATCGAGATATCGCCGGGGAGTTTATATCCTTTTGTGGAAAGAAGAATTCCCACGCTGATCAGAACAATGCCTAAAATAATAAAGAGCTTATCATAGGGAAGCATCGATCATCGACTGGAAGGTCTTTTTATCGCGCACACCCACCACACGCTTCACCTCTTTCCCATTCACAAATAAGATGACAGTGGGAATTGAGGTGACATTGTATTTCGAAGCGGAGACCTGCGCCTTGTCGACATCGAGCTTGGCGATGAGAGCTTTGCCCTGGTAGTCATGTGTGAGCTCTTCCATAAGCGGAGTGATCATCTTGCAGGGGCCGCACCAGTCCGCATAAAAATCGACGAGTGTGACGCCTTTTGCGATGGTAGTTTCAAAATTCTGATCATCAAGATAGGTCATGCCTTGAGCCATGATTTTTTGTCTCCTTAAAAGGTGGATGAAGAAACTATTGTAGCGTGCCATAAATCAAGAGGCAAGGTCTTTTTAAGCCATTGCAGCGATCTCCAAAAACTGCTATAATTTGCCCCTATGTCACAACCCTATCGCGTCCTTGCTTTTTACCATTTCATCCCCCTGGCAGATCCTCACGCCGAGGTGGAGCGACAGCGCGACTTTCTTGCAGGACGCGATGCGACTTCGCGCATCTATATTTCTGAAAAGGGAATTAACGGCCAGATGAGCCTGCATGAAAAGTACATGCAGGAATATATCGACTGGATGCATGGGCGACCCGAATTTCGCGAAGTAGCCTTCAAAGTCCATCAGCATCATGAAAATGTGTTCCCTCGGTTGACCATCAAATACCGCAAACATCTTGTCGCCTGGGACGAAGAGGTCGATTTGGCTCAAAAAGGGGAGTATGCGACCCCTGAGCAGTGGAAGGCAATGCTAGAAGCTAACAGGGATCATCTTCTGATCGATGTGCGCAATGACTATGAGTGGCAGCTAGGCCATTTTGAAGGAGCTGAACAGCCCCCCTGCGAGAGTTTTCGCGACTTTGAGAGCTATGCTGAAGCGCTTAAAGCCCGAGTAGATCCAAAGGAAAAACCAGTCATGATGTATTGCACAGGCGGCATACGCTGTGAACTCTACTCTTCGATTCTCAAGAAAAAGGGGTTTGAGAAGATTTATCAGCTGGAAGGCGGCATCATCGGCTACGGCTTAAAAGTTGGAAGCGACCATTGGCTAGGCAAGCTCTTTGTCTTCGATGATCGCCTCTCAGTTCCAATTAGCGACCAGGATACCCCGGTCATTGGGAAGTGCCACCATTGTGAACAGCCCTCTGACTCCTATATCAACTGTGCCAACATGGATTGCAACCGCCTCTATCTCTGCTGCCCCGAATGCCTTGAAAAGTTGTCGGGATGCTGTCAAGAGAGCTGTCAGCAAGCGCCGCGGCTTCGCCCCTACCAGCAGGAGAATCCGCACAAACCATTTAGACGAAGGCATCTTCTTTAGGAACTAGACTCGAGAACGTCTTGTTTTGATGAGCTCCATCATGCGCTTTTGTGTGGCGTCCAAAACCACAGTCAGGCCAGGTTTAATGCCCTCTTCCGAGAGTTCAAAGGCCTTCATAGTATTGCAAATGCGACCATCCAAGCGGACGCCGACCCCGCGAATATCGACCATATTTCCCCAGTCGCCAAACATCTCCAGAGTCATTTCGCACGCGGTGATCAGAAATAAAATGCGCTTTCCCGGATTTTGATGGACAACCTCGAATATTTTGGCGCCAATGTAGTGAATCGTGGGAATAAATAGGGGAATCGTATTGCGGTCGGGAAGGGCATTGACAGCTTTGCCAATGAAGCATTGGCGGCAAACGGGGTGATCCGGATCATGAATGCAGCCATCTGTGAAACGGCCGGAAGGGCATTCAAAAGGCTTATGACAATAGGAAAAACCGATGACAAAAAGATTTTCTGAATCTGCCAAAAGTGTCTGGAATGCTTCAATACTTTCCACTCCATACAGAAAAAAGTCCCCATCGCGTTTGTAGGGCTTACTCTTGATCATGGAGCGCACCAGCGCCAGGCCATATCTAAAAGGATGCCTTAGGAAGTTTTTCAAGATCTTAAAACCCTGATCTTTGGCGATCATCCACTTGAGGCTTTTCCACTTTAGATTTTTGGCAGTCTCTGGGGTCATGCCCGGCATTGTGGGTAGCTTTGCAAGGCCTTTGATGGGATGCACGTGAGAGGCTTCAAGAGCCCCTTTTTCCCAATTTTTTTCCGCTTCTTCAAAGGAAGCAGAATCTTTCCATAGTTTTAGCTTTTGCATACGATCAGTTTAACTAATTAGCATTTAGGCCGCTCGAGGAAATTCATCATCATCTTGCTGCGTATCACATAATTCCAGAGCGGTGGCTTTAAGCGATTCCAATCCGTCCGTGAATCCCACTAAGCGCATAAGCTGATCGATGTAGGCCAACTCTGAAGTCAGCTGATCATTGGCAAATTCGAGTCTTGCAATTTTTTTTAACAGTTCTTCTTTCGTCATATTACCTCCTTGTGATTCATTTATTTTTGATCTAGTGCAAGCTGCGTGCCAAAAAACAGGGAAGCTTTTTTTTGCAATTGCTTTGCAATTAATCTTGTTGTAAATAAAAGTTGCGTGAGGTAAAATATTGTTTTTGTTATTAATAACAGATTGAATGTTATATACTTTATGACGATTAAAAAATTATTTCACACTCTCGATCCCAATTTTTGGCATGCTCAAGCTGTCAAAAATCTTGATAAGTGTGCAGAAAAAAAATCCCGTTTCAAACAGATTGGGGCTAATCTTTTAACCTGTGGAACTGGAACAGTCGCAATGGGGAGTCAAGTTGCCAAATTGCTGCTTTTCCAACCTGTGGGAATGCTTTTGACGGGAGTTCTCGGTTCGGTGAGAATCGTCACTTGGAGTCATGTTCTTCAAGGCTCCTATCAAGCTTTACCAGGACCTCGTGATTGGGTAAAAACAACTGGAAAAATTATTGTCTTGACCATCAGCCTCCCTACGTCTGTTTTAGCTGCTTTTGGAAGTATCTTCCATCGTAATCCGTCAAAACTAAACGTTCGTTTCCAGAAAGCCTTTATTTTGCAAAATCCGCAGAAGCCTTTGTCACCAACGCTAAAACAAGTTCCAGGCCCCATTCCCGCTCCTGATCAAGCTCAAGCCCTCGCGCAAGCACAAGCTGCAGCACAAGCCCAAGCCGCAGCAGCCGCAGCTCAAGCGCAAGCACAAGCCGCAGCGCAAGCCGCAGCGCAAGCACAAGCCGCAGCTCTAGCACAAGCCGCAGCGCAAGCACAAGCCGCAGCTCTAGCACAAGCCGCTGCTCAAGCACAAGCCGCAGCGCAAGCACAAGCCGCAGCTCTAGCACAAGCCGCAGCGCAAGCACAAGCCGCAGCTCTAGCACAAGCCGCTGCTCAAGCACAAGCCGCAGCGCAAGCACAAGCCGCAGCGCAAGCACAAGCTGCAGCGCAAGCCCAAGCCGCAGCGCAAGCACAAGCCGCAGCGCAAGCACAAGCTGCAGCGCAAGCCCAAGCTGCAGCCCAAGCCCAAGCCGCAGCGCAAGCACAAGCCGCAGCGCAAGCCCAAGTCGCAGCGCAAGCACAAGCTGCAGCGCAAGCCCAAGCCGCAGCGCAAGCACAAGCTGCAGCGCAAGCACAAGCCGCTGCTCAAGCACAAGCTGCAGCGCAAGCTCAAGTTCCAGATGGAGTTGCAAAAACTGCGGGTAAGTACGTCACATATACTGCTCTAGCTGGATTGGGAGGAGCTGCTCTTTATGCGGCTTATACGGCGGCTTCTTATGGCGCTGGGCTTTTAGCAGGCGCTGTTTTTGGTCTTTAAGGCTATCTTTTTATTTTAATTTTGTCGCTAATTGGAGTATCCTTAACTCTCATTCAACTTTTCATTCTGAACGGAGACTATGATGAAAAAAATATTCCTCATATTGATTTGCCTTATCTTTGCAGCTAGCTGGGCTGAAGAAGTTGCCGATAAGTCTAAAGAAGAGCCGAAAAAAGAGGTTCCGAAAGAGGAGAGCTCTGAAACTTCCCATACTGTTGTGATCAATGGAACCGAGGTCAAATATAAGGCCGTAGCAGGCACCATGATCATCAAAGATGAGAAGGGCGATGCAAAAGCACATGTCTTTTATATTGCGTATACGAAAGAAGGAGAGGAGAATAATGATAAACGTCCGATCACCTTCTGCTTTAATGGGGGTCCTGGTTCATCATCTGTCTGGCTGCATCTGGGCGTTTTTGGCCCTAAGCGGGTTGAGATTGTAAAAGAGGGGGAAGTCTCTCCTCCCTATCGCCTGATTGACAATGCGTATAGCTTGCTCGATAAGACAGACCTGGTTTTTATTGATCCAGTCTCGACAGGATATAGCCGAGCGGCTCCTGGAGAAGATGCGAAGCAGTTTCATGGCGTAGAAGAGGATGTTAAATCGGTTGCAGAGTTTATCCGCCTCTACACAACCCGCGCAGGAAGATGGGATTCGCCCAAATTTATCGCAGGGGAGAGCTATGGAACGACCCGCGCTGCGGGACTTGCTGGATATCTTCACGACGAATTTAGCTTCTATCTAAATGGCGTCGTTCTCGTCTCATCTGTGCTTAATTTCCAGACTCTTGACGACGAGGGAAGCGATCTTGGTGTCATGCTATTTTTGCCCTCTTATACAGCGACGGCGTGGTATCATAAAAAACTGGCTCCGGAACTTCAGAAGGATCTCCAGGCAACTTTGAAAGAGGTGGAAGCCTTTGTCAATAAGGAGTATGTTTTGGCGCTGCTGCAAGGCGATAAAATTGATGAGAATACAAAAAAAGAGATCGCACAAAAACTTTCTAAATACACGTCGCTACCGGCTCACTACATTGAGAGAGCTAATTTGCGCATCTGCATGCACCGCTTTGCCAAGCACTTGCTGCGCGATCAGAATAAGGTTGTAGGCCGCTTTGACAGCCGCTACGTGGGCATCGATCTCGACAGCTGCAGCGATTCTTCATCACAAGACCCAAGTGCAGAGGCGATCTTCGGCATATTTACAGCAACCTTCAACCAGTACATTCGCAAAGATCTTAAATGGGAAAAGGATGAACAGTATAAAATCCTCGCCAATGTGTGGCCCTGGAACTATGGCAAAGATGCGACAAACCGCTACTTAGATGTGGCGACAACGCTCGGCCAGGTGATGACCAAGAATCCCAATTTGCGCATCTTTGTTGGAAGCGGCTACTATGACCTTGCGACTCCCTACTTTGCGACAAACTACACCTTTAACCATTTAAATTTAGATCCAAGTTTGCGCGACCATGTTCAGATGGATTACTACGATGCAGGCCATATGATGTATCTGCACGAGCCTTCTTTAGTAAAGATGAAGAGCGATTTGTCAAAATTTATTGAGAAGACTCTCCAAAAATGATCTTTAAACAGTTTTTCACACCTGAGCTTGCCATCTATTCCTATCTTATAGGTGACTCTGGGCAGGCGGTTTTAGTCGATCCCACGCGCGAAGTAGTTCCCTATATCGAAGAGGCTCGAGAAGCAGGTTTGGAGATTGTCGCTATTTTAGAGACTCATGTTCATGCCGACTTTGTTTCTGGGTCAAAAGAGCTGAAAAACGCGCTGCAGGGCAAACCTTTAATCTACGCATCCAAAATGGGAGGGGCGGCCTGGACCCCCCGCTATGTGGATTGCCCTGTTGCAGATGGCGATGAGGTCCATTTTGGCAGTTTGAATTTGCGCGCCAAGTATACCCCTGGTCATACTCCTGAGCATCTTATCTGGGTTTGTAAGGCACCAGAATTCGTTCTCACGGGAGACCTTCTTTTTGCGGGGGGTGTTGGACGGCCCGATCTTTTGGGAGGAGAAACTCTTGAAAAGCAATCTAAACAGCTCTATGAGACACTTTTTAAAACGATAAAAGAGCTGCCGGATGCCGCCGAAATCTACCCAGGTCATGGTGCCGGTTCGCTTTGCGGGAAAGCGATGAGCGACCGTTCCATGTCGACTCTTGGGGAGGAGCGTCAAAGCAACCCATCGCTTAAGCTGCTTCCAGAAGGGGCTTGGGTGAATGAACTACTTCATCAGATGCCTGCGGCACCCCTCCATTTTCAGCGCATCAAGCGGATCAATGTGGAAGGCCCCGCCCTATTATCTGAGAGACAGGGGGCTTTATCGGAAGTAAAATCCCTCACGAGCGATGCATTTATCATCGATATGCGCGACCCTCTTAAATTTGCAGCTGGCCATTTGGAGAGAGCGGTCAACATTCCTTTCGGCGCCGCCTTTTGTAACTGGGCAGCGATGATTGTCCCAGAGAACCGTCCTCTTATTTTCGTAGTCCCTCAGGCCGATATGGCCAAGAAAAGTGAAAGGCTTTTGCTCTTGATCGGCTATGATGAGATTGCTGGTTACATGATCGCTGGCGATGCTTCAAGTACTCTGAAACTGTTGACACCCCATCAGCTGGGCAAGGGAGAGCTTCTGATCGATGTGCGCACACCCTCAGAATGGGACTCTGGCCATATTGAGGGTGCGCATCATATTGAAATGGCTCGCTTGCCAGCTGTTTATAAAGAATTGCCTCGCGATCAGCCCCTGGCGCTCATTTGCGGCAGTGGCTACCGCTCATCGGTTGCCGCCTCTTGGCTTGTGCAGGCAGGATTTGCCAATGTGGCAACTGTTTGGGGAGGCATGCAAGCGTGGCGTCAAACCGGTTTACCCATTATACAATAAGGAGTTTTATGCCAAAATTAAGTCATGCGATGTTAGCACTGCTCTCTGGTTTAGTCTGGATCGCTGTGGGCTGTTTTCTTCTGCCCCTCGGTCTCAGGCTTCTGCTGGGAGAAACTGGGGAGGAGACATCACTTCCCCTCATCAATAGTCTCTCACCCTATCTAGGGGGCAAAGAGCAGACAGCACTGCTTTTAATAGCCTTAGGCATGCTTGTGGGCTATATGAAAGGGCGCCATGTCCTTGGAAAATCAGCTACAAAGGGTATTCAGCGCATTCAAACGCTTCCAAACCCCTCCAGCATTGCTAAAATTTACAGCCCCGGATACTACCTACTTCTCGGCGGTATGGTCGCTCTTGGCATGTCGATTAAATTTTTTGGGGTGCCCAATGACATTCGTGGCTTGGTGGACGTCGCTATCGGAGCAGCTCTCATTCAAGGGGCGATAGTCTATTTGCGGTTTGCAGTCAGTAGCTGGCAGAAAGCTCACTTGTGATAGGGTGAACCTTTCGCAATTTCAGCGGCGCGATAGAGCTGTTCGACGAGGACAAGCCGCGCCAGCTGATGAGTGAAGGTCAAGGGCGAGAGGCTGAGAAGAAAAGCACTTAGACGAAGATTTTGAGGGAGTCCCTCTGGGCCGCCGATGACAAACGTTAAGCGGGAGCCTCCAGCCTCAATTTGCTCAAAGAGAAAGGAGCTGAACTGTTCGCTTGTAAAATTTTTGCCGGCTGGATCAAGAGCGACAACTTTTCCCTCTTTTTGTAGCCATTCAAGAAGCTGCGCATCGCTTTTGGCAAAGGCAAATTCAATCTGAAACGTAGCTTTAAGCCGTTTTAGATACTCCTCAAGAGCCTCTTCTAGCCACGCCTCTTTAGTCTTTCCGACGGCCAAGATGCGAATTTTAATCACTGTTTCATCGCTTTCTGGATGCGCCGCTTTTCGTCGCGGTCTTTGATCGATTCGCGCTTATCGATGGTGCGCTTCCCCTTCGCTAAGGCGATTTTAACTTTGACGCGCCCTTCTTTGAGATAGAGCGAGAGGGGAATAAGCGTCAGCCCCTTTTCGTTGATGGCCTCTTTAAGGTGCGCAATCTCTCGCTTATGCATGAGCAGCTTGCGCTGGCGGCGCTCTTCGTGATTGTGGATATTGCCAAAGCGAAAGGGGGCGATGCTGCAGTTAAGGAGCCACAGCTCGTTGTCTGTCACAGTCACATAACTGTCGAGTAGATTGCCGCCATGGTCCCGCAAAGATTTGATTTCGGTGCCAAACAGAGCTATGCCTGCTTCGAATGTGTCTAGAATCTCATAATTAAAGGTGGCTTTGCGGTTGCCCGCCAGCTCCCCTGCTTTGCGCTCTTTGCTCATAAAAACAGTATACGAGGAGCTAAGAAAAACTTCCAGCCGAGAGTTTATAGGAATTTTGATTGCGGATGCTCCAAGGTTTTGGTCTACAATTACTTACAATCTTGAGCATATCACCCAAGTAGCTAAGCGCGAAAAGTTGCAAAACTTACGTCTCTCTTGACATTCCATGAAAAGTCGCATATTCTTAGTCCCTTCCTACTCTAACAGAGGATGTTGAGCATGAAATTTGTCATCGCGACTCAAGAATTTAATTATCTGATTTCTAGATGTCTAAATGTGGTTTCGTCAAAAATGACGATTCCGATTCTCTCCAACATTCTCATTGAGGCGGTTAATGATGAGCTGATCCTGACTGCCACAGACCTGACGGTGGGAATTCGCTGCTTTACGGAGGCGAAAATTTTGGAGGAGGGGGCCACAACTGTGCCTGCCAAGCGTCTTGCGCAGCTTTTGCGAGAATTGACGGTGGCTAATCTAGAGGTGTCAACACATGCAAATGAGGTCACCGAGATTGTGGCGGGCTCCTCTCGCTTTAAATTAAATGGCATGAACAAGAGCGAGTTTCCTGCTCTTCCCGCATTGACAGAGGCTCTTCAGTTTAAAATTCCTCAAAAATCTCTCAAAGAGATGCTTTTCAGCACGGCCTTTGCAGTCTCTCGCGAAGATACGCGCTATGTCCTGACAGGCGTCTTCCTCCATATCGCCAACCGGGAAGCCACCTTTGTCGGCACAGATGGCAAGCGGCTTGCGCGCGCTCACCTAGCTGTGGAGCTTGATCCTGCCTTTACGGCCAGCTACATCATCCCTCTCAAGGCTGTGGAGGAGATTCAGAAAAATTTAAGTGATGAAGGAGAGGCAACGGTCTACCTCATGCCTGATAAGATTGCCATCGAAGCGTCTCAGGCTCTTATTATCTCTAAGCTGCTTTCTGGCGATTATCCAGACATCAATCGCGTGATTCCTGAAAAAAGCGATGTTCTCGTCCCCTTACATCGCGAAGAGCTGATGTCGCTTTTGCGCCAGGTTTCCCTCTTCGCAGGCGACACGCAGAACCACTCGGTGCGTTTCACTTTTGCGGATGGCGAACTGCATCTCTCTGCCAATGCGATGGAGATTGGAGAGGGGCTCGTCAGCATGCCTGCGAACTACCGGGGGCCGAAACTTGAGATCGCTTTTAATCCTCACTACTTCCTCGATATCTTGCGTCACAGCAAAGGGGAGACCGTGACAGTTGGCGTCACAGATCCTTTTAATCCAGGTATTATTACAGATAAAGAGGTCGCTACAGCCTCTTTAGGGGCTTCCAGCCCACTCTTTGTGCTGATGCCCATGCGCCTAAGTGATGAGTGATGCATGTTCGCTCCCTTCTTTTACGCAACTGGCGCCTCTATGAGGAGGCCTTTTTTGAATTTTCTCCCCATGTCAATTCGATAGTTGGTCCCAACGCGCGCGGCAAAACGTCGCTGCTCGAAGCTCTCTATTTTTTGGTGAGCGGCCGCTCCTTCCGCAATGCACAGCAGAAAGATCTTATTCGCGAGGGAGCTTCCTACTTCTATTTAGAGGCAGCATTTGTCCAACATGAAATTGAGCAGCGGTTGAAGATCTCCTTTGATGGCAAAGAGCGCAAAATTTTTTATAACTCTACCTTATGCCCCTCTCCCACAAGCCTTCTCGGTCTTCTCAAAGGGGTCGTCATGGTTCCCGATGATGCGGCGCTTATCAAGGGTTCTCCAAACGCACGACGGCAATATCTCGATTACCAGATTGCTCAAATGGACCCTCTCTATGTCCACCATCTGATGCGCTACATGCGCGCCATGCGTCAGCGCAATTGTCTCTTGCGTGCAAAGCAGATGGAAACGGTTGAATCATGGGAAAAAGAGATGGCGTCTTCAGCGGCCTATATTACGGAAAAGCGCTCCCATGCCATTAGAGAGCTGGATGCGATATGCCGCGGGAAGTATGCGAACCTGTCAGAGACCTTAATGGCTTTAAATTTAGTCTATCGGGGAGCTGTGGGCTCGGCGCACCAATTTCAAGAGCGTTTTGCGCGCACGCGGCCGCGTGAGATGGCGATGGGTTACACCCTGCAGGGACCGCATCGCGATGAGATCCAGATCGAGCTGGATAACAAAGAGGCGAGACTTTTTGCAAGTGAAGGCCAGCAGCGCACCTCGGTTGCAGCCATGCGCCTTTCCGAATGGGAGCGACTCGCCGGGCTAGGAGCGGAAAAACCTCTCATGCTGATGGACGATGTGGGCATGAGTCTCGATGCGAAGAGATGCAGCCTTCTCCTGAAGCAGCTTAAGGGGATGGGCCAGGTCTTTTTGACGGCGACAGATACATTGCCAATTGATGGGCATACGATCTCCCTATTCGAGTAGGCTTAAACCAAAAGGGGTCACGCAAAAACAGGCTTTTCCCTGATAGCTGCCCGTTGCGACCACTCCTGCTTCAAATAATTGCCGGACTAAGGTTTTCTCGATTAAAGCGCGCTCCTCATCATTGTAAGAGGGAATTGGGTATTTCCAGTGCTTTCCCAGATTTGTGAGCAGAAGGGGGCCTCTGCCGCGCAAATTGCCCATGAATCCGCGCATAAAATCTTCGACAGTCACCCAGCCGCAGTGCAACACCCTCATAAGCCCCTTTTCTACCTGGATGGGATGGCGCGTCATGGATAGCGCTTTGTCGCTCATCTCTCTAGCAAGCCACTCTTCCGCAGGGGAGAGAAAGATGAGCGTTCGGTTGTGAACAGCGGAAAAGTGCATAAAAAGAGTCTTTTCAACAAGCGTTTGCGCATAAAGTGGAGAGGATCTGCTAGGAAAGAGAGCCTGCCGCTCTATCTCGCTTAAGGTCCAGCTTTCCCCTCGTTTTTCAAGTCGCAGAGGCCGCGTTTTTAACAGCTGAAGGAGAAGCGTCAAATCTTCACAAAAGCCAAAGTTGTGTGGGTGGGTGCGCTGGATGGCAGGAGTGTCAAAAATAGGTGTTGAATGCGTATTTTTGAGAAATAAGAGATATTCGCGCCACTCATGAAACGGTGTAATGATTTCTCTAAAGCCATCTCCGAGGGGTTCATAGCTTAAGACGCAGGCAAAATGAAATTCAAGCAGAAGCAGCCACTCATGAAACTCCTTGGAATCAATGGAGAGGCTATTTTGAAGTTCAGAAGCGCTGATTTTAAAATCGGAAGAGGAGTAGACAGCTTCTATAATTCTATTGGGAATAGGATTGTCGAATTGCAGGTCGTGGAGGTACTGCTGATAAATTTTGGGATTAATCAGATATTTTTCAAGAATTGTGGGGAAAATTTTGTCGCAGCGCCGCGGCAGAGCATACCAGTTTGGAAGTACATAGGGCGGGACTTTATTTAAAAGCCTCTTCAGGTACTCCATGCCAGGTTTAAAAGCGTCATCAAACTTGACCAGCTCTCCTTCGTAGTAGCGACGCAGCTCTTTATCTAGAACGACTCTCTTCTCCTCCAGTCTGTAAAGTTTTGTGGGGGCAAATTTTGTCAGCATCTGTAGGATCGTCTCAGAAGACCAGTTCAAGGAGTGGCTTAAATCAGCAAGAGGAATTTCGAGCGAGTAGTTGAAAAGCTCATTGAGAAGAGCCACTTCTGCTTGAGTTAAGGTGGCAAGCAGAAGACGACTTTCAATATCGCGTTGATAGGGATAATTGCATAGATCGATTTTGTTCCTGCGCTGAAGAAAAACTGACATGTTTACCACCTGTTTCGTATTGATAAAATAACAAGGGACAAGAGGGGGAGAGTCAGTGTGAAAAATAGGATTTGAGTAGTCACCTTAAATGCCTCCTTGCAAATGACATGGGGGTAGAAACGCTCTACACACCGGAGTAATGCTAATAAATATCTTAGCGAAGCACATACTATTCAAATCGCGTTTTTGCTTGCAACAATAATGTTTCTTTGCTAGTATCTACCGCCGAAAATAAAAAATATTTGTTAAAAATTAAAAGAATTATATAATGAAAGAAGTGGGGATGCCTCACATAAAGGGAAGGTTTTCATGAGCGGATCTAAAAAAAAGGGAAAAGCCTCGATTGTTGACGAAGAGGAGGCAATGCGTGAAAAGAGCCTCGAAACATTGGCGGCAGCCTTTGCAGAAGATCTCTATGCCCGCCAACAGATGCCTTTAGAGCCTTTTGAAGCCTATCTTCAGAAAGTAAAGCTCTCTCTATACTCAAATTTTGATCTATTCCGCACCCGCTTTTCTAGAGGATACCGCGTTATCCTAGATGAGCTGGAAAGAGGGTCTCAGAAACATTGATCATGACAAAAATTCCAAGCCCCGATGCCATTCGCAAAGCTCTACAGGCAGGTCAATCGCTTCAAGAGATCATCGCTTTCCCGCAAGAGCTCATGGAGCGCTTTTATGCTGCAGCTTACACCCTTTTTCAGGTGGGTAAGGAGAGCGAAGCAGCCGACGCTTTTTTCTTTCTAGCAACTCTCAACCCCTCTGTCCACGCCTACTGGCTTGCCCTCGGCATGGCAGAACAGGGATTAAAGCGGTATGAAAATGCTCTTGCAGCTTATGCCATGGCCTCCTTGATTGAGGTTGAGGACCCGCTTTCCTACTATTACTCCGCAGCCTGCTATCACGCCCTTCAAGATGAGGAAAATATGCGACGCTCTCTCGAAATGGCGCTGCAATACTTTCAAGACTCTCCTGAACATGCTACCATGAAAAAAAACGCGCAGATTTTATACTCCTCCTAGGTGCGAGAGCAAAACCAGAATTGAGTTTCTGGGTATTGCGAGCGAATCTCTTCCGCCCATTTTTCCGCTTCGGCAATAGTCGGAAAGAGCATTCCAACTTTTGCGATGCCGTCGGCCAATGTACAGCTGGATGCGAGAACGCTAGCGCTGGCAATACTTGTGGGAGTCACTTCCAGCGGACGACAGGTGTGAGGGTCAAAAATATGGGAGTAGAGGCGCGGCGCTTTTCCATCAGGTTGAGGAATGCGCCAAAACTGCATGTAATCGCCGCTTGTTGCAATTGCCTGATCATGAAGTTCAACGGTTGCAAGGGCGTGGGCGGGATCGCAGCTGCCCATGTTGCTGATAAAGATGCGCCAAGGGCGCTTTTCGGGATGGCGTCCCGTAGCGCGTATTTCCCCCCCCCACTCTACAAATAGATGTCGATAACCCTCCTTCTTTAACTGATCGATCAGCAAGTCGACGCAATAGCCCTTGGCAATTCCTCCGAGGTCGAGGCTTGTCAAGTCATGATCTTTAGAGAATGTCCCATCGTTCAGATGGATTTTATCCCATCCTAAAGCAGGTTTCAGGACATTAATCTCTTCTAAAGAGGGTTCTGTTCCACTATTTAGCTTGTCTTTCCAGAGCTTTTGCAGCGGTTCGATGGTTGGGTCAAATTTGCCCCTGGTCAATTTGACGATGGCTTCTGCTTGGAAGAGAAGCGCTTGCAGTTTGGGAGAGAGAGGGACCACTTTTCCGGCTTTCAAATTATTGAGAAGTGAAATCTCAGAATGGGGATTGAATTTATTATAGAGCTCATGGACCTCTTCAAAGATCTCTTGGATCCTTTTTTCAGCCTCTGCACGCTGTTTGGGAGATAGGGTCTCTCCGACAACCACCCGGTATTCGATAGTCATGGCTGTCCCAGTAAAAGAGGTCGTGGAGGGTGCGCTCGAGCAGCCTGCCAAAATCAGGAGAAAAGCGATTAGGAACATCGATTTGTGAAGCTCTGAAGAGTATTGCTGAGGAGCATGGCGATGGTCATGGGGCCGACTCCTCCAGGAACTGGAGTGATCAGTGCGCACTTCTTTTTGACATTTTCAAAATCGACGTCCCCAACGATGCGATAACCGCTGGGACGTGTGGGTTCATCAATCTTGTTGATCCCGACGTCGATCACAACGGCCCCCTCCTTCACCCTATCAGCCTTGATAAACTGCGGCTGACCGATGGCGACGATGAGCAGGTCTGCAAGGCGGCAGAGCGTAGTCAGATCTTGCGAAAAGCGGTGCGCGATCGTGACGGTGGCATTTCCGCCGCCATTGCTCTGCATGAGCATGGCCGCCATTGGTTTTCCTACAATATTGCTGCGACCTAATACGACCGCATGTTTGCCAGTAAGATCGACACCAGAGCGGTCTAGAAGCGTCTTTACGCCGAGAGGGGTGCAGGGAAAAAAGCCATCTTTTTCCCCAATTAAGAGCTTGCCGATATTCATGGGGTGAAAGCCGTCGACATCTTTCTTCGGATCGATCTGAATGTTGATCTTATTTGGATTGACATGAGGCGGCAGCGGCATCTGTACTAAAATGCCATCGACTTCTGGGTCGCGATTAAGTTTGGCAATCGTTGCCAGAAATTTCATGCTCGCCAGCCGTTGCCGGCAGATGCTCTAAAAGAGAAAGGATGCCTACGCTGGCACAGGCCTGAACTTTACGTTTCACATAGATCTGTGAGGGGGGATGGTCGCCGACTAAAATGACGGCAAGACAGGGCTTGCGGGTAGAGATCGCTTGGACCTTTATGCGCAGCTCCTCTTGGATCTGATCGGCTATTGCTTTTCCATCAATAATCATAAATGCAAATTATATGTGAAAAATTTTGCAAAGTCTAGCGGTCTCATGGTATGCCTCCAAGAAAGGGAGGATCTATGCAGCGGCTACTGTTCTTCGTACTTTTATTTGTGGCAAACTACGCAAACGCGCAAATTTTGTTCCAGCCCCTTCAAATGTCGCCACCCCCCTGCTACTATCAGGTAGCCACAAATTTCTTTCCATATCCACTTGTTGCTCAAACACTTAGTGCACATAAATTCACGCAGGATCGCTGGTCGCTCATCTATCAAGATCTGCAGGTTCGCTCCGCCGCTATTCCAAAAATTATACAGGAGAGGGCAAGCCGCATGGTGCCAAATCCTTTACAGCCCTATCAGCCCGATGCGGCTGGCGCCCTCCTTCGCGCTGTTTTGGAGGAGACTTTTGCGCAATCTTTGCGCGCTAATTATTTTTATGACCCCTACATCACTGCCGTCATGTTTCGCTATATTAGAGTCCAACAAGCGGACCGCCTGCGCGCCTGCTTGGGAGATGGTCCCATGGTTGATCGCCCTGTTACGCAATAACCTTCACTTTCTATAGATTACACAAAAAAGTTCAAAAAAAAGAAGAGGTGTAGTAGATTCCTATAATATAAAATTTTGCTTACCACAATGAGAGGAAAGCAAACAAAAACAAAAAATGATGGAGGAACTGTGAAAATTTTGGCTCTTAAACTATCCCTGGTTGCTTTTGTTGTGGGAGCGATTGTGCTTCCCTTTAGTAGTGTAAAAGCGGCAGATGAGTGTTCAAAAGAATTGCTGCTTGAGTACTTTCCAAAGCAGTTTGTCACTGAAACACTCAAAAAATTCAACGTTCCTCAAGATAAATGGGATGCGATTGCAACCTCTCTTTCGTCCAAAGATAAAGACGTTGTCAAACTCGTTGAAGAAAAAGCTTCGAAACTGAATCCAAATCCTCTTAAGGATAGAGATCCACAACAGCGTCAAGTGGCTGTGAAGCTCTTCCGTGAAACACTCCTCCAAGTTTTCAGCGATGCGCTCCAAGCAAACGGAATCAGCGACAGCAAAGAGCTTCAGGCCATGCTAGATGATATCCAGCAGCAAAAAGCTAGAAATTTTGCCCAGTGCATGGAAAAACAAAAAGCAGCTGTTCAGCCGCAACAAACTGAAGAAAAGTCAAAAGCTGACACTGAACAGCAGCCAGAGACTGATCAGCAGCCAGCAGCTGCTCCTGAGGCACGTCTTGAAGGGGATGATGATTCTGATCTGATCGTCGATAATGATCAGCAAATGAAGTCAAAGGCTAACGGCACGAAAGCCGACTCTGATGACGAAGACAACGAAGATAAAGAAGACGAAGAAGACAAAGAAAAGGCATAACCTTAAACGCCCACTCTCTCAAGAGGGTGGGCTTTTTCTCTGCTTTTCAAAATAGTCGAGACGTTTGCGCATCTCGCGCTCAAATCCCCTTGAAACAGGTTCATAAAAACGTTTTCTTTCCATGCCATCTGGAAAATAATTTTGTCCGGAAAATCCAGCGGGGGTGTCATGATCATACTGATAGCCTTTGCCATATCCAAGTTCTCGCATCAGCTTAGTAGGAGCATTCAAGATAATTGCAGGAGGATTGAGATGGGAGGTCTCAGCGGCCTGTTTTCGCGCTTCTGAATAGGCAACATAGGTGGCATTGCTCTTAGGGCTTAAGCTCAAGTAGATCACAGCCTCTGCTAAAGAAAGTTCCCCTTCAGGAGATCCTAGCATCTCATAAGCATCTCTAGCTCCTATTGCAACGCTCAAGGCTTGTGGATCTGCAAGGCCTATATCTTCTGACGCCATGCGGATCAGGCGTCTAGCAATAAAAAGGGGCTCTTCCCCCCCTTCAAGCATACGTGAAAACCAATAAAGAGCGGCGTCTGGATCGGATCCCCGGATCGATTTATGAAGGGCTGAAATGAGATTGTAGTGCTGCTCATCCCCTTTGTCGTAAAGGGCTGCCCTTTTTTGGACCAACCCTTTGAGTGCATCCTCGTCCAATATTGGAGCGCCGGGTGTGAACGTCGCTTGAACATTTTCAACAAGATTGAGAAGGTAGCGTCCATCCCCTTGAGCACTATGAATGAGGAGCTGTCGAGCTTCTTGTGTCAGAGGCAAAGGAGCATTTTTGGATTCAAAACGTTCAAGGATGGCCTCCAAGGCCTTCTCATCAAGAGCTTTCAAGGGCAAGACCCGAACTCTGGACAGGAGGGCGTTATTGAGGTAAAAGGAGGGGTTTTCCACTGTTGCACCAACAAGAATCAAGGTCCCGCGTTCCAGATAGGGAAGGAAAGCGTCCTGCTGCGCTTTATTAAAGCGGTGGATCTCATCGACAAATAGGAGAGTGCCGTTGCCGAATAAAGGGCTTTCTTCAGTCTCTTTGATGACTCTTTTGATGTCTGCAATGCCACTAAAGACTGCGCTCAATGTCTCAAACCGCATTCCAAAGGCCTTGGCGTAAAGGCGGGCAATCGAAGTTTTACCACAGCCGGGGGGGCCCCAAAGAATGATTGACAAGGGGCGATGCGCTTTGATTAAACCTGTCAAAAAACCATGATCCCCTAAAAGATGCTCCTGTCCGTAGATCTCTTCCAGTGAATCGGGTCGCAGCTGCTCTGCAAGAGGTTTCATGTTTCAGAACGCACTTTAAATCGCAGCGAGGCGGCCTTTGAAATGAGCAAAAGGATGAGAGCAAAAAAGGCATCGCAAAAAGGTGCCTGGATCAGATCAGAAAGTAGCCACTGTCTTGAGATGTGAAGAGCGGTTGCACCCTGGAAAATCCCTTCCAGAAATAGCTGTAGGAATGCAGCGGTCGCACTGAATAAAAAAGTCATAATGGGTAACGTACTGAGACGGTCGCGAAAAAAATAGGATTTCAATCGATAAAGAAAAAGGAGTGTCAATGTGAAATTTAATGCAAAAAGCCCGACGCGATTCCCCGTTGTCAGCAAGTCAAGGATAAGCCCACAGCAAAAGGCCATCCACAAGGACTTTGAGAGATTATTTTTGTAAAGAAAGAGGATCAAATAGGGAGCAAAAAAAAGCAGACGCAAAGAGGGAAATAGGACAGATGAGTAAAGCGTCATCAAAAAAAAAGGAATAAACATTAATAGGCGCCTCTCGAAGAGATCATCGCCGGAATTGTTTTGCAGATGAGTTTTAAGTCCAAAAGAAGCGATTGATTGTCGACATAGTTTTCGTCGAGCGAGACGCGGGTGTTATAGCTTGTATCGCTACGGCCCGAAACTTGCCAAATGCCAGTAAGGCCAGGCCTTAAGGAGAGAACCTTGGCTGCTTTCGGCCCATAAAATTGATTGAGCTCCCTCTTCACGACAGGACGAGGGCCGACGACGCTAAGATCCCCTTTTAGAACATTCCAGAATTGAGGTAACTCATCTAGTGAGGTTTTGCGCAGGAAGCGCCCAACCATTGTAATGCGTGGATCTTTTTTAAGTTTCTGTGTCATTTCCCATTCCAAACGAAGGAGAGGATTGTCTTCTAGCATGGTCGTGAGACGGATATCTGCATCTTTGTACATCGTCCTGAATTTGTAACAGCGGAAAGGGACTCCACCGCGGCCAATGCGCTCATGGGAATAGACCACTTTGCCGCGAGAGCTCAATCGTATCGCAAGGGCGATGATTATGAATAGGGGCAACCCGAGGGTAAGCACTAAAAGGCTAAACAGGATGTCAAAAGTGCGTTTGATAGGAATATGGCGTATTTGACAGGTTAATGGTTCAGCAGCATTTTGGAGAAAATGAGTTTCTTCCATAAAGCACCACTCTTTTGTAGAAAATTCGATCAAACTATACTCAAAAGGGTGTGTAGGGATCAAGGGAAATTCCTGAAAGTCTGCGCCAAAACAAAAATGAGATCTTTTTTTTCAAATAGAAATAATTTTCTATTGACACTTTTTTGAGGTAAATTTTAAGGTGTTGCTATGACCCTTACCATATGAGGTGATATGAAACACGTAATGAAAGCATTATCTGCTTTAGTTCTGACGACGGCAGTAGTCCTGTCAGCCAAGGCTGAAGCGGCTTCAAGCCTGCAGTTTGAACTAGGCTATCGTTCTGACGATATTCACTGGAGCCACAGAGTTCCAGATGATGTTCGGCTTAACACTAATTCCAAGCTTACTTTTAAAGACTTGGAAATTTTCCAAATCGGCGCGAAACTTAAGTCCGTATGTGGCGAGTGCGTCTATTATCGTCTTGAAGGCCATTATGGCTGGATTCTCGATGGCGATCTGAGAGAATCAGATCAGATTGCGATGCCAAACCAAGATGTAGCACTTTCACCAAGTACACAAACTTGCGTGATTAACCCTGTTCTTCACAATGATGTGAAGCGCAAATACGCAGCTGATTTCAATGTGGCTTTTGGCTATCCATTGGAACAGTGCTGGTGCCCTGGTCTTCAAGTTATTCCGACAATTGGTTTTCAATATGATACCATTCGTCTGAACTCGAAAAACCGTGAGACACTGGTTAGCGAGCTCGATCAAGACACGCTGACTGCTTTTGATCTCAATCCAGTGTGTGGGACTGTAGCCTCTGAAGGCTGCTCCTCATCTTCCTCTTCCGAATCAAGCTCAGGTTGCTTTGGAAGCAATGCCAACAACAAGTATAAGGCATCTGTATGGGGACCCTGGATTGGTTTTGACCTGGCTTATTGCCACCAAGAGTGCTGGAACGTTTATGGAGAATTCCAGTTCCAATTTGCTCGTGCTCGCAGACAGAGAAACTCCTGCAACATTAGCATCAATGCTATCGACCACTACCGTCGTACAAGAACAGCATTTGGATTTAGCGCGAAAGTAGGTTCGCTCTATTTCTTCCGTAGCAACTGGTTCCTGGATGGCAACCTGTTCTATAAGCGCTGGTATTCAGACCGTAGCCGCGATCACCTGACTTGGAGACAAGTTGGCGTAGGTCTTGGCGTAGGTTACCTGTTCTAATCGCGCTTCTCTAGCGCCTTTAAAACTTTTGAAGAGCGCCTGGCTATAAGTCAGGCGCTCTTTTTTTTTGTCAAAATTTTTTATACAGGTTAAAAAAACAGGATTCTTGCTTGCGCGAAGGTCCTGTCGGCAATTCTTTATCCTGTGCGCCGTAAGGCGCCCTCTTCATCCTGAAAAAATAAGAAAAAAGTTTACTTCTGGCGATGCACAAGGCGGACAGCGATTTCTGCAAGGCGGTTGGTCTTAAGGGAGAGCGAGGCGAGCTTACCTAAGGCGGATTGGAGGAGCTTCTCACTTGTCTCCAGCGATTTTTCCAAACCTAAAAGAGTCACATAAGTGGTCTTGCCATTGCTGATATCTGAAGCGATTGTTTGGCCGCGCTTCTGTTCACTGGCTGTAATATCTAAAATATCATCGACAATCTGAAAGGCGAGGCCAATCTCATTGGCAAACTGGTTGAGAGTCTGGCGCTCCTTTTCTGTCGATCCTGCGATAATGGCTCCAAAATCGACAGCGGTGGCCATTAGGGCTCCAGTCTTATAGTGATGGATATTTTCTAGAAGATCGAGGCTTAAAATTTGATGCGAGGCTTCGATATCCATCACTTGCCCTGCAATCATTCCTTCGCCTCCAGCCTTTTTGGCCAAAATGGAAACAAGGCTGACAATCTGTTGTGAGGTCAGATGGGGGGCTGATGCGACTGTTTCGAAGGCATAGGTGAGCAGGTAGTCACCTGCTAAAACAGCGTGTCCTTCTGGAAACGCCCGGTGTAGGGAGGGCTTTCCTCTGCGGAAGTCATCGTTATCCATGCAAGGAAGGTCATCATGGATCATGGAGTAGGTGTGGACCATTTCTAAAGCACACGCTGGAATAAGAGCCGCCAACTCATCCCCTCCTAAAGCCTCACAAGTTGCCAAGGTGAGAATAGGTCGCAGGCGCTTTCCGCCGCCAAGCAGGGAGTAGCGGGCTGCTAGAAAAAGCTGATTGAAAGGCAGGGGCTGTTCGGGCACTAGCTTTTCGAGCTGCAGCTCAAGGAGCGAGGCTTTTGCTTGCAAGTATTGATCGAGAGTCATTTCCAATGCCTATATAGTCAAACCCAATGTGAAACATTTCTGCAGGGTTATATTGATTGCGACCGTCAAAAAATGCCTTTCCACGCATGACTTTCAGGAGGGTGGGGAAGTCAAGAAATCGAAATTGCTTCCATTCCGTCACTAAAACAAGTGCGTCGGCATCTTTTGCCGCATCATACTCATCTTGACACCAAGAAATCTTAGCGGGAGTCCCGATCAGTTTTTTGGCGTTTTCCATGGAAATGGGGTCAAAGAGTCGCAGATGACATCCCATGTTCAGGAGCTGTTGAATGAGCACAAGCGAGGGGGCTTCGCGCATGTCGTCGGTGTCCGGTTTGAAAGCAAGGCCTAAAATGGCAATCGTTTTGCCTTCAAGAGTATCTGAAGAGCCAAAATAGCTTTGCATTTTGCGCCCTAAGAGGGTTTTCTGCCGCTGGTTGACGGCGTCGACAGCTTCCAGAATCATGAGGGGGTGGCCCTGCTTCCTGGAAAAATTGTGAAGGGCGCGGATATCTTTGGGTAAGCAGGAGCCTCCAAACCCGGGGCCTGCATAGAGAAAGCTGTAGCCAATGCGTTTGTCTGAGCCCATGCCGATGCGCACCTTGTTGACGTCGGCACCGGTAAGTTCACATAGCCCTGCAAGCTCATTCATGAAGGAGATGCGCGTTGCAAGCATGGCGTTTGCCGCATATTTGGTCATTTCTGCGGAGGCTATATCCATGAGGATGAGGCGGTCATGGCTGAGCATAAAGGGAGAGTAGATCTCTTTCATGATATGGGCCGCTTTTGGCGATTCAGTGCCGATTACGACGCGGTCGGGCTTCATAAAATCGTTGATCGCATTGCCCTCTTTTAAAAATTCTGGATTAGAGACCAGATCAAATTCGACGTCTAAGTTTCGTTTTGCAAGACTGGAGCGAATAATCTTTGCCACTTCTTGAGCCGTGCCGATGGGCACAGTCGATTTATTGACAATGACCTTATAGTCTGTCAGATGCTCTCCAAGCGAGGTCGCCACATTGCGCACAAACTGCAAATTTGCGTCCCCTTCGGCTGTCACAGGAGTGTCGACAGTGATGAAGCAGATTTCCGAAACAGCCACTGCAGAGGCGTAATCTGTAGTAAAACTAAGCCGATGCGCCTCTTTATTGCGATGCACCAGCTCTTCTAAACCCGGTTCATAAATGGGAATGATGCCTTGCTGAAGGGCTGCAATTTTTTCTTGATTGATGTCTAAGCAGACCACATGGTGGCCCATCTCTGCAAAACAGGCCCCCGTGACCAGTCCAACATAGCCACTGCCAATAACAAGAAGTTTCATGATTTCTCCGCTAAGTAAGAAAGTGAAGTATACACCTCGTGAATGATTTTTAGGAACAAGAGTCGCTAGTGCCGTAAGAGACACTCGTGGGCCGTCCTCTGAAGGTAACAACGTGGTAGTGCCATAAGAGACTGTCGGGGGGGCGTCCTCTGAAGGTAACAACGTGCTAGTGCCATAAGAGACTGTCGGGGGGGGGGCGTCCTCTGAAGGTAACAACGTCGCTAGTGCCATAAGAGACTGTCGGGGGGGCGTCCTCTGAAGGTAACAACGTCGCTAGTGCCATAAGAGACTGTCGGGGGGCGTCCTCTGAAGGTAACAACGTCGCTAGTGCCATAAGAGACTGTCGGGGGGCGTTCTCTGAAGGTAACAACGTGCTAGTGCCATAAGAGACTGTCGGGGGCGTCCTCTGAAGGTAACAACGTGCTAGTGCCATAAAAGACTGTCGGGGGGGCGTCCTCTGAAGGTAACAACGTGCTAGTGCCATAAGAGACTGTCGGGGGCGTCCTCTGAAGGTAACAACGTCGCTAGTGCCATAAGAGACTGTCGGGGACACCGTCCTGACGGCGGCGTCCCCCGCGCCCCCTTGAGCCTCATCTCGCTGCGCCAAATCGCGTCCTCGCCAGGGGGCCGTGCAAAGCACTGTCCCCCGCGCCCTTACGGGCTTGGCTGTGGTGCGATTTTGCTTTGCGATATTCGGCCTCGGGCTGCTCGCGCGCTCACTCCCCGCCCGGCTTCGCCTTTTGGGCGGGGCCCCTTTCGCGTCGGCTCGCAGAGGCAATTTTGCAGGCCGCACGCTGTTTGCTTCGCAGGGCTAATTTGCAGGCCGCACGCTGTTTGCTTCGCAGGGCTAATTTGCAGGCCGCACGCTGTTTGCTTCGCAGGGCTAATTTGCAGGCCGCACGCTGTTTGCTTCGCAGGGCCAATTTGCAGGCCGCACGCTGTTTGCTTCGCAGGGCTAATTTGCAGGCCGCACGCTGTTTGCTTCGCAGGGCCAATTTGCAGGCCGCACGCTGTTTGCTTCGCAGGGCTAATTTGCAGGCCGCACGCTGTTTGCTTCGCAGGGCCAATTTGCAGGCCGCACGCTGTTTGCTTCGCAGGGCTAATTTGCAGGCCGCACGCTGTTTGCTTCGCAGGGCTAATTTGCAGGCCGCACGCTGTTTGCTTCGCAGGGCTAATTTGCAGGCCGCACGCTGTTTGCTTCGCAGGGCCAATTTGCAGGCCGCACGCTGTTTGCTTCGCAGGGCTAATTTGCAGGCCGCACGCTGTTTGCTTCGCAGGGCCAATTTGCAGGCCGCACGCTGTTTGCTTCGCAGGGCTAATTTGCAGGCCGCACGCTGTTTGCTTCGCAGGGCCAATTTGCAGGCCGCACGCTGTTTGCTTCGCAGGGCTAATTTGCAGGCCGCACGCTGTTTGCTTCGCAGGGCCAATTTGCAGGCCGCACGCTGTTTGCTTCGCAGGGCCAATTTGCAGGCCGCACGCTGTTTGCTTCGCAGGGCTAATTTGCAGGCCGCACGCTGTTTGCTTCGCAGGGCTAATTTGCAGGCCGCACGCTGTTTGCACTGCAAGGCTAATTTCGCTGACCGCTAGTCTTGCAGGGCTCATTCCGCAGGTCGTTCACTTTTGGAAGGCGGGACCTGGCTTTTTGAAAAATAGCCCTTGCGAGAGGGGCCCCGCCAAAGGACGGCCCCCGACATCTTGATGGCTCTAAAGTATGGCCCTAAAGAAATTGAAGAGTATATATCATCTCAAATATCAAAACTCAAGGCAAGGAATAGAGGAGCTATCGAGATTGGGGCGATGCAGACCGACGGAGATGCTGACAGCCACGCGATCATCGTCTTCTTGATGGCGGTAGGAGAGCCTGAGATTCCAGGCGGAGCGCAGAGTTGTTAAAAGATCGATTTCAAATTCGCTGTAGCCAGGCTCATGGAGACGGCTCCAGCCTTGGCGCGACTCAAATTCAATCGCCCAATTGGGATGCAGACGATAAAAGATATGGAAAAGAAGAGTGTCTCGCCTGTCGGAAAGTGCGGAGTGGCGGAGCTGATGAACGGAGCGAAAAGAGTCTAAAATGAAATTTCCATGGTCCACTTTACGCCAATCCAGGGAATCGCGATGGCGATACTCGGCAGCGAGGGCTAAGTTAGCGGAATAGGTCCATTCGGTGCGGAAATTGAAATGGTCAAGCATTCCATATTCGAGATCCCAAGCCGTTTGAAGAGTGTGTCTCAAGGAGGGAGTGCTCTTCATCGTCAATTTCCCATACACTTTTGGTATCGATCTGTGGATTGTCCTTGTATCAAAAAAGGCATTGGCCCAAAGGTCCAAAGCGAAAAGGCGCTCCACATACCCGCACGTATCTTTGACATAGAGGGACTGCTGGAGACCGAAGCGCAGCATATTCAAGCGGTACCAGCCATCTTCAATATCAAAGATAAAATGGTCCTGAGGATCTGTTGTGGGAAAGGTGATATAGCTGTAGTTGATATAAGGAACGCACACATGCTTATTGCTTCCATAGAAGCGCTGCAGGCGTGTGTTGAGGTCTAGGCCGATGATGCCTGCGGCTAACCAGCGTGGACGGTGCAAAGGGGTATTTCCATAATAAATGGCAGCGCCTCCAATTTGCGGAAGAACATGGAATTGGCTGACCTGAAAGGGACGGTAAAATCTCTGCAGATATTCAATCCGCGTTGAGTTGTAATCGTGCACGTGCGTCAGGAAATTGGCATAACGAAAATCGAGATAGGAGGCTTTGGCTTGACTGTCAACAATGATGCCTGTATCATTTAACGTCAGCGGCCGCCAATGCGTTTGAAAGGTGGGGAGCTCTTCCTTGACAGTTTGGAAACTATTGGCTTTAACGCGAACGAAAAAATTGCTGATGTTATCGGGCTGCTGGCGGCGCAGGTGAAGTTGTGTGCGTCCAGCAGTATCCAATTCAAGTCCCTTGTCATAGTAATCGGTCGCCATGTATTTGTCGCTGAGCTTATCCCAGGTGACGTCAAGGCTCATGCCATTCCCAAATTGACAGTTGTTGTATACCCCCTGAAGGCGATAGCGGCACTTTTCATCCGGATGGACAATGGAGGAGTCTTGAGCCACATAGCTGATTGTTTCTAAAGATTGACAATGGTCTTCTGAAGTGTAGTCAGTCTCGATTCCGAAACCTAAACCTCTGTTCAGGCGATAATCGATTCGTAAGAAAGTTTTAAAACGGCGCCATGAAAACATCTCGTAAGTCACTCCGACACGAGGACCTTGGCGTCCTCCCCATCTCACAGTATAACTGAGAGGCGATTCACCAATTGTAGCCAGATTTGTCGTAAATGAGGGCCAATAAAAGAGGGGAATGCTCTCATAGCGAATGGAAATCTTTTTAGCTTCCAGAAGCCGTTCTTGGGTGATGAGCGCTTCTTGAATAAGGATCTGCCAATCGGGTTCCACATTTTCAGACGTTGTTAGGAAGCCATTTTTGATGATGGTGTTGCCGTCAGGACAGAGTTCGATCGTCTCCCCTCCGAAAAACCAGGGCTCAACGGCTGAACGGCCTTGATAAATGATTCCATGGTTGGTCAGGAAGTCATATTCAAGCCGGCTTCCGACAAAAAGATAAGAGCCAAATTCGACGATGAGATCATCCTCTGCAACCAGGGTGCAAGTTGAAGATCCCTCCACGACTTTCCTTGTATAGGCAATGCGTCGCGCTTGGATGCGCATCTTAGGGGCAGTGATGACACCACCCTTTTCGGTCGTCAAGACACCTTCAGAGAAATGCGGCTCTCGCAAGTCTACAGAGATACCTTCTGCCGCAGATAGGGAGCTAAAAAAAAGGAATAAAAGGCTAAAAAAGCGTATCACGATTTTTTTAATAACTAGTTCGGATTAGTAAGCCCGCTAACGCGTAGCGGTTTTTAGCATTCCCATTTTGCATGGCGTCCAGAAGGACGTCAATGCCTTTATCACTTTGAGCACGAGTGAACGCTTCAAAAGCGGCAATTAAGAGGCGCGAATTTTCCTCAGGAGTCAAGGCTGAACCCACAATGTAAGCGCGCTTTTCGAGAGTCACTGTCGGTCTAAAACGGATCAGGTCCAGATCTTGCTGGCGCACAATAAAATGATGCAGCTGATCTTCGTAAGGGCCCTCCTCCGTCAGCTTGAAAAGGGCCAGGTTGCAGAAGTGGCGGATGAGGGGAGCTCCGGCTTTTTGAGAATATTTTTTAAGGAGAGTTTTGGCCTCCTCTGTTTGCAATGTTTCAAGCAGTTCGACAAGCGTAGGAATCAGGTCGTTCTGATGTGTTTCAAATAGAGCCTCCGCAATCTGCAAGAAGTTTTTCTCCGGCAGGTCGATGGCTTGCCGCAAAGCCTCTTCACGTAATGTGAGAGAGACCTCATGCCCTACAGGATCCTCCAAGTTATGGCGTGCTGATGGAATCGCGCGCCATGCCGTCAAACCCGCCCCGTGCGTCGCAACTTTTTCAAAGGCTAAATCGCGCGAATCGAGGAGAAAAATTTCGCTTAATGGCGAAAGGCAGCGCGCATCACTCAGTTCTAGCAGAGCGAGGCCTGCATTGATGCGAATTTGAAGTTGTGGCGAGCGGCAAAGGCGCGCCAGCAGCCCTTCGCTGCCACTCATTTCACCCAGCATCGCTATGGCAAAAACATTTCCCTCTTCAGCCTCTTTTTCAACCTTTTTTTGCCACTCCTTTTTTCCAAGTCGATAGAGGGCTTGGGAGGCTGCAAGACGCACAGAAGCAACGTGAGAGCTGGCCAGCGATTCGAGGCGCTTTAACGAACTTTCGTCGCCTAGGAGCCCTAAAGCGACAGCACAGCTCTCTTGCTGCGCCACTTCGCCATGGCTTACAAGAGTCCTGATTTGAGGGAGAAGGTCATCCCGTTCAAATTTAGCTACCGACAAGATTGCTGCGATGCGCACTCTCTCATTGGGATGTGAAAGTAGTTTTCGCAAGCTTTTTGTGGCCGCTTCATCGCCGATGGCTGCAAAGATTTGCGGAAAAAGGGGTAGTAGCTCTTCGGGCAGCTTACACATCAAGGATTCGGCATGGGTCGTTGCTAAGCGATGGTGTCCATCTGCTAAAAAGAGCAGCGCTTCGAGACGGATGAGCAGGGAGTCGCTATTTAAAGCTCTTTGTAGGGCCTCATCGGCCCTGTCGTGATGGCTTAGGGCCAGATAGTTGAGGGCAATCAGCTGCATTTGAGGATTGGAACTCGCGGCTGCCTCTTCCAAAATATAGAGCGCTTTTTCCTGCTGGGAGATACCTGCTCCAAATAGGGTGAGAACCTGAATTTCAGGATCTCTTGAGCGATATCCTTGATCAAGCAGTGTTAAACCGATCTGCTGAATCAGCTCCAGGTCATGGTGTCCAAGCTCTTTTTGATGCGCGCGATAGAGCTCAAATGCTTGGCGCAAATCCCCTGTATGCATGCTGTAGAGGATTTTATTTTTCGAAAATGGTTCTTGCGCATTCAGAAAGCTTGAGAAAAAAAGGAGAAAAATAAGGACTATTGCCACAAATCGATCCCTACCTGCTTCAGCAGATCCCGCGTCGTATTGATTGGCAGGCCTGTGACATTGTAGTAACAGCCCTCAATTTGCTTGACGAGCAGGCTTCCGGCCGCTTGAATCGTATATCCTCCCGCCTTTCCCACCCATAACTGTCGGGCCACAAAATGGCGAATTTGCTCTTCTGAAAGAGTATTAAAAAGCAGGCGCGTCTCTTCAAAGCCTTGGTGCTCCTCACGCCCGCGCCGCACCGTCACTCCGGTAAAAATGCTTTGCCACTGTCCCGAAAACGCCCTTAAAAAAGCTGCTGCCTCGTCTTCCGAGCTCGGTTTATTGAAAATTTTCCCGTTGCAAAAGACGCTCGTATCGGCCGTCAAGATGACGGCATTGGGATAGAGATGGCTTAAAGATTCCGCTTTGCCTTTCGAAATTTCTAACACATAGGCTGCCGGGTCGCCGCGGAATGGCACCGCCTCTTCCACAAAGGGGGGAGAAGCGAGCTCAAAGGGGATGCCAAAATAGCCTAGGATCTCTTTGCGGCGGGGAGATTGTGAGCCGAGAATGAGTCTTTGCATGTTAGGGAAGGAATAGTTGTGGAAAGACACAAAAGGAGAGTCGGTCGCTATTTAGCTTAGGACAATAGCTTTCAATGCTGCTGCGCACCCCTTTTTCAATCTCCTTCAATTCAGGGATTGCGAGCTCTTTTTCGTTGAGAAAACGTCCCAGATACTCCTGTTGCTGAAAGCGCGTTTCAATAAGGTCGCGTTCCTGTCGAGGAGCTACCTGAGCCTGATTCCAGAGACGGCTTTCGTTGAGATGCATCCGAATTTCTGAGGTGAGGGTGCAGCCAACAAATAATTTGACGAGAAGCTGGTTTTGGATATTTACGCTCATAAGGGGAGGAGTATAGCAGGCTGGGAGCTAAGCGTCAAATCGGGGTATATCATCGTCTGTTTCTGAGGGGGGATCTTGCTGAAATTGTTTACGATCCTCAGCCACCCGTTTCAGGAGATTTGGCATGATTTTTTGTAGCCTTGCTTCTCTTTTCTGCATTTTTTGCGCTTTAGAAAATTGTTTAAAGAGCTCCTGTAGCTCTGCACCTGAAAGGGTCTGTTTGGGGGCTTCATTTTCTTTAGGCACACATTCCCTGAAGAGCTCTTTGTCCAAAAGCCAATGTATTTTTTCTGCAGCTATTACCTTTGTCTTCTTGATTCCATTTTCTGTAAAGAATGCTGTAAAAGTGGCTTTCGTTTTTTCTACTGATACATAACTCCAGTTGCCGGTAGTGCGCTGGATATAGCCATCTCCTGCAATGGTAACTAAACAGGTGTAGTCTGATGAAAGTGCCATGAAAAAAATATAAAAGAATGGCAAAAAAAAAGGCGAGCTTTTTGCAAAGCTCGCCTTTCATCTTTTTTGGACTAACGATTAGTTAACGATCGTGCTCTCTTGTTGAGAGATCGGTGTCTTAATCGAATCGATTGACACGTTCACGTTGACACGTGCATCGCCAGAAGCAGCACGCTCTTGCATCGACGCGATATTTGAGCGTCTGCGTGGAGGAAGGTTCTGGATTGGAGCGAATGTGACAGTTTGATCCTGATACTGTCCCTTGGGAATCGCCAGTCGCACCGAGCGGGGCGATTTCTTTGGGAAGTTTACAGTTACAGCTACATTGCTGTCTGATTCAGAACCTTGGTTGACAACAGTGATGCAATAGCTTGTTGTCTCGCCGATGCAAATTGGATCTTCTGTGTCAGTGACGCAGACGTTAAGAGCAGGACGGCCTTTCCAACGTGTTGTGAACTCTGCACAGGCATAGCAGCCTTGGCAGTTGTTTACGTTAACTCTGTTGGTGAAGCAGCCTGGTGTGCAAGTTGTCAACGTCAGAGTGAATGAAACTTTTTCGCCTGGCTTCATCTCTTTAAGTCTCCATACAGCTTGGTTGCCGTTGACTGTTGCGCCGTTAGCAGCCACGATCGATGTAGCGTTTGGAGCAACGTCTGTTACGACAACGTCTGTCAGAGACTTGTCGCCTGGGTTTGTGACAGTGATCTGGTAGTCAGCATTTTTGCCGATTGGTTGTTCTTTTGGACCAGTTTTGGTCAATCTCAACGCATTCTTTGCAGACGTTTGTGCACCATTGGCAGGAAACGGAGTCTGCATTGCAGGCTGTAACAACAGCTGTGTTGCAGATTTTGCCTCGTTTAGCAGCTGTGAAGCAGAGGTTGATCTCTCTTTGTTTGGCATGGCTCAAGGCTGCCAAATTTGTAAGTCAATGTTCTTAAGCAGCTGCTGTGTTCAAGTCCATCTGGAACTTGGTCTGTTACAACAACATCTTCAGCAGTGCAGCTTCCGCGGTTTGTAACAGTGATAGTGTAGTGGACTGGATCGCCTGGGCAAACTTCTTCAGGTCCGCACTTTTCGCAAGTGAGAACAGGTTTTGCGCAGAGCAAAGAGCAGAATCTAACAGGAACTGCAGTCGCGCAGAAGCAAGCGCATAGTTCGCCTTCGCATTCGCATTTCACCCACAATTTAGCTGGGCGGCATTCGCCTTTTCTCATGGGACCAATGTTCCAAGCGACGCGGCGGCCTTCTACTTTTGCTTCCGGCGTGGCTTCTTACAAAGAAACGCCATCTGGCAAGTGTGTAACGACTGCAACGTCGCAAACATCGTCGCAAGCTTTAATGTCGAATTCGAGAGGATATTGGTCTCCGAGCATGCACATGCTTGGATTTCTTGCTGAAACGATGATCCCATCGCGGCAGCAAAGTTCGTTGCAGCTAGGATAGTGGCATCTGGCGATGGTTTGCAAGGTGCTTGGCAAACCAGTGTGCAAGGATCTGGCACAGGGTTCACGGGCGCCGCACAAACGGTCGGGCGCGCATGGTTCAGAGCAAACAGGTTGGCATGGCGCGGCACAAACTGGTCCATTGCGGGACCAATCATGGGTGCAACCCATCCAGAGTGCTGCTGTGGCTAACAAAAAAACCAACGAGGTCATTAGTCCTAGTTGTTTTCTCATCATAGACTCCTTTGTAGTTTTGGTAACTTTTGCATAAGCTATGCTTTTTAGGCTATCTCTTACATTTTTTCTTTGTCATTCTTCATCTCTTCCATTCCTATAAGAGATAAAGCCTTTCAGTATTCTAGTAGTTGTAACTCCTTTCAACACAATCAGCTTCCGTCCATCCATGAGGGGTAGCGCAGGGCTTTGGTTTACATTGGCAGACCCTAACGGGAGCGTAACAGCAGGGGGGGCAACAAGGGTTAGGCGCCACAGCAGCTGGATAAAATCAGAAATACGGCTAGGGCGGGAAGGGTCTTAAAATTTATCAGTTTTGCTAACATGTTTCTCACAGTCTTGTGTCAAAAATCAATTTTAATTAGGCTCCTGCATGTGTTTAGCATGCAGGGCCTATAACATATACAGCTTAGTTGCAGCAAGCTGGTGGTGGGCAGCATGGCTTTGGGCAGCATGGTGCTGGGCAGCAAGCTGGTGGTGGGCAGCATGGTCTTGGGCAGCACTTAGGTGCGCAGCAAGGATCACGATCCCAACAGCAGCAGCTTGTTAAAGCGAAAGCTGTGGCAGCTAAAGCAACCATCGAGCTCAATTTTGCGATTGTTTTCATAACAACACTCCTCTAGTTAGTGTGTTTGGTTTTAGATACTAGCAACGTTAATGTTCACCATTTTCAGTCTGGCAGGGGACTTGGCCACTTGCCGACAAAAAAGGATTTATCTCCTTTAGATACGCATCGGCAAATAATTTCTCCACAAGAATTTTTTAATAGAGTCAAATTTTTTGGATTTCTCGAGAGAAAATTTAATTTTTAAGCTTGCCAGTCCAGCCGAGTTTGCTGCGCAAAGTGGAATAAAAATCTTGATCGAGCATGTGGACGAGGCTGAAAAGCCGCTCAGAACGGCGTATCCGCAAGGTTTCGCCTGTGTGTAAGCGAGAGCGGGGGATGCCATCGTAGACAATTTCAACAGACTCATGATGGCTGATGAGACACACCTCAATCTCATCGCCTGACATGAGGACAATCGGGCGATTGGAGATGGTGTGGGGACAGATGGGGGTGAGAACAAACGCTTCTAAGCCCGGCGTTAAAATCGGGCCCCCAGCGGAAAGGGAATAGGCAGTGGAGCCTGTGGGAGTGGCAATAATGAGGCCGTCTGCCGAGAATGTATTGAGAGGAACACCTCCCACTTTGATAGCAAGATCGACCAGGGAGGGATTTTGAGCGCGATGGATGACGATCTCATTGACGGCAAAGTCGCACTCGCCATCTGATGTGGCCTCCATGACGATGCGATTAGAAAGCGTATAGTGACCATCGAGAAGGGCTTGTAGGCTTGTATGAATCTCTTGGCTCGGGATGTCGGCCATAAAGCCCAAGCCTCCTAAATTGATCCCTAATAGAGGCGCTTTTATTTCAGGATGTTTGTGAATGAGCCGGAGGATGGTGCCATCGCCGCCAAGAGAGATCAAAAAATTGATGAGAGCGGGATCAACCTCGGAAAGTTTTTTGGACTTGAGCGCTTCGGCGTCAGCATCTTCCGTGACCACTGTACAGCCACGGCTAGTCAGAAATGCGCTTATCTCCATTGCAATCGCTTTAGCCTTCTCTTTAAGAGTATTTGGAAAAAGGCCGATTGTGCAGGTTTTAAGCATGTATCTTTTCACTTAAGGAAAATTGCTGGACGATGCGCTGGGCAATTTTTTCTGGCGTCAATCCCAACTCCTGATAAAGGAGGGGGTGGCTTCCATGTTCAATAAACGCTTCCGGAACGCCCATATTGATGACCTGGACATGGTTATAACCTTGCGCCATCAAAAAGTGGTTGAGGATCGCGCCAAGACCACAAAGGACAGAGTGCTCTTCGATGGTGACGATGCGCGAGTGGGTCTGCAACAGGCTGCAAAGCAGTTCCGCGTCGAGCGGTTTTACGAAGATCGGATCTAAGACAGTAGCGTGGACCCCGATATTTTTCCAAAAGCGTGCGCACCTGTTACGCCGTGTAAACCATATGGCCGAGTCCGATGAGGAGGAGCTCTTTTCCCTCTTTCAAAATTTCGCCTTTGCCCAGTTCGCGAGGCTCGAGAGGGCCAGTTGCGTCTTCCGTCTGAAGATTGGGGTAGCGGATAGCGGTCGGTCTTCCCCAGCTGAAGGAGGATTCCATAAGCTCTTTTAGGACTGGCCATTGCGCGGCTGAGTGATGATCATGTTAGGCATCGCATTGAGGAAGGGATGTCGTAGATGCCATTATGGGTAGATCCATCGGGTCCCGCAATGCCGGCGCGGTCGATCGCAAAAACGACAGGCAGCTCTTGCAGGCACACATCGTGGAAAAGATTGTCGAAGGCCCTTTGTAAAAATGTGGAGTAGATGGAAGCGACGACTTTCATTTTTCTGCCGTAGGCAATGCCTCCGCAGAAAGTGACGCAATGCCCTTCGGCGATCCCTACGTCGAGGCAGCGCTCAGGGAATTTCTCCATAAAGTCATCGAGGCAGGAGCCGCACGACATGGCGGGAGTCACTGCGACAAGGCTTGGGTCATTTTCCGCCATTTTCAGAATGTGGCTTCCAAAGATTTTGGGAAAGGTGGGCTTGGTCAAGAGGGGCGGGAAGGAACTTGCCCGTATCGCGGTTAAAGGGTTTTACTCCATGGTAGGAGATGGGATTTTGGATCGCCTGCTCCATCCCTTGCCCTTTATTGGTCAGCACATGGACGATGACCGGCCATTGTGGAATCTTTCAGAACTGTGAAGACATCGATCAGTTTTTTCAATGTCATGCCCATCGACGGGACCAATATAAGAGAGGCCAAACTGTTCAAAAAAGGCTGCAGGGCTAAACAGATTTTTGATCGATTCCGTGAATCTTATGCCCCTGCTTAGACAGGATGTTTCCAAAGCTAGGGATTTTGGAGACCAACGTGTCGATTTCCTGATGCAGTTTGTGGGTCGTAGGGTTGCTCAAAAAGCGGCTCAGAATATGAGTGATGGCCCCCACATTTTCTGAGATCGACATCGCGTTGTCATTGAGGATGACGATGAACCGTTTCATATCGCGCGAAATATTGTTAAGCGCCTCCAGCGACATGCCGCAGGTCAGCGTCGCATCGCCGATGATCGGAATGATATACTCTTGTCTTTTGGCTAAATCGCGGTTCTTTAGCACGCCCAAGGCCAAGCGAAAGGGCTGTGCCGGCATGGCCTGCGTAAAAATGGTCGTAAGGCGACTCCTTTGGGATGGCTGAAGCCGCAGAGCCCTTTATACTGCCGGATAGTGTGGAAGCGCGGGTTGCGGCCTGTCAAAAGCTTATGGGTATAGGTCTGATGGCTGACATCCCAGATGAATTTGTCTTCGGGCGAATCTGAAGACTTGATGCAGGGCGATCGTGAGTTCGACGGACCCGAGATTAGAGGCCAGATGGCCCCCATTGACCGACATGACGTCGATGATGCGGCGGCGCATCTCAGCCGCGAGCTGCAGCAGCTCTCCTTGCGTAAACGCTTGAATATCTCGTGGACTCTCAATTTTTTCTAGAAGAGGATATTCCATTAAAAATCCTGAGTAGTCGGACGCGCATCATTGCCTAGGACCAGTTCACCGCTCGCGCGATTTTTGATCAGCACTTCAATTTTGCGCTCGGCTTCGGTCAACTTTTTACTGCAGGAGTTGATCAGCTTGTCCGCCTCTTCAAAGAGCTTCAGCGAGTCGTCTAAACTGACAGTGCTGCTGTTCATCTTTTCGAGGATCAACTTCAAGGCGTGCAAAAGCATCTTCAAAGCTAAGCTCTTTTGTCTCACTCATTTTGGAATTCGCATCTTTACAAGGGTTAAAAGCTCGCCATCGGCAAGCAGGGCTCGTAAGGCGTCGCCTTCAGCGACATCGTGCACTGATGTTACCGCTGCCGCCCTATTTTCTGCTATCAGAATTGCATACCCTTTGGAGAGCAATCTTTTCGGATCGATCGATTGGAGCGCCTCGCTTAACTTTCTCAACCTTTCCAGTTTTAAACTATGCGTCCGCTGCCACCAGAGCTCAATCTGCCTGCGCTTCGGCGCCTCATCAAAGAGCCGCTTTTTCGCCAGCCATTTGCCCTGCAGAGCCACCTGGAGCCCCTTGTCAAAGTCGCGCAGCCTGTGGCGTAAGTGGGCAATTTGCGCCGTTGGTTTTAGGGCGTGCGCCTGCCGCTCTCTCCCGCTCAACGCCATTCGTAACACATTGATTTTCAATGAGATAGAATTATCAATTCCCCCTCGCAGATCATCCAGCTTCTGCATCCACGGTCCCAAAACTCCATAAGGAGTTTGAAAAAGCGGATGGCGCAGTAACCCCTCTAGCTTCTGGCGACTATGGCGCAAGCTGTGTTTCAGCGTCTGCATCATGCGCTGCTGCAGCTGCGCAAGTGCTTTAAGCTGCTGCGCCTTTTCAGCCACGACCAGCTCAGCCGCAGCAGACGGCGTCGGTGCCCGCACATCAGCCACATAGTCTGCAATGCAATGATCTGTCTCATGGCCCACCGCTGAAATGATCGGAATCGCACTATTAAAGATCGCGTCAGCCACAATCTCTTCATTAAAGGCCCACAAATCCTCCATGCTGCCGCCGCCCCGCCCCACAATCATCACATCGACCAGATTATAAGCATTGAACTGCTCGATCGCCTGCGCGATCTCCCTCCCTGCACCCTCGCCCTGCACCTTGACCGGATTCAAAATGATGTGCGCCCCTGCAAAGCGGCGGCTCAAAATATTTAAAATGTCCTGGATCGCAGCTCCCGTCGGACTTGTCACAATCCCAATGCGCCGCGGAAATTTGGGAAGCGGCCGCTTTCTCTCCTGCTTAAAGTAGCCCTTCTGCTTCAATTTAAGCTTCAGCTCTTCCAATTTTAAAAGCAGCTCACCCAGCCCAGCAAGGCGCATCTCTTTGACAACAATTTGGTACTTCCCACTCGGCGGATACACATTCATCTCGCCGCGCACAATCACCTGCGCCCCATCCTTTGGCACTACCTTCAACGCCATTGCATCCGCGCGGTACATCACCGCGCCAATCTGCGCCGCCGCATCTTTTAAAGAAAAGTAGAGATGCCCTGAGCTGTGCAGCTTGCAGTTGCTCACTTCCCCCTGCAGCCAAAGTATCGGAAAAGTCGACTCCAGGCACATCTTGATGGCCTGCGTCACCTGTGAAACTGTGAGAATGGGTGGAGTTGACATGGCTTGAATCTTAAGCGTTTTTTAATTGAAACTCCAGAGAAAATCTGCTATCATTCCCTCTTATGAAACTGATCGTCGCCAATTGGAAAATGCACAAAACCATTGAGGAGTCCCTCGACTACTTCAAGAAATTTGAGCCCCTCATCCGCGGCCTCCCCGCCTACCTCGCCGTCCCCTTTACCGCCATCCAACCCCTAGCCACTCTCGCCCACTCCACCTCCATCCTCATCGGCGCCCAAAACATGAACGACGCCGAAGCCGGCGCCTTTACCGGCGAAATTTCCGCCCGCATGCTCAAAGAGGCCGGCGCCCGCTTTGTCATCCTCGGCCACTCTGAAAGACGCCATCTCTTCCACGAAAGCGACCCCTTCATTAATAAAAAGCTAAAGCGCGCCCTAGCCGACAACCTGCAACCCATTCTCTGCATCGGCGAAACCGCTCAAGAAAGAGCCGCAGGCGCCACAGCCTCCACCCTACGCCGTCAGATTCAGGAAGGGCTGGCTGGCATAGATAATTTTAATAACCTCATTTTAGCCTACGAACCCGTCTGGGCCATTGGCGCCCAAGCCGCCACACCAGAAGTCATTCAAGAAACCCATCAGATCTGCCGCGATGCTTTAAAAGCTCCCAATCCTATTCTTTATGGCGGTGCCGTCAACCTCGACAATGCGCACGCACTCCTCTCACAGCCCAATGTGGACGGCCTTCTAGTCGGCGGCGCCTCTCTTTCAGCAGAAACCTTTGCTAAAATTGTCCATTTAGCGCAAAATAGACCCATTATCAAAAACTAGAGTGTCACCATGATGACTTTTTTGTACTTCACCTTCATTACCCTCTTTCTCCTCCTCGCCTTTGTCCTCTGCTTCGTCGTCCTTATCCAAGAGAGCAAAAGCACTGGCCTCGGCGCCTCATTTGGCGGCGAAGGCGGCGAGTCACTCTTCGGCGCTTCCACAGCCGACGTCCTCAAAAAATTCACCGCCTGGCTTGCCCTCGTCTTTCTCGTCTCCTGCGTTCTCCTCTCACTCTGGACAGCCTCCATGGCCCGCTCCAAAGTCAGCAACGCCCCTCCCTTTACCATGGATAAGGTGGATTAGAGCGTCTAAGATTTGCTTTGCTGTTCTTTAAATATCGTTAAAACTCCCGCCTTCGGTCGCTAAAGAATGTTCATCATATCTGTTGATAAGAGCATCCTTCAAGTCGCTTAAAATTGCGTATCTTATTTTCCTTTTGACTATAGTGAGAGATATTTTGAGCACAACTAAATAAGGATAGAACATGTCAGCAGAAGCCACGACCCCAGTATCAGCCAGAGGTTCAAAAGGATCGCCTCCAAGACCCCCTCCAAAGCCATCTATAGTGCCGCTCGCTCAGCAAGTTGCTGTTCCCATCCTCACAGCTTCTCCTCCGCGAAAGTCAATTCCAATTCCTCTACCAAAACGCCCTTCCCAAGGTGCTGTCAGCAAAACTTTTCCTATTCCTACTATCCCTGTTACCTCTCCAGTGGCCCAACCATCCTCAGAAATGTCCTGGAAGGAGAGGGGCGATTTTCATTTGAAACGCGGTGAACTCGATTTGGCCAAGAATGCTTTCGGCAACGCTTTAGAACTAACCTTGAAGGAGAATGTAAATGTGGCAATAGCTTGCAAGGACATGGGAGTTTTTTATTTAACTTTTGAAAAAACGTCCGCAAATCCTTGGCATAAACGCCAAAAACTCGATGACGAAAAGTGGACGCTCGCCGCCAAATATCTAGCCATTGCTTATGCCCAATATGAAAAGCAGACCCCTCGCGATGAAAATGCCCTCAAGCTGGTTGCTTCCCATTTCACTGAGCTTGAAAAAGCCCTTTTTGAAAAGGAATGGGGGATCACATCATCGACAATTAATGCAGAGGACTATTTTAAGCAGCGCGCCCATTTAAAGCAATTGCGTGAGAATTTGAAAACCCGACTTGCGCCCCTACATCACGCTTAAGCTTTGGCCGAACTTAGCAAGTTGCCTGATAAGCTCCGAAGGCCAAGTCGCGACTTAGCCAAGGGGCTTAGCAGAGCAAATTGCTAAGTGCAGGCAAGTTTAAGTGTGATTTTTAATTTTCAATTTTTGCAAAGTTTTCCCAAAAAGGAGAAGACTATGGAATTGAAAATTATTTTTATTTACAGCTTTTGCTCTGACATGCTTCACGCAGCGGGTATCTATTTCCTTTTGAGTATAGCCGTATGGAGAACCAAACCGTCTATAATTGTTAAAGCTGGTCAGGCAACGATTTTTATAATCCGCTTTTTAAAGATGAAAAGTACGAATTGTACGATATTTGTCAGCAAACCGGAATATGGCAAAAAGGCTTGGGAATTTTATGAAGCAAGTGGCGATGAAAAATATAAAAAAAAAGGATAAGGCGCTGGCGTTTTATGCTAATTCGCAATCTATCATCAAAAAATTAAAGGAATCCGAAGCACCTAAGATAGTTATTCAAATTTTATTTTTAAAGTATTGGATGTTCGATTCACCACGATAATTCCCAAGTAGCCATTTCCTCCCGATAAGATTGGATCTTTATTGGGTTGGGTTTGATGCAGCAGAAAACCCGGAGTCTCTTTTCGGATGAGGAGGACATGGTGGAAGCGCTTTTGACTTCTTAGGAGTTGATAAGGTTTGTCCTGGTTCTGCCATTTTGTTCTCCTAATTAAAGTTTTGGGCATTCTTTGTAGTTTTTCATATTTCTCTCTTTAGCATTTTCATAGCATATTCAATTTTTTGTAACTGAGTCTTTACTTTTTGATATTCTTGCTTGGCTTTGTTATCTTTTTTGTAAATTTTGCAAGACATTAAAATAGAAACATGGGATTGTAAAAGGATTTTCCCGATCTCCTCTTTAATTTGAGATACTGTCTTCCCAGAGAAATCAATGGTATCGATTGTTGCAGCATGTACCAAGCTCAAGATATAATAAATTTCAGCAGTTGCCCGCGTTTCTCTACCTAAATTTTTGCTTTGTTCTATAACAGATCCTAAATATTCTTTAGCTTTTCCATGTTGTTTTAATCCTTTATAAGCAATACTTATGAATTTGCAACGTTCGATACTGAATTTTGGTTGTTCATACTTCTTAGCTAATTCAAAAGCTTGTATCGCTTCTTGTGGGTGATCTAAAAGCATTTCTACACTTTCAAGATATTCAAGAGCGGGAATTAAATCTGCAAAATAATTTCCGTATTGCTTAGCCAGTTTTACTGCTGCCGTAAAGCATTCTCTAGCCTTTTCATATTCCTGTGTTCTACTTAAAAGTTCTCCTTGATGGATATGTTCCCAAATATTCTTGCTTTTTGAAGAACCTGTATTTCTAAACTCTTTATTGTCAGATGTACCCCCTTCAACGACTTGTTTAAAATATTCTCTAGCATTCTGCCTGTTGCCGCAAGCAAACGAGCATCTCTTTAATGCTGTATAGCACATGCCAATAAACATCTCGTGTTTAATTTCATCATGTTCAAACCATGTTTCGATATCATCTCTTAAAGAAGATTCATGTTTTAAGTAGCGTTCTTTAAAAACATCCATATTAAATCTTTTACCTCCTTTATAGTTAGTTTCGTAAATATCTACAGCCCTATCCAGTATTTTCAATACTTCCTCGTTATCAACACCGCATAAAAGTAATGATTGAGCCCATTCCCTATAAATATCTCCTAATGTAAAGAAGTAGGGATGATGATATGTCTCTATTATTTTAGCGGCCTTTAAGTAGTATTCATTAACCTTTTCGCTGTCGCGGAAATGGGCGTATATTCGACCTACGGCTTGAAGACGTCGACAAAACCATAGGGTACTATACTCTGGGGCAATTTTTTCGGCATTCTCGACAGCTTTTTTATACCAGTCAAGAGCTTCTTGCTGTCTAAATTCACCATGAAAGCTTAGTTGCTCGAAAAATTCACCCAAGAAAAACTGGACGAGATGAGCGTTATTTCCTCCATCCATACTTTGTAGTTCTTTTGCATGCTCTTTTGCCTCTGCGAATTTCTTTATATCTAAACAATGCAAACAAAGCTTTTGCAATTGAAGAATCGTATCATCACTAAAAGATTCACTCAAATGGCACATGATAAAACTACTTTTAAAATGTTCTAAAGCTTCTTGAGGGCGTCCTAAACCTTTGGCTATTTCTCCTTGAAAATTCAAGAGTCTGTCAGCTATTTCGCTATTTTGCTTTTCTCGAGGAAGGGCTAAAAATTTCTCAATATACTGTTCTGCCTCAATGAATTGTTTTAAGCCACAAAGAGTCTGAATTAAATTGAAGATCTCTTGAACATTGTCCGGGTTTACAGAAAGCTTTTGTCTGCATAATAAAACGGTTTCCTGTTTTCCTCTTTTAATTGGAGTGTCCATATTAAAAGATAGTGGAGAAAAACTTTGTCTTGCAAGAGCTTCAACATATTTATTCCGCCCACTGGCAAAATTTTTGAAAACATTTTGCAGCTCTCTCAAGGTTAAAAAGATATTTTCGATTTGTGCGACATCGTTATCAGAAAGAATAAAAGCAGTTTTGCTAAATTTATTTCTATCTCGAACTAATTTGGGATGGTAGGCTAATTCACATTCTTCACCATAATGTAAATGGCAGCGAATGCGAAGATTCAAAACGAAATTTAAAATTTTTATGAGATTTGCACCCCCTTCTTCGGATAAAAATCTTTTATGAACAAGGGCAGCGATCTTATCCCAGGTGTTTTGGGCATCAATGTCAAAGTAGTAGGCTAGACACGAGACCAAAAAAGAGGGCAGCCGATAAAGCTCTGCTTTAATATCGAAAAGAGGAGTCTCCTTTGTCTGTGGCTTAAAATCGGCCAGGTGTTCTCGCATTAACGTTAAAGCTCTCCATTGACCTGTATTTCGTTTGCTATCTTCATTGGATGCAGTTTTTAAATGGGTTTGAACTAGACGTCGATATTCTGGATAACGCGTTGATTTAGTCCCAAGAATTGATCCGTCTTTCAGTACGTTTGATAAAATGCGATCTTCAATAAATGCTGTTTCAGACTGATTGGCAGCAAGTTCTTCCGGAGTTCCAATCAATTCTGCCTTACCAAGAGGAACATTTCCTCCCTCATCAAAAGAAAAACCTTTTTTAATGAGCGGCTTTCCCTCGATATAAAGGCCTGTTATATTTGTTTCCTCTAAAAAAATCACCCGTATTTCTAACCATTTCATCAGCTTTCTTAAATACCAGGATTTATTCGCAAATACAGCGAACTCAAAATCGGAAAAAGGGCACATTTCCTCCCTTCCTAAAGAACCTAAAAATAGAATCTCTGGTTGTTCTGCTTCAGAGGGGGGTGGTCCAATAATGGAATAGGGCTCTTCTAATATTTGATATACAAATTTGCTTATATGATCTGAAAATTCACGCAAAACGAGTTCAGTAGGATTGCGCTTGATCTTCTCGCCCATCGATTGTCGTAAATATTTTAAATGGGCGCGCTGTTTAGAATAGGCTTCAGCGCTTAGTGTATTTGGTAGTACGCCCCATTCTTTATCAAAAAAGGCTTTTTCTAGCTCTGTTTGATACGTCTCAACAAGCTTAATAGCATTGTCATTGCGAGGAGTTTCATTCTGATGCTGAAAGCGAGCAATTGCAAGAAATTTGGCAGCGAGGGTCCATTTTTCATCATCAAGTTTTGAACGTTTGTGCCAAGGAATTGCAGCGGTTTTTTCGTAAGTAAAATAAAAAAAGCCCATATCTTTGCAAGCTGTTGCGACATTTTTATTTTCTTTTAGGGCCTTCTCGAGGGCTTTGCTATAGGCGCCCTCTGCCATTTTAAGCTCATTGCGTTTCAGATGAAAATCACCCTGTTCTTTCCAGGACATATCAGAAGAAGTTTGAGGTGGTTCAAGTGTTATTGTGGAACTTGATTGAGCTGCAAAAACCGGGGCTGCAACTTGTTGCAGAAGGGGTGCGGAAGAAAATGCGGAGCTGTTTTGTATCGTCGGGGTTGATGGGAGGGCTTTTGAGGTTCTGGCTGAAGTTGAAACGACTGCTCCAGGTTCTGACATGCTGCTCTCATTGATTAAAATTGCTTTAAACCAGGACAATTATTTACTTTAAATAAAGTGCCCTATTTTGTCTTCCTAAATTACTTCTAGGAGCTGTTTTCTTCTTCGAGGTCTTAGTCCAAAGGAGTGTAGGAGTCCAAAGGAGTGTAGGTATTTTTTAATTTTTCCTCATTTTTTTCTACTTTGTCAAATTTATCTAATTTTTCCATAAGAGGCCCACGGGTCAACTTCCCCAGCTTGGCGCATACTCTCATCGGTTACTACTGCCTGTTTGAAATAGGTTCGTATGTGTGAACACCATTCTTGGTATTGTTCGATATAATGATCATAAATAAACTGTCTTCCCCATTCAATCTTGGAGGCTTTTTTTTCTGTTGATTTAAAGGTCCTTGTTTTAATTTTATGGAAAAATTTATCCAAGCCTTTGGTTGTGCGGGGTTGCATGCTTTTAGGATTTTTCCCTAAAGTCCCCGGTTTGTGCCCAAGTTTATGACCTAAAAAATATGATACTTTCACGAGCAAAAGTAACTCTCTGACCAAACCAGATCCGTTCATTTTGATCGGCTGCCGCTATAGTCTCTTCAACCAAATCGCCCAAATCCCCAGATTCTAAATAGTTTTCTATGTGTTTATCCCATAATTCAGGATTGGATCTGTAACTGGAATAGACAACAGCTCTTCCAATTTCTAATTTTTTGATTTTTTCTTTTGTGTTCTACTTTTTAGAAGAGTGAGTGTCCGTGTCTGCTCTTCATACAATTTTGCACTCAATTTGAGACATTTTTGCTCAAGTTTTTGCGTATAGAGCTTGAGCGATTTTTTAGAATGTTATCAAAAAAATGGTTTAATCGAATATGTCCTTTTTTTCCATGAAGGAAGGTCGCTTTATACGTTAAAAACTCATAGAGCTGCGGCTGGCCAGGAGAGTGGGGTCTTCATATTCGGAGACAGGGCTTTCGTCTGTTAGAGTTGTAGCAGCTTCCTTCAAGTCCGCAATGCCGCGACTTCATCCTTCATGTTTGTTCAAATACGTGTCATAGATTGTTTGTCGCAAATTGTCAATGCCCATAATGTCATCTCCTATTAATGTTGCTCTAAGAGTAGTTTCCGCTTTGCGCTCAATTCCTGTCGTACCTCTTGTACACGGGGATCTTCTTCCGTAAAATGTTCTAAAGCGAATTCAATACATTCTTCAGCTGTTTTGAAATGTTTTTCGTCTTTCCTGCTTATTGCATCGATTATACAGAGCCTTGCGCGCGCGAGGTTGTGCTCTGAAAGATTTGAATACATCTTTTTTTTAATTTCTTCGAAAGATAGGCTTCCGCCTCCAATTTCAATAGAGCTTTTTGATAACTTTTTCATTTCCTTTTTCAAAAGGTCTTTAAGATGATCATCGCTACAAAATGTTCTATAATCTTTTATTAAAAGTGCTCGAGCACATACTATACTATCCCACGTACGGCATAAAAGATACGATTGAGCCATTCCTATAGTAGTTTCAACCCTTAAAAAAGAATTTTTATCAAAAAGATGTTTAATAGTTTTTTCAGCCGTGCAATAACAATCACCCACTTTTTCGAAATTTTTGAGATGTCCGTAAATTCGTCCAAGGGATTGATACCATTGGCTAAGTCGTAAACGACTAAACTTATAAGTACCTTCTTTAGCGTTTTTCACAACATTTTCATAGTAAACCGCAGCTTCTTTGTACTGACCTTGTCCTGCTAAACTTTCTCCTAGAAAAAAATCGCCCAAGATTTCACATGGATGCTCCTTTTGCTTCAAATCCTTCAACTCTTGTGCATAAATTTTCACTTTTTCAAAGTCCTTTAACTCCAGACTAACAAAGCAAATCCTTCGCAAATTCTCAAAACCATAGGCTTTTTCTAAGGTTTTGCTAACATCTCGTTGCTGCGGATTTTCAGCTTCTGATGGAGGCAGTAATGAAGGCGCAGACAATGGGACCGCAGTTTGGATTGATTTGAGCTCCCCCTGGGGAGTTGACTGAGCAGCAAATACAGGAGTTGCAACCTGCTGCATAATTGGTACTGAAGATAGGCTGGATGGCTTTGGAGGCAGTGTAGCAGGGAGGGCTTTCGAACTACTGCTAGAGGCAGAGAATTGAGCAGGTTCTGACATATTTTATCCTTAAATTTTTGGAGGTTCAAGTTGGCGCGATATTTCCCAAGCAGCTGTTTCTCCTGGGAAGATTGGATCTTTATCGGGGTGGGACACTGTCAACTTAGGATAAAGATCGGGTGTCAAAAATAGAAGATGCTCTGAGAGGGGATCTTGATCAGGAAAGAGGAAGCGGCTTGAAAAAGCGCGTCTATTTTGGATTTGTCGCAGATCTTCAAAGCGAGTTTTAAGTGAGGGCTCATCTACCAACCGACGAAGAGATAAGGAAAGGGCGGGGATAGTGGGGGTAAGACGCTGTGTGAGGTGCGAATCGTAATGGAGAAAGTGAAGAGTGGGAGAAAAGAGGGACGCGCACAGCTGAAGTTGCTCGAGGGAGGGGCTACTCAGTTTTTTTACCGTTTTTTTAAGGCGGATGACTGCAGGATGGGTGAGCGCTTGATAAAGTGAATAGGCTTGATGAAAATCGCCATATTCAATGCTTTTGGCCATCCAATCGATCACAAACTCAAAGCAGCGGCAGCGCTGTCCCTGATCCTGCTGTGAAAAGAGGAAAAAGACCGTATTGGCAAGCAGCTGCTTGGAAGTTTGAAGAAGTTCAGATAGAGCGCTGGTGTCGTCGGGGTTTACAAAATCGCGCAAAGTTACATGGGAGAACCAGACCTGATTCATTTTCATCAGTGAGAGCGTCAGCTGTTCGATCAGCTTCTCTTTCTCTTTAAAACGCTCTTTCACAAAGATGCGATTGAGTGCCTCAAGTAATTTTGAACCCCGCGCTTGCAGGCTTTTCTGTTTCCAATCGGTTATTAATTTAGGAGAAGAAAATGCGTCTTTAGGAGCCTCCAAAAACTTCTTTGCTTCGCGGGTCTCTTTTCCTTTCAAGCGGTTAGCAATTTTGCAATTTTTAAAATCAGAAGCGCTCCAAGCTTCATGTCCTTGTAAATGCAGGAGAAGATCGCAAAATGGTTTTAACTGATCCTCAGGCAGTTTTTTTAGCTGATCCTCCAAAAACTGCAAAAATGCAGGGGGCTGAGTCACCATCGGAATGAGGCTGGCCACAGCCTCCTTTGCTTCTAAATGTTTCAGATAAAACTCCCAGAGTTTTTCTGAAGAGTCGAACTCTGCAAACTGCTGCTCAGGCCAATCTATTAACTCGTATTGAGTCAAATTCCAACCTTTTAAAATAGCTTGATAATCGGCTGGAAAACTGCTTTTTGATTTTGCTAACTGCTCTTCAATTCTCCAGGCTAAGCTCCAGGTCTCTTTGCTAAAGCCCCCCTCCTCTTTGATCAATGTTAAAAATCGCCTTTTCGAATCTTGTGTATAACGAGGCGCCTTTGTAAGAGAGCGATAATGGCTAGTTGTAGAAGCCTTTTTGAGGGAACGAGAAGAGACCTGTTCATCTAAAAACTGGACTGTGCGCGCAATGGCGGCCTTAATATCTGGAGAGGCTTCTGATTGTGCGCTATAGGTCCCATGCTCCGCAGCTGTTCTACCTCTATCATTTTTGACAGAAACATCTGCGCCTTGCGAAACCAAAAACTGAAGAAGATGTTCCATTCCTCTTTTAGCTCCAAGATGAAGGGCGACATAATCATGCGCGTCGTGCTCATTTACGCGGGCGCGATACCGCACTAAAATCCTGACCACCTCCAGCTGCTTAGCTTTTTTAAGTTCGGCCTCTTCCGGTGAAAGATGAGAAAAGGCATTGTCCTGATACATAGCGCGATGGAGAGGGGTATGACCATCTTCGCTGGTTATGCTGTGAACCTGTTCTGGATGAAGCGAGAGGATGAATTCGACCAGCTTTGGATGGGTGTAGTGGGCCGCATAATGAAGACAAGATGTCCCGTCGCTCATCTGCATGCGTACATCGGCTCCTAAAGCCACCAGCTTCCGCGCCGCTTCCAGTCGTCCACTTTGAATTGCAGAAAAGAGAGGGGTCTTCTTATCCGGATCGAGGCTATCAATGGTAGCTCCCAATGAATGAAGCGTATCGATCGCCCCCAGTTGGCCACTTGCAGCACTAAAATGGAGGGGAGTGAGCTTTCGATTAGTTTTAGAGTTAACATCTACTTTTTTCTTTTCACAAAGATAGCGAATTAGTTCCGAATCCCCCTCCTGAGCCGCAATATGAAGGATAGAAAAACCGGCCCTGTTGATGAAATTTAAGTTGGCTCCTGTAGCAATAATCTTATCTGCAAAGAGAAAGTGGTGTCCTTTTAAGGCTATCATCAGGGATGTTTCATTCGTTTTTTCTTTAGGAAAATCGACCGGCAATCCCAGAGTTATATAATGCGAAAAGATCCCCCAGTTCCCAACTGCTGCTGCATAATGAGGAGGAGCCATCCCGCGCTCATCCATCTGTTTAAAGGCTAATGTATGTTGAGAGAGTTCCTTCACACACTCTAAATTGCCTGAAAGTGCCGTAAGGTGATGCAGCGTCTTTTTATCCCTGCATAATACTCCAAGTACTTCAAGAGAAGGCTTTGGACCAAGCAAGCCTCTAAAACAGTTTATGGAGCCGGCCAAGGCAGCGATCTGCAGCGTGTTCATCTCCTCCAAATCCGTGAGATCTCTTTTGGCTCCCTTGGCTATAAGTGCCTCCATCATCGCTTTGCGATCGAGCTGAGCCGTATACATGAGAGGGGTTACCCCTTTTTTATCGGGGCGGTCGACAGTTTTTAATTTCGTCAATAAGCGGTCTAAACAGCCCCTTTGACCAAACTCAATCGCTGCAAAAATAGGGGAACGACCCATTTTGTCAGGCTGTTCAATCAGTTCTGGAGCCTTTTCAAACAGAAGCATCAAAATGTCCTCGAGACTGTGTTGACAGGCTAAATGCATCAGATTTCTTCTTCCTTGATCCAGTTCTGTCAAAACTGCTCCTGCACGGATCAAGGTTTTGGCGGCTTCGCTATTTCCATTTTCCACGCTCCAGCGAAGAGGACTGGTTCCAGCAACAAGATCCTGCCAAACAATGGGTTTACTGCAGAGCTCCTCTAACATTTTCGTATTGCCCTCCTCGCAGCAGAGATGCAAAAAGGTCTCTTCATTGATATTGCGCTGTGTGGGCAAAATATTTAGACTGAAAAGAAACTGCAGCACACCGGTCTCGTTGTTTTTGACAATTTTGCGCATCAGATCGGTTTTCATCAATTTTTCGATGATGATAAGAACTGCTTTCGGTTTCACATTCATCTGGTCAAAAGTTGCCATCTGCTCTTGAACGCGCGACCAGTTGCCCTGTTCGACAGCCTTAGAAAACTCCTGCATAGTTCGATCTGCAACTAGGGAGCTACTTTTAGAAAACAGCTCATGCTTTACACGAGCTGTTTGAGGGGTTTCCTCTGTTTTAGAAAAGTATTCTTTAGTCTTTTCTAAAGCCGCATCTGTTATCAAAGGAGCCTCTTCAAGGGTAAGCTCAAGACGCTGATGGGTGCAGACTAGGATATTGAGCGCCACATCAGTCAATTTTGAGCAGCCAAGCAATTTTAACTTTCGCAAATGGGGTTGGCTGCTCACAAACCTCTCTAAAGCCGCATCATTTAAACTTGCGCAGTTGCGGATAGTGATATCTGTTAAAGGAAACCGTTCCAGTAACTTTAACGTTTGAGCCTGCTCTTCCAAAGAGAGTTCAGCAAAGTCAAGCTGTTCCAAAAGTATCTCAACACAGGTTTCTGGAAGAGTATCGCGCTTCTCTTGATAATCTTCAAAATGATGTGTAATCTTCTTAAGATCTTCTGAAAGGGGGCTGTCCGAAAGGAGGGGTTGATTCAAAAATGGCTTCATGATTTTTTCATAAACAGGTCCTGCGCCCTGAAATATCTCCTGAAATGCCGCTAAAGGTTGATTTGGAAACTTCTGATTGATCAGATCATAGTACCAGGCCAGTTCAGGAACAATACTCTTAAATAAATCCATAAGAGTTGTCTCTTCGGACGCTGTCCTCATAAAATTGACAACCCCCGCTACCTTTTTAAAAAGATCGAACCCATAGGTCTTTACAAAAAGGATTGGCATGCGCATCTCTTTCATCTCTTTAGCAGAGAGAAACCCTTGATCGACAAACTCTTTAACCATCCTGTTTTTTTCCCACATCTCAGAAAACCCTTGCAGGACCATTGCAGCAGGATTGACCGTGGTGTAAAAGCGTCTGACATCAGGATGAATGGGCTCATACATTTGAGGGAGATTAAAAAAGAAAGAACGCACATTAATAAAATGTTCTCCTGTCATTTTGACATAGAACAAAGGAAAGGAGCGACAAGCATCCCCATCAATTTCACTCCATGTCACAGAAGTCGGATCCTCACTATCCCCATGGGGAACGGCGATAAAGTTATCCGGCTTAGCATCCTGTGGATAATTATACATGTGAAGGATGGCCGTAAATCCTACGAGACGCTTGTCAAATTTTGCAATCCAGTCGGGATACTTGCTCAATACTATCTGCATGGCAATTCCTTTAACGGCAAGAGAGGCTTGAAGAGAAAAAGTTTGCAGTTGGTCTTTCACATGTCGTTTGACAATGACAAATTCAGAAGGGGCGGAAGAACTTTTTGAAGATTCAGCCAACCAGTGGGCCCAGCGCTCGTCAAGTGGCGCCGAGGGCCTATACTTCCAAAAAATGCCATCGTTAAAATTGACAGGTCTAGAACCTGTCTCCAGGGGACGCGAAACGAGACCTTCTGCCGTCAAAGGAACGATTTTATCTATGTCTTTTTGATCGATGTAGAGATATCCAGTTGAAAAGCCCACCAGGCAGCACTCAGTGGACTCCTTTTTTTTCTGCTGTGTTTGAACTTCAACGTAAATATTTCCAAGCTTTTCAAGAGGGGTCCGAACCATTTCTGTCCCCACTACCGGAAGCTGCTTTAAAACTGTTTCGAGACTCGCTAGCATCTCTGAAAGATGAGTGGGTTGACCAGCTATTTGCCCAAGAGGTTTAATGCGGTTGACAAGGTTGCGTAGATCGGTTTTTAGACGCTCTTCTGCAACAAAGCATCCGACGATATGCGAGAGCTCCTTTTTTGCTTCCATAATCCTGTCCAATTTGCCTAATTTGCAGATCTTAAGCTTAAGTTCTGCCTGTTTGGCATGCAGTGGGGAATGCTCTATCGCAATGCTTAAAGTTTTCGCTTTGGCTTTCGAAACTTCAAAAAGAGTGGCACTCATATCTATCTCCAAAAAAAAGGACAAAAAACCCCGTTATAACAATCCTTTACATTTAAAGCAATTTTTATCAGACTCAGACTCATGGCGTCATTCTCAGATTCTTTTTTAACACGAGAGCTTCGTTTTATGGAGGGTGGATGCCTTTATCGCAAAGACACCCAAAAAATCGATATCTCAGATACAGCTCCCTCTAAAGAACAACTAAAAGAGGTTGTAGAAAAGATTCGAAGCCTCAATCTTTCAGAAATTTTAATGGGGCTATCGACGCAAAAGAGGGAATACCTTCTGAATAACCTCTTCAACTTGAGACACGCCTTTAAAGCCTCTTTTCTCATAGAGGTGACTACTGTATTAAACCTAAATCAATTTTCCGACTGCATCGCCTGCCACTCTTTTTCACTGCAGCATTTCACAAGTTTTCCAAGAAGTCATCCGCTCAGAGCGATCCCGACCGACCATGGAGGTATTAAAGAGACAGACGCTGGCTTCCATCTGGCCATTTGCGATGGGTTGGGCCACCATGAGCCTGAAGGGATTGGACGCATCGCTGCGGAAGTTTTGCAAACCCTCATGAGTCGCCCTCTTTCGAGTGAAAGAAAAAACTATCCCAAATTTTTGCAAAGACTCAATCAAAAGCTCCGCGCAAGTGAAGGCACGACTATCTTGGAGGCGGATATTGAAAGAAACAAACGAGGCTGGAAAATTAGAGTTGCCAACTATGGGGACTCGGCCTTGATTGTTCTGGATATAAAGGGCAAAGTGCAGTTCAAGACAAAAGATCACACATGGAAAGAGGGACAACTAGGCGTTGGGGCCGGGTTTAGCGACAGCCTCATTCAACATGCCGAATTGGAGACGTATGAAATTAACGAAGGGTTTTTGATCGCCTGTAGCGATGGACTAACAGAGCCTTATATAGACAAAAAAACAGGAGACTTTGACCGAGTTCGCTTTGAAAAGAGTTATCTTAAAGAAGGCTTTCTCAATATTCATACCCTCAGTAATCTTTTAAGTCATGTCGCTATAGGAAATGCAATAAATAATGGAGATGACACGACTATAATCGCAGTCAATTTAACTAAATAGTTAATGAAAGTAAAATTCGATAATTTAAAGATTTTGAAGGATGAACAAGCACAACAAGAATAAGTTGGAAGAACGTCAGTTATTTTAGCAGATCTTACTTAGCCGCATACTTCTTCTTGAGGTCGCGTAGATAGGGTTCGATGGCTTGGCGCTCTTTGCCTTTGATGCGGTCGATGAAGAGGACGCCATTGATGTGGTCATTTTCATGTAAGACGATGCGCGCTTCAAGGCCTGAGTATTCTTGAGTGAGGCGGTTGCCTTCGAGGTCGGTTGTTTCGATGGCGATTTTGATGGGGCGGTTGACGGGGCCGGCGGATAGGCCGGGAATGGAGAGGCACGCTTCGTCGGAATCCCAGCCTTCATCGCTGTAGGCGACGATTTTGGGATTGATAAAGATGTGTAGGGGGCCCGGTTTCCAGGAGCTTTTATCCTCTTCGACGATGGGGGGGCGGATGAGGAAGATGGCGAGGGAGCGATGCACTTGAGGGGCGGCGAGGCCGATGCCATCTTCGGCATCTAGGGTCTCAACCATGTTCTGAATAAAGGTGCGAATCTCTGGGGTGATCTCTTCAACCTGAGCAGCCTTTTTTCGCAAAATGGGGTCGCCATAATAGGCAAGTGGGAGCTTCATCTTTTATCCTCTAAGAACTAGAATAGCATAAAAAGCAATTCTATGACAACCTGCGCCCTCTGTTCGTTAAAACTGTCCAGTCAGCCAATTTCAGATGGGCTTTTGAGGTTCTGCTGTGCGGGCTGCCATGCGGTCTACACCATATTGTCAAGCAAGCAGCAGCTCGACCATTTTCAGGAGAATCCGGTTTTCAAACAGGCGCTCGCTGCTGGGCTCATATCCAATCCCGATCTTCTGGAGCAGCTGCGCGGTTCAAAGGCTGATCTGCTTGAGGGAGAAAAGCTGCATCTTGAGATTTTAGAGATGTGGTGTCCCTCCTGTGCCGAGGTGATTCGGCTCATTTTGCTTCAGGAAAAGGGGGTCAAAGAGTGCGTGGTCGACTATGCGACCGATCTAGCTGTAGTGGAATTTTCGCCACGGGTGCTGTCGAAAGAGCAGATTTTTGAAAAAATTGCGCGGCTTGGATACCGTCCACAGCTACTTCAAGATGGGGTAAAAGCCGTTAGTGGCGATCTGAAGCTGCGCTTTATTATTGCAGCTTTTTGCGCTCTCAATGTGATGATGTTTGCCTATCCGCTTTATGCGACCTATTTTCACGCGGATGACGAGGGGGTGGGGCCGCTTTTTGCTTGGGTTTCTGGTCTTGTTTCGCTTCCGGTGGTGACATACAGTGCGTGGCCCATTGCGCGCCGCTTTTTTAATGGATTGAGGGTAGGAATTTGGGGCATGGAGGCGCTTGTCATCATTGGGGTTGTGGCAGCGATGGTTCTTTCGCTTGTCGAGCTAATGGCGGGCGGGACGCGTGTCTATTTTGATTCGATGACGGTGGTGATTGCGTTTGTCCTTCTGGGGCGCATGATCGAGGCCAAAGCAAAATTTTCCTCAAAAGAGACCTTGATGCGAATGATGCGCTCGCTGCCGCGGCGCGGCAGAAAGCGCTTTTCAGATGGTTCAGAGCTGTTTGTCCCGATTAAGGAGGTTCTTCCAGGAGATTCTCTTCTCGTTTTTGCTGGGGAAAAAATTGTGCTCGATGGCGTTGTGCTCGAAGGGGATGGCAGCTGTAATGAGGCGCTCATGACAGGGGAGGCCCTTCCGGTTGAAAAGCGAGTGGACGCACGCCTTTTGGGGGGCACGCTTCTCATTCAAGGATGGCTTCTCTATCGCGTTTCGACAACTGCCGAAGAGTCAGCCCTGCAGCGCATTATCGCAAGTGTCGAACAGGAGATCGACAATAAGGGCCAGTATGTGCGCCCTTCAGACACCATTGTACGCTGGTTTGTGCCGCTTGTTCTGTTTGTGGCTTTAGTGACGGTTTTGACATGCTTGGTCATGGGTATGCCGCTTCAGACGGCTATTTTGCGCGCTGTTGCTATACTGCTCATCTCCTGTCCCTGTGCTATAGGAATTGCGGCACCTCTAGCTGAAGCGCACCTTATGAATTGCCTGGCTGAGAGGGGGGTCATCGTGCGCAACAGGGCCGCTCTTCAGTTTCTAGGACGCGAAACGCTCTTTGCATTCGATAAAACGGGCACCATCACCAAGGGGGAGTTTTCTGTTCTGGAGGGGTTAGAGACACTTTCAGTTAAGCAAAGAAGTGTATTAAAAAGGCTGGTTGCGCGCTCCAACCACCCTGTTGCCGTGGCCTTGTCGCGTGCTCTTAAGGAAGTTCCCGCTGTTTTAGATGGCGTTGAAGAGGTGATTGGGAAGGGGATGCGTGGAAGATTGGGTGAGGACCTTTTTGAATTGGGCTCTGAAACGTTTCTGAATGGACGTGCCACTAAAAGCCAATCTACGACGCTCTTTTTTACCATTAATGGTCAAATTGTGGCTCAGATTTTTCTGGAGGATAGTGTGCGCACAGAAGTTCCGGCGCTGATCGGTGCGCTGCCTCGCACGCTTCTTCTTTCTGGAGACAGCGAGGGGCCTGTCACCGCAGTGGCGGAACAGTGCGGCTTCAAAGAGTGGCGATGGGGCGTCAACCCGTTGCAAAAGCGGGAGCACCTGCTTGCTGAAAGAGCTAAGGGTGAGATTGTGGCGATGGTGGGAGATGGTATTAATGATGCGCCTGCCTTGACAGCAGCCCATGTGGGCATTTCCGTCGTGACGGCGACAGATATTTCTATTCATGTTTCTGATCTTCTTCTCACGACGGACCGCTTGCAAGTTCTACCTGAGATGCGCCAGATGGCCATTCGCGGGCGGCGCATCGTACGGCAGAACCTTTTTTGGGCTTTTTTTTACAATGTGGTGGGGATCGGTTTTGCGGCTTTTGGGGCTTTGACGCCTCTTTTTGCTGCTGGTGCCATGGTAGCCAGCAGCTTGATAGTGACGCTTAATGCACAGCGGTTGAAAAGGTAGCAAAGCGTATTTAGCTAGGCTTTTCAATTTTGAAACATAGACCTGGCTCAGACATCCATAAAAGTGCTAAATCACCGGGTACAAATGAGGAAAGTTCTTCTTCAGGTACAAGAAACACAACATCGGAAAATTGTAGTTTAATTTTTTCCGTCGAATGGACCTTGCCTCTGACTTCCATGGCGTTGGGTACAAAAGCAAAGCAACCTTGAGGATTCTTCATTCCAAAAAATGATTTTTTAAAAGGTCTTATGGAGTTAATCGAGATTGTTATTTTGCCAATAGGATTCCGATTTGCATGATACTCCCAACGCACCTCCTCATGCTTATTCTTGAAAAACATATGTTTCAGCCTGTTTAACTTTGTGTAGCAATAATAATTTTATTGTTTTTTAGTGAAGACGGTTCAATTCCTATATACCCTGTTCTTTCGATAAATTTATAATTTCTCGAATGGCAAGTCTCTAACAATAAATTATATAATCTTCTCGGCGTAATAATGGGTAAGAAAGTATGAGAAATAAGTTGAGATTCTCGAAAAGCCTTATAACAAACGGAAGAACAATTGCGAACAATTTTATTGTAGGGGCCTGGTTCTTTTTGCCAAAAATTTTGAAAAATTGAAGCACTATATGATCAGTAGTTATAATAATTACCTGTGATTCATAACCACATTTAATCGCTGTTTCAACTACTGTGTATTGATCAGGTAACTCATGGTCAACTTTATACTTTGCAGCCAATCCTTTCTCTACCTTACCTTGAAAAGAATTCGCTTCCAATAGGGCAGTAGGTGGGTAACCATAAGCTACGATTTGTCCGAGAGGAAGAATGCACCCAGCATGTCCCCAATCTTTTTCATCCCCTAATCTTGGTTGTTTTTCAATCCGAAAAATATAACCTACATCTATTTCTCGAATTATAATCGATTCGGTTTTATATGTTTTACCTTTAACAACCAGCATTTCGAAAGCACTCCAAAGCTGAAACATGTATATGTTGTTCTCGAAATTTTGTCAAAGAAATAAAAATTATCTAGATCATAGAGTTTGCTAGAAAGGAGTGTTAGAACATTTCATCCAACAAATCTCTCGTTTCGGACTTCTTCTACAATGTGGTGGGGATCGGTTTTGCCGCTTTTGGGGCTTTGACGCCTCTGTTTGCTGCTGGTGCCATGGTGGCCAGCAGCTTGATCGTCACTTTGAATGCGCAGCGGTTGAAGATGTAGCGTTAGCATTTTTCGAATTTAAAACATTTTCCCCTTTCTGTTATCCATAAACAGATCCTATCACCCTTTTTGAGAGGGATGTTCAACTCTTTAAAATCTGGCTCGGGAATAAGAAAATAGGCTGTGCTCTTGTTCAAAACAATTCCCTCGCTCTCTTCTATTTTCCCTTTGATTTGTAAGGCTAACGGAACATAATCGTTTGAGGATGGATCATTGGGTGGACGTTTAAACCATAAGTCGTCATAGTAATCTATCGAATTAATGCGTAAGGTAACCTTTCCCTTTAAGGGTTTATCAATTATCTTCATAAGCCATTTGAAAAAAAATCACTCTATTTAAAAATAACATGCTGAATAATTACCTTTTATTGAAAAGCAATGTATTTGTTTCGGTTGTTTTACCTGGATCTATGCCAATAAATCCAGTTTTAGCTATTAAATTTGCTCCTGGAGTTGAATATTTTTCAAGAAGAGCTTGATAAATTCTTGTAGAGGTCATTATCGAATTAGATATTCGACGAAAAACTCCATCTTCTAAAATACCTGCTTTCACATAACCTTCATAACAAAGAGTGGAGCAATTATTAAACGCGCGATTTTAATTAGTAATGTTTCTATGTAGCTGTTCCCAATATATTTTAAGTGAGTCTGCTTGGAATTGCGTTACGGTAAAAAAAAGAAATGTCGAAAGCACCTGCATATTCTCTGCATTAACTATGTTCCAATGATAAACGTCCTTTTTGTCTGTAGTAACTCTCAACGGTCTGCCTCTCACAATATAGCCAACGCGTTGTTTGTCTACCACAAATTTTTCAATAGTGGACATAATTTCTCCAGTTAAGTGTCTCTAGAACCTATCTTAACAAAACAAATATTCTATTTAACTTTTATTTTGTCAATGAGAATGTGTTAAAAAAGCATTATAGATGCATTTGGAAAAGATATTTGATTCCGTCCTGCCAGAAAAAGGAGTGGACATGATCGATTTTTTTTTGCGATAGGGATCGCGACTAAAAACAATGGCTTCACATTCGCCGATGTCGCGCGTTAAGCGGATAAATGCGCTTAAAGCGGTCCGTTCTATTTCGGCAGAACGTCGCTCGACCGTGAATGGGTGCGCACAATTGAGCCCGTTTTTTTTAGATCACAGCGGCCATGCTGCCTAATAGCCGCTGTGATGAGCACATCTTCGATAAAATATTTTTACAAGAGTAGAAGAAGCAATGCCGCAAGCCCGATGACAGCTAAAACTGTGAGAGCGATTGTTGCAGCTGAAGATCTGCCTGTGAAAACGGTCACGTTGCGAGGGTGATTCGGGGCACAATAGGCAGGACGGGGTGCGAAAAAGGGAAAATGCCTTTGAAAAAATGGGCGTGGAGCATGACAAGGCCTATGATACGTAGCGACAAAGGGGGCCTGTCTGTGACAATGAGGTCGTGGCGCATGAAAATGTCCATGATGAAAAGGTCTATGATGATGGTGTACTGCAAATGCCATAAATAACTCCTTATAATTTTGTTAAAGTTGTAATTATAAACAAAAACAATTAAGTTATTATAAAGAAACGTTACCAATCCAAAATAACTTTGCCAGCTTCGCCACTCTTTAGCACGGCGAAGCCCTTTTCAAAATCTTCGGCTTTGAAGTGGTGGGTAATAAGGGGGGTTAAGTCGAGGCCGCTTTCGATGAGATGGACCATCTTAAACCAGGTGGCAAAGATTTCACGGCCGTAAATACCTTTGATGAAGAGCATCTTGAAAATGACAAGATCCCAGTCGATGGCAGTTCCTGAGGGCAAAATGCCGAGGAGAGCGATTTTGGCGCCATGCTGGGCAGTTTCGAGGAGGCTGTTTAAGCCTTCGATTGTGCCTGACATTTCTAAGCCTACTGTAAAGCCTTCGCTTAAGCCGATGTCTTGTAGAGTTTTTTTAAGAGAGCTGGTTTTAACATTAATGGTTTGAGTGGCGCCCATAGTTTTGGCAAGTTCAAGGCGGTAGTCATTGACGTCGGTGACGATAATGTGGCGGGCGCCCGCTTTTTTGGCGATGGCGGCGGCCATGATGCCGATGGGGCCGGCTCCTGTGATGAGCAGGTCTTCACCTGTTAAATCGAAGGAGAGGGCGGTGTGGGTGGCATTGCCAAAGGGGTCTAAGATGGCTCCTATATCATCGGGGATAGAGTCGGGGAGGGTGAAGACATTTTTGGCTGGGAGGGGAAAGTAGTCGGCGAAGCAGCCGTGGCACTGGATTCCTATCCCTCGGGTATTGATGCATAGGTGGCGCCTTTCCGTCCGGCAGGGGCCGCAGTGGCCACAGGTGATGTGTCCTTCGCCGCTGACGCGGTCGCCAACTTTTAGCCCCTTCACATTGCGTCCAAGTTCTGCAATTTCGCCCATAAACTCGTGGCCGATCACGAGGGGAATAGGGATTGTTTTTTCTGCCCATGAATCCCAATTGTAGATGTGCAGGTCGGTGCCGCAGATGGAGCTTTTTCTTGTTTTGATCAGCACCTCATCTTCCCCGATGGTGGGAATAGGCAGCTGCTCCATGGAGAGGCCTACCTGAGGGGCTTTTTTGAGAATTGCCTTCATAAATCTGGATATATTCTCAAAAAAAATATATGTATATAATAAATGCAGATATTGTATTATAACAAGTGGGGGATTTCCCCTTAATAAAAAGGAGTAGGAAATGACAAAGAAAAAAGCCAAAGGCAAAAAGGTCAAGAAATAACGTCAATGCGGTCGTCTGAAAAGGCGGCCGCAACTCAAAATCCATTTACAACAACGCCTTCTGATAGTAAAACAAAATTTTAATCCCTAGCAGGTGAAATTATGAGCCATTCGACAGAAGAGAGAAAGGTGACTCACGAAGAGTCCAGCGTTGTTACGCAGTTTGGAGGCAATGAAAAATCGCGGCAGGCGATGGAAGTGGCCGAAGAGGCGCGCCAAAAAGAGTATCTTCATCCAAGCTTTGGGGCAGAACTTTTTATGGGAAATTTTCGACCCGACATGCTCTACCCCTTTCCCGAACAGGATCCAGAAGACAAAAAAATTGGCGACGCGTTCATCGCAAAACTAAGCAAATATTTAGAAGCAAATCTCGACCCAGAAGAGGTCGATCGCACGCGCACAATCCCTAAAAATGTGATCGAAGAGATGGCGCGGATGGGGGTCTTTGCTCTCAAAGTGCCCAAAGAGTATGACGGTCTTGGCTTTTCGCAGGTCAATTATAACCGGGTCGTGATGATGGTTGGCTCCTACTGTGGCTCGACGGGGGTTTTAATCTCCGCGCACCAGTCGATTGGAGTGCCGCAGCCGCTCAAGATGTATGGCACGGAAGAGCAGAAGAGGAGATTTTTCCCCCGCTTTCGCAAAGGGGCGATATCCGCCTTTGCTCTGACGGAGCCCGATGTGGGGTCAGACCCTGCTCAAATGTCCTGTGAAGCCAAATTATCTGAAGATGGGAAGTTTTACATCGTCAATGGCACCAAACTCTGGTGCACCAACGGATCGCTTGCGGAACTGATCGTCGTCATGGCGCGCACGGCTCCCAAAATTGTAAAAGGCAAAGAGAAGAAGCAGATCAGCGCCTTTATTTTGGAAATGAATACGCCCGGTGTTGAAATTGTGCATCGCTGCGAATTTATGGGCTTAGGTGGCATCTACAACGTGATGATTAAGCTCACCAATGTGAAGATTCCAGTCGAAAACCGCATTTCAGAAGAGGGGCGCGGATTGGCCATGGCACTTGGCACGATCAATGTGGGCCGCCTCACGCTTCCTGCAGGCAGCGCAGGAGCTGCCAAGCAGCTGCTCTCCATCTGCCGCAGATGGGGAAATGCGCGCGTCCAGTGGGGACAACCGATCGGTCTGCATGAAGCGGGGCGCGAAAAGATCTCTTACATTGCGGCGACTACACTCGCCATCGAAGCTGTCACCTGGCTGACAAGCAGCTGGCAGGATAAAGGGGGCGTCGACATACGCATCGAAGCGGCAATGGCTAAAATGTTCTGTAGCGAAGCGCTCTGGAAAATTACCGACATGGCGATGCAGCTGCGCGGCGGCCGCGGCTATGAGAAGGCGAGCTCTTTAAAAGCGCGCGGCGAGCCTCCCTATGCTGTGGAGCGGGCGATGCGCGACTGCCGCATCAATTTGATTCTAGAGGGATCCTCGGAAATTATGCGCCTATTCTTAGCTCGCGAAGCAATGGATCCCCATCTGAAGCGCCTGAGCGGTATGCTCAACCCAAAACTCTCCTTTGGGCAGAAAGTGGGGGCATTTTTTGGCAATTTCTTCCACTACGCCGGTTGGTACCCGTCGCAATGGTTTAAAGGGTTGTCCAGCAAATCCTATAAGGAAATGGGACCACTTTCTGAACATTTTCAATTTATCGAAAAAAATTCTCACACCCTTGCCCGCACTCTCTTTAGATACATGGCGCGCTACCGAGAAAAGCTGGAAAAGCGGCAGCATATTCTCGGCCACCTTATCGATATTGGCACAGAGCTCTTTGTCATGAGCGCCGTCTGTTCTTACGCGCTTTCTTTAAAGAAGGATAGCTCCTCAGTCGACCTAGCAAACTACTTCTGCTTGATGGCCCGTCGCCGCATCGAGCACTCCTACTACGCTTTGACTCACAATGATGACAAAGTCGCCAACAAGCTTGCCAAAGATGTTCTCGATGGCAAAATGAAGTGGCTCGAAGAGGGGATTATCTGGGTGGGTCCGAGGGACTAAAGACAAGGCATCCTTGGCAGCAGCCTGTTGGGGTGTAAAGATGGCTATTTAATCCCTCATCTTGACGCCGGTGTCTAGCTGACGTATTCATTTTCCCTTTACCCACGCCTCTTCGTCTTGGACAGAGCGGGCTATAATGGGGGCGATTTTGCGATACATGGCATGAAAAGGGTAGGCCTTTCCCTCATATTCTAAGAGCCGCTTTACCGGAATGTCAAAATGGGCAGCATTTTCTTCTAAGTAGGGGAGAATGAGCTCCCAGTCGTGCACAGTTATTTCCGCAAATTCGCCGCCGTTGAGCTGCCCTTTTGTGGTGAGCTGCTTAGGGTCGCGCAGGTAGACGGCGCCGCCGGAAGCAAGTGAGAAGAGGTTGCTGCCCGGGTAGGGGGTCTCGAGGTCTTGAATTTGGCCCTCTTGATCAATTGTAAGGGCATTGACGATGACAAATCCGCCTCCCTTCAGAGGATTGCCGGCCATGAAAGACTCGGCGAGATAGTCGAGGCAGGTGCCATTGATGACAACGCGCGGGTTGCCGACGGCGTTGATGAGGGGCCGGCCGGCTGTATTGCCGCGCACAAAGGCTTTGCCCCCTTTTGCGCCGTAGAGAAAGGTCTGTCCGACGTTGCCGTGCACGATGAGGGTTCCCGAAAGCATGATCTGGGCGAGCTGGTCCTGCGCATCGCCGTGGACATGGATTTCAGCTCCATCAATGCCTGAAGCGAGGTAATCGCCAGAGGAGCCGTAGACATGGATCTGCACGTCGTCGCTGCCAGGGCCAAGGCCGCTGCCGATGAAGCGCTGGCCTTGACAGTTGGTGAGGATGAATTTTCTAACGCCATTTTTATATTGCGCGACAATCTGTCTTGCAAGAGAGTTTTCCCCTTCTGAGGGGACCCCTTGAGCATTGATGGCTCCAGGAATAGGAAGAGAGGCAATATAGGACTCCATAATGGCTCTAAATGAGCTTCTACGCATAGGTGACGGACCGTGGCTATCGAGCAGCTTTGTCGCAGTTTTTAAGGCGTCTCCTTTTAGAGACTTTAAAGAGCCCAGAAGTTCGGCATAAGCTGGAGAATCTGCCTTGTAGGGCTCTTTTAGGTTTTCCGTATGGAGAGCTCTCCCAAATTTGTCCGTGCAAGCAAGGCCTTTTGCATCCACAGTAAAGGAGAAGGCGCCGCCGTCGGTGTGGCTGCCGCCCCGGGCGTTCCAGACGTAGTCTGGGCAGGCCCAATAGTCAGAATCCTCTTTTGCTAGGCTCTGCAAAGTGGCGTCGATGGCCTGCTTTTCTGATGCGGCAAAGCCGATGGGATGGGGGCCTTGGCTTAAGGCAAAAACTTGAGGGCGCAGCATGCTGGTGTCGGTAATTCCAATGAGGCGGTAGGCTTTTTCTTGCGGGATGGATTGTGCCACTAAGAAGAACCAAGGGCCATCTGGAGAGCCATGCATATGGATCGTTTGCAGAAGATGGTAGAGCTTCTGCTTCTCTTCGGGAAGGAGGGTAAAGTCGCGCTCTGTTGTGGGCGCTAGGGCCTCGATCACATACTCTAGAGGGTACTTGTAGATACGATGAAGGAGGTCGAAGAGCAGAGCGGCCACTTCTGTATCGGTGAGAAAGAGTGGGTGGATGTTGCGCTGGCTGAGATACTCGCACATGGAGAAGTAGTTGGCAAAGTCGCCATTGTGTACGAGGGCTTCGTTGAGTCCTATAAAGGGGTGGGCGCCACCCGGATGCCACACTCTTCCTTTGGTGGGATAGCGATGGTGGCCAATCCAGACATGAGCTAGGAAGTTCTCCAGCTGATAGTAGGTGATCACATCGTTGCCGTAGCCCACCATCTTTAGGACGAGAAGGTTTTTTCCGTGAGAGAGGACAAAAGCTTTTTTTTCTCCATCGGCTTGATAGAATTTGCGATTTAGGGCGTAGGAGTTTTCGTAGATGGCCTGGTCGCTGTCTGCTTTCACAAAATAGATGACCACTTTAGGAGGAGTAACGAGCAGCTTTTCTTGAGAGTGGGGCATTTCAAAAACATGGTCGATTTTAAAGGGAATGAACTCCCTTTCAACTTCAGCTCGGCAGCTGATGTCAAGATAGGCGATCGCCAGCAGATAGTCGTTTTCAAGAATGGCTTGTGTAACTCCGAAGGCTTCTGGAGCGAGTCCCACAGCGGCAATGCCCCCCCCTTTGCCATTGCCTCGGTTTTCCATTTGGCAAAGGGCTGGCAGCAGGTGGCGGCCCGCCACCTTCTTTGTAGAGGCGAGGCCGATGACGCCGCATCCCCCTTCTGCTTCAGTTTTGAGCATGGAACCTCAAGAGGTCTGTGCGGCCGCGCAAGGCAGTAATCTTGTTCAAGCCAAGTTTGCGGAGAATATCGCGCAGCTGAAAGGTGTAGGAGTGGTAGAGGTTGCCAATGCGCATGGCACCCCAGTCGGGATCGACCAGCTGCGTCAGCTCAGGGTCGGTTGTCGTCAGGCCGAAGGGGCAGCCGCGTCCCCGTTCACAATTGGCGCAGCGGGTACATCCTAAGGCGACAAGCTCAGAAGTGCCGAGCACGCAGCCATCTGCGCCTAGGGCAATGGCTTTGGCGATGTCATAAGCGGTTCGAATGCCGCCGCTTGCCATGAGAGTGATCTCGTCGCGAATGCCTTCGGAGACTAGATAACGGTGCACTTTTGGAATGGCCAGCTCGATCGGCATGGCGATGTTTTTCTTCGCAATTTCGGGGGCGGCGCCGGTTCCGCCATAGCCCCCATCAATCTGGATAATATTCGCATTGGCATAGAAGCTGCCGACAGCCACCATGTCGATATCGATCGGGGTGGACACCTTGACAGAGATAAGCGCTTCGGGGTTGATGGTCTTGACCCAGTCGATATGTTTTTTATGATCCTCTACGGAGTAGACGCTGTGAAAGGGAAAGGGGGAAAAGAGGCTCACCCAAGGGACCGATCCGCGCATTTTGGCGACTGCCACAGTGGCTTTATCGCCGAGAAGATGGCCTCCAAGGCCCGGTTTTGCTCCTTGAGCATACTTAAACTCGACGATCGGGGCATACTGAATGGTCTCTTCCCGCACGCCAAAATAGCCTGTGGCGACCTGCGTGATCACACAGTTTTTGTAAGGAATAAGAGATTCTGGATAGCCCCCCTCACCGGTGCAGGTGAAGGTGTGCCACTTTTTGGCCGCTTTAGCGCGGGCGAGCATGATGTGTTCGCTGACCGACCCGTAGGACATTCCTGAGCCATAAAAAGGAATCGGAATCTCTATTTTCCGCCCCGTTTGGCGTCGGTTTAAGGAGAGGGAGAGGTCCGGCTCTTCTTTTGTCTCTTCCGATAAAAATTTAAATGAGAGGGCGTCAAATCCCCCCCTCAGAGTTTCCTGTGCGGTACTCTAGACCATTTGTCGGAGGCATTCCTGTTTCTGCTTGAAGCCAAGTGGCCAAAATGAGGTCGCTGGTCCAGCGAAAATCTCCAAGCGCTGGCATGGGGCCTTCATTTGGCCATCTCTGAAATCCCTCGTGCAGGTTCTCCCGATGCTTCTGGATGGCAAGTTTATTCATAGCCTTCTATCCCTTGGAAGGCTTCCTGCTCTAAATCCTTTTGGAAGAAGGCGCGGCCCATCTCTCCGCGCAATCTTCGCACTTCGCGAAGACCCATCGCTCCTAAGATTTCGAGCAGCTGATCCCGCCAGGAGCAGGCGAGATTTTTTAATCGTTGCGCTCCCCATTCGACACTTAAATTGATGGGCAGTTCAAAATGGGAATAGTCGCGCTCGATGCAGGGCCCTTTAAAGCGGGCTTGGAGGGCGACAAGGAGAGTTGTATCGAGTCCGACCGCATCAAGGCCGCAAAGAATCGCCTTAGGAACATGTTCTGCGGCAATAATCCCGCCGCTGCCAATCAGCGTCACCTCATCGCGGTAGCCTGCTTTGACAAACGAGGCGTGGGCCTGTCGAATCAGGTCGAGCACAAAGGTGCCATTTTTACTTCTCCCATGGTAGTTTGCAACGAGGTGAAAAACGCGCACGCCTTGTTTGTAGTAAGGAAGTAGATCTTCTTCAAAATCGGTTCGTAGAATTGATGATGAGTTGGGTTTTTCCGTCTCAAAAAAAAGGGGGCTAAAATTTAATTTTTTTAACTCTTCCGCATCGGTGACCCATGGAATAATGTGGTTTCCTTTTAAGCCATGCTCGACAATTAGTTTAAGAGGCACAACTGCAAATGTCTGCAGGTGGCGCGCCGCTTCACATATTGCCACACAGGCTTGATCGGTCGCTTCGAAAAGCAGGGGAATGGGGATGGAAACGGTTCTTGCTACCTCCTCGTTAGGAAACTGCAAAAATGGCGGTTTCCCGCCAATGTCGACCTCAGTTGAGATGAATTCTCTGCCATGGATCCCATCGCGTGTGGGTCGCACAATCTCCGACATGTCTGTCCACATGCCATCCCATCCGGTGCCGCCAAATTTTCCGCGATACCCTTGTCCTTTGATCGGGATGTGGCCAGTTTCTGCTTCGAAGGTGGCGGTATCGACATGCTCGGGCGTGAAGTAGGCGTCGCCAAGCGTTCTTCTTTCAGGGTTATGCAAGATGGAGACGATGTCGGGATGTTCTGTGGTGCAGCGCAAACAGCCGACGCATTTTTTTTCGCGCGGGGAAAAGCCTCCAATAGGCCCTGAGAAGACTCCATAGACGCAGGGGCGGCTTAAGACTACTTCAAGATTGCCGCGGTAGTGGGCCAGCTCTTTCACGAGCAGCTTGGCCAATTCCCACCTATTGACCCTCACATTGAAGCGGTGCGGATGGTCGATCAGGTTGGGGGTCGGGTGCGTCTCGATCTGGTAGCGATGATAGGCTCTCATGATTTTGCACCTTAAACTTTTTAAGCAAAATTTTCTAGCGCGATCCCTACTTTTTTGCTAAAGAGTCAAATATGTGGCTATTTTTTCTCTCTCTCATTTTTTCTCCTCTGGCAGCTGACGATCCTCCGCTGAACGTTCCAATTGTGTTGCGGCCGCTTCCGCCCGAAGTTCGCGATGAGTTGCGCAGCTTGAGGCAGCAGAATGCAGAGCTTAAACGCATCGTACAAACGCTAGAATCAGAGCGCGGAATAGCGGGGCTGTTTCAACAGCGTTTTTTGGAAGCTGATGAGAGATTGCGGATCACTCTCGAGCGCAACCATCTCCTCCAGCAGAAGCTTGGGAATCTCTCCCAAGAGGGGCAAGCGCGCGCCGATCGCGATGCTGAGACGATCAGAAGACAGATGCAGGAGGTGACGTTAAGCCGCACGAAGCTGCAGCAAGCGGAGCTGGAAAAGCAGGCGATGATTCAGGCTCAAGAAAAGGGGCAGCAGGAGCTTCAAGAGAGCCAAAAGCAGCGCGAGCAGGCGGATCGGCTCGTGCAATTCTTACGCCAGCGCGTTGACGAGGTGCAAAATAGGCTCGCTCAGATGACGAAAGAGTATGAGCAGCTGCAGCAGACACAAAAAAAGGTGGCCCAGGAGTTTAGTAGAGAGCAGATACTTTTAACCAAGCAGGTTCAGTCCTTAAAAAGAGATCTTGATGAGAGTCAGATGCGTTTAGATGCCTATCAGAGGCAGTTTAAGGAGCTGGGCGAGACCTCTCAACAGCAGCTTCAAACTCAAGGGAAGCGTTTAGAGGCTTATGCGAAGAGTGAAAAAGAGGAGTATGAGAAGCAGCTTGCTCAGAAGACGGCGTCCATCGATAAATGGCGTGAAACCAGTTCACAGCTGCAAGCTCAACTCGATATAGCCGTCTCGATCAACAGCCAGCTGCGCAGCCAGGTGGCCCGCCTGCAGGCTGATTGTGAGACTTCTCACTTGAAGTAGACCACCTGGTCTGTCCCTGTGACAATCGTCACGTCTAAGTACTCATGGCGCAGGTAGAGTCCATACGCATTGCTATCCAAGTAGTAAAAAGATTGAGTGGAGAGCACGTGGCCGTAAGGGGATAGAATGACCTGATACCCATATTCAGGGCCTGAAAGCACTGTGACGACTGTTACGTCGGAATAGTAGGCGAAGTGGCAGAGATCGCCCTGTGAATAGGCCAATTCTTGCGAATAGGGGATGAGGGTGAGAGCGGGAGAGGAGTAGCCGAAGAGGCTGTAGCCGCTGACCGCGGGTTGGCCAAAAAGGGTGGCGACGGAGCTTGGCGTTACAGAGAGCTCTCCCTTTTTGATCAGTTCCAAATCAAATCCTGGAATGTTGACCTCTTTTTTGACAGCTTTATGCAGAGGTTCAGCGGCGCACATTGAAGATGAAATAAACAAAGTTGCTATAAGTAATTTTAAAATACTCATTAATTCCTCCTATTAATTTGGAATAAAATTATCTTAACAGGAAAATGAATTAATTTCAATAAAGCCAGGTGTAGGAAAGACCCAAGAGATTCTGATGCTCAGCAGGGTCGACATGCTCAAGCGAGAGCCTGCTTTTAAAGGCATAGGCGTAAAAAGCAGAGAGCTCGCGGCAGCAGTCCCAGCTGTAGGTCACGCCGGCTGTCACGTAGTTTTCGATCGTGTCGATAGAGAGTGTATCCAGGATCGCCTCTGCATCGTGGATGGGGACTGTGGCATAGCGATAGCCGGCGCGAAAGGTCCAGCAGTCGAAGGGCTGATACTCAACTCCAAAGCGGTAAGAGGTCTGGTCTTTGAAGCCATTTCCGCGACTCCATTTGCCGCGAGGGAAATGGTGCTGATGCAACAGGTGGTGGCGCAAGACGTGAATATCGTGCCACTTGAGCCGTTCGACATCCAAGCAGATGACCAGGTTATCCAAAAAGTTCAATTCGAGCCCTGCAGCTATTCTTTCAGGGACATCGATGCGGCCGCGGTAGGGGAAGGCGCGCTTCTCTTTAAATTTTTTCATGTGCGCTTTAGGCTGATACGCGGCGCCTAGCGCAAGCCAATTGGTAAGCTGCCAGCGAAAACCGAGGGTGACAGTGACGCCATGCGAGTAGCTATCTTTAGAAAAATGGCCGCGGTCGCTAGGGCTTGAGCTGGAACTAGGGCTTGAGCTTGAAGTAGAGCTTGAGCTTGAAGTAGAGCTTGAGCTAGAACTAGAGCTAGTGTGGAGCTGATGCTTAAAGCCACTGACTTTCAGGCGCGCAATTTCCCAGTCGACAGAGATTCCCATCGTCAATTCTCCTCCCAGGGCGATTGCAAAAACGGGAGCGATCGTGTAGGTCAGAATCTCTTGTCCCTTTTTAGATCCGCGGAAAATCGGGGAGCCGCTTTCAAAATGCCTCTTCTGGAAATTTCTAGGGTAGGCTAGAAGTCCAAGTGACCAGAGAGTCTCTCCTCCGCAAGCCTCTTCCCAGACGCCATTGATCCCAAATTCGCCTAAAATCCAGTTTTTATCGCCCTCAGCGCTAAATTTGCGATGGGTTTGAATATGGGCAAGCGGATTGCCTCTCTCATCGACGCGCATCTGCCCCTTGTTTTGGATCCAATCTCCACCCAAATCGATGCGATCGCCCACAATGACCATGCCAGCTGGATTATAGGCTCCAGCTAGTGTATCGAGGGGATAGGCCATCGCTGTGCCCGCCATTCCCATCGATTTGACGCTTGCCAAAACGGCAAGAGCTGGAGAAGTTAGCAGAGAAGCGAAAAGTCCAAAAAGAAGTGCAATACGAAAATGGATCATGGGACAATGCATATAGGCTTTGCAGCTATTTTGTAAATAAAAATTCCAGCAGTAGCTTGTTCACTAGCTGCGGCTGCTCTTCTGGGACCCAGTGGCTGCAGTTAGGGATGTACTCGATGCGAAAGGGACCGCTAAATAGCCCCTGCATATTCTCTGTAAGCTCTTTTCCAAGAGCAATGTCCCCTTCCCCCCAAATAAGAAGTGTTGGAGTAGAGATGATTTTCTCTTTTATCTTCCCTGTTTTTAGGGTAGCTCTAAAGTAATTTTGAGCTGCCGTGAAGGCTCCAGGCTTTACCAGGGGCTTTAAATACTGCTCAATGTCTTCGTTTGTAAAAGCAGGACTTTTTAAAACGCGCTTTAAAATCCATTTTGGATGCATTTGGAAGATTTTTTCCGGAAGATAGGGAATTTGGAAAAGAAAGATGTACCAGCTTCTTAACATTTGGCGATAATTGGAGTGCAGGGCGCGGCGAAAATTGCGCGGATGGGGGCAGTTGATCACGGCAAGCCGATCGACAATCTCGGGTCTGGTTAGCGCTACATTCCAGGCAACAGCTCCTCCCCAATCGTGGCCCACAATGTGCGCCTTTTCAAACCCTAAAGCGCGAATCAGCCCCTCCACATCAGCTACAAGTAGGTCGGGGCGATAAGCGTCGACTCCTAAAGGTCTTTCTGTTTCATTGTAGCCGCGCAGATCGGGGGCGACGACCTGAAAATGTTCTGCAAGAAAGGGGATTTGATGGCGCCAGGTGTACCAGAATTGCGGAAAGCCGTGTAAGAGAAGGAGTAGAGGGCCCTTGCCTTCCGTCACATAGTGGATGCGGAGGCCATTTGCTTGGATAAAATCATGTTTCATAGGGCTCTTTCAATCCGCTTTTTTTTTAGCATTCTCTTTGAAGATCAGAAATTTTTCCTTCTGATTTTCTTGTATGGACCATCTTTCTATTTCTTTAAAGTCAACTTCTTGTTCAAGACAAATATTTATCGCTTGTTCAAGTCCCTGCTTGTCATCCCAGTGATAAAAGCTTGCTAAGCGATCTTTAACACTGCCGACAGCATAAATACCAACTTTTTTGGTTTTATTACCAAAAATATTGGTCGGTTTGTCAACTGAAATTTAAACGTCTAGGGGCGTTAACTTCTCGCAAGCAAAGTCGAAAGTTGAGCTGGATAAACCGAAAGAGCTACAATTGCTGCACTCGCAATGCACCCAACAATTAGGGCAGGCCAGGATTTAACAGCTGCATGCTCTTCTACTGCGTCAGAAAACATTGCTGTCACAAAGCGCAGGTAGTAGTAGGCGGAAAGAATCGTTGTCAGTAGTGCTACAACGACTAAAGCGTAATACCCTGCTTCAAAGGCAATCTTAAACAGGTAGAATTTGGCAAAAAAGCCAACTGTCGGCGGAATTCCAGCCAATGTCAGGAGACAGAGCGCAAATGCTCCAGCTAAAAATGGCGAGCGGCGGAAAAGGCCGCGCAGGTCATTCAGTGTCACGCCTGTGCTGCGCGTGTCGATCGTCGCGAGGACAGCGAAACAGCCCAGTGTGGCGAGGGCATAGACGACGAGATAAAAAAGAAGAGCGGAGAGAGCATCGGGCGTGCCGGCGATGAAGGGGATGAGCAGAAAGCCGGCGTGGGAGATGCCTGAGTAGGCAAAAAAGCGACGCAGCTGGTTCTGGCGCATGGCGACATAGTTGGCGTAGATTAGAGTCAGATAGGCGAAAAAGGAAAGGCCCTCATTCCAGGCCAGGTTAAATTGTGGCAGTGCGACTAAAAAGACCCGTGCGAGGGCGGCAAAGGCGCCAATTTTTGTGCCGACGGCCATGAAGGCAGTAACGGGAGTTGAGGCACCGTCGTAAACATCGGGAGCCCAGGTGTGAAAGGGCACAATGGCCGCTTTGAAGGCAAGGCCGAGAGTGACGAGGGCGATGCCGCTTAAGAAAAGGGTATGATCCGAAAGCGACTTGTAAGCGGCAAGCAGCCCCTCAAAATGGGTAAAGCCTACGGCTCCATAGATGAGGGCGATTCCGTAGAGGAGAAATGCGGCTCCTAGTGCGCCAATGAGGAAGTACTTAATGGCAGCCTCTTGGGAAAAGGTCCACTTTTTCACATAGCCGACAAGGATGTAGAGAGCGATAGAGAGCGTTTCCAGGCCAATAAAGAGCGTTAGAAAATCAGCTGACGCTCCGATCAGAATCAGCCCAAAAATGGCTGCCAGTAGAAGAAAATAATACTCCCCAGAATGCGTGTCGAAACGTTCAAAAAAAGATTGAGCAAGTAGTGTCGATCCAAGTCCAACTACAATGAAAATAACAGTAAAAAGGCGGGCAAGAGCATCAAACTTGATCCAAGGTGTTAAGAGAGGATGGTGACTTGCGGGAGCTGTAAAGGCGGCATAAAGCGCCAGAAGCAAGATCCCTATCGTCAAAAAGGCGCCCCACTTTTTCGAGGCAGCTGCGCAAAAGCTTTCCAGAAGAAGCAGCAGCAGTGCTCCTGCTAACACAATTAACAAGGGACTGAGAGCAGCAAAATCGATCAGTGATAAGTTCATGAGCTTCCCTTAACGGCAATCTTGATTAAATTTAAAACAGGTGCAGGATAAATTCCGATCCAGAGAATGAGGGCCACGAGCGGCAGTGTGAGGGCGATCTCTTTTGCATGAATGTCGATCCAGCGCTCTTGGAAAAAGGTGGGGGCTCCAAAATAGATTTTTTGCATGAAGCGCAGCATGTAGATGACAGAGAGAATGATTGAGAGGGCTAAGAGAGCCGCGAGCCAGGGATTTTCTTTAAAAAGGCCAAAGAGAATCAGCAGTTCGCCGATAAAATTATTTGTTCCTGGCAGGGCTATGGAGGATAAAACAAAAAAGAGGGTGAGCCAGCAGAGGTGGGGCAAAAATTTGCAGAGGCCGCTCACGGAGCCCATTTGAGTCGACCCGAGGCGCTCTTCAAGCCATCCTGCTACTAAAAAGAGAGCGGAAATGGTGATGCCATGGTTGAGGGCTTGCAAAATAGCTCCTGAATGGGCAGGGGGTCCCCAGATAAAGAGGCCGGCCAGAACAAAATTGATGTGAGAGAGGCTGGAGTAGGCAATCAGCCGTTTATAATCCATCTGCCTCCAGGCGGCAAGCCCTCCATAGAAGACTCCTGCAATAGCGAGTCCCAAAAGAGGCGGACTCCAGGTGCGCAGCTGTTCGGGAAATAGCTCTACGCCAATGCGCAGAATTCCATAAATGCCCGCCTTTGAGAGAATGCCGGCAAGCAGAATCGTACCTGCTGCCGAGGCTTGGCAGTAGGCGTCTGGCAGCCAGCCGTGGAAGGGGAAGAGTGGAGTTTTGACAGCAAAAGCAAGCAGGAAAATGGCCAAGATCCAGGCGGCATGCGGCACATGAGCAGCGCTGTTTTTAAGGATGTCGAGATTAAATGTTGCGGATGCTGAAAAATAGAGCGCCAGCACGGCAGCGACCATTAGGGCAGAGCCTGCAATCATATAGATAATAAATTTAACGGCTGCATTTGCGCGCTGAGGCCCACCCCAGAAGGTGATTAAGAAGTAGAGCGGGATCAGCATCGCTTCCCAAAAAAGCGTGAAAACAGCCAAGTCGCGCGCGCTGAAAAATCCAAAGAGTAGCCCTTCCAGAAAGAATACAAGACCGTAGAAGACTCTGGGGGACTCCTTTTCATGGCTTGCGAGGATGCTGACGGACACAACGGTCGCTGACAAAAACAAAAAGAGCAGAGAAAGCGCATCGACGCTTAAATAAAATTTAACCCCTATGGCTGGGAACCAGTCGTAGTCAACTTTAGAGCCGATCCAAGAAAGATTACCTGCAATAAGAAAAACAAGCGGCACGAGGCTTAAAAGAAAAGCGATCCGCCTTCTTGGGAAAAGAAAGGCAGCGCCTGCTGCGGCAAAGGGGATGAGGAATAGGAGTAACAAATTTGGCATGAATCTCTCTTATAAAACAAATTGAATCAACAGAATCACCGCTCCCAGAACCATCCAGGCGACATAGGAGCGTATCTCTCCGCTTTGCATCCGCTGTAACAGTCCTGCAACTCCTTGTGTGGTCACTGTGCTTGCGCGTATGGAACCTTCGACAATGTGCGGTTCAAATACATTGGCAATAAAGCGGGAGAGCATTTTTAGGGGCTTTACAATTAATATCTCATAAATTTCGTCGATGTAAAAAGCTTTCTTGAGTATTGCGAGGGGACCTTTTAAGCGATCAGCATATTGCGTATAAATCCAGCCAGCGGAAAAGACGCCTGCAAATGCTCCCCCAATGGCCATCCAGGTTTCTGGAGTCATGACAAAGCCGTGGCTTAGCTCATTTTCGGCTGGAGAGATCATAATTTCATTTAAGAACTTTTCAAGGGGCGGCAGATTTTTTCCGAAGCCAAAACCGAGAAAGCCTCCCACAATCGACAAAAATGCCAAAATGGTGATGGGATAGATCATCACAGGTGGCGCCTCTTTAGCGGCTTTTAAGACCTTATCTTGCAGCTTTGGCTTACCTGTAAAGGCAAGGCAGTAGGCGCGGGTTAAATAGAAGCCTGTGAGAACCGAAGCGGCTAGCCCTATGTAGTAGAGAGTCTGGAAGCCTGCCAGATACTCCTGCTCAAGGATAAAATCTTTACTGAAAAATGCGGCAAAGGGAGGTATGCCCGACATAGCGAGCACGCCGATGAGAAAGAGCCAGTGTGTCACCGGGAATTTTTTGGAGAGGCCGCCCATTTTGCCCATTTCCGTCGTTCCATGCATCATGTGGACCACATTGCCGGCAGAAAGAAAGAGGAGAGACTTCATAAAGGCGTGGGTAGTGAGGTGAAACATCGCAGAATAAAAAGCGCCGGCGCCACAAGCTAAAAACATCAGGCCTAGTTGACTTACGGTGGAATAGGCTAAGACGCGCTTTAGGTCAGTCTGTCCGAGAGCGGCAAGAGATGCAAAGAGCGCTGTAGCTGCTCCAATCACTCCCACAACTTGCAAGGTTATCGGAGCAAGCAGAAAGAGGGGTTGGAGCCGCACAATCAGGTAAACGCCCGCGGTGACCATCGTAGCGGCATGGATGAGGGCGGAGACTGGTGTTGGACCCTCCATTGCATCTGGTAGCCACGTGTGGAGCGGGATTTGAGCAGATTTCCCGGTGGCTCCCATAAAGAGAAGCAGAGTGATCACGGTGAGAATTGGAATTCCAACGCTTGCTGCATGCTGATTAATTTCTACGATATCGCTTGTTCCAAAGGTGACAAAAATGAGCAGTAAACCAAGCAGAAAGCCAAAATCGCCGACGCGGTTGACCACAAACGCTTTCGTTGCAGCTTGGGCCGCTGCGGGGCGGGTGTACCAGTAGCCAATCAGGAGATAGGAAGCTAATCCAACCCCCTCCCAGCCAACGAAGAGCAGGCTCAAGTTTCCGGCTAACACAAGCAGAAGCATGGCGAAGACAAAGAAGTTTAAAAAGGCGAAATAGCGGGCAAAATCTTCTTCATGCTCGATGTAGCCCGTCGAGTAGAGGTGGATGAGAAAGCCAATCCCTGTGATGATGAGGGTCATTAAAAGGGAAATGTGGTCGAGGTGCAGGCTAAAATCAGCATTAATCCCCTCGATCGGAATCCATTGGAAGAGCGTGACCTTTACCGGATACTGCGCAGCAAAAAGGGTGCTTGCAAAGCAGATGAAGGAGGAAAAAATGGTGGCACAGCCGATGCTGTTAGTGACAGGGCGGCTGATCCGCTCGGAAAATGTCATTAAGAGCAGAAAGCCGATTAGAGGGAGAAAAAGGCCTAAGCAGATTGTACACATCATTTTATCCTCTCAACTCATCGTAACTGTCCAGGTCAACCCGCTGCTTCGTGCGAAAGAGATTGATGATGATCGCGAGGCCGACAGCCGCTTCTGCAGCAGCAACAACGAGAACAAAAAAGACCCAGACAAGCCCTGTCTGGTTTCCCCACATTCTGGCAAACGTCACAAATAGAAGGTTGCCGGCATTGAGCATGAGCTCGATCGATAGAAAAAAAATTAGGGCGTTGCGCATCGCCAATACCCCGACAATGCCGATGGCAAACATCGCCATGCTGATAAAGATCATGAGAGAGAGGTCCATTAGGTGCTTTTCCTCCCGATGTAGAGAGCCCCGATGACGGCGATTAAAAAGAGTAAAATGACCGCTTCAAAAGGGAAAAAGAAATCTAGGTAGAGTGCATGTCCAAGAGATTGGACAGTGCCAAAGCCTTCTGGAGCTCTATCTTGGAGGGGTTTCAGGCCAGTGAGGCGACTTCCCAGAAAGCCAAGTGCTAGAACAAAAGCGACTGCTGATGCGATGAGAAGCGGCTTTGAGCTTTTGGGTTCAAATTGGACGATCTGCTGATGGGCATCTTGAAACAGCACGATGACAAACATAAAGATCACTAAGATGGCCCCTGCATAGACCAGAACCTGCATGACGGCAATAAATTGCGCGGACAGCTGTAGATAGAGCGCGGCTAGTGCAAGAAGCGTCAATAGAAAAGAGAGAGCGGAATGGACAGGTTTACTGGCAAGGATGACGCCGAGCGAAGCTAGAATAAGGATTGTGCCAAGGAAGTAGGGAGCTAACACTTCAGATCTCCCTTTTTGGGTCGCGGCCCGAGTCGCCAGGATTTTTTTCTGTCAGCATCTCTTTGGTGTAGATGAGAGATTCGCGCGTGTAGCCAGAAAGTTCATACTCATTGCCTAAAATGATAGCTCCAGTCGGGCACGCCTCTTCACAGTAGCCGCAAAAGATGCAGCGCAGCATGTTAATTTGAAAGTCTGTCGCATAGCGCTCCCCATGCGAATGGTTTTCTTCACCTGGCTTATTTTCGGCAGGCTTGACGTAGATGGCTTGTGAGGGGCAGACGATCGCGCACAGCTCGCAGCCGACGCAGCGCTCTTTGCCATCTTCCCATTTGGTCAGATAGTGGCGTCCGCGCGAACGGAGAGGCAGTTTACGTTTCTCTTCGGGATAACGAATGGTGACGGGGCGTTTGAAGGCATACTTACCTACGATGAGGAGCCCTCGCAGCATTGCCAAGACTTGATAAAAGGTCTCTTTTAATTTTTTCATTTTTTAAACCAACTTAAAGTAGGCCGTTATGAGCAAATTTAAGGTCGCGATAGGAATCAGCACCTTCCAGCCAAAGCTCATCAGCTGGTCGTAGCGCAAACGCGCCATAGTGGCCCTCACCCACATGAAGAAGAGAACAAAGAGGGCGACTTTAAAGAGGAACCAGACGATAGGGATATTGGGGCCAAAAGGAGCCAGCCAGCCTCCGAAAAAGAGGGTCACAGCAATGGAAGAGACAGCTAGAATATTGATGTATTCAGCCATGAAAAACATCGCAAATTTCATCCCTCCATATTCGGTATGGTAGCCGGCAGTCAGCTCCTGCTCAGCTTCTGGAAGGTCAAAGGGGGCGCGGTTTGTTTCTGCAAAGGCTGTAATGAGGTAGATGATAAAGCTAACGAAATTAGTCCAGATGAACCAGTGCTGCTGCTGTGCTTCGATGATCCCGGGTAGGCTTAACGTCCCGGCAGAAAGGGCTACCGTCAACAGCGAAAGCCCCATAGGAATCTCATAACTGATCATCTGAGCTGTGCCGCGCAAACCTCCCAAAAGGGAGTAGCGGTTGTTTGAGGACCAGCCCGCTAGAACCACTCCATAGACAGCTAACGATGAGAAGGCGAGGAGGAACAAAATTCCAGCATTGGACGTCAGCGATTTTGAGGTCGATGGCATGGCCAAAGAGCTCTACAGTCCCTCCCACTGGGATGAGGACGAACACAAAAAGGGCTGTAAAGAGAGAGATGCAGGGGGCTAGCCAGTAGGTAAAGTTATCGACGCCGGCAGGTTGAAAGCTCTCTTTTGTCAGCAGTTTTATCCCATCTGCAAGGGGCTGAAAGAGTCCTAAAGGCCCCACGCGCGTCGGACCCAGTCGCAGCTGGACGCGGGCCATCACGATGCGCTCTAACCAGGTCATATAGCCAAAAGCTCCCATGAGGATAGAGATGAGAATTAGCCCCTTGACCAAAACGACAGCAGCTTCAAATAGCATGGGTCACCTCAATGGCAATGCCTGTGTGGGTCAAGGCAAGATCTTGCACGGGAACCTTTTCAAAACCGAGCGGCAGGACAATCGTGTTCTTGGCTACTCCTGCATCGAGCTTAACTTTTGCGAAAATTGAACTGCCATTGGCACTTAATTTCACTCTGTCGCCCTCTTTAAAGCCGCTTTTTGCCCCCTCTTCAGGATGAAGGCGTACTTTTGGCTCCTGAGCCAGCTGAATCAGATGCTCATTGTGCTTCATGCGAACGCCTTGATCAAAAAGGGCCGGTGCAAAGGTGGCTAAAAGGCCCTTTTGCGCGGCGGCAATATTTTTTGAATCTATGCTCTTGGGACGCTCCCTCTGGATCAGCCCTTGTCCTAACTGCTGTGCAAATGCAGGATCCAGGTGCAGGCTCATTCCCAACAGTCTCGCAAGCTGCACAAATATCTCCCCATCGCTAAAAAGGCCTTCTGGAGGGGCTACTCCAGGCCGAATTTGCTGCAGCCGCCCTTCAATGTTCATAAAAAGGCCCTCTTTTTCTACAAAGGAGAGCGTTGGAAGGACAACGTCGGCCTGTTTAGCTGTCTCAGTCAAGAAAAGATCCTGGACGACTAAAAACTTGAGCTTTGCGCGCGCCTCAGACCATTTTTGTGCAGGGAATTTTTGTGCAGGATTGGCTCCTGCTATATAGAGAAAATCCCAGTCAGGCTGAGCAAGAAGCTCTTGAGCGTTAAATCCCGGCTTTTCCAGCTTCTTTCCCAACGGTCCAAGATCGGGGCGCATGCCTGCAAAACGGGCCCCTTGGCTATTTCCACGACCCTCTAAGAGATTAAGAGGAAGCTGAAGAGAAAGTAGGTAGGAGAGAATGGCGAGTCTATTAGGGGACTGGAGATATTGTCTGCCAATAAAGAGAGCCCCCTTTTTTACCCCCTTTAGATGCTCCTGCAAGGTTTCGAGCTCAATGCCTGGGGTATGGATCACGCTCGTCGCCATGTAGCGCGCAATTTCTGGGGCATAATGGCCTATGAAATGCGCCGTGGCTCCGCGGTTCATAGCTTGCTTTAAGCCGCAGCCAGATGACGGGAAATTCTTCTGTCAGGTCGATGCCAAGCAGAAAAATGTCGGACAGCTCCGCACATGCTCCGATCGACATCTCCATTCCAGGTGCGATTCCCTCTTCATCGAGCGAGAGAATGGGCGTTCCGACCCGATGGTCGACATGGTTGACGCCGGCCCCTTCTCGCATCAGCTTTTGGAAAAGATAGTTCTCTTCGACAGTGAGTGGATTGCCGCCGAGAGCCGGCCAGCTTGCCGCTCGGCTTTGCTGTCTGGATTTTTGAAGCGATGAGGGAGAGCGCTTCCTCCCAGCTCGCCGGCTCCAATCTCTCTCCACGGCGCACAAGAGGCTGTTTGAGACGGTCAGGATGGGTGGAAAATTCATAGCCAAACCAGCCCTTATCGCACAGCCAAATATCGTTGACATCGCTGTTTTCGCTTGAGCGGGTGCGCACAATTTCGCCATCGCGCGAATCGAGAATCAGGCTGCAGCCGACAGGGCAAAGAGTGCAGGTGCTTTCAGTCGGCTGATTGTCCCAAGGGCGCGCGCGGAAGCGGTAGACTTGCTTGTCAAGGCCCCGACGGGGCAGATCATGATGGTATTGCCGATAAATTTGGATTCGGCAGGGCCCCCATCTGGGGTGCCCACTTCGGTCTTGTAGCCTCTGTCGATAAATTCAAGGGCGTGATCGCCTGCGACGATATCGCCGAAACGGGTGCAGCGAGCGCATGCGATGCAGCGCTCGCGATCGAGCATCAGGACAGGGCCTAAGGGCTGTGCTTTTGTGAAAATGGCGTTTCTCTTCAAAAAAGCGGCTCTGGCCGGGCCAAATTTCAATGTTTGATCTTGCAGAGGACATTCGCCGCCCCGGTCGCAGATGGGGCAGTCCAGCGGATGGTTGATGAGCAGAAATTCTAAAATGCCTTCGCGCCCCTCTACTGCAATCTGGCTTTGGGTTTTGACGACCATGCCTTCAGTGGCTTCCAGCGTGCAGGAGGTTTGCAGTTTGGCCATTTTTTCCACTTCGACAAGGCAGACGCGGCAGGCGCCAAAAGGCGGCATGCGATCCTGATAGCAAAAAATGGGAAGATCGATCCCTAGCTGCTTGGCGGCGGTATAGACCGTCGTCCCTTTTGGAACAGTGACTGCGATTGCCATCGATGGTCAGATTAATCATGTGTTCATTGTACTTGCTCATATAAGGATAAGCAGACTTTCATTTCGGGGCCTGATCCGCCTTTGGATTGCGTCGCGATGTAGGCTTCAAATTCATTTTTAAATTCTTTTATGGCGCTCACGATGGGAGGAGCGGCCCCGACAGCCAAAGGACAAAAGGAATTAGCTGCCATGACGTTGCACACTTGCTTCGATCGTTTTCAAATCGCCGCACGTGCCGCCTCCTGCTCAATTCGCGCAAGCACCTGCACCATCCAGCGCGTCCCTTCGCGGCAGGGTGTGCATTTTCCGCACGATTCATTTTGATAAAACTGCATCAGCCGATGGGCCACTTTGACCATATCTGCGGTATCATCCATGACGATGATCGATGCGGTTCCAAGAGCTGATTTCCTGGCGGCCAAGGTTTCAAAATCCATCGGAATATCAAGATCGCGTTCTGTCAATAAGAGCGCAGGAGGAGCCGCCCGGGATAACACGCTTTAAATTTTCTGCCCGGCAGCATGCCGCCGGCCGCATCCAACACTTCCCGTAAGGTGACACCAAGAGGAAATTCATAGCATCCGGGCTTTTGAACATGTCCGCTTACCTGAAAGATTTTCGTGCCGGTATTTTTTGGCTTGCCGATCTTTTGATACCATTCCGCGCCGTGATTGACGATATGGACCACATTGCAAAGCGTTTCCACATTATTGATGATGGTCGGCTTGCTATAAAGCCCTGCAACGGCAGGAAAAGGAGGTTTTAGCCGCGGCGTGGCGCGATAGCCCTCCAACGAATTGAGAAGAGCCGTCTCTTCTCCGGCAATATAGGCTCCGGCGCCAGGATGGACGACAATTTCAAGGAATAGTTCGGATCCAAGATAGCTTGCCCCAGATACCCTTTTTTTTGGCTTCTTTCACAGCCTTGCGCAATTTTGCAAGTCCTTCAAAGAATTCGCCGCGGCAGTAGATGAAGGCAAGTTTGGCTCCAATGGCATAGCTGGCGAGAATCATCCCTTCAATCAGCTGATGAGGATCTTTTTCGATGAGAAGCCGGTCTTTAAAGGTTCCGGGTTCGCTTTCGTCGCAGTTGCAGACCAAATATTTGGGAAGAGCGGGATCTTTGGGGATAAAACCCCACTTCATCCCTGTTGAAAATCCGGCGCCGCCCCGTCCGCGCAAGCCCGACTGCTTCACCATCTCGATCAAGTGCTGCAGGAGCAATGTGAGGAATGGCTTTGCGGATAGCCTGATAGCCGCCATTTTTTTCATAGGTTTCGATTTGATGTTGGTCTCGGCTTATCCATGTGGGCCATTAAAACGCGCATTTCAGCCATGATTGGCCTCCACTTTTCCACAGGAGAAGGATGCCCTGGCCTTTTTTTGCCTCTGCTAAGAATTGTATCCAGATCGCTCTCTTTGACGGTCCCACCACTTTATCGTCGACGAGCATCATCGGGGCCCTATCGCAGGCTGCCAAGCATTCGGAAGCGATCACGGTAAATTCTCCATCGGCAGTCGTCTCTCCTGGCACTACCTGAAGCTTTTGGCAAAGCTGCTTCAAGCAGCTCATCTGCATCCGCGCAGCATGCAAGAGACATTTTTACACACATGGATCAGATGTTTACCCACAGGTTTTTCAAAAAACATGTCGTAAAAAGTCACGACGGCATTGACTTCATTGGCATCAATCCCGAAAAGAGCCGCCACTTCCGCTTGAGTTTCACGCGGCAGATAGCCAACTTCGGCTTGCGCCAAATGGAGGGCAGGAATCAGCGCAGAGCGCTTTTCAGGGTACTGCTTTCTGCAATTCTAAAATGGCTTTTTTGATGTTTTCACTCAGCATCAGCGGTCTACATCTCCTAAAATTGGATCGACACTGGCAATGGCCACAAGACATCGGGATACGTAGATCCCGGCAGAAACTTTTTTCAACACTTGGACATGGGGAAAAGAAGGCGAACGGACCCGCAGGCGATAGGGACTATTGCTTCCGTCGCTCACGAGATAATAGCCCAGTTCTCCTCGAGCCGATTCCACACATTGTGTAGAGCTCTCCTACTAGGTGGATGGATCCCTTCGCTCACAAGTTTAAACTGGTGGATGACCGCCTCCATGCTGCGCGCAAGCTCCTGCGTGGGGGAAGGGCCACTTTGCGGTCATCTACGATGACAGGTCCTGGCTTTAGCTTATTCAGCGCCTGTTCGACCAGCGAAGCACTTCCTTGCATCTCCTCCATGCGCACCAGGTAGCGGGCGTAGGAGTCTCCTTCTGGATAGGTAGGAATATCGAATGGTAGTTTTCGTAGCCCAGATAGGGATAAACTTTTCGAATATCGTAAGGCACGCCTGCCCCGCGAATAACAGGCCCTGTGCACATGTACTGCTTGCACAGCTGCTTGTCGATCACTGCGACATCTTTCAGCCGTTCGCACCAGACATAGTTATCAGTTAGCAAATTGTCCAGATCTTTCCAGGTGCGCGGGAAATCCTTCAGAAACTTTCGCGTATTGGCTTCAAATTCGGGATTGAGATCATAGGCGAGCCCCCCGATGCGCCAGCAAGAGGGAAACATGCGGGCCCCAGACATCTCTCAAAGAGGTCGAGAATTTTTTCCCGTTCGGCAAAGCAGTACATGTAGACCGAGGACATGTTGAGTTCAAGGGCGCTTGTGCCGAGCCAGAGCAGATGGCTGCCAATGCGCGAGAGCTCAAGCAGGATCAGCCGGATCGTTTGGGCCCGCTCAGGCACCTCGAGCCCCATGAGCTTTTCGACACCAGCTGCAAAAGCCTGCTCTTCAGCAGGGCCTGAAGATAATCAAGCCGGTCGACCAGAGTAAAGATCTGATGATAGGTGCGCGTTTCACACTCTTTTTCAACGCCCGTATGCAGATAGCCGATGACAGGCTCAGCTGAAATGATCACTTCGCCATCGAGACGCAGTTTAATGCGCAAAACGCCATGCGTAGAGGGGTGCTGCGGCCCTAGATTGAGCTCCATCACATCGTCGCCAAACTGCGGCATGTTTTCAGTTGCTTTTGACATTGGGAATAATCTCAGAGGGCACTTTTGGTTTTACGCCATGTTTAAATTCTACAGGCTCTTCTGTCAAGGCATAGTCACGTCGCAAAGGGTGTCCTACCCAGTCATCGGGCATTAAAATGCGCTTCAAATCGGGATGCCCATCAAACCGAACGCCAAAAAGGTCAAAAAGCTCGCGCTCATACCAGTCAGCTCCTTCCCATAGCTCTGTCACACTGGGCATCTCTTCGTCGCGCTTGGCAAAAACGACGACCCGCACCCGCTCATAGCTGGCGGGGTTGTGGAGCCAGTAGACCAGCTTCGTTCGTTTTTCAGGCAATAAGTAGTCTACCCCTGTCAAGTCCATCAGTACGGCATAGCCCGCCTGTTTTAAAAATGCAAGGGCCTCTTTTAGACGGCCGCGACTAACTTCTAGAGTGGTTTCCCCCAGGAACTGGCTCTCCACGAGCTCGATCTGTTTTTTTAACTGCTGCACTGCCTCAGCGGTTGTCATATTCCTCTTCCCGCTCTTTTTCGTCTTTGTCCTTTTGTCCGTCCCCCTCTTTTTCCTTTTTGGCAAAAGGCCGCTCGGTTTTAATTTTTTTCTGCAGCATGATGAGCCCATCGAGAAGTGCTTCAGGACGGGGAGGACAGCCGGCCACATACACATCCACTGGTACGATCTTGTCGACACCCTGAACGACCGCATAATTATTATAAATGCCGCCGCTTGAGGAGCAGTCGCCCATGGCGATGACCCATTTGGGCTCTAGCATCTGATCGTAGATCGTCTTTAAGACAGGTGCCATCTTTTGGCTCACGCGCCCTGCCACAATCATAACGTCGCTTTGGCGGGGCGAGGCGCGAAACACCTCCATTCCGAAGCGGGCGATGTCATAGCGGCTGGCAGCTGTGGACATCATCTCAATGGCGCAGCAGGCCAATCCAAACTGCGCCGGCCAGAGCGAATTGCCGCGCGCCCAGTTGATCAGCATCTCAAGCGGCGCTACTAAAAAGGGGGTTTTTTCCTTTGCCGTCACTCCCACTGCAATCCTCCTTTGCGCCACACATAGGCGAGACCAATTAAAAGCGTGATGAGAAAAAATGCCATCTCATAGAAGGCGAAAGGTCCAATGCTTTTTCCTACCACAGCCCAGGGATAAAGAAAGATGACTTCGATGTCAAACACAAGAAAGATGAGGCCTACTAGGTAGTGGCGCAGAGGAAACCGCTCCTGGAGGAGCTGGGTCTCCGTCTGGATGCCCGACTCATAGGGTAGAAACTTTGCCGGCGCCGACTTTATCGAAGGAAAAAGGGCTGTCGAGCCCAGCAGAGCCAAGGTGACAACAGCCACGAGACCAAAGTAGACGTAAATTGAAAAAAAATCTGACACCATAGACTCACATTTGACTATAAAATTTCTACGGCGTCAACAAGAATTTATGAAGAGTATTTTAAACCCGACTTGCGCCCTATCAATGACTCATCTGATGCGCGCTCGTTTTAGCCTCCAAAAAATCGCATCATCAGCTGAATCACCGCTAGGGCGCAAATCGGGTTTTAACTGTAGCTGCTCAAAAAGTTGTAACCCCTCCCCCAGAAGCTCTATAACTTCTGTGAGAGGTTTTTTCAACTCCATTTGAATCACATTGACAATCTGCTTTTTGAGCGATTCCAAACTCAGAACAGGATCGGGTTGCTCTTTTACAAGGTCCAGGAGAAAGGAGAGACCATATAATTTGTCTAGCAGAGCCATGCCAGGCTGATAGTACCTGTATTGCCGTTTCAAATAGGGCTGAAGATAAGAAACCCTTGCATGTTTCTGACCCATTTTTCATCCAAAGCAATACCCTGTTCTGTAGCTGTTTTTAGAATGATCCTATGAAACGTCATTTTATGGGTATAGCGGGGTAAAATCTTTTTCACCGGGTCAAAGTGAAAATGATAGTGCTGCTCATCACTTTGAGATAAGCGTGCTGGCAGGAGGGCGAGTAGACTCAACTGCAGCTGCTCAATCATGACGGCTTGCTGCAAGAGAGAGGCGTGTCCTAGCGTTGCCAAAAGGGTAGGCTCCTCAGGGGCGAATAGGATCGCACGACCCCATCTTTGAGAGGTCCTGAATCGGCGCATATTCCACGTTAATCCCTCCGGTATCTAAATCGCGAACTCCCGGCGGAATCGATCTCTGTGTGCAGCTTCTGTAAAGCCGGAGAAATAGGTGGCGTTGCCATTTTAACTTTAATTAACTAAATGTAAATAATAGTGAATTGTAATTTACTGTTATGTATAAACCAATAAACTTTTCTGAAATTCTTCCAGGCAAAAAGAAAATCTGATAGAATACTCTACTATGCAATCCGCAATCTTAGCTCTCGCTTCCGCAGTGCCTCCAAACGCCATTTCCCAAGAAGAGGTGGCCTTGCAAATGATCGCTATTTTGGGACTAAAAGATGCAAAGGCTGCTCAACTTAAACAGCTCTACGCCAACACTGCGATCCAGAAGCGCCACTCCATAATTACGGATTTTCATCAGTTTCTGAAAGCTCCTGGAATGTCGAAAAGAAATGCGATTTATAAGGCAGATGCCCCCAAACTTTCCTATGAGAGCGCACAAAAGGCTCTAAAAAATTGGGGAGGGGATCCAGGGGCCATTACCCATCTCATTTTTGTCACCTGCACCGGCGTCGTTGCACCTGGCATCGAGTTTCATTTAGTCTCGCAGCTTGGTCTTAACCCCTCTGTGCAGCGGTTTGCGATTAATTTTATGGGCTGTTTTGGAGCTTTTAAAGGGCTTGCTGTCGCAAGTGCTTTTGCCAAAGAAGATCCGAAAAACCGCGTGCTGCTAGTCTGTACAGAGCTTTGTACCTTGCACTTTCAGACTGCACTCGATCAAGAAAACTTAACTGCCAATGCGCTTTTTGCCGACGGTTCTGCCGCCGCCATTGTGGGATGCGAAGAAAAGCCCCTCTGGAAGATTGTCAAGAGCCATAGTCTGGCGCTGGAAAATACGACCGAAAAGATGAGCTGGGAGGCGAGCGACACAGGCTATCTGATCCGCCTTTCGCCGCAAGTCCCCGTCCTGATCGGCCGCACCATTAAAGCCTTTATACAGGATATTCATGCAGATCCCAGCGGCTGTGACTGGGCCATCCACCCTGGCGGAAAATCGATTATCCAGGCTGTCGAGAAAGCCTTAGGGCTAACGTCGAGCCAAACGCGCGCCTCATGGGAGGTTTTAGCAGAATATGGGAATATGTCGAGCGCAACTTTTTTGTTCTTGCTGGAAAAGATGGTTAAAACAGGCAGTAAGCCCTGTATCGGCGTTGCATTTGGCCCAGGACTCTCTATGGAAGGCATTCTTTTAAAAAGATGAAACGCTCCGACGAAAAAGAGTGGATGGATCTAGGTCACTACACCCCTGAGGAGTATGAGGAGACCCTTTATCAGCTCGATCTGGTGGGGCGCTATCTCGGCGGCAATCGCGCTACATTTTCAGCGCTTAAATCGCCCCCTCAATCGATTCTAGACCTAGGTTGCGGCGGCGGTTTTTTTACACAAATCTTAGCCAAGCGTTACCCCAACGCTCAGGTCGTGGGCTTCGATATTTCTGAAGAGGCGATACAATTTGCCAAACGCCATCAGGCTCCCAATTTGCATTTTACAACTTCAACCAGTGAGACATTTGACCTGATAACGGCGACACTTGTCTGCCACCACATGAGCGATGCGGAGCTGATTCAATTTCTCAAAGACTCCTCCAGCCAAGCCAAAACAGTGATTCTCAATGATCTGCATCGCTGCTGGCTCGCCTACTTAGGTTTTTGGGGGATCAGCAGCTGTTTCTTTAACGGCATGGTCAAGCATGATGGGCTGCTGTCGATTCGGCGCGGGTTTACGCGCCGCGAATGGGAGTCACTCCTCAAAGCCGCGGGCATTCGAAACTATTCCATAAGCTGGCACTGGCCCTTTCGCTGGATTGTGCTGATCAAAAATGGTTGACTTTCTCATTATTGGCGGAGGGATCGCAGGATTATCCGCAGCCATACGGCTCACAGAGCTTGGTGCGACCCCCACTCTCATTGAAGCAGGCGATTACCCCGCTCACAAAGTGTGTGGAGAATTTTTTTCTCCCTCATCTGTCGCGACTCTAAATAAATGGGAAATACACCCTGTTGAGGTGCCTAGTGTCAATTTTCACACGCCAGCTGCTTTTACATTTGCCTTTCCCACAGCAGCTGGAAGCCTCTCCCATCTGCAGTGTGATCCTCAGCTTGTACAACGGGCAAAAGCTGGCGGTGCGCTCATTAAAACCCAAACGAAAGTGACACACCTGGATCTTGAAAAGCGGCAAGTGACCCTCGATTCGGGTGAAGTGCTGCAGGCCCGCCAGCTCATCCTCTCATCAGGACGGCTCACCCATGCAAAGCCGCGCATGCGCTACATGGGCATTAAAGCTCATTTCGAAGGCTTTTCTAATCATGACACGCTCGAAATGTTCTCCTTTCCAGGAGCCTACTTTGGCATTTCTCCCATTGAAAAGGGCAAATTTAATGTCGCTTGCTTAGCGACGCTTGAGAAGGTCAATGGGTCTCCTGAAAAACTCATGGAGACACTTCTATCTGGAGGAAAGCGCCTTTTTCCTTGGATGACCGTGAAGATTCCCGAATTTGGAGTGAAAGAGACTCCCTATTTTCCAAACTGCTACTTTGTTGGCGATGCCGCTGGAACCATTCCCCCTGCCACAGGCAATGGCCTCTCAATGGCACTTTCAGGAGGAATAATGGCCGCAGAATATGCCTTCCGCGGCGATGCGGCCGGCTTTCGCAGCGCTTGGCGCGCACGCTATAGCTCACAAATCATGTGGGGCAAGCTTTTTCATTATGCCATGATGCGGCCATGGCTCCTTAATGGGCTTTTTAAAATTTCTCACGCATTTCCTATTCCACAAGCGTTATATAAACTTCTGTCCTAGAAAAATTTATTATATATTAATAAATATACAATATTATATTTCCACGAGAAAAGGCATCTTGGGAGCGGTGGGGCAACCGCAAAATTTAAACCCGACTTGCGCCCCTACATCACGCTTAAACTTGCCTGCACTTAGCAATTTGCTCTGCTAAGCCCCTTGGCCAAGTCGCGACTTGGCCTTCGGAGCTTATCAGGCAACTTGCTAAGTTCGGCCAAAGGTTAAGCGTGATGTAGGGGCGCAAGTCGGGTTTTTAATACAAAGTCGCATAAACCCCTTGCTTTAACCGACGATCCTCCTAAACGCCTCAACAGCCTCCTCCAAGTCCTCTTGAGAATGGGCGGCGGACATCTGGGTGCGGATGCGGGCGGTCCCATGGGGGACGACGGGATAGGTGAAGCTGACAGCATAGACTCCCTGTTCGAGGAGCTTTTTTGCAAACAATTTGGCTCTGGACGGATCTCCAAGCATGACGGGGATAATCGGATGCTCTCCAGGAGGCACTGTTAACCCAATCTTAGTTAAGGCAGTGCGAAAGTAGCGGCTATTGGCATGCAGCTTCTCACGCAGCTCAGGCTGTGTGGTGACGATGTCGAGCGCTGTGAGGGCTGCTGCGACAAGGCAGGGGGCCAGGCTATTTGAAAAGAGGTAGGGGCGTGAGCGCTGCCGCAGGAGGGCGACGATCTCCTTTTTGGCAGAGGTGTAGCCGCCGCTTGCGCCTCCGAGGGCCTTGCCGAGTGTTCCCGTCAGAATGTCGACGCGGTTCATCACGCCACAAAATTCATGGCTTCCGCGGCCCTTTTCTCCTAAGAATCCTGTAGCATGGCAGTCGTCGACCATGACAAGGGCCTGATACTGGTCGGCAAGGTCGCAGATGGCGCGCAAGTGGGCGATCTGCCCATCCATCGAAAAGACGCCATCGGTTGCGATGAGGCGGAAGCGGCTTCCCTGTGCCTCTTTGAGCTGCTTTTCAAGCTCCTGCATGTCGCTGTTGGCATAGCGGAGGCGCTTTGCTTTGCAGAGGCGGATCCCGTCGATGATGCTGGCATGGTTCAGGCTGTCGCTGATGACCGCGTCTTCTTCGCCGAGGAGTGTCTCAAAGAGGCCTCCATTCGCATCGAAGCAGGAGGAGTAGAGAATCGTATCTTCCATGCCTAAAAATTGGGAAATTTTCTGCTCGAGCTGCTTGTGAATCTCTTGCGTGCCGCAGATAAAGCGCACCGAGGCGAGGCCAAAGCCGTAGGCGTCGAGGGCAGCTTTAGCGCTTTCGATGAGGGCGGGATGGTTGGCAAGTCCGAGGTAATTGTTGGCGCAGAGGTTCAAAACTGTGCGGCCATCTTTTAAGCGAAGATGCGGCTGTTGCGGCGAGGCGATCTCCCACTCTTGTTTGTCGAGGCCCGCTGCGGTCAGGCTGGCCAGCTCATTTTGTGCATGCTCAAGAAAGCGCGTGTCCATAGATGGAGGCTTATGACAACCTTAGAGTTTTGTCAATTGCAAATTAACTACGCAGCGGCTACATCTTCAGTTATGACGAAAGAAGCTCCCGGAAAACCAGGAATTGAACCGCGCTGGACATCGAGCGCCAAGATTGGCGTGGGGACGGCCATGTCGGGGGCAAGCGATCTCTGGTTCACCATTTCTCACGGCATCATCAACGAGGTCTATTTCCCGCGGGTCGACATTGCCAACACGCGCGATTTTGGTCTAGTTGTCACTGATGGAGGGCGCTATTTTTCCGAAGAGAAGCGGCATGCGGTGCACGAATATGCAACTGTAGAGGATGGTATTCCAGCCTTTTTATTAACTAACAGCTGCAGTGAAGGTCGCTACAAGATCGAAAAGACTATTTTTGCAGATTCCTCGCGCAGTGTTCTCCTGCAAAAAGTCATTTTTACCCCGCTTCAGGGCTCTTTAGAGGATTATCATCTCTATTTTCTGCTCTCACCGCATCTTAACAATGCAGGTTATGGCAACAGCGCATCAGCCAGCCATTTCAAGGCTGTTCCGATGCTCTATGCCGAGCGGGCTGGGATCCATCTTGCCTGTAGCACGACAGCGCCTCTTCTGGCTATGACTTGCGGCTATGTAGGTGTCAGCGATGCATGGCAGGATCTACATCGCAATGGGCATCTAACGGAAACCTATTCTAGAGCAAACGATGGCAATATTGCCCTTTGCGGGGAAATTGATCTGAAAGCGTGCAAGGGAGAATTTGTATTAGCCCTGGGCCTAGCCTATATGCGGGAACAGGCCGCTTTGCAGACTCTTCTTGCGCTCAACCATAACTTTGCGGAGTCTCTCCACAACTATCTGGAGGGGTGGCGCGAGGTTCAAGGCCGTTTCTCCGATTTGAGCCAAGTAGATAAGGAGGGGGGACGCCTCTTTCGCATGAGCATGTCCGTCCTGAAGACGCATGCGGGCAAACAGGGCTCTGGGAGCGTCATCGCCAGCTTGTCAATTCCCTGGGGGTTTTCGAAAGGCGATCTAGATATTGGGGGCTACCATCTCATCTGGCCGCGAGACCAGGTGCAGACCTCACTCGCGGCAATTGGCGCCGGGGACCTCAAGAGCGCCCGCGAGTCGCTGCTCTTTTTGATGGCGACCCAGGAGAGCGATGGCCACTGGGTCCAGTGCATGTGGGCCGATGGAAGCCCCTACTGGAAGGGATTACAGCTGGACGAAACGGCCCTTCCAATCTTGCTTGCAGACCTTTTGAACCGCGAAGGGTGCGTTGAGGGGCTTAAAATTTGGCCCATGATAGAGAAGGCGGCCCGATTTTTAGTCGCGCATGGCCCTGTGACGGATCAGGATCGCTGGGAGGAAAATAGCGGCTACACTCCATTCACGTTAGCTGTACAGGTGGCGGCTCTTCTTGTAGCGGCCGATTTTTTTGATCAGCATGACAAAAGCGAAGAGGCTGAGGAGCTGCGCCTTGTGGCAGACTGGTGGAATGAGAGTATAGAACGCTGGATTTATGTAGAGGAGACACCTTTGGCTCTGGCGTGCGGAGTTAAAGGCTATTACGTACGCTTGCGCCAGCAGACCGAAGAGCCCTACATCGTCATTAAAAATCGCCCGGTCGAAGAGGCTAAGGTGCACTTTACCGACCTAGTTAGCGTCGATGCGCTCGCCCTGGTGCGCTATGGCTTGCGCGCAGCCGATGATCCGCGCCTCCTCGACACCGTGATAGTCATCGATCAAATTTTAAAAACAGAAACGTCCAAAGGGCCTGTTTGGCACCGCTACAATGGCGATGGCTATGGCGAGCATGAGGATGGGTCGCCTTTTGATGGCACAGGTGTCGGCCGTGGCTGGCCCCTGTTGAGTGGCGAGAGAGCTCATTATGAGCTTGCAAAAGGGGATAAAAAAAGGGCCCTCGCGCTTCTCCGCGACATGGCGCGTTTGGCAGGCGTGGGTGGGATGATCCCAGAGCAGATATGGGATGCGCCCGATAATCCCTCAAAAGTCCTCTACAATGGCCATTCGTCAGGTTCTGCCAAGCCGCTTGTCTGGGCGCACGCCGAATATGTGAAGCTGCTCAGGTCTTTGCAAGATGGCAAAGTCTTCGATGCGCCTCCACAAACAATCCAGCGCTATTTAAAAGAGAAAAAACGAGCGCGCTTTGCAATCTGGCAACCGGATGACAAAATTGGCGAAATGTCCAGCACTATGGGGCTGCGCTTTCATCTCAAGGCGCCTGCCCGCATCCGCTTTAGCTTCAATGATTGGCAGGCTTATGAGGATCTGGAAACAACTCAGAATGTTTTTGGTCTCCATGTGGCCGAATTGGCCACACAAAAGCTCCCTGCAAAGAGCAAGATCAGCTTCACCTTCTTTTGGCTAGATGGCCAGCGCTGGGAAGAGTGTAATTATGAGATACTCATTATTGACTGATTTTAATCCTCTCCTGCCAGAGGGGATGGAGCCATGTTTCCGTCAACACCCCATCTTCCAAGAGAAGCACTTTATAGGTGAGGATGCCCCCCTTTTTCAGAAAATCGTCGTCTTGAATTTGATAGATAAAAGTACCGATAGGGCGATCGGCTGTGACGATTTTGTGCCACTCCTCATTGTTGCGAAAGCGGACCGTGCTGTCTAAAGAGAGCTCTTGGCCATGCCACAAGGCACTTGGGATGCGCCAGGAGACGATCAGCTGCTGTCCGATGAGGGGGCAGCCGCGGCGCGGGTCAGGAGTGCCGACATGGCTGCTTGCAAGAGAGGCGTCTGTGAGGTACTCGCTGCGAATCGAAAGTTTTTGGCTGCAGCTTGTAGCAAGAATGGCTAGGAGGATGATCAGGAGCCTCATTGCAGCTGGATGCCCTGCATTTCGCGCTCGCTTTTTTTACTCGAGCGCAAGAGGTCACAGCCCCATTCAATCAGCTTTTGAGTGGAGAGCCAGTCGAGGCATGGATCTGTCAGCGACACGGCATATTTCAATTTAGATCTGTCCGCGAGGAGAGGCTGATTGCCGGCAAGAAGATGGCTTTCGAGAATTAAACCGCGGATGGATTCTTCCCCTTCTGCAATCTGCTGGATGACCGACTGGAAAACGGTCACCTGCTGCTCGACTTTGCGCCTCGAGTTGTCGTGAGAACAGTCCACGATCACTCTTTCGGGAAGCTTTGCCCCTCTCAAACGCTCTAAACATGAGGCTATTGAAACGGCATCGTAGTTGGGCTTTAGCTCGCCCCCGCGCAAAGCGAGGTGGCAGTGCGGATTCCCAGGGCTCTGCACCCGAGCGAGTTGGCCCTGCGCATTAATTCCGATAAATGTTTGCGGGAGGGAGGCAGCCATGATGCCATGGATGGCGACTTCCACATTGCCAGAGGTGCTATTTTTAAAGGCCACAGGCATCGGAAGCGCCGATGCAATTTGGCGATGCGTTTGTGACTCAGATGTGCGCGCCCCAATGCAGCCCCAAGAGATCAGGTCGCCAAAAAAGGTGCCTGAAGCAGGATCGAGGAACTCTGCGGCAGTCGCAATTTTTAGCTCTGCGAGACGAATCAGGAGCTGGCGCGTTAGGTGCAGCCCTTCTGCAATGTCATAAGAGCCATCGAGATGCGGATCGCCGAGCAAGCCTTTCCAGCCTATAGTTGTGCGCGGCTTATCGAAATAGACGCGCATGACGAGTAAAAAGGTGTCGGAGACCTCCAGCGCAAGCTCTCGCAGCCGCATAGCATACTCAACAGCTGCGGAGATGTCGTGAATGGAGCAGGGGCCGACGATCAGCAGTTGGCGCGGATCGTCGCGCTCCAATATCCGCACAATCTCTTCGCGCTTTCTTTGAATAAAAGAGGCTTCTTCAAAACGCAACGGGTATTGACCCTTGAGACGTTCGGGAGAGGGCAGCGAATCAGTGAGATTGATTTTATTCATCAGAAGTTGCCAATATGGTCCAAATCAAGCATCCTAGCAATTCAGGTTTTAAATCACCATGGTAAAAATGTTGCCGCTCTGGCCAAAAAGCGATTCTGGAGTGCAAATTGGAGATGGCGTTGAAGTCGCGTTTCCCAGTTCTTTCATCCAGTATCCCCTCCAAAGTGCAGAGCGCATCCAAGAGCTTGGGTATAATGCCCTCGTTTTAGGCATGCACGAGTCTCTTCCAGAAAAAATGGGAAATTTTACTGATCTAGAAAAGGCGCTGCACATTTGGAAGCAGCAGGGGCTCAGCCTCATCATAAAAGTGCATGAGTTGCGCCTGGACACGCTTTTTAAGCGCCTCCCTTTTTTAGATGCAATTTTTTGGGAGTCGCGTGGAGCCCAAAACTCCACCTTAGATGCGACGCAAACAGATCTTGCCACTGAGGAGATGCGTACTCTAGAACAAGCTCTTAACGGACGAAGCCGCCTTATTTTTTATGTGCCGCCAGATCTTAAGAATCCCAAAAGACAGGCGCGCTGCCTTAAGACTCTTTGTGAAGAAGCGGGGGGAAAGACGACGATCGCCTTCTCATCGCGGCAGGGAGCTCCGTGGCAGGATCATCATCCCCTGCACCCTTTTTGGGAGTCTGCAGCTCCTCTCATGCCTCTTGTCAACACAGGTTTGATTGGCCTTGGCGAAGGCTCCTGGCCGACTGTGCCCTTTGATCTCTTTGAGCGCTGTTTCCCGCGGTGTAAAGGTTTTCAAGGTCCCATCGCCCTCGTTAACCAGCTGCCAGGATTTGGGGGAGCGCTGGAATGCAGCTTGTGGATTGGGGCGCAAATGGCCGCCTCCTTCGACTCTTCCGAGCTTTTAGCAGAGAGCTGGTTAAAACAGAGGCGTCCCGACCTCGATTTTGACTCTTGGCGCCATATGATGCAGAAGGGGCGAGCAATTGCCTTGGAGATCACTGCGCTGAAACATGCAACCAAAGATAAAAAGCTGCAGGAACTTTACCGGTTGCAGTGTGAAAGCCTGTTGGCGCAGCTTAAATTTGAACAGAGCTTTTTTGCAAATTTTAGGGAGGGCGGTTCCCCTTCTCTTTCCGATTATTTTTCTACTTTTGCAGAGGAGGCGCGCGGGCTCCTGCTGGAATATGCAAAGGCATTAAATGTGAGTCTATTTAGTGCAAATGCAATGAAACAGAAGGCAGTTCCTGAGAAGCGAATAATTTTGGAAGAAAACTTCTTCCAAATATAGCGGCTTTTTTGATAGGTTGGAAAGATATTGAACAGAAATTTGTTTTAAAAACGTTAATTAACACAAGACGAGAGGCACCATGATGAATGTCGATCTTTTTCTTGGAAGAGTCAAAGAGATGGTATGGGGAGTTCCCTTACTAATACTTCTTATCGGGACTGGAGCATATTTGACTTTTATTTTGCGAGGCGTTCAGCTTCGCTATCTGGGTTTTGCCCTGAAGCAAGTTTTCAAAAAGCAGCAGTCCGATTCGCAAGGAGACATCAGCCACTTTGATGCATTGATGACCTCTTTAGCAGGGGCCATCGGGACGGGGAATATAGTGGGTGTGGCCACGGCGATTGCGATTGGCGGCCTCGGATCGATGTTCTGGATGTGGGTCACGGCTCTCGTTGGAATGGCTACGAAGTACTCAGAGTCTCTTCTCGCAGTCAAATACAGACAGATTGACGACCGCGGTGAAATGATCGGGGGCCCTATGCATTACATCGAGCATGGGCTAGGCTGGAAGTGGATGGCGATTATTTTTTCGATTTTAGGCTGTTTTGCAGCAATCGGCACAGGAAACCTGGTGCAGGTCAATGCGATTTCGGAAGCGGCTGGAATTTTCTGGAATGGCAACTCCTGGGTCAACGGTGTCATCATTTCGATTATTGCGGGTCTTGTCATTCTTGGAGGCGTCAAGAGCATCGGCCATGTCGCTGGAGTTGTCGTGCCCTTCATGGCCCTTTTCTATGTAGGAGCGGGTCTTTTTATCATTGTTATGCATTATGATCGCGTGCCGCAAGCGTTTTACGATATCTTTGTCTCCGCTTTTCAAGGACAGGCCGCCTTTGGTGGATTTGCAGGGGCCTCCGTCATGATGGCTATTCAGATGGGTGTAGCGCGCAGTGTTTTTTCCAATGAAGCGGGTTTAGGCATTCCCTCTCTCGCTGCTGCGGCTGCCAAGACCGACAGTCCTGGTAGACAGGCGATGATCACTATGACCGGCGCTCTGATTTCGACAATCATCGTCTGCACCATTACGGGACTCGTTCTTGCAGTGACAGGGGTGCATGGTCAAACAAATGCATCCGGTGCGACTTTAAATGGCACAGGGATGGCCATCCAAGCTTTTAGCTCTTCGATTGGCGGCGGGGCTTACATTGTGTCCATTGGGCTCATGTTGTTTGCCTTTACGACTGTGATCGCTTGGGGCTATTACGGGGAAAAATGCTGCGAATATCTTTTTGGGACCCGCTCGGTTATTGCCTATCGCATTGTCTATACGCTCATTATCATTCCAGGCGCAGCCTTGAAAATGGAGATAGTTTGGATTGTGGCGGATATTTTTAATGGTTTGATGGCGATTCCAAACTTGATCGCCCTTGTAGGCTTATCGGGAGTCATTATCGCCGAAACCAAGACCTTCCTCAAAATTGTGGAGCGCGAGACAAGTGTCGATGAGGAGCCTGCTCTCGATACGCGGTAGTTGATGACAAACGAAAAAAGGCTCTTTTTCGGCCTTGAAGTGTTTGCGCCATGGCCGAGGCCTCTCCCTGCAGGGAGAGGCCTCGATGAGGCGCATCGCCATATGACCGTCGCTTTTTTGGGTCAAACGGACCATGCGCGCCTTCAGTCTCACCTTTTACAATTTCCGAAGCCACCCTTTAAAGTCGGATTGACGGCCATTTTCGATCAGTGTCTCTTTTTGCCTGAGCGCCATCCCCACGCGGTGGCGTGGCGTGTCGACTGGTTGGAGGGAAGTGAGGCTCTGCTCCAGTACCAGATGCAGCTCATTTCCTGGCTCCAGGCGGGAGGATTCAACCCCAATGCGCGCAAAGAGTTTCTGCCTCATGTCACGCTTGCGCGCGCCCCCTTCAACCCGCATCCCTGGAGAGAGAGATTTAAGGCTCTGCCGATGATGACAGGATCTCTTCATCTTTACGAAAGTATGGGAGGCTTGCGGTATGAGCCGATCTGGTCTTTTCCCATAGCCCCTCCTTTCGTCGAAGTGGAACATACGGCAGATCTCGCTTTCCATGTGCATGCGGAGAATTTAGATCAGCTGCAGCTGCATGCTCTCATCGCCCTCTCTTTTAGGTGTCCTCCTCTCCTTAACAAGTGGGCGGAGATCCCCCATCCCGAGAATTTAGAGGAGCTGATCATCCATTTGAATAGCTGCGTGACCCATCTCGATGCGACAGAAGGCTGTCCCTTTAAAGTCGTGAGCTTTCATGGAGATCTTGAGACACTTGAGAATGGAATTTTGCGCTGGGAGATGATTGTCGATGTATGAACTGATCAAGCGGAGACCCGCCACCTATGAGCTGCCTCGAACCGGAGGGATGAAAGTGCCGGGACTTCTCATAGCATCTGAAGCCCTATTGCAAGATATAGAGATGGAGAAACCCCTGGAGCAGGTGCGCAACGTGGCTTACCTCCCTGGAATTGTAGGTTACAGCATCGCCATGCCGGACATTCACTGGGGATATGGCTTCCCGATTGGAGGCGTGGCTGCCATGGATGCTGAAACCGGAGTGATCAGCCCGGGCGGCGTTGGGTATGACATCAACTGCGGCGTGCGCCTTGCCATTATTCCAGAACCCTATAGCGGCATCAGCGAAAAAAACAGACAGACCCTCCTCCACACCCTCTTCCAGCTGATTCCATCAGGTGTCGGGCATGGCCACAAGAAGCGCAAAGCCCTCACCCAAACCGATTATCGCGCCCTCATCCATCTTGGAGCGCGCTGGTCAATTCAGCAGGGATATGGCTTTGAAATCGATCTCGACCATATGGAGAGCAATGGCTGCATCCAAGGGGGTGACCTCGACGCCATTTCCAGCTTGGCTCTAGAGCGGGGCAGCGATCAGCTCGGCTCGATAGGATCGGGGAACCATTTTGTTGAAATTGGCGAAGTGCAGCAGCTCTTCTTGCCCGAAATTGCGAAAATTTGGGGCGTCGAACTGGGCCACACCTATGTACTGATCCATTCCGGTTCGCGCGGCTTTGGCCATCAGATTTGTCAAGATACCTTAAACGGCTTTATCAAAAAAGGGTTTGCGCAAGGGCTGCCCGACCGGCAGCTGGTCGCCGCGCCGATCAGAAGCGAAGAGGGGCAGCTCTATTTGAGCGCCATGGCCGCAGCGGCCAATTTTGCCTTCAATAACCGCCAGCAGATCCTCCAGCTGGTTCGCGAAGGCTTTAGCCAGCTTCTCAAAATTGACAAAGAGCAGATTCGCCTCATTTATGATGTGTGCCACAACATTGCCAAATTTGAAACGCACCTCGTCGACGGAGTTCCGCGCCGCCTCTGCGTCCATCGCAAGGGGGCCACACGCAGCTTTGGGCCGGGAGCCGAGGAGCTCTCCCCCCTTTTCAGGCAGACGGGACAGCCTGTTTTAGTCCCTGGAGATATGGGGAGAGCGAGCCACCTGATGGTCGGCAGCGGCAATGCGCTCACCTGGTGCAGTTCTTGCCACGGCGCCGGACGCGCGAGAAGCCGCGTCCAGTCGATGAAAAACTGGTCGGGACGCAATCCGATCGCACATATGAAAGCTGAAGGGGTGCACGTGATGGCGACCTCTAAGCGGACCATTGCCGAAGAGATGCCCGATGCCTATAAAAATGTCGATGAGGTTGTCTTGGCCGTTCAAGAAGCGGGCCTTGCCCGCATGGTGGCGCGCTTAAAGCCCTCTTTAGTGATTAAAACCCGACTTGCGCCCCTACATCCTGGCTCGAGTGTTATTTAAGCAGTCGATCTAGCGCATCTTGCGATTCGCCAAGGGGGATACCCTTGGCTTCATCGCAATCTGCGCTATCTCAACAGCTTAAATAACACTCGAGCCAGGATGTAGGGGGCAAGTCGGGTTTAAAGGTTAATCTCATCTTCGGAGAGAAGCTTCCTGCAGCTAAAAAAAACCTTCCAGCGAAATTCATTACGCTGCAGCTTACTCCTTTCTCGAATCAGCGGGATAATTTCATATTGATGAAAAATTAAGCCAGCAGTTAGCATTCCCCTCTTGTTTAACTATAAATCCTTATAGGGGGAAATATGTCTGGTGGATTAGAAGGTGTTGGAGTACACATTAGAAATACTCTCTTCCATAGTGCGTGGGGGGCAAGTTACGGTTTGGTAGTGGGATCTGCTGCTGGGTTTTTGTGTAGGTATCTGCCAACTGTTTTGAAAATTTCAAAAGCTTTTACTTTTGTAAATGTAGGCTTAGGGCTTGCTGCGGGCCAGGGAGCCTACTGGCTGCTCGGCCACGCCTTTGCAAAAATTGATATCATTCAAAAAACGCCCTGGGCACGCGAGACTGTGCAACATGTTGCTTTGCCAATCTTGAGCGTTCTGGCAGGAATTACTGCCGCTTCTTGCGCTTCAATGGCGGTTTATACAATAGTTGCTGTTGCGGTAGGCGCTTTCCTCTTGGGCAACTGGCTTCAGCCTACCCGTGAAGAAGTATTGCAAAAAGCCAGATTGAAAAGAGTGGGATAATGTAATTTTTCTAAGCACAGAGTTTATCTCTGTGCTTTTATTGTGTTTAATTGTAAGTAATAATAATCTATTACTAAACATAATGGAGGTGTTTATGATTAAAACAAAATATTTACTTATAGTAATGTGCGCAAACAGCTGAAAAAAGCGGACACAATGCTGCACAAAACTAAAGAGTAAGGACTGCTGCGCCAACGAAGCGCCCATGGCGCAAATCGTCGAGGGCTTCGTTGGCCTGCTCAAGTGGGTAAGCGACAGCATGTGTTTCTAAGGGAAGAAGGTGGGCAAGCATCAGAAATTCCCTTCCATCTTCCCGCGTCAAATTTGCAACTGAGCGCAAGCTGCGCTCCTCCCATAAAATTTCATAAGGAAAAGTGGGGATAGCGCTCATGTGAATCCCGGCGCAGACGACAGTTCCCCCTTTGCGGATGGCTCGCAAGGCCACCGGCACTAATTCCCCTGCAGGAGCGAAGATAATGGCGGCATCGAGCGCGACGGGGGGTAGTTCGTCTGAACCTCCGGCCCAGACAGCGCCAAGGTCGCGCGCCAGCTTTTGCGCGGCGCTATCCCCTGGTCGTGTAAAGGCGTAGACACTCCCTCCTTGATGGTGCACAACCTGGGCGAGCAGATGAGCGGAAGCGCCAAAACCGTAAAATCCAATATGGCGCGCCTCTCCGGCCAGCTTTAGGCTGCGGTATCCGATAAGACCGGCGCAAAGAAGAGGGGCTGCTTGGAGATCGGAATAGGAGGAGGGCAGTGGGTAGGCAAAGCGCGCATCGGCCACACAATACTCTGCAAAGCCGCCATTGACCTTGTAGCCGGTAAAGAGGGCCTGATCGCACAGATTTTCTCTCCCAGAAAGACAGTAGGAGCACTTTCCACACGTCCACTGCAGCCAGGGGAGTCCGACGCGGTCGCCCAGTTGAAACTCTTGGACACCTGTTCCAAGCTGTTTCACAGTCCCCACAATCTGATGTCCGGGAACAACGGGGAGGAGCGGATCTGGCAGCTCGCCATCGATCAGGTGCAGATCGGTGCGGCACACTCCGCAGGTGTGAATTTGGATCAGAATCTGTCCTTTAGATGGTATGGGGATGGCTAAATCGACTAGACGCAAAGGCTGGCCGATCTTTTCGAAAAGCATGGCTCGCATTAAAATTGGCGCTCTTCAGTGGAGCCTTTGAGGGCCTGTGTCGAAGATTTTCCTTCGGTGATTGCAGAGAGCACTTCATCAAAATAGCCAGCACCGACAAACTTCTGATGTTTGATCGCTTTATAACCTTTTTTGGCCTCCAGCTCAAATTCATGCTCTTGAAAGCGGGCGTAGGCGGCCATTCCTTCCGTTTTATAGGCGTGGGCCAGCTCATACATAGAGGCGTTGAGCGTGTGAAAGCCTGCCAGGGTGACAAATTGAAACTTATAGCCCATATCCGCCAGCTGTTCTTGGAACGCGGCTGTTTGAGCCTGATTCATGTGGCTTGGCCAGTTAAAGGAGGGGGAGCAGTTATAAGCGAGCCATTTTCCTGGATACTTGGCGTGCACCCCATGGGCAAAGACGCGCGCCTCATCCAGGTCGGGCTTGGAGGTTTCGCACCAGAGGAGATCGCTATAGGGGGCGAAGGCCACAGCGCGCGCAACTGCAAATTCAATGCCGGACTTTAGCTGGTAGTAGCCTTCGCATGAGCGTTCGCCGGTAATAAAAGGCTGATCGCGCGGATCCGATTCTGAGCGGATATAGGTCGCCGACTCCGCATCTGTGCGCGCAATCAGAAGCGTCGGCACATTCAGAATATCTGCCGCAAAACGCGCTGTCACAAGCTTTTCGATAAATGTCGCAGCGGGTACGAGGACCTTGCCGCCCATATGGCCACATTTTTTTAAGGAGGAGAGCTGATCCTCCAGATGGATAGCGGCAGCGCCCGCTTCGATCATCGCCTTGACAAGCTCAAACGCATTGAGAGGGCCGCCAAAACCCGCTTCTGCATCTGCAATCAAAGGGACAAAGTAGTCGATATTTTCATGATTGTGGAGATGCTGTATTTCGTCCGCGCGGCGCAATGCGTTGGCAATGCGGCGGATGAGATGGGGAACGCTCAAAACGGGGTAGAGGCTTAAATCGGGATAGGTCTGATCCGCATCATTGGCGTCAGCAGCCACTTGCCAGCCGCTTAAGTAGATCGCTTTCAGCCCCGCCTGCACCTGCTGCACTGCCTGGTTGCCGGTCATGGCTCCTAAAGAGCGCACAAAGTGCTCTTGTGAAAGCATCTTCCAGAGCTTATCTGCTCCCAAACGTGCCAAGGGGTAGTCAAAGCTGATCGAGCCTTGCAATCTAATCACATTTTCAGCGCTGTAGGGGCGATGGATGTTTTTCCAGCGCGGCTCGCACTTCCACTTGGAGCTTAGTTCGTCAATCTGTTTTTGCGTATACATTACAACTTCTCGTAAGCTTTGAGGGTTAAAAATTCCGCAAATTTTTCATCCAGCACAAGCTGATCTAGTAGCTGACGCGCCTCCTTCAAATGGAGAGAAACGGGGATTTTTGCCATCTCATCGTCAGCGATCTGCTTATACTGTTCTGGCGTTAAATTTCCATGATGCAGCCATTGCCAAAGCTGTGCGCGGGAAATTTCCGCTGTGGCTGCATCTTCCATCAGGTTAAAGATCGCTACAGCCCCAAGGCCCCCTAACCAGGCGCTTAAATAGTAGAGGGCAACAGTGATGTTGTTGCGCATGCCCGCTTCTGTAATCTGGCTCCCCTCAATTTTGAAATTGAGCAGGTCTGTTGCCGTCACATGCAGATCATCGCGCAGGCGATTGAGCTGATTCGGAGACTCTCCCAAAACATGTGTAAAGACCTCTTGAGCAAGCGGTACGAGGTCGGGATGGGCCACCCAGGTGCCATCAAAGCCATCTCCCGATTCTCTTAACTTATCTTCGCGCACCTTTTCAAGTGCCACAGTATTTACCTCGGCGTTTTTGCGGCTCGGAATAAAGGCGGCCATGCCGCCCATGGCGTGGGCCCCTCTGGAGTGGCAAGTGGCGACAAGAAGTCCTGCGTAGGCGCGCATGAAGGGGACATTCATTGTAATTTCTTTGCGGTCGGGAAAGAGAAACTGCATGTCAGCCTGAAATTTCTTAATGATGCTGAAGATATAGTCCCAGCGGCCTGCATTGAGCCCTGCGGAATGGTCGCGCAGCTCATACAAGATCTCTTCCATTTCAAAGGCGGCCGGAATCGTCTCAATTAAAACCGTCGCACGTATCGTTCCACGTGGGATTCCCAGGAGATCTTGGGAAAAATTAAAAACATCGTTCCAGAGGCGCGCCTCGATGTGGCTTTCCAGTTTGGGCAGGTAAAAATAGGGTCCAGACCCCTTTTGGATCAGTTTTGCCGCATTGTGAAAAAAGAAGAGGCCAAAGTCAAATAGCGAGGCGGAAATGGGGCTGCCCGCAATCAGGAGATGCTTCTCAGTTAGATGCCAGCCTCGCGGACGCACCATGAGCGTGGCAATAGTCGATTCAAGCGCATACTGCTTGCCTTCATGCGAAGTAAAAGCGAGTGTGCCTGCGACCGCTTCCATCAGGTTAAACTGCCCCTCGACCACATTTTGCCAGGTGGGCGAGAGCGAATCTTCAAAGTCGGCCATGAAGACATTGGCCCCCGAATTGAAGGCGTTAATCATCATTTTGCGTTCGACCGGGCCTGTGATCTCCACCTTGCGATTGACCAGATCTTTCGGAATCGAGGCTACCCTCCAGTGCGCATTTTGGCGCACCTGCGCAGTTTGCGGAAGAAAATCGGGTCTCTGCCCCTCATTAAAGAGCTTCTGCCGCTTCTGCCTCTCCTTTAGCAGTTCTAGCCGCCTCTCGTTAAATTGCAGATGCAGCCCCGCCACAAAGGCGAGCGCCTCGGGTGTCAGAACGGTTTCCTGATGGGCTGTTGCGGGCCCTTTTATCTCAATAGGTTTGTCCATGGTCCGACAGATAGCAAGTTTGAACGGCGGATGCAAGGGGAATTGCTTTTTATAAGGCTCCTTGTTATGATTCATCCAAAATAAAGGAATCTCGCATGTCTATCCATGCCATTCGAGCCGTTCATATCGATTATGATGCCGAAAAAAAAGAGGTCAAAGCGCTCACCCTCATACACAAAACAACTGGAGAGAAAATCTCAAAGGCTGTCCGACTCCTGTTTACAGGGTTGTGGGAAATAAAAAAAGAGATCGCTTTGGGAATTCTTGCAGGCTGGACCTGCACTTTCCTTGGAGCGCCGGTTGGGGTGAGCCTTATTGTCTCTGCTCTAGTCTATTTTGTTTCGATTCGCATTTTCGCTATTCGTAGAAAAAGAATCAGCTCTGCTAATGCCGCCTACTTTCAAGCGGCGCCTGTAAAAATGGAACTGCTCGATCTGGCTCAAGCGAGAAGCGTGAATCGGATCCTCCTAAAAATAGAGGAGACAAAATGGGGAAAGCGCTGGCTAAAATCTAAAGATTTGAAACTGGATAAAGCCTTTAAGAGCAGTTACTTTGACCTTTTTAAAGGGACCTGTTCGGGACAAACGCATACGCTTGTCAAATTGATGGCGACCCACCATGCGAAAAGCGGAGCCGAACTTTTAAAAGGGGTTGCTTTCGATGACGTTGTCCGCCATCAGTTGATGCACAATTTGAGTGTCGACTTGTTGAACTGGCGCGATCCAAAAAAACCTGTTTTTTTCCCAAGGGAGCCCGATCTTGTCAAGCATCATAAGAGAATGAACAAAGTTTATGCGGCCCAGAAGGAGGTTCTGCAGGAAGAGGCTGCAATTCCAGGAGCTGAGCAAAAGGAAACCCTCGTGCTCACGGATCAGATCGGCAAAGTGACGCTGTTTCACAAGGCTTTAAAAGAGCGTTTGGCAGCTTTGGAAAAGGAGAATCCGGGCAAAATTATTGCCGGGAATATTGGTCTTGAATATAGGGCGGGCGGCCACTCCCTATTTATGCAGTGCAATGGGGGTAAGTATCGCCTTTATGACATCAACACAGGTCTTTACCATTTCCCCGATCAGGAAGCTCTGATTGCAGGGTTCTATCGCTATCTCCAAAGGTATGAATCTATCAAAAAGATCGCGCTTTGCCCTTTTGCAGTGGCAGTAGCTTAAAACTACCGACAACTTAGTTCTTTAATTTTAATTGCACAATAACACTTTTTGTTAGACAGTGATAAATCTAGCTAGATTGCAAAACCCAGGTTTTTCAGAATGGTGAAACCTGGGATCTTCTTTTTCAAGTTTTTATCTTGAGACTTCATCACTCCATCCTCTAAAATGAAGGCAACAAGGTCACTGATCCATGAAACCTTCTGCAATTGAAACTCGCGAGAGCATTGTCCTGGAAAACGAGGGGCAGAAGCTTTTTGGTGTGTTTCACAAACCTCTCCATCAAAAAAATTGTCCCGCAATTCTCATTTGCCACGGGCTTGGAGGCAATAAGGTCGGCCGTTACCGCCTTTATGTGAATCTCTCGACACGTCTTGCAGAGCTTGGAATCGCCTCGCTGCGCCTCGATTTTCGAGGTTCTGGAGATAGTGAGGGGGACTTTTCTGAAATGACGATCGAAACTGAATTAAACGATGCGAGGTGCGGTCTTGAGTATATCCGCAAACGGCCCGATATTGACACATCCCGCATTGGCATTTTTGGCAGATCGCTCGGAGGGCTTGTCGCGGTATTGACAGCAGCGCGCGACAAAAATATTAAATCGATGGGGCTCTGGGCGGCCATCTTTAGCAGCAGCCAATGGGTCGAGAAGTGGAACCAGCTTCACAGCGCTCCCCTCGATCCTTCGAGCAAGCAGGAGTTAATGACAGTCGATGGACAAATCCCCGGATATGAGTTCTACAAGCAGTTTTTCAATTTAGATACGGAACAAACGGTAGCTAGCCTCAATGGATTGCCGCTGCTTTTGATTCATGGCAGCATCGACAACGTGGTTACCCTGGACCATACGGAGCAGTATTTGAAGGTGAGGTTGAAGAGCAAAGGCGAGACCAAATTTATCGAACTCCCGCATAGCGATCATGACTTTACTCACTTAGAGGAGCGGCGCGTGGCTTTAGATGAAACCTGCCGCTGGTTCCGCAGGACACTATGACGTTGCCATCTTTACGTCAGCAGTATCAGCCCAAGCTTCCCAAGATTTTAGAAAAACTGGCTGTTTTAAGACCTCAAGAGCTCCCTGCAATCAGTAAAGCCTCTGAGGAGCTGCTCCAGCTATTTCCAAAGACGCGGGAACAGCTGCCTCTTCAGTTTGTTTCTGGAGAGGCGCAAGAGCACACTCCTCTCACTGTTGGAGTTGTCTTTTCTGGTGGACAAGCCTCTGGAGGGCACAATGTGATCGCAGGGCTTTATGACGCATTGCCTCCTAAAAGCCGCCTGATAGGTTTTCTCAATGGTCCAGACGGAATTATCAAAAATAAATCAAAAGAATTGACCTCTAAACTTCTTGCCTCTTATCGCAATCAGGGCGGCTTTGACCTGATCGGTTCCGGGCGCACGAAAATAGAAACGGAGGAGCAGTTTCAAGCAGCAGAAAAAACAGCTCGCGAGAACAATCTCGATGGACTTGTCATCATTGGCGGGGATGACTCTAATACAAATGCAGCGCTTCTTGCCGAATATTTTGTCGCTCACAATTGTAAGACAGTGGTTATCGGAGTTCCAAAGACGATCGACGGAGATCTTAAAAATCAGGAGATCGAGTGCTCCTTTGGCTTTGATACAGCTTGCAAGACCTACTCAGAGATCATAGGCAATATCTTGCGCGATTCGCTCTCTGCTAAAAAATATACCTTTTTTATCAAGCTGATGGGGCGTTCTGCTTCTCACGTGGCTCTCGAATGTGCGCTTGCCACCCATCCTAACCTCACCCTGATTGGGGAGGAGATCGAAGCAAAAGGGGAGACTCTTGCCCAACTCACAAATCGAATCGCCGATCTGATCGAGGCGCGCTCTCAACAGGGAAAAGAGTATGGGGTGATCCTTATCCCGGAAGGGATCATCGAATTTATCCCGGAAGTGAAAAAGCTGATCCAAGAGTTAGAAGGAGTTGCAGAAGTCCAATTTTGGGCCAAATCCGCGCTTTTGCCACCGGACCGCATTCTTCGCAAGTTGCCTACTTTCAACCAAGTATGTCAACTTGCGAAGAAGGCGATCCGGTGGCAAAATCATCGAATTTGGCCTCAAAAGCGAGTATTGCAGCTCCTTCGTTAAACAGAGGGGATTTAAGTCCCGCCTCTCAAAGCTGCTTCGCTTCAATTCCAAAGGGGATCCAAGAGCAGCTGCTCATGGAGCGCGACCCTCACGGCAATGTTCAGGTGACCAAAATCGAGACCGAGCGACTCCTGATTGAAACGGTTCAGAATGAGCTGAAGAGGCGCGGGTTTAAGGGAAAATTTAGCCCTCAGCCCCATTTTCTAGGGTACGAGGGGCGCTCTGGCCTACCCTCCAACTTCGATGCGCACTACTGCACAGCGCTTGGCCATGTGGCAGCCCTTCTGGTTGCAGCAAAAGCGACAGGGTACATGAGCTGCGTGCATCATCTCTCCCGCCCAGTCTCCGAGTGGCAGATCGGCGGGATTCCCCTTGTCCAGATGATGCAGTTAGAAGAGCGTAAAGGGAAAAAGAAGCCGGTGATTCGAAAGGCTTTAGTCGATCTTACGGGAGCCCCTTTCCGCCAGTTTCAAAAGGAGAGAGAGGCTTGGAGGCTGAGCGATGATTTCCGCTATCCGGGCCCCCTTCAATTCTTTGGCCCTGAAGAGCTTACCGATGCGATTCCTTTGACACTTGCACTCGAAAGATCACACTAAATTCGATTTTTGCATTTTGGTGTGGAAAAATTAGCACAATTTTTCCACACCAAATCCTAATAGTACATCTAACCCTCGCTAGGAAAATGGCAGCGCGCTACATGCCCCTCTCCCATCTGTATGAGTGGGGGCGGTGTGGTGCGGCATAGTTCCTGTGCATGCGGACAGCGCTTCTGGAAGGCACACCCTGCTGGTCTTGCCATGGGACTTGGGAGGTCGCCCGATAAAAGAATTCTCTGACGCTTGCGCTCTTCCCTTGGATTGGGATGGCAGATGGCGGAAAAGAGCGCCTGTGTATAGGGGTGAGAGGGGGTTTGCCCTTCTAAAAGTTCCACAAGCTCTCCCAAATACATCACGGCAATTCGGTCTGCAAAGCTTTTCACGGTTTCTAAGTCGTGCGAAATAAAGAGATAGGTCAGTTGTCTCTCTTTTTTTAGCCGCTTCAAAAGCTCCAGGATCTGCTGCTGGGAAGTGGCGTCGAGGGCGGAGAGAGGCTCATCCAGGACTAAAAATTCGGGCTCAACCGCCAAAGCTCTCGCAAGAGCCACGCGCTGCCGCTGGCCGCCACTTAGCTGGTGCGGATAGCGCTTCAGATAGTCTGATGAGAGTCCTACCTGCTCTAAAAGGGCCCCTAAATCCTGTTTTTTCAGATCGCGATGAATCTCAAAAGGCTCTTTTAGAATTGTCTCCACACGCATGTGGGGGTTTAAAGAGCCGTAAGGGTTTTGAAAAAGAATTTGGATTTTTCGACGAAAGGCTCTGATTTGTTGAAGAATCTTCCCCTCATACAGCACAACCCCATTTGTAGGCTGCAATAGCCCCGCAGCAAGCTTGCCGACTGTCGATTTGCCGCAGCCGCTTTCGCCGACAAGGGCTAAAGTTTCCCCTTTAAAGAGTGAAAGATCGATTGCAGATACTGCTGTCAGCTCCCTTTTGCCAATCGGATACTTTTTACATAGTCCTTGTAGCGCAAGCAAAAGGGGGCCTGTTCGGGTCTTATGAATCTTTTTCTTTGCTTTGCATGCGGCAAAGAGCTGCTTCGTATAGGGGTGCTTGGGGGCGTAGTAGATCTGATCTGTAGAGCCGCCTTCCACAATGCGGCCCTCTTGCATGACGAGAACGCGGTCGCTGATGCCGGCCACAACCCCTAAATCGTGGGTAATGAAGAGAAGAGAAAGTCCCATTTTTTTCCTGGATGGATTTGAGAAGCGCGAGGACTTGGGCCTGGACTGTTAAGTCTAAAGCCGTCGTCGGCTTCATCGGCAATGAGCAGTAAGGGGTCGCAGGCGATAGCCATGGCGATCATTACGCGCTGGCGCATGCCGCCGCTAAGTTCAAAAGGGTACTGGCGGGCGCGAAGCTCTTCCTCTGCGATGCCGACGCTTTTTAAAAGCTCCAGAGCTCTTGCAGCGGCCTCTTTCTGCGACAGGGGGAGATGGCAGCGGATCCCTTCGGCAATCTGCTCTCCGATTCTCATGGTGGGATTGAGGGAGGCTGTCGGATCTTGGAAGATGATGCCGATTTTATGACCGCGAATGGCGTTCAAATCCCTTTTTCGGAGGAGATCTTCTCCTTCGAAAAGGATCGCCCCTTTGTCCACATGCGCGACAGGGAGCAGAATACTTTGAGCCGTGAGGCTTTTGCCGCATCCGGAAGGTCCTACTAAGGCGACAGTTTCGCCTGGTTGAATGTCAAAAGAGACCTCTTTAATCAGGGGTCTTTTGTCTATGGAAAGGCAGAGATTTTGCACATCAAGAAGAGCCATGATTCTCCCGCACGTCAAAGAAATCGCGCAGGCCGTCGCCGACCAGGTTAAATGCAAGCAGTGTGACGCTTAAGAATATTGCGGGGAAGAAAAGACGCCAAGGATAGTATTGAAGGGCAGGCAACCCTTCGCTCACCATCGTTCCCCAGCTTGCGAGAGGGGCTTGAATGCCAAGTCCTAGAAAGCTTAAAAAAGCTTCTGTAAAGATGGCTCCGGGGATGGTGAAGGCCATTGTAACGATGATGGGTCCTATCGCATTGGGGAGGATATGGCGGGTCAGTTTTCGTGCCAAATCCAGCTCCTAGGGCTTCTGCAGCCAGCACAAACTCCTGGTTTTTGAGCTGCAACGTCTGGCCGCGCACCACGCGCGCCATGGTAATCCAGCCAATCGCGGTCATGGCGGCAAGGAGGGAGATGATGCCTGGGCCCATTAAAACAAGTAGCAGGATGGCGATCAGAAGGTAGGGGAGGGAGTAGAGAATATCGGCTGTGCGCATCATAAAGATGTCGATTTTGCCTCCTGCAAGCCCTGCAATGCCGCCAAATAGGACTCCTACCCCTAAGTCGAGCAGGGCAGCTGCAATGCCAATGGCAAGGGAAATTCGAGCTCCTACAAACACTCGCGTAAACAGGTCGCGCCCTAAGTCGTCGGTTCCAAACCAGTGGTGGCGATCGGGAGGCATGTTTTTAAGTTCGAGCTCAATTTCATAATAGGTATAACCGGTCAGTTGCGGACCCACCAGGGCGAGTGAGAACATGCAGGCGAGGATGAGAAGCCCAATTTTCATGACTCTTGCCTCATGCGCGGGTCTAAAAAGCGATAGGCCAGGTCCACGAGGAAGAGAGCTCCCAAAAGGATAAGACTATAAAAAAGGGTCGTTCCCATGATCACGGTATAATCGCGGTTTAAGACGCTATTGACAAAGGTTTGTCCTAGGCCGGGGATAGCAAAAATTTTCTCGATTACAAAACTTCCCACAAGAATATTTGCAGTTAAAGGCCCTAAATAGGTCACAATGGGCAAGAGGGCATTGCGGAGGCCGTGCCGTACCACGACTTGCCATTCGGGAATTCCTTTTGCGCGCGCGGTCTTGATGTAGTCTTGGTTTAGCACCTCAATCAGGCTGCTTCGCACCATGCGTGCAATAAAAGCGGTTGGAAGAGCCGCTAAAGAAAGGGCGGGAAGGATCAGGTGTGAAATAGTACCCCAGCGCGCAACGGGAAATAGCCCAAGTTTAAGCCCCAACAGATATTGGAGAAGGGTGGCGAGAATAAAGCTTGGGATGGAGACGCCGACAGAGGCAAAGAAGAGGGCTGCATGATCCTGCCAGCGCTGCTTTTTTAGGGCGGCTATAGTGCCGAGGAGGAGTCCAAGGGTGAGGGCAAAGCAGAGCGCGGTCAAACCAAGGGTAGCAGAAATTGGAAACCCCTGGTTGATAATCTCATTGACTGTGCGCTCTTTATAGCGAAAGGAGGGACCTAGATTCCAAGTCGCAAGAGAGGTTAAGTAGCGCACATACTGCTCACCCAATGACTTGTCGAGACCATAATGGGCTAAAAGAGCGTCGTGGATCTCTTTTGGAAGTGCTTGTTCTTCATTAAAAGGATCTCCGGGCAGCGCTTGCATCAGGAGAAAGGTCAACGTCACGATCAGCAGAAGGGCAACGAGGCGGGAGATAAGATTATTCTTCATTGAACGCGTAGGTAAAGTCTAAAGTGCCAAGATCAGAAAAGTAGACGCCGACCAGCCTCTCGCTTTTAACATAGTTGAAGGCACCAAAAAAGAGGGGGGCGATGGGCATTTCTTGCATGAGAAGCTCCTGCGCTTCCCCTAATAGAGCCATCCTTTTTTTATGATCTATTTCCTCGGAAGACTGGTCAAGCAGAGCACGATACTTGGGATTTTCCCAACCTGTAAGATTTGTCGGGTTCTCTTTTTGATTTAAAAAGATCTAAAAAATTGACAGGGTCTTGAATGTCCGCATACCAGGAGCCTAAAGCAATTTGATAATCCCCGCGTTTTAAGCGGTCTAGAAATACTTTGCTCTCCTCCCCTTGAAGGGTCACTGTAATTCCTAGCCCTTTGGCCCATTGCTGCTGCAGCGCCTGGGCGAGCTTCTGATTGCGGTCGTTTGCAGGGTAGCTTAATGAAATGCTCGGGAGATCATCCTTAGAGAGGTTAAGCGCATCCAGTCCCTTTTGAAACGCCTCCCAAGCCATTGGAGAGTCATGGTCTTCAAAATAGGCGTGGCGCGGGAGACCAAAAGAGGGGGGAACGACCGCAAGTGCAGGCTTCTGATTGCCTTGTGTGACATGCGTGACGATCGCTTTTCGGTCGATGCTTAAAGCAAAAGCGCGGCGCATCTGGCTATTTTGAAAAGGAGGCTTGGCGGTATTGTAGCGGCACCAGTGGGTGCCGGCTGCAGGGAGGACACGGAGCTGATGGCGCGCTTTTAGGGTGGCAACAGCGTCTTGCGGGATAGTGTCCATGGGGGAGCCTGCCCAAGAAAGCTCGCGATTTTCATAAAGAGTCAAGGCCGTATGCTCATCTAAAATAGTCGCTGTAATTTTTGTCAGATGGACTTCAGATGCGTCCCAGAAGTTCTCATTTTTGATAAAAATGAGAGAGTTGTGATGCGCCCAATTTTTAAGTTTGAAGGGGCCGTTTCCAATCGGCATTTCGCCCTTTGATTGAGGATGGACGGGATAAAAAAAGTGGGTAGTGAGCAGTTGCAAAAAATAGGGGGTAGGAGTCTCTAATTCAACTGTAAGTGTTTCATTATCAATTACGTGTATTCCTACTTTATCTAAAGAAAAGCTCTCCCTGCTTTGCAGCTTTTGCTCCTTTGATTACGAAAAATTGATAAGCGTTTGGGGCGGGGAATTTAGGATCGAGAAGACTTTTCCAGGTCTCGGCAAAGGAGTAGGCGGTCACTGGGTCTCCATTCGACCAGCTGGATTTGCGCAATTTCAGCGTGTAGGTTTTATGGTCGGGTGAAATCTGCACCTCTTTTGCCAATCCGGGGATGATTCTGCCATCGTAATCCACGCGCATGAGCCCCTCATAGAGCATATGGAGAAGAGTTGCGGAGGACAAATCGCGAGCTACCCTCGGGTCTAAAGAAGAGGGCTCATCGGACAAGGCTATCTGGATGACCTGGCTTGAGGATTCAATCTCTTCAAGAGATCTAGAATCTTCAGAGCGACACCCTGTGAAGATGAAAAGCAGAAGCAGGCCTGAAATTAGTTTGGAAAGCATGAATTCCTCATTAACAAGACTCTCTAACATATCAGGGTCTAAGCCTTTCGCGCAAATCTATTGCGTCATTTGCTTCATTCTATTATACATCGAATTTAGAGGAGATTCTTTATGACAAGGACAATTGCAGCGCTTCTTGCAGTTTGTGTAATTCTTGCAGGACTTTGGTTTTTTGTACCGAGAAGCCACCCTCCTTTAGCTCAGGTTGCGGGTGAAACGTGGAATAGGAGTGAAACGTGGCATGATTTTAAGGCTCCGCAAGGCAAATTCCAGGTCAAGTTGCCTAGTTTGCCTCATCATGCGACGGAGACGATTGAAGACTCTATCACTCATGAAAAGCGCCTTTACGATTTCTTCCTCTCTTCCAAAGATGATGGGACCATCTATGCAGTCAATACCATTGTTTTCCCGGCGAATAAGCAGCCAAGTACTTACAATGAAGATTTCCTGCGCGATTTCATTCAGCAGATGCTTGTGAGCAATCCGCTCAATAAGATCAAAACAATCGAGGTAAATCCTTTCCGCGGAGGCAACGCGCTCGACTTTAAAGTCGAAAATGCTGAGGTCACCATAGACGGAAAAGCCTTCTTTGATGATAATACGCTTTATATTTTAAGCACGACGGCAAGAAATGACCATCCCAATGGCCAGGAGTTTAAAACCTTCATCGACTCCTTTAGTTTGCCCCAGAAGGGCAAGTAAAAGGGGCGAATCTTGTCGTCTATTGGACACAAAACGAAGGTTTGACCGATGATTCGCGCGATTTTTTGCTCCTCTCTTTTAGTTGTGACATGCTTGCAAATCAGTATAAGCGCTCAGGTCAACAACTATTATAATGCCCCGTCTCAATACCAGCTGCCTGGCTCTGCAGCAATGCCTGGCAATACCCCTTTTACGAACAGTCCAACGCAGCCTTATTCACAAACCTCCGCGACAACTACTTATGGAGCCCCCGCCTACGGTACGACTACTTATGGAGTGCCCGCCTACGGTACGACTACTTATGGAGTGCCCTCAAATGGCACGACCACGTATGCTGCTCCCTCCTATGGCACGACGACATATGCCGCTCCCACATATGGCACGACCACATATGGCACACCCACATATGGCACACCCGCATATGGCTCGACGTCGTATGGAACGCCTGCTTACGGCAATAATTATTACCCACAGCCCTACACGGGTCCTAGTGCCTTTCCCACTACTGGCGCACCTGTAACCAATGTTTCGACAGCCTTTACCACGCCTATCAAAACTTCCAGCGGGGTCCTCTCTCCGCAACCTGGGACGCAGATCGCTTCTACTCCGCAGGTCAATTTTACTCCGATCACTATTCCTGTTCCCGCCTTTGCTCAGGTGGATCCTCCAGAAACTTGGGCGCCAGGTCTTGCGACGATTAAAGATAGCAAGTGGACGATCACCGATTTTCTCTATAATTTGCCCTATAACATTGGCATCAAAGTGGTTGTGGTGAAACCGGAAGACAAATATTTGCCTCTGAGTGATAAACTGTTAGAAAAACGAGTGACGGATATTTTTGCAGATGCCTATCTGACTCCGACGCCAGCTCCAGTGACTTGTGAACCTCCTCTGCCCCTCTACCATGTCACTATAATGGCCTATCCTTGCGATAGACGCTGTGTAGGGGTTGTGACGGCGCAATTATATGAAGTTGTGCAGCCGCAGCGCATCGATCAAGATTTATCAGGTGTGTGGCAGGCAATTACTTGGGAAAGACAGGAGCTTGTCGCAAGCTCTTGTGAAGAGTTTGCTCAGGAAATTGAAGCAACGGTTACCTCCATGACGCAGGCCTTTACTTGGCAATATAACCGCTTCAACCCTATCCCCGAACGCAGATGCTTTCCTGATCAAGTGCAAAATTAATTTAGAATTTTTCTTTCGCTAGGGCCTTAATAGATTGTCGGGGACACCGTCCTGACGGCGGCGTCCCCGCGCTCCCTTGAGCCTCATTTCGCTTCGCCAAACCGCGTCCTCGCCAGGGGTCCGTGCAAAGCACTGTCCCCCACGCCCTTACGGGCTTGGCTGCGGTGCGATTTTGCTTTGCGATCTGAGGCCTCGGGCTGCTCACACGTTCGTTCCCCGCCAGACTGCGTCTTTTGGCGGGGCCCCCCTCACGTCGGCTCGCAGAGGCACATTTGCCTTTGTGAGAAGAGCCCTATCAAAGGACGCAAGCCTCGCGGCCTTTCAAAATAGCCCTGCAACCTAAGCCAAAAGACGCAGTCAGGCGGGGAACGAACGCGCGTGGCTTTAGAAAACGTGGTGGCTTCAAAAAATAGCCCTGCGAACCGACATGAGAAGGGCCGCCAAAAGACGCAGTCTGGCGGGGAACGAACGCGCGTGGCTTTAGAAAGCGTGGCGTTTGCTTCAAAAAATAGCCCTGCGAACCGACGTGAGAGGGGCCCCGCCAAAAGACGCAGTCTGGCGGGGAACGAACGCGCGTGGCTTTAGAAAGCGTGGCGTTTGCTTCAAAAAATAGCCCTGCGAACCGACGTGAGAGGGGCCCCGCCAAAAGACGCAGTCTGGCGGGGAACGAACGCGCGAGCAGCCCGAGGCCTCAGATCGCAAAGCAAAATCGCACCGCAGCCAAGCCCGTAAGGGCGTGGGGGACAGTGCTTTGCACGGACCCTGGCGAGGACGCGGTTTGGCGAAGCGAAATGAGGCTCAAGGGGGCGCGGGGGACGCCGCCGTCAGGACGGTGTCCCCGACAATCTATTAAGGCCCTAGCGAAAGGATTTACCTAAAAAATATTCTTAAGTAATTAGTATGCGAAAGGATTTACCTAAAAATATTCTTAAGTAATTAGTGTGCGAAAGGATTTATCTAAAAATATTCTTAAGTAATTAGTATGCGAAAGGATTTACCTAAAAAATATTCTTAAGTAATTAGTATGCGAAAGGATTTACCTAAAAATATTCCTAAGGAAGCAGCTGCTTCGCTTCTTCATCGGAGAGCCAGATGCCCTGTTCGACTAGGGTGCGGATCTGCAGGTGGGCAATTTCTGGATTAACCTTTTTGGCATGTTTTTCAGCGGCCGTGTAGTGCCAGCACTGCACCTCTTCAACTCCCATGCGATTGAGCTCTTTATCGACAGATTCATGATTGACGCGCAGATCATCGATAAAGATGAGGCGGCGCGGTTTCCAGTTAATCTGTGTAAGAAAATTGGCAAGAACTTTACCCTTTGGAAAGCGGTGCGAAAGCATGACACCCTGACAAAATACAGGGGAGCCTTTGCCCTGGTTGAGATCTTCTAACACAAGGGTGGCAATTTTTGGGAAGGCCAGGTGGAGAGAGATTCCCTTTTCTTTGAGCTCTTGAATGCGAAAAGAGACTGTATCTTCGATCAAGCCAAATCGACCGACTTGTGCCGCTGTGAGGACAATCACTTTGACACCGCGCTTTTGCAGCGAGTCGATCAGCTGGGGGATATGCGGTTCGACCAGTTGCGTCTTAGCGTTTTTCCAAACGCAGCTAAACAGATGGATCTGTTCATGCTGGTCTAAATGGCTCACATATTTCTTCTGGAGCCCTTGCCTCTGATCCTCAACTTTAAAATGGAGGATGGCATCTTGCGGAACGATGAGGACCTCATCCATGTCAAAAACGACAAGATCGCGTTTATCCAGTCTTGCGATCTGCTTTTCGAGAAAATCGAGGCTGTCGGATTGCAAAATAGTCCCATCAGCCGGTGCGGCAAAGAGAGAAATAGCAAGGAATAGTGTTTTAAGTCCCTGTTTCATAAATCCATTATAATCCAAGTTTGACGAAAAGATCAACAACCACTAGATTGATCTTGTATGGCCGAAGAACATCCCTACACCAATCGCCTAATTCGAGAGCGATCTCCCTATCTTTTGCAGCATGCGCATAATCCTGTGGATTGGTATCCCTGGGGGGAAGAGGCGTTTAAAGCGGCAAAAGAGCTGGATAAGCCCATTTTTCTCTCTATTGGCTACGCCACCTGCCACTGGTGCCACGTCATGGAGAAAGAGTCATTTGAAGACGAGGAGATTGCTCAGCTTTTAAATAAGACATTTATCAACATCAAAGTTGATCGGGAAGAGCTTCCCCAGGTCGACTCTCTCTATATGGAATTTGCGCAGAGCATGATAGCAGGGGCAGCCGGCTGGCCGCTCAATGTTATTTTAACTCCTGATCTGCAGCCTTTTTTTGCAGCGACCTACCTCCCCAAACATAGCCGCCAAGGTTTAATGGGACTTGCAGAACTGATCGATAGAATTCAGGAGGTGTGGGGAGGGGAAGAGCGGGAACGCGTTTTGGATCAAGCTTCGCGCATTGTGGAGGTCTTTGCAGAGGGAATTCAGTCAAATGGTGAAGAGCTGCCCGATAAAGAACTGATTGAAGATACTGCTGAGATGCTCTTCAGAATGAGCGATCCTGTCCACGGAGGGATGAAAGGGGCTCCCAAGTTTCCAATCGGCTATCAGTCCAATTTTCTCCTGCATGAATATACCACTGAAAGAGAAAGTCGCGCACTTTTTGTTGTAGAGAGGACTCTCGATATGATGCAGAGAGGAGGGATCTACGACCATTTGGGAGGGGGATTTCACCGCTATAGTGTCGATGAAAACTGGCTCATTCCTCACTTTGAGAAAATGCTCTATGACAACTCGCTTCTCATCTTTAGTTATCTTGAAGCGTGGCAAATTACGAAAAAACCCCTCTTTCGGCAAGTATGTGAGGAGACGCTTCAATACCTCATCCGCGATATGCGCCATTCCGCCGGCGGGTTCTATTCGGCAGAAGATGCCGATTCTGAAGGCCATGAGGGGCTGTTTTATACCTGGAAATTGGATGAAATTAAGAATATTTTGGGAGAAGATGAGAGCGCCCTTTTTTGTGCCTATTACGGGGTAAACGCGGAGGGCAATTTTGAGGGGCGCAATATTTTACACATCCAAGAGAGGCTCAAGGAATTTTCTGAGATGCGTGGACTTGACTCTGTCAGCTTTTCAGAGAAGCTAGAACTTCAAAAAAAATTATTGTGGAAAGTGCGCGAGCAGCGACCGCATCCTTTCAAAGATGATAAAGTTTTAAGTTCCTGGAATGGACTCCTTCTCTTTTCCTTAAGTCAGGCTGCCAGCGCTTTTGGAGATAAAAAGCTTCTGGAAACGGCTCTTCAGAATGGCCGCTTCATTAAAACGCACATGTGGCAAAATGGGCGCCTTTTTCGCTGCTGGCGCGGCGAAACGCCTTTTCAGAAGGGGGGACTTGAAGAGTATGCGTTCCTGATTCATGGGCTGCTCAGTTTGTTCGAAGCTGATGGAGGGAGCGATTGGCTCGCCTGGTCGATCGAGATGGCCGCCCATTTGCGCGACCAGTATAAGGCCGATGGGGGAGCTTTTTATCAGACAGACGGTCAAGATCCGCACCTGATTTTGCGCAAAGTTCAGTTTTCGGATGGCGCAGAACCATCTGGCAACGCCATCCATTGCGAAAACTTGCTTCGCCTCTATGCTCTCACCCTAGATGCTCAATACTTGCAGCAAGCGGAAGATGTGCTCAAGGCTGCCAGCAGATTTATCGATAACTACGCACCCGGCTACTGTTACCATGTGATGAATCTTGCACGCTATTATGACAAACAAGCTCCCACTTTTGTGGTTGCCTTAGATAATCAGGAATCGCATCGCGAACCTTTAAGGCAGCTGCTCTACTCCACATTTATTCCCCATCGGAGCGTGATTTGGAGGCGAGAAGGGGACAAAGCTCTTTTCGACGCCATTCCCTTTGTAAAAGAGCAGAAGCCGATCCAGGGCAAGACGACTCTTTATATCTGTCACCACGGCGTCTGTCAGAAGCCACTAACTGAATTTGCTGAGATGGAATCAGCAATTCAATCTTAATTTGTATTAAAACGACTATTACTGTATGATCGATCTAATATGAAGAAAAATATGTCATTGCAAAAAAAACTCCAGGAGATTCTCTCTCAAAAGAGCTTTGAGGAGTTGGAGTATTATAAGAAGAATAAATCCTGGAAGAGTTGGGCAGCCGATGATCGCAATCTTCTAGCCTCTCTCTTTGTCATGCAAGGGGAAAAGCAGCTTGAGCAGAACGATAACAATGGATTGGAAAGCTTTGACCTTGCGACGAAGGTCGCACCGGAAAATCCTGAAATTTTTTACCGCATTGCCACTGCCTTTTTGCGCCATAAAGATCTCAATCCACCCGTCAGCTTAAAAGCTGCCCTGGATGCCATCCAGCACTGCTTAAGTCTAAAGAAAGACTATTTTGACGCTTATGTCACGCAAGGCGTGATTTACAACTGTCTAGGTCTTTTTCATGAAGAGTCGCAGAGCTTTCAAGAGGCTCAAGCTTCGTATGAAGCAGCGGAAAGGTGCGCCAGTGAAGAAAACGAAGTCACGATGGGCGAATTCTACTGGAATTGGGGAATGAGCTTTTTCTGGTCGGGAAGACTTTCGGGTGAAGCTGTCGATTTTCATCATGCGATCGAGAAATTTCGTACCGCCGCAAGCAAGGGTCTACAAGATAAAAGCTTCTGGTTGAGCTATGGCGACGCCCTGTCGGACCTGGGGCTGCTGCTTGGCCGCAATGAATATATCCATGAGGCGATCGAGCTTTATCGCAACTCCGTTCGACAAGCGTTTGACTATTTTGATGGCTGGCTCCACCTGGGCTGCTCCTTCCAGCACCTTTTTGAGCAGGATAAAACAGAAGAGTTATACCGGCAGGCCAATGAGTGCTTCCGGATGGCCTCGGAAATCGAGCAGGAGGAGGCGCTTCTCTGGATGAAGTGGGCGCAGCTGACGGCGTTAGCCGGCAAAATGCGACGCAACCTCGATCTTTTGCAATCCTCACTCGAAAAATTTGAAAAGGCGCATGCCCTAGCTCCTACGATTCCGCTCATTCTCTCCCTCTGGGGGGAAACCTTAACTCTCATAGGCACCCACACTGAAAATGTCGATGCTCTTCGCGACGCGCAGAAAAAAATTATCAAAAGCCTCGACCTCAACCGCGATTTGCCAGAGACCTGGTACATCTATGGCACCTGTCTGAGCGAGCTTGGCCACTACTTTACCGACGAAGAGTACTACCGGCAGGCGATTCAGAAGTTTCAAGTGGGCCTCTCTTTGCGCCAGCATGAGCCGCTCCTCTGGTATGGACTTGCTTCCGCCTATTTTGCCATCGGCGAGATCACAGGCGATGCCACCTGGGTAGAGACGGCATGCAAGCTCTTTACGCGCGTCATCGAATTTGGGGGCCACGACTTCCGCCGCTTCTGGAACGATTGGGGAGTCGCTCTCATGACACTGGCCGAGATGCGCAACGATCGCCCCTCTTTAGAAGCTGCCCTTGAAAAGTTTGAACACATTCTGCCTCAGGAGGCAAATTCTCCCCTCCACTCCCGAGAAGATGAGGAGGAGACCAATCCCGATTGGCTCTACAACTATGGCTGCGCCTATGATTTCCTCGGCGATTTTTCCGAAGAGGTGGGCCACTATGAGAAAGCCATACAGCTCCTGGCAAAATCTTTAGAACTCGATCCTGAACATGCGCACGCCCGCTACAATCTGGCGCTCGCCTGGGCCCATCTGGGCGATGCTGCCATGGATGTGGAGGCCTTTCACAAGTCGATTGAGCAGTTTCAGCTGGTCCTCACGCGCAACAATGAAGATGAGATGGCCTGGAATGACTATGGAGTGACGCTCATTCATCTCGCTCAGCTCATCCAGGACCCTTCTAAAGCGGACCAGAGCCGTAAAATCTATGAAGTGGCTGAAAGCAAACTCATGCAGTCTGTGGCCCTCGGCTGCACCCAAGCCTACTACAACCTTGCCTGCCTCTATACGCTTACAGAGAACTTTACCATGGCGATGCAGTACCTTGAAAAGGCCGCTGCTGCCGACGCCCTTCCCCCCATCGAGGAGATCCTGCACGATGAGTGGCTGGAGACCTTGCGTCAGACCCCTGCCTTCCGCGCCTTCTTAGAGAAGTATAATGATCCGCAGGGTGAGTTTGATCTGAGATAAAGAAAAAAAGCAGTGCTTCCAAAAAAACGACCAGTCACACATCCAGGGGAGTTTTTGCTGGAAGAGTTTCTTAAGCCCCTTGAGCTTTCCCAAGAACAATTTGCAAAGTATCTCAGAGGGTTGACACGGCAAAAAAATATTTACAGGATACAAGAATATACAGGATAAAGCACATTGTAGAATAGCCTAGTACGAAGAGTCAAAAGAATAGAAGCCTCCATGCCCCCCCCCTCCTACTTACGCTTGCGCTCGTTTTCGGTCAGGTAGCGCTTGCGCATGCGAATAACGTCGGGCGTCACTTCGATGAGCTCGTCATCCTGGATGTAGTCGATCGCCTGTTCAAGCGTAAACCTGCGCGGCGGGATGAGGATGATGTTTTCGTCGCTGCCGGCGGCGCGCACGTTGGTGAGCTGCTTGCCTTTTGTGACATTGACGATCAGGTCGTTGTCGCGGTTGTTTTCGCCTACAATCATGCCTTCGTAGACCTCGTCGCCGGGGGATACAAAGATCACGCCGCGGTCCTGCAGGTTAAAGCAGGCGTATCCGCTGGTTTTTCCTGGGCAAATGGAGATGAGGACGCCCACGCTTCTACTTGGGATGTTACCTCTCCAGGGGGCATATTTTTCAAAGAGTGAGGTTAAGATCCCAAGGCCGCGCGTCATGGTGAGAAAGGTGTTGCGGTAGCCCATCAGGCCGCGCGTGGGCATGAGGAACTCCATGCGTGTGATTTTGTGCTCATCGGTATCGAGATGCTGCAGCTCTCCGCGTCGCTGAGAGAGCTCCTGGATGACGTTGCCTGAATACTCTTCGGGCACTTCGATGTTGACACGCTCGAGAGGCTCCTGAAGCTCGCCGTCGATTTGTTTGGTGATGACCTGAGGTTTGGAGACGCTAAACTCATAATTTTCGCGGCGCATGGTCTCAATGAGAACTGCCAGATGCAGCTCTCCGCGCCCTGCAACGGTGATTTTGTCCTGATCGCCCGATGAGGATTCGGTGATGCGCAGCGAGATGTTGCCGCGCTTTTCGCGCTCAAGCCGTTCGCGGATTTTATTCATGGTCACATGCTTGCCGCTGCGTCCCACAAAGGGGCTGCTGTTGACGGTGATGTCGACAGAAACGGTTGGCTCGTCGAGCTTAATTTTAGGAAGCTGCACTATTTTGTTTGGATCGCAAAGAGTGTCGCCTATGGTGACGTCGGTAACGCCGGAAACGGAGACGATATTGCCAACGCCGGCCTCTTCGAGCTCCACCTTATCTAACCCTACATGCCCCTCAATGCGCGTGACAGAGACGCGCGTCTGTTTGCCCTGTTCATTGATGTGAAGGATTGACTGCCCCTTTTTCACTTTGCCTTCCAAGATTCTGCCGCACGCCTGGCGGCCCACATAGTCATCGTAAGAGATGGTCGCAGCTTGCATCAGGAAGGGGTTTTCCAGTTCGCCGCTGGGGGCCGGAACGGCGCTGATGATCAGTTCAAAGAGGGGACGCATGTCGCGTCGCTCGTCATTGATGTGATGGGTGGCAAAACCAGTTAATCCTGAGGCGTAGCAGTAGCGGAAATCGAGCTGATCGTCCGTTGCGCCAAGCTCGTTGAAGAGGTCGAAAGTCATGTCGAGGACGCGGTCTGGAGTGGCGTGCGGGCGGTCGATTTTATTGAGGACGACGATCGGCTTTAGACCCATTTTGAGCGATTTCGAAAGAACAAAACGCGTCTGAGGCATGGGGCCTTCCTGGGCGTCGACGAGGAGGAGTACGGAGTTGACCATGCCAAGAATGCGCTCCACTTCGCCCGAAAAGTCGGCGTGTCCCGGAGTGTCGATAATGTTGATGAGAAAATCCTCGAAGCGGACAGAGGTGTGTTTCGCATAGATCGTGATGCCGCGCTCCTTTTCCTGGTCATTGGAGTCCATTACCCGCTCAGGAACCAGCTGATTGGAGCGAAAGACGTTGGACTGTCTGAGGAGGCTATCGAGGAGCGTCGTCTTCCCATGGTCGATGTGTGCGATGATGGCGATATTGCGAATTTTCTCTGGATGATCCATAAAACCGTTAAATTTAAATTTGTTAAGTTATAAAATCATACCATAAATATAGGATTTAGGGAAACCTCTAAGATAGGAGTTGTGTGTAAAATCTAAAATCTTTACAATCTATTTATTAAAAACGATGGTTAGTTTCTGTTTCGTTTTATTCTTTCTCTGTTATTATTAGGTGTCACCTTTTGTGAGGGGGGCGAATTTATGCAAGAGTGGCAGCAATTTGTCCAAGAGCGCCAAGTCGATTTAGTCGGGACTCCTGGAAATCTCGAAAAAGAATTCGCCCTGATCGAAGAGTTTGGAACTTTGCAATTTTCACGCCGACGCCCCTCTATCAAAGGGATGGATCGCGATGAACGCTGGGCTCCCTTTCAAGAAAATAGGGTCTCTTTAAGCGATGGAACCGAGATGAGCGCCTCACGGATCTCCTTTTCTTCGAATGCACACTCTTTTATCGCTTCACAAGCCCCCTACAGCCACAACATGCATCTTTTTTGGCAAATGGTGTGGGAGAAGGGGATCGATCAGATTGTCATGGTGACAGAGCTTGCGGAACCGAAAGGTGAGCTCAGTGCCGCTTACTGGCCTGAAAAAGTATTAGAAAATGGCCTTGAAGTTACCCTAGTAGACGAAAAATGGCTTTTGACAGAGCGAAAAGAGAATCTGCAAATTCGCACCTTTCGGCTCTCTAGCGATGGGCAGGAGAGGCAGGTGACCCATTACTGGTACCACAACTGGCCCGATCAGTCGGCACCGAGTCAATCGGAGACCATTTTAACCCTTATAGAACTAGTCAGGAGCCATAAAAATTCTTCCGCCCCCATTTTAGTTCACTGCCATGGAGGCGTTGGCAGGACTGGGGTCTTCATTGCTCTGTACCATCTTCTACAGTGCATTAAGAATGGAGATACGCCACCCAATGTTTTCGAGTTTATCGCTTCCATGCGCTGGCAGCGGCCCAAAATGGTGAGCAAGCCCTCTCAGTACGCCTTCGTCTATCAAACATTGGCTGAGGTTTTTTCAGGATATAAGGATGAACAGGATTCAGAATTTATGTTTTACGGAAACCCCGCGTAAGCGGGCTCTTAAGATGGGGAAAGCAATTTCAAGAAGCCTTTTCCGACAGTTAAAAAAGTTTGAATTTACTTCCCCCATCTTAAGAGACAGCCCCTCCGGAGCTGTGTTTCCAGTCCAGTGTCTCTGAAAATCTTGTTCATCCTTTTGTCCTGAAAAAAAACTTGTAAACAAGTTCTTTGACGAAATTTCTTTACACTGGTAGCCTTTTCTTTTTTAACCAGGAGACTAAACATGAAGAAATTATTTTTCGCACTATTTTGCCTAGCGGCCCTTCCCGTTGTAGCTTACGATCAGAGTGGCGCCTCACAGGACTCACAGACACACGCCTATCAAACCATCACGGCCGAAGGGCTCAAATCTTGGCTCGATGCAGGCAAATCGGTGACCATTTTAGATGCGCGCACCAGAGAATATGATGATGGCAAACGGCTGCCGGGCGCAAAATTTTTGCCCTATAATGCAAAAGATGAAGAGGTGCGCCAAGCGATTCCTTCGACTGAGAGCACTGTCGTCGTCTACTGTTCCAGCCCAAAATGCCCCGCAAGCAAGTTTTTGGCCGATCGGTTAGTTGAAATGGGCTATAAGAATGTCTACAAGTATCCCGATGGGATTTCAGACTGGACAAGCAAAGGTTTTCCTGTCGATCGTACACAAAAATAGATGCAAAAATTTATTCAGGACTTGAAAAGCAATGCGGTGGCTCTGATCAGCTTGGTCGTGGCCATCGCAGCGCTTCTTTATACCGGGTGGCGCGAAGAGCGCACCGAGAAGAACCGCACGATCCGTGTAGCCGCCTTTGAGGTTTTAAAAAACCTGGGGGAGTTGCAGGTAGTCGTGAATGAAAGCTACTACCAGAAAGTTGATCCGATGGTAGGCTGGGGACATATTGCCCTCATAGGCGATCTTGGCCAGCTCATTCCAGCACCCGTTCCAGAAACTGTTGACCATCTTGTAGAAGTGTGGAAAAGGGATTGGAGCCAGATCAAAACAGATGATGAGAGCGTTGACAGGATGACGCAAGAGATTGATGCTTCGCGTCAGGCTATTTCAGAGCTTCTTTACAAGCTTCGCTAATTCCTAAACAAATTTCCAGAGGCGTAACGTCTTAAACCACGCTGAAACACCCAGATCGAGGCGGTGAAGAAAATCAGCGTGCTGCCAAGCATTGCAAGCAATTTCGGCCAGGAAAACTGACGCACCAGCTCTACAGGAAGATATCCGATAATCCCCGCAGGAATGAGCGTGAACATCATCAGCTGCAAAAATCCGGAATAGATGTTGGTAGGGTAGAGGGCAAAGAGAAACAGGGCGTCGCAATACTTTTTGGATATGCTGTCGATAGGGCCAGCCCAGAAGGCTAGGCTATGCACAATGAAGTTAAAAGAGGTGAACACGACAAAGCTGCAGACGATGCTGACACTAATCAAGCCTAAGGTGAGTGGAGAAGAGCACCCCAGAAAAAGGATCAAGAAAAGAGAGGTGGCCAGATGCCCCCAGCCTCGCGTCAGAGAGCGCGAACCGGCTACTTGCAGCATGACATTTTTAGGCTGGGTTAAAAAGGGGTCAAGGTCGCCGTTGACGATGCTGGAGCTTAAGTTGCGGAGGCCTCCAAACAGGACCTGCATGAGGCCATAGCCTCCTAGACCGATGGCCATGAGGGTTGTCATATCACAAAATTGCCAGCCGCTGACGCTGTCAAACTGGCGAAAGAAGATCCACCAGATGAAAAAAAAGATCAGGTCGTTTGCGACCATTAAGCCGGCTTCTAACAAAAAAGCCCCTCGATTGCTCATCGAGGCTTTGAGGCTTGTCAAGACGAGCTGATAGATGTATCTCACCCCCCCTCCACATTTACAATTTTTAGGCCGCGCTTGTAAAGAAGCAGCACTAAACCTGTTCCAAAAGTGGCCCAAAATAGCAGTTTGAGTAGCAAGGCATAAACCTCCGGGGCATCAAATGTCAGCGCTAAGGCGCTTCTCTCTCCCAAAAGGGGTGGAAAAGGGGTCCAGAAGGCGATGTTTTGCAGCCAGAGCGGGTAGGTGACTAAGGGAAGAATCAATCCTCCAAAAACGAAAAGCAGCTTTTCCCAGATCCAGTAAAAGGGGCCCACCTCGTTGAGCCAAAATGAGGAGAGGCCGATGGCGAGCTGGAAGAGTAGGGCGACAGCGCCGGCAAAGAGTCCTAAAAAGAGGGCGAAAGCAAAGGCGAGAGGATGAAAGGGAAGGCTGCCGCTAAAGGCCCAGGTGAATAGGAATGCGACGAGGCCGAGCACAACCAGGTTGAGGAGCATTACTCCAAAGCCTTCGGCAAATTTTGCCCCCAGATAGGAGACAGGACGAGGGAGTAAATAGGCAAGGCGTCCGCTTTTAAGGTCATGCTCCACATCGTAGCAGATTTCTGGGACCGAAATGAGCAGCCATTCATTAAACGCAATGTACCAGAGCAGCTTATCGGGAGGCAAAAAAGGGGCTCCGGCTCGCGCTGCCACCATTTTCCAAAGATGGGCGAAGATGAGCATGCAGGTCATTAAGAAGAGGGAGAGGCCGATCAGCGCTTTATAATTTTTGATGCCTTGGATGAGAGACATTTTGGCGATGCTTAGATACTTACCGTACATAGATCTCTCGGATGATCTCCTCCATCGAAGGATCTTCGATGGTGACATCTTTTAGGGATGCCCGCTTGACCGCCTCGTCGATCACCTTTTCAACGGCCAGGGTGTCGCAATCTATCTCGCAGATAAACTGGTAAGAGGCAGATTTTAAAATTTTCATTCCAGGAAGGTTAAATGAGAGCGATTCTTCACTGCTGATCAGTGTGAGCTTTTTTTTTCTGATGCGACGCTTCATTTCGCGAATTGAGCTATCTAAGACTAGAGCCCCTTTGTCGAGAATTAAAACACGTTCGCACACCTGCTCGATATCTGCAGTGTCGTGAGAGGTGAGAAAAAGGGTTGTCCCATGCTCTTGGGAGAGTTTGATGAGCAGATCGCGGATAAGGAGACGCGCATTGATGTCGAGTCCGATGGTCGGTTCATCCAGGAATAGAATTTCTGGATGGTGCAGCAGGCTTGCCACGATGTCGCATCGCATGCGTTCGCCCAAAGAGAGCTGTCGGACAGGTTTGTGAAGCAGAGGTTCCAGGGCAAAGAGTGTAGTGAGCTCTTTGAGCCTCTTGCGGAAAGCTCCCTCCTCCAATTCATAGATCTTGGCTAGAAGCTCAAATGTATCCTTAGGGGGGAGCTGCACCCAGAGCTGGGTCCGCTGGCCAAAAACGGTGCCGATTTTATAGCTTAAGAGCCGTCGCTGCTCCCACGGAACAAAGCCGAGCACATCGACATGGCCAGAAGTGGGGTAGAGAATGCCTGTCAGGATTTTAATCGTTGTCGACTTTCCCGCACCGTTTGGGCCAATGAAGGCGAGCCGCTCGCCGGCTTTGACTTCAAAGGAGAGGTTGTGAATGGCGTTGACAGTTTGACTGACGGGAGAAAAGAGGTCGCGAATGGCGCCCGCCACTCCTCCAGATGCTTTGCGCACCTTAAAGGTTTTACAGAGATTGGAGATGCGGATGGCAGACATATCTATACCCAAAATTCGGGCACTTCATTTAAGTGCCCGAACCGATTTTTACTGCCAAAAAGCTAAAAGGGCACCGATTGCAAGAAATGCTACGAGCAGGCAGCTGGTGTGGATCAGGTAGAGATTGAGCGGTTTGCGCTCCCACAATACTGCTGAAAAGGGAATCGTGGCTCCAAATCCCAGCCAGGCAAAGAATCCAACTTTGGCTCCTTCAAAAGCTGTTGTGGCATGGGTGGCATGCACAAAATGGGCTAAAACGGCCGAGATGACAAGACCGATAATAAAGGCCCCTACATAGGCTTGGCACATTCCTTTGCACTCTTCACATTTAATGTTGCTGAGTTCCATCCACTTCTTTCCAAAGACCTTGGGCGAATACCAGATCGCCCCAATCACAAAATATATGATTGCCGAGACAATCACGGGAAGAATATTCATTTTCACACCTTTTGGTACATGTTTTGCATAAGCTAGTCTAAATTTTGACAAGATTTTTGTCTAATCTTGTTGATTTATTACTAAATAAAATTTGATAATGATTATAATTAATATTAGATATTATTTATATAGTTTGTAACTATGAGGTGGTTATGAGTTATGATTATCATGTAACTTCAGGATCCGGTGCGGAATCTCGTCCCCCAGAGGAGGGAAAAAAGAAAACAAAAACGAAAGATCAGCTGGATATGCAGAAGTTAGGCAAAAGCGTTGCAAAAGAGGCTCCACAAAAAAAAGCGCCGCATCCCTCTCCTGATCAAACAGATCATCGCGTATCCCTTGGAAAAGGAGAGGTTGAGGAGATGGTGGAGTCAGTTAAGAAAACGAGTAAAAGCAAGTCCGTGAGACGCCTCTCACCTTCTCGTGAACTTCCTGGGCAAAGAGTTTACCAGGTTAAGGCAGATATTCTCCCCTGGATCAATAATCAGTTTGAAGCGGGGCGGCGCGCTAATGCGCATATCTATCGCGAATTTGAAAGATTGGTAGATAAGCAGAATTTAGATCCTTCCGTTAAGGAAGCATTGCTGACTACAGCAGCTAAACAGAAAGAGGCTTCCAGCTGGTTCTTACTATTTGCGAAAGAGGAGCAGTTGGCTCGTCCTGAATTTTCTGAAGATTTAAGTCAGCCTCTCCTGCCTGATAAAGAAGCGGTGGCGCACTATAAAGGCATTTCCAAAGATGTGGAGAGTGCTGTCGACCATGTTATTGCAGAATTTGCAATAGCCCTTTCGGAAGCTACCTTAAAAGTTCCAGGCCTTCCTGAGAGTTCGAAAGAGAGCATTGCGGCTTTTGGCAAGAAAATGAGTGGCGACGCTCGCAATTTAGAGGGGATCAAGCGTTTTGAAATTATCCATGAAAACCCTCTCTGGGACCCCGATTTTGAAATGCTTCATCCGATGGCCTTTAAAAATTATGAAACAGATCAGGAGATGAAGGGAACGAGTGTGCTGCATCTTCTGGGCCCTGGAAAATCGTCTCAGGCTCCGCGAAATGAAGATTCAAAAGGGGCCGTAGCGGCAAACTTTTTCCGTTCGACTTTCAGCGTTAAGCCCATGGGAGGAGAGGAAGAAAAAACAGTTGTCGACATCTCGCGCTCGGCGATCACGGTCGAGTTTGACCAGAAAGATCCTGAGGAGCGGGCTAAATGTAATTTAGCGCTCGTGAAGCAGGTTGCGGAGGCAAATGTTGGCCTCGTTGTCAATCAATTGACAGCTGAAGAGATCAGTCGCGCGACAAACCGCGACACGCCGCTGACATTTAAGTTAGCGACTGTGAATCTCTTAACCCCTGACATTTTGCGTTCAATGGCACGCGAGCATGAACTTGTAAAAACAGTCGGACAAAAGATCTCCCATAAAATGTCTGGAGCTCCAGCGGACGATGAGCGAGCTCTGGCGCTGGAAAATCTCGCTGCGCATCGCGCTTTAAGCGGCAAAGCGTTTGAATACACCCTGCGCGATGCGGAGGGCACTCCTCTGAAGGATGCGCAAGGAAAAGAGATCAAGATTTGGGTGAAATATGATCTTCGCTATTTCAATATTCCTAGTAATACCCTGTACTATTCTCTTCCTTCTGCTGCCACGGATGTCCCCGAGTTGAAACAGGCTAATAGCGAAAGCTGGAAAAAACTGGAAAAGGATGTCAGGGATCAGATAGTGGCATTGGGGAAAGAGATGAATAGCAAGAATCTTTCCCCTACCGAAATGGAGATGGTTAAAAGTTTGAGAAACATGGGTAATGAGGTGACCGATTTACGTGAGAAGGCGATGTTGAAAACTCTCAAAGCTGGAAAAGTCGACTCTCAAGACCCCAATTTTCGCCTCTGGCAGAAGAGGTCAGATGAATGGGCCAAAGCTATCCAAACAGTTCAAACAACCCTTAACCCAAGTCCCGATTTTCAGAAGCAACTTGACCTTCTGCAAAAGCAGCGGCAGCTCGTTGACCTCTATCTCGATACGAGAGAGCTGATGGTGGGCGGTTTGAATCAGGATCTGAAAAATGTGGACAACAACCGCAGCGCTCTCGCAACCCGGCTGATCTATTTAAACTCTCTTGTAGAAGGAGGCCGCGTTCATTTTGGCTGCCGCAGCGGAAAAGATCGCACGGGTCTTGTCGATATCGAAGTCAAGCTGCTTGCAACCGAGTCGGCGCTTCATGGCAGAATTCCCTCTTATCGTGAAGAGGAGAGGATGTCGCATATTAACGACCATCGCGAAACGATGACCCTTCAGTCTGGAAACACCCACGATCTAGTAAAAGCTGTCATGGGGGCTGCCGTGGGCCTTAATAGTGGAGGAGCCGGATCCGATCCCCTTGAGCATGATGATGTCGGAAAGCAGTTCGAAGAGTTTCAAGGGGCTTCAAGAGCCTTTGCAGAGATGGCTAGTAGGCCCCCCGCCAAAGGTCACGTTCCACCAGCCTTTGAGGAGAAATGGAAAGAGAGGCAGAAAGAGGGTGCTATGACTCTCAGCCCTGAAAAGGTTGTAGAGCTGCAGCAGTATCTAGAGGCTGCCTAAAAAGGCAAATTCCACTCCTGCTTGACCTTTTCGTAAGTCTCACGGGGCAGCTGCACAATCTTTGGTTGCTGCTCCTTGTCCAGCCAGTTCAGGAGCCCTTTCAGGTTGTCCCAGCTCATGGCGATGCATCCAGCAGTCCCTATTTTATAGTTGCGCCAAAGATGCATAAAAATAGCCGAGCCTGCGCTGGGAATGGGGTTTGGCCAATTATGCTGGATCACGATTCCGATTTCATAGAGCTCAATTTCGCCCATTTTTTCAGAGCTTTGCCAGTCAGGTTCAGCAATTGAATCTCTGTTTACAATTTGGTTGTAGTAGCGCGACTTCGGGTCATCGACCGCTTCGATAGAGAGGGTGAGCCTCAGATAGTCCATTTTAGGAGGGGGCGCTCCTCTCCCAAAAGTGGGTCCAAGAGCAAAAATGCCAGCAGGGGTTTTGCAATCCCCCTCTTTTTTTTGATGGGCCCACACCATGCCGGCTTGACCCACAACGACAGGAAGGGGGATGCCTGCTTGGGTCCAGGGCTGGTTTTGTGTAGCGCGTTCGTAAGAGCAGAGTGTACCTTGAACTGCGTTCCAACTTGGGGTAATGACGACCAGGAGTTGCATATTTTAAAAATTCCTTTTATAAGCAGGATACTAAAGAAGAGAAATAAAATGCAGCACTCCCATCAGCCGCCTGAAAATTTAAATCCTGGCACTCTCTACACTTGTCCTATGCATCCAGAAGTCGTGCAAAGTCATCCTGGCAGCTGTCCGATCTGCGGCATGGCGCTCGAGCCGAAAATGGCGACGCTCTCGAGAGATGATTCTGAATATCGCGACATGTTGCGTCGATTTACGATCGGGGCCATTTTGACACTTCCTGTTCTTTTCTTTAATGGCTGGATGCAATTTCTTTTTGCCACTCCGGTTGTCTTGTGGGCAGGATGGCCCTTTTTCGAAAGGGGGTGGCAGTCGATTGTCAATCGCTCTCCCAATATGTTTACGCTCATTGCACTGGGTGTTGGAGCAGCCTACATTTACAGCGTGGTGGCTCTTTTCTTTCATCTATTTCTCTACTTTGAATCGGCAGCTGTCATCACCGTCCTTGTCCTGCTGGGGCAGGTTTTAGAGTTGAGGGCGCGCACCAAGACAGGTGAAGCCATTAAGGTGCTGCTGGGAAAGGCTGCAACCGTTGCTCACAGGATCGAAAATGGGCAAGAAAGGGAGATTTCGATCGATCAGGTGGCAGTCGGCAATCTCTTGAGGGTTAAGCCAGGTGAAAAAATCCCTGTGGATGGCGTAGTTGTGGAGGGCTCCAGCTTTGTCGATGAATCGATGATCACTGGGGAGCCCATGGCCATCGAAAAACGCTCCCAAGACAAAGTGACGGGCGGTACGATCAATCAGACAGGCAGCTTTACCCTGCGAGCGGAGCATGTGGGAAATAACACGCTCCTAGCCCGCATCGTGCAAATGGTTTCAGAGGCGCAAAGAAGCCGCGCTCCCATCCAGAAGCTTGCGGATCGCATTTCAAGCATCTTTGTTCCTGCAGTGATCATCATTGCGTTTTTGACGTTCCTGCTCTGGTTTATATTTGGGCCCGAGCCGCGCTTCTCCTACGCTTTTGTCAATGCCATTGCTGTGCTGATTATTGCCTGTCCCTGCGCTCTTGGACTCGCAACGCCCATGTCCATTATGGTGGGCGTAGGAAAAGGGGCTGAAGAGGGGGTGCTCATAAAAAATGCAGAAGCGCTCGAATGGTTAGAAAAGGTCAATACTCTCGTTTTCGATAAGACAGGGACATTGACTGAAGGAAAACCGCAAGTCGTGCAAATTTTTCCTCTTGCATCATTTTCAGAAAATGAACTTTTACGCCTTGCTGCAAGCGTAGAAATTCAGAGCGAGCATCCCATTGCCCGTGCAATTGTGGAGGAGGCGGAAAGGCGCTCTCTTTCTCTCCCGAACGCAACTCAATTTGTTTCAACGATTGGAAAAGGGGTTCAAGGATATGTGGAGGGCAAGAACATCGCTATTGGAAATCAGGGAAAAATAACTACTCTCATAAAAGAGGCTCAAGAATTAGCTCAGACAACTATTTTTATGTTTGTCAATGAGAGCCAAGCCGGGGTTTTTGTTGTCGCCGACCCGATCAAAGCGACAACGTCAGAAGCCGTAAAAGCGCTCCAGAAGCTCGGGTTGCAACTTGTCATCTTGTCTGGGGATCAAGCTTCTACAGTGCAAGCTGTAGCTAAAAAGCTTCAGATCGATGAAGTTTATGCAGGTGTCAACCCGGAAGAAAAAGGTGTGATTATCCAGCAGCTGAAAGAGAAAAAACGCATTGTCGCTATGGCAGGAGATGGCATAAATGATGCACCAGCCCTTAGTATGGCTGATGTGGGGATTGCGATGGGCACAGGGAGCGATGTCGCGATGGAAAGTGCTGGAGTAACTCTCGTGAAGGGGGATCTGAACGGAATCGTGCGCGCCATTACTTTAAGTCGTGCAACCATGCGAAACATTCGGCAGAATCTTTTCTTTGCCTTTATCTATAATGCCCTCGGCATTCCAATTGCTGCAGGGCTCCTCTATCCCTTCACAGGGCTTCTATTAAATCCGATGATCGCCAGCGCGGCCATGGCCTTAAGTTCAGTGTCGGTCATAGCAAATGCTCTCAGACTCAAGAAAACATCGTAAACATAACCCCTGAGCATTTAGGTTGAGCCTTATAGGGAAATAACAGTATCGCAAATAAATTAAAACCCGATTTGCGCCCTAGCGGTGATTCAGCTGATGATGCGATTTTTTGGAGGCTAAAACGGGGCAATTTTTGACATACTTGAGTAAAGTAGGCGAAAATTGCCCCGTTTTAGCCTCCAAAACAAGCGCGCATCAGATGAGTCATTGATAGGGCGCAAGTCGGGTTTAAAACGCAAAGGCGCGAGAGACGCGAAGACAAGGGAGAAAACGAGTTTGTTAAAAAAAGGATATTAACGACGTATAAAGCGAATTTACCCGAGAGGGCGAACTTGAGGGGAAGCTGCGCTCTTAGAGGTTCTTCGAATGGCCATGCGGAAGGGGGTGAGCATACAGAGGTCGAGCAGAAGCTTAATGGAAAGATCTCCTAAAGCCCATGTGAGGACGGGCAAGTCCTCGCCCCAAAAGGCGATGCTCCAGAATAAGGAATTGTCGACAATTGAAGCGGTGAGAGAAGCGAAAAAGGGGGCGTACCACCAAGGGCCCTGCCTTAAGCGATTGAAAACCGAGATATCTAGCAGCTGCGAGACTAAAAAGGCTAAGCCAGAGGCAAATGCGATCTTTGGGGTGGCCAAGCCTATCGAAAGTAGAACGGCAGCAGCAAATCCTGCGTAGACCACTTTTCTGGCTGTCTTGGGTCCATGAAAGCGGTTTGTCAGCTCAGTGACAAGAAATGAAATGGGGTAGGTGAGAGCGCCGAATGTTAACCAGTCGTTGATCGGAAACTGGACGAGGTAGTTTGATGTTGCCACGATGATAATCATGGCCAAAAAGCTTGTTGAGATTTTAAGCATAAAAACCCCTTAGAAAAATGCTATTATATTGATACAGAGAGATTTTGTCACGCAATTTCACTGCTCACCTTAGGTAATCCGCAAGAAGCTTTTGCGATAAGGATTGGCCGCTTGCAGGAGGCGTTCGAACTTATCGAGGGAAATTCTAATCTTTCCTCTCTCATATTGCGCATAGGCGTTAGGAGACTTCGATCCCAACCGCTGGGCTGCTTCTCGGATCGTAAGACCGCTCTGTTCTCGCTGCCGTCGCAAGGAGAGCGCCAAGAGAAGTTTATTATCGGTCATTGCGATGCCGATCAACCCTTTGGGGTAGTGGCGGAGGCTGATATCGATCGTCTGTGGAGTCTCAAGAGGGAAGTGAAAAAGGACCAGCTGTTTCACAGATTCGAGAATAGTGTCGAGAGCGGCCTTTTTCGACAAATTTTGTGTTAAAATTCCGAGTGTTGGGACTTCAGCAATCCAGAGTTTCTTATTCTTCCAAAGTTTTCCTTCTAATTCCATGATTGTAATTATTTGGTTATGTTGTGCTATAATGCGAATTACTCGGGAATTAATTCTTTTGGGGAAACTTGCAAAGCTTTTGCCAAGGCGACAAGACAGATCAGAGAGGGATTGCGCTTGGCTCTTTCGATTTCACCGACGTAGTTCACATGAAGGTCTGCCTTTTCAGCAAGCTCTTCCTGCGTCATCTCCATCTCATATCGGCGATTTCGAATGCGCTTGGCAAGTTCATTTAAAATAGCCGGTTTTCTCATATAAGGTGACTTTGCTATCATCCTGTTCTCATGGCGATCTTCTATATACTAAGTGAAAAAAATATTAGACATAGAGAGGAAAAGAGAACACCCACAATGGTGTTGAAAAAAAATCATATTTTAATTTAGGTTAATTGAGTAGGCGAAGTTGCTTACTCATTTAGTTATGCATTTATGTACTTCATTTATCGCATTGTATAAGAGATCAGGTGGCGGTGAAATCGAGTAAAAAAGGGGAGCGCTTTGTTCACCCAAACTTGTACGTTTTTTCTTTTATTTTTTCAATGAAAAAATTTGCGTGGCTCCGAAAGGATGCCCTTATTTTTCAGTTTTTCCAATTCTTGAAGGGGCAAGTGCTGCAAAATCGTCGTCACAAATCTTAGGAAATTTGATTTTCCGCTCAAAAACATACTCTCAATGGTGTATAGGCATACTTGAGCGCATCCTATTTAAACCCGACTTGGCCTTCGGAGCTGCAACTTGCTAAGTTCGGCCAAAGTTTAAGCATGATGTAGGGGCGCAAGTCGGGTTTTAACTACTATCTGAAAAAAAAACGATGTTGTATGTTGCTATGCAAAAAGGTGTCACGATGAACGAAGTTCCAACTCCTCCCTTAATGCCTTTACCCTCGTTCTTAAAAAAGGTTCTGCGCAATCTCTTCATCGGCTGTGCCATGATCGCAGCGTCTTTAGTTTTAGGAATGGTCGGATACCACCACTATGAAAAGATGGATTGGGTGGATGCTTATGTCAATGCAGCGATGATCCTGTCGGGAATGGGGCCTGTTGCGACTTTGCAGACTGAGGCGGGAAAGGTATTTGCGGGAACTTACGCCCTTTTCAGCGGGATTTTCTTCCTTGTCATAATCGCGGTGATATTTGCTCCGGTCATCCATCGTTTTATGCGTAAATTCCATCTTACAGATTTGACAAAAAAATAGAGTGCGGCCCATTTAAGGCCGCACTCGAGAAACATTACTGGCAGCAAGCGTTGCTTTCAGTTGCGCATGGGGCTGGGGCGCATGGATTGGAGCAGACGTGCTTGTAGTAGTACTTTGGTACATACTGGCATTTCTTTTCGCAAACCCATTTTTTGCAGTTTCTGCACTCTTCTGTGCAGTAGTATTGTGGCACATAGCGTGTGCATGTTTCACAGTAGTACTGTGGAACCATTCTGCAGCGCTGGACTTCATAGTTCTGCGGAACATATTTGCAATGTCTTTGCTGATATGTTTGTGGGCAGTCTACACAGCGCCATGCATAGTAGTAGCAAGGCTCATAGTGGCAATAACGGCACCAGCAGTCTGTTGCTTGATCGCCACAAGACTTGTCAGCAGGTGCACAGCAGCTATTTGAACCGCAGTTTGAACCGCTGTTCTCGTAGCGATTGCTTCCATAGCCATAGCCTCTGCTGTCAGAGCTATTGTTGTCATAGCTGTTTGAGGACTGATTTGCTTCTGCAGACATGGCGGACTGGTCAGCAGGAGTTGCAGTTTGATCGGCTGCGTATGTAACTTGTGTCAAGAGTAGACCACAACATACAGCGCCTAATTGCAGTAACTTCTTCATAGTGACTCCTTCATCATATAGTTCTAGATCTGTTTGCCGTTCAGATTTCCTTCATCTGATTGGCAGCCCTCCAAAAGGCCCTTAAGAGGCTTTCCGGAGAACTTAAGTACCCTGAACCCATCTATGCACATTTCTGGAATTTACGACAAATTAAAATTTTAAGTATAACGTGTAATTTTTGAATTTATAGTTCTAGAACATGTGTGGAGGCGTTTTATGACTGGATAAAAATTTTTTTCGTGTTTTGGATTTGACAGGCTCCAAGACTCTTTTCTATTAATTACGGAATATTTCAAAAATATGTATTTTTTATTTTAAAATTACATATTTAATTATATATAATAAGAAAAAATAGGGTGTAATGGCGTCGGATTTTGGATCTTTCAGTCTTCCAAATCCTGGGGCCCGCCCTGTGTCCCCTATTTCGCGGAATATTAAAACCCGACATTAGAGACTCCCTCCGCGCGGCGCTGCTTGATATTTTTCCAGAAGTTCTATTTGGTCCAGAATATGAAGGTAGGGGAGCAGAAATGTCTCTTAAAGAGAGATCTAAAGATGCTGAGAAGTTGAGGAGAGAGAGTGCCCAGAGTTTTTTCCAGCCGGTCGGTTTGTCCACACCTCTTGATGAGGGACTTGCTGAAATACTTTCCAGTCGCGATGACTCTGCCACATTATTGAAGCTATTTAGGCAGAATAAACAGCTGCAGTCTGTGAAAACCGAAAAAGCCTCGAACGCAATAATCCTAAATCAAAATATCGATCAGCTGATGATTGGGATTGAGCTTGATGGCGTACTGCTTTTCCCACACCTCTGTAAAAAGGACGATGGGGCGGTCGTGCCGATCGTGGAGCAGGCAGCCGCTGGTTGTTTTCTGAAAGGTGGTGCGGTCGCCGATCAGCCAGGCGCTACAGGTGTAGGGCAGCGGGGACAGGATCGTTTCGACCCCATATTCATCCTTTAAACGGTACTGCATCACTTCGAACTGAAGCTGTCCGACGGCGCCAAAAATGACCTCTCCACTCATCTCATAGGGCCAAAATAGCTGCACGGCCCCTTCGTCAGTAAGCTGGAGAACGCCTTTGTCAAACGCTTTGCGTTTACCTACGTCTTTGGGTTGTACGCGCGCAAAAATCTCCGGCTGAAATTTGGGCATTGGCTTAAAATTGAAGCCTTGGGTGAGCGAAATCGTGTCGCCGACCATGAAGAGGCCGGGGTTAATGACGCCGACGATATCTCCTGCATAGGCCAGATCTAAAGTTGTGCGCTCTCCTGCGACCATGCCGTGAGGGCGTGAAAGGCGCACTTCGCGACCAAGGCGATGATGTTTGACGACGATATCGCGCTCAAATCTTCCTGAGCAGACTTTGAGAAAGGCCATACTGTCGCGGTGTCGCCGGTCCATGTTGGCCTGGATCTTGAACACATAGGCGCTAAAAGGCGTTTCGACAGGGTCTACACTGCCCTCACTGCCATCTTTAAGTGTAATCGGCCGTGGCTGAGGCGAGGGGGCTAAGTGCAAAAAGGCATCGAAAAAGGGCTCTACACCAAAGTTTGTGAGGGCTGAAGCAAAAAAGACGGGGGTGATCTGGCCTTTTAAGAAAGCCTCATGGCTGAATTCGTTGCCTGCAAGCTGTAAAAGCTCTAAATCCTGCTCAATTTTTTGCAGCTCTTCCTCAGGGATGCGGCTGCGTCCCTCTGGGCTAGTGAGTGGAAACCTAGTCAGTTTTGCCCTTTGGGCTCCCCCTACAGAGGTCTTTTCAAAAAAGACAAGCTCATTGGCGACGCGGTCGATCACCCCTTGAAACTCGCGCCCTGAGCCGATGGGCCAGTTCATGGCGCTAGAGTGGATGCCGAGCACCTCTTCGACTTCGTTCATCAGATCGAGAGGCTCGCGCCCCGGCATATCCATCTTATTGATGAAGGTGAGCACAGGAATGCCGCGCAGGCGGCACACTTCAAAGAGCTTGCGCGTCTGCTTTTCCACACCTTTGGCCGCATCGATGACCATGATGGCGCAGTCGGCTGCTGTCAGGGTGCGGTAGGTGTCTTCCGAAAAATCTTCGTGACCCGGCGTGTCGAGCACATTGATGATGGTGTCTTTGTAGGTAAATTGCATGGCGGAGGCGGTGATCGAGATGCCGCGCTCCTGCTCCATCGACATCCAGTCCGAGGTGGCCGCTTTGCGCCCTTTTCGGCCGCGCACCATCCCCGCAGTATGCACCATGCCCGAATAGAGCAGCAGCTTCTCTGTCAGGGTCGTTTTGCCGGCATCGGGGTGGCTGATAATGGCGAAGGTGCGCCTTTTGGCGATCGCCTCTTTAAGTTCTTCTGTCATAGCAAAATACTAATACAATTTCTAATAAAAAACAATGGCGATAAAAGGGACATTTCAGCTATGCATATTCATAAAAATAAGGGAGATTTCTATGAAACGTTTCGTCCTGCTTTTACTCTTTTTCTGCTCCTCTCTTATAGCTGAGCAGCAGCTTTCCGTCTGTACAATTTTTCAGGATGACGCTCCCTATTTGAAAGAGTGGATTGAGTTTCACAAGTTGCAAGGGGTCGAACATTTTTATCTCTATAACAACAACAGCCAAGATGAGTTTCGCACGGTTTTAGAGCCCTATATCCAGAAAAATGAGGTGACGCTGACCGACTGGCTTTTTACCTATGAAGAGGGGGCCCATAAAGATTGGCTTGCCATCCAATCAGGCGCCTACATGGACTGCGTCAGAAACTTTGGAAAAGAGACCCAGTGGCTTGCCTGCATTGATTCGGATGAGTTTCTCTTCTGTCCTTCGGGCCAAATGCTTCCTGAATTTTTAAAAGAATACGCCGATTTTGGAGGGGTTTGCGTCAACTGGCTCAACTTTGGCACCTCCCATGTCGAGGAGATTCCTCCAGGCTTTCTTATGATTGAACTGTTGACTCAATGTTGTGAACCGACTAACCCTCGCAATCTTTTTTTTAAATCGATTGTGCAGCCTAAGGATGTAGAGGGATGCAAAAGTGCCCACGTTTTTATCTATAGAGAGGGAAAACAGGGGGTGACAGTGAACAAGAAAAAAATAAAGCGGGGAGAGAGAACGGCAAAAGTCCTAATCGATAAAATCCGTATTCACCACTACTGGACCCGCACCGAACAGTATTTTCGCGAAAAGAAAATTCCCAGCCGCATCAAGCGTCGTCCCGAATTTACGGTTGAAATCCAGATGCAGATGGCCGAAGAGTTCAACCAGAGTCGCGACACAACTATTTTACAATTTGTCGACCGTCTCCACAAGGTACTCCTACCTTAAATCCCTTGTGACGATGGCTGCCCCTCCGATGGGCAGCTTGGGGAACGGGGCTGTGCGATTTGGGTTCAGATTGAGAGGGCTAAGCGTCATGGCCTGGGCCATTCCCACCCCTGCAAGGGCGATGTAGCCTAAGAAATCGATGTTGTTGCCTCGGCACGCCAATGCAAACATGACAAGCGCGCTCACGGCTGCTGCAGTGACCATAAGCTGCCAAGAGCCTACAGAGAGGGCAACTAAAATGGCGCTGTTAATGACAATAGCTACCAGATGGTAGAGAGCGCGTTTTCCTTCGCCTTTATGCAAGGCGCGGCCAAGTTCAAAGACCTGAAGAGCTGTGTCACACACGAGGGAGGCTTTGAGCAAGAAGGGAGAGGCGGCAATGGCTCCCACTAGCCCTAAGGCCACAATTGCAATTTTGCTGAATTGCACAATGTGACCGATTTTGCCTTCTCTCTTCCAGCCTTCAACGCCATTGACCCCCGAAGATAGAAGGGCAATGGAGCGCACAGCCAGGTTTCCAGCCAAACGGCAGGGAGGGATGGCAGATAAGATGGCGCAGCCGGCTGTTGCGATGAGTAGCCCGCGCTGCAGAGGCTTTTTTGGAACCTTTTCAAAAAGAGCCTCCACGGCTTTTACGCCATTGTGGAGATGCGATTTAAAGGCTTGTAGCCTATTCATGCTGCTCCCAATAAGTTGCGATTATCTGATCGACGGCGCCTTTTAGAGAGGCATTGACTTTCGGAAGGCCATCGACCACAGCTTCTGCCCAGCGAAAATAGGTGTCGACGCGCTCCCTTTCCCAGTCAGCGGGCGGAGCTGTCGCCAGGTCGGTCAAGTTGTAGAGCTTATCGGCGAGTTTGATCTGAGCTGCTCCTGCAGACTTGTGAGGGGCATGTTCGATCTGCAGCTGTTTGCGCACCTTTTTTGGAAGCGCTTTGTTATCGGTCACTTCTCGCACAAAGCCCGCTACCCGCGGACCAAACTGCGCTTCAACCTCTTCCAGCGTCGTTTCAGTATCTTCCACAGTGTCGTGCAAGAGCGCTCCGATGATGATGTCAGGGTCGTTTACATTCCCGATTTTCATCAAGGAGTTGGCGACGCCCAAAGGGTGAATGATGTAGGGAGTAGCACCTGGATCTTTGCGGGTTTGGAAGCGATGCTTTTCAGCGGCAAAAGCTAGGGCATCTAAGATGCGGCCAAAGTCTTTGTCATCTAATCCAGCTGCCCAAGCTCCCACGAGGGTCCAAGCTAATTCGTCAAATTGCGCGAGAACTTTCGGATTGTTGTCAGTAAGCTCTGCGACTAACGGACGGGGATAGACAAACGGGCTATGTGGGGTGCTTTTAATGATAGTGACTCCATTGCCAAACGGGATTGGTTCCATTTTTGCCATTATAGGCGCACTAGTAAAAAGGATAATAATTAGTAAAATATAATTCATTAGTTACCTCAATAAGAAGGTAAACTATACCATATTTAAATATTAATATCTATTAAATTTTAACTGGCAACTTGAACTGTTAGGGGCGGTGCTTGATACACCTTGTCGCCTACTTTTACGTTGATCTGCGGCAGTGTGTGACTTCCCTTTTCCAAGCCGTCAAGTCTGAAACTGTAGATCGTGACCACGATGTTGCTATATTGCGACATGGGAACAGATTGGACAAATGTCACTTGAAGCGGCTTGTCGCCCATGCGAAAACTGCTCGCATCGATTGCTGCATTTGAGTCGTGGGTGATCATGACGGTTCCCTGGATAGGGGTACCAGCGACGATATTTTCATAAGCGTTAATCGACGAAGTTACCTGCACTGGGTCGGTGTAAATGAGAACATTCGACAATGTATCAGCTGCAGCCAGCTGGAAAGGGGCAAAAAGAATTAGTAAAAATAAAATCATGAACTAACTATTGCGCAAACGCATTTTTTTTGTATAGAGTAAAAGCACGATGGCTTATCCACCTAAAATTCGACTGCCCGATTCGGACGAAGAGCTACAGGCAGAATGCACATTTACCGCTTTTAGGGCCTCTGGAAGCGGGGGCCAGCATGTCAATGTGACGGATAGTGCTGTGCGTATGACCCATCTGCCTACGGGTCTTGTCATCACGAGTCAGGCAGAGCGCAGCCAGTATCTCAATAAGCGTGCCTGTCTCAAAAAATTGCGTAAGCTTGTGGCAACGCTCAACTATCGCCCTCCCAAGCGTGTGGCGACAAAAGTTCCAAGGTCTGTCAAGGAGGGAAACCTTGCGAAGAAAGCGAAACATTCTCAAAAAAAGCAGCTGAGACACATCTCAGAAGAGAATGGCTAAACGCAGGGGTGGATGAGTTTTGCTAATGTTTTAAGTGTGTGATAAAGGGTTGAGCGAGCGATTGCCGTTTTTTTAGCCATCTGAGTTTTATTTACCGCTTACATGTGCGATAAACGTTGACGAATTTGCACCTGACTTTTAGCTGGCTGTTCATCGAGCCAATCCTCGTATTCAGGCGTGTTAAAGATCGTGTAAGCTATGTCTTGCATCTTTATTGTAGTATATATTGGACGTTTTGTCAAATTGCATCCCTGAAACTTGGGGAGGGGATAGTAATGCCTTACAAAAAATCTTGCAAGCAGAAATACTTAGTGGATTAACGCGGTTGGATGCCCAGTAGCCGTCTCTGGAGCCTTTGAAGGACGGCAAAGCGCTGGCGCGATTTGCGTTGATTTTCTTTCTGATTATCGATAATAGACGCTTTGAAGTTCTTGTTGAGGCATATTTCGTTGTGGAGTGCGGCGAGATGCTTCTTCTCCTTATGTGAAATTTCGAGATGCAGCCCTTTGACATGATAGCCAGCGATGGGCACAATATCCCCTAAAACATCGAAGGCCACCAGTTTGTCATCCAGCGTAGGATGCCACCGTTTTGCTTCTAAAGGGCCCATGGAGGGGGGGCTAAATGTGTAAACTTTTTGGATCTGCTGTGGAAAGCGGGTCGCAAGATCGTTGACAAGAGCCCCGCCTAAGCTATGTCCGGCCAGTTTGATGCCTTTGTTGTTGGCAAACAGCGTTTGCAGCTCTGACTGCTCTAAGGCTCTGTCCACAGCGTCGCGGGTCATGCTTACGGGATGAAGATCCGCTAGCAGCGACTCCCTGGCCCCTTGTCTCAGCTCTCCTTGGGAATCTTTTTTGAGCATCGTTTGAGTGCCTCGTGCGATGATCCAGGGAGCAGCATCAGGAGCTTCAAGGATATATCCAGGCAATGCTTTGCCAAAACGAATAGCGCTGATCTTGTAAGTGACAAGCCTATTTTGTACAGGGATCTGAACCTCTTTGCCCGCATTGCCCTCTGAGTAGGCGAGGGCTTTTGATAAAGCTTCAGCAATCATGGCTTCCCTAAGATCGACTCCCGAATTTGCGAGAGATTCTTGCGCTTTTTCGAATTGAGGAGTTGCAAAGACGGAGGCTAAATTTAGAAGATACTCGCGGGTCAGCTCAAAGTTAATTTCATCATAAGCTTGCCACTCTCGTCGCCCAAAATCTTGCTGCGTTGACCATCTCTTTTTGGAGAGCTGGATCAGACTTTCAAATTGTTTCACTTTTGCTTGACAGTGCCCTTCTAGCTGCCAGCTATTTTTAAGCGCGATGGCCTTGGCGATCTGCTTAGAATCGAGAGGCTGGAGTTTAAAGGCTGCACGTGGATGGACGGAAAATTCTGCAACGGCACGGCCCGCTTTTGTCGAAAGGTCAATATGATTTGCGATTTGAATGGCGGGGTGGCCCAGTTTGATTGCGCGTTTGCCCAGCTGCCTCACAATAGGAAATCTGTGCAGGGGGAGCGTCAGCAGAAGAAAGCGGAGAGTCGCTTGATTAATTCTCTGGATAATTCTCTCTGTCTCTTTTGCAAGATGGGTGAGGTGTCTCTTGGCTGCGTGGTGAAATTGCGTGGGAAAATGGCGAATATTGTTAATTTTCATTCTTATATTCTAATAAAAAGCATCATTTAATTCAATAAAATAGAGTCCCATTCAAGTTTCTTGGCCTCTTTATAATGTGACATTTTCTTTGAAATAGTAACCTGCTTCAGCCCCTCTTTTGTGCAGAGAGAGAGCGTGACATGGCCCGTACGCTTCAGCGGATGGCGCAGCACGCGACTGATGTTCAGCGGATAGGGCTCCTTTGCGAAGACGATGTAGGAAAACTTTTCATCTTCATAGCCGAGCGACCCGCCTTTGAGGCGGCGATGGAGGCTAGAGCGCTCGACACGCTCGGAAAAGTGGCACCAGTCTCCTCCAGACATCGGACAGGGGCCCATATGGGGGCAGGGGGCGATCATGTGGCCTCCAAGCGCAATCAATTGGCTGCGTAAGGAGCGGATGCGTTCAAACCCTGCCGGCGTTCCAGGTTCGATGATTAGGAGCATTTTTGTCGCTGCCTGCCAAGCCTTCTGGAGCACTTTTTCTCGCGCCTTTAACTCCCCAATCGAATAGGAGAAGACGACCAGGTCGTGAGGCGTCCACTCTCCCTGTTCAAGATCTTGAATCTGCCAGCTGGCCTGCTTAAGATGCGATGCAAGCCTTTTGCCAAGATCAGCTAAGCCGGCATCTTTTTCAATGAGGGTAAACTGCTCAATTTCAGGAAGCAATTCGCTGGCAGCCCACATGACGGTGCCGGGACCTGCTCCTAAATCGAGCAGGCTCTTGAATGAAAAGGAGGGAATTTGCCTTAAGGCATGGGTGACGGCTCCGAATGTGGCCGGAAGGCGCGCTGCAAGGTAGGCGATGCGCTCAGCATCGTTTGAGAAGCCATACTGCTGGTTACGGTAGTCTTGTGAGAGCGCTTCGCTTGCTTTCACCATTTCCCGCTCTGAGAAGCGGCCTGTTTCCTGCTCGATGGCCTGTTGTAGAGCTTTAGGGAGTTGCATACAACGACTAGTTTAGCGTATTTAGCGATTATGCAAAGCTATTTTCACTGGACGCTCTCGCTTTCGGCCGGAATTCTCTCCATCCGCTGTAAACGGGCAGGAGTAGACAGACTCTCGCTTTTAACCAGCGGAGAGTGGATGGAGCTGAAGCGGATCCTGCAAAAACTGACTCCGGCATCCTATTCGAGTGAAGAGGGGCAGTTCTTTACTTCTCAAATCGCGATTCCTTCTTCGGATTGGATTATGAATCTAACTCTTATCCGCCACGGGGAGACCGATTGGAACATCCAGGGAAAAATTCAGGGGCAGTCCGATATTCCCTTAAATGCCAAGGGGAAAAGGCAGTCGCAAGAGCTGAAAAAGCTCCTCCCAGCTTTTGACCGCTGCTACTCCTCCCCATTAAAGCGCTCTTATGAGACAGCGCTCATTCTAGCTGAAGGGCAGGAGATCCTGTGCGACTCGCGCCTGTGCGAGCGCCACTATGGCTCCTGGGATGGGCGGATGAGCAGATCCCTCATTCATGCAAGCCTTGCAGAGCTTGCCGAGATTGAGACGAACGAAGCGGTAACAGAGCGGGTATTTTCCTGTTTGGAGGATATCGCCACCGCAAACAGGCCCGATAGTAACCTGCTGATCGTTACACATGGGGGAGTCATCAAGGCCATCCTCAGTAAACTGCTCGGATTTCAACTCGAAGCCGGGATTAAAAACTGCTCGGGGATTCAGATCCAATACTTTCAGAAGGAGTGGCGCCTCTCTGTCATTCACGATGTTATATCTGCTACGAAATAGGCGGGATTTAAATTTTCGCCAGTGGCTTTCTGCAGCGTTTCTTCCCACGGAAATTGGGCGCCCGAGTGGTAGAGCTGCGTTTTAAGCGCCTCTCCCCGCTGTAGAAAGTGGAGCAGCTGGCTGGCTGTCATTTCACCCAAAATGTAGTTCTGGTAGTAGACAGGGGCGCTCGCCAAGTGCAGTTTGGCTGCCCAGTCTGGTTTATTGCGTCCAGTTGGGACCTTAACGCCTTGAAAACGTTCGACAAGCTGCCACCAGAAGCGGTTGAGATCGAGATCGCTCTGCTGATACATCGCCCGCTCAAAGTGGATCATAACGAGGGTCCAGCGCGCAAAGACGAGCAGATTGGCTCTAGTCTGTCTTTGGACCGCGCTCTCAATTTCCTCTGCACTCTGTCCACAATAGGCCTGGAGGAATGCGCCATCCTTGCTGAGCCTGCCAAAAAGCATGGCGCTCGCCTCTGTGGTGCTTGTGTGGGCAGGGGCCCTCAGCAGATAGGGCAGCCTCTGGTCGATGTATTTATCGTAGACAGCATGTCCCATTTCATGCAGAAGTGTGCCCATCCAGTACTCATTTTGCTGCATGTTGCAGAGGATGCGAATGTCCTGCTTGCGGTCGATGCAGTTGCAGAAGGCGTGCTGATTTTTCTTTTCGCGGTCAAAGAGGTCGGAGCGGTCCAAAATATCTGCAATCTCAAAGCTGATCGATTCAAAATATTTCTTCACAATAGCCACAAGATCCTGATGTTCGTAAAAGCGGTTCAGATCGAGCTGCTCGCGCGGCGCCTCCTGGAAAAAGGGATCCTGGTAGTGCCAAGGTTTTGGTTCTTCTCCATATCGCAGGGCTAAATCCACATCTAAAGCCTTTTTGTAATTTTTCCAAAGCGGCTCGGTCTGCTTTTCCAGCTCCTCGAGAAGGGTAAAAAGTCGCGCCTCATCAAGCTCTTGGAGCTCAAGACGCATCGAGTAGTAGTTGGAAAAGCCCGCCTCTGTTGCAGAGGCGTTGCGAAGGGAAATGAGTTTTTTTACATCGGATTCGACCTGTTCTCCAATAAGCTTGGAGGATTCCCAAGCTTCTTGCCGCTCTTTAGAATTGCTACTTTCGACTAAAACCTTCTTAAGGGCATTATTGGAAAGAGCTACCCCTTTGACAATAGGTCTAAAATTGGTATAGACCGTCTCGATTGCCGTCTCAAGTTGCGCCATCTCTTGGATGAGGGGTTGCGAAATCTGATTTTCGCGGTAGGAGTGCAGCAGGATTGTGACTTGACGTTGAAGCTGAGGATCTTCGGTTGTTTGAGAATTTAGAAAGTTAAGCCCTTCTGAAGATGAAAAGAGCTTCCGCAGGGCCACTTTAGCGGCTTTCATCTCTTCTGCATACTTCTCATCGCCTGTAGTGGCCAAGTTCCACCAGGCTAGGCTGCCTGCGGTTTCAAGTCGTTCAATTGCTTCCGAAGCTTCAGCCACAAATGTTTTGAGCGTCATAATCTTCTTGCCACGGTTTAAGTTAAAGCCTTATCATAAGCGATATGAAATTCTTCTGCACCCTCTTCTGTCTCTTTATTCTTCAACTAGACGCTGCTCCATTTTCACAGTTAAGCCAAACCGTTTCTGCCATCCAATCGCCCTTTTACTACGATCTGAAGGTGAAACTGTTAAAAGGCCATTCTGAAAATGAGAATGTGATGCTGCTGCTGCATGGCATGGGAAGCGATAATCGCATTGCCGATGTGCTGCAAAGCTATGGCGACATTCCGGACCATCTCATCAGCTTTAATTTTCCCGATTCGGGGTTTCTTTCAAAACCGTACGATCCGCGGATGACAAGTTTTGGCTCCATTCAGGAGATTTTTCCCGTTTTGTACCTGCTGAAAAAACTAGTCGTCGATGGTGGACTCACTTCGATCAATCTCTATGGCTTTTCGGCGGGCGGTGGTGCTGCTGTCAATACGCTTCGAGTCTTAAATACCGACACTTATGATAAAGAACTTGCATCGCTCGGCATCGACCAGAGGGCCAAGCAGGCCATCCTTCAGGCCCTTCAGAATGGGGTGATACTGTTAGATGCCCCCTTAAAGTCGATCCCGGAGATCATCGCGCTGCGTGGTTCCGACGAGAATTTTAACATCATTGGCGCGCGCTACCGCAAAAATGATTTTGAGCCTATTGATGCCATAAAATATTGGCAGGGACTTGTTCTCAACGTCTTGGTCTATTTTGAAAAGCCGGACGCGATTCTCTCCAATCGCGACGATGCTCTGTTCATGGAGAGAATAAGAGCCGTCAATCCAAAAGGCGTCGTGGAAGGTCTCGAAGGCAACTATGGCGGCCATGTGAGCTACCACACTGCCCTTTGGAAGGCCTATCTTAGTTTAACAGCTTCTCGTAAACTTTAAGCCACTCCTCGGCAATTTCTAGAAACTCTCTACAAGGCTGTATGGCTTCCGCTTCGAGCAGCTGTTCAATCTGTTTTTTGAGCTCTTCCCTATTACGCAACTGCGATGCTTTTTTAAAGGGATCCAGAATTCCCTCCCCGTTGTAGCGATAATGCACTCTTAAATAGAGTCCAAACCTCTTTGCAAGTTGACGCATTTTTAGCAAGAGCTCCGGCTTCAGCTCTAACTCTTCGGAAAGTTTTTCTACAAACTTCTCAAGTGCATGAGAGTTGCGTCTTAAAGTACTCCCCTCATAATCCCACAGGTAGTGTGAGTCACCCGAGCGGCAGGGCAAATGGGCGAGAGGAATGAGGAGCAGCCTTTCTAAGATAACGGCTTGGCGCAAGAAAATGGCTTCTGCTGTCATGCGGGGGGTTGCTGGGCTGGACCTCAGCAAACTATCTTCAAGGAGGAGCAGGTTGCTCTCAATGTCCCTCAAAGAGATACGAATGGTTCCTTTGCGTTTTTCTTCTGCTCCATTTAAGCTTTCCATATTTGGTACTTCAGAGTTTCCTGGAATTAGGTGAAGCGTCTGAATTTTATTTACCCGATTCTTAAAACTCTCGAGAGCTGGCCCCCAATGTTTTCTTGAGATAGTTTCCTTAATTGGGGTAAGGGTTACAGGGTGGAAATGTTCTGGGGGAGCTTCTTGAAGCGATTTGTCTAAGGCCCCCTGCAAGATCTGTAAGCTGATTTCTAATCCTGTCTGCAGCATTTTTTCAGCTTGGCTGCAGCGCAGTTGCCGCATGCGTTCAATCTGGTCGGGGGGCAGATGATTAAGTTGAAAAAGGGTCTCAAGATGCCTTGAAAGTGTGTCGCGCCCCGATGCAGGGTAGCGGCTTGAAACGGAAACGACTTTTTCCACGTCCAACAGCAGCTTCTTCTGATCTTGGCGCAGCTCAAGCTTTCCCGCTTTCTGAAGCAGATCGGTAAATACGTATGGGGCATGGTCTTTCCAGAGAGATTCATGTCCGCGCGTTTCCAAATAGGCGTAGCCCTCATCAATCGAGGGAACCGGGATATGGCAGAGGGCCGTCGCCAATTTGGCAGACTGCTCGAGGGCCACCGCGAGCTTTAAATAGAAGATGGCGAAGACGGAAGGACTATCTCCTTCTTTTGTGAGCGCGCTCTCGATCTCTTCAAGGGCTTGTAGGCTATCTGAGAGGTTGTTCATATGCTCTTGCTGATGCGCTTCATTGCCCTCTCCTACTGGAGTGAAAGAGTTGCAGTAAAAGTGAAGAGCCCGACACAGTTTTTTCAACTCCTCAAATGTTCCAAGAGAGGGGGCAGGAGTTGCTGCTGCTGTGGGAGGAGCAATTTGAGGGGGCGAAGATGTGGGTTTTATAGCAGGGGCGCTGATAGCTAGCGCTTGAACTGTTTTAAGTTTCGGATCTTGGCGCTGCTTTTCCTCCTCCAGAAGGTTGCTCACATTGAGAAAAGCGATCAGAGGCTGCCCCATCGAGAAGAACAATTTTCTGAACTCTCCAATTGCCGCTAGATACGTGTAGACCCTTTTTAATGCATCGGAGGGTTTTTCCTGGGTTTCAAAATACTCGGCTAGAGAGAGTGTGACATCTTCAGATTTCTCCTCAATTTTTTTGAAATAGTCGCTGAGGGTCTCAATAAAGTGGTTAGCCTCGGCCTTAAAATTTTGTAGAGTGGGAGTTGCTCTACGTTTAATCCTGCTTCGCGTTTTAGCGATCTGGCTCTCGCATACGTCCCGCATTTTTTTAATTAGATCTACAAATGGCTTCTCAGCCTCCAAAGTAATTTCTGAAAGCATGGATTCTAGACTTGAAAAGAACCCATTTTCCCCTCCCAGGAATCCTCCACGCATATCGCAAAAGAGCTCAAAATTAAAAGCTGTTTCAAGCTCCTCTCTCCCGTTTTTTGCAAAGGGGCTCTGCTCAAAAATTTGAGGCCAGCGCTCTGTCATTAGGGCGCGGTTTAATAAATTCGTAAATAGCTCGATATAGGAGAGCGATACGCGGAGTTCCTGATTTTTAACTCTGGCCCTAAAGCTCTCGATTTTAGCATGAAGCGTGAAGGCTCTTTTGGCATAGGTGACCGATTCAGGGGAGTTGAATCTCTTCCGATGTTTACGAGACTGATAGTAGCCCTGCATAAAGATTAAGATGATAAGAAAATCCGTACGGAATTGAAGCAGCTCAATGCGCTCCTCTGGTTCGATTGCGATGGTCGCAAACTGATTCGCGAAAAAATGGGAGATTTCCATCCGAAATAGGTCGACAAGCATGACCTCTCTAATCTCCCGAAAACGGGGAGGGATAAGGAGCTCTATGCCCTGTCTGTGCAATCTTTCTCTCAGTGCAGTCATGTGGAGAGCTTTTAAGGTGTCGTAGACTAATTCGCTGTGCTGGGTAAAAGAAAATGTCCACAACACACTCGCTGGAGAAAAACCCCTCACACAGCTGTTATAGGTCTCTATGTAAACAGCGCGTTCTGCCTTAAGCCGCTCAAGAGTTTGCTGAAACTTTTGACACTCTTTGTGGAATCGATCTTTTGCAGAAAGGCTTAAGAGGGATTCCAAAGAGGTTACAGCAGCGCAAACATGCTCTGTTAGATCTGTTCCTAACCTAAGATACTGTTCTGAGAGGGTTCGAGTTTTTTTTACTTTTAAAAGTGCGCTAGTTTCCAACTGACAAGCCCTCTGGAAGTCGGAGAGCCAATTTTTTATGCAAGGATGCGCCTCTTCTACATGTAAAAGATTAAAGGTAATTTTGCGCTTTTCTAAAGGTCTGAGAAGGCGGGGGAAATAGAGAAAAGGATCTTTTACACTTTTTTCAAAGAGAGAAAAAATCTGAATGACTTTGGAAAGGCTCGGAGAAGGGGATGCCAGTCTTAAACTCGTTTGAGCTAATGCAGCCGCTTCTTCAAGCAGGGTGGGGCCGTTAATTTCATGGATATAGGCATTAAAAAACAGAAAGAATTCTTCTAAGACCTTGTGCACACCCTCAGTCTGGCATCTTTCCAACTCTCCAAATAGCAGCATCTGGAGGGTGCGGGAGTGATCTAAGTGAAAGGAGGAGAGAACTCCGGAAGTGAGCCCCTCAACATCTTCACAAAAGCGTTCCGACTCTTCAGCTAGGGTCTTCAAAGGTGTCGCTTGCAGAGGGCGCTTTTCAAAGCCTAAATTTTCGAAAAAGATGGGCGAGAGCTTCATTTTCTTCGAAATAGAAAAAAGTGCGCTGATCTTATGCGCAGTAGGAAGGAGGGGAAAAATCGTATGGGGAGAGGTATCTTGTATTTTCTTGGGGTCTTCGCTTTTCCCTTGAGAAAAGGAAAAAAGCATAAATTGCCTTCTGATTTCATCCTCTAAGTCGTGATCGGAAAGAGCAGCAAGCATCAGAGAAGCTCTCTGATCGACGCTCTTTTTAAAGGGTGAGAAATTTGTTGATTCCATGTGCAGTCCATTTTGCAATAAACCGCTTGAGATGCGGGTCGCTATTTTCTGGGAATTCATGCGGCTGAAACCAGCGGATGGCATGAAACTCCTCTTTGTCATAATTCAGAATGTCGCAGCAGCTGCCTTTAAGCAGGTACCAGAGGGTGACATCTGTGTGGCCCGCTGTTTTTCCGCTCGTTTTTGTGACCGTCAAAAAGAGAGGCTTCTCGCTTAAAAAGTCAGCCTCAATTCCGAGCTCTTCCTTCACTTCGCGAATGACTGTCTCTTTGGGATGCTCTCCAGGTTCGACATGGCCGCCTGGGGGTAGCCAAAGCTCTGCTTTGATATGGTCCACGAGCAGAAATTTCCCCTGTTCCGGATCCAACAAAATGAAGTAGGAAACGAGATGCTTGTCGGGTATGGCCGGCTTGATGATGCGGCAGAGTTCAACTCCTGACGCTATCCAGCGCAAGGTGGATTCGATCTGGTCGCGTTCAAGCACATCTAAAGCAGGAATTTCTTCCATTAAGGCATAGATCGAGTCGCGCAACCGATTCATGCCTTAATTGTGCCTAATCTCCCTCTTTAAAGGCAAAGACGGTACACTTCCCTGAAGAAGGGTGACCCTTTTGCGACAAGAGCTCTTCCTCCGAGACGTTCATGGGGAGTTGTAAGCGAGTCAAGAATCGCTAAACACTTCTCTTTAGGTAAGAAGCCCAGGGTGACGGCGTCGACCATCGCCTTTTGCAACTCCAAAAGATCCGGGATGCTGATCGGCTCATCTTTTCCTAAGTGAAAGCGGCAGGGGAAGTTGCTGATCCCTAAATTAATCTGAATATCGCCTTCTGTTCTTGAGCCTCGGCGTTCCCCATCAAACCACTTTCTCCAACCTGTAGAGATCAGGTCGTGGGAGAAAAGGATGGCATCTTTTGTCTTCTGATAGTGGAGAGGAGCAAAATCGCCTGGAACTTTATCTCTTGGACTGAAAAGGAAGTTGTAAGCTTTATCGCTAAGTTTTTGGCGGTTGTGGAAGACAGTGCCGGCGGCCCATCCCGCTACAATTGGGGCTGCGAAGGGGATCGCTGGAATAAACGCAGCAGCGACTGGAGCCGCAGCACTTGCGCCGACAAAACCAAAGAATGTGCTCTTAGTGCCCCAAGCTGTGTCTTGATTTTTTGCTTCTTCAAGCTTCTGCTTCATCGTATCCAGAACAAGCTTCTTATCTTGGTTGCGCTCTTTGAGTGTGTCGCACTCTTTTTGAATGGTCGCAACGTGCTGGAGGCTCTCTTCATCTTTCTCGGCGAGCTGCTGCGTCATCTCCTGGCTAGCTTTTGCCGCGCCGATCGCTTCGCCTACCAGTTGGACTCCCGCTTCTTGTTTCGCGCGCGCCTTGTCCATCTTTTCAAGGCCTTTTGTGATCAGAGAATTTCCCTCTTCTAAAGCGATCTGCCCTTTCTTGCAATTTGAGGCGAGCTGTTTCGCTTTTTTGGCAAAGAGTTCTAACCGCTCTTCCATGTCGCCTTCGCTGCTTTTGGCGATCGCGAGAATTTCTGCAAAACCAGTGATTGTCTCCGCAAAGATCCTGTTTGCTTTTTCGATCTTTTTTTGGCTCTTCTGGAAGATTTTTTCCGCTTCGTTATAATAAGTTTGAGCGGAGGCAAATTCTTTATCCGCTTTTTTCTTGAGCCCCTGAATATTGATAGTGGCATCTTTGGCAATCGCCTGGATCTCATCCATTTTTCCATTCAGGCTAATAACTGCCGCCTTCACACTTTTCACATTCGCGTCGACAATATCGAGCGATTTCTGGTCGGCTTCAACAAGCACGCGCACCATGTCGGCGCTCGCATCGGCGTCGTTGAGGAGTTCAGCCAGCGTGCCGCTCTCTTTATTGGTTCTAAAGATGTCGATAATGGTCTTTGCGCCAGTCGCTGTCATGGCAGCGCCTAAGAAGGCTGTTGTCAGGGAGCCGTTCCAAAGTCCGCTGGCGGTGCAGTAGAGGCCGCCTCCTAAGGTAACCGCGCCATTGACACAGTTGGCCACGCCCACTCTTTTAACCACTTTAGCAGCATCGTGGAGGGCGTGAGCGGCATCGCGCACCCGCTCGGTTCTTTCGCAAAGAGTCTGACTGACCTCTGCAGTTTTGGGGGCAACTGGAGCTCTATGTGTTGAAACGTATATACTCATAAGTAAAATTACCTAGTTTATTATTTAAAGCAAAATGATATCGCTTTTCTTTATTTTTTGTAAATTACAAGAAATTATTTTAGACGTAGAATTCAAGGTAACGGATATAATTTTTGGGCTGCTGCATATCGGTCAATCGTGTGCTTGTCATTGCGGAGAGAAAGAAAGTATTGGCGGGATCTAATATTTTGTTATTAAAAACAAAAGCATCGATATTGGGAGAGATAAAATCTCTAAAGCTTTTCTGTAAGGTATCCCCTCCTTGTAGCTGTGCCAAGCGCGCAACGTTTCGATCGAGCTGGGCTAGCAGAGAACTGTCGCTGCCTGGCGCTCCAACTAAGATGTCGACGACCCTATGGGCATGGCGCCGTGCGACATCGGACCCGAGAGGGTCTGCCAATAGCTGCGTCACATGTCTAGCTATTTGAGCTCTCAGCTGATGCCGTTGCAGCGGCTGCTCCGGTTCAGGATTTTCGAGGGGAGCTACCTGCCCAGCTGCGGCAGTCACGCCAGTGACAACGTTTGAGGCGATTTTAGAGGCGGAGCCAATTCCCTGGCTCTGGAGCTGGATCTGCAGGGCGGCGCGGAATTCTGCATCGCTGCTGATCGACTGGTTTTGCAGAACTTGGTTGATCGCTTGGGTTGCCGCAGCAAGTGCCGCAGTTTGGTTTAACCCCTGCACAATTTGAAGCTGCTGGGAGAGAAGGCTGATATCGGAAGCTGAATTAAGAAGTTGGCTATGAAGAACGCGCGTTCCTTCAGCCTCTTGGCCCAAAATAATCCCCGCCTGATCGGCTAAGCGGCTGGCTTCTGCCTGATCGAGACCCTGTTTAAGGAGCTGATCAACCAGAACTTTATGAAAATTTTCTTGGCCTGACGCTAGAGCGGCTTGGGTAGCTGTATCGATGATAGTTAGAGCGTTTGAGCTTCCAACGCCAGTGCTGGCCAAACTGCCCGCAAGAGTTGTTGTGAAGAAGTTAAGCTTCACGGAATCGGAAAGGATCTCATCAGGAGTCAAGGAGGCTGCCGTGTTTTTTCCGCTTAAGCCTGTGACGTTTGCTGCTAGCTGTGAATTGAGTCCGGGGGCGCTCAGGGCAATAGAGGCGCCAGTCGCAGCTTGCTGTAAGAGAGCCACATTGAGTTGAGCGGTCAAATTATCGACGAGCTTTTTTTCTGCTGCTGGGTCGACTTGCCCCTCTAATAAGTCGTGGACTAGCTTTTTGACGGCTGTTTCTGTTCCTCCGCTGGCAACCAGAGCTGTAATTTGTGACGTTACACTCACTCCTGCAGCCACTTTAAAAGTAGAAAACGCATTTTCAGGGGTTAAATTTTCCAGATTGAGCGCCTGTGCTGCTGGCTTCGTGGCAAGGAGTCCCAAATGGTGCAACGTGATAAGAGAAAAATTCTTGATGCTTCCAAGCAGAGCGCGTGTCACATGAAGGTTGAATTGCTCATTGTTTGAAGTATAAAGGGTGTTAGAAATCGCCTTTTCCAAATTCTTGGCTGTCTGATTGGTAATTAAGGAGAGTCCGACGCCCCCAGGCCCTTGGGTTCCTGGGCTAGATCGAGGGGGAAGCGGCTTCTTGTCAACAATGGTATCGGGCGCTGCGATATTATTTGGGTTGCGCAGGTAATTGCGACGATAATCGTCTGTCGCAATGGCCGTATCGATCTGATTATTTGAGATAGTGAGACCGCCGGAAAGCGCGTTATAAATAGGCTGGTAGTAGGTATTCATAAAGACATCTAGAGGAAGAGACGTAAAAGCCGGCGGCTCCATCGTCAGAGGTGTCCGAGTGTCCACAAGCGTTGGCTGCGCAGGATTGGCTGGCAGATAAGGGGGAGGGGAGTTAGGATTAGTCTGCTGTGTGGGAAGGGGCAGCGGAAAGAGAGGGAGAAGAGCTGTGCTCTCGGTTGTTGCTTGGGGCTGATTGGGAAAAGCTGGAATGTTGAAAGGGGCTCCTTCTGTGTTAATTGTGCCCGCTGTGACATTGTTTGCTGCGACCTGGCCATTGTAAGTTGTCACTCCAGCTGTATACGCATCAATAGAAGCTTGAATGTCAACATTGCGCGCTGTGGCATAGGCGTTATAAGCAGTCACTATGCTTTGATAGGTTGCCTGGTCCAATACGCCGGCGTTGTAAAGCGGTGTCAAATCATTGAGCGCTGAAATCTCAGCTGTATCTGTGGGCGTAATCTGGCTGTTATAGTCTTGAATCAGCTGGTTGACGGCACCTATTTGGCTTGTCTCTGTGGCGCTGAGTGAGGTCTGCTGAGTGCTAATATCTGAAATTTGACCTTTGATAGCCTGCACGCTACTGGCAAAGCTTGTGCTATTCTGCAGGAGCTTATTATGGTTGCTGGAAAGCTCCTCATCATTTTGAAAGAGTGTCTCTTTATTTTTGGACTTAGGGATTTGAACGAGATCAGTGTAAGAGCCAATTGTGAGTTGGCTTGTCAATAGACTATCCAGCAATGTTTTCGGCTTTGCAGTTTGGCTGGAAGTTTGAACAGTGTCATTAGGGGGATCCAGCTCATGTGGTGCGACAGCAGGAGTCTCCTCTTCGTGATGATGCACGACATGATGCGTATGCCGCTCGATGGGAGAAACCACAGAGACCTCCTTTCCCGAAATTAGCCGGAAATAGCCCACTATTAATTAACTATTATTATACATAAAATAATTTAAATTTACAATGTTATATATATTGTTAATTTTCTGAATAAATTTTAAAATTTTAACTTGTACAGCGCTTTTTCAAAGGCGTGCATCGCCTCTTTTTCACAGCAGATCACCTCTACGCCAAGGGCGGCAAGCGGAGGGCGGTCGCTTAAGAAACGGGCGCGCGCCAGGATTTTAAGATCTTTTTTGAGCTGCCGAGCTGTCGCGATAATCTGAAGAGCGCCGTTTGCGTCTGGAATGGTGATGACTAAAAGAGTCGCTGTTTCAATCTGAGCGCTTTCAAGAATATGCGCCTGAGAAGCATCTCCAAAGATCGCCTGCTGCTTGTTTCCAATTAGCTGAGTCACCGTATCGACATTTAAATCGATGATCACGGGTGTGATGCCCATGCGCTTTAATGTGTGGGCTACCCTCTGTCCGATAGGTCCATACCCGACGAGGAGGGCTTGTGGGGAGGAAGAGACAGAGGAGAGGGTTTTATGCACCCCTAAGAAAGAAATAGTTTTTTCTAACCCTTTAAAGAGGAGCGGATTTAACGAAATTGCGGCAATGGCACAGGCTACAATGAGATCAAATCCCTCTTCTGGAAGAAGCTTATATTTCATCGCTTCTTCAGAGAGAATAAAGGAGAATTCGCCGATTTGCGCTAAAGCAAGGGCAACGGTCAAGGCTGTTTTAACCGGATAGTGCAGGGCCACGCTGATCAGGTAGGCGGTGAGCGGTTTAATGATCAGGATGATCCCCAAGATGGCGAAGAAGAGGGCGGGATGGAGGAGGAGGGCGGCGGGATTAAAGAGCATGCCGACAGAGAGAAAAAAGATCACAAAAAAGGCATCCTGGATGGGCAGCGCCTGACTGGAGGCTTGATGGCTCACCTGGGTTTGACCGATGACCATCCCCGCGATAAAGGCCCCAAGAGGAATGGATGTTCCAAAGATATAGGCGGAGCTAGTGGCGATCACAAAAGTCAAGGCGAGAACGGTGATGGTAAAGAGCTCCTGAGAGCGGGTCCGGGCTACTTTGAAGAGCAGATAGCTGACAATTTTTTGGCCCAGTGTGAACATGAGTACAGCCAGCACAAGGAACTTTAAGAGCACAAGTAGAAGAGAGGAGCCGAGGTCGAGAAAAGAGAGATGAGAAGTGGCAAGAAGGGGGATTGCGAGCAGGACCACCACTGTCAGCAGATCCTCCACAATCAGCCAGCCTATTGAGACATGCCCTTCGGGGGTATCAAGAAGGTTCTGGTCAGAAAGAACGCGCACCAGGACAACGGTGCTGGCCACTCCGATGCTTAACCCGATGATGATTCCTGCTTGAAGGGACCAGCCCAAATAATGCAAAAGAAAGGTGGCGGAGAGGGCCGCGACAGCTGTTTGTCCAATGGCTCCCGGGATCGCGATATTTTTGACTTTCAGCAGATCTTGCCATTTGAAATGGAGCCCGACTCCAAACATCATGAGAACGACCCCAATTTCTGCGAGCTGTTCCGCAATTTCGAGATCTGCGACAAATCCTGGAGAGAAGGGGCCGATCAGATACCCTGCAAAAAGATAGCCTACAATGGGGGAGAGTTTCGCCCGCTGGGTGATGTAGCCAAATAGGCTGGCAAAACCAAAGCCAAATGTCAAGATCAGGACGATTTTTAAGTTGTGCGCTTCGATGTCCATGTCTTGTAAATAGCATGATTTAGATTAACAAAATAATAAAAAGCGTGTAAAATATTATACATGCTCCGCACCCTAAAATCTCTACCTGTTCAACTCGTAGTGAGTATTGTTGCCGCTTTTCTTCTCGGCAGCCGCCTCGACCTCTCCGCTGTGCTCGTTTTTTATACGGCCAGCTCCTGCTTCATCGAGGCGCTCCTCTTTATCCTGCCCGTGATGGTTTTTAGCTTTATCTTCTCAGCGACAGCCAGCTCTAATAATCAGTCGCTTAAACTCATTTTCTTCATTTTTTTCGGGATTCTGCTCTCCAACGCCATCGCCCTTTACACCTCCTATTTCTTTAGCTCGCTCGTCCTTCCCTCAATTGGCATCAGCTACGCTCCCGAACTATTTGCCAAATTTAGCACTCCCCTCAAGCCGCTCTTTCGCCTCAATTTGCCGAGCCTCCTGAGCACCGATAAGGCGATGCTTCTGGCTGTTGCGCTGGGTATGGCTTTAAGCTTTATTCCCAAAGAGAATAGGCTAAAAATCGCCCTCTTTTCCGGAGTCTCGCTTTTAAGTCGCCTCATCGCCTTTTTCCTCCATCGCATCTTTATCCCCTTCCTTCCGCTCTACGTCTTCGGATTTTGCCTTAAACTCAGCTATGAGCAGGCGCTCGTCCATCTCTTCAACGCCTATGGAAAAGTCTTCCTCTTCAGCATGATCCTAGTCATCAGCTACGTCCTGCTTCTCTATATCTTAGGAGCGGGAGGGAATCTGAAGCTTGCCTGGAGCCGCCTCAAAACAATGGCTCCAGCCGGTTTGACAGGTTTTAGCACTATGAGCAGCGCGGCAACGATGCCCGTCACCCTGAAATGCACCCACGAAGTGACAAAAGATCGCCATCTGACCGATCTCATTATCCCCACGACGAGCAACATTCACATGCTGGGCGACGACCTGACGATCGTCATGGCAGCCATGGCTTTGATGACCATGTTTGGCTTTCCCATGCCCGATCTGATGACCTTCACCCTCTTTGTCGGCGCCTTTTGCATCGCAAAGCTCTCCTGCGTCGGCATTCCGGGAGCGAGCGTCCTGGTCGTCCTGCCCGTCTTACAAAATTACCTCGATTTTACACCCGAGATGGTGACCGTCCTGACCACCATTTATATCCTGCAAGACTCCTTTGGCACCTGTGCCAATGTCATGGGCAATGGCGCCTTTGCCCTTCTCATCCAGCGCCTCTCGAACCTAGCAAAGGTTCCTGAAAAGGTCCCCGTTGTTGAGTAAAACCTGCTCCTGGAATATCCAGAAGCAGGCAATCCCTATTTGGCTTTCTCCTCCTCTAACAGCCGGGTAAACCGTTCTGTCGCTTCTGCAAGAACGGTCGCGGCCATGACTACGCGCGTTGCGCGCGGGGTAAAGCCTTTGTAGGCCATCTCCAGGTAGTTTCGAAACGTTCCATGCCAGAGCTTATTAGTCAAACCCGCCTGACGCCGCGTTTTCCACGTGTCAAAAGGATGTGTGAAGAAGGCTCCAGCAAGCCCTGCCGTGACCCCACTGGCTAAGCTGGCTAATCCCTCCCCTAAAGTCGGGTTTAAATTCCTCCTTCAGATAGGGAGCCAAGACGCGATAGGTGACGGTGAATCCTGCGTCTCTTGCAGCTGTATGCGAAAGCCCGTGGAAGAAGGTGGCGTAACCCTCCTTCTCCGCTGCAATGTTTCTAACAACCGCGGCATAGCTGGGGCGGCGGCTTTCTTTTTTGACAGCTTCGCGATACCGATCCATGAGCAGTTCGCTCGGCCCGGCAACAAGGGCAGAAACTGCTCCTGCAGTTGCAGCAGAAACAACTTTTTGCTTTTGGGTTAAGGCAGGAGCGTCTCCTTGCAGCCATCCCTTCTGAACGCGTCGACACCCGCTTGTAAACCTGTTACAAGCGCCATTCCAAAGGCATTTGCGCCAAAACCTGCATACAAAACCTTCGCAGAACGGGGGATTTTATTTCCCTTTTGTCGCTCATTTTTTGCGGAAACAAGCGGCTGGTCGACAGCAACTTCTAAAACTCCGGAAGCGACGCCCGCTAACGTGCTTTCCATGGGCGTCAAGGCTACTCTTTTGCGGGCCGGAACTTCTGGCTGCACAAAAGTTGCAAAAGACGCAGTTTGTGTGGCTTGTGTCATAAAAACCTCCTTTATTTTGGGTTATGACAAGCAGAGCTAAATAGAACTTTTCTATTTAGATCGAAGACAAATGTGATGAAAACTTAAGTGTGTATCGGCCTTAGCCGACAATAATAGGAGAGTAGGAGCTTGCGCTCACAAGGCATAGGGGCAGAGAAGTAGAACTTTTTTTGTTTAATTGTATAGAACCAAGGTAATGAAATTCGCGTTTTTTTGGCAACATTTTTTATTGTCCTATAAAACTCTATTTGTTAAAATCGTTATTTTTAATATTAGGAGATGATATGAGTGGATCCATTGATCCAGGGCTTGCCTTCCGTCAAGCTGCTGCAAATAATGATACTGCGACTATGATAAAGCTGTACCCGAGTGTGAATATTAACGCCTCAGGCGCGACAAGTAAACAGACCGCAGCGCACCGCGCCTCTGCTGCTGGAAACTCTGCCGCCTTGCGCCTGCTCTTTAACCTCGGGGCCGATTTAACCCTGGGTGATAAGGACGAGAAGAGAGCCGAAGAGCTTGCAGTAGGAGAAGCTAAAAAAATCTTCAGTTTAATAAAAGCTGGAACTGAAGCAGTTGCGTTTCGCAAAAGAATATTTCCAAAAATTGATGAGGAGGCAAGCGAGGGTGAACTTAATGTTTTTACGGATGCGCGCAAGAATTTTGTCCCGCTGAGCTATGAATCTCCTGAGTTAAAAAAATTTTGGGAGTCCATTACTAAAAGTCAGAAAAGCGAGATGCCAAACTGTTACGGTTTGCCACTAGATAAGGTGGAGGCCATTGAGAAAAAAGCAGCAGATGCGACGGATAGTTCGCTGTACAGGTTGAGTGTTTTAAAGTGTGTGAACTACTTTGTTAGAAAAAAATGTAGCGTTTGTCGTTGTGGGGAAGCCACTGAGGCAAGCCTTGCCTATCTTTTTCAAGCGAATATTCCTTTTCCCGTTGAGGAGCTTCATCTCTTTTGGAAGGGTGACAAGCTGCGAAATCATGCGATTATCATTCTGAATCGCATTCAAGATAAAGAAATTTCTGATACATCTAGCTGGAACGAAGCGCTATTTGTGGATCCCTATAAAAAGCGTCTCTTTTTCTTTGATTTTTTAGCCCATTATAAAGAGAATACAGTTATAAAAGATCTCACTGATTACACATTAACCTTGGGAAGCCGTAATGTGCTGGCCGCCTATCCCGATATTTTTCCGAAAACAGCGGCTCTATATCAGCGTCAAATGGATGCACTTAACAAAGAAATTCAGGATCTTGTCGCCTCTTTCAAATAGATCTCCGTTTTTTAACTGTACGATTTTGTCGTACAGTTAAAACCCGACTTGCGCCCTACATCACGCCTAAACTTTGGCCGAACTTAGCAGAGCAAATTGCTAAGTGCAGGCAAGTTTAAGCGTGATGTAGGGGGCAAGTCGGGTTTAAAAAACGTGGACTACTTCTGAATAATTAGATCAACTAAACAAGAAAAAAGCTAATTCATCCCAAGCAGCCTTAACACGCCGTGGCAGAACTGGTACTGCACCGGATTGCCGACCATTTTGGCCCGCTGCCAGCGCAGCTGAGCGACACATTCGAAAAGTGTCAGAGGGCGGTCGCCCAGCTCCTGACGCTGGAGCATATGGTAGAGGGTCACAAAGACGCCTGTGCGGCCGACGCCGCCGTGGCAATGGACGAGGATGGGAGCTGCCGTCCGATGGTCGCTTTTGACCGTGGCGATCAGGGTTAAAAGGGGTGTGGGATCAACAGGAGCGGTGTGGTCGGGCCAGTTGCGGTACCAGTAGTGGTTGACGAGCTTGCTGCGCCCTTTGTACGACACCTGGATGGTTCGAATCTGAATGCTGTTTTTATGCTTCGCTAAGAGACTCTTTTCTTTGACCAGTTTGAGCTCCAGGCCATTTTCTAACTTTAGGGTTTGGCCCACCTTTTCAGGCCAATAACAGGGACAAAGTTCCCGCTTAGTCTCTTTTAGTTCAGTCACCATCACAACCTGATTCACCCGATTCTCGACGACCATCTGCCAAAAAAGGTGGATATTCTTTGCGTAGGGGGCCTGTGAGGCAATAAAATTGTGATAATTAGGCTGTAACTCAGAGCTGAAGCCGATGTGGGAGGCGCTCATCTCGGTGCCATTTTGTAGGGTGACCCTATTTTCATGGTAGGGGGTCCATTGCAGGTTGCGATCGATCTCTGCGATAGCAGGACGCCTTCGATGCAGCTGCTGGAGGCCAAACTGTTCAAGCGCATTAAATTCATTGATCAGATTATCTGGAGAGCTAATGCGAGCCCGGTCGAGCTGCTGGAGATGGACAAAGCGCCTCCATTCCTCCCTAAAATCAGCTTTTAGAGGGGTTAAGAGGCTGAGGAGGAGGGCGAGAATGAGCAGCATACTTCCCTTAATTTTTGACGACGGCAAAACCTAAGCAGAACCAGCCAAGCAGAAAGAGCGCTCCCCCGATGGGTGTCACGGCGCCTAAAGCGCGCACGCCTGTCAAAGCGAGGAGGTAAAGGCTACCCGAGAAGATGAGAATGCCGCCAACAAAGAGCCAGCCGGCAAGAGGCGGTAGGGCTCCAGGAATAAGCGTCGACAGCCAAACGGCTAGGCAGATGGCGAGGGCGTGATACATCTGGTAGCGGGCTCCCACTTCAAAAATCGCCAACATGTCAGAGCTAAGCGTTTTTTTAAGGGCGTGGGCGCCAAAGGCACCCAGCGCCACTGCTAAAAACCCCATCAGGAGACCTGAAAAAAGGAGCCATTTATGAATGAGCATAACTCTGGATTATGCACGCTCTTCTTAAAACGATCAAGCCGCTTCTTTTTGCAGAATTTTTCCTGGGACTTGCGTTCCGATCGTGATATGGAAATCGTGGCCCTTAAGGAAAGGGGGCAACCCATAGCTGCCTCTAAGTTTCTCAAGTTCTGGGGCTTCAACTGCTAAAAGCCACAATTTTTTAACTTTGTTGTCTTTATTGAGCTTTACTGTGCGCAGCTCCTTCACTTTGAAGTTAAACGGACGCCCCAGCTCCTTGATGATCCATATTTCGTTTAACACCTGCTCATTCTCATACATCACGCTGATATGGGCCCCGATCCCTTTTTTGCTGCTGTAGTGGCGGGGAGGGACGATCCGACTTTCAACATCGATTAAAGGAAGAACTTTGGCGATAAAGTCGGGCGACACCTCGACATAGAGATAGCCGTTCTCTTTCTGCTTGAGAATGCCGCAATGTTCGAGCTGGAGTGCCTGCGCGATGACTTGAGGCTGCTGTTCGATCTGATAATCGATGGCAGCAAATGTGGGTGTCGTCAGAATGACGAAAAGTGCTGTTTTTAGGATAAATCTTTTCAACATATTTCCTCTCCGAAAAAGGTTTATCCTTACGTAATTTATTGGATTTAAATGAATAAAGCAAGCTGAAAAAATTACTATATAAATTAAATATTTTACTTTATATAATAAAAATATTGGATCCTAAACTCTAATTGATGGTGATTTTATGTATCGCACCAAATTTTTGATCCTAATTATGGCATTTTCAGCCATGACCTATTTTGCAGGCGCCTACTCCTCTTCCCTTATTGCGCGAGAGGAGCGGTTTGAAGGAGGTGGCGGTCGCGAAGGAGGCGGCGCCTACCATCCAGGCCAGCAGGGGGCCGAGCATGGCTATTCCGACCAGGGACATAGCTACTCCGAGCAGGACAGAGCTATGGGTGCCTATGGAGCGGGAGCGATGAGAGGGGAAAATAATGAGAATAATGAAAATGGAAACAACGTCCAGTATGTCCCTTACCAGCAGCAGCAACAGTATGCGCCCCCACCTGCACAGCCCTATCCCTACACCGAACAGCCCTATCAACAGTAGTAATCTCTAAAGCGGCAGTATAAACTGCCGCTTTTCTTTTAATCTCTCCATGTGTTATCGCATGAGGAGATGTACACAAAACTTTTTCTGCTCTTTATTCTCATAGCGAGTTGCACGACAGGAAGACGTGCAGAACCGCAAGAGTTGCCAGATGCTGCCTTAAACAGCGCAGTCGAAGCGGCGCTCTCGGATTCGCGCTTCCAAAGTACAGACTCCTTTCCCGAAGATTGGTGGACGATTTTCGGAGATGAGCAGCTCGCCCAATTGATTGAGATGGCCTTCCAGCAGAATCCGACTCTCCAAACAGCTTACGCGAAACTGCTGCAGGCCGCTTACCAGGCCGACCAGACGCGCTCCTCGCTCTTTCCCAACCTCCTCTGGGGCGGGGATGTCTCGCGCCAGAAATTTAGCGAGACGGGGATCATTCCCTTTAAACTGATGCAAACGCCCGTTAAAACGGCCCCACTTGCTGGTACGGGAGGGCAAGCAGGCATTCCCGTCTACTTTACGCAGTATGAAACAGAGATGATCTTGACCTACGATTTTGATCTCTGGGGAAAAAATCGCAGCCAGTGGCTTGCAGCACTAGGAGATGCGCGGGCGGCTGCGGCGGATCAAGCTTTTGCTCGTCTACAGCTTGGCATATCGGTCGCCGAGGTCTACTTTCAGCTCCAGACGCTCTATCAGCGGCAAGAAATTGCCCAAACGCTCGTGGATAATCAGGCAAAGTTGCAGACACTGACAGAAAAGCGCGTCGGAGGCAATGTAGACAATAATCAGGCCTTCTATACAGCTAGGATCAGTGTCGCGTCAGAAAAAGAGAGGCTCTTAGAGATCCAAGGGGAGATCGCAGTTGCTGAAAATCAGCTGCACGCCTATCTGGCGGGCAATTTTGAAGAGGCGATCCAGATTGTGCGGCAGCCGCTTCCCACGGTTCCGATGCCGCAAAATCTGCCTCTCCATCTACTTGCGCATCGGCCCGACATCCGCGCGCAGCTCTGGCTGATCCAATCCGCTGGCAAACAGATCGATGCTGCAATCGCTGGCTTTTATCCCGACTTCAATTTAGCGGCCCTATTTGGGTATCAGACGATCCATTTAAAACGGCTTTTCGAATTTCCGAGTACCAATTTTAATGTAAATCCCGCCTTTACGCTGCCGATATTTGATGGCTACCGCCTGCTGGCAAACTTGCGCGGAAGCGAAATAAACTATGATCTTGCGATTCTGCGCTATAACGACATGCTGCTCACAGCAGCTCGCGAGGTGCTTGATGGCATTGCCATTCTCAGAAATAGAGAGCTGCAGCTGAAGGAGTATGAAATAGAGCTGACAGGGCAGGATGAGCAGCTGAAGCTAACTTCTCTCCGTGTGCAGCACCATTTAAATTCAAATCTAGATCTCCTGGTTAGCAAGCAGAACCGTTTAACAGCGCTGGATCACAAAGTTGCGGCCTACGGAGAGACGCTCACAGCCATCTTACAGCTAATCAAAGCGCTAGGAGGTGGGTATGACTGCTCCTGAGTCTGTTGCAGCCAACTCTAGCCGCAGGCGCACTCTGTGGCTGCTCACGGGACTGCTTTTATTTTTAGCTTTGATCTGGTTTTTGTACTGGATTTTCGTATTGCGCTACTATGAGTCTACGGACGACGCCTATGCCAATGGGAGCATGATCAGCGTCAATTCGGTCATTTCAGGCTCTGTAGAGGCCTTTTACGCCGATGATACCGATCTTGTGCAAGAGGGGCAGCTGCTGATCCTCTTGGATAAAACAGCGTATCAGATTGCCTACGAAAAGGAGCTTGCGACGCTCGCTGCTACTGTCCTTCAGGTGCGGCAGATTTATGACTCAGTCCTTGCCAATCATGCCACCGTAGAAAATAAGCAGGTCGCCCTCCAGAGAGCGCAGTATGACTTTGATAACCGTGCGAAATTGGTCGATTCCAAAGCCATTTCTGACGAAGAGTATACCCATTCTAAGGATAGTCTGCAAACGGCTCTGCTCGACTTGAAAGTGGCCGAATATCAGTTAAAGGTGGCTCAAGATGCCGCTGGAAATGGGCCGATTGAAACGCATCCGCTGATTGAGCAGCAGAAAGGAGCGGTGCGCACTGCCTATTATAATCTGCACCATTGTGCCATCTACGCTCCTGCGACAGGGTATGTGGCTCAGCGCAGCGTCAACGTGGGGCAGTCGGCGACCCCCACGCAAGCCTTAATGGCCATTATACCCACAGATTATGTCTGGGTGGATGCCAATTTTAAGGAGACGCAGCTGACCTGGATGCGCATTGGACAGCCTGCTTCCGTATGGCTCGACATTTATGGCTCAAAGGTCAAGTATCAGGGAAAAGTGTTAGGGATAGCTTCAGGAACGGGAAGTCTCTTTTCGCTTATCCCGCCGCAAAATGCCACTGGGAACTGGATTAAGATTGTGCAGAGGCTTCCCGTTAGAATCAGCTTGGATGCGGAGACTTTAAAGCACTATCCGATTCGTCTTGGGCTCTCCGCAGAGGTTGATGTCGATCTGCACAATCAAGATCTTCCGCTTCTCGCGACCATACCTGCAACAAAGGCCATCGCTAAGACGAACGTCTTTGATATTGACTTAGAGAAGGTTAACCAGCTGTTAGATGAGATTGTGAGCCAAAAATGACTCCTGGCTATTATACAGGAAATAAGCTCATGCTGCTCAATGTGGCTCTTGGGCTTGGCACTTTTATTCAAATTCTCGATAGCTCCATTGCCAATGTGGCGATTCCCTATATTGCAGGCAACTTGAGCGTCAGCGCCGATGAGGGGACCTGGGTCATCACCTCGTTTGCAGCCAGCAATGCGATCGTCCTGCCTTTGACCGGCTGGCTCTCCAACTACTTTGGGCGGGTAAAGCTATTCGTCTGGTCGGTTCTCCTGTTTGCGCTCACCTCGCTCCTATGCGGCTTAGCGACCAGCTTGACCATGCTGGTCACCTTGCGCATCCTTCAGGGGGCAGTGGCAGGCTCCCTCATCCCCTTGTCGCAGAGTTTAATCGTCGCGCACAATCCAAGGGAAAAAGTGGGGTCTGCCTTGGGGTTCTGGGCGATGATTGTCGTCGTCGCCCCCGTTTTGGGGCCCATTATCGGCGGCTACCTGACCGATGTCTATTCGTGGCCATGGATCTTCTTCATCAATGTTCCGATAGGCCTTATCTCAGCTGGCCTCGCCTGGTATTTTTTAAAAGACCGCGAAACTCCCATTGTGCGCGATCCGATCGACTGGGTGGGACTTTTTCTCCTCTCTCTCGGGGTTGCCTCTTTGCAAATCATGCTGGATAAGGGAAAAGATCTGGACTGGTTTGAATCGAATGCGATCATCGCCCTGACACTCACTTCTGCGGTGGCGCTCCTCTACTTTTGCATCTGGACCCACTATCAGAAATATCCCATTGTGGATTTTGGCTTTTTTAAAAATCGCAATTTTGTTTTTGGCACCATTGCCATTACGATAGGCTTTCTCTTCTATTTTGGAAGCACTGTCACCATTCCCCTCTGGCTCCAGACGGAGCAGAATTACACTCCCTACTGGGCTGGCATCGCCGTGGCCCCCATCGGGATCATCCCTGTAATTTTCTCGACGACAGTTGGACGCTACATGCAGCGCTTTGACCTGCGCATGGTGGCCTCTTTAAGCTTTCTGCTTTTTGCTATCGGCTTTTTCTACCAGGCCAATTTTACTACTCAAGTCGACCTCTCCACCATTATGTGGGCCCGTTTTTTGCAAGGATTTGGCATTGTTTTTTTCTTTCTCCCCATCGTGCAGCTCTCTTTGGGAGATATCCCTTCCGAAAAATATGCGAGTGCAAGCGGCCTTTTCAATTTCATCCGCATTTTAGTAGGAAGCGGCTTTGGCACCTCCCTTGCGATAGAGCTCTGGACCCGCCGTGAAATTTTTCACCATGCGCGGCTCTCTGACTGGATCAGCAGCTACCGCCCTGTCGTAGCGGACGTCTACGAGAACAGTGGATTTACGTCTGATATTGTCACTCGCGTTGTCGATAGCGCTGTGGAGCAGCAGGCCTTTATGCTGTCCACAAATGAGCTGTCGCTTTTAGGGGCGTGGATGTTTCTCGCGATGATCCCTGTCATCTATCTCTGCAAGCGGGTGCAGCCTACCGGGAAAGTTGAAGCTGTGCATTAAAAGTTTAATTTGTCTATAGTAGTAAAAAAACGGAGATTAACCATGCCCTCAGTTATTGCTCTTTTAGGAAGATTTTTTTTCTCATCCCTCTTTATCCTGTCCGCTTTTGGCCATTTTAAGACCGATACAGTTCACTATGCGGCGAGCCATGGCGTGCCCTTTGCAGAACTCCTCGTGCCCTTGTCCGGCCTCATGGCTTTTCTTGGCGGCTCTAGCATTCTCCTCGGTTACAAGGCGCGCTATGGCGCTCTGCTGATCGTCCTCTTTTTAGTACCTGTGACGCTCATGATGCATCGCTTTTGGGACGTTGCAGATCCAGCACAGGCGATGATGCAGCAGATTAATTTCATGAAAAATCTTGGCTTGCTCGGCGGCGCTCTGCTTATCGCCTATTTTGGCTCTGGGCCTTTAAGCGCGAAGCAGTAAAGGTCATTCCTTGACAAAATTGCAGCGTAAAAATGTCAATCAATAGTGAAAAATACATCGTTTGTATTCTGATGAAAAAAACGCATCTTTTTTCTGCCTGGATGGTTTAGAATTGTGCAACTTGCCCTGCTTTGCAGGGCAAGTTGCACAAAGAGATGAGAGAGTCCGGTTTTTTTTTACTGCTTATTAAAGAAACCCACATCTGGATCTTCAACCATGTATCGATCTTCGATTGCCTCTTTCGCAAGATCGGGACATTCAGCCGTTTTTAAATGTCCAGCGAGAACATAAGTACTATTCCTTTCACCATAAAAGCCTCTCAAGGCCTTTTTGATGATGCTATTTCTCTGTTCAGTAGGTTCTTTTGAAGATAAATCCTGGATGAGTTGGAGAGTCGGTGTTGGGATGTTCAGCCCTACATGTTGTAGCAGCTTAGCGAGTTAGGTTTGAGCTTGAAGAAGAGTCGCATCTGTAGCGCGCAGCTCATGAGCGTTGCCCATAAAAGCAGAGACGCGCGCGATGGCAGCGTTATCAAAATGGCAGACGCCTGCAATGACATCTAGGATTTTCTGAACATCCTGCTTCATGACCTCTGTGACTTTTACAGAAGTTTTCCCCTCTGTCGGCGATTTTTCTTTCACATTCCAGCTACCCAGTTTAGTTTTGGGATGGTCAAGTTGCGTGATGTAGGGGCGCAAGTCGGGTTTTTAAGTCAACCGCGGCTGCATCCGTTTGCCCATTTGCGCCCTTACGAAAGAGATGGCTAGATAAGCGACGAGCGAGCTTATGCCTCCAAATGAGGCGGCAGCAAAGAGCAGGTCCTCATGCCCATCTGGATAGAGCGAGAGGTTGAGGAAGATAAAGCCGAGCCAGCCTGCAATCCCTCCGACTAGAGAACCCCAGGCTGCTGGCGAGTTTGCCCCCTTCCAGAAAAGGGCGGCAGTCGCAGGGACAAATATGCCGACAAAAAGGGTGGCGCCCGAGTGGACCATCATATCAAAGATCGAATGGCCACTATAGGAGAGGGCGAGGGCGACAAGAGATAAGCCGACGCTGACCCAGCGCAAGAGGGCAATTTTTTTCTTCTCAGATTCAAGAGGGCGCCATTTTAGCAAAACGTTATTTGTTAAAAGGGTTGTACCTGCCAATAGATAGCTGTCGGCTGTGCTCATGATGGCGGAGAGAAGGCCGCAGGCAAACAGGGTAAACATGAGAGGGGAGAGATACTCTTTGGCAAGGAGAGGAATCAGATGTTCAGGAGTTTCGAGGGAGGGGTAGATTTCGCGCCCCGCCACACCAATGTAGAGAGGGATGAGGCCGAGCAGGAAATAGCAGAGGGCGCCGATTAAACTGCTGTTGCGCGCCACCTGTTCAGAGCGGCTGGCCAAAAGGCGCTGAATGAGATCCTGTCCCATAATGGCTCCAAGGCCAGTCATGAGGATGCGGCCCGAGTAGGAGAGCCAGTCGATCGAAGTGTCGCTCTTGGGAGCTAAGTTGGAGAACTCAAAGATAAACTGGTCGAAAACAAGCTGCCGATCCTGCACCTGTTCAAAGCAGATCGGAAGCACGATTAACAGGCCGATAGTCAATACTGCAAATTGAATGAAGTCGGTGAGAGTAACAGCCCACATCCCTCCTGAAACTGTGTAGAAGACGACAATCATCGATCCTGCAAGAATGCCCATTTCTAAGCTGATGCCAGATACAATCTGGAAAATATACCCCATGGCAAGCATTTGTGAGGCTAGTGTGCCCACATAAAAGGGAATAACTGCAAGCGTCGAAGCTAGCTCAAATTCTCTCCCATACGCCTTTCGGAGCAGGTCGGAGATGGTCAGGAGCCTTAAACGTCTAAAAGGGGCGGCAAAAATCAGACCCGCGATGACCAGGGCAAGCGAGCATCCGAAAGGGTCTGGGATGACGCCATAGAACCCTTTTGAATAGACTGTTCCCGAAACGCCCATCGAAGATCCCGCTCCAAACCAGGTGGCGACGACCGTCGGGACTGCAAGATAAAGGGGTAAGCTTCTGCCTGCGATGAGATAATCTTCCATCGTCTTACATTTGCGGCTGCAGAGATAGCCGATCAAAGTCAAGAGGACAAAATAGGTGCCAACACCCAAGATGAAGATCAGTGTCATCAAGTCCCTCCTTAAATGAGTGAACTAAGCATAATCCCGAAGGGATTTTTCCCAAAACAGAAATTTTTCTGTTCTGTTATTTTGTAATGTTCTATATAATTTCGCGATTAAATTTTTTGAACTGAAGTTTGATTTTGGTCCTGGCTTTAGAATTTATTTTGGATACAAAACGGACACAACGCTGATTTTTCTTTTTGGTGGCTATAAAAAAGGGCAACAAAAAAACATTGAAAAAGCAAAAGAATATTGGCGGGATCATCTTTCGCTAAAGAGAGGTAAAAAATGAGGAAGTACAGAACTTATAAAGAATCTCTAATAGAGAGGCTTAAAGACCCGGAGTATGCATCTATTTACTTAAAACCCGACTTGCGCCCCTACATCCTGGCTCGAGTGTTATTTAAACCCGATTTGCGCCCTAGCGGTGATTCAGCTGATGATGCGATTTTTTGGAGGCTAAAACGGGGCAATTTTTGACATACTTGAGTAAAGTAGGCGAAAATTGCCCCGTTTTAGCCTCCAAAACAAGCGCGCATCAGATGAGTCATTGATAGGGCGCAAGTCGGGTTTTAAGCTGTTGAGATAGCGCAGATTGCGATGAAGCCAAGGGCATCCGCCAAGGGTATCCCCCTTGGCGAATCGCAAGATGCGCTAGATCGACTGCTTAAATAACGCTCGTGCTAGAGCGTTTTAGAATATCTTTTGAAGTGAAAACGAAAAAATAAATATAAGCAATTTCATGATAAAACCTTGTGCGGTGACAGCGTCTATTCTTCTAGGCAATAGCCTTGTCAAACTACTAAAAGAGGTCTCGATTTTCATCCTGCCCCTAGCTGAAACCGTATCTCGAGCTATTATCATTTTGTGAGTTACTTAACTCTTTCAACGGCCGGAGGGCTCCAGGTGCCATCCAAAATGGCCTCTTTTGGCCAATAGAAGCGCAGCATCAAGACAAACTTATCCGCCGGCGCTGGGAGCCAATTCGCTTCTTTCTCCTGGCCAGGAGATTCATGCTGGATATAGAGGGGAACCGATCCATCGGGATCTGCCTTCAATGGATTGCGAGCGCTAAGGGTGTAGCGGTTTAATGGATTTGCGACAAAGAAAAATTTGTCATCATACATAGTCAATGACCAGAATCCATTGACAGGGGGCGTCTGCCCTTTAGGAAAGCGGATCAGATACTTGTTAGCCCCGCTTAAAGGCTTGCCCTCGCTGTCGACATGTGTCGAGGGATAGATGGCATCTTGAGGCAGGTTGGCGCCAAGGCCTACTAGTGTGATAAACGCCCGCTGGAGATAGTCGGTCCCGTAGCGCCCTGTTTTTGTGCTGAAGAGCCATCCGTTGATTCTTTTGCCTGCCGAAGGTGCATAAACACTGATTTTTGCAAGGGCGGCTTTTGGTGCCTTCTCTAAAGCGCTTGCGATTTTTGGATCGATGCTAAACTCCTGCCCGGGAATAATTCCAATTTTTGCCATTTTAGCTACAATTGCGGCATCTTCAGCAGCAGGAGGATTACTCTTCATTAAATGAGCTAAGCGAGAAAAATATTCAGCAGCTGAAAGGCTGTTTACCTGATCTCTTACAGCCGTTTTCATCTCAATTTTAGGATTCACAATGCCTTGAGGTGGCGTGTAGGGCTTTCCAAAGGAGCTCAAAGGGATCAGCGCGTACTGATCTTGAATCTTGTGAACCGCTTCATAATCCTCTTTTGTTCCCGTGCAGTAGGTGCGGCCAATGATCCAGACCATCTCTGTGGGGGATTTAATCTCCTTTACGCCGGCAGGCAATGCCCCTTTCCAGCTGGGTCCTGTAATAGCAAAATCGCCGGCTTTAGTTCCCGTTGTACGTGTTCCTGGAGCTCCGATCACATCTGTCCAGCCACTTAAAAGGGGCATGAGGTAGTAGCGCCCCTCCTCATTTGGCACATGGAGCAGATAGGGCTCCTTCGCAAGATCGAGCCACGCCACAGAATAGAGCGTATCCGCATTGGGGGCTGTGACATCTTTAAAAGCGGTCGTGGGATATTCGCGCAAGTTTGCAAACTGCCCCATGGGGGCTTTTGTCCCTTCAGGCTGCGCAACGTTTGTCATTACCTGACGCGTCTGATCCATCGTGATCAAGGGGTAGCCATAAATATAGGCCTCTATTGCGATTTTTTCAGCCTCAGTTGACGGCTCTTCAGAAAAGGCTGTTGCGACAAACAGAGCGCCTAGGACCCAAAGCTGCTTTCTCATTTTTTTTCTCCTTTTTCTCTTAAGTAACACGGCAAATGCCTAAATGACAAATAAATATTTAAATTAATGTTCAGCTCTTCTATCTGAAAGTTAAAGATGGAGGTGCCATGAGTTATCCCAACCCCAATCAACCCCAGCGAAGCAGCGGAATCGGCGGGCGCTTGATTATGGCCCTCCTTATTGCGATCGTGGGATGGGTAATGTACATGAGCCATACCGAAGAGAACCCGGTCACTGGGGAGAAGCAGCATGTGGCCATTTCTCCTGACCAGGAGATTCGCCTGGGTTTGGAATCGGCTCCCCAAATGGCTCAGGAAATGGGTGGTGAAGTGGCTTCTAGCGATCCGCGGGCGCAAGAAGTAGAGAAAATTGGAGCGAAACTTGTCGAGACCCATGTTGCAAAAAATGCCCCCTGGAAGTTTCAGTTTCACCTTCTCGCCGATGATAAGACGGTCAATGCCTTTGCACTGCCTGGAGGGCAAATTTTCATCACATTAGGACTTCTCGAAAAATTGGAAAATGAAGCTGAGCTTGCAGGTGTTTTGGGGCATGAGATGGGACATGTGATCGAACGCCATTCGTCGCAGCAGATGGCCAAAAGTCAGCTGGGCCAACTTTTAATTGTCGCCGTTGCCACAGGGGCCTCTGACAATCAGACAACTGGAGGCAGATCGGCCCCTCTCATGGTCGCTTCGATGGTTAATCAGGTCATTCAGATGCGCTTCAGCCGCCACGATGAATCGCAGGCTGATACGTGGGGGCTGAAAATCATGCAGCAGGCCGGCTACGATCCGCTTGCCATGATACAAGTGATGGAGGTGCTAAAAGCTGCTGGTGGCAAAGGGGCCCCTCTTGCGATCTTTCAATCGCATCCTGACCCCGATTTGCGTATTAAGCAGATCAAAGAGTATCTCGCTGCAAATCCTCCTCCGCCCAATTTGAGCGAAGGGGGCAGTTTGAAGGAAGGATTGCTAAAACATAACTAGGAGGAGCGAAGAATGACCTGGATCATTATTTTGGCCATTTTGGCATTCGTAGCACTATGGGGAATCGGCATTTTTAACCGTTTAGTCGGTTTGCGCAACCAGGTGAAAAATGCATGGAGTCAAATCGATGTGCAGCTGCAGAGGCGCTATGACCTAATTCCGAATTTAGTGGAATCGGTCAAAGGGTACATGAACTTTGAGAAAGGGACCTTGGAAGCTGTCGTCAATGCGCGCAATCAGGCAGCGTCGGCTCGCGAGGCTCTGCAAAAAGCAGGAGGGCCTACAGAGGGCTCGATGAAAGACCTTGTGAACGCTGAAACTAATCTTAAGAGTGCTCTCAGCAGCTTTAATCTCGTCGTCGAAAATTACCCGCAGCTGCGCGCTAGTGAAAATATGCAGATGCTGCAAGAGGAGCTATCCTCTACTGAGAATAAAGTGGCGTTTGCAAGGCAGGCCTACAACGACCAGGCTATGACCTATAACACAGCTCAGCAGCAGTTTCCAGGGGTTCTTCTGGCCTCGGCTTTTGGGCACCATCCGGTCGATCTTTTTGAGATCCAGGATGTGGAAGCAAAAAAAGCTGTCAAAGTATCCTTTTAAATGGCCAACTTTTGGGAAGCGCAAAAGCGCGCGCGCTCCAGGACGACTCTTTTTCTCATTCTGTTTCTCATTTTGACCCTCATTGTGGCGGTATTTGTTGAGATTGGAATGAGATTTCTCGTCGAAGATTATGCTGAGGAGCACATTCCCTGGGTAGGGATTTTCTACGCGCTTCTCACATTTTCTGTCGCAGGTTTTCAGTATATCAATTTTCGGCTGCTTGGAGGCTCTTATGTAGCGGAGTCTCTAGGGGCTGAACGCGTCGATCCGGAAACGACAAATTTGAAAAAGAGGCAGCTTCTAAACATTGTGGAGGAGATGGCGGTCGCCGCCTCCCTTCCCGTCCCTCCTGTCTACATCATGCCTGCCCAGCAGATCAACGCCTTTGCGGCGGGCTTGACGCCTGAGGCCGCTGCCGTTACAGTGACGGTGGGGACGCTCAATCAGCTCAACCGCGATGAGCTGCAAGGAGTCGTCGCCCATGAGTTTGGCCATATCTACAATGGCGATATGGTGATCAGTTTGCGTCTTGCAGCTCTTCTGATGGGCTTTTTTTTCGTGCTCTATTTTGGCTTACGCCTCCTTCAATTCTCCTCTTTTCAACGAGGAGATCGCAAAGGGGGCAATCCTGTGATCGCTGTGGCGCTTCTCTTTTTAGTGGCAGGAGCTGTGACCTGGTTTTTTGGATCCCTCCTAAAGGCAGCGATCAGCCGCGAACGGGAATACCTGGCAGATGCGTGTGCGGTGCAGTTCACACGCAATCCAGATGGGATTGCAAATGCTTTGCGCAAAATTGGGCAGGAGCAGGTTAAGGATATGCCTCGGACAGGCGCAGCCTATTCTCACTTATATCTAGACGACAGTGGGATGGGGCTGTTTCATACGCATCCACCCCTTAAAAAGCGCATCGAAGCGATTGTGGGCCGCACATATATCCCCGAAGAGTGGCATATTTCTTAAAAATACTTTCTTAACGAAAGCAGCGTCACAAGGGAAGTAATGAAAAATAGATAAATCGGATAGGCAGCGATCACAAAGTTTTCCGATAAGCTCCCTGCTGGAATTGTGAGTAGATTGACTGCGCCTCCGATCGCAAAGAGCGACCAGGCAGGCAGATTTTCTGAATGCGGATCAAAAGCCACTTTTTTAAGGGTGGGCAACGCACCAAAAAAATCGATAAGGAGCAGCAGATAGAGAGTCAGTTTTGGATTATCAGTCAAAAGCCAGAGTAAAATGCCGCTTAGGCCAGCAAAAAAGCAGCTAAGGTCAAATCTGTTATAGCCTAAATCTCCATATCTATAGGCCAAGAGAGCCGTGAGAAGAGGCCCAAACACATAGATTACAGGAACGATTAGGGTGGGACCCGGGGCGCCAGAAGCGGCATAGCTGGCGGCTGAAAGCGCTCCAAGAATGGTCCAGAGGAACCATGTCACAAAATGGGGGCGGCTTCTATATTGCAGAATGGAGTAAATATAGGGAAAAAAGCCCGCAAAGACGAGAATGCCTGCGATGAGGCTTGGCCAGGTAAAGGATTCCATTTTCGTTTTACATCAATTTTAGCATGCGCGAGTATTTTTTTCTTTATTAATTCTTAATTCCAATGAGATAAACTAGAATTTCACTAACCCAAGGTGTCAGATGAAAGTCGATTTGACTTTTAACAATTACTTCAAATATTACCTGTTTCATCTCGGAGCTAAGGAGCTGAGCCCCAAGCATCAGCGCATGGCTAAAATTGCGACTGTCGCTCTCGCTATATTTACAGCGGGGATAGCTCTACTTGTCAGTTATGCTTTCTTCTACGACCGCAATTTCAAACCCTTGCAAGTATCTCCTGGCCCAGTCCCAGGCCCAGTTCCAGGTGCAAAACCAGCGAAGGGACCGCTAGATTCTGTAAGCATTCACGTTGACTTGGTTGAGATCGAAGTCCAAGTGTGCGAAAATATCGCAGATTTAAGCCACGATGCGATTGTCAATGCAGCCAATACGGGGCTGGCGCCAGGATCAGGCGTCTGTGGAGCGATCTACGGTGCAGGGGGACAGGCAATTTTTGATGAGTGTCAACAGTACTTAAAAGGTAAAGGAGTCGCAGCCCTTGATGAAGGGGAGGCGATGATCACGGGTCCTGGAAAACTGAAGGCCAAACATGTGATCCATGCTGTGGGACCTGTCTGGAAGAAAAGTGACGAAGTGCAGGATAAGAAGAGGCTCTATGACGCCTACACGAACAGCTTGCTTTTAGCTCACTCCCATCATTTGACTTCGATTGCCTTTCCCTCGATCAGTACAGGAATTTTCGGCTTTCCGATGGATAAAGCTGTTCCTATTGCGATGCAAGCGATGACAGACTTTGCGAAAAAATATCCGCAGACAACTGTGACGAAAATCACATTTGCCCTTTGGGAAAACACATTTCCGGTCTACCGCGATGCCCTGATGAAAATGGATGGTGTAAAGCATCCAAAAAATGCAGCTCCCAATGATCTCCTGCTTCCCTTTTACAGAGGCGAGGGGGTTGACAGTGAAGGGCGCAAGTCGGGTTTCAATATTGGCGTTTTATGGTCTCCAATATAATGGAAGCCAAGTAGATCCAGCAGCCAATTTTAATGAGCGAACCCAAGGTCCAGCCAAGTGGTTTAATAAGGGGGATCACAATTTTTTAAGGATCACGCGCATTCTTGGCTGCCTGCGCCGTTTGGGCCTCAAGAATGAGGCAAAGGCTTTTTTTGAGCAGCTAGATCGCATGCATAAGGCTAACCCAGGGGTTTGTGATGACGCTCACAAGTACTGGGCGAAAGCAGCAGCTTAAATCCCTAGTTGCGGGGGCTTTTGCCCCCCGCTATCAGAAAGGCGTTGCAGAGTCTTGGCGAGGGGGTCTCAGCGCCATTCAAAATAGAAACCGTATGCAAAAAATCCCCCCATAGGCCGAAAAATTTTTTCAACTCCGCATAGCTTTCAAACTCTTTTGAACCTGAAATTTCATGCAAATCGTTAATAATCTGCTCTTCGTCCTCAAAATCTCTTAAAAGAGTTGTCAACTCCTTAAAATCGTACTGCAAGAGTTTAGAAAATCCTAAAAAGAGGCGCTCAGAGATTTGTGTCTGGAGCAGGGGAAGGTTGATGGCTGTGCGCATCTTCTCAATTTCCTGCTTCAATATGTATCTATTTCCCTTTTCTTGCTGGCTCTTAAGTGTGCCCGCAGCAATTTTTTCGAGATGATGGAGGAGGCTTGTAGTCAAGATAGAAAATTGGTCCCGTTTGAGACGATTCACCTTTATGGCTTTTTGCAAGAGGTGGGCGTGAACTTCGATATAATCCTCCTCGCGAATAAGAGAGGCCTCTTTAAGAGCCACTAAGAGCCGATTTACGAGGTTAAGCCTTTCTAAACTGACAATTTGAGCGAGTCTCTCCCGCTTTAACTCTATGGGGATTCCTGCTAGCTGGTTAGCGTTCGGCCTAGAGATAAAAGTGCGCGCGGCGAAGTTATAGCCAACGGAGGGTGTGACCTCCCGCTCCATTCCCGAAAGCCTAGCTTGATTTTGAACAGCCTCTTTGATGGATTGAGCAACAATTGCTTTCCATAATGGATTGCCCTGGACGGTATAAAGAAGGCTTCGGCCAATACAGGAGAGCATCGGGAGTTCCCTCTCGCGTTTATTTTCCCTCTAACATGGTCCCTATTTCTTTGAACAGCTATCTATGGTCATTGTCTTATGGAATTGACAAATAAATTTTTTATTGAGAGAGATACAAATAAAGGAGAAGCTCTATTTCTACTAACAAAAAACAGGTGGCCATCGTAACGGGTGCGTCAAAGGGTTTGGGATTGGGATTCACCCGCGCGCTTCTCGAACGCGGCTATTGCGTCGCCGCCAATGCGCGAACGATCAGCAAATCCAAGGATCTGCACTCCTCAGAGGATCTCCTCTTGGTTGATGGAGACATTGGCCAAAAAGAGACAGCCATAAATGTGGCGGATGCGGCTGTCAGTCGCTTTGGCCGCATCGATCTTCTTGTCAACAATGCGGGCATCTTTATCCCCAAACCCTTCACGGAATATACGCTCGAGGATTTTGAGACGATGATCAGCACTAATATCGCAGGATACTTCTTCATCACGCAGCAAGTGGTTCTGCAAATGTGCAAACAGAAATCGGGCCATGTCGTGAGTATAGCGACAGTGCTGGTCGATCAGCCGTTTGCCGGCGCGCATAACGCTCTGCCCGTCCTCACAAAGTCCACCCTTCCTGCGTTAAGCCGCGCCTTGGCGATGGAATATATCGCAGAGGGGATTCGATTCAATACGATCTCACCCGGTGTCGTGGACACTCCGATGCATGCCAACGATGACCATGAGCTCCTAAAAAAACTCAACCCCGTTCACCGACTGGTTCAAATTTCTGAAGTCGTGGATGCTCTTCTCTATTTACAAGCGGCGCCCATGGTGAATGGGGAGAACGTTCGAGTTGATGGAGGAGCCCATGCCGGGGCAAAGTGGTAAGAGGAGTACTAAAGAACCAGTGAGTTAGAAGCGACTAAGTTAGTAAATTAAACAGATAAATTTAAACCCGACTTGCGCCCTATCAATGACTCATCTGATGCGCGCTTGTTTTGGAGGCTAAAACGGGGCAATTTTCGCCTACTTTACTCAAGTATGTCAAAAATTGCCCCGTTTTAGCCTCCAAAAAATCGCATCATCAGCTGAATCACCGCTAGGGCGCAAGTCGGGTTTAAACTTGCCTGCACTTAGCAATTTGCTCTGCTAAGCCCCTTGGCCAAGTCGCGACTTGGCCTTCGGAGCTTATCAGGCAGCTTGCTAAGTTCGGCCAAAGTTTAAGCGTGATGTAGGGGCGCCCAGTCGGGTTTTAATCCTGTAGGCACAAAACTGAGGAGCGATTAAAATGATCTGCAAAGTTTACAAAGATGAGGTCGCTCATGAAAGAAACAAAAGTCTCTATTTACCAGGCTCTTTGCGCCACCTTTTGCCTTCTGGTTGTTCTCTCCAACATCATTTCGGCCAAAATGTTTCAGCTCCCCTTTTTCAGCAACATGAGCGCTCCGGCTGGCCTTATCACCTATCCGCTCACATTTTTACTGAGCGATCTGGTCACAGAACTCTACGGGGCTAAACAGGCGCGGATCATGGTTTATACCGCCCTGGCCTTAAGTCTCGTTAGCTTTGGAATTATTCAACTCGCTCTTTTATTGCCTAGCAGGACCTCTCAAGAGGCCTTTCAGGCAACATTAGGCTTAAGCGGATTGCGCATCTTCTCCTCTTTGACGGCCTATCTCATCGCACAGCTCGTCGATATTCAGCTCTATGCCCTAATCAAAAAGTGGACCGGTCCCAAGTTCCTCTGGCTGCGCAATAATGGCTCTGTCTTTCTTTCACAGCTCGTGGATACTCTCCTGATCGACCTTATCTACCTTTACTGGGGCCTCAGCATGAGCATGGAGCAGGTCCTGCCGATCATGCTCTTTTCCTACTGTTATAAAGCTGCTTTTAGCATTGCCAACACCCCACTTTTCTATCTCAGCCTCTACCTGCTAAAAATGGATTGGAAGAGGTTTTTCAAAAAGGAAATTGTCGAGAGCATCCGGAGACAAGCGGAACCATTGCCTGTCAAAATTGGCCCCAAGCCTAGTCGCGTGAACATTACTCTCCGTTCGGGATAAAAAAATCGAAAATATGAGTCATCCAAAAGCCTGGAAGCTCAATACCAGCAACAAGCATAAGCTCCAAGAGTTTCAGCAGCTCTTTGCAAAACATGGCTACATCCTTTCTGCCACTCATCTGGACCTGAAAGAGATTGTGGCCGATCCGCTCACGGTCGTGGTGCACAAAGCGAGCCAAATGGGGGAACTGATCCTCATCGAAGATACCTCCTTAGAGGTGGAGGGTGCTGAAGTGGGGATAAACGTGCGCTGGCTTTTAGAGCACCTTTCCGACTATGTGGGGCATAAGGCCTGCTGGAGAGTGCTTCTCGCCTATCATTCGGGAAACCAGGTCTTTGTCTACCAAGGTGTCGTCAACGGCACCATCGTCTCTTCCCAGGGTGTGAGTGGCCAGGGTGTGAGTGGCCAGGGTGTGAGTGGCTTTGGCTTCGATCCCATCTTTCTTCCAGAGGGCTCAGACGCGACTCTTGCAGAGAGCAAACCTGACGAAGTGAATGCGCGTGCATTAGCGGTAGAAGCCCTTTTCGAAAATAGGCCATTTGCAATTAAGCCTCTTATGACTTCTTGGGAAGGGGAGTGGCAAGAAAGTTGATCAAAATGCGATGAGAAGCATGCAAGAGGCACGGGGGCAAATACCCCGTGCCCATTTCCTATTTGAGTAGTGTGAGTTGACCGATTATTTCCTTTAATTTTTCGATCTTTTCGAGATCTTTATTTTGAAGCACAAGCTTATCAATCTGCTCGTTTAGCTTCTCGATAGCAATTTCCACAGGATTGCGCTGCTGGGTTCCTTTTTTGAGATGACCGTGTGGATGATTGACACCCAATTGATGGCCAGGGATTCCTGTGTGGATCGAGATCTCATAAGGGACATCTGTGCTCCCTTCATCGACGGTCAATATCTTAGCACCCGCGTAAATCATATCCACGATCATCTTATGATCCATCTTTTCCGGGTCGATAGGTCTCAATTCATCTTCCAGGATCTGCTCCTCCGATTTTTCCGGCTCAGCAGCTAATACTTTTGGCTGATCATCAAAACAGTGTTCCCGATGCTCTTTAGCATCCAATTTAGCAAGGATGAGAGGAACTTTTTGGGAGGACTCAATGACGAACGCCTTTGAGTCGGCTGGCTGCGAATACTTTTCGAAAGGTTTCTTGGTGTCAAAGGGGCAGGGAATCCTCTTTACCATCTTCATGGGAGTGCCAGGTTCCCGATCTTCACATAGGTCTACATAAAACTCAGCATCATTTGGGGAACTAGAGCTATATCCTACCCAATGCCACTCATAACCCCCTGGCGGCCGTTTTGCTGTTTTTTTTGCTTCGTGGATGATTTCTAGACGGGGTAAAGAGGGCCGAGATGCTTGCAAATCCGCGATTTTTTCGCCAAGATCTCTCTTGGCCTCATTTTCTATTTGCGCTATCTTCGCACAAAAGGCTTTTGCAATCGCCTCAACATCTTCACGAACCAGTTGATACGTATTTTTTATCTTTTTTAATTGTTCCGATTCGAGCTCCAGACGCTTGCGATCCGTTTCCTTAAAAGAGATAACTTTGATTATAGCCACACCAGTAGTTGCTGACATAAAACCTCCTAAAAATCATTTTAATGCAATAGCTACATCCTGACTTTAGCAGGCGATGGAAATTTATTCAAACGCGACTTGCCTGCACTTAGCAATTTGCTCTGCTAAGCCCCTTGGCCAAGTCGCGACTTGGCCTTCGGAGCTTATCAGGCAACTTGCTAAGTTCGGCCAAAATTTAAGCGTGATGTAGGGGCGCAAGTCGGGTTTTAAGCGCGATGTAGGGGGCAAGTCGGGTTTTAATACCTATTTGTGGGCCGAGGTCAATTTTCAGCTTGTAGGCGCGCTTTTTCGCTTCTGGAAAATCTTCCACCTCGACAATGGTGCTTGCCAGGAGTTCTACCTTTTCAAAATCGCGCCATTCGATTGTTTCCATAAAAACATGTTAAGCCAAGCGAGCCATTTTTGAAAGAGCGCTGTTTCAAAATCGATAACCTGAGCGGCATGCGTCAATCCTGAAGGCAGCTTGTGAAGAGCCTGCTCCATCTCATTCAGATGCTCCTTTTCTTCGAGCAGGATCGACTTGACAGTGACTTTTGACCCTGCTTGTCTCAGCAGAGAATCATATAAGAGGTAAAGCTCACCCGCGCGAAGCTCTATGGCGTAGGTGACAAGCAGGTAGGCCGCCTCCTTCACAGCGCTTCTCGAAAGGCCAAGGTCTTTTAAATAGCGGGCTGTGTACAGATCTAACCGGTCCAGATAACGCACTGTCGCTACGCCTCCCAATATCTGGGAATAGTCTGGCAGCGGTTTTGAAACACGCTCGATTTGCCTTTTTAAATAGTGCGCATGGCGAAACTCCTCTGCAGCATGCTTGAGCATCTCCTCTTTGACCTTCGTAGGATGCTCGCAAGAGGCTATTTTGCGCGCTCCGCAATTTTCCAAATAGGAGAGCGTGTTGAGCCATTTCGCATGAAGAGTATTTGACTCGATCACAATTTTTAACAGGTCAGCTAAGGAGTTCATGGATCGCCTCATAGATTATATCTAATTCTTTGTCTTGAATGCAGTAGGGAGGCAGCACGTAAATCACACTCCCAAGTGGGCGCAGCACGATCTTGCGCTCAATAAAAAATGCATAGAGCGCGTCGCGATCCATCTCTAGATGCTCTAAAACAAGGAGTGTGCCTAAGCTTTCGCAGCGCTTGAGTTTCGGATGCCCCTTCCACTTTTTACACGCCTCTTTATGGCGCTCGGCAATATGGACGCGCTGGAGCTGGCAGCTCTCCTTTTCTAAAAGATCCAAGCTTGCCAGCGCGGCGCTGCAAGCCAAGGGGTTAGCTGTGTAGGAGTGGCCGTGAAGAAATGCCTGCTGCTCTTCTAAAAATGCCTCGTAGATCTGCTCCGTGCATGCTGTAGCCCCGAGTGGCAGAAAGCCGCCTGTCAAACCTTTGGAAAGGCAGATCAGATCCGGTTTTAAGCCGTCACAGGCAAACAAACTCTCAAGGCGGCCAAAGCCGGTCATCACCTCGTCTGCAAGGGTTAACACCTCAAATTGACGGCAGAGATGCATCAATGTCTCTAATTTTTCTTTTGCATAGAGAATCATGCCCCCGGCCGCTAAGACGAGCGGTTCAAAGATGAAGCAGGCTACCTCGCCTCCTTTCAAAACAGCCTGCAGCTGCTCAACCTCTGGGTCAATTGCCTCCACTTCAAACAGGTGGCTCCAAAAGGGTCTATTAAAGCGGTTTTTTCCAGCAGCGGACATGGCACCAAAGGTGTCGCCATGGTAGCTATTTTTTAAGCAGACCACCTTCGGCTTTGGGTTTCCTTTATTGACCCAGTACTGGAGGGCTATTTTTAAGGCAACTTCGACCGCAGTTGAGCCGTTGTCGGAATAGAAAATCTTAGACATCTCTCCAGGAAGGATTTTGAGCAGCCTCGCAGCCAATTCTACGGCTGGTTCGTGGGTGAAGCCTGCAAAAAGGACATGTTCGAGCTGTTTGGCCTGGGCAGTGACTCTTTCGATCATATAGGGATGAGTATGTCCATGCAAGTTAACCCACCAGGATGAAATGGCGTCGAGATAGCACACCTCTCTGCTATAAAGATAGACCCCTTTAGCACTGACGATGGGAATCGGAGGAGGAGCTGTCTTCATTTGAGTAAAGGGGTGCCAGACATAGGCGCGGTCTTTTGCTAGAAGGTCCACGATTTTGCAATCCTTTGAATGGTTTCACGATTGATAATGGGCTCAGGAAGAATTCTGCCCAGAAAAGAAAGCTGCGAAATTTCCAAAATCGCAGCTTCGCTGTCCGGATTGGGCTCTCCATTGAAAATCAGCCCTGCAATTTTTACTCCACGCATTTTTAGTGCCTCAAGGGTGAGAAGGGTGTGATTGATGCTTCCTAGATAATGTTTAGAGACAATGATCCATGTGCAGGGCCATGTCTGGAAAAGGTCGATGGTTAAAATCTTTCTGGTTAAAGGAACAAAAATTCCGCCTACACTTTCAATGACGAGGGGTCGGTCTGGCGGAACAATGCTGTTTGGATCAATTGCTAAATTTTCAAGCCTTGCCGCATGGTGAGGGGAGAGCGGGGCTTTGAAAGAGTACCTAGAAGGATGCACATGCAGCGGAGCGATTAATTCTCCGATGCAAAGCTCCTCCTCCCCACACTGAATCGGTTTCCAATAATCTGCTTGCAAAACAGTTGTCAATATAGCTGCGACGACTGTTTTTCCGACATCTGTTCCGATTCCTGCAACGATGTAAGCCATCTGGTAAGCTCCAAAACTTGGGTTTGTGTGTTAAATGCATGCAAGCAAATGCGCAGGCACTCCTTTCCACGCTGTACGGTGGGACTTAAAAGAGGCCTCACATCGAATCCTCTTTCCAGAAGTTTTTTCGAAGCCTCTTTCACAGCCCCATTTCCAGGAATTGTCACCGCTTGGATGACAGATTCGTTTTGGAAAAATTCGCTTAAAGCGCGCAGCTGCTGCCGCTCCAGCTCTAACTTTGGAAAGAGCTCATAACTTCTCTTAATAGCTGCTAAAATAGGGTATGGCAGCGCCGTTGTGTAAATAAAGGGGCGCGAGAAGTTGAGGAGCCCCTGGGTGAGCCTCCTGCTTCCTAATACGATCGCTCCAAAAGTTCCGAGCGCTTTTCCAAAGGTGACAACCTGCGCAAAAACATGCGGCATGAGCCCCTGCTCGGCAACCAGGCCGCGCCCTTCGGGCCCATACACTCCCACTGCGTGCGCCTCATCGACGATCAAATGGGCTCCATATCTACTTACCAGGCTGCATATTTCGCGAAGCGGCGCTTTTGAGCCATCTGTAGAGTAGATAGATTCGACGCAGACAAAGCAGTTTCTCTTCAGACGTTTTTCTAGATGTTCCAGGTCATTGTGTCGAAAGGGAAATGCCTTGGCTCGGCTTAAAGCAATGCCATCTTTTGTCGAAGCATGCACATGAGCATCGTAAATGATCGTATCGTCACTTTCGGCAACCGCAGAAAGAAGCCCCAGATTGGCCATATAGCCGCAATTAAAAATAAGCCCTGTCTCATAGCCGTGAAAGGCTGCAATTGCTGTTTCAAGCTCTTCAGCTAACTTAGAATTTCCTGTGAGAAGGCGTGAGCCTGTTGCTCCAAACTTGCGGGAGAGCCCCAGATAATCGTTGGAAGCAAAGTCGACAAGCTGCCGCAAATTGCTTTCGCTCTCTCGTTTTAGCAGTCGCTTTTCAAACATCGAATTCCTAGAATTTGAAACATCTCATCATCTTTATCTACAGGCCTGTTGGGAACTGTGAGCAACTTTTCGCCAAAATGGATCGAGTTAGCCCCCGCTAAAAAACAGAGCGCCTGCTCTTCTATAGACATCTCTTGGCGCCCCGCAGAGAGACGTACCATTGCTTTTGGCATCACAATTCGAGTTAGGGCCACCATGCGAATAAGTTCCCAAGAAGATAAGGGGGGCTGTTTTTCTAGAGGTGTCCCAGGAATAGCAGTCAAACGATTCAAAGGAATGGAGTCGGGATGGGGATTTCGAGAGCTCAATGTCAGTAGAAGTGCTAAGCGGTCTTCGACCGCTTCTCCCATGCCTAAAATAGCGCCACAGCATAGGCTTAAACCAGTTTCTTGCACGCTATCCAGCGTGTCGAGGCGCTCCTGGTAAGTGCGTGTCGTGATGACTGTTTTGTAAAACTCCTCGGAAGTATCCAGATTATGATTGTAGGCGTAAAGTCCCGCTTCTTTAAGACGTTTTGCTTGAGCAGCAGTTAACATGCCCAGCGTGCAGCACACTTCGACGCCAAGAGCCGCAATCCCTTGAATCATGCGTAGTACTTCGTCGAACTGCTTGCTAGCGCGCACCTCCCGCCAGGCAGCTCCTAGACAGATGCGCGTCGCTCCGCGCGCAATGGCATTTTTTGCATCGGCGATGACAGCCTCATAGCGCATCAGAGGCTGCGCCTGTACGGCCGTCTGGTAGCGGGACGATTGGGCGCAGTATTTGCAATCTTCGGGACAGCCTCCCGTCTTAATAGAGATCAGCGTGCAGAGCTGCACTTCGTCTGGTTTGTGATAGTGTAGATGGAGAGTGTGAGCAGAAGAGATCAAGGAAAGGAGCGGCATTTCATGCATTTTTTGAAGCTCTTCACTTGTCCAGTTATGTCGAATGGTCATAAGAAACAATTTATTCGGAGATATTCTCATTTTTCAAGAGTCAAATTTAATTAAAAAACTATAAAGTAGTTTATGATACATAAAATAGGGTTGACAAATAGCGATTGTCTCTGCTAAATATATAAACTCTAAAATAGGTTATAAAAACGCCTCTCAAGGTTAATTTTTTTTATGCTGGAAGTGCTGGTCGGGAACAGAAACGTGCAGAACATTCTCATCTTTCTCTTTGTGAATGGGCGCTGCTATGGGACACAGCTGCATCACAAGTTCCAAACCCCCCTGACGCCTATTCAAAAAGCTCTTTTTCGGCTAGAAAAGGGGGGGCTCATCCTCAGCTACTACGAGGGAAAGACGCGTCTCTATCAATTCAATCCAGCTTTTCCGCTCTTGGGGGAGCTCGAGCAGCTGCTAAAAAAGGCCTACACGCTGCTGCCCACACATGAGAAAAAGGCGTTCTATGTTGCGAAAGAAGAGCGTGTAGAAAACAAAATTGAGGTTCTCTTAGATTTTTGGCAAAAGCTCTCAGCGGTCACAAAACTCACCTTCGCAGCACACTCTAAATCAAGCGAGAGCCAAGGCTGGAATGGAAAGGGGGCTGGAGAGGTCGCTGTGGCAAAAGAGGGTCATGTTCTGATCTTTCAAGAAAAGGGCAGTTGGCAAGGCAAGCAGGGGGAAGAGGTGAGCTTCAGCAACGTCTTCCGTTGGACTCTCGACCGTCATGCGGGGATTATCGCGCTGGAGCACCTGCGTCGCGGTCCCGACCATCCCGTTTTTCTTTTTCATCTGACCCCCTCAGGCCCCCATTCACTCGCCTCAGTCGATTCCCACCTTTGTGAAGGGGACACCTACTTTGGCCAGATCCAGTTTGACCGCTACACCCTGCGCTTGAACTGGAGGGTCATCGGCCCCAAGAAAAATGAGGAGATCGACTATTATTATTCTTAAAACCCGACTTGCGCCCCTACATCACGCTTAAACTTTGGCCGAACTAGTTGCCTGATAAGCTCCGAAGCCAAGTCGCGACTTGGCCAAGGGGCTTAGAAGAGCAAATTGCTAAGTGAAGGCAAGTTTAAGCGCGATGTAGGGGGCAAGTTGGGTTTAAAATATAAAACTTGTCTTCTTAAAGGGTGGCCAACAGGTACGCGGGGGTGGTCAAAATCGCCTTCGGGATCATGCCTCAGGCCGATCCGTTCCATAACGCGCCGTGAACGTTGGTTGGAGGGCGCTGTGAAGGCGGCAATTTTATCCAAGTGTGCCACATTAAAGCCGTAGTGCAAAGAGGCGAGAGCTCCTTCAGTGGCGTAGCCTTGGCCCCAAAAGGGGCGCGCCAAGCGCCAGCCGATGTCAATAAAGGGTAAAAAGCTCTCTTGGCCGATGCCGATAAATCCAGCGAATGGGGCCACATTAGGTATCGAAACGGCCCAGAGGCCGAAGCCCTTTTCGATGACTTCGCAGGATAGACGCAAGGCGAGGGCGTCGCTCTGTTCACGGGTCAGTGTGGAGGGAAAAAACTGCATGACGGTCGGGTCGGCATTCATGCGTGCAAAGGGCTCAAAATCTGCCTCTTCCCAAGCCCTTAGGATCAAACGTTTGGTCTTGATCATTTGGCTTCTCTCCCATTATTATATAAAAAAAATAGCAGGAGAGCGATGGCTTACACAATTAGAAAAAGCGGCGACCGCAAATTTTTTGATCATGGCTGGCTGAAGACCTTGCACACCTTCTCCTTTGGCAGCTACTACGACCCGAATTGGATGGGGTTTCGAGATTTGCGCGTCATCAACGAAGATCGCGTCGCCCCTGGTCACGGCTTTCCACCGCACGACCATCGCGATATGGAAATTATCAGCATCGTCTTGGAAGGGGAGCTTGCCCACCAAGATAGCATGGAGACGCAATCGGTGATCCACGCCAATGAAATTCAGACGATGAGCGCTGGCACTGGAGTGACGCACAGCGAGTACAACCCCTCAAACAGCAGTCTGGTCCATTTTTTACAAATCTGGATCATTCCTGACAAAAAAGGGCTTAAACCGCGCTATCAGCAGATGGCGCTCTCTACTTCTTCAGATCAGTGGCATCTGATCGCTTCAAAGAATGGCCCTCTTATAATTGAGCAGGATGTGGCGCTCTATATGCTCTCTCTCGAGAGCGGTACAGAGCTGGAAAAAGAGATGCACAATCGCTACGGCTGGCTGCAAGTCATTAGCGGTGAGCTCGCGTTTGAAGAGGCTATTTTGCAGGCTGGTGACGGGGTAGCAATGGAAGACCAAACTTCTTTTCGAATTAAGGCTCAACAGCCTTCGCGCCTTCTCTTTTTTGATCTGAAATAAGCTCTTGTGTTTAATATAGTGTTTATGATACACTATCATTTAAACAAGGATGAGCCCATGCACAAATACTTGCTGTCTATTCTGCTCTTAGTCTCAAACATTGCTCATTCTGCCACTATCGTCGAAACCCGGACGATTGAGACGGTTCTGCCGCACATCGATGAAGAGAGCTGGTTTTTAGTCGATCTGGACAATACGGTTTATCAAGCCAAACAGGCGCTCGGTCACGTCAACTGGCTGCAGCATGAGGTGCAAAGCTTAGTTGAGGCTGGAATGTCGAAGGAGGACGCTTTTCACTCGCTCTATCCACTCTGGAAAAAGACGCAGATGGTGACAGAAGTGGTGCCGGTAGAAGCGCAGATGATCGAAGCCATTCTAGACCTACAGAAGAGAAACATTGTCGTCATGGGGGTGACCCATCGCCAGCCTTTTATCGTTTCCGAAACGCTGCGGCAGCTCAGCTCGATCGGCGTCGATCTGAAGCTGAGCGCCCCTCATCATGAGACGCTGCATATCCCATCAGCGCGGCCGGCCCTCTACACGCAAGGAATCCTTTTTGTGAACGACTTCAATTCAAAAGGGGATATTTTCCGCGCTCTCCTGCAGCAATTTGGACGCAAACCTAAAAAAATCGTCTTTATCGACGACAAAAAGAAAAATGTCGAGGAGCTAGCCAAAGCAGCAGAGGCTGAAGGAATCGCCTTTATTGGTATCCATTATACCGCTGTTGAGCATGGGCCGCAGATCTATTCGCCTGAGCTTGCTGCGATTCAGCTTAAATTTTTCAATCAGATTATCAATAACCAGCATGCGCTGCAATTGATAGACACCATGGAGGAGTTTCAGATGGAGCCGCAATTTCTTTACAAAGTCGTCTCATACAAAGCTTGGCAAGAGAGTTTAAAGTTGAATCTCGTTGTTGGTTCAGACATCGATCGCGACTTTATCCACCTCGCCAAAGAAGATCAGCTGGACCATGTGGTTCAAAAATTTTGGAAAGGTCAAGATTACATCCTTCTCAAGCTCTCTACACATCGCTTAAGTGGCCGCCTCGTGTATGAAACCAATCCAGGCGGAACAACAAAATACTACCATCTTTATGAGGGGATGATTCCTCTTGAAGCAGTTGTTGAAGTCACAAGTCATAAAGGAGTATGATATGAAAAAAATCCTATTGCAGGTTCTAACCATTAGCCTCTTATCCCTTATCCCTGCGCATAGCGTGGAGACAGTGCGCGCCGCCATCGATTTTGGTTCCGGCGCAATCAAGATTCAGGTCGCTGTCGTGGAAACGGAAACCAGCAATATTGTGGGCAAGCCGCTCTTGGCCACCTATCAGCCGCTCATGCTGACAGAAGATGTTGCCAACCATGAGGGACATATTAGTCCAGAGATGGCCTCAAAAGCTCTCGAAATCCTGCAGGGGTTTAAAGAATCTGCGCAGCAAATTGCAGGGGATCGCCCCGTGCACTTCACAGCGATTGCAACGGCTGTTTTTCGCAAAGCCAAAAATGGTGCCGATCTTTTACAGCTTTTAGAAGGCCAGCTAGGAATTCCCTTTCAAATTTTATCGCAAGAAGAGGAGGGAAAACTTGGGCTAATGACAGCAAAAGCGCTCTTTCCAGAAGTTGAGAATCTTGTAGCCTGGGATAGCGGCAACGGCAGTTTTCAGATGACAACTGACGATGCTGTTTACTTGGGACCGCTCGGTCATGGCACTGTAAGAGTGCTTCTATCCAAGGAGGTTCGGCAGGGTGCTGTTCTGAAGGCTTTTGAATCGGGCAATCCGATTTTGCCCGATGAAGCAGCTCAACTTAAGCAAAAGATTATCGCGCTATTGCCTGCCACTCCCGAGTGGCTTGCTTCCCCAGATAGATTCGTGGCCACTTTTGGGGATGGCGAGTCCATTTTTTATCTGGTTGCAAAGGCGTGCAATAAAGAAGAGAGAATCACGCAAGCGGATGTGAGAAATATCCTGAAGGAGTTTCTAGGAAAAGATGACGCCACTTTGAGCGGTATCCATTATAAAACAGTCACAAGCGCTATCCTCCTTTCCACGATCATGGACCATTTTGGCATCGCGGAGATTCACTACAAGAGGACAGTGGGGAGTACGTCAGGGATGCTTGTTAGCGAAGCGTTGTGGCAATAAGTTGTAATTAAAACCCGACTTGCCCCCTACATCGCGCTTAAAACCCGACTTGCGCCCTATCAATGACTCATCTGATGCGCGCTTGTTTTGGAGGTTAAAACGGGGCAATTTTCGCCTACTTTACTCAAGTATGTCAAAAATTGCCCCGTTTTAACCTCCAAAAAATCGCATCATCAGCTGAATCACCGCTAGGGCGCAAATCGGGTTTAAACTTGCCTGCACTTAGCAATTTGCTCTGCTAAGCCCCTTGGCCGAGTCGCGACTTGGCCTTCGGAGCTTATCAGGCTACTTGCTAAGTTCGGCCAAAGTTTAAGCGTGATGTAGGGGCGCAAGTCGGGTTTAAAGAAATTTCATGGAAGAAATAAAAGCAAGTTGGTATAACCGCTTGAGTGATTCAAGCTAGAGGTTATTTTGAAGATAGATGCGACCATCCCTAAAGCAACCTGGCCTAAAGCAACCTGGATGGGCTGGTTTTCAAGTCTTTTCGAGGCCTATAACATGGCTATCTATAGCTTCCTTGCCCCCTTTCTGGCTATGAGGATGTTTCATGCAGAGCCGCGGAGTGCTATTTTCTTTTCCTATTGCCTGGTTCTGGTGGCTTCCTTAATTTTTTACCCTGCAGGAGCGCTCTACTATGGCATGCAGGGGGACAAGAAAGGGCGGAGGACGATCTGCTCCAATTCTACTTTAGGTTTGGCCACGGCAACAGGTTTAATCGGGCTGATTCCTATGGACCTGCTAGGCGATAAGACTTGGGTCTGTTTTCTCTTTTTAATTTGCGCCCAGTACTTCTTCTCTGGAGGGGAATATCCTGGATCCACGGTCTTTTCACTCGAACATGCAAGGGAGAAACGGACTGGGTTAATCAGCTCTATCAGCTGTCTATTTGCCGTATGCGGTTTGGCGGCAGCAAATGGTTTTGCGACGCTCTCTCTTTTGACCCAAAATGAGAGCTGGGTGCGCGGCTGCTTTTTCGTGGGGGCTGCGGGAGGCCTGATCAGCTACTTTTTGCGCCAATGCGAGGAGACGCCCGCCTATAGCGCCCTTCCCCAAGAGTTTGTGAAAGAGGTTGGGCTCTATACGTTTGTCCAAAAGAATTGGCACAAAATTTTAGGCATTGCTCTTGTTTTTGCTCTCTTCATGGTCAGCTACTCCTTCATCTTTATCTTCTTGCCGCTCGTGCATGAGTCGCAAGGATTCGCCACCTTCCAGGCGCTCATTGCATATGGCACTCTTTTACTTGTTGCAGGTTTTATTGCAGACAAAATCGGCATTCATAAAATTATGGAAATCGGCTCATTTCTTTTCTGCATCTCCGTTCTTCCACTCTGCTACTTTTGCCCTAATCTTCTACTGCTGCAGCTATTTCTAACGGCGCTTGCCTGCTTTGTCATCGGCCCCATTCACAGCTGGATGCTCAATCAATTTGAGGTGCATGAGCGCTGCCGCGGCATTTTTATCAGCTCTGCACTCGCCATGTCGCTGTTCGGCGGGACCACTGTTCCTATCTGTCTCAAGCTTCATGAAAAATTTCACACGCTTCAAGCCTGTGCTTTCTATCCTCTTGGGATTGCGCTGATGGCCTTTCTGTATCTGGCTTGTGAGGAACAAGAGGCTGAAAAAGAGGCTCGATCAAATTTACAACTCAATGATCGCGATAATACAAATATTGACCAATTAAGACTTGCACGATTTGAGTGAGCATCTGCTCGCGGTTGACGCGATTGCCGGTAAAAACGGCGATGGCGCCCGCCTTTTTCCCCAAGCTCTCAATGCCGGTTTTCTCATGCATCAGCTCTTCAAGAATCCGTCCCGCCAGCAGCTCTTTTTGGAAGCTTCTGGGCAGCAAAATCTGGGGACCATTGCTGGTAAATTTTTGACGTTCGTGGACTAGGGCACCCCAATGGGAGAGATACACATTGTCGCCGTGAAAGCTCACGCCCGCTTCCAGGCCAATAGCCAGATCAGCCTCGCAGTTATCCAAACAATTTTGGGCGCGCTGGATGGCGCCAGTTCGCGTCTCTTCATCAGAGAGAGGCTGGGCCGAGACTTCGGATGAGGCGGCGTAGGGGAGGATGCGCACATTCTCACCTGCCAAAGCTTGCTTGACGGCTTGCACCTTCACAGGATTTGTAGAGCCCACGGCAATGAGAAGATTCATGCCAAAAATTTTACCATTTTCGCCATTGACAAGTCTAGCGGTTCTGCTAGGATGCGAATTTTAGAGAGGAGCAGTCTTATGCGGTCGATCTGGAAGGGAGCTTTGAGTTTTGGTCTCGTCAATATTCCTGTGCACCTCTATACGGCAAGCCAAGAAAAAGAAATTTCCTTTGTGCTGCTCCATAAGAAAGATTTTTCACAAATCCGCTACGCCCGCATTTGTAAAGAGGAGGGAAAAGAGGTGCCCTGGAGCGAAATTGTCAAAGGGTATGAGGTTGAAAAAGGGGACTTTGTCACTTTAAAGGATGAGGATTTTGAAAAAGCCAATCTCGCCAAAGCGAAAACAATTGAGATTTTTAGCTTTGTAAAGGAGGAGGAGATTGAGACCTACTATTATGTGAAACCCTATTACTGTGAGCCGGATAAAAATGCAGGAAGCGCCTATAGCCTTCTCTGCGAAGCGCTGAAAAAGTCTAAAAAGGTGGGGCTTGCCAAATTTGTCTTGCGCAATCGCGAGCATCTCGCAGTCGTAAAAGCTCACGATAACATGTTGATAATCAATGAACTGCGCTATCAGAGCGAGCTCATAAAGGCGGACGAGTTAAAACTACCAGCCGCTGCCAAGACGAGCGCAAAAGAGCTGGACATTGCGATGCAGCTCATCAACCATCTCACAGTTCCCTTCAATCCGAAAGAGTATCACGATACGTATGTTGAAGAGATCAAAAAGATTATCAAGCAGAAAGCAAAGGGGCGCCCCATCCATCCCAAAACAAAAGAGCCATCCGTGACAAAGGTGCACGATATTATGGCCCTTCTCAAGGCAAGCTTAGAAGAGAAGAAGAAACCTGGGAAAAAGACGCGTAAGATTGCATGAGGCTCAAAGCGTACAAGTCGAAGCGCAATCTCAAAAAAAGCCCAGAGCCAAAAGCGGTTCAAACAAGCTCATCCTCTCTCAATTTTGTCATCCAAAAGCATGCGGCAACCCATCTACACTATGATGTGCGCCTGGAGTACAAGGGTGTTCTTGTAAGCTGGGCTGTGCCGAAACAGCCCTCTTTAAACCCGGCCGACAAGCGGCTCGCCATTAAGGTGGAAGATCATCCTCTCGACTACCAGTACTTTGAAGGGGTCATTCCAAAAGGGAACTATGGCGCTGGAAGTGTGGAAATTTGGGATCATGGAACTTATTCAGGCGACCTGAATGGTTTAAAAAAGGGCCATTTCGTCGTCACCCTGCATGGAGAGAAGCTGCAGGGCGATTTTGTCTTTCAAAAGTTAAAGAAAGATTCCGAAGACAACAATTGGCTCTTCTTTAAACGGGAAGATGCACACGCGCAGAGTAAAAAAAAAGTCCCCATGCCAAAAATCATCCATCCGATGTTGGCGACACAGGTCCAGGAACCTTTTAACGACGAAAATTGGCTCTTCGAGATAAAGTGGGACGGATATCGCACCCTCGCCTTCATTGAACAGGGCAAAGTAAGTTTAAAATCGCGCTCTAATAAACTTTTAAACAAGAAATTTCCATCGGTTGTCAAGGAGCTGGAGAAGTTAAGAGGGGATCTGATCCTCGATGGGGAAGTTGTCGTGCTCGACTCCGAGGGAAAGTCTCACTTTCAGCTGCTTCAAAATTATGAGAAGGGAGCGCTCTATTATTATGTATTCGACCTGCTCTACAAAGAGGGGGAAGACTTGCGGGAACTTCCCCTCTTAGAGCGCAAAGAGCTTTTGAAAGATCTTTTAAAAGAGGTTCGCCTCCCCCATATCTGTTACAGTGACCATCTTGTAAAAAATGGGGAGTTGCTCTTTAAAGAGGCCTCCAAAAAGCATTTAGAAGGCATTATGGGGAAGAAAATGGCAAGCCCCTATCAGCCGCGCCGCAGCTCAGACTGGGTAAAGATCAAAACGGTCTTAAGACAAGAGGCGGTGATTGGCGGCTTTACAGCGCCGCGAGGCTCACGCAAACTTTTCGGGGCGCTTCTCGTGGGGGGTTATGATGAGGAGCACAATCTCAACTTTGCAGGCCATGTGGGAGGGGGATTTGATGCCGCTCGCTTGAAAGAGGTTTATCAGAAATTAAAGCCACTTATTCAGAAACAGTCCCCTTTTAAAACGCCCCCTAAAACAAATGCCCCAGTAACCTGGGTAAAGCCAGAAATACTATGTGAAGTTACATTTACCGAATGGACAAAGGAGCAGCGCATGCGCCACCCCATTTTTCACGGCTTAAGAGAGGATAAAGCCACCAAGAAGGTTAAAAAAGAGGTGGTTTACACCAACCTGGACAAAATTTACTGGCCCAAGGAAAAATATACTAAAGGGGATCTCCTAGACTATTACAAAAGCATCGCCCCCTTTATTCTCCCTTACCTTAAAAATCGTCCCATCATGCTCCATCGCTATCCAGAAGGGGTTGAGAAACCGGGATTTTACCAGAAGGATCTAGAAACGACTCCTAAAGGGGTTAAAACTTGCCCCGTTGAACATGAAGGCAAAATTGTTCACTATCTTCTTATCAACGATTTACAGAGCCTCCTCTACGCCATTAATCTGGGAAGCATCGATCTTCATCCCTTTATGGGGCATGGCAAGACGTTAGATAGTCCCGACTATTGTGTCATCGATCTGGATCCTCATGGGGTTCCCTTTACAAAAGTCGTGGAAGTTGCGCTTGCCTTTCATGAATTGCTGAAAGAGCTGAAGATCACCCATTGCTGCAAAACTTCTGGAGGCAACGGCTTTCATATTTTTATCCCGCTCCATGGAAAGTATGATTTTGAGCAGTCGCGCCAATTTGCCACCGTCATGGCACATTACATCCAGAAGCAGTTTCCACGACATACTTCATTAGAGCGAAGTCCAGAAAAAAGGGAGAAAAAAATCTATCTCGACTGCCTGCAAAATCGCACTGGACAGACTGTCGTAGCCCCTTATGCGGTGCGTCCCCGCCCTCACGCCCTCGTCTCGACCCCTCTACAATGGGATGAGGTGACTTTAGACTTAGATCCAAGGGCCTTCACGATTAAAACAGTTCCAAACCGCTTGAAAGAAAAAGGGGATCCCTTTAAGGCCATTCTTGGAAAGGGTGTGGATATAAAAGCGGTGCTAAATCGTCTGGAGAATTTATAGACGCATGAATAAGAGCAGCCAGATTGGCCTCGAAGTTTACATAGCCCTTCTTGCCCTTGCAAGCATACTCCTGTACATCGTTTTCCGTTTTACGTTACCCACTTACGTCAACATCCCCCTCTTCGTGACCTTGCTCCTGGGAGGCGGCATTTTAGTCGCGCAGCTTCTAGGAAATGTCTGGAGGCTAGAATTTGGCTCTGACCTGCTGGCGGGCATTTCGATTGTCACCGCGCTTTTGCTCGGGGAATATTTGGCCGGTTCCCTTGTCGTGCTCATGCTCTCAGGAGGTGAAAGCCTCGAAAAGTATGCCATTCGCACAGCTTCTAAAATGCTGGAGGTTTTAGCAAAAAGGGCCCCGACGACGGCCCATCGACAGAAAGACAATAAAGTCGAAGAGATCGGGGTGGAGCAGATCGCTATAGGGGATACCATCCGCATTTTTCCTCATGAAATTTGCCCTGTCGACGGCGAGGTGAAAGAGGGCAATGGGGTGATGGATGAATCCTACTTGACAGGGGAGCCCTTTTTCATGGCAAAAGCACCAGGTTCTCAGGTTCTTTCTGGCGCGATCAATGGCGACTCCTCCTTGACCATTCAAGCGACGAAGCGTGCCCAGGATTCGCGCTACGCCAAAATCATGCAGGTCATGTCCGACTCAGCGCAAAAGCGGCCGCGCATCCGGAGGTTGGCCGATCAGCTCGGCGCCTGGTACACCCCTCTTGCGCTTCTCATTGCCATTCTGGCATGGCTGTGGAGCGGGGAAGCTGTGCGCTTCTTAGCTGTTTTAGTGATTGCAACGCCCTGTCCGCTGCTCATCGCGATCCCTGTTGCCATTATTGGATCCATATCTCTCTCTGCCAAACGCGGCATTCTGATCAAAAACCCCGTCGTACTGGAACAAATTAATTTGTGCGAGACAATGATCTTCGATAAGACCGGGACCCTCACCTATGGCAAGCCGACCCTGACGGAGGAGACGCTTTTTAACAAGAAGGATCCAGTTTTAAAGTATGCAGCTAGCGTTGAAAAGTATTCCAAACATCCTCTTGCAAGTGCAATTTTAGAAAAAGCAGCACATCTTGCTTTACTGGACGCGAAGCAGATCAGCGAACCACAAGGGAAGGGGTTAACAGGGATTGTAGATGGCCATGCGGTTACTATCACAAGCCGCAAGCGTCTCAAACCTGAAGAGGCGGCGCTGCTGCCTCAAGGGATGGGTCTGGAATGTGTGGTTCTTCTGGATGGGCAGCTGGCGGCGCACTACCGCTTTCGCGATGCCCCCAGAAGTGACAGTGAGTTGTTTATTCGCCATCTCCCTTCGAAGCATGGGATCAAGAAAACGATGATCATCTCTGGAGATCGCTTGGAAGAGGTGCGCTATTTGGCCGACCATGTGGGCATTACAGAGGTCTATGCGAGTCAGACACCCGAAGAAAAAGTCTCTATTGTCGAAAAGGAAACTAAGAAAGCCAAAACAGCTTACTTAGGAGATGGCATTAACGATGCCCCCGCACTGCTCGCTGCGACGGTGGGCATAGCCTTTGGACAAAACAGCGACATTACCGCAGAGGCAGCAGGAGCTGTCATCATGGACAGCTCTTTAAAAAAAGTGGATGAGTTTTTACACATAAGCAGGCGGATGCGCACGATTGCCTTACAGAGTGCTCTAGGAGGCATGTTTCTTTCGCTTTTTGGAATGGGAATCGCCGCCTTTGGCTTCCTTCCGCCCGTTGCTGGAGCGCTCACTCAAGAGGTGATCGATGTACTGGCTATCTTGAACTCCCTACGAACGATCTGGAAGCCCACTGTAATGACGGACATGTAGAGTCAAAAACACATTGAAAAGAAAGAATCTTTCACAAGAGATGGAGGCCCTCGTCAGAAAGGCGGAGATGCTGTGAAAAAGGCAGCTTGGAATTCGATAAGTGAATTTGGAGGTCCTGAGGAGAGCCCGGGCTTTCTACTCTGGCAGGTATCAACCCGATGGCGCAGGCAAATTGAATCGGCCCTGTCGACTCTTGATTTAAACCCGACTTGCCCCCTACATCGCGCTTAAACTTGCCTACACTTAGCAATACGCAGAGAAAACGAGAAATTTTAAATTATTGAAAATTAATAACTTATGAAAGTGTTATTTAGGAGCGCGCGAGAGCGCGAAGACTCAAAGGATATTTTAGCTCCGGCCCGTCCGCTGCCGCGAACGGTCCACCGCTATTCCTGCCCATCCTTATATCCTGAAAAATTTTAATTTTTATTGAGATAGGTTCATGGAATTCTCTTATATTGCGTCAAAATGTACAATATCTGAATGGAGGTTCCTATGCATTACATCCTCACAATTTTATTCATTTGTTTAGCGGTTCAGGCTGATGCGACTGCTTTTAAACAAATTCAAAAGGTTACGCAACCTGCAGCTCCTCACATGGTGGGAGATGGGTTTAAAGTTTTTAACTATTTCCCAGGTTCCATACGCTACAATGAAACGAGCCCCTTTGTGCTGCTCGATTATAATGCCCCTACCGTTTTTTCTCCGTCACCCAAAAGGCAGAGAGGGGTGGGCGCCCATCCACATCGAGGCTTTGAGACGGTCACCTTTGTTTATGCAGGGGCTGTGGCGCATCGCGACTCCTTCGGAGGTAGCGGTGTCATTCGCGAAGGGGATGTGCAGTGGATGACGGCTGGCTCCGGCTTGCTGCATGAGGAGCTTCATGAGAAAGAGTTTTCTAAAAAGGGTGGTTATTTTCATGCTCTACAGCTCTGGGTGAATCTTCCTCAGAAAGATAAAATGTCTCCTCCTAAGTATCAAACGCTTCTTGATCAGCAGATGGGGCGCTTTCAGATCGATGATAAGGGCAGCGTGCTGCGGGTGGTTGCTGGCCGCTTTAAAGGAGTCGAAGGGGCTGCCTCAACATTTACTCCGATCGAAATTTACGATCTATCGCTCAAAGAGGGCGCTGAGGTGAGTATTGAATTGCCAAATTCTTATAATTCCATGCTCTTGGTTATGCAGGGAGCGGTTGAGATCAATCATCAACAGTTAGCTAATTTCAAAGACTTTGTCCTTTTTGCGCATCAAGGCGAGCTCATTCATTTGAAAGCAGTTCAGGATAGCCTGTTGATCGTTTTAAGCGGCAAACCGATCTTGGAGCCTGCGGTTCAGTCGGGGCCTTTTGTGATGAACCGATCTGAAGAGATCGAACAGGCTTATAAAGATTATAAAGCGGGCAAATTCGGGTCTATTTAATTTCAGCCCGGATGGAAAAGGACTCTTCTAGATCAAGCTCAAGCTCGAGCTGCTTGAGAAGCTTGTCGTCGATCTCCTTGTTTTCCCACATTTGTAAGAGGAGCTGTCTCTGTGCCTGAAGAGTCTGCTGGCGCGCGATTTCCAATGTCTTCAGTTGATCTTCCATGGAGGAAGCGACCTCTAAGATGCGGTGACGGCTGTTGAAGTAGTTCAAGAGCAGGGCGCGCTCCTCATCGGTTAATTCGGCAAACGCTTGGATCTCCTGTTCTGCTACTTCTAGGAGCCTTTTGCGATGATGGGCAACTGCATAAGTCTGCGAAAGAGGATGGATGTTGAGCCATTTAAGAAGGGGCGACAGGGTAAATCCTGGGATGAGCAGGGTCAGCAAGATGACAATAAAGGCCATGTAAATAGCGGCGTCGCGCTCTAAAATGTTTGAATTATCTCTATACACTAGAGGAAGCGCAAGAGCTGCTGTGAGCGAAATGATGCCGCGCATTCCCGACCATCCTAGGATGGCGCCTTCACGAAAGATTTGAGGGCAAAAATGGCAGAGATGAGGATTATATTTGGCGCGCAAATAGAGAATTCCATACTCGGTATAGACCCAGATCATGCGCACTACAATGAGGGCGGCGGTAATGAAAACACTGTAAAGGGCGTAGGTGATCATCTGGTTGCTAGGCATACTCTCAGCTATCCTTCTAAGCTGGAGACCAATCAGAATAAAAACAAAGCAGTTTAAGAGCATGATAAAGATGTCCCAGGGAGTCACTGCAAGAACTCGTCTCAGAGCCGGAAGGTGCTTCACATAGATATGAGAGAGAATTAAGCCGTTGACGACCACGGCAAGGATTCCGGAAACATGAAGGGATTCGGCAATAATGTAGGTGGTGTAGGGAATGGTGAACGAAAACATCACCCCCACCACAGGGGGCAAGAAGCGGTTTGAAAAGAGTTGAATGGCCCAGCCGAAGAGGGCGCCCACTGCAACTCCTCCCAGCACCATTCTTGAAAATTCCAAGCTCACATCTGACCAGGAGAAAGCGTCAAAAAGAAGAGTTGTGACGGCAATTTTATAAAGAACCAGGGCAGCCGCATCATTAATCAGACTTTCCCCCTCCAGGACGGCGAGTAGGCGGCTGCTGATGTTAAAGCGCTTTAGAAGGGCTGTGGCAGCTGTTGCATCGGGCGGGGAGACGATCGCTCCAAACGCAAAAGCGAGCGCCCAAGGTGCCTGAGGCAAGATCCACTTAAAAATAAGCGCAATGGCCAGCGTTGTCGCCACAACCAATCCAAGGGCGAGCGAAAAAATTTCAGGCCAGTTGCGTTTAAATTCCTGGAAGGAGGTCCAGAAGGCTCCATAGTAGAGGAGAGGAGGCAAAACAATGACAAGAATGGAATTTGGATCAAAGGGAATCGTTTTTAAGATCGGGAGAAATCCGAGAGCACCTCCCCCTATGATCAGCAGAAGAGGGTAGGGAATTCGCACCTTTTGGGCGATGCCGACGAGCAAAATCGCGGCCCCCATGAGCAGAATCAAAATTTGAAAGCTTCCCATAGTTTCCCGTTATGCGGACAGCGCTAAAAAAAAACTAGATATAAATAATATATTTTAATACTGTGCGGATCAAAGGAGTCTCTCATGCTTCAACCCATTTTTTATGCGATTCTGCTTCTGGTCGCGGCCCCCTTATCTGCGCAGCAGCAAAATGATGAAAATGCTGTTAAAGATGTGATTGAAGCTCATTATAAGGCTTGGAATCAGCACGACACAAAAAAAATGGCTGCTCTTTATGCAAGCGATGGGGATTTGCGGACCTCATTAAATGAAGTTGGGAAAAATCGGGCCGAGATCGAGAAGATCTACTCCACGGAACATTCTAAAATGTTCAAAGAGGCCCACATCGACAAGACGATCAAGTCGATCCGGATGGTAAAACCCGATATCGCTTTTGTTGATGTGGAGTCGACGGTTACGGGAATGCAAACTCAGGATAAAAATAAATATGCGCCCCTTCATCATCGCGTCGTCTTTCTGCTTGTGAAGCGGGAAGGGAGCTGGAAAATTTTGGCGGGACGACCTTTTTAAATAGGGAGAACTTGTGAATAAACTGATAGGAATTTTCTTTTCAGCGCTAGCGTTGCTATTGTTTTCCTCTTTTGAACAGCCATCAAGCGATGCTCAGGATATCCAGTCTATTGCGCCAGGCTTTGCTGCTGCCTGGAGTCGGCACGATGCCAAGGCGCTGGCGGCTTATTGGGCCACAGATGGGGATCTTCTCTCTCCTTGGACTGAATTAATTAAAGGAAGAGAAGAGATCGAGAAGCACTTTGCAGATGAATTTCTTGATAAAATGAGAGATTCAACCCTTCAACTCACAATCAATAATGTTCGCATGATTGACCCTGAGACTGCTTTATTGGATTCAGATTTTGTAATTTCAGGCATGAGTATTGGCGGCGTCAAGGCGGACCCCTTTTCAGACCATGCGATCTTTCTTTTAGTCAAACGGGAAGGAAAGTGGCTAATTCTGGATGCGCGGCCTTACTGATTGAAGGCTGCAAAAGTGCCCTGATAATTAACTGCCAAGCGTCCCTGATGGGAAATGGTGGCAGTTAGAGCGAGGCGCGCTTTCCCTTTCAACTGCAAGGTTTTGATGAACTTCTGCCAAACATCTCTCTCTGGCAGGACACATTCAGCTTTAAAGTCCCCATCCACAGGGGCACGATAGTCCACTTCACTTCGAGTAATCACAATCTGCACCTCTTCAAGATTTAGATGGAGAAGACTCCAGCAAGCAAGAGTTGCAACCGCATGCAGGCTGCCGCCAAAGACCGTTTTTTTATGGTTGATGTTGTTGGCAAAAGGAGCCGTTAAAATCACCTTCTCTTTCGAGGCGTGTTCCACGCATACTCCCATCGCCTCTGAGATCGGGATATGGCTCTGGAGATAGGTTTTTAGGCTTGTTTGGTCTGACATTTATACAGAAATTTTGAGAGGGCCTAGGGAAAGGTCAAATACTTTTTGGCTAAGGGGCTTCTCTTTTTCAGGGATGTTTTGAGGGTCAACTTGCTTCAATAATTTTACGAATTTTGCATCATCAAGGGTTGTATATTTTGGGGAAGGAGAATACAAAATTGCTTCTAAGCCATCCTTGATATTTGCGCTTTCTAAAAACAGTGTTTCGTGAACGATTAACCAGCAGGCGAGAATCAGAGAGAGTTCTTGAGAGCCAGCCTGAGGGAGATTTTTAAATTCATCCAACTTTTCTCGGGTTTGTGGGGAAAATAATTTTTCTGAAGCTCCCTCAATGAGAAAGGAGAGATATCCGGCTCTTTTGTCACTGTCTATCAATTTGGATTCCCTTAACATCTCCATAAGCGATGTAGCCGAATCTTGAGCAGCCCTGCTCACAACTATTTCAGAAGGTTTAAAAATGGGGTCCATTTGTTCAAAAAAATCATCTATAAGTACTGTGCGATGAGGTTTTTGCTCATATCGAACCGCCTTTAATTTTTCCAAACCCGTTTTAGCTTTTTTGTAATTTTCTTTTTCTGTTTCATCAAAATTTATAAGATATTTGGAGCGGTAGATGAGACCATAAAATTTCTTTAATAAGCAGCTTAAATTTTTAAGGTTTGAAAGAGCATTCCCAGATTCATAGGTAATGTGAAACACTTCTTTAAGATGTTTAAATCTGCGTTCCGCATCCCCGTGGATTCTAATCGTGCCACTTTCGTGGAAATGAAGAGCCACTTTAGGTTTTAAACGACTGTTTTTTAAAAGAGTATCTAAGAAGTCGGGTTTTGTTTCCAACTTTTGAAAGGCTGAATCGAGATCAGCAAAAGCTTGCAAGTTCACTTTAATTAAAGATTTTATGTCTCTGGCATCCTTATAAGTAATCTCATCTGATTGAAAGCGGTTTAGAAGAGTAGACATGCGCTGTTCAAAGGTGTAAATGGGCTTTGGGATTGGGTGTACGGGAGTTAAAGCTGGTTCTTTGACTTCTGCTTCAGGAGATAAGATGGGAGATTTTGGAGCGGCTTCGATCTCCTTTTCTTCACTCTTTGAGAGCCCCTTTTGAGACGCTTCTTGAACCTTTGCTACAGTTTCTGGTTGCAGGGGAGTTGGCGCAGCTTTTTCTGGATTTAGTCCAAAGAGTGTTGAAAATCCAGCTTTAAGAGCGTCCATTAATGACCTGCTTCGTTTGAGTTTGTGTAAAAATTTAGGTGACACAAACCCTTTTTTGCAAGCTTATAATTAACGCTTAACGCTTGCCGCCCGAGATAACGAGCGATTCGCCTGTGATCCAGCTGGCGTCGTCTGAAGCTAAGAAGACGACTGCTGGGGCAATATCCTGGGGCTGTCCAATTCTGCCAAGTGGAGTTTGCGCTTCCACATCTTTGCGGAAATCGCTCTCATCGATGCCAGCTGTATGGACACCTTCTGTTTCAACTAATCCAGGATTGATGGAGTTCACGCGAATGCGGCGAGGTCCAAGCTCTTTGCTAAGCGTTTTGGTGATGGCGTCGACGGAGGCTTTTGTCGCGCTATAGACAGCGCTATTGGGCACTGGGCTTTTTGCGGCAATGGAGCTAATATTAATGATGGTGCCGCCGCTGGTACCAAATGCCTTTGCAGCTTCTTGAGAAGCAAGTAGAAGGCCAAGCACATTGAGATCAAACATTTTGTGAAAATGGTCGCTGCTGATCTCCTCCAAAGGGGTGAATTCATAGATGCCGGCATTGTTGACCAGAATGTCTACCTTTCCAAAGGCCTTTTTTGTTTCAGCGAAGAGCTGTTTAATTTCATCCTGCTTTGTCATGTTAGCATGGACGGCGACGGCTTTGCCTCCTTTGCGCTGAATCTCTGAAACGATACGATCGGCCCCTTCCTTGCTGCTGGAGTAGTTGACAGCTACAGAAGCTCCCTCTGCAGCTAGGTGGAGGGCAATCGAAGCGCCAATTCCTTTGGATGCCCCTGTGACAATCGCGACTTTTCCTGCGAGTTTCTGCGCCATGTGGATTCTCCCTTTATTTTTGGGTATAAAATGAAGTGCATTTTTAAGTAAAGAGCTTTTAAACCCGACTTGCTAAGTTCGACCAAAGTTTAAGCGTGATGTAGGGGCGCAAGTCGGGTTTTAACCGATAGGCTGGAACTGCTGCGAGGCGGGGTCGTAGGCAAAGAGTTCGGCGGTTGCAATTTGAAAGAACCAGCCGTGCAAACGGAGGGCGCCGCTGGCCAAACGGGCTTTTACGATGGGGTAGGTGTGCAGATTTTCTAGAGCGAATAGGACATTTTCCTCGCCGGCTGCTGTCGTGCGCGCTTCTGAATCGGTGAGATGCTGGTAGTTCGTCAGGATCAGCTTCCGGACCGGCGCCGCCATTTCAAGCCACTGGAAGAGGTGCGGCATCGATTCCTCCTCCGGTAAATTGTCGAGGAGAGCTGCCATGGCGCCACACTGCGAATGGCCGCAGACGACAATGTCGCTGACTTCGAGCACCTGCACGGCAAATTCAATCGCTGCCGCTGTCGAGTTGGTGCTTCCTGTCACGTCAGCGGGGGGAACCAGATTGCCCACATTTTTTACGACGAACAGGTCGCCCGGCTGGCTCTGCGTGATGAGCTCTGCCAAGACGCGCGAGTCTGAGCAGGTGATAAACAGAGTGTGTGGCTTTTGCCCCTCAAGCGATAGACGGCGAAACAGGGCCTGGTAGCGGCCCAGTTCGTCCTTCTGAAATTTGTGAATGCCTGCGATGAGTTTCTGCATAAAGGAGATGGTAAAGGTTTTGAGAAAAAAAAGTAAGTGTTACAGTAGCGTCCCTTTCAAGACCCACAAGGCGACAAGAAAATAGATCACAATTCCCGTCACGTCAACCAGAGTCGCAACCAGAGGATTAGAGGAGGTGGCCGGATCGGCTCGAAAGCCTTTTAGAATAAGGGGCAGCATGGATCCCATTAACGATCCCCACATGACGACGCCGGTCAAAGCCAGGAAAATAGTGACTGCGAGTAGAAGCCAATGTTCTCCATAAATATTGGAGACGCTGCTCCAAATTGTGACGCGTGCAAATCCTACGGCTCCTAAGATACAGCCTAAAAATAATCCAGAGAGGATTTCTCTTTTAAAGATTCTCCACCAGTCTCGGAGTTTAACCTCTCCCAAGGCCATGGCGCGGATGATCAGTGTGGAGGATTGGGAGCCGGCATTGCCTCCGCTGGAAATAATCAGGGGGAGAAAGAGGGCTAAGACGACCGCTTTCGAAATTTCATCTTCAAAAAATCCCATGGCGGTGGCTGTAAACATTTCGCCAATGAATAGAACCACTAGCCAGCGAGCGCGCTTTTTGATCAGATCGAAAAAAGGGGTGCTCATATAGGGTTCATCCAGAGCTTCAACGGCACCAATTTTCTGGATAGCAGCGGTATTGCGACGGGAAGTTAGGCGAAAAATGTCGTCAAGGGTCACGACACCAAGCAGGCATCCCTGGACATCGACAACCGGCAAAGCGAGCCGTCCCAGCTGTTTGAACATTTGAATCGCTTTATCGAGATTGTCTAAGACGGACAGCGAGGCAAACTTTTTATTGCCGATCTGATCAATTGTCGCATCTTTAGAGGCAAAAAACAGCTCTTTAAATGAGATGTCATCCACTAAGACATCTTTTTCATCAACCACATAGATTTCGTTGATGCTGTCAACAAAATCCCCCTGTTCTCGAACGTAATTTAGAACTTTTTCAACGCTCCAATCCAGATACACAGCGATATATTCGGTGGTCATGAAACGCCCTGTGGACCCTTTAGGATAAGCGAGCAGGGTTAAAGCAACGGTGCGCTCTTCGGGGGGCAGTCGCTGGACATACTCATTTAAGGCCTCTTCGGGCAATTTTTCCAGCAGTGCCGTGCGATCATCTGAAGGCATAGCCAGGACCATATTCGCGATCAGCCCTGTGGGCAAACTGTCCAGCAGCATTTTTTGTGTCGTGGCGCTTAAGTATTCATAAGTTTCGGCGGCTAAATCGGCGGAGAGCAGGCTAAAAATAAAGGCGCGATCGCTCGGATCCCTTTTTTCCATCAAATCGGCAATTTCAAAGCTGCTTAATCCATTCAAGACTTGCTCTAAAGAGGAGCTGTTGCGTTCGCGGATTAGCGCTTCAACGGGAAGAGTTGGGAGAGGTTGATGTCTCATAGGGATCTCTTTACCAGAAAACTGCAATCTCTAAAAGATAAAGTGCGCTAACTAGCAGCACCCCCTTAATATTGCCTCGTAGGCTATTGTCAGATAGCCACCCTTTCAAGAACCAGATGGCGATGGGCATCAGAGGCCAGGCGATCAGGAGCACGCTCAGCGCATTGCCGATAAAGGTGGCGAGGGAGGGATTCAAACTGCTCGTGAGGAGAGAGAGAAATTTAAGCTCCAGCATGACGATGGGAAAGAGCACAAGCAGAACGAGCATGGTCTGTTTCCAGACGCTGGGAAGCGCTTTTCCCATGGAGGCAAACCAGCCTGCGTAGGGAGAGATGACGCGATGGCTTTCCAGCGAAGCGATCAGAGGGAAAGACTCCTCTAAAACCCTCTGGCGTTCAGGGGATGCAAGCCAGCGATCCAGGTTCTCAGGAGTGTCAAAATGCAAAAATGTGAGCCAATGGCGTCCCCGAACTTGTGTGGGGGATTGCACATAGACCCCGCGAAAGCCTGGAAATGTCGCTTCCACTTGATGCATTTTCGCAACCCAGGCGCAAAAAGCCTCTTCCCTATCGGGAGAGACCTGCGTGACAAACAGTTCCGTGACTCCATTTTGCCAATCGGACGTTTCCCTCTCATGAATGTTCTCAGGGCCTACCAGTTCGGCTAGCTCTTCGATCAGCTTCAGATGCGTTTGAGACTCGATCCAGCCTGAAGAGGAAAAGCGCTGGATGAGCGTCCAGCTATCTCCCTTATGGGGAGACAAAATTTCCAGGCTGATAAAACCTGGAAATGAAGTGATGCATGCATTGAGTTTGGACTGCCAATCGACAAATTCTTTGGCACGGGAGCTAGGAATGCTCACCGTGGTCACAAGCGTCTGTTCCGACATTTAATAGCGGGCGCGGTCGGGCATTTTGGCAAATCCCTTCCACACTTCGATGGCTTCTAAGCGCATCATCTCTGTGAACTTGATGCGGCGCTCTTGGGGATCTTTGCGAAGCTCTTCCAGAATATCGACATCTTGGAAATCGCCATATTCCAAGGAGTCCTCAACGCGTGCAGCAAAAAAAATGTGATCAAGATGGGCCCAATAGGCTGCTGAGAGACACATGGGGCAGCACTCTGCGCTTGTATAGAGAATGCATCCCTCAAGGTGCGGCGAGCCCAATGTTTTGCACGCTTCGCGAATGGCCTGCATCTCAGCATGCCAGGTGGGATCATTGTGGCGGATCACCTGGTTATACCCTTCTGAAATAATTTTGCCTTCTTTGACAACCACAGCCCCAAAAACTCCTCCGCTCTTTTCTACGATTGATCCACGGTGGCTCAGCTCGATCGCCTTTTGCATAAATTCAGAGTTAAAGTTCTTTTGAAAATCGCGCTTGACCTCAGCTTTTTTGAAAACATTGACCATTGCCCCTCCTGTTGTTATCCTTTACAATTATCGATAAAAAGAGGGTTGTCAAGATTTTATGACGTTTGAACTGCATCCCAGCCTCGCCAAAAAGATATTTATCACGGATTTGCCTCTTTGTCGGGTGCTCTTAGAGGATGAGCAGCACTATCCGTGGCTTTTTCTCGTCCCGCGCCGGCCCAATCTTTTGCGCCTCATGGATCTCTCCGCAGCAGATCAGCTCCAGTGCTTCAAAGAGCTGGATTTTGTTCAGAGAATGGTGTGGGAAGAGTTCAAGCCGACTCAGCTCAATGTGGCGGCGATTGGAAATAAGACGCCCCAGCTTCACATCCATGTGATTGCCAGGTTTGAACATGACCCCGCTTGGCCAAATACAGTTTGGGAGAGAGTTAAGACGCGCTGTGAGGAGGGGTTGAAAAACGCAAGAACGGAGCGGTTAAAAGCTATTCTGAAGCCGGCTGATTTGGCGTAGAATGGGTCCGAGGTGAATAGAGCGAGACATTTTCAAGTTGGATCAGCGCCACAACGAGTGCCTGCTCACTCTGATTTTGGCGCGTCACTCTTCCCTTTGATAAAATGCCAATATCGCCCTCTTTTTGTCCAAGCTCAAGATCGTCGGTCAGGCCTCCATGAAAACAGGCTTCGGCCATGTTCATCTTTTCTTTGACGACCAGGTCAATGATGTGCTGAGGCATTTCATAAGCAGAGGATTGCCCAAGATAAAACTCATTCCCATCGTAAATGCAGCAAGCCGTGAACTCCATAAAGCCCGTTTTGGACTCTTCGACTTTCATTAAGCCGCTTTCGATTCCGATGCTATACTGACAATCTCCGCAAGCCTGGTAAGCGTTTTTCGCCCGATTTTTTGCACCCTGCATCGTCTCATTCTGGGTGAGCGGCTGGTCGGCCACTTCGGTTGGAACTTTATAGGGGAAAACCAGTGCTTTATCGAGTATCGGATAATCTTGTAGGACCCCCTCTACGGCCTGCAGTTTAATTTTATTGGTAGTGCCCACTGCGACGACAAAGGGTTCAGCTGAAAGTTGGGTATAGAAGATACAGATTAATAAAAATGCAGTTCGAATCATAACATCCTTGTTATTATATTGTTGCGATTTTAAACAAAAAATAAATTAATGTCAAACTAAGATTTAAGGCGATAAAGCAGATGCTTTTGAAGTTTATGCCCGGCGGGCAGTTTGGGATTGTCAAAATCATCTTTTGGGTCGCGATGCATGCTGAGCCTCTTGCTCTTGAGCGGCTATTTTGGACAGCAGTGAAAGCGACAATTTCATTTAAACCCGACTTGCGCCCTATCAATGACTCATCTGATGCGCGCTTGTTTTGGAGGCTAAAACGGGGCAATTTTTGACATACTTGAGTAAAGTAGGCGAAAATTGCCCCGTTTTAGCCTCCAAAACAAGCGCGCATCAGATGAGTCATTGATAGGGCGCAAGTCGGGTTTTAACTGCAAGGATTCGAATCCATACTGGAGAGCTGCCGCGGCGCCTTCTGCCGCTTTAGGTTAGAGATCAGACGATCACAACTTCCAAAAAACGGCAAAATTGCCGGAAATTGCTTCCAAAAAACGGCAAAAATGCCGATAATCACGTTTTATGAGACGTTTACTCCTTGACAAGCTTCTTCAGTGGAAAAAAAAATCTGACCGCAAACCGCTTCTTTTGCAAGGCACGCGGCAGGTTGGGAAAACTACGCTTCTCCAGCAATTTGGCAGAGACTATTTTCCCGCAGTTCACTTTTTAAATTTTGAAAAAGATCTGAATTTGGCAGCGGTCTTCGAAAAAAATCTTGATCCTCGCCATGTGTTAAGAGAGCTGGAATTTCTTCTTGGCCATTCTATCGATCAAAGTCAAGATTTGCTGATTTTTGATGAGATTCAAGCCTGCCCGAGGGCCTTGACAAGTTTAAAATATTTTGCTGAGGAGATGCCTGAACTGGCCCTTGCAGCTGCTGGCTCCTTGCTGGGCGTTTATTTGGGACCAGTTTCCTTTCCTGTTGGAAAAGTGGATATTATCACTCTCTACCCGATGAGTTTTGAAGAGTTTCTTCTTGCTTTAGAGGATCAGCGCTCCTTAACCCTTTTGCAGCAGCTTAAAAAGGATGAAACCATTCCAGAAATGGCTCACGAACATCTGTTTGAACAATTAAAACACTATTTTATTGTTGGGGGGCTTCCTGAAGTAGTCAAAACTTTTTGTCAGCAAAGGCAGCATCTTTTGACGGCCTTTAATAGTGTGCGCGAAAAGCAGAATGGCTTGTTTGAAACCTATCTTGCCGATATCGCCAAACATTCAGGAAAAGTCAATGCGATGCATGTTGCACGGGTTTGGGAATCAGTTCCTGCTCAATTAGCACACTCTCAAGACGGAAGCGGAGGCAAATTCAAATTCACAGGGATTATCCCAGGCATTGACCGCTACAAACGTCTTGCAAATGCGATCGATTGGCTGGAAGCAGCAGGACTTGTGATCAAAGTTCCTATTGTCAACTCAGGCCATATTCCCTTTTCTGCCTACGCGTCAGAAAATGTGTTCAAACTCTACATTTTTGACGTAGGAATGCTTGGAGCTATGAGCAATTTGAGCCCTCAAACAATTCTTAAATATGATTACGGCTCTTATAAGGGATATTTTGCAGAAAATTATATGGCGCAATCCCTTCTACTTAAGGGAAATCGAACTCTCTATAGCTGGCAGGAGAAGCTGGCTGAAGTGGAATTTCTTTATCAGATCGACGGCCAGCCGGTTCCCATTGAAGTTAAGTCTGGCTGGGTCGTGAAGGCGCAAAGTATCAAAATTTTTGCCGAAAAATATCACTCACCCTTTCGAGTGATCTTTAGCGCCCACAATCTAAGTATCAGCCAGAGCGTTCACCGCTATCCTCTCTATTTGGCCGACTGGTTCCCCTTAAAAAACGGCAAAAGTGCCGGAAATTGAGCGCAAAAAACGGCATTTCTACCGTTTTAAAGAGGCGCTATCAATCACAAAGCGATACTTCACATCGCTTTTGATCATCCGCTCATAGGCCTCATTGATTTTTTGGATCGGGATCATTTCAATGTCGCAAGTGATCTGATGCGCGGCGCAAAAGTCCAGCATCTCTTGCGTCTCTTTAATTCCACCGATAAGAGAGCCTCCGAGTTGTCTGCGCTTAAAGATCAGGGAGGTCACGCTGGGGGAGGGGTGAGGAAAGGCGGGGGCGCCAACGAGGCACATCGTTCCATCCCGTTTCAGTAGCTCCAGGAAGGGATCTAAATTGTGAGAAGCGGCGACTGTATTCAGGATAAAGTCAAAACGGTTGACTTGAGCCTTCATCTCCGCTTCATTTTTAGAAATGACCACTTCGTCTGCGCCCAGCCTTTTCGCGTCTTGAGCTTTCCCAGGCGATGTGGTGAAGAGGACGACATGCGCTCCCATGGCGTGCGCCAACTTGACAGCCATGTGGCCGAGGCCTCCTAAACCGACGACCCCGACGACGCTTCCCTTGCCCACCTTCCAGTGGCGCAAAGGGGAGTAGGTCGTAATGCCTGCGCAAAGGAGAGGGGCGACTCCGGGATAATCCTTTTCTTTAAACGCTTTTGGAACGTGGAGGACAAATTTCTGATCGACCACAATTTGAGTCGAATAGCCCCCATAGGTGACTGAATGGTCATATTTGTCGCGGCTATTATAGGTGTAAATGGTCTCTTGATCACAATACTGTTCCAAATGGTCTCGACAGTTGCTACAGCTGCCGCAGGAGTCCACCATGCAGCCTACGGCCACAATGTCGCCCGGTTTAAAACTTTTAACCTCCTTGCCGACGCTCAAGACGCGTCCAAGGATCTCGTGGCCAGGCACAAAGGGATAAATGGTCCCTTTCCACTCGTTGCGGGCGGTGTGGATGTCAGAGTGGCAGACGCCGCAATAAAGAATGTCGATCTGAACATCGCCTGGACGCGGGTCGCGCCGCTCAAAATTAAAGGGGGCTAAGGGTCTGGTTGCCTGCTGGGCGGCGTAGCCTGAAACTTTCATAAATTTCCTTTGATGAATGCAAGTAGATCCGCGTTAATTTGATCTTTTAGGGTCGAGCACATGCCGTGCGGGGCCCCTTTTAAGACTTTCAGCTTACCATTTTTTATGAGCTTGGCAGAGAGGAGGGCCGAGTCATTAATCGGCACAATCTGGTCGTCATCGCCATGAAGAATGAGCGTCGGCACGTCGAACTTCTTGAGATCTTCGGTGAAGTCCGTTTCAGAGAAGGCTTTAATGCAGTCGTACATCGCTTTGAAGCTCCCTAGCATCCCTTGGAGCCAGAAGGAGTCGCGCAGCCCCTGCGAGACCTGCGCTCCAGTTCGATTGGCCCCGTAGAAGGGGCCGCTCAAATCTTTGAAGAATTGGGATCGATCCTTTAAAACAGCGGCACGGATCTGGTCAAAGGTCTCTATCGGCAGCCCTCCAGGATTGTCCGCAGTTTTAAGCATGAGGGGAGGCACGGCTCCGATCAAAACCGCTTTGGCAATGCGCTTTGTCCCGTGGCGGCCGATATAGCGAGCCACCTCACCGCCCCCTGTGGAGTGCCCTACAAGGATAGCGTCTTTTAGGTCGAGCTCTTCCATAACCTTGGCAAGATCATCTGCGTAGGTATCCATCTCATTTCCATTCCAAGTCTGGCTTGATCTTCCATGGCCGCGACGATCGTGGGCAACGCATCTGTAGCCTTGTGAAGCGAGAAACAGCATCTGGTCTTCCCAGGCGTCGGCGCTCAGCGGCCATCCGTGGCTGAAGACGATCGGCTGTCCGCTGCCCCAGTCTTTGTAGTAAATTTTAATGTCGTGAGAATTCTCTTTGCCGACATTTATGTAGCTCATCGGAAGGCCTCTTTTTTATCTAGTTATAAAAGTTTAATCTTTTTTTGACAATCCTTGGGAAGATTTGCTAAGTTAAGAAAAAAAGTGGGTCACCCTTGCTGGCTAGAATTTTTAGAAGAGGAAAGCGGATCGTCGCTACCGCGGCTCAAGGTTTTTTTGAGGACGATTCGTATACCAAGTCTTCAACGCTGACCTTTTACACGGTCCAATCCATCATTCCCTTCTTTGCCTTTTTGCTAGGGATTGCAAAAGGGTTTGGCTTTGATGCTTATGTAGAAAATCTTATCGAAGACGCTTTTGTAGAGCAGAGGGAGGTGGCTACCTATTTCATAGAAATTGCCAAATCCATGCTCAAACATATCCAGGAGGGGGTGGTGATCGGAATTGGCGTTCTTCTCCTAATCTGGGCCATGATCAATCTTCTGGGATACATCGAGGTAGTTTTAAATCAGATCTGGAAAATTAAAGAGCAGAGATCGGCTCTTCGTAAAATCAATGACTATGTGGCATTTATTATCGTTTGTCCCTTAATTTTAATAGCTTCCAGCAGCTTTACAGTTTTTCTGAAAACAAGGCTTGCTCATCTCCAAGGCCCTCACTTTATTGAGGTTGTCAGCGTCTACCTTCTCCTTGTCTTTAAGATTGCTCCCTGGGTTTTAAGCTGGCTCCTCTTTTTTTCGCTCTACTTTTTTTTGCCAAACGCAAAGTTGAGAATCTGGCCGCTCCTGATAGCAGCAGTTATTGCTGGAACTGTTTTTCAAATATGGCAGTTTATTTTAATAAATTTTCAGATACAAATTTTTAATTATAATGTAATCTATGGGACTTTTGCTGTAATTCCGCTGCTGCTGATCTGGCTACAGGTCAGTTGGCTGATTGCTTTAGCGGGAGCCGAGCTTGCTGCGAGCATTGACAATGTGGTTTTTTATGACACGGACCATCAAGGGAAGTTGCAGGAGCCCATCAGCAGAAAACAGCTCGGCTTACTGGTCCTGCTCCAATGTTTAAAGCCCTTCTATTCGGGTCAAACAGCAGCGACGGATGTGCAGATCTCAAAAACCTTAAAAATCCCTCTCAATTTTACCAGAACCATCCTGGATATTTTGACCAAGGGCGAAATTCTCTCTGCTGTACAGTTAAAGGAGGGTTCAATGGGCTACCAGCCCTTCTGCGATCCGGAACAGATGACCGTCAAAAAAGTGTGTGACATGATTGAAAAGAGCAATGACTTTGAAATTGCGTTGCCTGCTACGGAAGATCTACAGAAAATTTTGGCTCTCTTGGAAAAATTGGATGATTCTGAGAAGAGGTCCGAATCCAATCTTTCCCTGAATGTATGGGTGCATCAGTTTCAATCTGAAGTTTAGGCTACACGGCCTTAAAAACCCGACTTGCGCCCCTACATCACGCTTAAACTTTGGCCGAACTTAGCAAGTTGCCTGATAAGCTCCGAAGGCAAAGTCGCGACTTGGCCAAGGGGCTTAGCAGAGCAAATTGCTAAGTGCAGGCAAGTTTAAACCCGACTTGCCCCCTACATCCTGGCTCGAGTGTTATTTAAGCTGTTGAGATAGCGCAGATTGCGATGAAGCCAAGGGTATCCCCCTTGGCGAATCGCAAAATGCGCTAGATCGACTGCTTAAATAACGCTCGTGCTAAAGCGTTTTAGAATATCTTTTGAAGTGAAAACGAAAAAATAAATATAAGCAATTTCATGATAAAACCTTGTGCGGTGACAGCGTCTATTCTTCTAGGCAATAGCCTTGTCAAACTACTAAAAGAGGTCTCGATTTTTTTTCTCAGCTTACCTCGAATATAGTTAAGGGACCCTGAATGCTGTCTTTTTGAATTAACCTTTCTTTCAGGTAAGAAATGGATTCCTGCAATATCTGAAAGCTCTTCTTCAAATTGATAATCGGTATATGCTTTGTCACCGTAAATCTTTGATCCCTCTCTTAGATCAATGTGCATAGTCTTAAAAGCAGTAATATCAGCGTGAGAAGCTGGTGTAATGATAAACTCTACAGGTAGTCCAGAAGCTGTTGTCAGCATGTGAATCTTAAAACCATAATAGAATTTCTTTTTCGCTTTGCAAAATCCGATAAACTCTTTGCCTTTAAGGATTTTGCACCGATAACTCCTGTAATTAGCACAAACTTCTACAGGCATGCTATCCACGAGGTATTCAAGAGTATTATTTTCTCGATGAAAGACTTGAGCGACAATATGAAAGGCCATTTGCCAAATTGAAGCATCTATAGCGTGCAATTGACGATTTAGCCTGCTTTCACTCAGCATATTAGTAATATGACCATTCCACATGAGCACTTGACGTGCCCTAGAAAAATTGCCTCCATAAAATAGGGCTGCTGTGATAGCGACGGTCATAATTTCAGCTAGATTCATTTTACATTGAGAATCAGATTTGATACCCGCTGCGTGAAGCATGTCAGAGCAAAAGCTGTAAATAAAAATAATTTTTAATTCCATAGTCTTCTCCTTTTTGGGAAAACTTTGCAAAAAATGAAAATTAAAAATCGCGCTTAAACTTGCCTGCACTTAGCAATTTGCTCTGCTAAGCCCCTTGGCCAAGTCGCGACTTGGCCTTCGGAGCTTATCAGGCAACTTGCTAAGTTCGGCCAAAGTTTAAGCGTGATGTAGGGGCGCAAGTCGGGTTTTAACGCGATGTAGGGGGCAAGTCGGGTTTAAAACGCATTTCGTTCCAATTCAGTCCATACTCAGTTTCGAGATAGCCTAGTCCATCCCTGGGCCAATTGCTTGTTACCATTCTAATTGGACAAAATGGGGTGGGTAAAGGCGGCCTGATCTTCAAAGCTAAGGCTGTCGGGACCCGCCGAAGACAGTTTAACTGTAGAAGTCATGGCATAAAAGGGGCGAATCTATTAGAGCTTAAATTTTGGGAGGGGCGCTATGCGCGTGCAAGGAAAAGTTGCGATTGTGACGGGGGGAGGTTTGGGGATCGGCCATTCGGCCTGCCTCCTTCTTGCAAGAGAAGGAGCCAGCGTCGCGGTGACTGATGTCAATGATAAAGCCGGGAACCAGACTGTCGAGGAGATTAGGCGGCTCGGGGGCAAAGCTGAGTACTGGCACCTGGATGTCACACGGGAGAGCGAGGTTGAGAAAACGTTTGCTGCCATTGCGGCCAAGTTTGGGAAAATCGATGTGCTGGTCAACAATGCTGGAATCAGTGGCGTCAACAAACCGACGCATGAGATCACGGAAGGGGAGTGGGATCAGCTCATGGCGGTGAATGTTAAAGGGGTATTTTTCTGTGTGAAGCATGTCATCCCTTACATGAAAAGAAGTGGAGGCGGAAGCATCATCAACCTCTCCTCCATCTATGGGCTTGTCGGCGCGGCTGACCTTCCTCCCTACCATGCGTCAAAGGGGGCTGTGCGCCTCATGAGCAAAACGGACGCGCTTCTCTACGCCTCTGACAAGATTCGGGTAAACTCCGTGCACCCGGGCTTTATCTGGACGCCGCTTGTCGAGAGTCTGGGAGATAGCCAGCCTAGCGGGGCTGCCCCCTTTCGCAAACTTCTCGATGCCAAGCATCCCCTTGGCCATGTTGGGGAGCCGGACGACATCGGCTGGGGTATCGTTTACCTAGCTTCGGATGAATCCAAATTTGTCACCGGCAGCGAGCTTGTCATCGACGGGGGCTACACGGCGCAGTAAAAAAATATTTGACAAGTCCTATCCCTCCCTTGTAAGAGGGAATTTTCAAAGGAAGGATATTTTATGAAGTGGAAAGCGCTATTAATGACTCTAATGGCAGCAGCACCTCTTTTCGGCGCTGATGATGCCTCTCAAGCTGATAAAGCCCCTCAAGCCAAGGCCAAAAAGCCCAACATCCTCGTCATCATGGGAGATGATGTGGGCTGGTTTAATATTGGCGCCTACCATCGCGGCATCATGTCGGGCAAGACGCCCAATCTCGATAAGCTCGCGAGCGAAGGGATGCTCTTCACCGACTACTACGCCGAAGCTAGCTGCACGGCGGGTCGCGCCAACTTCATTACAGGAGAACTTCCCATACGCACCGGGTTGACTACCGTGGGCCAGGCTGGAGCGGATGTCGGTCTGCCGGCCCAGGCTTGCACCATCGCCACAGCGCTCAAGGAGCAGGGCTACGCCACCGGACAGTTTGGCAAGAACCATCTCGGCGACCTGAACAAGTTTCTGCCGACCGTGCACGGTTTCGACGAGTTCTTTGGCTACCTCTACCATCTCGATGCGATGTCAGATCCCTATTGGTTCGATTATCCTCAGGACTGGATTGATAAAACTGGTCCGCGCAATCTGGTGCACTCCTGGGCGACCAATGTGGACGATGCGACTGAGCAGCCGCGCTGGGGCAAGATCGGCAAGCAGAAGATCGTGGATGAGGGCCCCTTGGCCCCATTTCCAGACATGAAGGATATGCAGAACTGGCAGGTCAGCCGCAAGGCCAAGTATGACATGGAGACCTTTGACGATGTGCTTGTGAAGAGCTCCAGCGCCTTCATGGATAAGGCTAAGGCCGATGGCAAGCCCTTCTTCCTCTGGCACAACACCACCCGCATGCATGTCTTCACCTATCTTCCGCCTAAGTATCAGGCGATGATGAATGCGAAGAGCAACTACAATGTGGAAGAGGCTGGGATGGCGCAGCTGGATGATAGCGTAGGCGCGCTCTTGAAGCATTTAGAGGATATTGGCGAGGCTGACAACACGATCGTGATCTTCACAACGGATAACGGAGCAGAAGTGTTCACCTGGCCCGATGGCGGCATGACCCCCTTCCGCGCCACAAAAGGAACTGTCTTTGAGGGCGGTTTCCGGGTGCCCTGCATTGCGCGCTGGCCCGGCCATATCAAGGCAGGAGTGGTTGAGAATGGCATCTTCTCCGGTCTCGACTGGTTCCCGACGCTTCTGGCCGCCGCTGGCAATCCCGAAATCACGGATCAGCTGCTCAAAGGAGTGAAACTGGGCGACCGCACCTACAAGAACCACCTGGATGGGTACAATCAGCTCGATCTGCTGCTTGGCAAAGCCCCCACAGCGCGCCATGAGGTCTTCTACTTTGGCGGTCCTAATCTCGGGGCTGTCCGCATCGATGACTTCAAGTATCAGTTCTTCCAGCAGCCCTGGGGTTGGCCTGGAGAAAAGGTTACGACCGACATGCCCACCATCGTCAACCTGCGCCAGGATCCCTTTGAGCGGACCCCCGCTACGCGCGGAGAGAGCACCAATGACATGGGAGGCGGTTACCTAAACGACTTCTACGCGCGCGAATTCTGGCGCTTTGTTTCGGTTCAGAAGGAGGTTGGCAAGCTGGCAGCAACAGCGATTGACTTCCCCCCCATGCAGGCCCCTGCTTCATTTAACTTCTCTGCGATCAAAACCAAGATCGACGAGGCAATCAAGCAGCATGAAGGCGAATAAGCGACTGGCAGGCGGCCCTGTAAGGGCCGTCTGTCAAGATTTACGCTTCGCACTAAATAGCGGGGTTTTGTCGCTTTTTAACATTTTCTTTTGCTAAAAAATACTTTCCGACTTTGAAAAAAATTTTAATTTCTCTATTCCCACATTGTTTATTAGGGATTGAATAGGGGCGAAAAGGGGTTGGGGTAAGTTGTCCCATTCAAACCAGTTCCAATTTTCGCATTTATGAGGCTCAAGAACTTCTGGGTGACCAGAAAATTCTGTAACGAACATGCAAAGTGTCACGTAATGTTTATTGTGATCAATGATATTATTTGTGCCGCAAGTATTTTTAGGTCATGTTTTGAGAGTTCTAACGCATGAAATTCCCAAGTTAAAAAAGCAAATTCACTCAATTCTCACTGACTCCAAAAAATAGTCTAGACATAAGAGTGGCTCTACGATAAAATTTCGCTCTTAAAAAAGGCTATGGATGCGAATAGTTTTTGAAGAAAAAAATAGCGCAGGATATGTCTATCCCATAAAAAAGCAGGTTTCCCTTAAGGCTCCAAGCGGCACTTTAAAGGGAAGAAGCTGCAAAAAAATAGGAAGATCCTACGCTCCGCTTAAAACGGGGGAGCTTTTTCAGCGCAGCGCGTTCTTAGCGGCCGAACTGGCGCTTGCCCTTCTTCTGGTGCCCCTACTTTTTCCCTCCTTTCGAAAATCGATCAAAGTTCTTTTGAGAGAAATTCGAACGGCCAAAGAAAAAGTGGTTCACTACGTCGCTTTCTCTCGCCAGCAGGAGCGGAAGGAGCCTGCAGAGCCGCCCAGTCCGCCTAAAAAACTTCCTGAACTTCCAATCGAGCCCTTTAAGGAACCTGTCAAGCCGGAAATGCCTAAGGACAAAGGGAAACAGGAGGAGGTCCTAGAAACTGCTGAGGAGGTCGCTTTGCGCACCAAGGCCTATGAGCTGGAGAAAAGCAGCCTGAAAAGCTTGCGGCTCTGCTCAAATGGGTCCTTGAAAATGGTAAGAGTTGCACGCTTGAGAAAAAAGTGCATCTGCAAGATTTCATCTCCTTTCATATAAAAAATATAGCTGAAAAAAGGGAGAATGATTTTGAGATTATCAGAGAGCTTGAGCGGTTAAATCCTGCAGAGATCAAGGCTTTTGCCGGGCTGCTTAGCCCCAAATTCAGTTTTAAATTTATTTTTGATAAATTGAATCAATATTCCACCCAAGGGCGCGTTTTTAATGGGGGTAAAACAGTTTTAGAAAATGCGAACCGGCATCTGCTGGCGCTGCTCTCAGGAGTTTCTGACCAGCAGCTAAAAGAGATGGTGAATCTCGACTCAGATTTTGGTGTCTGATCGGTCTATTTTCGCAGACTGCCGCAGAAAATTTAACCGAGATTCAATTAGCCATCCTTGCC